>NZ_JAIHLQ010000016.1 GCF_019733355.1 Pseudomonas baetica | reverse complement strand
CTCTTGGGCATGTGCTCGGTTTGGGTGGTGTGGCGGCCTTTGTGCAGCGAGCGCAGGTGACTGGCCACCCGCTGGTTGGCGTGGAAGCACTCGACGGTCTTAGCGGTTAGCCGCACTTCGAGTTGGTGCTTCACCAACTGGTACGGCACCGAGTAGTAATGGCCCTCGACCTCGACGTGGTAGTCGATGTGCACCCGCACCTTTTTCCATTCGGCGTAGATGTACGGATGTTCTGGTAGCGGTTGCAGTGCGGGTTGGTCGATGGTCTCAAAGGCCGAGCGGCGTGAGCCGGGCAGCTTCTTGAAGGGCTTTTGATTGAGGCGTTCGAGCAGCAGGCTGATTGCCGTGTTGAGTTCGCCCAGCGAGAAGAACTGGCGGTTGCGCAGCGCGGCGAGGATCCAGCGCTCGACGACTTGCACGCCGACTTCGACCTTGGCTTTGTCCTTGGGTTTGCGCGAGCGAGCAGGTAATACGGCGATGCCGTAATGCTCGGCGAGATCGCGGTAACTGGGGTTGATGTCGGGCTCGTAGCGATGCGCCTTGGTGACGCCGCTGCGCAGATTATCGGGCACCAGGATCTGCGATGTGCCACCGAAAAAAGCAAAACAGCGGGCGTGCGAGCCCAGCCAGTCAGGCAGCTTCTGCGACCAGGTGGCCTCGGCAAAGGTGTAGCTGGACGCGCCGAGAACGGCGACGAAGATCTGCGTTTGGCGGATCTCGCCGGTTCGCCGATCAATGACCGGTACGGTCTGGCCGGCGTAATCGACGAACAGCTTTTCGCCGGCACGGTGCTCCTGGCGCATGACCACGTCGACCTTGGCGGCCCAGAGGCGGTAGTGCTCGCAGAACCAGCTGTATTGGAAGCCTTGCGGGTGGGCGAGTCGGTATTCCTGCCAAAGCAGGGCCAGAGTTACGCCGGGGCGGCGTAACTCCCCGTGTACATGAGCCCAGTCTGGCACCGGCCTTTGATCGCTGGGAACGGTGGGCGGCGGCGGAAAAAGATGCCGTTGTAACTCGGCGTCAGTCAGCGCAGAGGGCCAGGTCAGGCCGCTGGCAGCAAAGCGATTGAGGTACTCACCGACGCTGGCTCGGCCTACTTGCAAGCTGCCAGCGACCTGGCGGGCAGATAGGCCGACCTCGAATTTGAGACGTAGCACTTCTCGAATTTTACGCATGGATAAACGCTCCACGACGACCTCTCTGCTTCGATAAAAGAGGTCGATGGTAGTGAATAATCCTGCGTTGCTGCCTGCCTTAAGGGTGGCCGGATGAGCGTGGAATGGGTGGCCGGATCATCGTGGAATCAGTGGCCGGATGTTTATGGAATAGGTGGCCGGATGGCCGTGGAATCCGCAATTTACACGACGATTTTTTATATTCATCGCCCAAGCTTATGAATATCGGGAGTCTTGATGATAGCTTGATAGAGTCTTGATAAAATCTTGATAATTAAATGCGATTGTAGTACGCAGACGCAGTACAGAATTCGTTTTAGAGTAACAGCGATGACATGGCTGAGGTCCTGACCTTCGCCGCCGAAGGCAACGTTAAAGTGGATATCGAACGCCAGCCTCTTCCGGCCATAAATAAAGTATTGAATGTCGCGTCGAATGTAGTTATCGATTTTGGCTTAAGTTGATCCATGGCTTGATGGCTAATACGAGTTCAAAAAAATGGTTGATTTTCTATCCCATAGATTTTTCCTGACGCAAGCTGATCAGCACCTGTCTTGATCAACGTCTAAGAGATTTCCTTTGTCAAAGGTAGGACGTTATGGCACTTCACAAAACGGTAGAGACGCAAAATCCAGCCATCGAAGACGTTTATTCGAGTGGCTCCGCCCAGCACAAGCTGCCCAAATATCGCCTCCCGGATCACTCGACCACGCCGTTTGTCGCCTACAACCTGGTGCGCGACGAACTGCTGCTGGACGGCAATTCCCGGCAAAACCTGGCGACTTTCTGCACCACCTGGGTCGAGCCCGAAGTGCAGCAGTTGATGGCCGACGCCCTCGACAAGAACATGATCGACAAGGACGAGTACCCGCAGACGGCCGAGATTGAAAACCGTTGCGTGCACATCATTGCCGACCTATGGCACGCGCCGAAGTCCTGGCAAACCGTTGGCTGTTCCACCACGGGCTCCAGCGAAGCGGCGATGCTCGGCGGCCTGGCCCTCAAGTGGAGTTGGAAGAAGCGCCGGGAAGCGGCGGGGCTGCCCACCGACAAACCGAATTTCGTGTGCGGCCCGGTGCAGATCTGCTGGAAAAAATTTGCTCGCTATTTCGATGTGGAAATTCGCGAAGTGCCGTTGCGCGGCGACGCGTTGGGCCTGCGCCCGGCCGACCTGCGGGAATATTGCGACGAAAACACCATTGGTGTCGTCGCGACCCTGGGCGTGACCTTTACCGGGATCTACGAACCGGTCGCCGCCCTGGCGGCCGAGCTGGACTCGATGCAACGCGATCTTGGCCTGGATATTCCGATTCATGTCGACGCGGCGAGCGGCGGGTTTATCGCTCCGTTCATCCAGCAAGAGCTGCAATGGGACTTTGTGATTGAGCGCGTCAAGTCGATCAACGCTTCCGGCCACAAGTACGGTCTGGCGCCGCTCGGCGTGGGCTGGGTGATCTGGCGCTCCACCGAAGACCTGCCGGAAGAGCTGATCTTCTACGTCGACTACCTGGGCGGCAACATGGCGACCTTTGCCCTGAACTTCAGCCGCCCCGGCGGTGAAATCATCGCCCAGTACTACAACTTCCTGCGGCTCGGTCGTGACGGCTACACCCGTATTCAACAAGCGTGTTCCGATACGGCTCAGTGGCTGGCGTCGGAAATCACCAAGTTCGCCCCGCTGGAACTGGTGTACGACGGCAATGACGGTCTGCCGGCGGTTTGCTACAAGCTCAAGGACGATGTAGATCACGGCTTCAGCCTCTATGACCTGTCGGAGCGTGTACGCATGCGCGGTTGGCAGATTGCGTCTTACCCGTTGCCGTCCGATCGTCAGAACATCGTGGTGCAGCGCATCCTGGTACGGCATGGCGTGAGTCGTGACCTGGTGGCGTTGCTACTGGAGGACCTGCGCAAGGCCATCGCCTACTTGCAGAAAAACCCGGTAGAGCATTCCGACGCGGGCCCAAGCTTCAGCCATGGAGCCATCGCCGTCCCGGTCATCCCGGCCGACACCCCGAACCTCAACTAAACGCACTGAATACTCACCGGGCCTTGAGGCCCGGTACCTTTAGCGTTGCATCGCCAGGTACGAATCATCGTGACTGCCTTCTTTAATTTCTTGCACGACAACCCTTACATACTGCTGTTCTTGGTAGTTGGCCTGTCTGTCTGGGTTGGGCGCGGCACCATCAAGGGCTACGGCCTGGGCGCGGTGGCCGGTGCCATCGTCATCGGCTGCGCGATTGCGACCTGGGCGTCGTATTACGGTGTGCATTTCGAACTCGATAACTTCACCAAGAGCCTGTTTTATTACCTGTTCATGTACGGCGTCGGGCTGCGTGTGGGGCCTTCGTTCATTAACAGTCTCAAGGGGGATGGTCTGAAGTTCACCTTCCTGGCGATTCTGTCCTCGTTTCTTGGGCTGGGCATCGTGGTGCTGGGTGTGCGCCTGTTATCGCTGCCGGTAGGTGCGGCGGGCGGGATTCTTGCCGGTTCGCAAACCATGTCGGCGGCCATTGGCTCTGCCGAACAGGCAATTACCTCAGGCGTGGTACCTCTGCCGCCGGGCACCACCGCGGCAGCGGCCACGGCGATGATCGCGCTGTCCTACGGTATCACCTATATCTGGGGCACGGTCGGGATCATTTTGATCTGCAAATACCTCCCGCGCTGGTGGGGCATGGATGCGCGCAAGGCGGCCAAGCAATATGAAGTAGAGCACGGCGTGCCGAACGTCGACGACGCCGGACTCAGCGGTTATCGGCCGTTTGATCTGCGGGCTTATCGCCTGGTGAACCCTGACTTGGTGGGGAAAAGCATAGCGCAATTCCGCGAGCGATATGCTCTGTACCAGATCGAAAACGTCGAGCGGGGCGACGAATTGTTGGGGGCCGCCCCGACTTTGGTGTTGCAACTGGGCGATGTGATTGCACTGGGAGGCAGCCTAGACGCGCTGACCGACCACATGGGCCTGATCGGGCCAGAAGTGCCGGATGCACGGGCGCTGAATATACCGCTGGATGAGGCGATGATTCTGGTTACCCACAAGGATGCCGTGGGCAAGGCACTCAAGGAATTCAGCCAGTCGCCGATTGCCGGGCAAGTGCAGTTGGTGGGGATTGAACGGGGCGGGGCGCCGATTCCCGTGGGGCTGGAAACCCGCTTGCAACGCCTGGATTTAATCCACCTGATCGGCCTTCGCAGTGCCATCGACAAGGCGACTGCCTTGTTGGGCAAAGCGGGGCGTCCGAGTACCGCGACTGATTTGCTCACGCTGTCGCTGGGCATGGTCCTGGGGTTGTTGATCGGCCTGATTCAGGTGCCGGCATTCGGAGCAGCGGTTGGCCTGGGTAATGCGGGTGGGTTGTTGGTGTCGGGGATTATCGTTTCGTCGCTGGTGTCGCGGGTGCGGTTTTTCGGCAATACGCCGAACGCGGCACGCAACATCCTCGAGGACATGGGGTTGATTTTTTTCGTCGCGATTGTGGGGGTGAATGCCGGGGCGAATCTGGTTTCGCAGATCAGCGCGATCATTGCGTTGAAGATCTTTTTGCTCGGGTTTGTGGCATGCACGATTCCGCCTTTTATTGTCTGGGCTGTGGGGTTTCATGTGTTCAAGATCAACTCGGCGATTCTCATGGGAGGTGTGGCGGGGGCGCGCAGTCATTCGGGGCCTGCGCGCGAAGCAGCCAAGGAAATCGATAGCACAGTGCCGTGGATCGGTTTCCCGGTAGCGTATGCGATATCAGGGATTTTGCTGACGGTTTTTGGATATTTTGCGATGGTTCTTGCCCGGTAATTATGTATGTGGAGGTCCACATCCCGTTCGATCTACTCCAGCCAGTGCGGACGCGCCGGATAATAGTCTAGTGTTGTTATAGGCCGAAAAATACTGAAGAAATATTTGACCGACCAATATGCAAAAACGATCCGGCGTTAGCTGCCGGTTTTATGGTTCGATCAAACGCAGTGATACAGGTAATTTCGGTGGGAGTAGTCAACAGGACAGATTTAATTTGTAGCGTCACGAACAGCCTCTAATGAGTTAATGCAAGCCCTAAATGGTTTTGGATTAGTCCAGATGATCATTGTTGGAAACTGCTTATTTACTATCCGACTGAAAACCCTGAATCGGGTATCTGATTCATCTCGATGTGGCCTAAAATGTTTGTAAATTGATTGTAAGGTAGGAATTTTTTCATAGCGCTGACTCAAGCCTTATTTGTAAATTTTAATGATTTTTTGTTGCTCTAACTTAAAACTCTTAGTCGCCATTCACTAAATGTTGCATCCAAGGAACTTGCTTGAGACTGCCATCATGAGCGACTTGATTCCTCTGCTTAGGACGCCGATCAACGCTCCAAGCGCTTCCCGGCTGACCGTATCCATTACAGTCGGTCTTACGGAGATAATTCATGCTGGCGGTCACGCTGATCAATACGCTGGTGGTGATCATTGCTGTGGTCATCCACTATGAATGCCTGTTGCGGCTGAACAGTTGGCTACCGCAGCTCGGGGTGTGGAACCGTTTCAAGATGGTAGTGGGGGTGCTGGGCGCCCTGTTCGCCCACGCCATCGAAGTCTGGTGCTTTGCGCTGACCTATTACTTGATGACGCGCGATGGAGAATGGGGAAGTCTGATAGGCCGGTTCGATGGCTCTTTCATGGACTGTGTGTACTTTTCCTTCATCACCTACACCACAATAGGTTTCGGAGATATCACTCCCGTGGGAAATCTTAAGTTTCTGACGGGCTTGCAGGCTCTGACCGGTCTGGTTCTCATCACATGGACCGCCTCATTTCTGTTTTTAGAAATGCAAAAATACTGGAAGAACAATTAGCGTCTTTGCATCCCTAGGGAGCACCTGTGCCTAAACTCTGGGCGGCTTCAGGTATGCGTTTATCGTGTTCGACGAACGGGAAATGATATTTTTCCACCATCGACCAATAGCGTGCCTGAGCATTCGGCGGCCTTTCGGGGGCAAGAATGAGGATGCCTAATCATATCCCCTGTGTTAGCGCGCATGGTGAAGAACCGGTTGTGAGCGATGCTGGGGAAGAGGTTTCACAATGCAAAATGAACAGCCCCAAAAATGCAGATGGTGCGTTATGCAGATGACTGTTTAATTGCGTGGACTTGACCACCCGTTTGTATTCCATCTGATCATCTATTTGCACTCAACCTGACCAGAAAGGTACTGGGTAGTACAGATGTTTGCGAATACTAGGCATTATAACGAAGGGCGCTAACAAACAGCGTGAAGGTCGGAGGTAGTAGAGTGCCGCCGGCTCGACCAGTTTGAATAGGATACTTAAATATCCTCATGAAGCTCAGAGCGTAGTTCGGATAAAATTTAAAATAATTATAAGGTCTAATGTTTCTTAAAGCTTCCTCGCGCAAAAAAATGTAAAAAGTTACAAGCCCAGAACGGCTTATAGGATTATACAAAATATTATAAATGTCCTGATGGCAGAAATAGGTGCAGCCACACGTTCATCCCCCCCCTGATTTTCCACCTTACAATGCAAAGGGTGGGCGTTTGGATGCATATCCATCTTCTCCAATATCTTCATAAAAGATTGAACCAATCTAAATAAATTCTTGAAAAGAATTATATATTGTCATGAGCCAGCACAAGCGGCTCGAACGAGTCTGGAGGCATCTCCAATGAAATTGCTTATTATTGAAGATTTCAACTCGCCACAAAACGAACTTCCCAATAAATTAGGAGCTAGTGGGTACAGTGTCGACACGGTACTAGGGTTCGATCAAGGTATGCACGCAATTAACAAAAACGCGTATGAAATTATAATAATCAATCAGCGCGTGAGAGAATCTAGCCATTATGGATTCGTAAACAATATACGAAACCACGGAAAGCGATTTCCAATAATTATTCTCGCCGACATAGGACATTGGCAAGACGCGGCTCAAGCATTAGACTCAGGTGCGGATGCCTATTTAGTAAACCCCGTTACGCTAGATGAACTTGATGCACGAATAAAAGCTTTGGTCCGGAGATGTTGTGAGTTGTCGCCCCCTACAATTAAAGCAGGAGTTTTAATGTTAGATGTGTATCGTAAACAGGTTGATGTTGAAGGCGTCACGGTCAAGCTAACCGCCTCTGAATATCGACTGCTTGAGTATCTAGTTCGTAATAGTTCAATTATACTATCTAAATCCGCTTTAATAAAGCATCTACACTCAAATAGTTATGACACCACAGCAAATGTTATCGAGGTGCTCATAGGGCGATTGCGTCGAAAACTAAGCGGTGAGAAAAACTACAGCCCGATCCAGACCGTTAAAGGAGAAGGCTATGTTTTTTCTGAGCACGGTCTAGCATTTAAAAATCTGGAGCGACGATAGGGTAGAGATACAACAAAAAATAGTACGTTGTTACTGGTGCTTAAATCTTTAACTCTAACGCGATTTAGTCATGACCGCAATCTCGGCGCTTATCCCCAAGGCACGAGTTTTCTGAGTATTGAACGCCATTAAACTATTAAACTTCAGAGGTCGAATCGTTCTAGACGAATAGAAAATCACCCTCACGCAGGCATCGTGTAGATGATTACAACGATAGATACATGACGGCCCAAGTCTGCTGATACGAGAACAGTCCCAATTGCTGACATAGCACAACGAACTGGCGACAGACGCCTCTGATGGCCTTGCTGTTGTCTTTTCGGAAGTTGGCGATGGTCTTGAAGTCCGGCATCAAACGCCCGGTCAACCACATCAGTTCGACGTTGAGCTGGGATTCTCGCTCCAAACGTCGGCTCGACTGGATGCGGTTGAGATAGCCGTAGATGTAGATCTTCAGCAGGATCGCGGGGTGGTAAGCCGGCCGGCCAGTATCAGCTGGAATGGCACCTTCAAAACCCAGATTGACCAGGTCGAGTTCGTCGACGAAGACGTCGACTACCCGCACCGGATTGGTATCGCTGACGTAGTCGTCGAGGCTCTCGGGAAGTAAGGTGCCTTGGCCTCGATGTTCACCTTGGATAAAGCGCTTCATGGGCGATCCCTGCGATGAAATCCTCAGAAATCATAGCAAGAGTTCGCGAAGGCGTTTTTACACACTCTGGGCCAAAAGCTGTCATTCATCTGATCTCCAAACCAAAAGAAATCATGGGGAGGACGATAACCGAGAATCTACAAGGCACCGTCGGTCGGGCTCGCCTCAAGAACCGCTCTGGCACGCCGATGACTCAGCTGTTAGTTTGCACGGTTCCGGCCACGAACCGGAACCGCAGACAGGGATGTTTGGACGTCTTTCACGCCCAACCAGGCGCACCTAATTCCTGTCATGAGTATCATCCGATGCTGCAAAAATCCCTGAGAACTCAGATCCTCGCACTGCTGAGCGGCAGCCTATTAGCGATGTTGCTGATTGCTTTAGCATGCTTTCATTTCCTGTCCAGCGGCGTGCAAAACTATGCCAACTTAATCGAAGGTCCGCTGCACACTTCGCAATTGATCGACGAGGCCAACCTGCAATTCAAGGTGCAGGTTCAGGAATGGAAAAACGTATTACTACGGGGCAAGCAGCCGGCAGACCTGGATAAATATTGGAAGCAATTCGAAGAACGTCAGCGCGACGTACAGGGGATCCTCGGCGAACTGGCTAACCAGAAAGGACTGGACGGCCAACTCAAGACTCGCATCGAACGCCTGCGTGACGAACACCGTCAGTTGGGCAGCGCTTACCAGAAAGGTCGCGACGCCTATATCGCGGCGGGTGCAGACCCCACCGCAGGCGACGCCGCCGTCAAAGGAGTGGACCGTGCCACCAGCGATCAGATGAGCGAACTTGTCGGCGAACTGCGCAAGCAAGGCACCGAGCAATCGACGCTAATCAGCGCCGCTGCCAAGCGCACTGTGATGCTAGGGATTATCGTGATGCTCGCCTCGGGTTTGTTGATCGGCCTGTTGAGCCTTTGGCTGATCAACCGCAACTTGGTTGACCCCATCCGCAAGCTGATCGACTACGTGGCGCAACTGAGCCAAGGGAAATTTGCCGAACGCGTGGCCAGCAGCCGTGAAGACGAGTTGGGCAAACTGGCCATGGCCGCCAACACCTTGCGCGACTTTCTCGCCGAAACCTTCAACCGCTTGCAGCGCAGCGCCAAGGATCTGGACAGCGCAAGTGGCGAGTTAAACGCCATCGCCGGTCTCATGGCCAGCGGTACTAACGAGCAGTTCAACCGTACCGATCAGGTGGCTACGGCGATGAACGAAATGTCCGCCACCGCCCAGGAAGTGGCGCGTCACGCAGCCGATGCCGCACGCGCCGCGGATGATGCCGACCAATCCGCGCAGCAGGGCGAAAAAGTCATGCGGGGCACCATTCACACCATCACCCAAATGCGTGGCGAGATCGCCAACACAGCCACGGTCATCCGTCGCCTGGAAACCGACAGTGGCCGCATCGGCAAGGTGTTGGAAGTGATTCGCGGCATCGCCGAGCAGACTAATTTGCTGGCGCTTAACGCGGCGATCGAAGCGGCCCGTGCCGGTGAAGCCGGACGCGGTTTTGCGGTCGTGGCCGACGAAGTGCGAAGCCTGGCCCAGCGTACGGCGGCGTCGATCATCGAAATCAACCAAATCATCCAAACGGTGCAAACCGGCGCGGTGGACGCGGCTCAGGCGATTGAAAGTGGCCAGTCGCGCAGTGAAGAGAGTGTCGCGCAAGTAAATGAGGCTGGAGCGATGCTAGAGCGCATCACCCATGCCGTGGAAGCCATTCGCGACATGAACCGCCAAATTGCCACCGCCGCCGAAGAGCAAACCTCGGTGGCGGAAGACATCTCGCGCAACCTCACCGAAATCACCACGATCGCCAGTACCAACCTGGACAACATGCAGCGCACCGAAGCAGCAAGCCGCAACCTTCACGGGTTGTCAGGGCAGCTAAATGAAGTGACGGCTCGTCTGAGTGCTTAGCCGGACCATTAGTGGTTAGATCGGCTTCAGGCTGAGCTGCCATGTTGGAAGACCGAGCCCCGTATTTAGTCATAGACTCACACGGGGCAAATGCTCAGACCAAAGATTCTCAGCATTTGTGTAACCTTCCGATGATGATACTTAATCTACTAAATGAATCGCCCCGGGTTTCGTAGACACCTCCATGCCTTAAAATGAGGCCAATCAGGAGGTGCCATGAGCAACCCGCGTTATCCCGAAGAATTCAAAATCCAAGCAGTCAATCAAGTGACCGAAAAGAAGCTGCCTGTCGCTGAGGTAGCGGCCCGTCTCGGCGTGTCGACGCATAGCCTCTATGCCTGGATAAAGCGCTACAGCAAACCTCAAGAAGAACGGCAGCAGGACGACGATCAGCACGCTGAACTGCGTCGTCTGCGAGCCGAACTCAAGCGGGTCACTGAAGAGCGAGACATCTTAAAAAAGGCCGCCGCGTACTTTGCCAAGGAGTGCGGCTGAAGTAGGCCTTTATCAAGCAGCGCGCGGGCGACTATTCCATTCGACGGCTTTGCCTGACGCTGAAAGTCTATCCCAGCGGTTATTACGCCTGGCTGTCTGAGCCGCAATCTGTACTCGCCAAAGACGACCAGCGACTGCTGGGTTTGATCATTTCCTACTTCGGCAAGAAGGGAAACCCCTTAGATTTCAATGGGTAGGACGCTAGATGCGAGTCTCGTTTCCCGCTACAATCTCCTGATTTGTATTCGCTGTATCGTCAATCTGTGGTTATTCGCGCCGCGTTTTGACGCAACTGATCTAGGTAGTTCGCCCATTGTTGGGCAGCCTCTCGGCGTTGCGCCAGCAATTGAGCCCGTGCATACACTGCCCCGAGCGCACCCGGCATTCGGTGAGATAACGAAAGTTCGAGCACGATTGGATCGATACCCAAGTGCTCGTGGGCAATGGTTCTGTAGGTCGCGCGAAAGCCGTGGGCAGTAATGTTGTACTCCGGCCAGATACGCTGAAAGGACTTGAGCATGGAGGTCGGATTGATGGGGCGACCCGGATAGACCGGCGAGACGAACACCCAGCCTTTGCCTTCTTCATCCACCACGCGGGTTCTATGTAGCTCGCGTAACAGAATCAAGGCTTGCTCAGGCAACGGCACGATGTGTTTGCTCTTGTCCAGATGCTTGGTCTTGCTCACCACATAACGCCAATCGGCGCCCACCAAGTCGACATCTTCCCATCGCATCTGCACCAGTTCGCCTGGGCGGACGGGCAATATGACCAGCAGGCGCATTGCCGCGGCAACGCTGCCGTCGTTGCAGTCATCAAGGCGCAGAAGAAACCTGCCCAGGTCGGATGGCCTTTCGATCGCCGGGTTGCTGGTCACAATGTGGCGAATCTTCAACTCCTCAATGTTGCTGAGCGCCACGTTGCGCTCCACCCAGCCGCGACCTTCGGCAAAGCCCAGAACGGCACGTATGATGGTGCGCACGCGCCGGGCCATGGCCATGGTGCGCTGGCGGCGCAACTCAGTGATGATCGTAGTGATGTGTTCCAACTTGATCTCGCTGATCGGTTTTTTGCCAATGGCAGGCAAGATGTGGTTGTTCAGCGCTCCGGTAAAGCCCGAGATGGATTTGGTCACCAGTTCGGCAGACTTGAATGCCAACCATTGCTCGGCCACGTAAGCGAAGGTGCGCTCTTCATTGAGCAACTGTGCCTCGATCTTGGCGGTCTTGGCCTTGAGCGGAGCGGTGTGGTTAGCCACGTCGCGGCGTGCGCCGCGGGCAATGTCGCGCGCCTCCTTGAGGCTAATGTCGGGGTAAGCGCCGATCGAGAAGCGGTTTTCCTTCCCATGCAGCCGATACTTCAATCGCCAAACCTTGGAAGGGGATTTGCCGACCTTACTCGACGCCCTCACCTCCAAGTAGAGGCCAGGAACTTCGCCATCGGCGTGTTTGCCAGGTTCGGTCAGTGAGCGGATCAAGGCATCGCTGAGTTTTCGTTTGAAAACAACCGCATTATCTGGGGGCATCTGTGGGGGCATCCTTTTTAAGGAACCGAAATTTGCCCCCAATTATGCCCCCATGGGTCGTGGAATTCATTGGATTTAGACAGACGGCCATGGACGTAATTGGCCAATAACTTGTTGTTATTAAACGGTTTTATGGAATTTAGTGGAATTCCGTTACAGACTCTCAGGATCCCCAAAAAACATCTGAATCCGCGACCGCAACCAACGCTCACCCGGATCGTTATCCTGCGACCCGCGCCAAGCCATGTGCAGTTCAAACGTACGGGTCGGCAACGGCGGATCTTCTGCGCGAACACCACCGGCCGCCGTCAGTGCCTCGGCGGTGTAGTCCGGCACGGTTGCGACGATGTCGGTGCCCGCCAGCAACGTGCTCAAGCCATTGAACTGCGGCACGGCGAGTACCACATGGCGTTTGCGGCCGAGTTTTTCCAGTTCTTCGTCGATGAAGCCGCTGAGGTCGCCAGCGAACGACACCAGCGCATGCGGACGCGCGCAGTAATCATCAAGGCTAAGTGGCCCGGGTACGGTGTCGGCACGTAACAATTTGGGCTGACTACGGCGCAAGACCTTGCGTTTGGCGTTAGCCGGCAAGTCTGTGGTGTAGCTGACGCCGATGGAGATTTCGCCTGATGCCAGCAAACCCGGCATCAGGATGTAGTTGACCCGACGCACCACCAGTACGATCCCCGGCGACTCGGCGCGTAGGCGTTTGAGCAGCATGGGCAGCAAAGCGAATTCAACGTCATCGGACAAACCGATGCGAAACACCGAGGTGCTGGTCGCTGGGTCGAACTCCGCAGCGCGGCTGACCGCGGTCGAAATCGAGTCGAGGGCGGGTGAGAGCAGGGCGAAGATTTCCACCGCGCGGGCGGACGGTTCCATGCTCCGGCCGGTGCGTACGAACAGTGGGTCATCGAACAGGCTGCGCAGGCGCGAAAGCGCCGCGCTGATCGCCGGTTGCCCGAGAAACAGTTTTTCCGCCGCCCGGGTCACACTGCGTTCGTGCATCAATGTTTCGAATACGATCAACAGGTTCAGGTCGACACGACGCAGGTCATTACGATTCATCTGGAGTCCTGGCAGAGTCATCAAGCTTGACGAGAGCGGCCATATGAGAACAATGGCCGGCATGAATCTTACGGGGAAAGGCTGTTACTCTGCACCCGTAAATTCAGTTTTACTCAGACGGTGGCAGCCGTTTTTCACGGATTTCACCCATGCCACCCATGCCACCCATGCTGCGGAATCAATGACAGGCATGTCGACTATTAATAGCCACTGATAGTCTTGGGTTAAAAGCCCAGATAGAGTTCAGGGCATTAGAGGTTACTTTGACGAGGTTTGCGATGTCCCGCACGATCCGTTTTCACAAGTTTGGTCCGGCCGAGGTGCTCAAATGCGAAGAGCATGCAGCCGCTCAGCCAGGTCCTGGCGAAGTGCAGGTGCGTGTCGAGGCGATCGGCATTAGCTGGTACGACACGCTCTGGCGTCAAAACCTGGCATCGTCCCAGGCGCGCCTGCCATCGGGTCTTGGCCATGAAATGGCCGGTGTGGTCACAGCGGTCGGTGCCGATATCGAGGACCTGTCTGTCGGTGACAAGGTCGCCAGTTTTCCGGCCGAAAGCCCGAATGACTACCCCGTCTACGGCGAGTCGATTGTGCTGCCGCGTACCGCGCTGACCCGTTATCCGGATGTGCTCAGCCCAATCGAAGCCAGTGTGCATTACACACCGCTGCTGATCGCTTATTTTGCTTACGCCGATCTGGCACGGGTCAAGCCGGGGCAGTTTGCTCTGGTGACAGACGCCAGCCATTGCGCCGGCCCTTCGTTTGTTCAGTTGGGCAAGGCGATGGGCGTGCGGGTGATTGCCGCGACCAAGAAGGCGGAAGAGCGCGAATACCTGCTCTCCCTTGGTGCGGAAAAGGTCATTGTCACTGAAGAAGAAGATCTGTTGATGCGAATCAACAAGATCACCGACAACCGTGGTGTCGACGTCGTCTTCGATGGCCTTGGCGGCCCGCAGATGTCGTTGCTTGGCGATGTGCTGGCACCGCGTGGCAGCCTTGTATTGTATGGTCTGCAAGGCGGTAACCAGACGCCATTTCCAGCGTGTGCGGCGTTCCAGAAGAATATCCAGTTCTTCGTGCACTGCATCGGCAACTTCACCGGCAAACCGGAGCTGGGCATCACCCAGGATCACGTCGCCCTGCAACGAGCCTTGCGTGACATTAACCAGTTGACCGCTGACCGCGTGCTGGTGCCGCTCAAGACCCGTGTATTCCCGTTCAACGAGTTCGTCGAAGCGCATCGCTATATGGACGAATGCCCATGCCGCGAACGGGTCGCTCTTCAAGTCGAACCGGCGTAAAGCCTGGTCCCGGAGTCCGTGGTCCCACGGACTCCTTTGCGTTTATTCCCCTCTCCAGAACAACAGAATTCCTTGGTGCTGCCCCCGGACAGTTCAGCAACTGAACTGGTTTTTGCTCCCGATCTGTATCTTCTAATCGAACTATAAGCCCTGATAATTGAAGGATTACTTTCATCTCAAGGAATGAGCCATGGCTGTGCATTCAATTTGTCCTGCATTACATAAAACGGCTAGCGCTGTTGAACGCGCCGACTCTTGTTTAATTGTTGTAGGTCTATTCGGAAACTGCTTCTCTATTTCTTGTACTCACTTGTCGTGGGACGTTGTGGGAAGTTTCCTAGGAATATTCAATATAGAAAAAAACCAAGCAAATACAGGCGGTTGAAGCTGTCCTTCGGTGATTGGTTGGCTTTTAGCAGCTCAAGTGTTTCAAATAACTACGAATTTGTAAGTGTTAGCATTTGAGCGTCTATTACTTACTTGATGAATTGTCGTGCGGCTGATATCTCCGTCGTTATGGCATGAAACTTTTGATACCGGGTAAATACCGATGAGCACGATCCATGACCAGGCTATGAATTATGTCTACCAGCAAGTATTGCAGCGTTTGCTGAGCTTCTTTTCCCGTGCAGAGCGCACGGCGTTGCAGTTATTGATACAGCGACTGGCCGTGGCCGCTGGCGGCATGGAGAACATTGGCCATTTCAAGGTACTGGTGAACCAGACCGGCTCGCGCGACAGTTGTTACACGCTTGCATTGCTGCGGGCTGCGCAGTTGAGTATCGCAGGGCGTGCGCCCGCGACCTTCCAGTTGCGGGTGGCGACTTTGCGCTGGAATGGCAATAGCCAGACGGCACTGCAAAACATGCACCGCAGCTACAGCGCACTGTTTCTGTACGATGACCCACGAGTCGAGCTGTTGATGGTGGATCATCGCCAGGTCTTGCCGTTTGATCATCAGGCACCTATCTGTGACGAAGGGCGTGAGGCTAACCGTATCAACTTGCTGTTGCTCGGTCACCGCAGGACCTTCAGTGAAACGCTGGAGTTTTGGGATGACGCTTATCTGGCCACCGCCGAGTACTACGGCCAGGTCGCCCGCTGGAACAATGGTGTCGACGCGATGATCGGTAGCGAATCCCCGCGCCGTCAGAAGCAATTTCTCGATGGGTTGAACCGTGCGGTGCAAAAAGCGGCAATCGCCGGGTCGCTAGCCAGTTCGGCGGGCTTCGAAATGCTGTTCCCGCTGCTTGACGGGCTCGGTGGCGACTACTACCGCGAGTTCTATACGGACGAGGAGCGGGTCGCGTGGCGCCCTGAAGGTCAATTCGAAGCCTGTCGACGCACCAGTTTCATCGGCATCAATGACATGATCGTCGGCAAGCTTGAAGAGCGCTGGCCCTTGCTGAGTGACTTTCTTGGATTTCAGGCAGATGACCTGGCGCTCTATCAAGGTGATGATGAGTACGCAGATCCCTTGGTGGCAGCGCATTTGTGTGGCTTGCAGGCGAGACTTATCGAGGGGCGAACCTACGAGGCGGGTATCAGCGATTACCTGCAAAGCTGCCTGACAACGATGCGCGCAAAACAGGTACCCGAACCGCTGTGCGAACAGCTGATTTCCAGCTTCGGCAATCTGCAGGAACCTGCACAACTGCGGTTGCAGGCAGAGTGCTGCCTGCAAACCCGTTTTGATCTGAGCGAAATCCAGCTGACGTGTCTTTTGTTCGCACCGTTCATTGATAGCGGTTCCGGGCTTGAACGGTTCCTGCGCAATTGCCATCCCGGGATGTTGGTTGCGCTGCCGGATCTGCACCGGGCGATGCAAGGCCTGCATGCACCTGAGCAAGTCCTGAAGTGGATGACGGATGTCAGCGGTTTATCGGTCGGACTGATCGTTCGTCTTTACGCCATGGGGCCGATTCAAATGCCTTCCCCCGGCGAAGTCGCCGCGCAAAACGCGAGCCTTGATGGGGTAGATTCCGGGTCGGCAGTCGATCGGTCGGCGGAAGGCTGATCGTGATCCATTTGCCAAAAGGTGAATCAAAGCCCATGAAGGCGTGCTCGTGAAAGCAACGCGGGAAAACGACTTCGTTTATCAGGCGGTTTATCGTTATCTGACGCAACTGATCGACGAAGCGGGAAGTAGTTCGGCGGTGCGCTTACCTTCACTGCGCCAACTGGCTGATCGGCTGAATGTGTCTATCTCGACCGTCCAGTACGCCTATTCGCTACTGGAAAAGGAAGGGCGAGTCTATTCGATAGCCAAGTCCGGTTATTACGCGCAAGCGTTACCCACCATGGATTTGCCCGGTAGCGGCAGGGATATGCTGGAAACTGTCTACGTCAACACCAAGCGTCCGGGAATGCGCGTGTTGAGCGACGACGATCCGGCATCACTGCAATCGCTGGACAGTCCGTTATTGATGCTCGAACGTGAACTGCTACGCCAGTATCCACGCCAGCCGCAATGGTTGGTGCAACCCAGCGGTGAACTGGAATTGCGCACGGTACTGGCCGCACGATACACCTCCTCAACGGTTAATTGCTGGCATGCGGATGATGTCTATATCGGCGCCGATCTTCGTGGGGTGCTGGAGATACTCATTTCGGTACTTGAGTTGCGCGGGGCCACCGTGGTGGTCGAATCGCCCTGTGATTGGGTGATCTTGCGTCTCCTGGAGGCCGCCGACGTGCGCGTCATCGAGTTGCCACTGCTGGACGGGGGAGTGATTGATCCACAACGACTGGAGTCGTTGCTCAAGAAAGAGTCGGTGCGGCTGATCCTTTTGTCTTCGGTATTGAGTATGCCTCAGGGGAGCCTGCTGTCTCAGGCCAATCGACAGGCCATTGCGTATCTGCTGGGGTGCCATGGCACCTGGGTACTTGAAAACGACTGCTACAGCGAGTTTGACGAGCGAATAGACTCCCAGCGCCTGCGAGACTGGCTGGATCCCGATCGCTTGCTGGTGTTTTCCTCGTTCGAAAAATTCATCGGTGCAGAGGCACCGTTCGGTTTTGTCCTTTCGCATCATTGGCGCAGTGAGTTACAGCGCCATTTCCTGCTGCGCGCGTTCCGATTGTCACCAATACGCCAAAAGGCCATCGCCAGACTGTTGGGGGGTGGTCGGATGGATCAGCACCTGGCTGTACTGCGGCGGATGCTCAAGGAGCGCCGTACGCAATTGATCCAACTATTGCGCGAGCGCCTGGGCGACGCGCTGCAGATTGCAGAACCGCAGGGCGGGGCGACTGTGTGGGTCCGTTCGTTACGGCCGGTCGATATGGGGAACGTGTTCCACCGTTTGCTCAAGCAACAGATCATTATTGCGCCGGGGGAGCTGTTCAGTCTGCAGGGTTTGCATGCGCACCATCTGCGTTTGAGCCCGCTGGGTCTTGGCGATCACGATCTGGTCAGTGTCGTCGGGCTATTGGGCGACGCATTGCGTCTGGCGCCCGACGAATAACGTTAAAAAACATCGCAAGTGTGCCGGATAGATCCCATCGCGCTGCGGTCAAACTGCCAGTAAACTGCGCTCTATTCCTGAACCACCTATTCCAGAGGTTTTGCATGACTCTCAGTCCTTTTGCGGGCAAACCGGCACCGGCAGAATTGTTGGTCGATATCCCGCGACTGGTGACGGCTTATTACACCGGCCAGCCTGACGCTTCCATTTCCACGCAACGCGTGGCGTTTGGCACCTCTGGTCATCGGGGCAGTTCCTTCGATTTGAGTTTCAATGAATGGCATGTTCTGGCCATCAGTCAGGCGATCTGCCTTTACCGCGAGGCTCAAGGGATTACCGGTCCGCTGTTTGTCGGCATCGATACTCACGCACTCTCGACCCCGGCCGGTGCCAGCGCGCTGGAAGTGCTGGCGGCCAATGGTGTGACGGTGATGATCGCCGAAGGTGATGAATACACGCCGACGCCTGCCATCTCCCACGCCATTCTCTGCTACAACCGTGGCCGCACCTCGGGCCTGGCCGACGGCATCGTCATTACGCCATCGCACAACCCGCCACAGAGCGGTGGCTACAAATACAACCCAACCAACGGCGGCCCGGCCGACACCCACATCACCAAGTGGATCGAAGCCAAGGCTAACGAGCTGCTGGTCAATAAACTGGCTGGCGTTAAACGGATCAGCTACGAGCAGGCGCTCAAGGCCAGCACCACTCACCGTCACGACTACGTAAACAGCTACGTTGCCGATCTGATCAACGTGATCGATTTCGATGCAATTCGTGATGCCAAGCTGCATCTGGGCGTCGATCCGTTGGGCGGAGCAGGGGTGCGCTATTGGTCGGCCATCGCCGAGCACTATCGTCTGGACCTGGAGGTGGTGAACAAGGAAGTCGATCCGACGTTCCGTTTCATGACCGTTGACTGGGACGGCCAGATTCGCATGGACCCATCGTCCAGCTACGCGATGCAGGGATTGATTGGCCTCAAAGATCGTTTCGACGTGGCGTTTGCCTGCGACCCTGATCACGATCGCCATGGCATCGTGACGCCGTCCGGTGGTTTGCTCGCGCCGAACAATTATCTGGCGGTGTCCATCGATTACCTGTTCCAGAACCGTCCGCAGTGGCGAGCCGATGCCGCCGTGGGTAAAACCGTGGTCAGCAGTGGTCTGATCGATCGCGTCGCCAAGCGCCTGGGTCGACGTCTGTACGAGGTGCCGGTCGGTTTCAAATGGTTCGCTGAGGGGCTGTTCGATGGTTCGTTGGGGTTTGGTGGCGAGGAGAGCGCCGGCGCATCGTTCCTGCGCAAGGACGGTGGCGTTTGGAGCACCGACAAGGACGGCCTGATCCCGGCATTGCTTGCCGCGGAAATGACTGCTCGCAACGGTCGTGATCCAAGTCAGGCTTACCACGCGCTAACCGCCGAACTGGGTGAACCGTTCTCTGTGCGCGTTGACGCCAAGGCCAATCCCGAACAGAAAGCCTTGCTGAGCAAGCTGTCGCCTGCGCAGGTCACTTCGACCGAGTTGGCCGGCGAGAAGATCCAGAACATCCTCAGCCACGCGCCAGGCAACGACCAAGCCATTGGCGGTCTGAAAGTCATGACCGAAAACGGCTGGTTCGCAGCGCGTCCGTCGGGCACTGAAGACATTTACAAAATCTACGCCGAAAGCTTCATTAGCGACGATCACCTCAAGCAACTGGTGGCCGAAGCGCAGGCGTTGGTTGATGGTGCTATTTCCAGCCAGTAGGGCTCGATAAACGCGAAGCCTAAAAAAGGGGCAGCCGTCATGGCTGCCCCTTTTTTTGTTTTTGAATCAAGCAATCAAGCCAAATCCACCAATACGATTTCACTGTCTTCGATCGCCGTAACCGTCAGCACCTGCTCCAGTGCAATCGCTACACCGTCTCGAGCTTGTGCACGCAAGCCGTTGACTTCAATCACACCAGTGGCTGGAACCAGGTAAGCCCGGCGCCCTTCATCAAGGCGATACTCGGCGGTTTCTCCTGCCTTGATATTGGCGGCGACCAAGCGGGCATCGGCGCGAATGCGCAGGCTCTGGTCGTCACCATCCTTGCCGCTTGCCAGGGTCACGAAGCCTTCGCGCTGCCCTTTCGGGAACGGTTTTGCACCCCACGACGGCGGAGCGCCGGTTTCGGTCGGCAGAATCCAGATCTGGAAGATTTTGGTGTCCTTTGCCTCCAGGTTGTACTCACTGTGCGCGATGCCGGTGCCGGCGCTCATCACTTGCACATCGCCCGCTTCGGTACGGCCCTTGTTGCCCAGATTGTCCTGGTGGGTAATCGCACCTTCACGCACATAGGTGATGATTTCCATGTCTCGGTGCGGGTGTTGCGGGAAACCGGTGCCCGCGGCAATCACGTCGTCGTTCCAAACCCGCAAATTGCCCCAGTTCATGCGCTGTGGATCGTAGTATTCGGCGAACGAAAAATGGTGATGGGCATCCAGCCAGCCATGATCGGCGCCGCCCAGCGAGCTGAAAGGTCTGAGTTCAAGCATGATCGTCTCCTCAAAAAAGGTTCGTCACGGGGCGCGATGTCCGCACCCGGCACAAGACCGGTGGTTTATAGCGGCGATCATCTATTAGGGAAGCATCGATAAAAAGCGTAAAAAATGCGGCATAAGTATCGAATAATTTGATGAAAGACCACGTCGAAACCGTCTCCTGTCACCTTCAATTCATCTCCTAAACCAATGACCTGTAAGCATTTCGCTAGAACTCAACGGCAAATACAGACACCATAGCCGTCAACAGCCTTACCCACTGGAGCCCTTTCGCGTGGCGCAACACACCCCCGATCTTCCTCCCGAACTTCGTCCATTGGCCGAGATGCCTTGGTTCAAACGTCTTGCCGCGCGTTTCTTCGGCCATGGATTGACCCGTCTGCGCGCCCAGCACCGGGCATCCTGGTTGCACGGCCAGGCTGACGGTTTTCGCAGTGGTCACACCGCAGGCGTGGAGTACGGCTATAAAGAGGGCAAGCTCGAGGGGCTGGAAGAAGGTCGGCAGGTCTTGTTGATTCGCGACAGTCGCAGCACCGAGCATCGCCCGCCGGGTGTCGATAATCACTTGTTCGACGACTGGCGCCTGCCGTTGACCGCCGAGCTGAAGAAACGCATGAAGGCTGACGTCGCGCGTCTGCTGCCCGAGCACGCCCAGCCGAGTGCTGCGCAGTGGAAGATGATTTTCAGCGATACGCCTTCGACCTCTGTGGTTGCCGGAGCCGGCGCGGGCAAGTCAACCACGCTGGTGCTGCGTATTGTGTTGCTGACTCATTATCTGGGTTTTGAGCTCGATTCGATGACCGTGGTGACGTTCACTCGCGAATCGCGCAAGGACTTCATCAACAAATTGATCGAAATTTTTTCGATGTGGGGTCAGGCCTTGGGCCTGAAGCAGGCGCGGGAGTTGGTGCGAACCTTTCACTCGCGAATCCTGCCGATGGTGCGCAGCCTGCCGGGTTTCGAGCGTTTGCAGGCATTCGAGAACCTTAGCCATCGGGCTCCGGGCGCTGACGAGGAGGTCGACAGCAATCCGTTCGACCTGCGCATCAACGACGCCCAGCGCCAACAACTCAATGCCTGCTACCACCGCTTGGTCACCCAGGACGAGCGATTCCGTCAGCTAATCCAGCCGATGGCCAAGGCAGGCATGCAGCTCAAGGAGCTGGAGCGCGATCACCCGGATGTACAAAAGCGCATGGCCGTCACCGAACTGGCGGCCAAGCGGGATGAAGAGCTCTGTGATGCCATCGAAGATTTGTGGTTTCGCGCTGGCGCCTGGCCGATCAAGGGGGTCGAACCGAATCGCCAGACCTTTGAGATCAACGGTTCGACATTCCATTGCCATGGCTATATCCCCAGCCTTGATGCGTGGGTGGTTCTGGGTTTCGACCCACGGGAAGATGCGCAACTCAGCCGGCCAAACGCTAAGCTTTCCGTACGGGCAGAGTGGGCGGTAAAACGCACTCTGTTTCAAGCTTTCTGTCGTAAGCCATTGATATGGATCGATAGTTACGAGTCATCAAAGCGTGTTCTGGCCACTCTGGCTGGCGATGCCAGCGCCGGCCCGGGCTTTGACTACAAGGTCAAAGGCGAACTGGCCTCCGCGCCATTGCTCGATTGCTTTGTTACGGCGGCAGGCTTTATCGAGAACCTGGGGCTGGATGTGCCAGACGCTGTCGCTCGCATGAGTTTTGCCAAGGATGATCCGGACCGGTTTTTCTTCGAGGCGCTAAGCCTGTTCTGGCGCGCATTCGAAGACCATCTGCTCGATCAAAAGCCACCGATCATGACCTACAACCGTATGTTTGCGCTGTTCAGCGAGCGCTCACCGGAAAACCTCAAACTACTCGGCGATGAGTTACTGCGGCCGATGTCGCACCTGATGATCGATGAATTTCAGGACGTTTCGCCGCAGATCGTTTCGTGGATTCGCGCCAGCCTCGGCGAAATCCGCAGTCGAGGTCCGGCCATGCATGTCGGACGCGGTGCGCAGCGTTCGTCGCTGCTGTGTGTGGGCGATGATTGGCAGTCGATCTACGGCTGGCGCGGTAGTTCGCCGAGTTACTTCATGGCGTTCAACAAGGAGTTCCCGTCGCCGAGCACCACCCGGGTCATGCTCAGCGACAACTATCGCAGTCATCAACACATTATCGACGCGGCTGAACACATCGTTCGTGCCGCCCCGGCCATTCCCGGGAAGAAGGCCAAGGCCAGCGGTGAGCCCAAGGCACTGCAGCCGGTCAACGTGCTGGAACGCGACGATCAGGCCTTGGGTCAGCGCCTCGCCGAACACTATCGTCAGGGGCATTCGATCTTGATGCTTTATCGAAAAAGTAGCGATAAGTCATTGATTGAAGAGCATATTCGTTCAGTAGTTAATGTTGATTCGAGTTTGCCGTACGAGGCGCGGCGCTTGAAACAACTGACGTATCACAGCGCCAAAGGCTTGCAGGCCGATGCGGTGTTTTTGCTGGGCGACTGTCAGCACTTGACCAGTTCGCCCTACAAGAATCAGGTCTACCGCATGGCTGGATTGGGCAAAAGCGGCGATAACGAGCCTTACGACAGCGCGCAGAAAGACGAAATCCTGCGCCTGGCGTACGTCGGCATCACCCGAGCGGTGAGTCATTGCTACTGGTATGTCGAACCGCAGGAAGCGCAAGCAGTGAACATGCCCCGGGCGTCCGACCGGATCGCCAAGGGCAAGCCGTTCTTCGTTGATCACCGTGCAGCAAGGCAAACAGCCTGAAAGCATCGGCAAAAAAAACAGCCCGTAAAAATACGGGCTTTTTTGTTTTAAATCATAAGCTTAAGCGTAACTCCTAAAAGACTCTGGAGGAATGAAAGCTTCCAGCTCATCCTCCACAGCCTCGATAATTCGCTCGACATCCGCCGCATTCATCACCGTGGCACAAGGAATGCCGGCGATGGCGATCATGGTTTCGCCGCTGGCACGATCAAACAGACGGGCGATCATGCTGCCCGGCGCATCCATCGTTGCCTCGAAACCCATGGGATGAAAATGCCAGCGCATCAGCTGGCATGCATTGGGGAACGTGACTTTGCTTGAACTTGTATTCATGTGTTGCCCGCCTTCTTCATCGAGCGCTTCCTTTTGCTCATGTGAGGTGGGAAGAGCCTTCATTGGCTCAACCAGTGACTGACATTAAAAGTAGCATCCTGATGTGAAACTACTGTGAGATTTTTCAGTTCATTTTGCGATTGCTTCGCATTTTTTGATGTAAGTCATGGCCTACGCAATCGTCGCCAAAATGCCACTATGGATTAATCATTGATGCGCGTGGCGATCTTGGGCAAGCTCGAATCTTTTTCGCCGAGTCTAATATGCACGCCGACGATGACGGCCCAGAACAGACCCAGGCCACGGCCAACACGGTCATGCGTTACCACTTGAGTTGGAAGCGCCGCGACCTGGACAGTGTCATGGCGCTGTACCACCCAGAGATCCAATACAACGATTTCTTCCAGAACCGCGTGCTCGGCCTCGAAGACTTGCGTGAGTACGTGCGGGTCAGCATGCCCCGAGAGTCCGACGAAGCCCTCGAGCATTGCGACCGCATTCGCGTCGATGGCAACACGGCGTTCATTCAATACGAAGTGACCCTGCGCGGCGGCGACGGCTTGGTGTCGTTCCGCTCCAGCGAGGCCATTACGGTCAAGGACGGGCTGATCTGGCGCGTCAACGAATACGCTTCACTCGTGCGTGCGCAGGCCAGCAACAAGGCCGCGCCGAATCAGCGGCCAGCCGCCAGTCGGCTGGGCCTCTCGCCGCGCCAGCTGAGTTTTATGGCCGAAGACCTGCAGCAGTACTTCGAGCGACAGCAGCCATACCTTGATCCACAACTCGACCTGCAGCGTGTGGCGAAGGAGTGCGGGTACAGCCGCAATCAGATGTCTTATTTGCTCAATCAAGTGCTAGGCCAAAGCTTCTATAGGTACGTCAATCAGGCGCGACTACAGCATTTGCTCAAGTCTCTGGATGATGCTGCCCCACCTCTGCGCATTGACGACATGGCGTTCGCCTCCGGATTCAATTCGATATCGGCGTTTTATAGCTGTTTCCGCCAGCACACCGGTCAGTCACCCAAGGCTTACGCCAAACAAATTTCTTTGCGGGCACGCGCGCAAGACATCGGCTGAGCAAGCGCACTAGGATCGACGCCATCGAAGGTTTTCAGTGGCGGAGTCTTGCATGCCGGCGTGGCGCACTATCAGTTTGTGGATGGATCAACGCGATGAGTCGCTGACCGCGCGGCCGGAGCTGACACAGGACCTTGATGTCGACGTGGCGATCATCGGCGCCGGTTACACCGGGCTGTGGACGGCGTACTACCTGAAGAAGCTCGCCCCCGAACTCGACATCGCAATCGTCGAGGCGCAAACCGCCGGTTTTGGTGCCTCTGGTCGTAACGGTGGCTGGCTGATGGGTAATTTGCTGGGTGAGGATCGCTTGCTCGCCGGGCTGTCACCGCAGCAGCGTCGCGCTTCGTTTGATCTGCTGCACGCGATCCCCGACGAGGTTGAAGTTGTCATCGAACGTGAAGGCATTGACTGCGATTATCGTAAAGGCGGTGTGTTGTATTGCGCTGCACGTTATCCAGAGCAGGAAGCGTCTCTGCGTGAGTACCTGGCCAAGCTGCACGCACAAGGCCTGACCGACGACGATTACCGCTGGCTCAGCCCCGAGCAACTGGCGCAGCAGATCCGCGTCGCCAAACCTTATGGCGGCATTTACGCGCCGCACGTAGCGACCCTCCACCCGGCCAAACTGGTTCGGGGTCTGGCGCGCACCGTGGAAAACATGGGCGTGAAAATCTTCGAAAAAAGCCCGGTCACGCATTGGCAGTCAGGCAGCTTGCGCACCGCCAAGGCGAGCGTGCGCAGCCGCTGGATCGTGCCGGCGGTCGAAGGTTATTCGGTGACGTTGCCGCCCTTGGGTCGCTATCAGTTGCCGGTGCAGAGCCTGATCGTCGCCACCGAACCTTTGTCCGCTGCCACTTGGGACGAAATCGGCCTCAATCGCGGCCAGGCCTTCAGCGAGTTCAGCCGCCAAGTCACCTACGGCCAGCGCAGCGCCGATAACCGCTTGGTTTTCGGCGCCCGCGGCGGCTATCAGTTCGCCGGCAAGCTGCGCCACAACTTCGACCTGACCCGTGATGAAGTCGAACTGCGCCGTTATCTGTTCGGCGAGCTGTTCCCACAACTGAAAAACGTGCAGATCACCCACGCGTGGGGCGGCAATCTCGGCATGTCCCGGCACTTCAAGCCGCACATGCTTTGCGATCGGGCTAACGGTATCGCGCTGTCCGGCGGCTATGGCGGGGAGGGCGTCGGTGCCAGCCACCTCGGCGGTCGCACCCTGGCGGATCTGATTCTGGAGCGCGACAGCGAACTCACTAAACAGCCGTGGGTGTTGCCCGATGGCGGGATTCACGCGCTGCGCGCCTGGGAGCCAGAGCCATGCCGCTGGCTGGGCTACAACGCGATCATCAAGAGTTTCGTCCACGAAGACCAGACCCTGGCCAACCCGGCGACGGCGCCCTGGCGGCGCAAACTTGCCAGCCAAGTGGCGGGCTTCATGGAAGGTTTCATGCACTAAACGTTGTTTATTCACAAGACAGGTAACGCCATGAGCATCACCCAGTTTAAAAACACCGCTTCGCTGAAGCTGGACGAATCCAGCCCGGTGGCCGTGCCCCTCGGCGAGCCGATCGCCACCGCTTCGACCACCAGCGTCGAACGCGACGATGGCGTTGAAACCGGCGTCTGGGAATGTACACCCGGCCGGTGGCGCCGGCAGATCACCGCTCAGGAGTTCTGCCATTTCATCTCCGGCCGCTGCACGTTCACCCCGGACGACGGTGGCGAAACCCTGCACATACAAGGTGGCGACGCACTGATGTTGCCGGCCAACACGCTCGGTATCTGGGATATCCAGGAAACCGTGCGCAAGAGCTATGTGCTGATTTTCTGATTGTTTGATCCTTTGATTGCCTGCCAACAACAATAGCCTCTACAGGAATCGACTCATGATCCAGAAAACCCTCGCCCTGGCGCCGCTGTTGCTGGTCGCCTCCATCAGTCATGCCGCCGAAACGGTCAAGGTTTACAACTGGTCCGATTACATTGCGCCGGACACCATCAGGAATTTCGAGAAAGAGACAGGCGTTGGCGTCACCTATGACGTCTACGACAGCAACGAAACCCTCGACGGCAAGTTGATGACCGGACAATCCGGTTACGACGTGGTGTTTCCTTCCAACCACTTCATGGCCCGGCAAATTCAGGGCGGCGCGCTAAAGAAGCTCGACAAGAGCCAGTTGCCAAACTGGAAGAACCTCAACCCGGTGCTGCTCAAAGCCTTGCAGACCAACGACCCGGGTAACGAGCACGGCTTCCCGTATCTGTGGGGTAGCACCGGCATCGGCTACAACGTTGCCAAGGTCAAAGCGGTGCTGGGTAACAATGCACCGGTGGATTCCTGGGACCTGATCTTCAAACCGCAGTACATGGAAAAGCTGCAAAAGTGCGGCGTGGCGATACTCGACAACGGCCCGGAGCTGCTGCCGGCGGCGCTCAATTACCTGGGCCTGCCGCCCCACAGCAAAAATCCCGAGGATTACAAGAAGGCCGAAGCTTTGCTGATGAAAGTTCGGCCCTACGTCAGTTACTTTCATTCCTCCAAGTACACCAGTGACTTGGCTAATGGCGACATTTGCGTAGCGGTTGGCTTCTCCGGCGACATTCTGCAAGCACAAAACCGTGCCAAGGAAGCGAAGAACGGCATCGATATCGGTTATGCGATTCCCAGGGAAGGCGCCGCCATCTGGTTCGACATGGTCGCCATGCCGGTCGATGCGCCCGACGAGAAGGCCGGTTACGCGTTCATGAATTACCTGCTGCGTCCGGACGTGATGGCCGGCATCAGTAATTACGTGCACTACGCCAACGGCAACGAGCAGGCCGACAGCCTGATCGATCCGGCGATCAAGAACGACACCAAGGTCTATCCGAGTCCGGAGATGATGGGGAAATTGTTTGCGCTTGAGGCTATGCCGCTGAACATCGACCGGATTCGTACGCGGGTGTGGAACAAGATCCGTACCGGTAGCTGATCCAGCAACAACCGTGGGAGCGGATTTGCTCGCGAAGGCGTCGTGTCAGGCAATGCGTTGGCTTACTGCCCCATCGCTTTCGCGAGCAAAGCCGCTGCCACATTTGTTATTCATTATCTGTTTATTGATTGATAGCAATACACTGGCATCGCACTAATAAAGTGCATGAAAATGCGACGTGCCTAACAAAATGCAACTTACCTTTATTTAATATTTAAATAGAAAATCGTCAGACAATTAGGCTAAACCCAGCCGTTTCGAACATTCTTTTATCGCCGTGCGCATTGTTTACGGGAGTTTTCCGGAACAGTTCAATTTGATCTCAAAAAAAGGCTTTACGTTAGATTTCAAATTGTGTCAGGTTTCTTACGCCTTCATTGGGCGAGTGATAGGACGATCTCGCCAGAGATTGTCGCTATCGGACAAAAACTGTTCCATTGCTAAACAAGGAAGTGTGTTTATGTCGAAAGTTAAAGCTAATGCTATTGATACCGCCGAACAGGCTTTCCAGTTGTTCGCTGCGCCACAACCGCTGGCCGCAGCCAGTTCGGCGTATAACCAGATCAATAGCTTCAGCCATCAATATGATCGTGGCGGCAACCTCACGGTCAATGGCAAACCCTCCTTCTCCGTCGACCAGGCCGCCACTCAGTTGCTGCGCGACGGTGCTGCCTACCAGGACAAGGATGGCAGCGGCAAGATCGAACTCACCTACACGTTCCTGACATCGGCATCGTCCAGCACGATGTACAAACACGGGATCAGCGGGTTCAGCAAGTTCAGTGCTCAACAGCAAACCCAGGCCAAGCTCGCCATGCAATCCTGGGCCGATGTGGCCAATGTCACCTTCACTGAGAAAGCCTCGGGCGGCGACGGCCACATGACCTTCGGTAACTACAGTGGGGGCCAGGATGGCGCTGCGGCGTTCGCTTATCTGCCAGGCACCGGCGCCGGTTATGACGGCACGTCGTGGTACCTGATCAACAGTGGCTACACGCAAAACAAGACGCCGGATCTGAACAACTACGGTCGCCAGACCCTGACGCACGAAATCGGCCATACCCTGGGCCTGGCTCACCCTGGCGACTACAACGCCGGCAATGGCAACCCAACCTACAATGACGCGACCTACGGGCAAGACACCCGCGGCTACAGCGTCATGAGTTACTGGAGCGAGAGCAATACCAGCCAGAACTTCAGCAAGGGCGGGGTAGAAGCCTATTCCTCCGGGCCGTTGATGGACGATATCGCTGCTATCCAGAAGCTCTATGGCGCCAACATGAATACCCGTACCGGTGACACCACCTACGGCGCCAACTCCAACTCCGGTCGCGATTTCCTCAGCGCTTCGTCGTCGAGCGACAAGCTGGTGTTCTCGGTATGGGATGCGGGCGGCAAGGACACCTTTGACTTCTCGGGTTTCACCCAGAACCAGAAGATCAACCTCAATGAGGCTTCGTTCTCCGACGTTGGCGGCCTGGTGGGCAACGTGTCCATCGCCAAAGGTGTCACCATCGAGAACGCCATCGGGGGTTCGGGCAACGACCTGCTGATCGGTAACAATGCGGCGAACGAGCTCAAAGGGGGCGCCGGCAACGACATCCTCTACGGGGCTGGTGGCGCCGACAAGCTGTGGGGCGGTGCAGGTTCGGACACCTTTGTGTTTGCGGCCAGCTCTGATTCCAGGCCGGGTGCAATCGATCAGATCCTCGATTTCGTCAGTGGTCTGGACAAAATCGACCTGACCGGTATCACCGGTGGCTCGGGCCTGCACTTCGTCAACTACTTCACCGGTTCGGCGGGTGATGCAGTGCTGACTTCGTCGGGTGGCAACAGCCTGTTGTCGGTGGACTTCTCCGGGCACGGCGTGGCGGACTTCCAGGTCAGCACCGTTGGCCAGGCAGCTTTCAGCGACATCGTGGCGTGATGTGAACCAAGAGAGCGGCGCTTGATGCGCCGCTTTCTTCGCTTGCATCGTCTAGGCTGGTACGCAAGGCTACACGCCGGAGTGAAATTTCCTATGGGTCGAAAGGTTTTTACCTACATAACGGTGGCGTGGCTGGTGGCGACGCTGATGATGATTTCAGGAGAAGCAAGCATGGCAAGCAGCCTCAGACTCGAAGACCCCTCGCAATTGTCCGGCGAATGGCAGGCGACGCTGATCGCTCGCAATGACGCTCCAGACGCGCAAAAGCTTCAGGACAAGCCATCGAATACTTGCGTCATCGACCTGCAATCGAACCAGACCGTTGGCAAGGGTGCCGACTGTTTGGCTGCCTGGATTGAAGACACGCCCATGGGCTGGTTCCCCGAGCCGGACGGTATCTCGATTACCGGCAAGGAAGGCTCAAGAATCGTGTTTTTCAGCCGACAACGTGAAGGGCTCTATTCAAGTCATTTGAAGTCGGGGCTGATCATCACTGTTGAACGCGTAGTGCAATAAGCGTCGAGACGGCCAGTTGGATATAAGGTGATGCTTAATCGTTATAGGTCAGCCGACGTGAAAGCCGAAGTTGTTATTGAATTGTAATGGGCACTTGCAAGTTGTCTTGCGCCGGCAAACAGAAGACTAATTCAAACCTCGCCAAAGTGTGGCGAGATCAAACATTTCAGGAATAATCAATGAAGATGGCGAAGGCCCCAGCCACCGCGCCTTTATTCAAGGCATTGGGCGACTACAAAAGTATTCTGATCAGTGTCGGTTGCTTTACTGCGCTGATTAACGTGCTGATGCTGGTGCCCTCTATCTATATGCTCCAGGTCTATGACCGGGTGCTGTCGTCGCAGAACGAAACCACCCTGGCGATGCTGTCGCTGATGGTTGTTGGTTTCTTCGCCTTCATCGGCCTGCTGGAAGTGGTGCGCAGCTTTATCGTGATCCGCATTGGCAGCCAACTGGAGCGCCGATTCAATTTGCGGGTTTATCAGGCGGCGTTCGAACGCAACCTGTTCAAGGGCGAGGGCAACGCAGGCCAATCGCTGGGCGACTTGACCCACATTCGCCAATTCGTTACCGGGCCTGCGCTGTTCGCGTTTTTCGACGCGCCGTGGTTCCCGGTGTATCTGTTCGTGATTTACCTGTTCAACGTCTGGCTCGGCGTGCTCGCCACAGCGGGTGCGTTGTTGCTGATCGCCTTGGCGTGCCTCAACGAATACATGACGAAAAAGCCGTTGGGCGACGCCGCCGGTTTTTCGCAAAAATCCAGCCAGCTAGCCACCAGCCACCTGCACAACGCCGAAACCATTCAGGCGATGGGTATGCTCGGTTCACTGCGCAAGCGTTGGTTCCAGGTACATTCGCGCTTCCTCGGCTTGCAGAACCAGGCCAGCGACACCGGTGCGGTGATCAGCTCGCTGAGTAAAACCCTGCGCCTGTGCCTGCAATCGCTGGTGCTGGGTCTTGGTGCATTGCTGGTGATCAAGGGCGACATGACCGCCGGGATGATGATTGCCGGCTCGATTCTGATGGGCCGCGTTCTGAGCCCGATCGACCAGTTGATCGCGGTGTGGAAACAGTGGAGCGGGGCGAAGCTGGCTTACCGGCGTCTCGACGCGCTGCTGCAAGCCTTCCCGCCGAGCGATGACGCGATGGCCCTGCCGGCACCGAAAGGCCAGATCACCTTCGAGCAAGTCAGCGCCGGCCCGCCGGGGCAACGCACTGCGACCTTGCACATGGTCAATTTCAGTCTGGGGGCCGGCGAAGTGCTCGGCGTGCTGGGGGCTTCCGGTTCCGGCAAATCGACGCTGGCCCGGCTGCTGGTCGGTGTCTGGCCGACTCTGGGTGGCACTGTGCGCTTGGATGGCGCGGATATTCATCGCTGGAATCGCGACCAACTCGGCCCGTACATCGGCTATCTGCCGCAAGACATCGAACTGTTCAGCGGCAGCATCGCCGAGAACATTGCGCGTTTCAGTGACGCTGATCCGCAGAAAGTCGTGGCCGCTGCACAACAGGCCGGCGTCCACGAAATGATCCTGCGTCTGCCGCAAGGCTACGACACGCAACTGGGTGAGGACGGCAGCGGCTTGTCCGGTGGTCAGAAGCAGCGAGTGGCATTGGCGCGCGCCATGTATGGCACGCCAAGCCTGGTGGTGCTGGATGAACCCAACTCCAACCTCGACACCGTTGGCGAAGCGGCATTGGCCGGTGCCATTGCACAACTCAAGGCGCAAGGCACCACGGTGGTGCTGGTGACGCATCGTTCTTCGGTGCTGGCCCAGGCTGACAAGTTGCTGGTGCTCAACGAAGGCCGCCTGCAAGCCTTCGGCCCAAGCCAGGACGTGCTCAAGGCGCTGTCTGGCGCGGCCAATGAACAACAACGCGAGAAACCTGCGCAAGCACCGGGCGGGCTCAACATGAGTCGGCAGTACCAGCCCTCGACAAGGAATTCGGGTGTATGAGCAGTGCCAGCATGAACACAGAAAACGAAGCGAACATGGAACACGCCTACATCACCGAGCGCCCGGAGCGCGATGCGAAATTCTTCGCGCGCATGGGCTGGATTCTGGCGATTGTCGGTGCCGGCAGTTTCTTCACATGGGCCGCGTTGGCGCCGCTCGATCAAGGCATTCCGGTGCAGGGCACTGTGGTGGTCTCAGGCAAACGCAAAGCGGTGCAGTCGATGAGCAGCGGTGTGGTCAGCCGCATTCTGGTGCGCGAAGGCGAGATCGTGAAGCAAGGCCAGCCGCTGTTTCGTCTCGATCAGACGCAAGTCGCCGCTGACGTGCAATCGCTGCAAGCCCAGTACCGCATGGCGTGGGCGAGCCTGGCGCGCTGGCAGGCCGAGCGCGACAACCTCAAGCAAGTGATCTTTCCGGCTGAACTGAGCAATGACCCGGACCCGCGCCTGGCGTTGGTGCTGGAGGGGCAGCGCCAACTGTTCAGCAGCCGTCGCGAAGCGTTTTCCCGCGAGCAAGCCGGATTGCGCGCCAGCATTGAAGGGGCGACCTCGCAACTGGCCGGCATGCGCCGTGCACGCACCGATCTGAATGCACAGGCCAATTCCCTGCAACAACAACTCAGTAACCTGCAGCCGCTGGCGGACAACGGTTACATCCCGCGCAACCGCTTGATGGAGTACCAGCGCCAACTCTCGCAAGTGCAACAGCAACTGGCGGAAAACACCGGCGAAAGCGGTCGTGTGGAGCAGGGTATTCTCGAATCGCGCCTCAAGCTGCAACAGCACAGCGAGGAGTATCAGAAGGAAGTCCGCACGCAACTGGCCGAGGCGCAACTCAAAAGCGTGACCCTGTCCGAGCAATTGATCTCCGCCGGTTTCGACTTGCAACACAGCGAAATTCTTGCCACCGCCGATGGCGTGGCGGTCAATCTTGGCGTGCACACCGAAGGCGCTGTGGTGCGGCAGGGCGAAACGCTGCTGGAGATCGTCCCGCAAGGCACGACGCTGGAAGTGGAAGGGCATTTGCCGATCAACCTGATCGACAAGGTCGGCCCTCATTTGCCGGTGGACATCCTGTTTACCGCGTTCAACCAGAGTAAAACCCCGCGGGTGCCGGGTGAGGTCAGCCTGATTTCCGCCGACCAGATGGTCGATGAGAAAACCGGTGTGCCGTATTACGTGCTGCGCAGCAGTGTCAGCGATCAGGCCATGGAAAAACTCAACGGTCTGGTGATCAAGCCCGGCATGCCGGCAGAAATGTTCGTGCGCACGGGCGAGCGCTCACTCCTCAACTATCTGTTCAAACCGCTGCTCGACCGGGCCGGCTCCGCGTTGACCGAGGAATAAGGATGTTCGGCTGTATGAATAAGCTTTCCATGCTGACGGCCGCGTTTGCGCTGCTGGCGGGCAACAGTGCACTGGCGGCGATGGGGCCGTTCGAGGTTTACGAGCAGGCGCTGCGCAATGATCCAGTGTTCCTGGGGGCGATCAAGGAGCGCGACGCGGGCCTTGAGAACCGCGCCATTGGTCGCGCCGGGCTGTTGCCCAAAATCGGTTACAACTACAACAAGGGCCACAATACCTCGAAGGTCACGCAAATTAATGAGCGCGGCAACTATACCGAGAACCGCAACTACAACAGTTACGGCTCGAGCCTGACGCTGCAACAGCCGTTGCTGGATTACGAAGCGTATGCGGCCTATCGCAAAGGTGTTGCGCAGGCGCTGTTTGCCGACGCGAATTTTCGCGGCAGGAGCCAGGAACTGCTGGTGCGGGTGTTGGATAACTACACCAAAGCCTTGTTTGCTCAGGATCAGATCGACATTGCTCAGGCCAAGAAGAAGGCCTATGAGCAGCAATTCCAGCAAAACGAGCACATGTTCAAGCAGGGCGAGGGCACGCGCACCGACATTCTTGAAGCCGAGTCGCGCTATGAACTGGCGACCGCCGAAGAAATCGAAGCGCACAACGAGCAGGACGCCGCGTTGCGTGAGTTGGGGGCGCTGGTGGGTGTGCCGGCTGTGGACATCAGCGATCTGGCGCCGCTGGATCAGAGTTTCCAGACCTTTGCACTGCAACCCGCCAATTACGACACTTGGCACGAACTGGCAATCAGCAACAATCCGAACCTGGCCTCGCAACGTCAGGCAGTCGAAGTGGCACGCTATGAAGTGGAACGTAATCGCGCCGGGCATCTGCCCAAGGTCAGCGCGTACGCGACGGTGCGCCAGAACGAATCGGAAAGCGGCAACACTTACAACCAGCGCTATGACACCAACACCATTGGTTTTGAAGTGAGCGTGCCTTTGTACGCGGGTGGTGGTGTGTCGGCCTCGACACGTCAGGCCAGCCGTACCATGGAACAGGCCGAATACGAACTGGACGGCAAGACCCGTGAGACGCTGATTGAACTGCGCCGTCAGTTCAATGCCTGCCTGTCCGGGGTGAATAAATTGCGTGCTTATCAAAAGGCGCTGACGTCGGCCGAAGCGCTGGTGTTGTCGACCAAGCAGAGCATCCTCGGCGGCGAACGCACCAATCTGGATGCGTTGAATGCTGAGCAACAACTGTTTACCACCCGCCGCGATCTGGCGCAGGCGCGGTACGACTATTTGATGGCCTGGACCAAATTGCATTACTACGCCGGCACCTTGAGCGAGCAGGATCTGGCTCGGGTGGATGAGGCGTTTGTTGTTGCTCATCAGCCCTGATCCTAAGCCTCTGGGAAGCGCTGAGTGAGGGCTCTAAGCAACACCGCAGAAGAACCTGCATAGAACAATAAAAGTGAGTCGTGAACATGGACGTACACATCAAGCCGGCAGCGGTCGGCACGCTGTTGCTCGCTGTTTCTATCGCTCAGGCCCAGGCGCAATACCTGGAACCTGATAAACCCGGCGATCCCGCCAGTTGGCGTAGCACCGAATTTCTGCGTGATTGGGGCCTCGATCGCATGCAGGCCGATCAAGCCTACGCCGCCGGCATCACCGGCAAGGGCGTCAAGATTGGCGCGCTCGACTCCGGTTTCGATGCTGCCCATCCCGAGTTTGCCCCTGACCGTTATCACCCGGTGCAGGCCAGCGGCAGCTACATCGACGGCGCACTGTTCAGCATCGACGGCAACGTCAACCCCAACAACGACGCCCATGGCACCCACGTCGTCGGCACGATGGGGGCGGCCCGTGATGGCACGGGCATGCACGGCGTGGCGTACAACGCGCAGATCTACGTCGGCAACACCAACAAGAACGACCGATTCCTGTTCGGCCCCAATCCCGATCCACGCTATTTCAAAGCGGTTTATGACGCTCTGGCCGATGCGGGTGTGCGGGCGATCAACAACAGTTGGGGCAGCCAGCCGCCGGATGTCAGTTACCGCACACTCGCCGATTTGCAGGCGGCCTATGCCCAGCACTTCAACAAAGGCACTTGGCTCGACGCGGCTGCCGACGTCTCGCGACGCGGTGTGATCAACGTGTTCAGTGCCGGCAACAGTGGCTATCCGAACGCCAGCGTGCGCTCGACGCTGCCGTACTTTCAGCCGGATCTTGAAGGTCATTGGCTGGCGGTGTCGGGCCTGGATCAAAGCAATCAGCAGAAGTACAACCAGTGCGGCGTCGCCAAATACTGGTGCATCACCACGCCGGGGGCGAAGATCGACAGCACCGTTCCCGGCAGTGGTTACGCGATCAAGTCCGGCACTTCGATGTCGGCGCCGCACGCGACCGGGGCACTGGCGCTGGTGATGGAGCGTTACCCGTACATGAACAATCAGCAGGCGCTCGAAACGCTGCTGACCACCGCCACGCAACTCGATGGTTCGGTGACCGATGCGCCCAGCGAGCGAGTCGGTTGGGGGGTGGCCAACCTGAACCGGGCGATGCACGGGCCGGGGCAGTTACTCGGCACGTTCGACGCCAGTCTGGCGGGCGGACAGAGCGATGTCTGGAGCAACGACATCTCCGACAAGGCATTGATTCAGCGCCAAAGCGAAGACCTTGCCGAACACAGTGCCTGGCAGCAAACCTTGCGGGATAAGGGCTGGCAGAACGGTGTCGGGGCGAATGCCAGTCAACAGGATCAAACCGATTACGCGGTGGGCACTGCTCGCGACGCGGCAGCAGCGGGGCGCGTGTACCAGGGTAGCCTGATCAAGTCCGGCGCCGGGCGTTTGATCCTCACCGGGGAAAACACCTATCGCGGCGCCACCACAATCAACGGCGGCTTGCTGACGGTCAACGGTTCGCTGACTTCAGCCGTCACCGTGAACGACAGCGGCACGCTTGGCGGTGCCGGCCGGGTCGCGTCATTGACCGCCAACAGCGGTGGCCGGGTGGCGCCTGGCAATTCCATCGGCACCTTGAACGTGGCCGGCGATGTCAGTTTCGCACCGGGTTCGACGTATGCCGTTGAACTGTCGCCCACCAGCAGCGACCGTATCGTTGCCGGCGGTACCGCGACCGTCAGCGGCGCAACCGTTAGCCTGTCACTGGAAAACAGCCCAACCTTGCTCAGTACCGCCGAGGCGCAAAGCCTGCTCGGGCGCCAGTACACCATCCTGCAAGCGGCCGGTGGCATTGAGGGCCAGTTCGGCGCTGTGCTGCCGAACTATCTGTTTATCGGCGCCAGCCTCGACTACGCCGCCAGTGGTATTGAACTCAACGTTGAACGCAACGCGAACACGTTTGCCAGCGCAGGCCAAACGCCGAATCAACGTGCGGTGGCCGCTGCGATCGAAGGCTTGGGCGCGGGCAACTCGGTTTACGAAAGTGTGCTGCTGTCGACAGACGCGGCTTTCGCGCAACAAGCCTTCCAGCAACTGAGCGGCGAAATCTACCCGGCTCTCGGTTCGGCGTTGATCAACGACAGCCGCCCAATGCGCGATGCGGTGGCCGAGCGTTTGCGTGATCCCCGCGCTGCGCAAAGCAATGGCTGGATCAAAGGCCTCGGTGCATGGGGCAGCACCGACTCGAGTCATGACACGGCGGGTTACCGCACGTCGATTGGCGGTGTTCTGGCCGGTGTCGACGGCGTGCTGGACGAGCAGACCCGCATCGGTCTGGTCACCGGTTACAGCGACAGTTCGCTTGGCATGGGGTCGGGCACGCATTCGTCGGCCAAGGTCGACAGCTACCACCTGGGTGCCTACGCCGGACATGACATTGGTGCGTGGCGCTTGAGCACCGGCGCGGCCTACAGCTGGCATCGCGCCGATGTGAAGCGTGATTTGCAGTACGGCAACGTCAGCGCCAAACAGAAAGCCAAGGTGGAGGCGAGCACCGCCCAAGTGTTTGGCGAGGCAGCTTATCGATTGGCCCTGCAGCCACTCGCGCTGGAGCCGTTTGCCAATCTGGCCTACGTGCATCTGGACAGCGAGGGCTTTACCGAGAAGGGCGCTGGCGCCGCGCTGAAAAGCTCGGGCGATCAGCGTGACGCGGTGCTGAGCACGCTCGGCGTGCGGGCGATCAAGACCTTCAATCTGTCGGCTCAGCAGACACTGGATGTGAGCGGCCACCTCGGCTGGCAACACAGCCTGAGCGACATCGAATCCGAGCAACACCTGCGCTTTGCCAGCGGGGGCACGCCTTACTCGGTGGAGAGTTCGGCGCTGGTACGTGATGCCGCGCTCGTCGGCGTGCAAGCGAGCCTGGCGCTGAGCCGCGATGTACGGGTGAATTTTGATTACAACGCACAACTGGCCAATCGCGAGAAGAGCCACGGCGTCGGCGTGAGTCTGAACTGGCAGTTCTGAACAAACGGATTTTTCGCAACATCACTAAGGAAGGTCGCTGGATGAATAACAACAATACCTGCGCGCAAACGGGTGGTCGCTTCGCCCTTAAAACCCTGAATTTCGCGGTGTTGTGCGCACTGACCACCTGGGGCACAGCGCAGGCTGCACCCTATGTGGAAAACGGTCGCACGGGCGATGCCAGCAGTTGGCGCAGCGCCGAATTCCAGGCCGATTGGGGGCTGGGCGCTATCGGGGCCGATTACGCCTACGCCGCGGGTTACACCGGCAAAGGCGTCAAGTTGGGGATCTTTGACCAACCGGTGTACGCCGCGCACCCGGAGTTTTCCGGCAGCAACAAAGTCATCACGCTGGTCACCCGGGGTATTCGCCAATACACCGACCCGTACATCCCGGTCAAAGCCGGGGATACGTTCCTTTATGACGGTTCGCCCTCGGTCGGCTCCAACGGCAAGCTCGGCGCACACGGCACCCACGTCGGCGGCATCGCGGCGGGCAGTCGCGATGGCGGCCCGATGCACGGCGTGGCGTTCGGCGCACAAATCATCAGTGCCGACAACGGCGACCCCGGCCCGGAAGACGGCATTGTTCGCGGCAACGACGGCGCGGTGTACAAGGCCGGTTGGGATGCGCTGATCGCCAGCGGTGCGCGGATCATCAACAACAGTTGGGGCATCGGCATCACCGACCGTTTCGACCTCGGCGGCCGCGACCCGGCGTACCCGCACTTCACGGTCAACGACGCACAATTGCAGTTCAACGAGATCCGCACGCTGCTCGGCACCAAGCCCGGCGGTGCCTATGACGGTGCGATTGCTGCCGCACGCAGCGGCATCGTCACGATATTCGCCGCCGGCAACGACTACAACCTCAACAACCCGGACGCCATCGCTGGCCTCGGCTATTTCGTCCCGGACATTGCGCCGAACTGGATCACCGTCGCGGCGTTGCAACAGAACCCGAATCTGGCCAGTCCCGACCCGTACATCATCAGTACGTTTTCTTCGCGTTGCGGTTACACCGCGAGTTTCTGCGTCTCGGCACCGGGTACGCGGATCTACAGTTCGATCATCAGTGGCACCAACGCTGACAACCTCACCACTGGCTACGCCAACTACAACGGCACCTCAATGGCCGCGCCGCATGTGGCCGGCTCCATGGCCGTGTTGATGGAGCGCTTCCCGTACATGTCCGGCGATCAGGTCGCCAGCGTTTTGCGAACCACGGCCACCGACCTCGGCGCACCGGGCATCGACGCCTTGTACGGCTGGGGCATGATCAACCTGCGCAAAGGCATTGATGGCCCGGCGATGTTCGTCACCGAGCAGGACATTCCGGCTGAATTCCGTATCGAAGGCGCCTATGGCTCCGGCCAGTTTGTCGCGGATTTGCCCGGCATCGGCACGATCATCGACCAAGGCAAACCCACCGAACGCGTGTGCACCGACATCACTTGCGGTCTCGATACCTGGCGCAACGACATTTCCGGGCACGGCGGTTTGACCAAACAAGGCATCGGCACGCTGGTGCTGACCGGCAACAACACCTACAGCGGCCCGACCCTGGTCAATCAGGGGCGCCTGGCAATTAACGGGTCGCTGCAATCGGCGGTCACCGTGAATGACGGCGGCATCCTCGGCGGTAACGGCCACATCGGCGCGCTGTCGGTGAAAAGCGGCGGTACGGTCGCACCGGGCAACTCCATCGGCACCCTGAACGTGGCGGGGGATGTGACCTTCGCGCCGGGCTCGACCTACGCGGTGGAGTTGTCGCCAACCAGCAGTGACCAGATCATTGCGACCGGCAAGGCTGTGATCGAAGGGGCGACGGTGAGCATGTCGCTGGAAAACAGCCCGACACTGCTGACCACCGGCCAAGTGAAAAGCCTGCTTGGCACCCAATACAACATCCTGCAAGCGGCGGGCGGCATTGAAGGACGCTTCGGGCAAGTGCTGCCGGATTACGCGTTCCTCGGTGGCACCCTCGATTACTCGGCAGGTGGCATTCAACTGGCGGTGGGGCGTAACGACGCATCGTTCGCCAGCGTGGGGCTGACGCCTAACCAGCGCGCCGTCGGTGCCGCTGCCGAGCGTTTGGGGGCGGGCAATGCCCTGTTCGAAACGCTGTTGTTGTCGCCAAACGCGGCCGCGGCGCAGCAAGCGTTCCAGCAGTTGTCCGGTGAAATTCACCCGGCCATTGGCACCCTGTTGATCAACGACAGCCGTTACCTGCGCGATGCCGTGGGTGAACGTCTGCGCGAACGTGATCTGTTCAATGCCAATGCACCGACCGACGATCGCAGCAACGCTTGGGTCAAGGTGCTGGGGTCTTGGGGGAGCAGTGACGGCGGGTACAAAAATGCCGACAGCACCACCTCCATCGGCGGTTTACTGGCCGGCGTTGACGGTTTGATAACTGACGATACCCGTCTGGGCTTCGTGACCGGTTATAGCGACAGCTCGTTGAACATGGGCAGTGGCACGCACTCCTCGGCGTCGGTCGACAGCTATCACTTGGGTGCCTATCTGGGCCATGAAATCGATGCGCTGCGCCTGACCGTTGGCGGTGCGTATAGCTGGCATCGCATCGATGTGAAACGTGACCTGCAATTGGGCGATGTCAGCGGCAAGCAGAAGGTCAAACGCGATGCGAGCACTGCGCAATTGTTCACGGAAGCGGCTTACGATCTGCGTCTGCAACCGATGAACCTGGAGCCGTTCGCCAATCTGGCTTACGTGCACCTGAACAGCGACAGCTTCACCGAGAAGGGTGACGCCACCGCATTGAAGGGCGGCGAAGACAATCGTGATGTGGTGCTGTCGACCCTCGGTGTACGGGCCAAACGCACGTTTGCCTTGTCGGACAAGCACCAACTGGAACTGGGCGCGAGCCTGGGCTGGCAGCACAACCTGAGCAGCGTTGATGCCGAGAGTCACCTGGCCTTCGCCAACGGCAACAGTGCGTTCAACGTGCAGAGCGTGTCGATGGACCGTGATGCTGCCGTGGTCGGCGTGCGTGCCGGTCTGGCGCTCAATCGCGATGTGCGGGTCAACCTGGATTACAACGGGCTGATCGGTTCCAATGAGAAAGACCACGGTGTTGGCCTGACTCTGGACTGGCAGTTCTGATTTGAAAGAGGGAGCACAACATGGGACTGTTTGATTACAAAAATGCCGATGGCAAAGCGTTGTACAGCGATGCCATCGCACTGACGCTATACGCCTACACGCCGACTGGTCAGCCATTGCCGGCGACCGGTTGGAAGCCGCTCACGGCGACGGCGCTGGGTTATCAGGGCAACGTTGGCGCGCAGGGAACGTTCTTCGGCGAGAAGGACGGCTTTACCAGCGCCGAGGCCGAAGTACTCGGCAAATACGACGCCGCCGGCCAGTTGATTGGTATCGGCATTGCCTTTCGTGGCACCGGTGGGCTGGGTTACAGCGACACCTTCGGCGACTTGAAAAACAACCTGCTGGCCGCCGTCGGGCCGTCGGATTACGCGAGCAACTACGCCAAAAACGCTTTCGACAACCTGCTCAAGGCTGTCGCAACGTTTGCCATTGCTCACGGCATCGCCGCCAAAGACGTGCTGATCAGCGGCCACAGCCTTGGCGGTCTCGGCGTCAACAGCGTCGCGGATTTGAGCGCCAGTCACTGGGGCGGTTTTTTCAAGGATGCCAACTACATCGCCTTCGCTTCGCCCACCCAGAGCAGCACCGGTACCCACGTGCTGAACATCGGCTACGAGAACGATCCGGTGTTCCGCGTGCTCGACGGCACCACGTTCAGCAGCGCATCGATGGGCAAACACGACAAGCCGCATGATTCGACCACCGACAATATCGTCAACTTCAACGACAACTACGCGTCGACCGCACAGAATCTGGTGCCGTTCAGCATCATCAATCCGCTGAGCTGGTCGGCGCATGGTTCGCTGGGGTATGCCGATGGTTTGAATCGGGTCATTGGCTCAACGTTCTACAACCTGACCAGCAAGGACTCGACCATCATCGTCTCCAACCTGGAGGCGTCATCCCGGGGTAAAACCTGGGTCGAAGACTTGGGGCGCAGCGGCGAACCGCACACCGGCAGCACCTTCATCATCGGCACAAACAGCAATGACTGGCTCAAGGGCGGGGCGGGCAACGACTTCCTCGAAGGCTTGGGCGGTGATGACCGTTTTCGTGATGATGGCGGCTTCAACATCCTGCTCGGCGGCCAGGGCCACAACACCTTTGAGCTGCACAAACCGTTGCAGAACTTCAGCTTCGCCAACGACGGTGACGGCACGCTTTACGTGCGCGACGCCTACGGCGGCATCAGCATGACTCGCGACATTGGCGCGCTGGTGAGCAAGGAGGCGGGGTCATGGTGGGGCAGCAAGGAAATCACCTGGGGCGTCACCGCCAAGGGGCTGACTCATGGCAGCGAACTCACTCAGTACAACCATTCGCTCAACGGCGATGCGTACGGCAATGCGCTGCACGCGACGGCCGACGGTGACTGGCTGTTCGGTCTGGGAGGCAACGACCAACTGATCAGCGACAAGGGCCATGTGACGTTCGTGGGCGGCGCCGGTAACGACGTGATGACCGCAGTGGGTGGCAACAACACCTTCCTGTTCAGCGGCGCGTTCGGTTTTGATGCTATCAACGGATATCAGGGCAACGACAAACTGGTGTTCATGGGCGTCGAAGGTGCGGGCCAGGGCTACGACTACAAGCAACATGTCGCGCAGACTGGCAACGATACCGTGCTGAAGATTGGCGACTATGCCGTGACCCTGATCGGGGTTGGAGTGGCTAACCTGTCGGACTCGGCGTTCGTATTCGCTTAGATCCTGCTCGCATAGAGCGATGTGCACGATGTGTTGAAATGCTCCGGGGCGTCCCGCGAGGGGCGCCCTGGCTGTGAGCTATCTCTGAACAATTCCAACAAAAAGAGAGGCAATGGCAATGGGTGTGTATGACTACAAAAACTTCGGTACAGCCGATTCCAAGGCGTTGTTCAGTGACGCCATGGCCATCACGCTGTATTCCTACCACAACCTCGATAACGGCTTTGCCGCCGGGTACCAGCACAACGGCTTCGGTCTCGGCCTGCCGGCCACACTGGTTACCGCGCTGATTGGTGGCACCGATTCACAAGGGGTGATCCCCGGTGTTCCGTGGAATCCCGACTCGGAAAAACTCGCGCTTGATGCGGTGAAGAAGGCAGGCTGGACGCCGATCACCGCCTCGCAATTGGGCTACGACGGCAAGACTGATGCGCGCGGAACCTTCTTTGGCGAGAAGGCCGGTTACACCAGCGCTCAAGTCGAAATCCTCGGCAAATACGACGCACAAGGTCATCTCACCGAACTGGGCATTGCTTTTCGCGGCACCAGCGGCCCGCGGGAAATCCTCATCGGTGACTCGATCGGCGACGTGATCAATGACCTGCTCGCGGCATTCGGCCCCAAGGACTACGCCAAGAACTACGTCGGCGAAGCCTTCGGCAATCTGCTCAATGACGTGGTGGCGTTCGCCAAGGCCAACGGCCTCAGCGGCAAGGACGTGCTGGTCAGCGGCCACAGCCTCGGTGGCCTCGCGGTCAACAGCATGGCGGACTTGAGCAGCGGCAAGTGGGGCGGGTTCTTCGCCGATTCCAACTACATCGCCTACGCCTCGCCGACCCAAAGCAGCACTGACAAGGTGCTCAACGTCGGCTACGAGAACGACCCGGTATTCCGCGCGCTCGACGGCTCCACGTTCACCGGCGCTTCTGTCGGCGTGCACGATGCGCCCAAGGAATCGGCCACCGACAACATCGTCAGCTTCAACGACCACTACGCTTCGAACGCGTGGAATGTGCTGCCGTACTCGATCCTCAACATCCCAACCTGGATCTCGCACCTGCCCACCGCCTATGGCGACGGGATGAATCGGGTCATCGAGTCGAAGTTCTACGACCTGACCAGCAAGGACTCGACGATTATCGTCGCCAACCTGTCGGACCCGGCGCGGGCCAATACCTGGGTGCAGGATCTCAATCGCAACGCCGAAACCCACAAGGGCAGCACGTTCATCATCGGCAGCGACAGCAACGATCTGATCCAGGGCGGCAGTGGCAATGACTATCTGGAGGGCCGCGCCGGCAACGACACCTTCCGCGACAGCGGCGGCTACAACATCATCCTTGGCGGGCAGGGCAGCAATACCCTGGATCTGCAGCAATCGGTGAACAAGTTCGACTTCGCCAATGATGGCGCGGGCAATCTGTACATTCGCGATGCCAATGGCGGGATCAGCCTGACCCGCGACATCGGCAGCATCGTCACCAAGGAGCCAGGTTTCCTCTGGGGCCTGTTCAAGGATGATGTCACCCACAGCGTCACGGCCAGCGGACTGAAGGTCGGCAACAATGTCACGGCGTACGAATCCAGTGTGAAGGGCACATATGGTGCTGACACGCTTAAAGCACATGCCGGTGGTGACTGGTTGTTTGGCCTGGATGGCAACGACCATTTGATCGGCGGCGCGGGCAATGACGTATTTGTCGGCGGCGCCGGTAATGACCTGATGGAATCGGGGGGCGGAGCCGATACGTTCGTGTTCAACGGTGCGTTCGGTCAGGATCGGGTGGTGGGTTTTACGTCCAACGACAAACTGGTGTTCTTCGGCGTACAGGGTGTTTTGCCCAACGAAGACTTCCGCGCACATGCCTCATCGGTGGGGCAGGACACGCTGCTGACGTTTGGCAGTGATTCGGTGACGTTGGTCGGGGTGTCGCTCAATAGCTTGAGTGGCGATGGGATTGTGATCGCTTGATGTTTTTGAGGGGCCTGTAAGGGCCCCTTCGCGAGCACGCCGCTCCCACACTGGATCTGTGTCGCTCACAAGTTCCCTGTGGGAGCGGGCTTGCTTGCGAAGTCCAATAGCGCGGCGGTAAAAAGTGACTCATTGGCCACTACCTGACTCTCAATCCTGCAATAACAGGAATCGGCACTAAAGCCTGGACGTGCGCACACGTCATGTACAGGCAGCCATTGAGTACAGGAGATTCAAACGTGAAAGGTTTCAAGAGGTATGTCGGGTTTGTGGGGCTAGCGCTGAGTTCGGCCAATGCCTGGGCCGATCTGCCTCAAAGCTCGATTCTCAGCCGTTATGGAATGACCGACGATCAACTGCCAAGCCCGGCTAAAACCGAGGTGGTGGAACCCGTCGAAGAGAAAAGCCGCTTTCAGATCCAGCCCGAACAGCCGTTGGTGACGATAAAAACAGGTCCACAAAGCAGCGGCAATCGCATCATGGACCGTATGGCGCTGCAGGATCTGGAGCGTTGCCGTCGCTTGCAGAACGAACTCGCCCGGCGTGGCGGGCAATACGTCAGTTGCGAAAACACCATCCCGGGCGTGACCCTCGAACAATAATCGCCTCGAATTCCCGCAGGCGCTGTCGAGTGGAGCGAGGCTGCGTCTGCAGGGTATATATCGTCAGTCTTCCTTGCGCACCGTGGCCACGTCATCGGCGCGTACTTTGACTTTCGCACCGGAAATATCTTCAAACTCGTAGAAGCCATCGTTGGTTTCGGTTTTCGGCATGTCCTTGGTGAGGTACTGAGTGCCGTTTTGCAGGGTGACCACGGTCTGGGTCGAGCAACCGCCCAAGGCCAGCAGGGCCGCTACCGCCAGGGGGATGCCCAGTGTCTTGATTTTCATATCCACCTCAAATTCCTCATTTCGCGTGATACCGAGCATTGTCGGTGTCCTAGGCGGTTGGTGCCATCGCGCCGGGAAAAGTTCTATTTACCGGTTAAAAATGCCATTTATCTTTTTCCGTTTGCGCCGGGTGGGGCAGAGCTGTTATCTGTACGCATAACCAGTATTTGTCCGCCGTGGCCCTGAATTCCCGTGACTGCCAATCCCCTTGATGATCCGTTCTATTACCTCAACAACTTCCGGCAAGTGCTTGATTGGCTTGAGCTTCGCTATGCCGATGTGATGAGCGAAACGGAGCACGCGTTCATCGGCGACTTCAAATCGTTGCCTCGCGCATCACAGGGCTTGCTGGTGCGGATGGTGATGCGCAAGGGCGTGCATTTTCGTGCCGGCAAGCTCCGTTACGCGGAAATCGGCGACATCGCCTGCGCGGCACAACCGTTGCTGGCTTGCGGCTGGCTCGACGAACACGCGCCATTGGCGATGGCTGAGCTGTTCGATGTGTTGCTCAAGGCCGAGATTTTGCAAGCGTTCGGCGCTTTTATCGAGCAACCCAAGGGCCGCAAGGACGACTGGCTGCCGCTGCTCGCCGAGCAGTTCACCGAAGCCAGAAGCCTGCGCGATTGGGCGCCTCTGCTGGCTGAGCGCTTGTTCAGCCTGACCATCATGGGCCTGTGCGATCGCTTGCGACTGATGTTTTTCGGCAACCTGTATCAGGACTGGTCCGAATTCGTGTTGGCTGACCTCGGCATCTTTACCTACGAAAAAGTCGAGTTCTGCGCCGATTCCCGTGGTCTGCGCAGCCGTGAGGACGTCGACGCGTGTCTGTTTCTGCACCACTGCCAATTGCGCTTCGAGGCCGGTGAGCCACTGGAAACCATTGTCGGGCAGGTCAGCGCCTTGCACTTCGACAACCCCTGGCTGCAACGGCGACGCGGCAAGGTGTTGTTCCAGATCGCCCAATACTGCGAACGCATCAGCGAGTTTGCTTTGGCCCTGACTGTCTATCGCGATTGCGCCTATCCCGGCGCTCGCTTGCGGATGATCCGCGTACTGGAACGCTGCAGCGAATACGGCCGGGCGCTGGAACTCGCCACGCTCGCCGAACAAACACCCGAAAGCGCTGCCGAGCAGCAAGGCCTGCAACGGATTTTGCCGCGGTTGCGACGCAAACTCGGTGGCCCGCCGCTCAAACGTGCGGTGGCGAAACCAGTGGAGCGCCTGGATCTGCAGTTGCCGCGCAGCGATCCCGCGCTGTCGGTGGAGTATTACGTGCAGGCGCACTTGCATGACGAAGAAGGCCCGGTGCATTACGTTGAAAACAGCCTGATCAACTCATTGTTCGGGCTGCTCTGCTGGCCGGCGATATTCGCGCCGTTGCCGGGGGCGTTCTTTCACCCGTTTCAGCGCGGGCCGGTGGACCTGCTCAATGAAGACTTCCAGCAACGCCGCGCCGACGTGTTTCAAGCCTGCCTCGCGGAGTTGGAGGACGGCCGTTATGCCGTAACCATCCGCGAGCGCTTTGTCGCCAAGTGGGGCATACAGTCGCCGTTCGTGTTCTGGGGCGCATTGAATGAAGAATTACTGGAGCAGGCGCTGGCCTGCCTGCCCGCCGAACACCTCAAACACTGGTTCCAGCGTTTGCTGCTCGACATCAAAGCCAACCGTACCGGCATGCCGGACCTGATCCAGTTCTGGCCGCAGCACAAAACCTATCGAATGATCGAAGTCAAAGGTCCTGGCGACCGCTTGCAGGACAACCAACTGCGCTGGCTGGAGTTTTGCCACCAACACCAGATGCCGGTTGCCGTGTGTTACGTGCAATGGGCGGAGCAGAGCGCTTGAGCTACAGCGTTGCGGTGCGCGCGCTGTGTGAGTTCACCGCCAAGACCGGCGACCTCGACCTGCGCTTCACGCCGTCACCGACGGCACTCGAAGGCATGGCCGGCCATCGCACCGTCGCGTCCAGGCGCAGCGACACCTATCAAAGCGAAGTGGCACTGGAAGGTGAGTTCCGCCAGTTGAAGGTCAAGGGCAGGGCGGATGGCTACGACCCGGCGCAAAACTGCCTCGAAGAAGTCAAAACCTACCGCGGCGATCTGAGCAAACAACCGGCCAATCACCGCCAGTTGCACTGGGCGCAGGCGAAGGTCTACGGCTGGCTGATGTGCTGCAAACTGCAACTTGAGCAGATCAATCTGGCGTTGGTGTATTTCGACATCGTCAGCGAGAAGGAAACCTGCCTGCTGGAAGCGTTCAGCGCCCAGGCCTTGCAGGTTTTTTTTGAGCAGCAATGCGCTTTGTTCCTGCGTTGGGCCGAACAGGAAATGGCGCATCGCGAGGCGCGTAATCTGTCCGCGCAGCAATTGGCGTTTCCCCATGCGGATTTTCGTCCGGGGCAACGCCATCTGGCGGAATCGGTCTTCAAGGCTATCAGCACAGGCCGTTGTCTGATGGCGCAAGCGCCCACAGGGATCGGCAAAACCCTCGGCACGCTGTTCCCGGTGCTCAAGGCGTTGGCACCGCAGCAACTGGACAAAGTGTTCTTTCTGACCGCCAAGACACCGGGGCGCAAACTGGCGCTGGACGCCAGTCAGGTGTTGTTCGATCAATCGGCCACCTTGCCCTTGCGCGTGCTGGAGATGGTTGCTCGGGACAAGGCCTGCGAACACCCGGACAAGGCCTGTCACGGCGAGTCCTGTCCGTTGGCCCAGGGCTTTTATGATCGCTTGCCGGCCGCCCGTGAAGCCGCCAGTCGAATCCGCCGGCTCGATCAAGCGGCGATGCGTGAAGTCGCTGCACAGCATTCGGTGTGTCCGTATTACCTGAGTCAGGAAATGGCCCGCTGGGCGGACGTGGTGATCGCCGACTACAACTATTACTTCGATTTCAGCGCGTTGCTGTTCGGCCTCGCTCAGCTCAATCAGTGGAAGGTGGCGGTCCTGGCCGACGAAGCACACAACCTCGTTGAGCGCGGGCGGCAGATGTACAGCGCCAGTCTCGATCAAGCCACGCTGGGCAGCGTTCGCAAAACGGCCCCCCAAGCACTGAAAAAATCCCTGCAACGGGTCAACCGTGAGTGGAATGCGTTGCAGGCGCCGCAACTGGCGCCGTATCAGGCCTATGACAAGGCCCCGGAAAAACTCCTGCAGGCGATCGCCCTGTGTAGCGCAGCCATTGGCGACTACCTCAATGATCATCCGCAAGGGCTCGACAGTGGATTGCAGAACTTCTACTTCGATTTGCTGCAATTTGCCCGGGTGGCGGAACTGTATGACGCGCATTACCTGTTCGACATCAGTAAGCGCGACCTCGATCGTAAACGCCCGCTATCGCAACTGTGCCTGCGCAACGTGGTGCCGGCGGCGTTCATTGGCCCGCGCCTGAAAGCGGCGCGAAGCTGCGTGCTGTTTTCCGCCACGCTGAGCCCGCGCCACTATTACGCCGATTTGCTCGGCACGCCGGCCGACACCGTATGGATTGACGTCGAGTCGCCGTTCAGCGCCGAGCAGTTGCAGGTGCAGGTCATCAGCCGGATTTCGACCCGCTTCAATCATCGTCAGGCATCGCTGGAGCCCATTGTCGAACTGATCGCCCAGCAGTTCAGCGAGCGTCCGGGCAACTATCTGGCGTTCTTCAGCAGTTTCGATTACCTGCAACAGGTGGCAATGTTACTGGCCGAACGGCACCCAACTATCACCCTGTGGCAGCAGTCGCGAGGCATGGTCGAAGGGGCGCGGCAGGCCTTTCTCGATCAATTCACCGCCGAGAGTCAGGGCGTTGGCTTTGCGGTCTTGGGCGGAGCCTTCGGCGAGGGTATCGACTTGCCGGGCGCTCGGCTGATCGGCGCGTTCATCGCCACGCTGGGACTGGCGCAACTCAATCCGGTCAATGAACAGTTGAAACGACGCATGGCGGCGATTTTCGGTGCCGGTTACGACTACACCTACCTGTTCCCTGGCGTGCAGAAAGTCGTCCAGGCGGCCGGGCGCGTGATCCGCACCCGCGAGGATCGCGGCATGGTGATGCTGATCGACGACCGCTTTGCCGAGAGTCGGATCAAACAGTTGTTGCCACGCTGGTGGGCCATCCATAACGAAGCGCCTGCGCAACCGGATTGAATGACGCCCCGGTAAATCCGTCTGAACTAGTGCGTAACGCGATGCTTCTAAACGGTTCCCCCCGCTCCGGAGCGTGCGTCCCTTGTCTCGCATATTGACCCAGCCGACCGCTGAAGAAACCCTGACCGAACATGACGCCAAGATGTTCGGTTCGCCCAAGGAACGGCTGGATTTCTATCGCCGGGAGATCCAGTACGAAACCAGCATTCTCGCCAATCGCACTGACGCTTATCTGGCCGCACAGTCGTTTCTGGTGATTGCCTTTGCTTCGTGCATGTCCAACCTCAATCCGGAGTGGGGCAAGTTGTTTACCCTGGTGGTGCCGGCGTTTCTGGCGCTACTCGGGCTGCTCAGTTCGCTCAACGCCTGGCCGGGGATTCGTGCGGCGTACGAGATCATTGATCACTGGCACTTCAAGCAAAGCCATTTATTGCTCAGCGAGCCGCTGATGGGCTTGGCCTATGACGAGTCACCGCTGTTCAGTGAAACGGAATCCAGTCATAAGGGCTATCGCAAGTCGTTGCTGTTTTCTCTGCGCACGCCGTGGATCTTTGCGACGTTTTGGGTGCTGCTGGGCAGTTATTCGGTGTACATACAGTTCACGAATCCGGGGAGCTGATCAAACGACATAGAAAAGCCCGGCGACGAAGGCCGGGCTTTTCTTTGTCGTTTGATCATCAACTGGTCTCAAGCTGGCGACGCAACCCCTGCGAGTTCTGTACCGACATCGGAATCGGCGGGAAATCTTCATTCAATACGCACAGGTGCTCAATGGCATCGGCGAACTTCACATCGGCTTTTCGGCGCAAGGCCCTGTAGTGCTCAAACTGTTCGAGATCCAGTTGCCCGGCTTCGAGTAATTCATGCGACGCTCGATTCAGCGCCTGCGCTTCTTCGAACAATTGACGATTGCGTTCCAGGGCCAAAGCCCTGCATGCCTTGATTTGCGCAGGAGTCGAGCATTCTTTCATGACCATAACCTTAATCTTCGGGGTTCCTTTTCATAGGCCTTTTGCCAAACGGGAACCGAACCTGCCGGGCCCCGCCGGTGACACCCGGCGAGGGGTTATGGTTGTGACCACTGAGAATCCGCGAGAGATCCATTTTTTTGCTGAAGACTTTCGGTTTTTGGTTTTTGCGTTGTTCAGGGCCGGCAAGGATCGGTTGTGCGCTGATGCCGTGCAGCAGGTTCGCGATGCTTTCAGATTCAGCGGTTGGCCAGTGCCCGCTCCATGCGCGCAATACCTTCTTCGAGCATTGATCGCGGGCATCCAAAGTTCAGGCGTACGAACTGTTGGCTGTGGTCGCCAAAATCCAGACCGGCGCTCAACCCTACCTTGGCCTGCTCAAGGAAAAACTGCTGCGGGTTGGCCAGATCCAGCGCCGAGCAATCGAGCCAGGCCAGATAAGTGCCCTGCGGCACATTCATGGTCACGCCCGGCAAGCGGCTGCGCACGGCCTCAACCAGATAATCCCGGTTGGCCTGCAGGTAGGTTTTCATCTCGGCGAGCCATGGGCCGGCTTCGCTGTAGGCCACGCGAGTCGCTTCCATGCCCAGCGGATTGACGCTGTCGACCATGCCGCAACGGGCATGGTTGACGCGTTCACGCAGCGCGGCGTCCTGAATGATCATGAACGAGGTTTTGAGGCCGGCGATGTTGTAAGCCTTGCTCGCTGACATCAGGGTGATGGTGCGCTGAGCGATTTCCGGGCTCAGGGACGCGGTCGGAATGTGTACGCGACCGTCGAAGCACAGTTCGGCGTGGATTTCATCGGAGATGATCCAGGCGTCCTGCGCAACACAGATGTCCGCCACCGCTTGCAACTCTTCGCGGCCGAACACTTTGCCGATCGGGTTGTGCGGGTTGCTCAACAGCAGGGCGCCGCCGCCGTTCAGCGAATCACGCAGGCTATCCAGTGGTGTGGCGTAGGTGCCGTCGGCCTGCGGCGTGAATTCCAGCTCAACCTTGTTCAAGCCCCAATGGCCCGGCGCGTGACGCAGCGGCGGATAGTTCGGCACTTGTACCACGACGTTCTGCTGAGACTGAACCAAGGCTTTGAGCGCCATGTTGAAGCCCGACTCAACGCCCGGCAGGAAGATCAGCTCTTGCGGTTTGACCTGCCAGGCGAATTTGTTCCAGAGGTCGGCAACGATGGCTTCGCGCAGGTTGTCCTGGGCCACGCTGTAACCCACCAACGGATGCAGCAAGCGCTGCTGCAGGGCCTCGATGACAACCGGTGGCGCGGCGAAATCCATATCAGCGACCCACATAGGCAACACGTCGGCTGCATAGCGGCTCCACTTGGTGCTGCCGGTGTTGTGGCGGTCGAATACCTGATCAAAGTCAAAAGTCATGCGCGGTCTCGTGAAGGCGGGGTTAATTCTGTCGGCCATTCTAAGCCCAACACGATCCCGGTGGGAGTTGGCTTGCCCGCGATGGCTTCGGCACAGTCAATATTGAGGGGGCATGACAAACCGCTATCGCTGGCAAACCAGCGCCCGTGAGGTTTTGGATGAAGCCATGAGGTCGCTCGACAACCGGCCGACGGTCGGTTTTCACACAGGTGGCAGGGTCTTTGTCTACAGTGAAAAAGCCGGCAGTCATTCTGCCGCAACCGTGATTGTCCAGATACAACCCGGCACCATTACCGGGTTTCACCTGATCAGGAGTGCACGATGGATCTCAGCCGTCGTCAGTTCTTCAAGGTCGTCGGTATCGGCCTTGCAGGCTCAAGCCTGGGCGCGTTGGGCATGGCCCCGACGCTTGCCTTCGCCGAGCAGGTGCGCCACTTCAAGCTTGCCCACACCCATGAAACCCGCAACACCTGCCCGTATTGCTCGGTCGGTTGCGGTTTGATCATGTACAGCCAGGGCGATGCTGCGAAGAACGTCGCGCAAAATATCATCCATATCGAGGGCGACGCCGACCACCCGGTCAACCGTGGCACCCTCTGTCCAAAAGGCGCGGGCCTGCTGGACTTCATTCACAGCCCGGGCCGCTTGTTGTATCCGCAAACGCGGAAGCCAGGCAGTAGCGAGTGGACGCGGATCAGTTGGGATCAAGCGCTGGATCGCATCGCCGACTTGATGAAAGCCGACCGCGACGCCAATTTCGTCGAGCAGAACGAAAAAGGCGAAACGGTCAATCGCTGGCTCACCACCGGGTTTCTTGCGGCTTCCGCTTCGTCCAACGAAGCGGGGTACATGACGCACAAGGTCATCCGCAGTCTCGGCATGTTGGGGTTCGATAACCAGGCGCGTGTCTGACACGGCCCGACGGTGGCAAGTCTTGCCCCGACGTACGGCCGTGGTGCCATGACCAATACCTGGACCGATATCGCCAACGCGAATCTGGTTCTGGTGATGGGCGGCAACACAGCAGAAGCCCATCCGTGCGGCTTCAAATGGGTGACCGAAGCCAAAGCGCATAACGCTGCGCGGCTGATCGTGGTCGATCCGCGTTTTACCCGCACGGCGTCGGTGGCCGATTATTACGCCCCGATCCGCACCGGCACCGACATTGCTTTCATGGGCGGGTTGATCAATTACCTGCTGACCGAGGACAAGATCCAGCACGAATACGTGCGCAACTACACCGACGTGTCGTTCATTGTCAAAGCCGGGTACGGCTTCGAAGATGGGATTTTCAGTGGCTACGATGCGGCCAAGCGCAGTTACACCGACAAGTCCGGGTGGGGCTATGAAATCGGTGAGGACGGTTTCGTCAAAATCGACCCAACGCTGCAGGACCCGCGCTGCGTCTATCAATTGATGAAGCAGCATTACAGCCGCTACAACATCGAACTGGCGAGCCAGATTTGCGGCATGCCGGTCGATGCGATGCAAAAAATCTGGGGCGAAATTGCTACGTGCGCCCAGCCGGGCAAGACCATGACGATTCTCTACGCCCTGGGCTGGACACAGCACTCGACCGGTTCGCAGATCATTCGCAGTGCGGCGATGGTGCAGCTTCTGTTAGGCAACGTGGGTATGCCGGGCGGTGGCGTCAATGCCTTGCGCGGACACTCCAATATTCAGGGCCTGACGGATCTGGGCTTGCTGTCCAACTTGCTGCCGGGTTACTTGACGCTGCCGCAAGACGCCGAGCAGGACTACAACGCCTACATCACCAAACGCACGCAAAAACCGCTGCGCCCTGGGCAGTTGTCCTACTGGCAGAACTACAGCAAGTTTCACGTCAGCCTGATGAAGGCCTGGTACGGCGCCAATGCCACCGTCGAGAACCAGTGGTGTTACGACTACCTGCCGAAACTCGACATCCCCAATTACGACATCCTCAAGATGTTCGACCTGATGAGTCTGGGCAAAGTCAACGGCTACATGTGCCAGGGGTTCAACCCGATTGCCGCGCTGCCGGACAAGAACCGGGTGATGGCGGCACTGGCCAAGTTGAAATGGTTGGTGGTGATGGACCCGCTGGCCACCGAAACCTCGCAGTTCTGGGAAAACGTCGGCCCTTACAACGATGTGAAAAGCGCCGACATCCAGACCGAAGTGATCCGCCTGCCAACCACCTGCTTTGCCGAAGAAGATGGCTCGCTGGTCAACAGCAGTCGTTGGTTGCAATGGCACTGGAAGGGGGCGGATGGACCCGGCGAAGCGCGCACGGACATCCAGATCATGAGCGAGTTGTTCCTGCGTCTGCGCCAGCGCTATGCGGCAAACGGTGGCACTTTCGCCGATCCGCTGTTGAAACTGTCCTGGCCCTACAAAATTGCCACTGAACCTTCCCCCGAGGAAATCGCCAAGGAGATAAACGGCTACGCCACGACAGACTTCAACGATGCCAGCGGCGCGACGATCAAGGGCAATATGCAACTGGCCGGGTTCGCCCAGCTCAAGGACGATGGCAGCACCGCGTCCGGCTGCTGGATTTTTGCCGGCAGTTGGACCGAGGCCGGCAACCAGATGGCCCGGCGTGACAATGCCGACCCCTATGGCATGCACCAGCATCTGGGCTGGGCGTGGGCCTGGCCGGCCAACCGGCGGATTCTCTACAACCGCGCGTCGGCGGACGTTGCTGGCAAGCCGTGGGATCCGAAAAAGCGCTTGGTGTGGTGGAACGGCAAAACCTGGGGCGGCACCGATGTGCCGGACTACAAGGCTGACATACCGCCAGAAGCCGGGATGAACCCGTTCATCATGAACCCCGAGGGCGTGGCGCGGTTCTTCGCCGTCGACAAGATGACCGAAGGGCCATTCCCCGAGCATTACGAACCGTTCGAAACGCCGATTGGCATCAATCCGCTGCACCCGCAGAACAAGAACGCTACCAGCAACCCGGCGGCGCGGATCTTTGATTCGGTCTGGGACAGCCTCGGCGAGGCCAAGGATTTCCCCTACGCGGGCACCAGCTACCGGCTCACCGAGCATTTCCACTTCTGGAGCAAGCACTGCAAGTTGAACGCGATTACCCAGCCCGAGCAGTTTGTCGAGATCGGCGAAGTGCTGGCGAAAGAGAAGGGCATCGCTGCCGGTGATCGGGTACGGGTCAGTTGCAAGCGCGGCTTCATTGAAGCGGTGGCTGTGGTGACCAAAAGAATCCGTCCGTTGCAGGTCAATGGCCAGGTAGTGCACCAGATCGGCATCCCGCTTCACTGGGGGTTCACCGGGCTGACGCGTCACGGATACCTGACCAACACCCTGGTGCCGTTCCTCGGCGATGGCAACACCCAGACCCCGGAATCCAAGTCATTCCTGGTCAACGTGGAGAAGCTATAGTGGAGAATCTATAAATGGCCAGCCAAGACATCATTGCCCGCTCGGCCACGACCACACAGCCGCCGTCGGTGAGGAATCAGCAGGAGGTGGCGAAGCTGATCGACACCACCAAATGCATCGGCTGCAAGGCCTGTCAGGTCGCGTGCTCGGAATGGAACGAGCTGCGCGACGATATTGGCCACAACTACGGTACCTACGACAATCCGCAGGACTTGAGCGCAGAAACCTGGACATTGATGCGTTTCACCGAGCACGAAACCGACGCCGACAACCTCGAATGGCTGATCCGCAAGGACGGCTGCATGCACTGCGCCGAGCCCGGTTGCCTGGCGGCGTGCCCCAGCCCAGGTGCGATCATCAAGCACGCCAACGGCATCGTCGATTTCGATCAGGATCACTGCATCGGTTGTGGTTATTGCATCACTGGTTGCCCGTTCGACGTTCCGCGAATCTCGCAGAAAGATCACAAGGCTTACAAATGCACCTTGTGCTCGGATCGGGTCGCGGTCGGGCTGGAGCCGGCCTGCGTGAAAACCTGCCCGACCGGCGCTATCGTTTTCGGCACCAAGGAAGACATGAAAGAGCACGCCGCCGAGCGCATCGTCGATCTCAAGAGTCGTGGCTTTGAAAACGCTGGCCTGTATGACCCGTTAGGGGTTGGTGGCACCCACGTCATGTACGTGCTGCACCATGCCGACACGCCGAAAATCTATGCGGGGCTGCCGGAAAACCCGGCCATCAGTCCCTTGGTGGGCCTGTGGAAAGGCATCAGCAAACCCCTTGGCTTGCTGGCCATGGGCGCGGCGGTGCTGGCGGGGTTCTTCCACTATGTGCGAATCGGGCCGAACCGCGTCGAAGAAGACGAGCATTCGGCACCTCCCGATGCTTCGGTGCATGTCGTTGATCCTGCGGTACACACCTTCGATCCACGCGGGGAGGACCGGCCATGAGCAACAAGACGATCCTGCGTTACACCGCCAACCAGCGCACCAATCACTGGTTGGTGGCGATCCTGTTCTTCATGGCCGGGCTGTCCGGGCTGGCGCTGTTTCATCCCTCGATGTTCTGGCTGAGCAACCTGTTCGGCGGCGGGCCGTGGACGCGGATTCTGCACCCGTTCATGGGCGTGCTGATGTTTCTGTTGTTCCTTGGGCTGGTGTTTCGTTTCTGGCGCGCGAACGTCTTTATCTCCAATGACGGGAAGTGGCTGCGTCGTATTGATCGGGTGCTGGTCAACGACGAGCAAAGCGTGCCGCCGGTGGGCAAGTACAACGCCGGGCAGAAGCTGCTGTTCTGGACTTTACTGCTGTGCATGCTGGGGCTGTTGTTCACCGGGCTAGTGATCTGGCGCGCGTATTTCAGCGCATTTTTCGGCATCACCGTGATCCGCTGGGCGATGCTGTTGCATGCGCTGGCCGGGTTTGTGTTGATCCTGAGCATCATCATTCACATCTACGCCGGGCTGTGGATCAAGGGCTCGATCGACGCGATGATGCATGGCTGGGTCAGCCGCGCCTGGGCGAAGAAACACCATGAGCTCTGGTATCGCGACATCACCCGCGATGATCTTCATAAAGAGACGCCGGAACGACCGGCCACGAAAAAGGGCTGACTTTTGCCAACCATTCTCGAACCCGGAGAAATCGAAGCGGCGGCCAGTTCGCCGCCGTTTCTGTACTTGCCACCGAATAACCTGTTTTCCCTGCGCGCCCAACGTCTGGAGCAACTGGCCGAGGGGCATCCATTGGCCGATTATCTGCGCCTGATCGCCGGGTTGTGCCAGGTACAGCAACAAGTCATGGACGATCCGCCACTGGCGGCGCCATTCGATGCGCAGCGCATTGAAGCGTGTCAGCAACACGGTTTGCCGCCGTTCGCTGCCGACACGCTGATCCGCGAAGACGCTTGGCACAGTTTTCTCGAGGCCTTGCTGCAACGTTATGTGCCGTCACAACTCGCTGTGGTCGATGCCGTCAACACGTTGCGCGCTGCCAACCCTGGCCAGTTGCGCAGTTGGGCCGTTGCCTTGGTCAGTGGCCAGTATTCGATGGTGCCGGCGCAACTGGTGCCGTTTCTCGGCGCGGCGTTGCAGGTGGCGTGGAGTCACTGGTTACTCAGTGCGCCGAGCCTGAAACTCAAACCTGGCGACAGCCTCAGCCAATGCCCGGCCTGCGGGTCGCCGGCAATGGCCGGTGTCATCCGCCATCGCGGCAAGCACAACGGTTTACGCTATCTGGCGTGTTCCCTGTGCGCCTGCGAATGGCATGTGGTGCGGGTCAAGTGTGTGTACTGCGAGCAAAGCAAAGGCCTCGACTACCTGAGCCTTGAGGACGATCGCCACGCCGCCAATCAAGCACCGTTGCGCGCCGAAGTCTGCCCCAGCTGCAACACCTATCTGAAACTGCTTTATCTGGAGAACGATGCCGACGCCGAAGCGTTGTCGGGGGATCTCGCCAGCCTGTTGCTCGACATGCGTCTGGCCCAGGATGGCTTTCAGCGTTTGGCACCCAATCTGTTGTTGGCGCCAGGAGACGAATGACCACAGCGTCTACACTCGCCGAACAGTCTTTTGTTTTCGGGAGTGGCTGATGCCTGCCAGCGGTGCCCTGCGTTTACCTTCCGTTGATGGTGTGTTGCGTCACCCGGCGTGCCTGCCGCTGGCCCAACGTTATGGGCGTGAGGCGTTGTTGACCTGTTTGCGGCAGTTGCTCGATGAGCTGCGTTCGAGCGTGCTGAACGGGCAGTTGTCTGCGATTGAAATCAGCCCCGAAGTGCTTGCCGGTCGCGTGGGTGAACGCTTGGCCCAGCAACAGCGCAGCCAGGTTCGACGGGTGTTCAACCTCACCGGCACGGTGTTGCACACCAATCTGGGGCGGGCGCTGTTGCCGGAGGAAGCCATTGACGCCGTACAAATGGCCGCGCGATACCCGCTCAATCTGGAATTCGATCTGGCCAGCGGCAAACGCGGCGACCGTGACGATCTGATCGAAGGCCTGATCCGCGAACTGACCGGTGCCGAAGCCGTCACCGTGGTCAACAACAATGCCGCTGCGGTGCTGCTGACCCTCAACAGCCTCGGCGCGCGCAAGGAAGGCATCATTTCCCGTGGCGAGCTGATCGAAATCGGCGGCGCCTTCCGCATCCCCGACATCATGGCCCGCGCCGGCGTGCGTCTGCACGAAGTCGGCACGACCAATCGCACCCATGCCCGCGACTATGAAGCGGCGATCAACCCGCGCAGCGGTTTGATCATGCGTGTGCACGCGAGCAATTACAGCATCGAAGGATTTACTGCGCGCGTACCGACCGCTGAACTGGCTGAGTTGGCCCATCGGCATGGTTTGCCGCTGCTGGAGGATCTGGGCAGCGGCAGTCTGCTGGACCTGACGCGGTGGGGCTTGCCGGCCGAACCGACGGTGCGCCAGGCGCTGCTGGACGGCGCGGATATTGTCACCTTCAGCGGCGATAAATTGCTTGGCGGCCCGCAGGCCGGGTTGATCGTCGGGCGCAAAGAACTGATCGCGAAGATCAAGAAGAACCCGCTCAAACGCGCATTGCGGGTGGACAAATTGACCTTGGCGGCGCTGGAAGCGGTGCTGGGTTTGTATCGCGATCCGGATCGATTGCCCGAACGCCTGCCGAGTTTGCGCCTGCTGACTCGGCCGCAAGCGGAGATTTTCGCTCAGGCTGAACGTTTGCAACCGATGATGGCTGAGGTCTTGGGCGAACCGTGGCAGGTCAGCGCCGTGCAGGCCTTGGGCATGATCGGCAGCGGCAGCCAACCGGTGGCGCGTTTGCCGAGCGCGGCGCTGTGTTGTCGCCCGCAAGTGTCGAAGCGTTTGCGCGGGCGTTGCCTGTTGAATCTGGAAGCGGCGCTGCGCGCGTTGCCGATCCCGGTGCTCGGTCGCATCGACGACGACGCGCTGTGGCTGGATCTACGGCAACTCGACGACGAACAGGCGTGGCTTACGCAATTGCCGCACCTGCAGGTCGACCCGTGATCGTCGTCACGGCGGGGCACATCGACCACGGCAAGACCTCGCTGCTGCAAGCGCTGACCGGGCAAACCGGCGACCGCCGCCCGCAGGAACGCGAACGCGGGATGACCATCGACCTAGGCTATCTCTACGCCGAACTCGAACCCGGCGCGGGGCTGACCGGGTTTATCGATGTGCCCGGCCATGAGAAATTCACCCACAACATGCTCGCCGGCGCCCAAGGTATCGATCTGGTGTTGTTGGTGGTCGCGGCGGACGACGGCGTGATGCCGCAGACCCGCGAGCATCTGGCGATAGTCGAATTGCTCGGCATCCCGCGCGCGCTGGTGGCGATCACCAAATGCGACCGGGTCGAAGCGGGCAGGGTGGAGGAGGTTCAGCGGCAGGTGCTGGATCTGCTCGCCCCGGGGCCGTTTGCCGAGGCGCCGATCCTGACCGTGTCGAGTCAGAGCGGGCAGGGCATTGATGGATTGCGCGAGGTTTTGCTGCAGACGCAGAGCGAAGTGCATGAACGCAGCCGTGAGGGTGGTTTTCGCTTGGCCATCGACCGCGCCTTCAGCGTGGCGGGTGCGGGGATTGTGGTGACCGGGACGGCATTGTCGGGCGCGGTGGCTGTCGGCGACAAACTCAGCCTCGGGCCTTTGGGCAAATCGGTGCGAGTGCGCGGCCTGCATGCGCAGAATCAACCTGCCGAACAGGCCTTTGCCGGCCAGCGAGTGGCGTTGAACCTCACCGGCGAACGCCTCGAACTGGCGCAGATCCATCGCGGCCAGTGGCTGCTGAGCGAATGGCTGCACGCGCCGACGCAACGGCTCGACATCGACTTTCAACTGCTGCCCGGGGAACGCACTTTCGAACACTTTCACCCGGTGCACGTGCACCTCGGCACGCAGGATGTCATCGCCCGGGTGGCCTTGCTCGAAGGCCCACGCTTGAGTCCCGGTGAGCGCATGTTCGCGCAACTGCTGATCAATGCGCCGGTGCACGCGGTGAAAGGTGATCGACTGATTCTGCGTGACCAGAGCGCGCAACGTACCCTCGGTGGCGGCCAGGTCCTCGACCCGTTCGCCCCGGCGCGACAACGTCGTAGCCCCGAACGTCTGGCGCAACTGCGCGCCTTGGTCTCGGGGGACGAGTTCGAACAGGTCTTGCCTGTGCTGCTCAACTACAGCGCTGGCGGCCTCGACCCGCTGCGGCTGGAGCGCCAATTCAATCGCCCGCGCTCAACCTGGGCATTAGCGGAAAACGTACGCCTGATCGACACCCGCCAAGGCTCGGTACTGTTCAACGTGCAGCGCTGGGCGCAACTGGAATTCACCCTGCTGGAACAACTCGCGCAGTTCCATGAGCTGGAACCCGATCAGATGGGCCCCGATCGCGATCGCTTGCGGCGCTTCAGTGGTCTGGCGCTGGAGCGTTCGACGTTTGTCAGTTTGCTGGATGAGTTGCTGACCGCCGGCTCGATTCAGGCGAGCGGGCCATGGCTGCACCTGCCGGATCATCAGGTGCGCTTGAATGCCGAGGACGAAAGGCACTGGCTAGGGTTGCAGCCGTTGTTCGAACAGGCCGGTTTCGATCCGCCGTGGGTGCGTGACGTGGCGAAAGCGCTGGGGCAGGACGACGCCGTGGTACGCCTGCTGCTGCGCAAACTGGCGCGGCTCGGGCTGATGCATCAAGTCGTGCGCGACCTGTTTTTGAGTGACGTGAAACTGCGCCAAATGGTCGACGTGCTACTCAAACTCGCCAAGGAAAATCCGCAGATCCAGGTGACAAGCTTCCGCGATGCGCTAGGCTTGGGACGCAAACGCTGTATTCAGTACCTCGAATATTTCGACCGCGTCGGCCTGACCCGACGCCTCGGCGAATCCCGCCAGATCCGCCCCGACAACACGCTAGCCCACGCCGACGCACAATGAGTTCAAGGAAGGCAATCGCGCCCGGTGGCGCGGCCGGGCTTCAAACCCGGTTGGGGACGGCATCCGTTCCCGGGCAGGTTCGACTCCGGCTGCCTTCCGCCAGTTTGCCAAAAGCAAAAGATCGCAGCCTGCGACATCCGAGACGTTGCCAGAGATTGCGCTGCGCTTCCATCCGATCATGCAGCACTCTGACGATCGCGATGCCTTACGCTGAGCGACCACTGCGTCGCGAGCGTTCTGGTCGCTCCAGCGGAACGCGCAGAAACCGGCAGTCAGGCAGAACGAGCGAAATTCACCGATGTAATAGGCCTTGCCGGGTTCAAGGCTCATCGGCAGATTGAATTTCTCTCGTGCCTCGGCGGAGGTGAAAACAATGCCGAGCCCAGCCGAGTTTGAATAACTGGAACATGCACATCCCTGAATCTGCGAATTGAATGACGGCAGACAGGGAGGTCAATCAATGCCTTCCTGGCTTGGCGTTTTTTGCGGGTGCGCAGGATAAGGGAGGTAGTGGCATTTGGCTGGCGGTGATGGCCGTGCTGCGTGCACAGACCCATGACTCAAACTCGTGGGTGCCAGCCTGCTGCCGATAACGGTGGCTCAGTCAATGAAAGAGTTGGCGGTGCTGGCCAAATCGCTGGCAGGCTGGCTCCCGCAGGTTGATTGCATTTCAGGCAGGATGGTCGTGTTGTGTCAGTAGCCGAGCGGGTACTGGATCACCACATAAATCCGATCAATATCATCCCCGGCCTGGGCCTCATTGGCCCGGTGCGAAACATGCGATACCTGCACCGACAAATCCTTCGCAGCGCCCGACTGGACGATGTACTTCAGATCAATATCGCGCTCCCAATGCTTGCCCCCGTCACCTTGCTGCGGCTGGTATTCACCGCTGTCGGCATCGAACGGGTTATACGCGCCGCCCTTGGGCGCACGGGTGCCGTCGATGTGGCTGCCGGTCACGTAGCGCGTCATGAACTTCAGGCCTGGAATCCCGAAGGCGCCGAGGTCGAGGTCGTAGCGCGCTTGCCAGGAACGTTCGCCGGCACCATTGAAATCGGCGTATTTGATTGAGTTGGCGAGGTAGATCGAGTCGCCGCCGACGAAATCGAAGGGTGTATTGCCATTGATCTGTTGCCAGCCGAGCATCACTGCGTGTGGGCCCAAGGCGTATTTGCCCGACAAGCTGAACGCCGTGTTGTCGATTGCCCCGGCCAGTGCCCGGCCTGTGTCTCGGGTGTGATAAAGATTGGCGTCGAGCAGCACGCCTGATTGCTTGAAGTGCAGGTTGGCGTAGTACTGATGCCAGGTGTCCGTCAGTTCAGACGCGTACAGCGCGCCTCCGATAGGACTGTCGCTGAACAGGTCGGCGCCGAGAAAGCTGATCCCGCCAGCCTCGGTGTTGGCGCCGTAGCCGTAAAAATCGCCTTTGCCGGAAGAACTGTCCTGATTCTTGAACGCCGTGAAATGCCCGGCCTGGAAGTTAACGTTGTCGATTTCCCGGCTGTTGAGCAGAAAACCCGTGGCGTATTCCGGTTGCAGACGTTTGTCGGAGGTATCGAACACTGGGGTTTGCACGGTCATTTCGCCGAATGCGAGCGTGGTGCGTGAGGCTTTCAACTTGAGGGCGGCGCCGGCGCTGGAATAATTGCTTTCGCTGCGGCCGTCGCTATCGACCGGCAACAACCCAGTACCGGAATGGCCTTTACCACCGTCCAGTTTCAGGCCGGTAAAGGCATGCGCATCGATACCAAACCCGACGGTCCCGGCTGTGAAACCGGATGAGAAGGTGCCGATAAACCCTTGTGCCCATTCCTGTTTGTAATTTTTTCCGGTGGGCGAGGGTGAGCGGTAGTCGTTGCTCAGGTAGAAGTTGCGGCTGAGCACTTCGGATTTGGCATCGTCGATAAAACCGCTCGCGACAGCCGTTTCGGTCAGCCCGCACAGCAGCAATAACAAGGTAAGACGCGAGCATGTGGGATTGATCATGATCGGTGGCCCGCATTAAAGAATGTGGCACTGATGATCAAGGGAATATTAGCGGGGGGATTGAGTCAATGTGCTGTGTTGATGAAAGTTGCCAGCGCGCCAATCCACTGTGGGAGCGAACAAGCCCGCTCCCACAGTTTCGATCGCGTTACGACAACGGTGGCGTGCGTGGCGGGATCATCCGTTTGCTGCCTGTCGACTCAAACGCAGCCGCGAGATGCAGCAGGCTCGAATCGTCGTAGGCACGGCCGGCGAAGGTCAGCCCGACCGGCATGCCGATATCCGCCATCACGCCCATGGGCACGGTGACTGTCGGCACGCCCAGGTGACGGATCGCGAGGTTGCCGTTGGCGACCCAGACGCCATTGCTCCAGGCGATGTCGGCCGATTCTGGATTGATGTCCGAGTCCGCCGGACCGACGTCAGCAACGGTCGGAAACAGCACGGCGTCGAGGCCCAGTTTATCCATCCAGTCTTCAAGGTCGATGCGCCGGGTCTGTTCGAGGCCGCGCAGGCCATCGGGCACGGTCGGGATTTCGTTCCACGATGTGATGCCGCGTTCGGCCATGCGCACGTATTCGTCCATGCCAGCGGCCAGGTCGCCCTCACGGTTGGGCAGGGTGCCCGGGTCGTGAGGGAAGATTTTCGGCCCATCAACTTCGACCAGACGATTGAGTTTCGGGTCGCCGTTGGCTTGCAGAAAATCGTCGAACGCCCAGGCGCTCAGATCCCACAGTTCATGATGAAGAAACTCTTTCGACACCAGACCACGGGTGAACACGGTCGGCGCACCGGGACGGTCACCTTCGCAGTTGGAGACCAGCGGGAAATCGGTTTCGATGACTTCGGCACCGGCCGCTTCGAGGGCCTGCCGCGCCTGTTTCCACAGGTCGATCACCGAATCACGGGTGTTGATGCGCTGGCCGGTCGGGCCACCGATGCCCGGCGCTTCGCTGGTGCCTGCATCAGGGTCGGCGTTGATGAACATACGCGGTACGGCGAAACGCTTGCCGGCCAGCGCGGCGCTGTCGGCAGCCAGTTCGGCGTAAGCGGCGGGGCGCACGGAACTGACGCTCGGGATCGGCACCCACGGTTGCAGGCGCCACAGATCGCCACGGGTGTCGGGGTCTTCGGCGACGATGATGTCGAGCACTTCCAGCAGATCAGCCATGGTGCGGGCGTACGGCACGACGACGTCCATGGTCGGGGTCAACGGCCAATTGCCGCGCACCGAGATCACTCCGCGCGACGGCGTATAGGCACACAAGCCATTGTTCGACGCTGGGCCGCGACCGCTCGACCAGGTTTCTTCGGCCAGACCGAACGCGGCGAAACTCGCGGCCGTGGCGGTGCCGGCACCATTGGACGAACCCGAGGCGAACGGCGCAGTCAGGTAGTCAGCGTTATAAGGGCTTTCGGCACGGCCGTAGACACCACGTTGCATCCCGCCATTGGCCATCGGCGGCATGTTGGTCTTGCCCAGGCAAATCGCTCCGGCACCGCGCAGGCGCTCAATGGTGAACGCATCGCGATAAGCGACCAGATCGGCAAACGCCGGGCTGCCAGACGCTGCAGTCAGGCCTTTGACCAGATAACTGTCCTTGGCGGTGTAAGGAATGCCGTCGAGCGGGCTCAGCGTTTCGCCCTTGGCGCGTCGGGCGTCGCTGGCCAGTGCTTCGTTGAGGGCTTCGCGATTGCGCACGACAACGGCGTTCAGCGCTGTCGGGGTGTCGGCGCCGTCGTAGGCATCGATGCGGGCGAGATAGGCCTGCACCAGTTCAACCGATGTGGTCTGGCCGGATTCCAGCGCAGCACGCAGTTGGGCAATGGAAACTTCGGTGACTTCGATCATGCGGTCACCGCCATTTGCAGTTGAGCGTCATTTATCTTGGAAGGGGCATTCATATCGGTTCTCGCTGCACGGCTTTACGCGACAAGGTTAAGACTGGCGCCTATTTAACACCAATCCTTCATCCAAACGACAGAACACCCACGTCACGGGCCGTACGGTCCGCTGGAATCCGCGCCCCTCAGGCCGTTTGAGTGTCATCGAACCAGCCGCGAATCATCTGGGTAAAGAACAGGTGCGTCGTATCCCACCAGCGTTTCCACCAACTGCCTGCTTCAGCGTCCTCAAGTGCGATCAACGGACGACTCCCCAGTAGTTGCCCGGCATCGTACAGCTCCAGTTTCCCGACGACGGTGCCCAGGGCGATAGGCGCTTGTAGCGCCCCATCAATCTCGATGCGTGTCTCTATTTTTCGATGTCTGTTCTTGGGCAGGGTGATGGTCATGTCGTCGAGTAAGCCCAGAGCGATCGATCGTTTCTCGCCTTTCCAGAGCGCAGCCGTTTTGAGTACTTCCCCGGCTTTTTTGTAGGTTTGGGTGTCATAGAAACGAAAGGCGTAACCCATGAGTTTTTCAGTTTCTGCCGTTCGTTTCTGCGTGCTGGTTGCGCCAAAGATCACGCTGATCAAACGCCGCCCGTCTCGACGCGACGAGGCCACCATGCAATAGCCAGCCGCTTCGGTATGGCCAGTCTTCAGTCCGTCGAAGCTGTCGTCTCGCCACAATAGAAGGTTGCGGTTGGCTTGCCGTATGCCATTCCAGGTGAAATGTTTTTTGGCGTACAGAGCATAGGTGTCAGCCCCTTCGTTGATGATCGCCCGCGCCAATATCGCCATGTCCCGGGCCGATGAGTAATGGTCTGGCTGAGGCAGGCCGGTGGAGTTCATGAAGTGTGTGTTGCGCATCCCCAAGGCCGTAGCCGTTGAGTTCATCATGCCGACGAAAACGCCTTCGCTTCCGGCGACATGTTCGGCGAGCGCCACGCTGGCGTCGTTACCCGAATCGATGATCACGCCGCTGAGCAAATCGTGAACCGAAACGGAACTGCCTGGGTCAAGAAACATGCGCGAACCGCCGGTACGCCAGGCATTTTCGCTGACAGTGACCATGCCATCCGCTTTGATACGCCCGGCCTTGATTTCGCGCGTGGTGACAAATGCCGTCATCATTTTGGTCAGGCTGGCCGGCGGCAGGCGCAAATCGCTGTTGTGACTGGTGATAACGGCACCCGTTGCTCCGTCGATGAGTATCCAGGCTTTGGCACCGAGCTTCGGTGCAGCAGGGATCATGGCGCCTCGGGTGTTGTTGTCAGCCAGAGCAGGGTGGGCCAACACAACAAGCGATGTTGCGCAGAGCAGGGTGAACACACATCGGAACAACAGGCATTTCACAAGCAAGAAGCCTTGGGTCAGCAGAAAGTGCCGCCACGCTAGCCCCCGAGCATGGGGCGCTCAAATTAAGCCGGGTTAAGTTTAATTTAATGTTCCGGTGCGGATAGCCTGACATTCAGGCGGGGGCCATCGGGCAATGAATCAGTACGCGGGTGCCACGCCCCATCGCAGCAGGCTGAATATCCAGCGAATAGCCGTGCAATTTGACGATGGCCGCGACCAACGATAAACCGAGGCCATGTCCGGGCTGCATTCTGCTTGCCTCCCCTCGATAGAGCCTGCGAATGACGTGCGAACGGTCCGCCTCGGGTATCCCGGCCCCGTCGTCGGCCACTTCAATGACAACCGTTGAATCCTCGATGCTGCCGCGCAACGTGATATGCCCGCCCTGCGGCGTAAACTTGATGGCGTTATCCAGCAAGTTGACCAGCGCCTCAAACAGCAGCGATGAGTCCCCATACAATTTGGGCAAGTCACTGGTGATCTGCAGGGACAGTGTTTGCGAACGGTCCAGCGCCATAGGCTCATAAAACTCATGTGCCTGTTGCAACAGCGCCATGATCGGAAACGGCGCAAATGCCGAGCGTCGGCGGATATCGTCGAGTTCGGCGACCCGAAGCAACCCCTGAAAGCGCACCATGATCGATTCACTTTCTTCAAGGGCCTGGTTCAATGTCTGCTGGTGATCAAGATCGAGTGGCAGTTGCTGGAGCTGATAAAGCCTGGCGCGCAGACGTGTCAGTGGCGTGCGCAAATCATGGGCAACCCCGTCGCAGACACTTTTGACTTCATGCATCAATTGCTCGATATGGTCGAGCATTGTATTGACGGCATTGGCCAGCATGTCCAGTTCATCACGGCGAGCGGAGAGGGGTAAGCGCTCTGCGAGGTTGCCTGAAACGATACTTTCCGTACACAACTGAAGGCGTTTGACACGCCGCAATGGCCGGCGCCGCAATAAGCGCCAGCCGATTAATCCGGGAATCAGCGTCAACGAAAAACCCCACATCAAGGCCTGTTCGATAATCCCGCCCACGGCAGAAATCGAACCACCGTCACGCGCCAGGATAAGCATGTGCCCGTCGGGGCGTCGTGCTAACAGGGCATAACTGCTGCGGGTTTCTTTATTGGGTAGCGCAATGCTCAGCCCACGTTCCAGATAATGAACCTTGCCATCATCGGGCAGGCTGGAACGCAGTTTGAGCAGGTCTCCGGCAACGTGCTGCCCATCGGCGGTGAACAATCCGTAGGCATCGATTCCGGGGGTTGAAAAGGCTTCACTGGCCGCCAGTTCATTCACCAGTTTTTCGTCATCGATCTTTTGATAGTAGTGGGCGCGTTGCAGTAATGTTCGCTCTGCAACGGTTCCCAGGTAGTGGGAGATTTCCCAGTACAACACGCCTGTAAAGAGCGCACCCCAGGCCACGAAAAACAGGGCATAGAACCCGATCAAACGACTACCTGACGAGCGCCATTCCTCAGTTTTTGGCAGCAAGGACATAACCCGCACCGCGTATCGTATGAATGACGGGCGTCCCTTCATCGCCTTCAAGCTTTTTGCGCAGCCGACCAATGTGCACATCGATAATGTTGGTGCCCGGGTCGAATCGATACCCCCAAACCTCTTCGAACAGCATCGTGCGGGTGACCAACTGGCCGGCGCTACGCATCAGGTAGTTGAGCAGTTTGAACTCGGTGGGCAGCAGCACGATGGGTTCGCCATTTCGAGTCAGTTTGTGCTCGACCAGGTCCAGTCGCAGGTTTCCACAACTGAGTTGCGGATGGCTGGCGTCGGCATGAGTGCGCCGAAGCAATGCGTCAAGTCGCGCAACCATCTCGGTAGCGGAAAAGGGTTTGGTCAGATAATCGTCGCCGCCCGCTCGCAGACCCTGAACGCGCTCATCGACGTCGGAAAGTGCACTGATCATCAGCACCGGCGTCTGAATCCCAAGGCTGCGCAATGTGCTGACAATCGTCAGTCCATCGAAGTCGGGAAGCATGCGATCCAGGGTAATGGCGTCAAAACCACCGGCAATCGCCGAGGCCAGTCCGTCCCGTCCGGTAGCGGCCCATTTTGAACTGAACCCGTGGCGTTGGAGTTCAGCGATGATGACTTCCGCCGTCACCTTGTCGTCCTCTATGACCAACGCGCAACTCATATTTTCCTCCATTGGAATCTGTTTTCGGCCATTGCGACGTAATGTCGACACCCAGTGCAGGCATACCCTAGTGATCTGCGATCAAGCCGAACATTAAAATTATTTAACCCACCTTAACGCCGTCGTCTGCCGTGCGGGTGCCCATTTAAGTTCAAGTGCACGGCCTGTGTCAGCTTTGCGGGGGAGGGCAGGCGAATTGGCCAGACGGATATGGCCTTTGATCAGATCGCAACAAGTGAAACGAGCAGCCCGCAATCGCTGGATTTTCCTGCTGTAGCCTTGATCAATATAGAAATGCAGCGCGGTGCCCTTGGGCACCGCGCATGACAGTCAGCCCGGCTCTGCAAGAGTGCGGGTGAGTGCAGTGCCTTACGGCAACGCGTAAGCCATTACGTAGTCGCCACGATCGGTCGACTGACGAGCGCCACCTGCGGTGATGACGATGTACTGTTTGCCGGTTTTTGGCGACACATAAGTCATCGGGCCGCCCTGGCTGCCGACCGGCAGGCGGGATTTCCAGATTTCCTCACCGTTGGCGCTGTTGAAGGCACGCAGGTAGAAGTCCTGAGTGCCGGCAATAAAGATCAAGCCTCCTTGAGTCGACAGGGTGCCGCCGAGCGTCGGCAGACCGACCTTGATTGGCAAGTGCATGCGAATACCCAAAGGTCCGGTGTCTTCAACGGTACCCACGGGTACTTGCCAGGCGATTTTTTGGGTCTTCATGTCGATGGCTGTCAGCGTGCCGAACGGCGGCGCCTGGCAAGGAATGCCGGCGACCGACAGGAAGCGGTTCTTGTTCACCGCGTAAGGCGTGCCCTTGAGCGGTACGGCGCCCATGCCGGTGTTCAGCGCTTCGCCACCGGAAGTGGCCTGCCCCTTGTTCTGTGAAGGGATCATCTGAATCCACAGACCCAGGCGCATGTCGTTCACGAAGATGAAACCATGTACCGGATCAGTGGAGATGCTGCCCCAGTTCATGCCACCCAGCGAGCCCGGGAAGCTCAGGGATTTGTCGGTGCCTGGCGCGGTGTACAAACCGTCGTAACGCATCGATTTGAAATCGATACGGCACAACAGTTGGTCGTAAGGCGTGGCCCCCCACATGTCCGACTCGGTCAGGTGCTGGGCACCAATCTGCGGCATGCCGACCGATTTTGGCTGGGTAGGCGAGTAAGGCTCGTTAGGGATGTTCGCTGCCTTGACCGGCACTTCCTCAACGTTGGTCAGCGGCTTGCCAGTGGCGCGATCCAGCACGTAGATCTGCCCGGCCTTGGTACCGATGACCAGCGCCGGTACGGTTTTGCCGTCCTTGGTGAAGTCGATCAGGCTCGGCTGCATCGGCAAATCGAAATCCCAGAGGTCGTTGTGGACCGTCTGGAAGACCCACTTTTCCTCGCCATTGTTGGCGTCCAGGGCCAGGATCGAAGCGCCGTAGGTGTGATCCAGCTTGCTGCGTTCGACACCATAGATGTCGGTGGAGGAACTGCCCATGGGCAGGAAGACCGTGTTGGTGGCCGCGTCGTAAGACATTGGCGCCCAACTGTTCGGCGTGCTGCGCACATAGGTGTTGCCGTCTGCCGGCGCCTTTTTATCCTGCGGGTTGCCCGGGTCGAAAGCCCAACGCATGGCGCCGGTGATCACATCAAAACCACGAATCACGCCGCCCGGCATGTCGGCTTGCACGTTGTCAGCCACGCGACCGCCAACCACCACGGTAGTGCCTGCCATCAACGGTGCGGAAGACAACTGATAGTAGCTGTCCGGGACATCGCCCAGACCGGCCTTGAGATCCACTTGACCATTGTTGCCAAAACCCTGGCAGAACTCGCCGGTGTCGGCATCCACCGCGATCAGGCGAGCGTCGATGGTGTTGGTCAGCAAGCGGCGCTGGCAGTTGGCAACTGGCGCTGGCTGGCCCACGGCAACGGGTGAGCTACCCGACTCGGCAACTGCTGCAGTCGCGTCGAAATAGGCCATGCCACGGCAACGTTGCCAGACTTTTGACTGGGCGTTGATGGCGTTCTTCCAGAGTTCCTTGCCGGTGTCGGCATCCAGCGCAATCAGATTGTTGTGCGGGGTGCAGATAAACACCTTGTTGCCGATTTGCAGTGGAGTGAGCTGGTCTTCGGCGCCGTTACCGTCGCTTTCGGCGACGTCTGCGGTGTGATAGGTCCACGCCACTTGCAACTTGTCGACGTTGTTGCGGTTGATCTGATCCAGTGCAGCAAAGCGGCTGCCGCCTTCAGTATTGCCGTAGTGAGCCCAGTCTTTCTGGGCTTTTTGCGGATCAACCGGCGTGATGCCCGGGCCGGTGCCCGTAGCCGCAACCGTCGGGTGCGCGACGAACATGTTGCCGGCGGCCAAGGCCAGACCGACCGCCAGTACCCCAGCAACGGCATAAGCACCGCGCCCCGGAACGCTGCCATTGGCACGTTTCAATACTGGATAGACCAGCGTGACGACCAGGCCCACTGCGCTGAACATGAACAGGCGCGAGAACACTGGCCAGAACACCAGGCCGGCATCGTTTACTGCCCAGATCGCTGTCCCCACCAGAAACGCTGCGAACAACCAGGCACCGGCCGGTTTGAAGCGAGCAATCAGCAGACCGGAGGCCGCCATCACCAGCCCACCCACCAGGAAGTACCAGGAACCTCCCAGACTGACCAATTTCACGCCGCCAACGGCGAGTGCCAGACCGAGGAGGGCAATGATCACGCCCAGCCCTACCAGAATGAATGTTGATACGCCCGAGAGGCGTTGACTCTGCTTCACGTTGAATGTCCCGTCGAAATGAGGCGGGCAGTATATAGATAGGTAACTATCTGGTTAAAACATAATTTCGAAGTGAGGCGCCGCACGCAGAGCAATCAACCGCTCAAGGGAAGGGTGGACGTGCGTGCCCTCACGACGCCCATCACCGTTCATCGATTGCCGGACGGGTACCTGCTCCATAGCCTCCTTGTCCTATCCAGGCTTCCAAAGCCTTCGCACTCATAGGTTTGGCTATAAAGTAGCCTTGTGCATCCGAACATCCCCACTGCATTAAAAGGTCGAGGATTTCTCCGTTTTCTACACCTTCCGCAACCACCCGGTAGCCAAGTCCCTTCGCCAGCCCTATGAGGGTTTTAACGAGTTTTTTATCATTTTGATTGCTACCCAGCCCGCTGATCAGCGATTGATCAAGTTTGACGGTGTTGGCTGGAAGTTCCTTCAAGTACGCCCAGTTACTGTATCCGGAGCCAAAGTCGTCAACGGCCACTTCTACGCCAAATTGACGAACACGCTCCAGTTGCCGTATGACTTCTTCAGGGTTTGTCATCAGCATACTTTCGGTGAACTCAAGCTCAATGCTCGCAGGGGCCAAATCGTGCTGTTGAACTTCATGAATCATCGCGTCCACGAACTCTGCGCTTTCCAGATCGCTGACGGTTATATTCATCGCTATCCGCAGGCTCAAACCTTGTGCTTTCCAAACAACGGCTTGTTGCACAATCGCGTTGAGCACCCATATTCCTATGGAGGGTATTAGTGCGGTCTTCTCAGCCAAAGGTATGAATTCAGCAGGGCTGATGTTCCCGAGCGACGGATGAGTCCAACGGAGCAATGCTTCGACTGAATCACAGTTTCCTGACGATAGATTTATTTTGGGCTGATACACGAGGCTGAACTGTTTGTCCGCGTTGACCGCTTCAGGTAACGAACTGAGTAACCTGAAGGCGCGTTGTTGCGCTGCATCAAATTGCGGCTCATAAAGAGACCATCCCAACTGGCGGTCACGGGCTTCATCTGCAGCGCTGACGACCAGGCGCAGCCAGTCCTGCTGGGGATCTTCCGATTCCAGAATAGGCAGAACACCTATCCCCACCTGCATCAAAATGGGGATGGCGTGGCATTCAACCGGTTTTTTGAAGTTATGCAGGATGCTTTCGCAAATAGGCTCAGCCGTTTGATCACCCTTGAGAATGAAGCCAAACCGCGTCGGGCTGATTTTATAAAGCAAGCAGTCTTGAGGTAACAGTTTCTGTAGTCGGGACTTGATAGCCAGGATCAGGTCTCCTGAAAAACTATAACCCAGTGCTTTCACTATATCGTTGAGGAACTTCGGCGAAATGACGTCGATCGCATAAATCTGGCAGGTGTCTTTGATCTTTATCGTTTGACGTATATCTTCCTCAAACCTCACTCGATTGAACAGGCCGGTGGGTTGATCTACGAAGTTGCGAGATCGCACGCCACGTATGCGCATCATGACTAATTCAGCGAAGGCATTGAGCATCGTCACGTCACGATCACTCATGGGAGAGCGTGCAACGGTATCAATGATGCAAAGACTTCCCAGTGTAAAACCATCCTCCGTAATGAGTGGCGCGCCCGCGTAATAACGAATATGCGGATGCCCCGTGACCAACGGATTGTTCTTGAAACGGGTATCAAGTGTTGCGTCCAACACCTCCAGCCGGGTGTTGTCCAGCGTAGAGTAGGCGCAAAAGGAAGTCTCTCTGGGTGTCTGAGTCTCTTCAAGCCCCACGCGTGCCTTGAACCATTGCTGGTGTTTATCGACGATTGAAATCAGTGCTATTGGTGCGTTGTAGTACGCAGAGGCCATCGCGACGATCTTGTCGAAGACATCGTCGTCTTCGCAGTCGGTTGGACAAAATTTTTCGACCTCTTTTAGCCGTTCAATTTCATTCGGCGGAATGGGAGCGCCTTCGCCCATGATATCCCTCGCAGTGGCTGAGTTCTTTCGACAAAGTATCAGACATGGCCATCATTATGATGTTGTTTTTCAATTCACCTGACCTCCAACAGGATAGAGTGTCCGCCAATGTCTGCTCATAAGACCCCTCACTCGATTCGTGCAGTCGCGCCTAGCGGTTCCAGCGAACGGTCGGGCAAAAAAACCGTACATCAATCGTTATGTGAAGAATGAATCGTCCGCTGTTTGTTTCTCTGGATGGGCCCAAGGGGACCGGCAAAACCACGCTGTTGGAAGCCATTACGAAAGCACTGAGGGCTGACAATAAAAAGGTGATCCGACTCTGCGAGAAAAAAAGCGATCCCTACAGGGGTGAAACAATGGCTCTCGTCAACCAGCTCGTCCGGCATCCCTCTCGGGATTTGGAATTGCGGGTTTGTGAGCGCTTTGCCGATAGCCGTGCCTGGATTTCCCGACACGTGCTCGATAAACAACCCCCAGACAGCATCATCCTGATCGATCGCTGGTATCCGTCTGAGGCCGCGTTTCGGCGGATAGTCCCGTTTGCAGAGATTCTACAGTTGAACATTGATCGAGCCGTGCGAGTGCCAGACGTGCATGTCGGGGTTGTCACCGCTCCTGATATTTCATGGGCGAGGGCAGCGACACGACGGCGTGGACTGAGCAGTACGGTGATCCATAAGCTGGAAGAACAGATCGCTTGTACCAAGGCGTTCGAGCAAGCGATTGCAGATAACGGCTGGGTGCTATGCCGCAACGAAGGAACGATCAAAGACGCGACGATGCAGGTGGTTTCTGAAATTCACAGAGTCCTTTGATGATTTTGAGATATTCCAAAAGAAAACGGACGACGTTGCTGGGGCATCTGACACCTCGCTCTGGCGAGTATGCTCGCTCAAATGAGTGTCCGGTTTCATAGACCACTCCAAGTCGAGACGAGATTCTGCAATCCAACGTTCATGAAAGCTTCACGAAATTGCTGCAGTGTTCGGGAACCCTTATAAGGAGTTTCCTCGATGATACGTTTGATGAAGTCTGCTGCGCTTGCCGTTACCGCATCTCTTTTGGCTACCTCAATGTCCTTCGCAGCGGAAAGCGTCCGACTCACGGGCTCGGGAGCCAGTTTCCCGGCACCGATCTACCTCACCTGGTTCAAGGATTTCAGCAAGAAAACCGAAGGTGTCACTGTGGATTACCAATCCAAGGGCAGCGGGGCGGGTGTGCAGGACTTCCTGAATAAAACCGTTGATTTCGCCGCCAGTGACTCGGCGATGAAAGACGAAGACATCGCCAAGGTTGCCGAAGGTGCGCAGTTGCTGCCGATGACCGCGGGTGAAATCGTGTTGGCATTTAACCTGCCGGGCAATCCTAAAGAGCTTAAATTGCCACGCGATGTTTACTCCAACATCTTTCTGGGCAAGATCACCCAGTGGAACGACCCGCAGATCGTTGCAGCAAACCCGGGCGTGAAACTGCCTGATATGCCGATCACGGTTGTCGTGCGCGCAGACTCCAGCGGTACCACAGCGGTATTCACCAAGCACTTGTCGGCGATCAACCCGCAGTTTCAGAAGGACTTGGGTGAAGGCAACACCGTCAACTGGCCGGCCAGTGACAAATTCATCAAATCGCCGAAAAACGATGGTGTGACGGCGACGGTGCGCCAGACTCCGGGCGCTATCGGCTACATCGAATACGGTTTCGCCAAGTTGGCCAAGGTCAACTTTGCCCAACTGCAGAACAAGGCCGGCAATTACGTTGTACCTAACGCGCAAAGCGGTGCAGAGGCCCTGGCAGCGGTGAAAATGCCCGACAGCCTGGTGGCCTGGCTGCCGGATCCGGACGGCGCCAAGTCGTACCCGATCACGTCCTACACCTGGATGATCTTCCGCAAGCACAACGAGAGCCCGGCCAAAGCCAAGGCCATGCGCGAAATGGTCGAATACAGCCTGACTGAAGGGCAGAAAATCGCCGACTCGATGGGCTACATCCCCCTGCCGCCATCGATCGTCGATCAGGTTCGCAAAGCCTCCGCCAACATTCAGTAACGCTCGTGAGGCCTCTCTCGGTATGCGCGGCAAGCCATGCCGGGGGAGTTCCTACTCTGATCCGGAACTCGCCAATGAACACACCTTTTGTCGTACCGGTTAACCCGGCTTCTGCCTGCCAGCCGCCCTCTGCAAAGGACTTCCTGGTTGATCGCATCTTTCGTGCGCTAGCGCGAATAGGGGTGGTTCTGATTCTGGCGTTGGTCTTTGCGCTCATATTTGAAGTGGGACGCAAGGCCATTCCAGGCATGGAAAAGCACGGCCTGGATGTGATTTTTGGATCCGTCTGGGACGTTAACCAAAGCAAATACGGCATTCTGCCGGCCATTTGGGGCACGCTCTACAGTGCCCTGATCGCGTTGCTGATTGCAGGCTTTTTCGGTGTGAGCATGGCGATTTTCCTGACCCAGGATTTCCTGCCGGCGAAGCTGGCAGCCGTGTTTCGCACCATCGTCGAATTACTGGCAGCCATTCCCAGCGTCGTTTATGGCCTCTGGGGGATTTACGTGGTAATCCCGGCGATTCGCCCGCTCACGGCGTGGCTGAACAGCGAACTGGGCTGGATACCTTTTTTTGGCACGTCCTTGAGCGGGCCAGGACTGCTACCTGCGGCACTGGTACTGGCCATCATGATTCTGCCGACCATTGCTGCCGTTTCGCAGGACGCCCTGACCGGGGTCCCGATGAAAACCAAGCAAGCCGCCTACGGCATGGGGACCACCCATTGGGAAGCGATTCTCAAGGTGATGGTGCCATCCGCGGCCACTGGTATTTTCGGCTCGCTGGTTCTCGGCCTGGGCCGCGCGCTGGGTGAAACCATGGCGCTGGCCATGCTGGTGGGCAACGCTAACAACATTTCGCTTTCTCTGTTTGCACCGGCCAATACGTTAGCGGCCTTGCTGGCGCTGAATTTCCCCGAAGCCGGGCCGAACGAGATCGAAGTGTTGATGTACGCCGCACTGGTGCTGATGTTCATCACGCTACTGGTGAACATTATCGGTTCGCTGATCATGGTCTACGCCCAGCGGGGTACCCAATAATGACGGATCTCTCATCTCCTATCACCGCGATGCCGAGCCTACAGCGCCGGTTCGAAGGCCGTGCCCTGCGCAGCCTGGTGCTGACGACACTGGTCTGGGCTGGCGCTCTACTGGCCAGCGTGCCGCTGATCTCGGTGCTCTACATGCTGATCACGCGCGGAGGGGCACGTCTGAGCCTGGAGGTGTTCACCGAACTGCCGCCAACCGGGTTCGAGACCGGTGGTGGCTTCGGCAACGCGATGGCAGGCACCTTCGTCATGGTCGGTATCGCGGCGGCAATCGCGGTTCCGGTCGGCATCATGGCGGCTATCTTTCTGGCTGAACTGGGGCCGGACAGCAAGCTGGCAAACGCCTCGCGCTTTGCCGCCAAGATGCTCACGGGCCTGCCATCCATTCTCGCCGGGGTGTTTGCCTATGCGCTGGTGGTGATGACCACCGGTACTTACTCGGCACCGGCGGGCGGCGTGGCGCTGGCGGTACTGATGTTGCCCATCGTCGTACTCACGGCTGAAGAGTCGATGAGGATGGTGCCCAAGATCATGAAGGATGCCGCCTACGGCATGGGCTGCACCCGCTCGCAGGTCATCTGGAAAATCGTATTGCCTACCGGTATGCCGGCGATCCTGACGGGCGTCATGCTGGCCGTGGCTCGCGCGGCGGGCGAAACCGCGCCGTTGTTGTTTACCGCGTTGTTCAGCAACTACTGGATTTTCCACGACGGCAGCCTGGCAGTCATGAATCCGACAGCATCGCTCGCGGTACTGATTTACAACTTCTCCGGCATGCCATTCGACAATCAACTCGAACTCGCCTGGGCAGCTTCGCTGGTGCTGGTGATGATCGTGCTGGTTGTGAACATTCTGAGCCGCATTTTCGGCAAGCCCAAGTATTGAAAACGGGAGCATCTGAATTTTGAACGTATCAACTGCGCCAATAGCCGCTCCTTTTGTCACCCAGACACCTGTGGTCATGGACTGTAAGCTCGACAAGATTTTCTACGGCAACTTCATGGCGGTGCGTGACAGCCATGTACCCATCGAAAAAAACAAAATCACCGGTTTCATCGGTCCGTCTGGCTGCGGCAAGAGCACGGTGCTGCGCAGCCTCAATCGGATGAACGATCTGGTGAAAGGTTTTCGGTTTGAAGGGCACGTGCATTTCCTTGGGCAAGACGTCTATGGCAAGGGCGTTGATCCGGTGGTCGTGCGGCGCTACATCGGGATGGTGTTTCAACAACCGAATCCATTCTCGATGAGCATTTTCGACAACGTTGCGTTTGGCCTGCGCCTCAACCGCTACAAGGGCGACCTGGGTGACCGCGTCAAGCACGCCTTGCAGGGCGCCGCGTTGTGGGATGAAGTCAAGGACAAGCTCAAGGTCAGCGGCCTGTCACTCTCCGGAGGCCAGCAGCAACGGCTTTGTATCGCTCGGGCCATCGCGACCGAACCGGAAGTCCTGTTGCTGGACGAGCCCTGCTCGGCACTCGACCCGATCGCTACCCGACGGGTCGAGGAGCTGATGGTTGAGTTGAAGAAGGATTACACCATCGCTCTGGTCACCCACAATATGCAGCAGGCCATCCGTGTTGCTGATACGACGGCCTTTTTCTCGGTTGATATTTCCCAGGGCACGCGCACCGGCTATCTGGTTGAGATGGGCCCAACGGCGCAGATTTTCGATAACCCGCGCGAACAAATGACGGGGGATTACATCAGCGGCAAGTTCAGCTAAACAACCAGCGTCCGGTTGTTTACCTTCTTATCCACCGTTTCTCAGGATTGCCAATGTCTGTAACGCGTCGTCTGGATTTGTCTGCCATTGAACGCGCCCTGCGAGAGGTGCAGGGTCGCTTTTGCGAGCTCAGCAGGTACTTCACCGAGCAGCGCGATCCCTTGACTGACGAAGTGCTGCACAATGTGCTTGAAGGTTATGCGTTGATTGACGGCTATGTCGCCAGCGGCGTCGACCTGTTCGACCTTCAGCAACTGAACCTGATGCTTGAGATCAATGCCACTGTACTCTGTGGCACAGACCCGGTCCGCCGACAGGAGTACGCTCAACATCTGGCCGCCACCGAGGAACACTTCTTCAACAACGTTGAGGGAGGAATAAAGGACTTGTTCAATTGGTACTGCGCGTATCGCAGCGAATCAGTCTGGAAGCGTGCGGCCGGTGTTTATGTGCGAATCCTCAGCAAGCCGCAGTTGTTTATTGAAGGCAATAACCGCACTGGGTCGCTCCTCGTCAGCTATTTGCTCATGCGCGCCGGTTTGCCTCCGTTCGTACTGACGCTGGAAAACGCCGAGGGCTACTTCAACCCATCATCGGTCATACGCAACTCTGCAAAGCATGGAGTCAAGGCGTTGTACGAATTACCCAAGATCAAGAAAAAATATGCAGCCTTCCTGGAAAATCAGGCGCCTGAATCGATGAGTTTTTTTCTCAGCGACAGGGCCCTGCACGTCTTCCAAGGGGGAAATTGATGAACGGGTTTCCAATACCCGCCAAGTATCGATCCTCCGGTAGCCGGGTATGGCAAGCCTTGCGGTGTGCTATCCCGATGCACGTATTCAGACGTCAGCGCATCCGGGTTTCGTTCGATATCGATGACACGCTGGCCTGCCAACTCCACCACTGCGCAGTCGAGCAGAGCTGGTTGCCGGCCTGTGTTCATCGTTGGCTGGGGGAACCACTGCGAATCGGAACGCGCGCTCTGAGCCGAGAGTTGCGTCGCCAAGGCTGCAGTATTTGGGTCTATACGTCGTCCGGCCGGACACCGTCCTACATCAGACGTTGGTTGTTGCTATATGGCATCCGTGTCGACGGGGTGGTCAACAGTGTGTTGCATAACCGTGCGCTGACGATCAATGGGTTGTCAAAAGGCCCGTCGAAATTCCCGCCGGCCTTCGATATCGACTTGCATGTCGATGACTCCGAGGGCGTACGCACGGAAGGGCATGATCACGGCTTTCGCGTTGTTGTCGTGCATCCGGAGGATGAGAACTGGGCGCAGAGAGTCCTGGATGCCGTCGCCGAAGTCCAGGCGCAGCTCGCTTGGCAGCAGCTCAGGAGCAACATGCCCGCGCCACAACGCTCAGAAGTCGCGTCCTCCTGATTTTTAGTGCATACAAAAACGCCGCTCAGTGAGCGGCGTTTTTGGAGCAGGCAATGAAGCTCAGCTATAGGTTGTGAGCCTCAGTCGCTTCAGCTCCAGGGACGGTCTCCATTCTCGTCCTTGATGCGGGTCGGCAGGCCCATCACATCCAGCGCCTTGAGGAATGGCTCGGCCGGCAGTTCCTCGACATTGGCCATTCGCTGCACATCCCACTCGCCACGGGCGACCAGCAACGCTGCGGCTACCGGTGGTACGCCAGCGGTATAGGAAATGCCCTGGCTATCGGTTTCGGCGTAGGCTTCCTCGTGGTCGGCCACGTTGTAGATAAACACCTCGCGCGGTTGACCATCCTTGGTGCCCTTGACCAGATCGCCGATGCAGGTCTTGCCGGTGTAGCCGGGCGCCAGCGAACTCGGATCAGGCAGCACGGCCTTCACCACTTTCAGCGGCACAACTTCCAGGCCTTCGGCGGTCATGACCGGTTGCTCGGAGAGCAGACCGAGGTTTTTCAGTACCGTAAACACATTGATGTAGTGTTCGCCGAAGCTCATCCAGAAACGCACATTGGGCACGTTGAGATTCTTGGACAACGAGTGCACTTCATCATGGCCGGTCAGATACAGATTCTGCGAGCCGACTACCGGCAGGTCGTCGGTACGCTTGACTTCGAACATGGTGTTGCTGGTCCACTGGCTGTTCTGCCAGCTCCACACCTGTCCGGTGAACTCACGGAAGTTGATCTCCGGGTCGAAATTGGTGGCGAAATATTTGCCATGGGAGCCAGCGTTGACGTCGAGAATGTCGATCGAGTCAATGCTGTCGAAATACTGTTGTTGCGCCAGCGCTGCATAAGCGTTGACGACACCTGGGTCGAAGCCCACGCCGAGGATGGCCGTGATGTTCTTCTGTTTGCACTCATCCAGGTGGTTCCACTCGTAGTTGCCGTACCACGGCGGAGTCTCGCAGACCTTGCCCGGCTCTTCGTGAATGGCGGTGTCCAGGTAGGCCACCCCGGTATCGATGCAGGCACGCAGCACCGACATGTTAAGGAACGCGGAACCGACGTTGATCACGATCTGTGATTCGGTTTCCAGGATCAGCGCCTTGGTTGCTTCAACATCCAGTGCATTGAGCGAAAAGGCGCAGATGTCGGCGGGTACCTTGAGGCTACCCTTGGCTTTGACGCTGTCGATGATGGCCTGGCACTTGGAGATGTTGCGCGACGCGATAGCAATACGACCGAGTTCGTCGTTGTGCTGCGCGCACTTGTGGGCCACCACCTTAGCGACACCTCCTGCACCAATGATAAGAACGTTCTTTTTCAATTGCTTTCTCTCTCCTGTATCTGTCCGTTTACGAAAGGCTGGACAGGTAGTCTTCATAACCAAATTCGCGAACCACTTCGACTGTACCGTCGAGTTGTTTCACAACGATGGATGGCATTTTCAGGCCGTTGAACCAGTTCTTCTTGACCATGGTGTAACCCGCGGTGTCGACGAATGACAGCCGATCACCGATGGCCAGCGGACGGTCAAATTGATACTCACCGAAGATGTCCCCGGCCAGGCACGACTTACCGCACACCATGTAGGTGTGATCACCCTCGCTCGGCGCCAGTTTAGCGTTGAGGCGATAAATCAGCAGGTCAAGCAGATGGGCTTCGATGGAACTGTCCACCACCGCCAGGTGCTTACCGTTGTAGAGGGTGTCGAGCACCGTGACTTCCAGTGAGGCACTGTTGGTGATCGCCGCTTCGCCAGGCTCCAGGTAGACCTGAACGTCGTACTTTTGCGAGAACGCCTTGAGCCGTGCGCAGAACGCGTCCAGCGCATAGCCTTCGCCGGTAAAGTGAATACCACCGCCCAAGCTGACCCAACTGACCTTGTGCAGCAGCTCACCGAAGCGTTCTTCAATGGTGCAGAGCATTTGGTCGAACAGGCTGAAGTCGCCGTTCTCGCAGTTGTTGTGGAACATGAAGCCGGAGATCTGGTCAATGACGCCTTCGATCTTCACCGGGTCCCACTCGCCCAGACGGCTGAACGGGCGCGCCGGGTCGGCCAGCAGATAATCAGAGCTGCTGACTTGCGGGTTGACGCGCAGGCCACGGGTTTTGCCTTCAGAGCGCTTGGCAAAGCGTTGCAGTTGGCTGATGGAGTTGAAGATGATCTTGTCGCAATTGTCGAGCATCTCCTCGATCTCGTCGTCGGCCCAGGCCACGCTGTAGGCATGGGTTTCGCCTTCGAACTTCTGACGACCTAACTTGAGTTCGTAAAGCGACGACGATGTGGTGCCGTCCATGTATTGCTGCATCAAATCGAACACCGACCATGTAGCGAAGCACTTGAGCGCCAGCAGGGCCTTTGCCCCGGACTGTTCGCGCACATAGGCAATCTTCTGCATGTTCGTCAGCAGTTTCTGTTTGTCGATGAGGTAGTACGGCGTTTTGATCATTTCGAGGCCTCCGGCACGGCCAGCCAAAAAAAGGATGCGCATTGTGCCCGGACTGACGGCATATCGAAAGAGCAGAAGCTAGCGAGTCGGATGGGGCAGGGCGCGCAGTGAGGCCTGGGTGCTGTTGTTTGGACGACTCATCAGCTGAGCCGAAGATGGAAGATCAGGTCGTCAAATCATGTGTCGTGTGTAACGCCAGCATCCAATGCTCCTTGCACGATCGATGAGGGACAGACTTTTTTACGCGGGGCGTCGGCAAAGAGCAACGCAGTCTGACCGAAAGAAAGCCCGGATATGTTCGGTCAGTGCGAGCGCCTGTAATCTGTCATCGTTCAAAAAACGATGACAGTTCACACGTTATGTACCCCTTGAGTTACCAGTCGACCGAGTAGCTGACGCTCAGCGTACGCCCTTCGGCATTGGCAAAAGGCGCACGGGCGTTGGCCTGGGCGAAGAGGTTTTGGTAGGTGCGGTTGGTGAGGTTGTAGACCCCGCCTTCAAGTCGGCCGACCGGCAGTTCCACCGAACCGAGCATGTCCACCAGGGTATAGCCCTGGATTTCGCGGCCGTTGTTGTCTTTGGCAGCCTCGTCGTAGCTGGACAGATGCATACCCTGCAGACGCAGGCTGTAGTCGTCCTCAGTGAAACCGACGAACAACGTAGTTTTGGCCGGTGAAATGCGGGTGGCCGGCAGGTCGATCCATTTGCCGTTCTGTTGGGTTTCACCTTTGGCCCATGCGTAAGTGCCGCCCACCGACCAGTGCTCGGTCGGGCGATACGTCAGGCTGTTCTCGATGCCGCGCACGCGTTCCTTCTGGTTGATCAGGCGTAACACACGGTCGTTGGCGTCAAAGAACTGGGTGACGTCAGAGGTGTTTTCATACACGGTGACGTCGGCTTGCCATTTGTCCCAATTGCCGCGCCAGCCCAGCTCGTAGCTGTCGACCTTGATCGCTTGGGCGTTGAGGGTCTGAATATCGAAGCGACTGTTGACGTCCCGCAGGAAGCGTTGGATGTCGGGCAGCGAGAAGCCCTGACTGTAATTGGCGAAGATGTCCTGGTTTGCGCTCAGGTGATAGACAGCACCCAGGTTGTAGAGGGTCGCATCATATTTGAGAGTGTCGCCGGGCAAGGTCGCGCGTTTGCCAGTCTGGACGATTTCACCGTAGGCGATGCTGTCGGAGACTTCGCTTTCGATCCACTCGCGCCGTATGCCACCGCGCAGGGTCCAGTCGCCGATGTCCCAGGACATTTGCCCGAACAGCGCTTTGGTGGTGGTTTCGGTGTCCGGGCCCAGTTCATAGGTGGTGCCGGTCTTGGTGTAGTTCAGACCGTTGACCCGGTACTGGTCGCCGCGCTGACGAGAGCGCTCGTGGTCGTAATCGGCGCCCCAGACCAGATTGCCGGTAGCATCGCCGATCGACGGCAGCGGGGTGTCGATGGCCGCACGCAGGCCATACACGTCTTGCACGCTGTTGTTGTCCGAAACGCCGGCTTTACCCCGTGACAGGTCGGGGAAGAACAGCGCATCGGCACGACGCCAATAGCTTTCGACTTGCAGACCCTGGCCGTAGAAATCCTTGTCGGCGTAGTTGAGATTGACTGCCTGGTTATGGGTGTAGGGCTGGTCGTCGAGCTTCAAGCCCTGGACCGCGACGGCCTCACCATTGCGCGAGGCTTTGGTGTAACCGGTATCCTGCTGGTCCTTGTAGTCTTGTAGCGACAGGCTGAGCTTTTTGTCGGCATCCAGTTCATAACCGAACCGACCTTGCAGGTCATAGGTTTCGGTGTCCATGTTGCTGCCTTGGGACGTGTCCTGAGGAATGCGGTTGCCGTTGCCGTCGAACTGGTCGTTGCGTTGCGTCATGTCTGCCGAAACATACCAGTCCAGTGCGTCCTGACGGCCTGTCGCACTTTGGAACGCCTCGTAGACGAAGCCTTTACGGTTGAGGTTGTTACCGCTGCTCATGCCCAGTTTGCTGCTGAACGCGATGTCCTGGCCCTGATTGCGCTTGGTGATGATGTTAATGATGCCGCCCGAAGCACCGGCACCGTAGATGCTGCTCGCGCCGGACACCACCTCGATGCGCTCGATGCTGGCGGGCGAGATGCTGTTCAACTGGCGGAAGTTGTCTCGGGTAGCGTTTTGCGACACGCCATCAACCAATACCAGAATGTTGCGCCCGCGCAGGGTCTGACCGAAGTTGCTCATACCGCCAGTGGGTGGGGCAATCCCTGGCACCAGTTGCCCAAGGATGTCGGACACTCGACGACCGGCGCCGCTTTGTTCTCGGATCTGTTGCTCGTCGATAACTTGTACCGAGCCGGGAATCGAGGCAATGCTCGCTTCGCTGCGGGTGGCCGAGACGACGGTAGCTTGCATGTTCAGGGTACCTGGCTTCTCGGATTCCACGGCCCAGGTCCGGGCACTGAAGGTGCTGAGCAGCGCAATCAACAGGGATAGCTTGGTTCGGGTCATGATGTAGTCTTTTTTTAGTTGTGATGAGTGTTGGTAGAGAAAACAGTGGGCTGCATCGCGGTTGAGGCTCGTACCCAGCGGACACCCAAAGCGGCCAAGGCGTAGGTCAGGGCCACCAGCCAGAAGCTATGGTCCAGCCCGACCAGCCCCATGCCGATGCCGCCCAGGACGGCTCCCAGCAGAGCGCCGGCTTTCGCCGCGCTGTTGCCCAGGCCCAGAGCAAAACCCTGCTTGGTGGGGCAAACAGTATTGGCGATCAGGGCATAGGCCACTGGTAGCAGGGCGCCTTGCCAAAGGCCCCACAGCAGTCGGGTGGCGAGAAAGCCGATCCATTCGTTGGCCAGTGCGGTCGCGGCAAGGGTCAATGCACACAACCACGCCACGCCTTCGATGACGCGCAGGGTATAGGCCGGTTGCCAGCGATCGAACAGCCGCCCCCACAGCGGCGCGGAAATGGCCAGGGTTGCGGCGCTGGCGGCGTAGGTAGCGCCAATCAGCCAGCCGGGCGCTTGCAGTACATTGGCGACGTACAGCGCATAGAAGGGCTGAGGCATCATCTTGGCGGCCTGGATCAGTACGATCACCAACAAAATTCCGCCCATCCAGCCTTTCGGCAAGGTCGCGCTGGCAGATGTTTTTTTCTGTGCTGGCCGGGCCGTATCGGCCGGCAGAAAGAAACTACCCAACGCACACAGCAGGCAAATCAGCGTAGCGCCATAGCAGAGCAGGGCAAACCCTGAGACGTCCATCAACCAACCGCCCAGCACCGGCCCCACCAACGAGCCGACTGCGGTTGCCGATTGCAATCGCGCCAGGGTTCGCCCGCGATCCGAGCTGTCGCAACAGGCCAGGGCGTACGCCTGAGCGGCGGCTAGAAAGCCGGCCAGTGCGCCTTGCATCACCCGGATCGCGACCAACAACCAGGGATCGAGCGTAATGGCCGCCAGCCCCTGGCACAGCGCCAATGCCAGCAATGCCCGAACGATCATCGGCTTGTGCCCGGTGCGGTCACCCAGACGGCCCCACAACGGCGTCAAGAGCATGGCCGCAAGCATGGGGCCGGCATAGACCATGGCGGATAGCAGTGCAGTGTAACGGGCCTGTTCGGGCCCGAGCAGATGTTGAATTTGCAAGGGCCAGAACGGGCCGCTCATCTCCATGGCACCCATGGAAATGAACTGGATCAGCACCAACAGCCTTAAAGCGCTGCCGTTAGCCGCCATGGGCGTTGACTTTCAGTGGGTTGCTGAGACGGCCGACAATGTCGGCATGGCTGTCGAGCAAGCGCATGCGCATAAATGACTTGGCCGGCCAGTCCTGCACAAGCAAGGCTTGACGTTCGGTTTCCCAGCGTTGCGGTTCGACGCGCTCGCGCAATGCGTCAAAGCAATCACTGACCTGCGCCGCCAATTCATCCCACAGGAGTTTCTCCGGCACGTTCCAATGACGAGCGCAGAGCAAGGCCAGTTCACCCAAATGGCACATGAATGTGGTGTGCAGAAGTTTGTCTCGGACAAAACTTGATTCGTCGTAGAGCGTCATCTTCGGGTCGTGCAGCTCAATATCGAGGCCATGGGCATGCAGGGTCTTGCGATCAATGCGAATGTCACCGAAGTCGCGCAGCAACAGGCGACTCAATTGCCCATCGGCGCCCATCACCATAAAGCTGTTTTGCTGGTGGGCTTCGAAGGCCACGCCATACATCAGATAGATACCGAGCAGACTCGGTACGGCAATCGACAGGTAGTCGCGAAAGAATGCCTGCATGGCTTCGCCGTCATCACGCCCCTGGGCCAGGCGCACCCACTGACGAAGTAACGGCTGCTGATGCTCATCCATCGCGAACAGGCTGCCGACCGGGACAGCCATTTCACCGGTTTGCAACAGGCTCAGCGGGTTGTCCCGGTAAAGCACGGCGGCATGTCGTGAGCGTTCATCGTCCACCGGTTGTGGCGCGTAATGCACGCCGATACGTTCCGGCACGATGTTCAGCAAGCGCTGGATCTGCTGCTCCTGATCGAGAATTCTCAGCAACAAATGACTGATACGCGGTCCCATCCGCGCCGAGCGCGGCGAGACGGTGCGCTGCACGCTGGTCAGACGCAGTGCCACCGGGAGTTTGACCATCGGCGCGGTGCGGCTGGCACCCGGCACAACAGTGCGGAACGACATGGTGGGATGAGCGGTGAACGCGACGATATCAGTCAGGATCAGTAGGTTGTCGGCGATCTCATTGGCAAATGAGCGTGGTAACTCTTCATGGGCCTGCCAAGGGTGCGCGGGGAGTGGGAGGTAATCCGCTGCATCCAGTCCTCTGCTTTGCAAATGAGCGTGCAGGTGTTCGGCGGCCTGTGGAAAATTGCCTTGCCACCAGTCCCAATAATCCGGCGTACCTGTCAGTGATTCGACGTGGGTGTATTGGCGGTGCAGAGCGCACAGCATAATTGGAAACCTCGCCTCGAATTCCGGCGAAAAGGCGATCACCTGAGAGGCACTGAGGCCGAGTTTGGTCTTGTAGTTCGGATGCCACGGATGGCCCAGCGTGCCCCATTGTTCCAACAGCAAGGTGGGGTTCTCCAACGCGCTGCTGTCTTTGAGCCAGGCCAACAAGTTGTCGTCGTAGCTCGGGTCGATCCGGTTCTTGAGCTGGAGAGTCCAGTTGTGATGGAAGGCCAGGCACAGCGTGTCATTGCTGAAGCTGTCATCGAGCTCGAAGGCCAGACGCTCCAGTACTTCCTTAGAAGCAGCAGGGTTGAGCTGGGGGCTGAGATGGGCCAGCAATTCAGAGGGCAGCAGGATTTTTTGCGGCAGGCTTGCGGGGCGGTGAAGCGTAATGCTGCCACGGACGTCCCAGCTGTTCATTCGCCCGGCAGACAAGTGTTCGAAACAAAGACGCGCGCCATTCTCAAGCGGCAACCAACAGTGGTTGTATTCGTCGTATTCACAGTCGTCGGGCCTGATCAGATCTTCGCGAAACAGCGCCTGAATCAGACGTTGGAAGCTACGCTGCGACGCAGACTCCAGTGCATTGCTCAAATGGTCGAGCGTGATGCGATGGGATCTAAAGGCCGGGGTAGCGAGCGCCTCACTCCAGCGCGAGAGCAATAGCTGTTGTTTTTCCGGATTAGTGTGCGTCAAGCCCGACTCCTTATGGACATGATTCAGATACAAAGCGTGCAGATAATACGCTTCGAAAACACTAATGCCAATGATAATTGTTGTTATTCGCGCGACAAGGAAATGCTTATTGGCGGAGTGCTGGATTATCTCGGCCTGCCAGGCACAAGGTCCGTCGCAAGAGCAGGCAGGTTGGCATAGCGCTGTTCCAGCGCCCGAGTGACACGCTCACCGGCATGGTGCAAACGCCAATGGATCAGCTTATGGAGGAGGCCCGGGAAGTGATCTCCCATAACGCCGGCTTGAGCAGATCTCAGCTCGATGTGAAGAGGTAAAGGTACTTCACAGGCCGCTGCTGTAGCCGATCTGCGTGAGCAAGAAACCGTGGCGTTGGTAGCGTCGGTTCAAAAAGAGAATGAGCAACCGCGGCAGGCTGAAAAGGTGCCACGGGCCTGCGAAGTTTTGAACATCAAGAATTCGAGCTTTAGAGGCGTCAGCTGCGAAAACGCAGTTTCGTGACAGAGCAGCGTAATGGCAGTTGTAAGAATGGGGCGGCAAGGGGTTGAGATATCTAGGTAAGTGGAAACAGACAGCTTATGAACATCTACGACATGACCTGTCGTTTAACATAATATACATTATGCGAACCTTCATATGCGGGACTGGGGGGCTCTGGTGATCAGATTTAGAGCCTGGCACTGACTGGTTGACGAGTCATTTCCTCCAGCACCTGATCCAGGTGCGGCGCGAGCTTCAACACATCCAGGTCAACGGCCTGAACCGAGTTGGCTTCATATGGATATCGAGTGCCAACGAAAAGCTTCGAGCTAGCCGTGATCCATTTTTCCAATTGAAAGCCTGGAGCCAATCTCTCCGACGTTTCACGCAGCTGGTTAGCTAGCTCAATAGGAATAGCGTTGTACAGATCGATCAGGCCATGCCTGTTTCCTGGCAAGCCGGCGACCAAACGCAAATGTCCTTCAGGATCATATTCAGACCTTGGAAATCGTGGGTCAGCCTCAACAAGGAATGACTTAAGAAGCAGCTCAGATGCAAGCGCCGAATTCATCACGGCTGGCCAGTAGAGCTGGAAATCATCGTTTGAAGCACCTTGTTCGAGGATCTGTGCGGCCCTCAAAAAAGCACGCGCTTCCTCGATAACCCAGGTACTCGGCAAACGCTCATAGTCCATAATCCATTGCTCTTTATAGTGAATATATCGACGGCGAAGGATGAGCTAACCCTAGGTCATTGGTGAGCTACCCTCCTCCATCTTTAATAACAATTAAATATAACTAAACTAAATAGTCCTTTAGTTTAGTTATAAATTGCTGCGACTGGTGTCTTGCACAACATTGAACTTTGCGCCTGGCGACATCAAAAACGCTAATGCGTCAGGCGCCCGGCAGAACGTCTGACGTTTGTTTACCTGCGTTCGAAGCGATTTTACGCAGTGATTTAGCGAAAAAAATACAGATATATTTCCCAGCGAAACATAATTATTATTTGCGCATGATCAAAGAACTTAAAACACTAATCGCTGTGGCGAGAGAAGGTACTTTTGCGGCGGCTGGCAGCAAAATCGGCCTCACCCAGGCCGCCGTCAGCGCCCAGATGCAACGACTTGAGGCAGAGCTTGGGGTCGAGTTGTTCGACCGAACAGGACGCTCCGCGCAGCTCAACCGAATGGGCCACCAGGTTTTGTCGCAAGGCCAGGAACTGGTTCGCCAGTTCAAAGATCTGGGCACGATGTCGGTGGGTCTTCCCGCCAATGTTTTGGTCACCATTGGGGCAATTGCCTCGGTTCAGCGCTCCTTCTTGCCGGAAGCCTTGGCTGAGTTTCATCAACGATCCTCACAGTGCAGAACACGCGTCCTGCCTGGCCTGTCGATGGAATTGGTAAATCAGGTCGATTCAGGTGAAATCGATATGGCGGCGATCATCCGTCCACCCTTCTCTCTTCACAGCGATCTGCGCTGGACAACATTGGCACGCGAACCTTACCGATTGATTGTCCCGGCTGATATGCCTGGCGAGGATTGGGCTGAGTTGGTATCGAGCCAGCCCTTTATCCGCTATGACCGTTCATCTTTTGGCGGACGCCAGGTTGATCGGTTCTTGCGACAAACCCATTTTTCATTACACGAAGTCTGCGAACTCGATGAATTGGATGCGATTATCAAACTGGTTGCAAACGGCGTCGGAGTGGCCTTGGTGCCAGAAACGGCCACCCATAAGGAATGGCCAACTGAAGTGCGTGTAATGGACCTGAAACAACGTACATTCCATCGCGATATTGGTTTAGTGCATCGTGCACGCCGCAGCCTAATCGAGCCCGTGAAATTACTGGCTCAATTGATTACAGAGCACGCCGTGAAGAAGCATTAAACGAGTAATGACGTCCAGCTTTCCATTTTACTCGCACTCGAATATCAGCACCGTCCTGAGCTAATCAAGGCGCTGCATGCGCTTGGAAAATCTTGCTGACTACCGTCCACTTGCCTTCTACTTTCAGCAGATGGAAGAAGTCGGTGAAAGAGAGGCCTGACATGCCGTTGGCGTCAATGCGAGCACTAGCGGCATTACCGACGATTTCAATGCGAGTAATAGCCGCCTGTGCGTCAGGAGAGGGGCGGAAATCCTTGTCGATCCCCTCGAACAGGATTGGAATTGCGCCGCCGGCCAGTTGACCGTCGCCATCGACGCTAAACATCGTTGCTTGATCATTGAAAGCAGGCTTCATGATGCTGCTTTTGGCCTGTTTACAGCCCTCAATGTACTTGTTCAGCACCTCGGTGATGGCTTGGTATTCGTGTACGTAAGTAGGGTTGCTCATGGTTTTATTCCTGCTTCATTGGATTGGATTGAGGATCAGAACCGTCCAGCCGTCCGCTTAGGACGTGGACTCATTCACGCTTTGGTATCAAGCCATACAGAACCGTAACGAGTTCAGGCGGCTGGAGTCTCAATGATTTCTTTCAAGTCATCTGCTGCAGTGCGCACCCAGAATGGATCACGCAGCATTTGCCGTCCGACAAAAACCAGGTCAGCTCGACCGTTCTGCAGGATTTCTTGGGCTTGACGACCACTCTGGATGACACCCACGGCCCCTGTCGCAATATGCAGTTCCTTACGCAGCAACTCAGCGGCGGGTACTTGGTAACAACCCGGCAACTAATTGCCAAACTAAGGGGAAACGTTTCATGTCTAGCCTTTTTGTTGGAATGAAAGGACTGCTTGAGGGCAGTAGGCAGATTCATGAGTTTCCAGCTCATTTAAGTGTTCTTGGCGCGCGCTTGATGGCGCGCCAGCTTTTTATCATTTGGCGAAGAGCTGGCTCATATCCTTGAACGCTTTGAACTCAAGTGCGTTGCCGCACGGGTCGAACAGGAACATGGTGGCCTGCTCACCAACCTGGCCTTTGAAGCGAATGTAGGGTTCGATCACAAACTGGGTTTCGCGCGCCTTTAAGCGCTCGGCCAGGGCTTCCCATTGAGCCCATTCCAGAATAATGCCGAAGTGCGGAACCGGTACGTCGTGACCGTCTACCGGGTTGCTGTGCACGCTTTCCTGCGAAGCAGTTTTAGGATGTTCGTGGATGACCAGTTGGTGGCCGTAGAAATCGAAGTCTACCCACTGGTCGCTTGAGCGACCTTCGCAAAGGCCGAACACCTCTCCGTAGAAGTGCCGTGTGGCGGCCAGGTCATAAACAGGGATTGCGAGGTGGAAAGGAGAAAGACTCATCAGGACTCCGATAACAATTTTTTATGGGTTTGTGGTGCCGGCCACCGAACTCGCTGCCCAGCGGGTTTTTTGAAGCTGGATTTATGCTAAAGCGGTACCAGGCTGAAAAAAATCAATATAAATTTTTCACACATACAATTTTATTTTGTTAATCGATTACCTCTGTTTACTGCTGCACACCTGCCTGAACCGAACGCGGGTTACCTGTCGTTAAACTTGAGCGATCACACGCGTCGACCGCAGCGTGCGCTGGCGCACAGAACAAAGCTCTGCTCAAGCGCATCGTCGAGCCTTATTGATGAACCTCGCGGGATGGTTTTCATGACGATGCTTGACCCAGCACAAGCGTTTCATCCGCCTGATGTCGATCCTGTGTCGCTCCAGAAGTACCGGCAGCCGCTGATCGCCGGCAACTGGAAGATGAACGGCATGGCGGCCCAGCTCAGTGAAATCGAAGCGGTGGCGGCTACGGTGCAAGCGAAGCAGCCACCGGTCGAGGTTTTGATGTGCCTGCCCGCGACGCTGATTGCGCAAGCGGTGTTGACGGCCGCTGGCCGCATCGCCATTGGCGGGGAGGATTGCAGTGGCGATATTTCGGGGGCTTTTACCGGCGACCTCAGCGCAGAGATGCTTAAGGATGCCGGTGCCTGCGCGGTCATCGTTGGGCATTCGGAACGCCGCCAACATCACGCGGATACCGATGCAATCGTGGCGAGGAAGGCAAAAGCGGCGCGACGCGCGGGTCTTTTGGCAATCATCTGCATCGGTGAAACGAATGAGCAGCGGCTGGCAGGAAACGCCTTGTCCGTCTGTGGTGATCAGATCGCCGGGAGTGTGCCTGAAGGCATGACGGCGTCCAACGCGGTGATCGCCTACGAGCCTCTCTGGGCGATCGGATCGGGCCATATGCCAACGTGCGAACAAATCATTGAAATGCATGCGCACATCCGGGCCTGCCTGACCCTGCGTCTGGGGGCTGAGGGTAAAAACCTGCGAATCCTGTACGGCGGGTCGGTCAAACCGGCCAGTGCCCACTCGATCCTCACGCTGCCGGAAGTCGGTGGTGTCCTCGTCGGCGGCGCCAGCCAGAAGTCTGCGGATTTTCTTGCGATCTGCCAGGCAGCCACAGCCACGTCTGCTCATTCCGCCAATTTCCCAAAGGAACACTGACCATGAATGATGCGATCACGTTGACGCAAGAGAGTGAAAACGTAGAAATCCCCGGCCTTTCAGCCGCTGATGTCCCAACATTGGGTGCAGATGAATTGCAGCGAATGAACGCCTACTGGCGCGCTGCTAATTACCTCTCGGTCGGCCAGATGTACCTCTACGACAACCCGCTGTTGCGTGAGCCGTTGACAATGGCGCACGTCAAGCCGCTTGTTGTCAGTCACTGGGGCACGACACCAGGACAAAACTTCATCTACGTCCATTTGAACCGAGTCATCAAGAACCACGATCTGGACATGATCTACGTTGCCGGTCCCGGCCACGGCGGCCCGGCAATCGTCGGCAACGTTTACCTCGAAGGCACCTGGAGCGAGGTCTATCCGAATGTGGGTGAGGATGAAGCCGGGCTGAAGAAGTTGTTCAAGCAGTTCTCTTTTCCGGGTGGTATTTCCAGTCATGTCGCACCGACGACGCCAGGCTCGATTCATGAGGGTGGTGAGCTTGGCTATTCGCTCAGCCACGCCTTCGGTGCCGCATTCGATAACCCTAATCTGATAGTCGCCTGTGTCATCGGCGATGGCGAGGCCGAAACCGGCCCCTTGGCTACGGCGTGGCAGTCCAACAAGTTTCTCGATCCGGTCACCGACGGTGCGGTGCTGCCGATCCTGCATCTGAACGGCTACAAGATCAGTAATCCGACGGTACTTGCGCGCATCGGTCATGACGATCTGGAGCAGTTCCTTCGAGGCTCCGGCTGGGAACCGTACTTTGTCGAAGGCGACGATCCAATGACGATGCACGAGTTGATGGCCCGTGCCACTGACAAAGCCATCGCGCAAATCCAACAATTGCAGAAGCACGCCCGAACGACCGATACGCCCACACTCCCCCTCTGGCCGATGATTGTTCTCAGATCGCCCAAGGGCTGGACCGGGCCGAAAGTTGTCGACGGGCTGCCTGTCGAAGGGACCTTCCGCTCGCACCAAGTGCCGTTGCTGGTCGATGCCAATCACCCTGAGCACTTGGCGCAACTTGAGCGCTGGATGAAGAGTTACAAGGCCGAAGAACTGTTCGATACCAACGGCCGATTGATCGAAGAACTGGCTGAAATGGCGCCCAAAGGCCTGCGGCGCATGGGCGCCAATCCAAATGCTAACGGCGGCCTGTTGCTACGCGATCTGCACATGCCCGACTTCCGTGTGCATGCCGTGCGTGTCCCCTCGCCCGGCGCCGTCTTCGCCCAGGACACGCTGGTGCTCGGTGAGTTCTTCAAGGACATCATCCAACTGAACCCCGACAACTTTCGTGTCTTCGGCCCGGACGAGACCATGTCGAACCTGCTTGGCGCCGTCTTCAAGGTCACCAACCGTCAATGGGATGCGGCGACCGTTGCGAACGACGAGTTTCTTGCGCCCGCCGGCCGCGTGCTCGATTCGATGCTCAGCGAGCATCAGTGCGAAGGTTGGCTGGAGGGCTACCTGCTGACCGGTCGGCATGGGCTTTTCAATAGCTACGAAGCCTTTATCCGCATCATCGACTCGATGTTCAGCCAGCATGCCAAGTGGCTCAAGGTCACCAAAGAGTTGGCGTGGCGGCGGCCGGTCGCCTCACTGAACTACCTCCTCGCCTCGCACGTCTGGCAGCAGGACCATAATGGCTTCACGCACCAGGATCCCGGCTTCCTAGACCATGTGATCAACAAAAAAGCCGACATCGTTCGCGTCTATCTGCCGCCCGATGCGAACTGCCTGTTGTCGACATTCGATCACTGCCTGCGCAGCCGCAATTACGTCAATGTCGTCGTCGCTGGCAAGCATGCGCTGCCGCAATGGCTGACCATGGATGAGGCGATCGTGCATTGCACTCAGGGCGTTGGGATCTGGCAGTGGGCGAGCAACGATCAGGACAGCGAACCGGACGTCGTCATGGCTTGCTGCGGCGATACGCCAACACTGGAGATTCTGGCGGCGGTGTCCATCCTGCGCGAGCATTTGCCCGAACTGAAGATCCGCGTCGTCAATGTTGTCGATCTGATGAAGTTGCAGTCCGCCAGCGAACATCCGCACGGGTTGAGTGATGGGGACTACGACTCACTGTTCACCAAGGACAAGCACATCATCTTCGGCTTCCACGGCTACCCCTGCCTGGTGCATCGACTTACCTATCGCCGAAACAACCGCAATCTCCATGTGCGGGGTTATAAGGAGGAAGGAACGATTACCACGGCTTTTGACATGCGGGTTCAGAACGACCTGGACCGGTTCCATTTGGTACAGGACGTTGTCGACCGTCTGCCTCATCTCGGCAGCCGGGGTGCTTATCTGAAGCAGATGGCTCGCGACAAGCTGGTCGAACACAAGCTCTACATCAACGAGCACGGCGAGGATCTGCCGCAGATTCGTAACTGGAAATGGGGGGGGCCGCATGAACTCAGTGCAACTTGTCGACACGGCGCGCCAGATGCTGGCTAGCGGCAAGGGCCTGCTGGCGATGGACGAGAGTTCACCGACTTGCAACGACCGCTTCGCCGCACTCGGCATTACGCCGTCTGAAGCGTCGCGCCGGGCGTGGCGTGAGCTGCTCATCACGGCGCCGGGGCTGGCCGAGAGTATCGGCGGTGCCATTCTCTACGACGAGACAATCCACCAGCAGTGCACCGATGGCACGCCGTTCGTGAAGGCGCTGACTGACGTCGGCATCCTGGTCGGGATTAAGGTCGATGCCGGTGCGAAAGCACTGGCTGGGCGTCCCGGCGAAAAGATTACCGAAGGGTTGGACGGTTTGCGTGAACGGTTGCAAGGCTATGCGGCCATCGGTGCGCGCTTCGCCAAGTGGCGCGCAGTGATCACGATGGGCGCCGGTCTTCCCAGTGCGGCGTGCATCGCGGCCAACGCCCATGCACTGGCGCGCTACGCGGCCCTTTGTCAGGAGGTCGGGCTTGTGCCCGTGGTCGAACCTGAAGTGCTGATGACGGGTGATCACTCGCTACAACGTTGTGTCGACGTCAGCGCAAAAGTGCTGCACGAGGTCTTCGAGCAGCTACATGTACAGGGCGTGCTGCTCGAAGGCATGGTGTTGAAGCCGAACATGCTCCTGTCGGGCCTGAGCTGCCGCCATCAGGACAGTGTCGACGAGGTCGCCGACGCCACCGTGACGACCCTGCTACGCGCCGTGCCAGCCGCCGTGGCGGGCATTGCGTTCCTGTCTGGTGGGCAGAGTCCCGAGTTGGCTTCTGCGCGGTTGAACGCGATGAACCGACGCTTCAAGTCGCGACTGCCTTGGGCGTTGACGTTTTCTTTCGCGCGCGCAATCCAGCAGCCAGCCCTCGAGATCTGGGGCGGCGACCCCGGTAAAGTCGCGCAAGCTCAACGTGCGTTACTGCACCGCGCCGCCTGCAACCGGGCGGCGCGGCAAGGTGATTACTCGGTCGACATGGAAAACCCGGTAAACCTGATCATCGGCGCATAGCCGGCGGACACAGGTGTGAGAGATCAAGCGTGACGAGATCGCCGATGCACTCAATCGTTAAATCGGCTTGCGGTTGGGCGGCGATGATTCGCGGATCCATCGCGTAATGGCCCTGTCGCACAAAAACGCTGGTCAACCGTTCACCCCATATGCCCTTCATGGCCGCCAGAATCGCGAGCTTGTCGTCGACCATCACGTAGTGACGGGCGGGGTAGTGACGTTCTACGGCCTGTAGCATCTTTTCCTTGTGAACATAGACCAGTGCGCGGCCCTCCAGGGCCTGCCACAGACCTGAGCGCTGTAACTTGCGCGGCTGTAAAACCACATCGCCGTCGGACAGGATTACGGTCAGGCCGTACAGGCCCAAATGCGTGATGACGTCCATTGCGTGGGGATAGAGTCGATCGGCAAACGGGTAGTCGATGAGGAAGGAGGACATCAACAACAGTCTTTGTTCATCCGCACTGCCCTGCCCAATCTCCAGCCGATAGCGCTGCAAGGCGCCCAGGTAATCGACATAGCCGAGCTCTTTGCGCAACGCGTTGAAGACTGACCAATAACGCTGTGCATGGGCGTCACCCAATTGCTCCTTCAAGTGCCGGTGAAAATCGGCGACAACGCGGTCGCCGTCCAGCAACGTGTTGTCGACGTCCAGCAGAAACACCACTTCAGCCATCATCGGCAGGCTCGTTGGGCTTGACCGACCTGTAGCAGTGCATGTGGGGCAGTGCTGTGAGGATTCAAGGCGCGACGCTCCTTTGTGGTGTTGGCAGACGATCAGGCAGCGTGCGCGAGGTCGTTGCAGCACGTCTGTGTGCTGACGCACAGACGGCTGTTTTTCTTGAGGTCACTGTGGCATCGGGCAAGCGCCAAAAGGATTGATGATGAATGACCTGACGTTACGCAGAACCATTCTGGACGAGCTGGAATTTTTGCCGCACATCGATGCTGCGGCTATCGGTGTCACCATCGAAAACGGCGTTGTTGTGCTCAGCGGGCATGTGCGGACCTACGCTGAAAAAATCGCCGCTGAGCGCGCCGTCCAGAGCGTTAAAGGCGTCGTCGCCGTGGCCGAGGAACTCGAAGTGCGGGTGTCCGGTGCTCACACTGTTGATGATGGCGTGATCGCCTCGCGTTGCCTGGATCTGATCCACTGGGACACGGCGGTTTCCAAGGAACCCATTCACATCAAGGTGCAGCACGGGTGGGTAACGATTGAGGGCCACGTGGAGTGGCAATACCAGAAAGACGCCGTGAAAGCGCTCATACAACAATTGCAAGGGATTGTGGGTATCGACAATCGTTTAGCGATAAAGCCTAAAGACAGCATTCAAGATATCAAAACACTTATCGAAGAAGCCTTGGCACGAAGTGCCGAACTGGATGCCGGCAAGATTCACGTCACGGTCCATGGCAATCAAGTAACGCTCGAAGGCACTGTTAACAGATGGCTCGAACGTAAAGCGGTCGAACACACAGCCTGGGCAGTACCCGGTGTCTATCGTGTAGAAAATCACCTTCTCATCAGTTGACCCAGCACCGCGCGCGGTTATCCGGGTGTGCGAGCACACGTCTCAGATCAGGAGAAATATGACAAGCATAGGGACACGCATCAGGCTGTTGTTACCTCGTTTGGCTGCCGTTTGTCGAACCGGTAAGTTCCCCGGTCGCAAGTTCGCCTATGAGCCGATTCTGCGCGCCGAACTGTTCAACGCAGACCAAATGGCCAATCACGGCATCGCGCTGGCCAACCAGCATCAGGTCAGTGCCGTGTCCTCCCGCGATGCTCTACTGGGCAGGCTGGATGACAATGAGGTTGTGCTCAATCGCAGTTGCACCGCGCTGACACAGGCGCAGTCTTCCAGTCGCCCCGTCACCCCGGCCGCCGAGTGGTTACTGGACAACTACTTCCTTGTTGAAGATCACATTCGTACCGCCAGAAAGCATCTGCCCAAAGGCTATAGCCGAGAGTTGCCACGCTTGACCAACGGCCCTTCCGCAGGCCTTCCACGGGTCTACGACATTGCGCTGGAAACGATCTCCCATGGCGACGGCCGATTCGATGAGTTAAGCCTCAGGCGCTTCATCGTTGCTTATCAGACCGTCATGCCACTGGCGCTGGGCGAGCTTTGGGCGATCCCGATCATGGTGCGCCTTGCATTGATCGAAAACCTGCGCCGAGTGGCGTCACGGGTAATGGCAAATTCGGACGACCGAAACAGGGCGGACGACTGGGCCGAACGTCTGATCGAGGTCTCCGGTCGCGATGTAAAAAACGTCGTACTGACCGTCGCCGACATGGCTCATTCGGGACCCCGTTTGAGCGCTGCGTTCGTCGCCGAGTTTGCCCGCCGCTTGCAGGGCCAGAGTGTGGCTCTCGCCCTGCCCCTCAATTGGATCGAACAAATACTGGGTGAAACGGGCTCCAGCACAGAGCGTCAGGTGCACCTCGACGCGCAGCAACAGTCTGCCGACCAAGTGTCTATCAGCAATAGCATCGCAAGCCTGCGTCTGCTAACGGCCACCAATTGGCGCGAGTTTGTCGAATCGATGAGTCATGTCGAACAGACCCTGAAGAACGATCCCGCCGCCGTTTACCCATTCATGGATTTTGCCACCCGCGACAGTTATCGACACATGATCGAACGGCTCGCCAGGCGCAGCCATCGCTCAGAGATCCAGGTGGCCCAGATCGTCGTGGATCTGTCGAGACAGCAGCACGCCGCGGCACTCGACAGTGCGCTGCACAACCACATCGGGTATTACCTGATCGGTGCAGGCATCGGTGCTCTTGAGCGAAGGCTGGTCGCCAAGGTGCCTCTGCATGAGCGCTGGAAACGCCTTCTGCAGTTTTCTCCATTGATGTTTTACCTGACACCGGTTGGCGTTCTCACGCTGATTTTTGCCTTGCCATTGCTCGCGTCTGCAAGTCGCGACGGACTGCCCGACGTTGCCTTGCTGGCGCTGGCAGTGCCCTGCCTGATCATGACCAGTCGCTTGGCAATCAGCCTGATCAACTGGCTGGTGACCTTCAGTATGTTGCCCACGATATTGCCGAAGATGGACTACGCCGGCGGTATTCCTGAGGAAGCTCGCACGCTGGTAGCCATTCCTTCACTCATCGCCACGCGTGCCGATGTCGAGGAGTTGGTGGAAGGCCTTGAGGTCAGGTACTTGGCCAATCGTGACGGCAATCTGTTTTTCGCCTTGCTCACTGATTTTCTCGATGCGCCAGAAGAGGTCGAGGTTCACGACGCACAATTGCTGGCACTCGCCGCTCAGGCGATCAACCAGCTCAATCGTAAATATGCTGAAGGCACGGTCGACCGGTTTTTCCTGTTTCATCGATCGCGTTGCTGGAACCCCGGCCAACAGGTGTGGATGGGGCATGAACGCAAGCGAGGCAAACTCAATGACCTCAATGCGTTGCTGCGTGGCATGGGCGAGACGCGTTTCACGACGATTGTCGGTGACATACGCCCCCTTCTGTCCGTGCGTTACGTGCTGACCCTGGATACCGACACATTGCTGCCGCAGGATGTTGCTCGCCAATGCGTGGCAGCCATGATGCACCCACTCAGCCGGCCCTTGTTCGACACTCGCAAGGAAAAAATCGTATCCGGTTACGCGTTGTTGCAGCCGCGTGTCGGCATCAGCCTGGCGAGCACTCCGCGCACCCTGTACTCCCGGCTGTTTGGTTGTGACGGGGGTGTCGACCCCTACACCCGTGCGGTGTCGGACATCTATCAGGATCTGTTCCAGCAAGGGTCTTTCATTGGCAAGGGCATCTATGACGTGGATGCCTTTACCTGTGCGCTGGAAGGCTGCCTGCCCGATAACCAGATACTCAGCCACGACTTGATCGAGGGCTGCTATGCACGCTCGGGTTTGCTCAGCGATGTGCAGTTGTATGAGCAATACCCCTCGCGTTACAGCGCTGACATTAAACGCAGGCATCGCTGGATCCGTGGTGACTGGCAGTTAGTCCCATGGCTGCTCCCTTGGGCGCGCAATACACAAGGTGAATGGACGCGCAACCGCTTGGACGTCATGGCGCGCTGGAAGATTCTTGACAATCTACGGCGCAGCCTGGAGCCACTGGCATTGCTGTCAATGCTGGTCTGGGGCTGGTTTGCCAGCAGTGAACCCTTGGCCTGGACACTGGCGGTGGTCGGTTTGCTCGTCATCCAGCCGTTGCTCAGAACCTTTACCGATGTCCTGCAACCGCCACTGAACGTGCCTTATCGGGAGTACCTCAGAGCCCTTCTTGATGGGCTGGCACAAGACCTCGCACAGGTCTGCGCCACCATCGCGTGGCTACCGTTCGAGATGTACTACAGCGCTGGTGCCATTGCGCGGTCGCTGTGGCGGATGTTTTTCAGCCGGCGTTTGCTGTTGCAATGGCAGCCGTCCCGCGAGGTGGAGCGCAGTTCGGCGAATCGGCTGTCCGGACTCTACCGCGAGATGTGGTTTGGACCAGTGCTGGCGCTGATCGCGCTGGTCGGGTTATCGACTGATCCGCTCAGGCTGGCCATTGCCGCCCCACTGCTTCTGGCGTGGTTGGCTGGCCCATGGATCGCCTGGCGCCTGAGCGCCAAACCGGAGCACGCGACATTCACTCCCTCGCCCGAGTCGTTGCACTTTTTGCGGGTGCTGGCCCGTCGAACCTGGGCGTTTTTCGATGAGTACGTAGGCCCGCAGGACAACTGGTTACCGCCGGACAATATTCAAGAAGAACCTAAAGCGGCGATTGCACACCGCACCTCCCCCACCAATATGGGCATGGCGCTGCTCGCCCACTTGGCCGGCCACGACTTCGGTTATTTGAGTACCGATCGCCTGTTGCAACGCTTGGCCGCCTCACTGGACAGCATGAACGCGCTGGAGCGTCACCGGCAGCATTTCTACAACTGGTACGACACGCACACCTGCCAGCCACTGAGGCCGCAATACATCTCGACGGTGGACAGCGGCAACCTGGCGGGCTTGTTACTCACTTTGCGGGCGGGCCTGGTGCAACTGCCGGATCAACCACTCTTCGGCCTTTGCGTCATTAAGGGCCTGCGTGACACGTTGAACACACTGGCTGAAACCCAAGGCACGAAAGAACTGTGTGATCAGCTAAGCCCGGTCCTTGAGCGCGCCGCGCAAACCATCGAACCCCATGCCTTGCTGGATCACTTGCAAACGGCTAGGGCCATCGCCGCCGCGCAGGCAAACGCCGATGACGAAAGCGCCTACTGGCAGCGTGTGTTCATCGCTCAATGCGACGACTGGATTGCGACACTTGTTCGCTATCAACTGCCTGCGCCACTCAGCAACCACGAACCGTTCAGCCAAACGCTAAGGCAACTGGCCCGGCTCAACCGTGACGACTGGTGCGCCGAACACCATGATTGTATTGAGGCGGTACGTAAACGCGCCGGCGAGGCCATCAGCGTCCTGAACCGGTTGATCGAGCTGAGCGGCGACCTTGCGCAGATGGATTTCTCGTTGCTCTTCGACAGCAAACGCGATTTGTTCTTCATCGGCTACAACGCTGAAGAACGTCGCCTGGACACCGGCTACTACGACCTGCTGGCCTCCGAGGTGCGCCTGACCAATTTCGTGGTGATTGCTCAGAGTCAAATACCCCAACGGGCCTGGTTTACCCTGGGCCGATTGTTAGGTGTCTATGCCGGCGTACCGACCTTGATGTCCTGGTCCGGATCGATGTTCGAATACCTGATGCCGTTGCTGGTCATGCCCAACTATGACGGCAGTCTGCTCGACCAGACTTGTCGTGCCGCCGTAACTCTACAGATCGAACAAGGCAAAGGCCTGGGCATCCCTTGGGGCGTATCGGAGTCGGGCTACTACATGCTCGATACCCACTTCAATTACCAATACCGAGCGTTTGGCGTGCAGGCGCTGGGCCTAAAGCGCGGCTTGAGCGAAGACGTGGTGATAGCGCCCTATGCCAGTGCCCTGGCGCTGATGGTAAATCCCGAGGCGGCCTGCAAAAACCTGCAACGCCTGGCTAATCAGGGGGCGGCGGGACGTTTCGGACTTTACGAAGCCGTTGACTACACAGAAGCACGATTGCCTCGAGGCCAGCGGTTCGCCTTGGTGCAATCGTTCATGGCTCACCATCAAGGCATGAGCCTGCTCGCTTTGACGAGCGTGCTGCTCAACCAGCCGATGCAACGTCGTTTCGAGTCCGACCCGGCATTGCGATCTGCCCTGCTGTTATTGCAAGAGCGCGTCCCCAAGACCGCAGAGCCTTATCTGCAAACCGAACAACCGACAGCCGTGGGTGACAAAGGTCTAAACCAGGACAACAAACTGCGGTTTTTTGCCCATCCAGGGCATAAGCGCACCGCCGTTCAATTGCTCTCGAACGGCAACTATCATGTGATGCTCAGCAGTGCCGGCGGCGGCTATAGTCGCCGCAGCGACATGGCCGTGACGCGTTGGCGCGAGGACATCACGCAAGATAATTGGGGCACGTTCTGTTATTTGCGGGACATCGCCAGCGGCGAATTCTGGTCGGCAGCGTTTCAACCCACCCTGCGTCGAACAGAGAGTCAGGAGGCCATTTTCAGCGACGCTCGTGCGGAATATCGCGCGCTGGAAATGGATTACGACTCCCACATGGAAATCGTCGTTTCGCCAGAGGACGACATCGAGCTACGACGGCTGCGCATCACCAACCGGGGTACTTCTGCCAGGAAATTCGAGATCACCACCTACGCTGAAGTGGTACTGGCCGCGCCTGATACCGATGCCATGCATCCGGCGTTCAGCAAGTTGTTCGTACAAACCGAGTTGCTGTTACCGTTGCAAGCCATCCTTTGCAGTCGCCGGCCTCGGTCCAGCGTTGAGCCCACGCCGTGGATGTGCCATCTGTTGGCGGCGCACGGGGTTCATATCGACACGATCTCCTACGAAACGGACCGCGCCCGCTTCATCGGTCGAGGGCTTGACCTGAGTGCGCCTGCCGCGTTGGCGCATGAATGTGAGCAACTATCGGGCAGTCACGGCGCGGTGCTTGATCCGATCGTGGCGATCCGCTGCCGCATCACACTGCAACCAGGCCAACAGGCCACCATCGACCTTGTAACGGGCGTGGCTGACAACCGAGACGACTGCATCGCGCTGATCAACAAATATCGCGATCGACACCTGGCCGACAGGGTCTTCGATTTGTCATGGACCCACAGTCAGGTTCTGTTGCGCCAGCTCAACGCTTCACCCGCAGACGCCCGGTTGTTTGAGCAGATGGCCGCGTCGCTGCTCTACGCCAACGCCGCATTGCGCGCAGACAGCGCCATATTGATGAGCAATCGACGCAACCAGCAGGGACTGTGGGGGCAGTCGATTTCCGGCGATCTGCCCATCGTGCTCTTGCGCGTCAAAAGCCTGGATAACTTCGAGTTGGTCCAGAAGATGATTCAGGCTCATGCGTACTGGCGTCAGAAAGGCCTGGTGGTTGACCTGTTGATCTGGAATGAAGACCAGAGCGGTTACCGCCAGCAACTGCAAGACGCCATCATGGGGCTTGTCAGCTCCGGCAGCGAAGCCACGCTGATGGACCGTCCCGGTGGGATTTTCGTGCGTAGCGCCCAACAGATGTCGAATGAGGATCGCGTACTGTTCCTGTCTGTCGCGCGGTTGGTGCTCAGCGAAGGGCTGGGGTCAATTGGCGAACAAATCAACCGCCGACGCGTAGCACCGGTCTATGCTCCATTCGTGGCGACACGTCAGTACCGCCCCACCGCAGCGGCAAAGCGGCTTGCGCCAATCCCTCCTCCGCTAATACTGGACAACGCCTATGGCGGTTTCAGTGAGGATGGCTGCGAATACGTGATCAACTCGACAGCCACCACCCCCACACCGGCGCCTTGGGCCAACGTCATCGCGAACGCGCAACTCGGCACTGTGATATCCGAGTCCGGCAGTGCCTACACTTGGGCGCAAAACGCGCATGAATACCGGCTCACACCCTGGCACAACGACCCGGTTACCGATCCCAGCGGCGAAGTCATCTATTTGCGCGATGAGGAGACCGGGCATTTCTGGTCAGCCACTCCCCAACCCTGCCCTGGCGCGGGTCACTATCAAACGCGCCACGGCTTCGGCTACAGCGTTTTCGAGCGTGAAGGCGACGGAGTCAAAACAGAGTTGTGGGTGTACGTCGCACTCGATGCACCGATCAAATTCTCACGGCTGGTGGTGCGCAACATGTCCGCACGCACCCGAACACTCACGGTGACGGGGTACGTCGAATGGGTACTAGGCGATTTGCGCAGCAAGTCAGCGATGCATGTGGTGACACAATCCGATCCGGTCAGCGGTGCGTTATTCGCTCGAAACGCTTACTCGGTCGAATTCGGTGAGCGTGTGGCGTTCTTTGACACCGACACAATCGACCACACCATCACCGGCGATCGCAGCGAGTTCATTGGCCGCAGCGGCACTCTGCAATCCCCCGCAGCCATGCGGCATGCAGGACTGTCCGGGCGCATCGGCGGAGGCCTGGATCCTTGTGCGGCGATTCAAATAGCCGTGACACTCGCGCCTGGGGAAAGCACAGAAGTGATTCTGCGCATGGGCGCAGAGAAGAACGCTCAAGCGGCGACTCAATTGGTGCAGAGCTATCGGGGCGCCCAGGCTGCCGCCACACAGTTAAAGAAAGTTCGAGAGCACTGGCGTTCGCTGCTTTCGGTGATCCAAGTGAAGACACCGTTAGCCGGGCTGAATGTGATGCTCAATGGCTGGCTGATGTACCAGGTCATTGCCTGCCGCTTCCTGGCCCGCAGTGGCTATTACCAATCGGGTGGTGCGATCGGATTCCGCGATCAGTTGCAAGACAGCATGGCCATGATTCATGCAGACCCTGCAACGGTACGCGCACATTTATTGCTGTGCGCCAATCACCAGTATCAGGAGGGTGATGTTCAGCATTGGTGGCATCCACCACTCAATCGCGGCGTGCGCACGGCCTGCTCGGACGATTTCCTGTGGCTGGTGGCGGCCACCAACCGCTATGTGGAGATAACAGGTGATCTGTCTGTGCTGGACGAGCCTGCCGGATTTCTGGAAGGCCGCGAATTGAACAGTGGCGAGGAGTCCTATTACGACTTGCCGGGCGTGTCGGACTTGCGCGAGCCACTTTATCGCCATTGTGTTCGCGCGATCGAGCACAGTCTGCGCCGTGGCAAGCACGGATTGCCGTTGATGGGGAGTGGCGACTGGAACGACGGAATGAACCGTGTCGGTTATCTCGGCGAAGGCGAAAGTGTGTGGCTGGGGTTCTTTTCTTGTGACGTGCTCAAGCGTTTCGCCGCTGTCGCGCAGCGCTACGGTGATGATGACTTTGCACAACGCTGTAACGAAAATGCCAGGCTGCTCAGCGACCATCTGGAGAAAGCGGCGTGGGACGGCGCCTGGTATCGCCGTGCATGGTTTGATGACGGCCAGCCATTGGGTTCGTCGATCAATGATGATTGCCGCATCGACTCCATAGCCCAGAGCTGGTCAGTCCTGTCGGGTGTGGGGTCGGCAAACCGTCAGCGCTTGGCCATGCGTGCGATGGATCAGCACTTGGTAAAACCCGAAATTCGCGCCGTGTTACTGCTTGATCCGCCGTTTGACAAAGGCGAACAAGACCCCGGTTATATCAAGGGCTATGTGCCAGGTGTGCGAGAGAACGGCGGACAATACACCCACGCCGCAATCTGGGCGGCGATGGCGTTTGCTCAGTTGGGCGATACCGACAAAGCCTGGGAATTGCTGAACCTGATCAACCCCGCCGACCCGCTCAACAACGCCAGGATCGAGACCTACAAAGTCGAGCCCTACGTGATGGCCGCCGATGTTTACGCCAAAGACCCCCACGCCGGGCGCGGCGGCTGGACGTGGTATACCGGCTCGGCGGGCTGGATGTACCGCTTGGGGGTGGAGTCACTGCTTGGCCTGCAACGCAGCGGCAACACGCTCAAGATTGAGCCGTTGATCCCGCAGGATTGGCCCGGGTTTACGCTGACCTACCGCTTTGGTGCAACCCAGTACCATTTCGAAGTCAGCCAGGGCACGACAGACACCACCTCAATGACGCTCGACGACCAGCGCGTTGAAGAAGATGCACTGTTGTTGATCGATGATGGCATCGAACACCGGGTTCACATCGAGTGCCGCGTTCGCTCGCCTGGCCGGCAGCAGCGCGAATATGCGAAAGCGAACGATGAGTAGATATATCTGTCGACGTATAGGTGTCTGGATAAATCTATTCATTTCTACGTCGATATTGATTGGAGATTTCGATGGATTCTCGGGATTTGTTTCAAAACTTGTTAGGATAGACCGGCAAATTTCTCGTTTAAACATAGGAACAGCGGGGCTACAGACCATCGCACGCACAAGCGTGCCACTACCAAGGAGGCTCTCATGGGGAAAAACCCTATGGATGATCTACCAGCTAATTCTCAATCTGCCAGTGAGGATGGCATCCCGGCTCCAAGCGGAGCAGCCAATCTGATCGATACCGACTACGTCATCGGTCAAGACAATATCAAAGGTGAGTTTTCGTTCTCGCTCGATATCCACGGCAAAGTTTTCATCATCTCGGCAGCCACGATCGTGCTCTTCGTCATCTTGACGCTGGCACTGCAAAACGAAGTAGAGCCACTCTTCAGTTCGATCCGTAACTGGTTGACCAGCCATTTGGCCTGGTTCTTCATGAGCGTCGCCAACATCTTTGTAGTGCTGTGTCTGGCGTTGATCGTTTCGCCACTGGGAAAGGTTCGATTGGGCGGCCGCGATGCCAAGCCTGATCACACGTATCTTGGCTGGTTTTCAATGCTCTTCGCCGCCGGCATGGGCATCGGTCTGATGTTCTACGGCGTTGCCGAACCCATGTCGCACTACGCGGCCTCGATGGGGGGCGTCACACTCGACGCCAACGGGGTTCGTACTGACTGGGCGCCTCTGAGTGGCGCAGCAGGCGATATGAAAGGCTCAGCCGAACTGGCCATGGCCACGACGATCTTCCACTGGGGCCTGCACCCTTGGGCGATCTACGCGATTGTTGCTCTGTCGCTCGCGCTGTTCTCCTATAACAAAGGCTTGCCACTGTCGATTCGTTCGATCTTTTACCCATTGCTGGGTGAGCGGGTCTGGGGCTGGCCGGGGCATATCATCGACATCCTCGCGGTATTCGCGACACTGTTCGGGTTGGCGACGTCCCTGGGCATCGGCGCGGAACAGGCCGCAGCGGGGATCGAATATCTCTTTGGCATCAAGTCGACAAATCTCAGCAAAGTACTGCTGATCATCGGCATCACCATGGTCGCGTTGTGGTCGGTGCTTGCCGGCCTGGACAAGGGCGTCAAGGTGCTGTCCCAGATCAACATGGGCCTGGCCTTGCTTCTGCTCGGGTTCATCATTGTCGTGGGCCCTACCCTGGCCATCTTCACGGGTTTTTTCAAAAACCTGGTGAGTTATGCCGAGTATCTGCCCGCCCTTTCCAATCCTTTTGGACGAACCGACACTGAGTTCACCGAGGGCTGGACGGCGTTCTACTGGGCGTGGTGGATCAGTTGGTCGCCTTTTGTCGGGATGTTTATTGCCCGGGTGAGTCGCGGTCGTACCGTGCGAGAGTTCCTGGTCTCCGTTCTGCTGGTGCCTACTGTGGTTTCGGTACTGTGGATGACGACGTTCGGCGGAACGGCGATTGATCAAGCGACCGTTCAAGGCTTTGTGGGCGTTAAAGATGCCGTCCTGGAACTGAAGCTGTTCGCCATGCTGGGGCATTTGCCGCTCAAGGAAATCACCTCATTCCTGGGCATTGTTCTTGTCATCGTCTTTTTCATCACGTCCTCGGACTCCGGCTCGCTGGTGATCGACACCATTACCGCGGGTGGCAAGGTCGACGCGCCTGTTCCGCAGCGTGTTTTCTGGGCAGTGATCGAAGGTGTGATTGCTATCGCGCTGCTGCTCGGCGGTGGTTTGGTCGCACTACAGGCAATGGCGGTCTCCACCGGTCTGCCTTTCGCTATTGTGCTGATGGTGGGATGTGTCTCTCTGGTCAAAGGACTGCTGTCTGAACCCCGATCCTGATGCGTCATTGCTTTTAAATGGATAGGTGAGTTCGATTTACCTGCGAGACTGTGATTTCGTTATTCGATTACATGTCTCGCAGGGCTTTACTGGAGACCTGCATGCTACAAAACACGATTGACCTCTTTGTAAATTACAGTTTTCTGGGGATCGCTTTAGGGCATTGGCTACTGGCACTCCTCGCAACAATCCTCAGCTTCATTCTGGCCAGAACGGCCATTCGATTTGCCCTCAAGAAAATCCGAAAGAGATCCTCGCTACCCGACGCAGACTTCAGTCACATCGCGCTCGAAGTGCTTTCGGTTACCAGCAACACCCTTTTGTTTTTAGCCTCGGTCCTTATCGGCATCGGCTTTCTTGATTTGCCTGAGCGCTGGATGGGGCGTGTCAGCAGTCTGTGGTTCGTGGTAGCGGCCTTGCAAGCGGGCCTTTGGGCGAACCGTGCGATTGCATTGGCGCTAGCACGCTACTTTCGACGCCATGGCACTGCCGAGACATTCCAGGCCAGCGCCCTGGCGACGCTTAGCCTATGGGGTGCGAAAGTATTTCTGTGGGTCGTCGTGGTCATGGCAATGCTGTCAAACGTCGGGGTGAACATCACCGCCTTCGTTGCCAGCCTTGGCGTAGGCGGTATTGCGATTGCGTTAGCGGTGCAGAACATCCTTGGAGACGTATTCGCCTCCCTCTCCATCGCGGTCGACAAGCCTTTTGAAGTGGGCGATTTTATTGTCGTCGGCTCGCTGTCCGGTACGGTCGAACATGTCGGTCTGAAAACCACACGGATCCGCAGCCTCGGTGGCGAGCAGATCGTGATGGCGAATGCGCAAATGATCGGCAGCACCATACAAAACTATAAACGCCTGCAAGAGCGCCGCATTGTGTTTGAGGTCGGCCTGACCTACGACTGCTCTGCCCAACAGGTCAAGGAAGTACCGCAACGGATTGAGAAGATCATCAAAGGACAAAAGCTGGCGCGGTTCGACCGCTCGCACTTCCGCAGTTTCGGCGATAGCGCCCTGGAGTTCGAAACGGTGTATATCGTGCTCGATCCCAGCTACAACGTTTACATGGATGTTCAGCAAGCAATAAACCTGGGGATGATGGACGCTTTTGCCGAACTGGGCGTCAGTTTTGCGTTCCCTTCGCGCACTGTTTATGTCGCTTCAATACCGGATGCCAAGGCTCCCAAGACGGCCAACCTGGCCGCTGAACAGCACCGTTGATGCAGTGATCGAGCAAAAACCGGCCCGCCTCCCTGCTGCGGTCCAACTCTGCTGCGCGCAATTTTTGCCGTAGCGAACCCACAACCAACTGGATACAGACACGCCTGCATGGCTCAGCGCTCTGAGCTGCGCGTCATGACGTGCCTGCAATGGGTGAATCAATGCTTGAACATATCAAAACCGCTTGGCTATCAAACATCCGGGCGGATGTACTCGCGGGTCTCGTCGTTGCGTTAGCGCTCATTCCTGAAGCTATCGCCTTCTCCATCATTGCCGGAGTCGACCCCAAGGTTGGCCTCTACGCCTCTTTCTGTATCTGTACCGTCATCGCCTTTGTCGGCGGTCGCCCGGCGATGATCTCTGCGGCCACCGGCGCCATGGCATTGCTGATGGTGAACCTGGTCAAGGATCACGGTCTGCAATATTTGCTGGTTGCCACACTCCTCTGCGGCGTCTTGCAGGTCATTGCCGGTTACCTGCGACTAGGCGAGCTGATGCGCTTCGTTTCGCGCTCGGTCGTGACCGGATTCGTCAATGCACTGGCGATCCTCATTTTCATGGCGCAACTGCCGGAACTCACCGGCGTCACCTGGCCTGTTTATGCAATGACGGCCGCAGGTTTGGCGATCATTTACCTGTTCCCACTATTACCGGTCGTGGGTAAGGTGCTGCCCTCGCCTTTGGTGTGCATCCTGGTGCTTACCGCGATTTCCGTGTCGATGGGGCTCAATATCCACACGGTCGGTGATATGGGATCGCTGCCGGACAGCCTGCCGATCTTCATGTGGCCTGAGGTGCCGCTGAATCTGAACACCCTACTCATCGTGCTGCCTTATTCCGCCGCGCTGGCGGTGGTGGGCCTGCTGGAATCGATGATGACCGCCACGATCGTTGATGATCTGACCGATACGTCCAGCGACAAGAGCCGCGAATGCAAAGGCCAGGGCGTTGCCAATATCGTGAGCGGGCTGATTGGCGGTATGGCCGGTTGCGCGATGATCGGCCAGTCGATGATCAACGTGAAGTCGGGCGGCCGCACTCGCCTGTCGACGCTGAGCGCGGGCGTGTTGTTGCTGATCATGATGATCTTCCTCGGGGACTGGCTGGCGCGCATACCGATGGCCGCACTGGTGGCGGTGATGATCATGGTATCGATCAGCACGTTCAGTTGGGGCTCGATTCGCAACCTCAAGCAATACCCGTTGTCCACGAACGTTGTAATGGTCGTGACCGTGATTGTCGTCGTTGCCACCCACAACCTGGCGTTTGGTGTGATCGCCGGGACATTGCTGGCCGCCATGTTCTTCGCCAACAAGATTGCCCACTACCTGGACATCACCTCCAGCCGTGATCCCGAGCATCGCCACCGTACGTACTATGTGACCGGGCAAGTTTTCTTCGGCTCGGCAGATCGCTTTGCCAGCGCGTTCGACCTCAATGAACAGCTCGAAACGCTCACCATCGATCTGCGCGAAGCGCATTTGTGGGACATCACCGCCGTCGCGGCCTTGGACAAAGTGGTGCTCAAGCTTCGTCGTGAAGGCATTCAGGTCGATGTGATTGGCATGAACCGGGCAACAGCCACGCTCGTGGATCGATTCGGCGTGCACGACAAGCCCGATGGCATTGACACGCTGATAGGCCATTAATCGACAGGCCCTGCCCCTTCTGCGCTTGCGCAACTTGACGGGTGCAGGGTGATCGATGGCCCCTGAGTTCGACAGCTCAGTGATTGAGAGGCGACCTCAATTCCACAGTGCCTCAATCGGCGTCGACGGTGAATAGTGGTTGGCGATCTGTGCCTGTAACAGTTCGGCAGCCGCCAGGGCATCGGTCAAGGCATGATGCGCGTGGTAAGCCGGCAGGTTGTAGCGCGCGCGACTGTCGGCCAGCCTTATTGAAAGCCTGGGCCGGCGCAGCAGTCGGTCGAGCCAGGTTCGCTTTTGTCGATGCATGCGTGCTTCCAGTTGCATTGTGTCGATAACCGGAAATTGCACGCCCTCCCCCAACAGAAGGCGAAGCGCCTGATCGAGGAAGCCCCGCTCTATGTTTCGGTAATGCACGACCATGACTTTACCGGCCATGGCTTCCAGCAGCTCCCCGACGATCTCGGAAAGCCGCGGGGCGTCCAGAATGTCGGCGTGGGTGATGTGGTGGAATGTGACCGATTGGTCATTGAGCTCGGACGGCGGTTGTATGACCCAATACAACGCCTGACCACAATGTATCCGCTGCAGCGTGAACGGGATCAGGCCAATGCTGACAATGCTGTGGGCTTGGGCATCAAGACCGGTCGTTTCAATGTCCATCGCCAGCAGTTGCACCTGCTCTATTGAGGTCTGTGGCGGCACAGACCCGGCCTGATAGAACTTCTTCAGATGGGGATGGCTCACTGCCTCTGCCAATACCTGAAACCTTGCAGCCCAGTCTATTTTCTCGAACTGTCGATCGACCTTCACGGCGCTCATTACGATTGACGCCCCTTGAGTGGGTAGCGGAATCGCAAGAAATTCTGCGCGTTGCTCAAGACCTGAAACGCATCCTTGAGGTTATGCCGTTCGCTGGTGGAAAACCGCTCCGGCTCGATGTAGTTGTCGGGTAGGGTTCCTTGCTCCAGCGCATCAGCCTGGTGCCGGATCCGGACCATGGACAGGAACTCCAGAGCGTAACGCAGGTGCATCAATGCGTCCGGTGGCATGAGCTGGGTATTGCTGATGGCATCAAGGCGATCAAAGGAGTTTTGCGCCGTGCTTGCGCAAGCAAGGGCGTGGATGCGGATAAGGTCAGTCAGCGGCGCAGTGCCTCGGCCCTTGAGGTTGATGATGCCTTTCTGCCGGCCGTCTGTTTCCACCACGAACGTGCGGAAAAAGCCCAGCGGCGGCGTCCGATTAAGTGCGATCCGGGCCAGGGCATGGAGAAAACCTGGGTTGGTACTGGATTTACTGGCGCACAAATTCTTGAGCTCCTGCACTAACTCCAGTTGACCGTAGACCCCGTCCAGATCGAAAAAAATACAGCTGTTAAGCAAGGTGGCCGGATTGGGCTTTTCGATCCATTGCTCAAAGTACGCGCGCCAGACGCGTAACGGTTGCCGCCATTGATCGTTGGTGGCCATGATTCCACCCTTGCAGTAGCTATAACCGCAGGCGGCCAGGCCATCGCTGACAAATGTGGCCAGGCGCTTGAAGTATTCATCATGCTGAACGGGGTCGAATCGATCATCGAGTACTAGGGCATTGTCCTGGTCGGTCACCAGCAGCTGCTCGTCTCGGGCCATCGAACCCAACGCCATGAAGCAATACGGCACGGGGGGTGGCCCTAGCTGTTTTTCCGCCAACTCGATCAAACGCTGAGTGAAGGCACGGCCAACACCTGCAATCGCGCTGCCAATCATGTGCGCTGTAGCGCCGTCACGCACCATGCGGATGTAGGTCGCGCGCAGATCACGCAACAGTGATCGCAGGCCCTCGACTGAGGTTTGATTGGAGATCCGGTTGACCAGGTACAAGCTGCTTTGGGATTCGTACCGGATGATGTCCGACAGATTGATCAGACCCAAGGTCTTGCCTTTAGAGGCGACCGGAAGGTGATGGATATTGCGTCGCAACATGACCAGCATGGCCTCGAATACCGAGTCATCGGCCTGAATTGCCGCCGGATCGGTCGACATGATTTCGCTGATGCAGGTAGCGCTGTCACTTCGTCCCTCTGCGACCACCCGAGTGCGCAGATCGCGGTCGGTGACAATGCCGACCATTTGCGCTTGCGGTCCCTCAGGCCCCATGACCACGACGCAAGAAACGCTTTGCTCGGTCATCACTTTCGCGGCTTCATGAACTGAAGTGTCGCTGCTCACCCACACCAGTTCACGCGATATCAAGGCGCGGCATTTCAACTGGATGAGCTCACTCGCGCGGCCCTGTGCCTCGACGGCGGTCTGTAGCCTTGAGTGACCTTCAGCCTCGACGAAGTCAGCGAACGCGTCATGCTGCGCGCACAAGTCTGCAAACATATCGGCGGGAATAAAGTAGATCAGGCTGTCTTCCAGAGCTCTTGCGGGAAAACGAACTTTGTTGCTGCGTAATAAGCCCGCCTGCCCGAAGATATCGCCCTCGACGAGGCGGTTATAGAGATCGCCGTTGCGCCGATAAATCTCCACGGCGCCGCTGCGCACGTAGTGCAAATCATGAATGACGGCGCCGGCCACAAGAATTTCGCTGCCGGCCTTGAAATAGCTGACGTCGATACGCCGGGCGATTGCGTCCAGCGACTCCTGAGGCAACTGATCAAAGGGAGGGAAACGATGAAGGTGGTCGCGAATCTCCTGTAACTCGATTTGCATGGAACCTCGGAGATGATCAAGAAAAAGATGACTGAGCCTGGCACCTGCCTATGGGATCTGGCGCGCTGAAGACAGCGCTTACCAGACCATATCCAGTCACGTTGTTCAACCTTTGGCAGTGATCAAGTCACTCCCCACCAGCGTGTTCCATGAAGGTGGCGGTCAATATCTCCAGAACACCGGTGTTATGAGCACCAACACCGTCAGGATTTCCAGCCGTCCGAGGAGCATTCCGATGGTCAATAGCCATTTGGCAGCGTCAGGCAATGATTCGAAATTACCGGCCGGCCCAATGATCGTGCCAAGCCCTGGCCCGACGTTACACACTGCCGTCGCGGCGCCGCTCAGGGCTGTTGTCCAGTCGAGCCCGATAAGGGCCAGGCCCAAAGCGATGGCGGCAATGGTAATGGTGAAAAAAAACGAGAAGGTCAAAAGCGAGCGCAAGATCTCCTCATCGATGGGGTGACCGTTGTACTTCTTTTGAATCACCGCACGAGGGTGAATCAGTTGTTTCAAGCTGCTGACCAGCAACGTGGCAGCCACTTGAAAACGGAAAATCTTGAGCCCGCCAGCCGTGGAACCTGAACATCCGCCGACGAAGGTCAGGTAGAAAAAGAGCAGCACGGCGAAGCTGCCCCATAGGGTGTAATCACCCAATGCAACACCCGTGGTGGTGACGACCGACGTCACATTGACAGCCACGATACGCAGCGCATCCCACCATCCGTATTCGCTGTTAAAGCACAGCCAGGTCCCCACCGCCAGCCAGGTAACGATCAAGAATCCGATAAAGCCGCGTACCTGATGATCCTTGAGCAGCGCACGTCGATGACCACGCAATGTCGCGACATACAAGGTAAAGGGCAGGCTGCCCAGAATCATGATTACCACCGCCACCCAGTGAATCGCGGGCTGCGTCCAGTGCCCAAGTGAGGCGTCCGAGGTTGAGAATCCCCCGGTGGAGATCATCGACATGGCGTGGTTGATCGCTTCAAACGGCGTCATCCCGGCGATCCAGAGTGCAAGTGCGCCGGCCCCGGTAAGCCCCAGATAAAGGAAAAGGATGTACTTGGCAGCCACATGAGAGCGCGGGGTAACCTTTTCCGACCAATCCGAGGATTCTGTCTGGAAAAGACGCATGCCCCCCACTCGCAGCAGCGGAAGGATCGCCACGGCCATACCGATAAAGCCGATGCCGCCCAGCCACTGCAGCATCGAGCGCCAGATCAGCAACCCGGGAGAGGCCGTGTCCAACCCACTCAGAACGGTTGAACCGGTGGTTGTGATACCCGACATGGTTTCAAAAAAAGCGTCGGTGTAACTGATGTGGCTGATAAAGACCATTGGCAACGCGGCGAAGGTACACACCACCACCCAACTGCCGGTCGTGAGCAAATACATATCCCTGGGACGAAGTTGTGCCGTCTCCGGGCGCCCACGCACGATCAGCAAAAGACCGCAGATAAAGGTAATCAGACTGGACCAGAGAAAGGCTGACAGATCGTCGCTGCGGTCATAGAGCACTAACGTAAGCATGGGGATGGCCATACTGACAGCCAGCGTGATAAGGAAAATACCCAAGATGAAGCCAATAAGTCGTATTGCCGCTATGGACATAGAACTAACCTGAAAAATGAGTGCCGCGCGGTATTGGAGGCTCAGCCTCCAGGACCCGCCATTTTAAGTGCGATCAGCAGGATCACAATGCGTTGGCGTGATTCTCGCCGATTAAGGGGGGCGTCCACCTCAAAACTTTGTTATCTCCCCGGTTTTATCCCAAAATTGCGCACAGGGCGCCTGCTGGATGAACCATTCGTACCCATGGGAACTCAATCATGGGGAGTGATCTTCCAGCCTTTGCTGACCGGAACCTGAAGACTGATCACACCACTATTCAAAGGTATGAAAAATGATCGCTCGCTGGCGCTGGCTGTTACAACAACTGACCAAACGGCTGTGGTTCAGAGCTAGCCTGTTTTCCTTACTGGGCGTGGCGACGGCGTTACTCGCCGTTGTGTTCAAGGACTACATTCCCGCTTCACTGCCTGCACGTATTGGCGCCGACGCCGTCGACAAGATTCTGGGCATCATCGCCTCAAGCATGCTGGCAGTGACCACCTTTTCCCTAAGCACGATGGTCACCGCCTACGGTGCGGCCAGCAGCGGCGTCACACCCCGCGCCACGACGCTGGTGATGGAAGACACCACAACACAAAATGCCCTCGCGACCTTCATCGGCTCATTTCTGTTCAGCCTCGTAGGGATCATCGCCTTGAGTACAGGGGCTTACGGCAGGCAAGGAAGGGTCTTGCTATTTGCAGTGACGATTGCCGTCGTGATTCTGATTGTCTACACCCTGCTGCGCTGGATCGATCATCTTTCCAAGCTTGGGCGGGTGGGCGAAACCATCGATCGTGTCGAACAGGCGACTATCGACGCAATAGACAATCGCGTGCAATGGCCTCACTTGGGCGGAGCGCCCTACCCTGACGTATCGAGCATTCCCTCCAGTGCCTATGCGCTGCAAAGTCAGCAAACCGGGTATGTGCAGCACATCGATGTGAACGCGTTGGGCGCCGTCGCCAAGGCTTGCGAGATACAGCTTTTTCTGGAGGTGCTTCCGGGGAGTTTCGTTCACCTGGGCATGCCGCTCGCCCGGATCGTGAGTTTGAACACTGAGCGCGTCGATGAGCAGCATGCCAGTAACGAGAAGATCCTCGCGGCCCTTACCATAGGCGTGCGGCGCACCTTTGAACACGACCCACGGTTTGGGCTGTCGGTGCTGTCAGAGATTGCCTCACGGGCCCTGTCGCCAGCGGTCAACGATCCCGGGACTGCGATTGACGTGATTGGCCGCGGACTCAGAAGCCTCACCTGCTGGGGCACACCACAAGACCCCGTCGCCAAGGTCCATTCAGATTGCGACCAGGTTTACCTGCGTGGTCTGGTGGTCGACGATCTGTTCGATGATTTTTTCGCGCCGATTGCCCGGGACGGGGCGGCCCTGCTCGAAGTCGATCTTCGGATGATGAAGACCCTTGTCAGCCTCGCGCAGATCAACCCGGTGTTATTCAAAAGCGCCTGTACCCGGCACGCGATCCTTTTACTCCAGCGTGCAGACCATGCACTCACGCTGAAAGAGGACAAAGAACGACTGCGAGCATCGGCCGGGGAGCTTTTGCACGAGAACGCTCCTGACTACTGATTGGCTTTGTCGATCGGCGGCTTTACCGTTGATGACTGCAGAAACCCCCGTGCCAACTGCTGATACAACTCGGGCCCCATCCGTGTACTGACCGCTTTGGCAATCAGCGCGACCGCCATGAGACTGATCACCATCCCATGGCTGTCGATCATCTCCATAACGATGATGGCGGACGTGATGGGTGATTGCGTGACCGCCGCCAGGAAACCGACCATACACAGCGCAATGATCGGCTGCGCAGCCAAGTGGAAGAGTTCGGCAGCATTGGCCCCCACCGCTGCCCCTACCGCCAGGGATGGAGCAAAGATACCGCCCGGGATCCCGGAAAAATATGTCACCACGGTCGCAAGAAAACGCGTGATCGGCGCGTGCCATGGCAGGCCGACATCCGACGCAATGATCTGCGACGTCACCCCGTAACCACTGCCAAATGACATCCCGCCGCTGAGCCAGCCCAGTATTGCCACGATCATTCCACACGCACCGGCGAACCAGACCGGATGCATACGGCGCCACTCCCAGACCACAAATCGATGATGCCGTTGCGGCCACAAGAGCATCCGGCTGAACAGTCCACCCAGAAGACCGCAGCCGATTCCGCTCGCCAGCACCGGCACCACAATATCGAGATTGATGCCCTGCACGTCGAAATGGCCGAAGTAGTTGTAATTGCCCTGCAAGGCGATAGCGACCATCCCTGACAGGATGATCGTGCTGAGCAATACCCCGCTGGTACGGGTTTCCAGCTTGCGCCCCAACTCCTCCACCGCAAAGGCGACACCGGCCAGAGGCGTATTGAACGCGGCCGCGATGCCTGCTGCGCCACCGGCCAGGATGAGATCCTCGGGACGGATGATTCGTGCATTGGGCAGGTAACGGTGAAAGAAGTGCATGATCGAGGCGGCAACCTGAACCGAAGGCCCCTCGCGCCCGGCAGAAAAACCACCGGTCAGCGCCAGGGTGCCGAGGCCTATCTTGGCGAACGCAATACGCAGCGATATCAGCTTGCCAAGGGGTTTGCCTTGATGAGCAAGACGTGTGGCCGCGATGACCTGGGGAATGCCGCTGCCTTGGGCGCCTTCAAAGAACCGCGTGGTCATCCATACTACGAGCATGCCGACCAGAGGCGTGTAAATGAACGGCAGCCAAGGTCGTTCGGCGGTCTGTTGGGCAAATTGCGTCAATGCCAGGTCGGCCAGCCGAGCGAACATCACCACCAGCAGGCCCGCGAGGGTGGCGGCAGCCCAGAGCGTCACTCGAGTGCGCCAACGGATCGAGGTAAAACGACGTCGTATCAGCAATAGCGGTTTGATCACCCGAGCGGATTCCCGTGGAAGTTCAAGAATGTGAAGCCACCAAGATTAACCGGTTAGGGGGTGACCTCCAACCGCGGCGGCCCTGATCCATCAAAAAACCGCCGAACACGGCTAAGTCACGCCTCTCGCTCGTCAGGCGATTGCGATATTGACGATCAGTTGCCACTTCTGCGGCGCGATCAACTACAGTTGAGTCACTCTGCATAAAGCCATAACAAGACGGAGAGTTTCCCATGCCAGTAAAAAACCGCCTCACCCTCCTGGTTGCCGCTGCAACCTTGGCAGTCACCACCGCGACGCAAGCTGCGCCGGTGTTCATCAACATACTGACGGGGGGAACCAGCGGGGTGTATTACCCGATTGGTGTCGGTCTGTCGCAGATCTACAGTGACGGCATTCCAGACGTAAAGACGTCGGTGCAGGCCACCAAGGCGTCAGTGGAGAACTTGAACTTGCTGCAGGCCGGTCGAGGCGAATTGGCCTTGGCACTGGGTGACTCCGTGGCCGATGCAAAAAACGGCGTTGAAGATGCAGGCTTCAAAGCGCCGCTGAGCAAATTGCGCGCAATTGCGGGGGCATACCCCAACTACATTCAAATCGTGGCCAGCAAAGAGTCCGGAATCAAGACGCTTGCAGACCTCAAAGGCAAGTCCATCTCGGTCGGAGCGCCGAAGTCGGGCACCGAACTCAACGCCCGGGCGATCTTCAAGGCGGCGGGTTTGACCTACGAAGACATGGGCAAGGTGCAATACCTGCCTTTTGCCGAATCGGTCGAACTGATCAAGAACCGGCAACTGGACGCCACGTTGCAGTCCTCCGGTTTGGGCATGGCGGCCATTCGCGACCTGTCCTCGGTAATGCCATTGAACTATGTTGCGATCCCTACTGACGTCGTCGCCAAAATCGGCAATCCGGCGTATCAGAGTGCAATGATCCCGGCCAATACCTATGACGGGCAGCCTGAGGCGGTGCCCACTGTTGCGATCACCAATATCCTCGTCACCCGCGCGGACGTACCCGACGAACTGGCCTATCAGATGACAAAGTTGCTGTTCGAAAACCTCACCCGTCTGGGTAACTCTCATTCGGCGGCCAAGGACATCACGCTTGAAAGCGCCGCCAAGAACCTGCCCATTGCCCTGCATCCAGGCGCCGAGCGCTACTACAAGGAAAAAGGCGCGCTGTAACGGCTTAGAGGCGCAGCGCCCGCCAATTGTCGCTGCGCCCATTGTTCGCCCTTGTTCAATGCAGTCATGAGGCAGGCAACTAATGAGTGATGATCATCACGGCATCTCCGCGAATCCGCGAGAGTGGCCGAAAACCCTGTTTTACGTAGCCTTGTTGTTCTCGATTTTTCAGATCATCACCGCCGCATTTGCACCGATCTCAAGCCAGGTCTTGCGTGCCGTACACGTAGGTTTCCTGCTATGGGTGGTTTTTCTGAGCTACCCCGCTTATGGCAAGGACCGTCCCTGGCAGCCGCTGGCCTGGATACTCAGCCTGGCCGCCATTGCTACCGCCGTCTATCAGTGGGTGTTTGAGGCTGACCTGATTCAGCGCTCCGGAGACCTGACGTTCATTGACACGGTGACGGGCATTGTGTTGATCGTGCTGGTGTTCGAAGCCGCACGGCGAGTGATGGGGATTGCCCTGCCGGTCATTTGCGGTCTGTTCCTGGCCTACGGTCTGTTCGGCGAGTATCTACCGGGAGAGTTGGCGCATCGCGGCTACGGCTTCGATCAGATCATCAACCAGCTCTCTTTTGGCACCGAAGGGCTGTACGGCACTCCGACCTATGTTTCGGCAACCTACATCTTTCTGTTCATCCTGTTCGGCGCGTTCCTTGAACAGGCGGGCATGATCAAACTGTTCACCGATTTCGCCATGGGCCTGTTCGGCCACAAGGTGGGTGGCCCGGCCAAGGTTGCGGTCGCGTCGTCCGCGCTGATGGGCACCATTACGGGCTCAGGCATTGCCAACGTCGTGACCACGGGGCAATTCACCATTCCGTTGATGAAACGCTTTGGATACCGGCCCGCGTTTGCCGCCGGCGTTGAAGCGACCTCCAGTATGGGAAGCCAACTGATGCCGCCGGTGATGGGCGCTGTCGCCTTCATCATGGCCGAAACCATCAACGTGCCGTTCGTGGAGATTGCCAAGGCGGCGTTGATTCCCGCTACCCTCTACTTCGGCTCGGTGTTCTGGATGGTTCATCTGGAGGCCAAACGCTCCAGTCTCATGGGCCTGCCCAAGGATCAATGTCCCAGCGCACTGGGCGCCGTCAAGGAGAACTGGTACCTGCTGATCCCGCTGCTGGTTCTGGTCTATCTGCTGTTTTCCGGGCGCACGCCGTTGTTCTCCGGCATGGTCGGACTGGCCCTGACCGCCATCGTGATTCTCGGTTCGGCCATCATTCTCAGGGTGCAGAGTTTCGGCCTGCGCTGCGCCTTCTGGATCGCGCTCGGGATTCTGTGTACCGGTTTCTTCCAGTTGGGAATCGGAGTGATCTTTGCGGTCGTTGCGGTGCTGGTGTTGATTTGTGCGTTCATCAAAGGGGGGCACGACACACTGACCATCTGCCTGCACGCGCTGGTCGAAGGTGCGCGCCATGCCGTTCCGGTGGGCATTGCCTGCGCACTGGTGGGCATCATTATCGGCGTGGTGTCACTGACCGGTGTGGCGTCAACGTTTGCAGGCTACATATTGGCCATTGGCCGAGACAACCTGCTGCTGTCGCTGATACTGACAATGATCACCTGCCTGGTGCTGGGCATGGGCATTCCGACCATTCCCAACTACATCATCACCAGCTCGATCGCGGCCCCTGCCCTTTTGGAATTGGGTGTGCCGCTGATCGTGTCGCATATGTTCGTGTTCTATTTCGGCATCCTTGCCGACCTGACACCCCCTGTCGCCCTTGCCTGCTTTGCTGCGGCACCGATTGCCAAAGAGTCCGGTTTCAAGATCAGCCTCTGGGCGGTGCGAATCGCCTTGGCGGGATTTGTCATTCCATTCATGGCGGTCTACAACCCGGCGCTCATGCTGCAAGGCGATAATTTGTGGATGACCGCCTACATGATGGTCAAGTCAGTATTGGCGGTCGGACTCTGGGGAATGGCCTCCACCGGTTATCTACAACGAAAAATGCCCGCATGGGAGCGCTTATTGTGCGTAGCGGCCGGAGGCTTGCTGGTGGTGGCATTGCCGTTGACCGATGAACTGGGCTTCGCCCTTGGGGCCGCCGTGATCCTTCAGCACATCTGGCGTTCCCGGCAGGCCAGGATAGCCAGCGCATGATCGGTTTGTGTCTGGGCCTCACAGGGGCGGTGTGGGCTGAGCTATCGATCTCGCACTTCACGCTGGCGTGGAATCACACCATCGAAAAGATTCGCTGGGAGGAAGATTACCGCGTCACCGCCCAAGGCCTTGTGCTGGAAGAGGCTCGGGTGCGCGGTAACGGCGCGGGCATGGAAATTCCCGAGGGTGCCCGACTGGACAATGGCAGTTGGCACTACCGCCGCACACTGGCGCCTATGCAGCCACTGAGTCTGGGGCGCACCCCCGAGGCTGGCGACTACCAGTTGTGCTTCAAAGGCCAGTGCCAGCCGATGAGCCAATGGGTTGGCGCGCCGACCTATAGCCAGCCTTCCATTGAGATGTGGGCCTGTGAGGCGGGCTGAATGAATTCGAGTTCCTGCTGACAGTCCGGCAGAAGCGACGGGCCTATCAGCGCGCGAGCGCCCCCGTTCAGGGCCTCAACGGGCCGCCGCCATCAGCGCTTTTTTCAAGGGACACTTGAGTGCCCGCATGGCCGGCGATCATTTCTTCGATCTGGTCGAGCGAACCGATCACGGCGCGATGCCCCGTGGCGAGTACAAAGCTTCGCGCCGCTTCGACCTTCGGCCCCATCGAACCCTCAGGGAACGGGTACTGGGCGAGTTCCTGCGGCGTGACGTTGCCGAGCGCGCGCTGCGTGGGCAAACCCCAGTCGAGATAGACCGCCGACACGTCAGTGGCGATGACCAGCAAGTCGGCTTCAAGGTCGCGGGCGAGCAGGCTGGTGCACTGATCCTTGTCGATCACCGCTGACACGCCGTGCAGTTTCTTGTCGCCCTTCTCCCCCGTGGCCGCCACCGGAATGCCGCCACCTCCGGCGGCAATGACCAGTGCGCCATGTTCCAGCAGCCAGCGGATCGATTGCAGCCCTAGCACTCGCAAGGGCGCCGGTGATGCAACGACGCGCCGAAACGCGTCACCGTCCTTGGCCATGACCCAGCCCTTTTGCGAGGCGATACGCGCAGACTCGGCCTGGTTGTACATCGGTCCGATCGGCTTGCTGGGATGGCTGAACGCCGGATCGTGCGGATCGACCTCTACGCGTGTGATCAGTGTGGTTACCGTGCGCGTTTGCGGCAGCAGGTTGGCCAGTTCCTGCTCCAGCAGATAGCCCAGCATGCCGTCGGTCTGCGCGCCCAACACATCCAGCGGATAGGCTTGCACTTTTTCATAGGCCGCCGCCTGAAGCGCCAGCAACCCCACCTGAGGTCCATTGCCATGCGTCAGCACCAGATCGTGATGGGCGGCCACGCGCGCCAGTTGTATGGCCGCACCGCGAATGTTCTCCAGCTGATTTTCTGCCGTCGGCGGTTGGTCGCGCCGCAACAGTGCATTTCCGCCCAACGCGACCACGACTTTCATGATTCGGTTTCCTGTTCACAGTTATCTGTTCAGTGCTGAGGGCTGGCATCTGCGCTCGGCAGCAAGGCGTCGAAGCCGGAAATCACGTCGAACAACTCTTCGTCGATGCCGGCCTGGCGTAATCGGTGGTAGTTGGCGTTCAGCGCTTGCAGAAGTTCGCCGATGTTGCGATCGGCGCGCTGCATGGCGGCGAGACGACTGGCGTTCTCGCTGGCCAACGACTCGGCGCTGGCTCGAAACAAAGACACGAACAGGTGCTCGCGAATGAACGCGCGCAGCGTCTGCGCACTGGCGCTCAGCACTTCGGGCCGTTGCGCCGTGGGCCAAGGCTGGTGTGCCAAATCGCGCTTCCAATGTCCGTCCAGGGGCAGCAATCGCTGGTTCACGGGCGTGTAGCCAGCGCCATTGGGTCGGTTATAGAAAAGAATCAGCGTGGTGTTCTGCGGTTCAACTTCGCCGCCGGCCATGGGGATTTTTTCCAGAATCTGGCCGACCAGTCGCGTGATTTGCTCGACCGATCCCGGAACGACAAAGGCGCCTTCGAGTTCTCGGCCCGCATCAAGCAATCGCTCATGCACGCGTTCGCCCACGGCCCAGAGCTTTGTCGCAGGGGATGCCGACTGGCCCAAGGCATAGTCGACCACCACCTCGTTGAACCGCCCCACCAATCCCTGATCCGACCCGAATACCAACGCGTGCACCACGTTGTCTTCGGCGGGCGCTGCCGATAACCGTGGAGGCAGCCCATTGGAATCGACCGAACGCAAACACACACCCAATCCCAGTTCGACCGTGTGCGCGTAATCGGCCAAGGCCGCCACTGAGCGCTCGTACTGCCCGATCGCCGAGGCTGCCGACGCTTTCATGACACGGACCACGGACTTCAGGTCCCCTGCGCTGCTGATCTGGCGGCGCAGTGCGGTGATGGTGGCGGCCATCAGGCTTGGCCGGTGTCGGTCACGGCACCGTCCTTGGGCGAAACCGTGTTTGCCTGCGCTGGCGCCAGGAACGCGGCAATGGCCTGACGCGCAACCTCGGTGACCTGCTCGCGATCGGCGTCGGTCAGTTTACCGGCGGCTATCAGTCGTTGGCTCACGTCTTCGGGCAGCCCATCAGCGGCTTTCTCCACGGCTTGCTGCGCAGCAAGCATGCTGTCGAGGGGCACGGGGTCGAACAGCGCGGCATTTAACGCCAGCAAAATGGCAATTTGTGCAGGCACCGTCACCGGCGAGAATTCGGCCTGAGCCAGACAGGCGCGGATACGCTTGCCGTGGACGATGGACTGTCGCGTGTCGTCGTCCAGTCGGGCGCCGAAGCGCGCAAAGGTTTCCAATTCTTCGAACTGCGCGTAGGCAAGCTTGAGGTCGCCCGCCACCGCACGATACGCCGCGCGCTGCGCCTTGCCGCCCACCCGCGAGACAGACTGCCCAACATCGATGGCTGGCAGCACACCCAGTTCGAACAGCGATGGCGACAGCACAATCTGCCCGTCGGTGATGGAAATCAGATTGGTCGGGATGTAAGCCGAAATATTCTGTGCCTCGGTTTCGATAATGGGCAGTGCGGTCATCGAACCGCCTCCGCGCTCCTCATTGAGGTGCGTGGCGCGTTCCAGCATGCGCGAATGGATGTAGAAAATATCCCCCGGAAACGCCTCTCGGCCCGGAGGTCGACGCAGCAGCAGCGACAGCTCGCGATAGGCGCGGGCATGGTGAGTGAGGTCATCGTAGACAATCAGCACGTCACGACCGGACTCCATGAAATACTCGGCGATGCTGGTGGCCGCGTAAGGCGCAATGTAGGCCAGCCCCGGCGCCTCGTTACCTTCGGCCACCACGACAACGGTGTAGGCCAATGCGCCTTTCTCGCGCAGGTTGGCCACCGCTTTGGCCACTGCCGACGCGCGCTGGCCGATGGCGCAATACACGCACACAACGTCTTTGTCTCGCTGGTTGAAAATAGTGTCGATGGCAATCGCTGTCTTGCCGGTCTGGCGGTCGCCCAAAATCAGTTCGCGCTGGCCACGCCCGATGGGGATCAGCGCATCAATGACCTTCAATCCGGTTTGCAGCGGCTCGGTCACGGGCGCGCGGTCCATGATCGGCGCCGCCGGCCGCTCGATAGGCAGACGTTCTTCAGTCGCCAACGGCGCACCACCATCCAGCGGCCGGCCCAAGGGATCAATCACTCGGCCCAACAACGCCTCGCCCACCGCCACGTCCATCACGCGGCCGGTGCGGTGGACTTCCTGACCCGCCCGCAGATGAGCGTAGTCACCCAGCAGCACCACATCGACACCCTCTTCGTCCAGATTGAAGGCGATGCCCGACAAGCCACCGGGAAAAGACACCAGTTCCTCAAAGCCCAGGTGCAGCAAGCCTTGGACGCGGGCAATGCCGGTTGAAACGCTGACCACCGTGCCCACTTCGTGCAATACCAATTGCGCAGTGAACGCCTGGAGCCCTTGGGTGATGCTGGCGAACGCGTCTTCAAGGACGCTTTGCAGCGTCACGTCCAACGACGCGGGCAAGGTCACGCGTGCTCCGTTGTCGGCTGTGGTTTTTTCGTGGTTACTGCCAAGGCGTCAAGGTACTCGGCAATGCTCCAGGCCAGTTTCACGCCCTTCACACTCAGTTCAATACCGGTGACCAGGTCAGGGTCCGACTCGAACGTCAGCGTGATCGGCTGGCCGAGCAACGCGTCGAGCGCGGCCTGAATCGAGGCACGTTGTGCGTCCGGTAATTCGAAGGCGCTGCGCACCCGCGCCGATTCGCCTTGGCTCGTCGCCTTGAGTGCAGCGATCAATGCGTCCAGCGTGGTGCCCTCAAGAGCCTGCAAGCGTTGGATGAACACCTCGCAAGCACGCTGTTCCAGGCTGACTGATGCGAGGTCGCCCAGCACCCGGCGTGAGATGTCGTAAACCTGCCGTTGTGTGCGGCGCACGATCTCGGCGTGCAGGTGCTGCCTCTCAGTCGCCAGAGCCTTTGCTCGCGCCACACTGGCAGCCTCGGCGGCTTGGCGTGCCTCGGCCAACAAGCGCAGACGCTGCGCGTTGGCCTCCTCGGTGGCTTTGCTCAGCAAAGTGTCTCGCTGTTCGTCGAAAGCCTGATTCTTGTGCTCAAACTCATCTTGCTGCTGATGGGCCTTGGCTTTGGTGTCGGCGGCGTCCTTGAGTTCGGCGGCAATCTTCGCCTCCCGCGACGCGATGGCGTCCAGCACCGGTTGGTACAGAAAACGCTTCATCAGCCACACCAGAATGAGGAAGTTCAGCACCTGCGCGCCGACGGTGAACCAGTCGATAAGCACGGTCTATTTTCCTGCCGCTTGGGCCGCCGCCGTGACGGCGGCATTCCAGAACGGATTAGCGAAGATCAGGATCATCGACACAACAAAGCAGTAGATGGCCGTTGACTCGATCATCGCCAGCCCCACGAACAGCGTACGGGTGATGGTGGCCGACGCGTCGGGCTGTTGGGCCAACGAGCTGAGCGCCGTGGCAACCGCCCTGCCCTCCGCCAGTGCGGGCGCCATTGTGCCGAAGCCGGTCGTCAGGCCTGCCATGACGATGGAGGCGACGGCGATCAAGGTGAGAGAGTCCATAAGCGTGCCTCTGTGTGAGTTGACAGGAAATCGCGCGGCGGCTCAGGTGTCCGGCGTCGATGAAGGGGGTGTGGCCGCTGGGCTGCGGCGGGTGGCGGCGGCGATGTAAACCGCCGCCAAAATGGTAAAGATGTAGGCCTGCACCATGCCAGTGAGCAGGCCCAGAACCGTCATCACGATCGGGAAGACAAACGGCGTGATGGATAGGAGGATGGCGATGATCATCGCACCGCTCATCATGTTGCCAAACAGGCGCACAGCCAGCGCCAGCGTGCGCGACGCTTCACTGATGAGGTTGAAGGGCAGCATGATCGGCGTCGGCTGCATGTACGACTTCAGGTAGCCGGCCAGCCCCTGGCCCCAGATGCCGAACAGCGGAACCGCCACCAGCACGCACAGGGCCAGCGCTACCGTCGTCGACAGCGATGCGGTGGGCGGTTCGTAGCCGGGGATCACGGTGGCTAATGCCGCCGCCGCAATGAACAGGAACAACGTACCGAGAAAACTCAGGTAGCGCTGAGGTTGCTGCAGGCCGACATCCTTGATCTGCCCGCTGATGGCGGTGACCACAATCTCCAGCAGGTTTTGCCAGCGTGAGCGTTGGTGACCGGTGGCAAGACGTCGCGTAATCAGCGCGGCACCCAACACCAGCACGATCATCAGTGCCCAAGTGAAGACAATGGTCGCGTTGAGCTTGAAGAAACCGTATTGCCAAAAGATCCAGGCATCGGGGGTCAGGCGCATGGTGGCGGTCCGGAGGTTGGCGGCGCCATGGCGACCGCACTCGGTTGGGTGACACGCAAGACAATCACGCGAGCCATGACGAAACCCAACATGCACAGGCCCAATCGCAGCGGTTGACCGGCACCGACCAGGTAAAAGCCAAATAGCACGGTAGCGGTTCGCAGCAACAGGCTGGCGAGAAACCAGCGTGCCGGTGTCGGCGATGACGCGCCCCGACGCACCGTCCACCACAGACCGCCGAAAAACACGCCGCCCAGCGCGGCACCTGCCAACAACGCCGCCAGCCAAACCAGCGCCCAAGTACCTTGATCAATCATCACCCTGCTCCTTCTCATCGGGTTCGTCATACATGGCCTGATCTTCCTTAGACACCCAGTGCCACGCATTCAGGCAACCAAGGGTGAGCCCCGCCACCAGCAGGGCCAACGTCCAGGAGTGGCCGCCGGGATGGTGCCGATCGATCCACAGTCCAAGGGCTGCGCCCAGTAACGTAGGGACCACCACCGACCAGCCAATCAAGCCCATCATGCCCAGGCCGAACCACACCACGGGTGTGCCCCTGCGGCGCGCTTTGAGTTTGCGGGCGGCCTTGGCGCCGACTTGTTCAGCCAGTGTCAGGCCGGCAGGCGTGCGCTTGGGATCCGGTTTCATGACGCATGATCGCGCAAGGACACGAACCGGCGCATAAACCCGGTTTCCAGCCGTGTCATGGTCTGGCGCATGGCTTGCTCTTGCGCATCCAGGGCCAGGAATTGCTGTTCGATGGCGCCGCGCAGGTGGGCCAGATCATCGCCGCGAAGCGCCCGACGCACCGAGATCACGACATCCGGCCCGGTCTTGATCAGCACGCCCTCGTCCAGCGCCAGAAACACTTCGCCTTGCGCCTCGCTCTCGAAACTGAGGATGCCCGGCACAAGCGCCGCGACGCAGTCCAGACGCCTGGGCAGCAAGCCGAATGCCCCTTGTGCCGTCTCGGCAACGATGCTCGACACGTTCGCCTCGACGGCAAACACTTCGAAGGGCAACAACACTTTAAGTGTCATCAGCAGCATGAGTGGGCTCCTTGGCAGCCTTACTGGCAGGCGGTTTAACCTTGGCTTTGGCTTCGTCGACCGCCCCGATCATGTACAGCGCGCTCTCGGGGAAATCCTTGAATTCGTCCGCCAGAATGCGCTCACAGCCATCCAGCGCATCCTCCAGACTGACGAGCTTGCCGCTCATGTTGGTGAACTGCTCGGTGGTGAAGAATGGCTGTGTGAGAAAACGCTCCAGACGCCGCGCACGGGCCACCACTTTGCGGTCGTCGGGCGACAATTGCTCCAGCCCGAGCATGGCGATGATGTCCTTGAGTTCGGCGTATTGGGCCAGCGTGCGGCGAATGGCCTGCGCCAGTTGGTAGTGGCGCTCGCCGACGATACCCGGCGTCAGCACTTTGGAGCTGGACTGCAGCGGGTCGATGGCTGGAAACAGCCCTTCGCTGGCGCGTTTGCGTGACAGCACGATCGACGCCGAAAGGTGCGAGAAGGTATGCACCGCCGCCGGATCGGTGAAGTCGTCGGCGGGTACATACACCGCCTGAATCGAGGTGATCGCACCGCTGTCGGTGTTGGCGATACGTTCTTCCAGTGCCGCCAGTTCGGTGCCCATCGTCGGCTGATAACCCAGACGGGACGGCATCTGCCCCATCAGACCAGAGACTTCCGAGCCGGCCTGAATGAAGCGAAAAATATTATCGATGAGCAGCAACACATCGCGTTGTTCGTCGTCGCGAAAGTATTCGGCCATTGTCAGCGCCGCATGCCCCACGCGAAAACGCGCGCCGGGCGGCTCGTTCATCTGGGCGAAGATCATCACCATGTTGGGCAATACGCCGGCGGCCTTCATTTCCCGGTACAACTCTTCGCCCTCACGGGAGCGCTCGCCGATACCGCAGAAAATGCTCACGCCCTCCTGATGACCGATCATGTTATGGATCATTTCGGTCAGCAGAACCGTCTTGCCGACGCCGGCCCCACCGAAGAGGCCCGCCTTGCCGCCGCGTTCCAGCGGCGTCAGCACATCAATGGCTTTGATACCGGTCTCGAAGACTTCGGAGCGGGTGGAACGACGTACCAGAGGCGGCGGTGGCTGATGCACAGAACGCCATTGCACAGCCTCCAGCGCGGGCTGGCGATCGATGGTATTGCCAAAGACGTCGAACATGCGCGACAAAATCTGCTTGCCGACCGGGGCCTGCAACGGCCCACCGGTGTCATGTACCGGCATCCCTCGTGCCAGGCCCTGCGTGGGCGTCAGCGCGATACCCCGCACATGATGTTCGTCGCGCTGGGCCAATACCTCAATAGCTATCTTGCCCGCATCGCCTGCGCGCAACAGGGTGTGGATGGGCGGCAGCGCGGCAGCGAAACGAATGTCCACGACGCTGCCACGTATGGCTGCGACCACACCGAAGTCAGCCGCATCCTTCTCGGTTCCCGCCTGTCGTTCCTTCATCGTGTCGTCTCCCGTCAAACCTTGCTCCATCATCACCCGCGCGCTCACTGGCCGCTGTGCGGTAGCGAACACAAGAGGCCGTCACAGCATCAGTGGACATGCGCCGTGAGCGCATGACAGACAGGCCTGCGCAAGTGTTCTGGCTGAGCGCAAGGAAGAAGTCGGTCGGTCTCATGCTTAACAACGGCGTAACACTCGCAACTCAATTCCTCGAGTTGGGGGCGGTCGAGCACGGTGATCAGCCCTCGGCAGTACTCGATCACGCCAAGCTTCTGCAACTTGCGGGCAGCCTCGGTAATGCCTTCACGGCGCACACCGAGCATGTTGGCAATGAGTTCTTGAGTCATGACTAGCTGATTACCCGGCAGGCGATCCAGCGACAACAACAACCAACGGCACAGACGCTGGTCGATTGAGTGATGACGATTGCAAACCGCCGTCTGCGCCATTTGCGTGATCAACGCCTGGGTGTAACGCAGCATCAGACGCAACATTTCGCCGTGGCGATTGAACTCGTCCTTGAGCAGTTGCCCTCTGAGCCGGAACGCGTAGCCGGCGCTCTGCACGACCGCCCGGCTTGAGGTGCTCTCGCCGCCCATGAACAAGGCGACACCGATCAACCCTTCATTACCCACCACCGAAATATCGGCCGCCGCGCCGTTTTCCATGACGTAGAGCAATGAAATGATGGAGTCGGTCGGGAAATAGACGTAGCGCAAAACGCCTCCGGACTCGTAAAGGACTTTGCCCAGCGGGAATGACACCAGCTCCAGTTGAGGCAACAGGCGGTGCCGAATCTCGACCGGCAGCGCGGCAAGCAAATGATTTTGCTCAGGGTTTGGTAACTCGGACATGTCAGTCGCCTTTTGTTCAGAGCCAGATAAACCTGCCTGTCTGTCTGTCTCTATCAAAATGGATGGGGCCATGGCTGCGCCTATGAGGGCCGTCAACCACTGCCAGGCATTCGGCAAAAACGCCAAAGCACCCGCCCTGGCTTTGCACTGCGATGACTTCAATCTAGGCGCCTGAAGGGTTGATGAGTAGCCTCGGAAACTACCTATACGCACCGATCTTGAGTGCCAGGGCAGCCCTGTTGACTGGCAAAAGGTTCGGAAACTACTCAGGGGCAATTGCAGGTCTTGGCGCGCGGGTGCTTGACGTTATTCGCATTGCGCTCCAGCAAAATCCGCGAATCAGCCTTCAAACATGATTTTTTGCCTAGACTTGTGGTTGGCCGTATAACGAATGCGCGTCAGAACATTGAACTGTACAAAAACTAAAAGAAGAGGAATTCCCCCAAATGTTCAAATACCTATGCAAGGCACTCGCCTGCACGCTTGCTCTAGGCAGCATGGGCACGGCCATGGCCGCTGATCCGATCATCATCAAGTTCTCACACGTTGTCGCCGAGCAGACCCCCAAGGGGCAAGGCGCCGTGCTGTTCAAGAAGCTGGTCGAGGAACGCTTGCCCGGCAAGGTCAAGGTTGAGGTCTATCCGAACTCGTCGTTATTTGGTGACGGCAAAGAAATGGAAGCCCTGTTGTTGGGCGACGTACAGTTGATTGCGCCATCGCTGGCCAAGTTCGAGCAGTACACAAAGACCGTCCAGTTGTTCGACCTGCCCTTTCTGTTTGATGACATCGCCGCGGTCGACCGCTTTCAGTTGAGCCCGCAGGGCCAAGGACTGCTCAAGTCCATGGAAAGCAAAAACATCACAGGCTTGGCCTATTGGCACAACGGGATGAAGCAGCTATCTGCCAACAAGCCGCTGCGTGTTCCTGGCGATGCCCGAGGCTTGAAATTCCGCGTGCAGGCCTCGGCCGTACTTGAAGAGCAATTCAAGGCCCTGCGCGCCAATCCGCGCAAGATGAGCTTTGCCGAGGTGTATCAGGGCTTGCAAACCGGTGTGGTCAACGGTGCGGAAAACCCTTACTCGAACATCTACAGCCAGAAAATGAACGAGGTACAGAAATACATCACCGAGTCCAACCATGGCGTGCTGGATTACATGCTGATCACCAACACCAAGTTCTGGAATGGCTTGCCGCCGGATATTCGCAATGAGCTGGACAAGATCATTGTGGAAGTCACCGCCCAGGTGAACAAAGAGGCCGAGCAACTCAATCAGGACGCCAAGCAAAGCATCATTGCTGCCAAAACCACCGAAATCATCACTCTTACACCTGAGCAACGCGATCAATGGCGCGTCGCGATGAAGCCGGTCTGGAAAAAATTCGAAGCCGATATCGGCCCTGAGCTGATCACTGCTGCCGAAGCCGCCAACAAGGCCAAATGACCGGTGGGCAGGGGCTGGCACGCCAGCACCTGCCTGTCATCACGCTACAGGAGATGCCATCCATGAATGCCTTTCGGCGCATATGGGAACACTTCGAGGAGGGTTTCATTGTCTTCCTTTTGGCCGCCATGACGTTGGTGACGTTCGTCTACGTCATCCTCAACAACCTCTATACGCTCTTCTACCGACTTGCCGACAACTGGGAAGGCGCCAGCGAAACGTTATTCGCCATGGGCGATCGGGTCATGACAATGGCTCAGGCCATGACGTGGAGCACCTCGCTCACCAAGGCGCTATTTGGCTGGCTGATCTTCTTCGGATTGTCCTACGGGGTGCGTACCGCCGGTCATATCGGCGTTGATGCGCTGGTCAAACTGGCCAGCAAACCCGTCCAGCGGCTCATTGGCATTTTGGCCTGTCTGTGCTGCCTGACCTACGCCGGGTTGCTCAGTGTGGCCAGCTTCGAGTGGATTCATACCTTGATGACAGCAGGAATAGGCGCCGAAGATCTGGGCCATTTCGGCATCATGCAATGGCACATAGGGCTGATTGTTCCCGTGGGTTTTGCGTTGGTATTCATCCGTTTCGCTGAAATTTTCGTGCGCATCCTGTTGCACCGCCAGACCGGGCTGGGCCTGGCCGATGAAGCCGCTGACGTGATGAAACTGACCGAGCACGAGGACGACAAACAATGACCATTGCCTTCCTGTTCGCGACACTCTTTGCACTGATGTTCATCGGTGTACCGATTGCCATATCCCTGGGCCTGGCCGGTTCATTGACCATTGTGTTTTTCAGTCCGGACTCTGTCCGTTCCCTCGCGATCAAGCTGTTTGAGACCTCAGAACACTACACACTGCTGGCCATTCCGTTTTTCTTGCTGGCAGGCGCCTTCATGACCACCGGTGGCGTTGCACGTCGCCTGATCGACTTTGCCAACGCTTGTGTCGGTCATATCCGCGGTGGACTGGCGATTGCCGCCGTATTGGCCTGCATGCTGTTCGCCGCCCTTTCCGGCTCCAGCCCGGCAACGGTGGCAGCCGTCGGGTCGATTGCCATTGCCGGCATGGTTCGCTCTGGATATCCGCAGGAATTCGGCGCGGGAATCGTCTGTAACGCCGGGACCTTGGGCATTCTGATACCGCCCTCGATCGTGATGGTGGTCTATGCGGCTGCCACCGAGACCTCCGTCGGCAAGTTGTTCATGGCCGGCGTCATACCCGGCTTGTTGCTGGGCTTATCGCTGATGGTGGCCATCTACATCGTCGCGGTGAAGAAAAACCTGCCTGCCATGCCGCGCGCCACGCTGCGTGAGTTTCTCGGCACGGCGCGCAAGGCGATCTGGGGCCTGCTGTTGATGCTGATCATCCTGGGAGGCATTTACAGCGGGATGTTCACCCCCACCGAAGCTGCTGCCGTTGCTGCGGTGTATTCGGCATTCATCGCCTTGTTCGTCTACAAGGACCTGACGTTTCGTGAAACGCCCAAAGTCCTGCTGGACTCGGCCAAGCTGAGCATCATGCTGATGTTCATCATTGCCAACGCCATGTTGTTTGCTCACGTATTGACCACCGAGCAACTGCCCCAGCAAATCACGGCCTGGGTCATTGAAGCAGGGCTGACGCCAGTGACCTTCCTGCTGGTGGTGAACGTGGTTTTATTGATCGCCGGCGCCTTCATGGAACCCTCGGCCATTATCCTGATTCTGGCCCCGATCCTTTTCCCCATTGCCATGAAACTGGGTATCGACCCGATTCACCTTGGCATCATCATGGTGGTCAACCTGGAGATCGGCTTGATCACACCGCCCGTCGGTCTGAACCTGTTCGTGACTTCCGCCGTGACGGGGATGTCAGTGCCCGCGACCATCAAGGCCGCGATGCCTTGGCTGATGCTTTTGCTGCTGTTCCTGATACTGATCACCTATGTCCCGTGGATTACCCTGGCGCTCCCAAACTGGTTGGGCATGAATTAATCCTTGGTGCTCTCGATCCTTGACGGCTGATCCCGACGGATCGTTAAAAATCAGCCACTCGGCAGCTTCAATCAGCCTATCCTCGCGCTGACCGCTTTGGNCCGCCCCCCCCCCCCCCCCCCCCCACGGCCATCAGATGATCAGGATTGCATCGCGATCAACCTTCACTCCACACGCCCCTGTAAGGAGAGCGTCATGATCGACATGAACCACTTCACGCCGTTGAGCGCCTTGATCGGAGGCTTGCTGATCGGCACGGGGGCAGTGCTGTTGATACTGTTCAACGGGCGCATCGCTGGCATCAGCGGCATTGTCGGCGGTCTGCTGCGCCCGATAACCGGGGATATTGCGTGGCGTGCGGCGTTCGTTTTGGGCCTGCTAATGGCGCCACTGGCTTTTAGCCTGGTCGCCGCTATGCCTGCGATAGAGATCGATGCCGGATATCCGCTGTTAATTGTCGCTGGCTTGATCGTCGGCGTCGGCACGCGTTATGGCGCTGGCTGCACCAGCGGCCACGGTGTGTGTGGATTGTCGCGATTATCGACGCGCTCTGCGGTCGCGACACTGGTGTTCATGGGGGCGGGTTTCGTTACCGTTTTTGTCGTTAAGCACCTTCTGGGAGGCCTTTGACCATGCCGCTCTTCTACGCGTGGCTTGCCGGGCTGATTTTCGGTATCGGTTTGCTGATTTCCGGCATGACAAACCCGGCAAAAGTCATTGGCTTCCTCGATTTGGGCGGGCGCTGGGATCCGTCGCTGGCCTTCGTCATGGCCGGCGCCATCGCGGTGGCGGCGGTAGGCTTCAAGTTCGCCAGAACCCGCACCCGATCACTGCTCGGCCTGCCCATGAACCTGCCTACCGCTCGACACATCGACCGGCGCCTGGTCATCGGCAGCCTCCTGTTCGGGTTGGGCTGGGGCCTGGCAGGCATTTGCCCTGGCCCTTCCCTGGTTCTGCTAGGTGCGGGCATCGGCAAAGGCGCCGTTTTCGTCATCGCCATGCTGGTCGGCATGGGGCTGTTTGAATGGCTTGAGCGCCAAAAACGTCGCGGGTCGCCGATCCCTTCCTCCGTGAATAAACCCACCTGACTCCGCTCTTTCAGCGTGCGCCAGCGAACAGACGCTGACGCCGTTAAAAGCACACCCTGTCCTTGGGCAGGTCGAATAATCGGCCTGCAGCCTTTCCATGTGCCGAGGACATCGATCGGTGCGCTACGAAGGACAGTCCTATGTTACGAAGCATGCGAGACCTCAAGGATTACACCATTGCGGCAACCGATGGTGACATCGGGGAAGTCAAAGACTTCTATTTCGACAATGAGGCGTGGGTGATCCGTTATTTTGTCGTCGAGACCGGCGCCTGGCTTGCCAGCCGCAAGGTCCTGATCACTCCCCTTTCCATCCAGGACGCCGACTGGACGCAACGTCGGCTGCACGTAGCGCTCACCAAGGATCAAGTCAAAAACAGCCCAAGTATCGACGTCGACAAACCGGTCTCTCGACAACATGAAATGCAATACCTGGGTTACTACGGTTATCCGTACTACTGGGGAAGCGCAGGCATGTGGAATGCCGGGATGTACCCCGGTGGCTACGGGCTGCCGGGTGGTCCACCTCAAGACGAACATGCCCGCGAGCAGAGTGCAAAAGCCGAGCGCGCGCGCCATGAAGATGACGACCCGCACTTACGCAGTTGCAAAGCCATCATCGGGTATCACATCAAAGCCACCGATGGCGAGGTTGGGCATGTCGACAGCGTGCTGATCAACGAACAGACCTGGGCGATTCAATACCTTGTGGTCAACACCAGCAACTGGTGGCTTGGGCACAAAGTGTTGATTGCTCCTGAATGGATTGACGATATCCGTTGGCTGGATAAATCCGTGTCGGTCGACCTCGAATGCGCCTCGATCAAGGCATCGCCGCCTTATGAGTCGTCTGAGCAGTTGAATCGGGAACAAGAATCGAACCTGCATCACCACTATGGACGGACCGGCTATTGGCTGGTTGAAACCGTTATCGAGCACAAGCAGTAAGTGCACCACAAATCAGAGAGAAAACATCGTTTGCCCGTCAGATATCTGAACGGGCAAGTGACTCTGCGCAGTAGAACCCTAGCCACGCAAGCGCAGTGCATTGGTCACGACCGACAATGAGCTCAGACTCATGGCAAACGCGGCAACCATCGGCGACAACAACCAACCGGTGAACGGAAACAACAAACCGGCAGCCAACGGCACGCCGAGCGCATTGTAGACAAGCGCAAAGCCAAGGTTCTGTTTCATGTTGGTGACCGTCTGCTGCGAAATCGCACGCGCTTGGGCAATACCACGCAAGTCGCCTTTGACGAGGGTGATCTGGGCGCTGTTCATGGCAACGTCTGTGCCTGTTCCCATCGCTACGCCGACATCGGCCCGGGCCAGCGCCGGGGCATCGTTGATACCGTCTCCGGCCATTGCGACGACGCATCCTTGTTGTTGCAGTTGCTCCACCAGCGCGAGCTTATCGGCCGGTGTGACACCCCCGTGTACTTCTTCGATGCCCAACTTCGCGGCAATGGCTTTGGCTGTCGTCAACCCATCACCCGTGGCCATGATGACGCGGATGCCCTCAGCTTTGAGTTCCGTCAAAGCGGCGGCTGTGCTGGACTTTATGGGGTCGGATACCGACAGCAGCCCTGCGGCTTTGCCGTCGATGGCCAGCAGCATCACGCTGGCCCCTTCGGCCCGGAGTGCTTCGGCCTGGGATTTCAAGCCGTCCACCGAAACCTTGAGCTGCTCCATCAATAAGGCGTTGCCCAAGGCCAGGGTTTTGCCCCCTACCCGTCCGCGCACGCCAATGCCCGTGCTCGATTCGAAGTCTTCGGCCTTGCCAAGGGTCATGCCGCGTTCACGCGCAGCGCTCACGATGGCGGCGGCAAGAGGATGCTCACTGCCTTGATCCAGGCTGGCAGCCAGTTGAAGCACGTCGTCCTCGGTGCTGCCTGCTGCGGCGATCACGCGGTCAAAGCGCGGTCGACCCTCGGTCAGGGTGCCGGTTTTGTCGACGATCAAGGTGTCGACCTTACGGAAGTTCTCGATCGCCGCTGCGTCCTTGAACAGTACGCCCCTTGTCGCAGCCTTGCCGCTGGCGACCATGATCGACATCGGTGTGGCCAGGCCCAAGGCACAAGGGCACGCGACGATCAGCACCGCCACGGCATTGATCAGTCCATAGACCCAGCCCGATTCCCCCGTCGATGTGGCCCCGAACAGCCCCCATATGAAAAAGGTCAGTATCGAGACACTGATGACGGCTATAACGAAATAACGCGCTACGGTATCGGCCATACCCTGCATCGGGGCCCTCGAACGCTGCGCCTGCGCGACCATCTGCACAATGCTGGCGAGCACCGAATCCGCGCCAACCTTGTCCGCCCGCATCACCAGTGCGCCGCTGGTATTGAGGGTGGCGCCGATCAGCTTGTCGCCGACGCCTTTGCTCACGGGCATAGGCTCGCCGGTGAGCATTGATTCATCGACCGCACTGGTGCCCTCTAGCACTTCACCGTCAACCGGTACCTTCTCGCCAGGGCGCACACGCAGTTGGTCCCCGGGCCGCACATCGGCCAGCGCGACATCCGTTTCGCTCCCGTCGTCAGCCATACGCCGTGCCGTTTTCGGGGCCAGCCCCAATAATGATTTGATAGCCGCGCCCGTCTTCGACCGGGCTTTGAGCTCAAGTACCTGGCCCAGCAAGGTCAATGAAATGATCATGGCCGCCGCGTCGAAGTACACCGACACCCGCCCCATGGTCACGAACGAGGCCGGAAAAACCCCAGGCGCTACAGTGGCAACCACGCTGTAAACGAAGGCCGCCGACGTCCCCAGGCCGATGAGTGTCCACATGTTCGGACTGGCGTGCAGAACCGATTGCACTGCCCGTTTGAAGAACGGAAAACCTGCCCAGAGCACCACCGGCAAGGTCAACGCCAGTTCTATCCAGCTCTGCAGGGCCATATCCAACCCGTGCAGGTAGGGTCCGGACATGGCGAGTATCGCGACGATCACGCTCAGCGGCAGGGTCCAATAAAAGCGGCGGCTGAAGTCCTGTAGCTCCGGGTTCTCGGTGTCCTCGGCGGTGGGGATGACGGGTTCCAGCGTCATGCCACACTCAGGGCAGTTGCCCGGGCCGCTCTGTCGCACCTGCGGGTGCATCGGGCAAGTGTAAAGAGTGGCTTCAGAGGCGACCGGGATGGCGTGCAGATCCGCTTGCGGGACATGGGTGTCTTGCATGTTCATGATATTTCCCCTTTTCGGTCAGGAACGCGGGTGGCGTGCCGTGCCGATTGGTGACTGGCGAATCAATGACGCAACCCAGAACGGCCCGGCTATTTCTGCGCTTGCAAATACTGCTGAATAGCGTCGATTTCCTCTCGGGTGGGCGGTTTTCCATGGTCGGTTCTGAAGCTCGATGACCCCCAGTGCGGCATGACCCTGCTCAGAGGTTCACCTTCATCATCGATGCCTTGGAGCACTGCACGCTCAAATAACTCAGGCTTCCAGGCACTGGCATCGCCTACCAGTTTGGGCGCTTGAAGCCCCGTCATTCCCGAGCCGCCCTGACCGCCCATTGTGCCCATCCCATTCATCATGCCCTGCCCGCCGTTTGAACCTCCCATACCGGGTGTCATCGCGCCCATGCCAACCGCCCCACCCATTCCACGTTCGCCATGGCATTGGGCGCAGTTGCTTTGGTACAGGGCCGCGCCATCGAGTGGCGCGGCCAGGCAAAAGGTCGAACTGAAGAGCAACACAAACGCAAGATATGAACTGTTCATCGAAAGCTCCCGGTTGTGAGTGGGCCAAGCCCTGCGGTCTGGCCTATTACGGCCCATACCTTTTACGAAGGCACGAGCCATTTTCGTCTTGCGTGAGTGGGCTGCGCGCGCACAGATGAACAAAGCAATCGTTCACGGCGTGTAGACCTGCGTCAGATGCCCACTGAACAACATCCACATCGCCACGACCCCAAGCACCACGAGTACACCCGCCACGATCATCTCGATCATGCTGAACACTGGCTCATTCGGCGCGTGCTCCTTGCGTGCCCAGATGAACACCAGGTTGCCGAGGGCGAAGAACACCGCGCCGGCGATCATGTACTCGAGGCCAGCGGCATAAACCAGCCAGAACCCGTAGATCGTGCCCAGGATGCTGGTGACCAGCGCTGTGGTTTTGGCGGTTTTTGCGGTGGCTGGATAGCGCCCGTTTGCCATGACTTTCCACAAAAAACCGGTAGCGCCGATATAGGCCGGCAATATCATCACGCCCGTGATGGAGATCATCACGTTCCAGGCGTTGTTGGAGAAATACATGAGGATCATCACGGCCTGCATCACCACGGTGGAGACCCATAGCGATACCGAGGCCGCGCCTTTTTTATTGGTCACTGCGAATGTTTTCGGAAAGGTTCCGTCCTTTGCCGCCGCCCATGGCAGTTCCGCCACCAGCATGGTCCACACCAGCCAGCACGCCAGCACCGAGATCAACACTCCAGCGTTAACGAAATACTCGCCCCATTTGCCGACAATCGACCCCAGGATCGCTGCCATGGACGGCGGCGCGATGACCGACAATTGCGCCTGCGTCATGATCCCGAAGGGCAACACGGAAATCAGGACGTACAGCAGCAAGGTCACAAAGAACCCCAGCAATGTTGCTCGACTCACCGTCCTGGCGTCCGATTTGTCGGACATGACCACTGCGCCCTCAATGCCGATGAACACCCAGAGGGTCACCAGCATGGTGCTTTTCACCTGTTCCAGCAGGTTGCCCAGTGGCTTGCCGCCGGCCACGTTGTCGCCGACGTTGCCCCAGAAATCGCTCGTGAACAGACCCGCTTTCACCGAGACGGCCACCACACCGACAAACACCGCAATGGGGACAAATTTGGCAATCGTGCCAATCACGTTAAGCGTCGACGCACTCTTGACGCCGCGCAATACCAGCCAGTTGAGTATCCAGAACACACTCGACCCGATCAGGATCGCCAGCCAGGTGTTGCCGCCCTTGAAGTACGGGGGGAAGAAGTAGTTGAGCGTGTCCATCAACAGCACGGCGAAGCCAACGTTGCCGAAGGCGGACGATAGCCAGTAGCCCCAGGCAACCTGAAAACCGGCGAACTTGCCGAAGCCCTGGCGCGAGTACATGTAGATGCCGGCGGTTATGTCTGGCTTGATCTCGGCCAGCACTTGAAAGGTACGTGCCAGAAAGAAAATACCCAGCCCGGACACCAGCCAGGCGATCAGTACCGCACCGAGTCCCGCATGTTGTGCCATGTTTTGTGGCAGGTTGAAGGCACCGCCACCCACCATGGCACCGATGACCAGCAAGGTCATGGAAACCATGCCGAGTTTGTCGGTAGCGGTTGCTTTCTTCGAGGCGGTTGTAGCACTGGAATCCTGAACAACGCCCGGTACTGTGGCTGTTTTCATGGGGTCAATCCTCGGTAATGCACAGAATCTGATAACGGCCGCCGACGACTTCCACGCCATGCGTATCGTGGGAAAAGCCCGGCATTTGGGCATCAAACGCCTCAAGCGCTTTCAGGTAACCCAGTATGGGGCCCGCTGCTTCACCGGCATTCTCGCCAGGCATCAGCAAGGGAATGCCCGGCGGGTATGGCACGACGCCGGTGGCGACGGTGCGCCCCGCCATCTGGTCGAGCGGCAGCAATTGCACTCGATTGTTGACGAGCTGTTCGTAGGCGCCGACGGGCGACAAAACGGCCACCGGCAAAACCGAAAATGCGGCCGACATGAGTTCGGTCGTCCTGTGCGTTTTCATCGCGGCAAACATCGACTCGGCGAGTTCACCGAGCCCGAGCGTGCCGTAAGACTGCGGATGAGCCGCAACCAATGCGGGAATGCACCGCTCCAGAGGCGTGTTGGCCTGCACGTCGCGATGAAACCCCAGAAGCGCATTGATCAGGGTTCCCCACTTGCCTCGCGTAATGCCCATCGAGAACAGGAAAAGGCTGGTGAAGTCGGTGGTCTTTTCCACCACGATGCCTTGCGCATCGAGATAAGCCGCCAGCAGTGACGCGGGGATCCCCGTTGCTTTTAGCGTGCCATCGCGGCCCATGCCGGGCGTGACCACCGACACCTTGATGGGATCAAGCATGCAGTAACCGTCATCGAGGTCTTCGAACCCGTGCCAGGCATCGCCCGGATGCAGTATCCAGGCCTTGGGGTCGCGTGCCAGGCGCTCAGGGTCGGCCAAATGGAACGGTGTCTTTTTGTGGCCCTTGCCTTCATTGACGGTATCGGGCTGCCAAGCGGTGAAGAACCAGTCGCCTTTGGCGGTGAACTCGGCGTTTAACCGCGCCACGGTCTGACGAAAAGCAATCGCCTCGACAATCGTTTCATCGGTGAGCGCTTTGCCAGAGGGGCCATCCATCATCGCCGCTGCCACATCGTTGGACGCGATGATCGCGTATTGCGGTGAGGTCGAGGCATGCATCATGAACGCCTCGTTGAAGCGCCCATGCTCAATCGGTCGGCGGCCATCACGCACATGGATGTAAGAGGCCTGAGAGAGGCCGGCGAGCAACTTGTGCGTCGACTGAGTGGAAAAAATCGTCGGTCCGTCGGGACGGGGGCTGTTGGGGTCGCCGCGCATGGCATAGCGCCCGGCATACAGCGGGTTGAAACGTGCGTAGCCATACCAGGCTTCGTCAAAGTGCAGGCGATCGACTGACTGTCCGAGCAGCGATTCGACCCGTTCGACGTCGTAGCACAAGCCGTCGTAGGTTGAATTAGTGATGACGGCATGTACGGCGGCGGGTTCTATCTGCTCAGTGACCAGAGCATTGGCGCCAATGCTCTGCGCGACTGCCGCTGCTGTGAGTCGCGACGCCGGGATTGGGCCGATCAACCCCAGGTAGTTGCGAACCGGCATCAGGTACGTCGGGATCGCCCCGGATAGCGTCATCGCGTGTTCGATGGATTTGTGGCAATTGCGATCGCACAGTGCGATCTGGTTGCGCGTAACGCTCGACATCAGAATCACGCGATTGGAGGTGGATGAGCCATTGGTCACGAAATAGCTGCGATCGGCGCCAAACACCCGCGCGGCGTTGTGTTCGGCTTCGCCGATAGCCCCTGAGTGATCAAGCAATGAGCCCACTTGCGCAACCGAAATCGACAAATCCGAACGAAACAACTCCTCGCCGAAGAATTCGACGAAGGCACGCCCGGTCGGGTGCTTCATAAACGCGGTGCCACCGGCATGTCCTGGGGTGTGCCAGGAATATTCATATTCCCCGGCAAAGCTGGCCAGCGCTTTGAACATCGGCGGCAGCAGTGTTGCTCGGTAGCGGTCGATGGCGGCAACGATTCTGCCGCCAAGGAAGGTCTTGGTGTCCTCGAAGAGCCACACATAATCGTTGACCTGCGAAAGCACGTCGGCCGAAATCCCGTCAAGCGAACCACTGGCCGCCAGCAAAAAAATCGGCAAGCGCTCTGAGCGGGCCCTGACGGCATCAATCACATTGCGCGCAGCCTTGTGGTCTTTTGAACCGGCCAGATCCCAATCCACCAATACAGCCTGCAACAACGAATGCAGGCTGATTTGCGCGGCGGCATCGCTTTGCGAGGTGGCGTCAATGACATCGATATCCCGGTCGGCCAGTGCCTCGATCAGTGCAGCGGTGGCCTGCCCTCCTGCATGCTCGACGCCGGTGCCGTTATGCACCACCAGCACCCGACGTCGATACAGAATGCCGGGCACGTTCGTTGAGTGACCGCTCATATCGACTCCTGCACGACGTAGGTATGAAACACCACGCGGCCGTCAACGTCATCGGCGTACACGCCCTGCACTTCGAACTCAAAACCTGGAAACCGATTGAACGCTTCCTCGAACACCAGGAAATAGTCGAGCATCGGTTGCGCTCGGTCGTCATAGCGCTCGCCAGGGACGACGATGCCGATGCCGGGGGGATAAATCAGCGCCAACGTCGCCGAGATCCGGCCCTTGCACTGGGACAACGGCAAATAGTCGACCCGGTTGCCGACGAACGCCTCTGTGGCATCGGCCACCGACATTGCCTGCTCGGGAAAGTGCTCGCCGCGAAAGCACAGCCTTTGCAGCGTGGCAATGTCGTGTTCCCGGTAGAAGCTGTGCATCTCGTCACACAGGCGCTGCAACGTGTAGCCGGCGTAACGCTGCGGATAGCGCGCCATCGTCGTCGGCAGCACGTCTGCAAGCGCTGCGTCAGAGTCGTAAAGGTTCTTGAACGCCACCAGCCTGGAAATCAGCGAGGCACATTTGCCGGCCTCAACAGCGGGCGTCAGTAGGAACAGGATGCTATTGAGGTCGCATTTCTCCGGCACGATATTGTTCTCGCGCAGGTAGGCGGCCAGCAGCGTTGCCGGGACTCCGCGCTCACTGTATTCGCCGCTCTGGCGGTCGAAGCCGGGCGTAATCAGCGTCAGCTTGTTGGGGTCCGTCATTGCCCAATTCGGCGAGGCGTGACGGAAGCCATGCCAGTGTGCATCCGGCACCAACGCCCAGCAGGCAGGCTCGCGTGCCAGCACGTCGGTAGGAATGTCTTCCCAAGGCACGCTGTCGAGTGGCGGACTGAACGTGGAGTCGGTGATTGTCACCACATCCGGCACGAATGGATCAAAGAACCAATCGTTCTGCCCGCCCTCGGCGGAGGCCGCAAAGCCGCGTTTAAGCTTGCGCAGTTGCTTGCGCGTCTCGATACCAATGCGGATTGCGTCGTCCCAGAGCGCCAGGCCATTGCGGCCCTTGTGCATCTGCGCGTCGACATCGAGGCTGGCGAACAGCGGGTAAAACGGCGAGGTCGAGCAATGCAGCATGAACATCTCGTTGAACCGACGGTGCCCGGTGCGCCGCGTTTGGCCCTTGATGTGTTCGTCACGCACATGAATTTGCGAAGCCTGTGAAAAACCGGCCAGTTGCTTGTGCGTTGACTGTGTGGCAACGATGCCAGGGCTCTGGGCGCCGAGATTTTCCAGCCCCATCGCGAAATGCCCGGCAAACAGCGGATGGAATTTCATGAAGCCGGCCCAGGCTTCGTCAAAGTGCACGTATTCACAGAGGTGGCCGATTCGCTCGATCAAACTCTGCGTGTTGTAGATCGTGCCGTCGTAGCTGCACTGCTCGACGATCGCCAGACGGAAAGGTCGTTCACGCTTCCAGGCCTCAGGGTCCGTGACCAGTGGGTGGTTGCGGATCTGCTCGCGCAGTTTCTTTTCGTCCAGTGCGTCGTAGTCAATGGGGCCAATCAGCCCTTGAGGATTGCGGTCGGTTTCGAGGTAGATCGGGATCGCCCCGGCCAGTTGCAGCGCGCCCTGATGATTGGATTTATGGTTGTTGCGATCAAACAGCACCAGGTCCCCGCGCTTGAGCAGCGCAGCGGTCACGACTTTGTTCGAGGTCGAGGTGCCGTTGAGAATGAAGTAAGTGCGATCGGCGCCGAAGACTTTGGCTGCCGCCATCTGCGCGGCAAGCGCCGGACCGACGTGGGTCAGGAGATCGCCCATTTCGGGCACCGAGTTATCGATGTCGTTGCGAAACACCGCCTCACCCAAATGCTCTACGAAGAGCCGCCCGGCCGGGCTGCGTCGATAAAATGCACCCCCCTGGTGGCCCGGGCATGTCCACATCTGGTTGCCTTCGTAGTCGTAGTCCATCAGCGCGCCGAAGAACGGTGGCTTGAGGCCTGTGGCATAACGCTCCAGCGCGAAGATCGTTTCCTTTGCCGAGAAGGCTGGCGTTTCGTGGTCCAGATAAATGTAGCCAGTGACCTCGCCCAAGGGCGCGAGCGATAACGACTCCACGCCTTTGAGTTCGCTGACCAGGTAAATGGGCGTATCCAGCCCGCGCTCGTGCCTGATCGTGTTGATGAGCGCCTGAACCTGCGGCTCATCCGGGCCGTCAATCGCCAGCAGGAAGCATCCGATGCCCATATCACTCTCTGCAGCGACCCTGGCCCCGGTCAGGGTGGGGACGATGTCGGTCCGATAGTCGTACTCATCAATCGCGTCAACGAGGCGCTGCACGAGACGCGCCTCGTTGCTTTCTGGTGCATCAACGAACACCGGGCTGTACAGCAGGAAATGAAAAAGCGTGTGGTAGGGAACCGACATGACAATGCCTCTGATCAAAGTGACGGCTTTGCGACATAACGCGCAGCCAACGTTTTCCTGACTATTGCCCTGCTTCAAAACCAGGTCTGTACGCCACCCCACATATTCGGGGTTTGAAAAAGTCTGTCGCCGCCGGTATGAAACGCGGGCACGGGGCTATCGGACCTCGACGGGTAGCTAGACGTCGAGCAGTCGACACAACACCTTTGGCAACAGGTCGGGCAGGTCCTCGGCCAGTAAGCCGGGACCGAATTCGGCGGCCGCCGCACCGTGTAACCAGACCCCCGCCGCCGCGCTGGCGAAGGCCGGCACTCCTTGCGCAAGCAAACCAAGAATGATCCCGCTCAAGACGTCGCCCGAGCCGGCGGTGGCCAATGTTGAAGGCGCGTTGGCATTGATGATTGCCCTGCCGTCGGGCGCGGCTATCACCGTGTCGCTGCCCTTGAGCACCACGACGGCGCCGCAACGCAGGGCCGCAGCACGGGTGCGCGTGAGCTTGTCGCCGGCGAAGTCGAACACCCGTCGAAACTCACCCTCATGAGGTGTCAGCACGCAAGGGCCGTGAATCGCGCGATCGAGTACACCGGGGTTGTCCTCAAAAGCGCTGATCGCGTCGGCGTCTATGACGGTCGGGCGTCCACTGGCAAGCATCGCCAGTACGTGCCCAAAGGTTTCCTTGTCCACGCCTGCACCGGGTCCTATCAACCAGGCAGAAAAGCGACTGCCGTTGAGCAGGTGCCCAAAATCTTCTGGAGTCACCCATGGACGCACCATGATGCTGTCCAGCGCTGTCGCATAAATGGCCAAGGCCAGTTCCGGCACCGCAATGGTGGTGAGCCCCGCTCCCGCTCTGGCTGCGGCTCTTGCAGCCATTCGAGCCGCACCGGTCATTGGATACCCACCAAAGATCAGGGCATGCCCACGACTGTGTTTGTCGGTACTCGCCTTGGGGCGGGGCAAACTGGCCAGCCATAAGGCCGGGCTGTTCTCAAAGGTGCGGGGGGCGATGGTGTCGATCACCGCGTTGGGAGTGCCAATATCCACAACAATGACTTCGCCGCACAGGTCCCGGCCTGGCAATAGCAAGTGCCCCGCTTTCTTGCACAGGAACGTGACCGTCAGCACCGCCGCGGCTGCCCCCAGCGTTTCACCGGTATCCCCCATGACCCCGCTGGGCGTATCGATTGCGATGATGGGCACACCGCCCTTACTGGCGGCGGCAAGCGTCGCCAATGCCTGACCTTCAAGGGGGCGGCTGAGGCCGGCGCCGAAGAGCGCATCGACGATCAGTTCAGCCCCCTCGAGCACCGCGGGGTTCATGTCTTCAACGTTCCCTTCCCAGCGCTGGGCGTGTTGCCGGGCTTCGTCCTTCAGGCTGAATCGACTGCCCAGCATCGCCACCCGCACCGGCCAGCCGGCTTGCGCCAGCACATGCGCCGTGACGAATCCGTCACCACCGTTGTTGCCCGGTCCACACAGCACCACCACCGCCCGTGGTGCCCAGCGACGCTCGATTTGGTGCGCTACGGCTGCACCAGCGTTGGCCATCAGCTCGAAAGACGACACGCCGGCAACGACCGACAAGCGATCGGCCTCTGCCATCTGCCGAATCGTCAAGACCGAAGTCTGACGACTTTTCAGCGCCACCTCGCCAATCAAGATGTTCATGCTTTGGCACTCTTCAACCGGCACTGAAATCGATGACCACGCGCGATGGAACATCACCGTGTTCCAGACGCTCGAAAATCTGGTTGATCGCCGATAACGGCTGCAACTCGATGTCGGCCTTGACCTTGCCCTGAGCGGCGAAGGCCAGTGCTTCGGCCATGTCCTGGCGGTTGCCGACAAAAGAACCGCGAACGGTGATGCAATTGGCAACCACATCAAACAGCGGCACCGGAAACTCGCCCGGCGGCAATCCCACGAGCACGCAAACCCCATGTTTACGGGTCATTGCGACGCCCTGTTTGAACGCACTGAGCGAGGGGGCCGTGATGAGTACGCCATGGGCGCCACCGCCGGTAGCCTCTTTGACCGCCGCCGCCGGATCACCACTTTTGGCGTTGACCACGGCATCGGCGCCAAGCCGGGTGGCATGGGCCAGTTTGCGCTCATCAATATCCACGGCGCAGACTTGCAGCCCCATCGCTTTGGCGTACTGAACCGCCAGGTGACCGAGGCCACCGACACCGGAAATCGCAATCCACTGTCCTGGTCGGGCTCCGGTCTCCTTGATGCCTTTGTAAGTCGTGACGCCGGCACAGATGATCGGCGCAGCCTCCCGCGGGTCAAGACCATGGGGGATGTGCGCCACGTAATTGGGGTCGGCGAGGATGTATTGGGCAAAGCCGCCGTTCTTCGTATAGCCACCGAACTGCGCTTGGGCACAGACCGTTTCCCAGGCCGTGAGGCAGTACTCGCAATGTCCGCAGGCCGAGTAAAGCCATGGCACGCCCACCCGTTCCCCGACTTTTACGCTGCTGACCCCTGCCCCGATCTGCGTTACCACGCCAATCCCCTCATGCCCGGGAATAAAGGGCAGCGTCGGCTTCAATGGCCAGTCACCACGCGCGGCGTGGAGATCGGTATGGCAGACACCACAGGCTTCGGTCTTGACCAGGATCTGCCCGGGGCCGACTGAAGGGACGTCATACTCTCTGATGACCAGCGGTTGGCCGAACTGCTCGACCACCGCGGCCTGCATTTTCATCGTCATGAAATGTTCCTCTTGAGGTGCCCCGTAAGCCCCCAGAGAACTCTGAGAGTGATGAAGGCAAAAATGACCTTTGGGTTACAGCACTGGAACGCTCCAGACGTGGTCTCTTTACTGAGTGGATCAACGGTTTCAAAACCGGCCATCACCGCAGTCAATGTGTCCACACGCCAGAACAGTCGATGCGAGACCAGGCTCAGCGACCGAGCACCGAGCTTGCGGTCGCGACGTCATCGTCACTGCCATGCACGATGAGTAAGTACTCATCGGCTTTGAGCGCAGTTTCGTATTCGATGACCTGATCCTTGCCAGCACCGAGACCGACCAGTGCGGCGCCCAGTGCCGACAGCCCTCCCACGATCACCGCCCCTTCAAGCGCACCGACCAGCATCGCCACAAAGGGGCCAGCCAAAGCGACGAGTCCCAAACCTGGCAAAAAGAAAAACGCCGGTGTCACCAGCAGCCCCCAGAACGATCCGCACAAGGCACCCATGCCACCCCAGGCCATCACCTTGTCACCGAGTTGGTAGAAGCCGATCGGATGCTCTTCAGTCTGGTAGCCCTTGCCCACGAGGGAGAGTTTCTTCACGTCAAAATCTGCCTGATTCAGAGTACGGATTGCTTCTTCCGCGTCGGCGTGGGTTTTGAAAATGTAGAAATTATTACGGCTGATGCTCATGGTCGCAGGCCTGATCGTTGAAACATGTCTGAAAACGGTGCAAGACACGTGTGGTCAACCGTCGCGCACCGCCTGAGCGTCAGAAGGAGACGAGGATGCTGACGTGCCGAGCCAACGTCACAAACCTCAACTTAGGCGCCTGACCCGCTAATGAGTAGCCTCGGAAACTACCTACACTCTGTGCTGAAACCATCGCGCAAAAGGCCAAACACAATGATCAGGTTCACACGCCGTCATGCCGAAACCCATAACAGCGACCGTATCGGCTGGCTCAGAGCGGCCGTACTGGGGGCAAATGACGGGATCGTCTCAACCGCCAGCCTGTTGATAGGCGTAGCCGCCGCCGGCGCCACGCACAACACGCTGATGGTGACCGGCATGGCCGGCCTCGTGGCGGGCGCCATGTCGATGGCCGCAGGTGAGTATGTTTCGGTGCATTCTCAGGCCGACACCGAGCACGCGGATTTGGTAAAAGAGCAAAAAGAGATTGATACCAAACCTGCGGCAGAACACCGGGAACTGGCGCAGATCTACATCCATCGAGGGGTTGAACCTGAGTTGGCCAGCCAGGTCGCCAGTCAGCTAATGGCTCACGACGCATTGGGCGCACATGCCCGTGACGAGTTGGGTATTTCAGAGACGCTCAGTGCCAAACCCCTTTCTGCCGCTTTCGCGTCGGCGACGAGCTTTGTCGTCGGCGCCGTTTTGCCAGTGGCGGTCACGCTGATCGTGCCGCTTCAGAACGTGATTCTCTGGATATCGATCATGTCGCTGCTTTTCCTGGCCTCCCTGGGCGCAGTCGCCGCGCAGGCCGGAGGCGCCTCTTTGCTCAAAGGCGCCTGGCGTGTGACCTTCTGGGGGGCGTTGGCGATGGTCAGCACCGCTGTGGTTGGGCATTTGTTCGGTGCGGTTGTCTAGGGCCGGTCAGTCTTTATCAACGCCCCATCGGCGGCGCTCAGCCGGGTTGCGTCAATGGGCTCGGAAACTACTCAGCGCTAAGCGAAAGTCGTTGCGCAAAGCCGCAAGCGACGACCGCCGGTCGGAGAGAAATGTCTGACGCCGTCCTGCGCCCAATCATTGCGTCCGTTCACGTCGTTGAACCGCCCCTCGCGCGCCTGCGAGCATTGCCTGGTGATTAAAGGGGTGTAGGATCCAAGGACGTGTTCACCCGGAATGCACTCACGCGGAAAGTCACAATGGCAGTTCGTCCGCCACTCGACACTGGAACCGCCACGCCCAGGATGATGACTCCATCTCCTTTGGCTGATGCTGCAACGTTGGGCTCGAAAGCGCGTATGGCCCCCAATGAAACAACAGACGCCCTCGATCAGTTACGTTTGCTCAATGGCCAGTTGGCCGAGATGAATCATGAGCTTCGTAGCAAGCTCGACAAGCAACGGGACGCTGCGCTGGACTGCCAGAATGTGCTGAACGGCATCAACATCGCTGCTGTCTTGCTGGACGAGCAGTTGAACATTCGTCTGTTCACACCGGCCACCCAAACCTTGTTCAGCATGCGCGCCGCCGACATTGGACGTCCGCTGGCCGAGCTATGCTCGTTGGCAACAGACGCCAATCTTCTGGAAGACGCCAGAGCGGTGATGCGTGACACGACGCCGCTGGAGCGAGAAGTCCGATCACAGAGCGGTATGAGTTTTACTCGGCGGATTTCCCCTTACATCAAGCACGACCATTGTGTGGAAGGGGTCATCATCACCTTTACCGATATCTGCGACAAAAAGCAGGTCACCCAGGCACTTGAAGAAGCGACGCATAACGCGCAGTTGGCAACGGCTGACCGTACGCGGTTTCTGGCCTGTGCCAGTCATGATCTGCGCCAGCCTTTACAAACGCTCAAGTTGTTGCAAGGCCTGTTACTGAGCCTGTTGAAAGAGGAACAGCCTCGAAAACTGACCATCAGGATTGGCGAAACCGTGGGCGCCATGTCCGGCATGTTGAATGCGCTACTGGATATCAACCATATTGAAACCGGTGCCGTTCAGGCAAACCCAGTTACTTTCCGAGTGAGTGATCTGCTGGACCGACTCGCCGACGAATTCAATTACAAAGCCTCTGCCCAAGGGTTGAGGCTGAAGGTCGTGCCCTGCCATCTCTCGGTCGAAAGTGATCCGCGCCTATTGGAGCAGATCCTGCGCAACCTGCTGTCCAACGCGCTGCAATACACCCATGAAGGTCGGATACTCCTGGGCTGCCGGCGACATGGCAGGTGGCTGAGTATCGAAGTTTGGGACACAGGCCTGGGTATCGAGCCGTCCCATCTGGAATCCATCCTTGCGGCCGATCCGCCAGGCAAAGAGCCTGTCTCTGGATTTGAAACGGGTTTGCCTGCCGTCAAACGCTTATGTGCCCTGCTCGGGCATCGATTACGTGCGCAATCGTGCATCAAAAAGGGATCTGCCTTCGCCATTGATGTCGTCTTGACGCCTGAAAGTGCAGCATTGCCAGGTGCCATGCATCCAACGGATCAGTCGGCGCAAGGCCGCTCGGCAAACGGTGAAATGATCCTGGTTGTCGAGGATGACGTCGAACTGCTCGAATTGTTGGGGACATTGCTCAAATCCGCAGGCTATCAAGTGGCAATGGCCAAAGACGGGATGACGGCACTGGAGAGTGTCACGCGTGGCGGCGTACAACCCGATCTGATCTTGGCCGACTTCAATCTGCCCGGGGCGATCAACGGCTTACAGATGATCACTCAGTTGCGCATGACACTTCATCGCAGCATGCCTGCCATCATTCTGACGGGAGATATCTCGCGCCTGACCTCCCGCGACGTAGCGTTTGAACACTGCATTCAACTGAACAAACCGGCGAAGCTAAAAGAGGTCACTTTCGTCATTGCTTCGTTGCTTGCACAGCAACGCGCTGCAAAAAACGACAGTGAGCGACCCGAAAAATTCGCGCCAGGCAATGCGCGCTCATCGATCATCTTCGTAGTGGATCGCGACGATCTCTTTCGCCACACGATTCGCGGCGTGCTTGAATCCCACGGCTACGCGGTTCACGACTACGCGACCAGTGAAGCATTTCTTGCAGATTATGCCCCCGGCCCGCCCGCCTGCCTGCTGATCGATGCCCACCTGCCAGGAATGGAAGGTGTTGAACTGCTGCACCAACTGAGAAAGAACGGCGATGACTTGCCCGCTGTCGTGATCAGCGGCAGCAATGAAGTGTCGATTGCCGTCGATGCCATGAAGGCCGGCGCTTCAGATTTCATTAAAAAGCCATTCGGTCGTAGTGAGATGCTTCAGAGCATTGCGCGAGCCTTGGAACACTCGCAGGACGCCAATAAAAAACTGGCGTGGATGCAGGAAGCGACTCATTGCATCGATAGCCTGACCTTGCGGCAGCGACAAGTCATGGACATGGTACTGGCAGGATTTGCGAGCAAACACATTGCAGCGCAACTCGGAATCAGCCAGCGAACGGTGGAAAACCACCGCGCCGCGGTCATGACTCGAACCCACTCCAAGTCCATTCCCGCCCTGGCGCGTGTGGCACTGGCCGCCGATTTGAGAATTTGAATGAGCGACTGGCTCCAGGGTTGCGCATAGTGGCCGCGCACCTTGTGCGCGTTCTGGTGTGCGTCGCAAAGGACTTTGGTTCGCTACGCCATGGGTGAACGCTTGAGCGTCTCGCTTGGCAGTTCCTTGAACAGCGACCGATAACTGTTGGAAAACCGCCCCAAGTGCCAGAACGACCAATTCATCGCCACTTCGGCGACCGTCGTTTGCGTCGGTGTGCGCTTGAGTAATTCGCGGTGAGCACTGTTCAACCGGCGCAGACGCAACCAGTGACTCGGGGTCATCCCGGTGTAGGCCTTGAACGCCTGTTGCAACTGCCGCAATGACACCCCTGCCACTTGGGAAAGCTCCAGCAAATTCAACGTCTCTTCCGGTGAATCGGCAGCCCACTCCCCGACCCGTTTCATGAGCGTTCGCTCTTCGGTACGACGCTGCAATCCACCGTGATCCAGGCCTATACGTGCGTTGTCGAGGATAAACAGACAATCCTCTAAAAGCTGCCGAGTAAGCGCGTCTTTTTCTTTTGAATCAATGGGTTGTGAAAGCTTCGTGAGAATCGAGCTTAACCAGCGACTGAACAACGCGTTCTGCCCGCCCTTGAGTTGCGTCATGAACAAGCCTTCGAGTTTCGCCAGATCCAGACCTTGCTGACGGACAAACTCCGGGCCGAACACCACGGCGATTTCCTGGTAGTTCTCCGGGGTGATCCAGATGTTGCGGCTGTCTTCATTGAGCAGATACAGCGCGTTGTCACTGCGATCAAAACAGAACGCCAAAGCCCCTTCCGGCGCACTGAAATTCTGCTCGACCCGGGTGTTCATCTGCTCTTCGTAGACCTCGACACCCTGCAGATCCAGATAACGAATCTGCCCGGCGAAATGCCCCGGCGACATCTGTTGGTAATGCTGAACCCAGCCCGGTGTGGCGCGGACTTGCTCGGCCACATCGGCGGTGTTGAATGCTTGAACCTGTAGCGGATTGCACGTTGTCATGGGGTGACCTTGCGCACTCTTTTGGTGCGCTTTGGTGCTGCTTAAAGTGGATAGATGGAACCGCAAAGCTCGCCCAAGATAGTCGTCAATGCGCCACAGGGGAAGGGGCGGAAGATGAAACCCGCCCTCCCCGGCGTCTATAAAACCAATAACGAGGTCTTTATGAATGCCCCTTTCGATCAGCTGTTCACTTGGCTGAAAGATCACAAGATTACCGAAGTTGAATGTGTGGTCAGCGACCTGACCGGCATCGCCCGCGGCAAGATCGCACCGACCAACAAGTTCCTCCAGGAGCGAGGCATGCGACTGCCGGAGAGTGTGCTGCTGCAAACGGTAACCGGGGATTTTGTCGACGACGACATTTACTACGACCTGCTCGACCCGGCCGACATCGACATGATCTGCAAACCGGTGAGCGATGCGGTCTACGTGATTCCATGGGCCATCGAGCCGACGGCCATCGTCATCCACGACACCTTCGACAAGTTCGGCAACCCGATCGAACTGTCGCCGCGCAACGTGCTGAAGAAAGTCTTGCAGCTGTATACCGACAAAGGCTGGAAGCCGATTGTGGCGCCGGAAATGGAGTTCTACCTGACCCAGCGTTGCGAAGACCCGGACTTGCCGCTCAAGGCACCGCTGGGTCGTTCGGGCCGCGCTGAAAGTGGCCGGCAGTCGTTCTCCATCGATGCGGCCAACGAATTCGATCCGCTGTTCGAAGACGTCTATGACTGGTGCGAACTGCAAGGTCTGGACCTCGACACGCTGATCCACGAAGACGGCCCGGCGCAGATGGAAATCAACTTCCGTCACGGCGACGCCCTGGATCTGGCCGACCAGATCACCGTGTTCAAACGAACCATGCGTGAGGCGGCGCTCAAGCACAACGTCGCGGCGACGTTCATGGCCAAGCCCATTGGTGACGAACCGGGCAGCGCCATGCACATCCACCAAAGTGTGGTGGACATCGCCACCGGCCAGCCGATCTTCGCCACCGCCGATGGGCAAATGAGCGAGTTGTTCCTGCATTACATCGGCGGTTTGCAGAAGTACATCCCTAAAGTGCTGCCGATGTTCGCCCCCAATGTGAACTCGTTCCGCCGTTTCCTGCCGGACACCTCGGCACCGGTCAACGTCGAATGGGGCGAAGAGAACCGCACCGTTGGTTTGCGTGTGCCGACCTCCAGCCCGCAAGCCATGCGCGTTGAAAACCGCCTGCCGGGTGCCGATGCCAACCCGTACCTGGCAATTGCCGCGAGTCTGCTCTGCGGTTACATCGGCATGGTCGAGGGCATCGAGCCTAGCGCTGCGGTACAAGGCCGCGCCTACGAACGCCGCAATCTGCGCCTGCCAATCACCATCGAAGAAGCCCTGACGCAAATGGAAGAGTGCGAGACCGTTGCGCACTACCTGGGCGACAAATTCGTACGCGGCTACGTCGCGGTGAAACGTGCCGAGCATGAAAACTTCAAGCGCGTGATCAGCTCGTGGGAGCGTGAGTTCCTGATGATGAGCGTTTAAGCCCATTCCACAAATCCTCTGTGGGAGGGGGCTTGCTCCCGAAAGCGGTGTGTCAGTCGACACCAATATTGAAAGTGCCAACGCTTTCGGGAGCAAGCCCCCTCCCACAAGGGAAATAGCGAACCACCTGAAAAATCCAATAATTCGAAGAGGTGTCGATATGCGTCTATTGAAATCCGTACTCCCGGTTGCTCTGAGCGTGCTGTTCAGCGCCGTGGCCCACGCCGAACCCCAGGTCAGCGTCTACAACTGGACCGACTACATCGGTGAAACCACCCTCGCAGACTTCCGGGCCAAGACCGGAATCAAGGTGATCTACGACGTTTTCGACTCCAACGAAACCCTCGAAGGCAAGCTGCTCGCCGGTCGTACCGGTTATGACGTTGTGGTGCCGTCCAACCACTTCCTCGCCCGTCAGGTGAAGGCCGGCGCCTTTCTCAAACTGGATCGTTCGCAGTTGCCGAACTGGAAGAACATCGACCCGAAATTACTCAAGCTGCTGGAAAAGAACGATCCCGGTAACTTGCACTCAGTGCCTTACCTGTGGGGCACCAACGGTATCGGTTACAACGTCGACAAGGTCAAGCAGGTCTTGGGCATCGATCACATCGACTCCTGGGCCGTGCTGTTCGAGCCTGAGAACATGAAAAAACTCAGCCAGTGCGGCGTGTCGATGATGGACTCGGCCGACGAAGTTTTCCCCGCCGTACTCAACTACATGGGCATGGACCCTCGTAGTGAAAACCCGAAAGACTTTAAAAAGGCTGAAGCGAAGCTGCTGAGCGTTCGCCCTTACATCACCTATTTCCACTCATCGAAATACGTCTCGGACCTGGCCAACGGCGACATCTGTGTAGCCTTCGGTTACTCCGGCGACGTGTTCCAGGCTGCCAACCGCGCCAAAGAAGCCAAGAACGGCGTGAACATCGCCTACGCCATTCCCAAAGAAGGCGCCAACCTGTGGTTCGACCTGCTAGCCATCCCGGCAGACGCCAGCAACCCGAAAGAAGCCCACGCCTTCATCAATTACCTGCTCGATCCGCAAGTGATCGCCAAAGTCAGCACTTCGGTCGGTTACGCCAACCCGAACCCGGCCGCCAAGCAATACATGGATCAGGACTTGGTCAACAACCCTGAGGTTTATCCCTCGCAGGCCGTGCTCGACAAACTCTACATCTCCTCTACCCCGCCCCAGGCGATCATGCGTCTGATGACCCGCTCCTGGAGCAAAGTGAAGTCCAACAAATGAATCAGTACAGCCAAGAACACGCCCGCTCCTATTACGCCGCTTCAGCGCGGGCGACCACGCCCTACCCGATACTGGACAGTGATCTGAGTGCCGATGTCTGCGTGATCGGCGGCGGGTTCACCGGGGTCAATACCGCCATCGAACTGGCGCAGCGCGGACTCTCGGTGATCCTGATCGAAGCCCGGCGCATTGGCTGGGGCGCCAGCGGGCGCAATGGCGGTCAGTTGATTCGCGGGATCGGCCATGACGTGGAAGGTTTCGCCCGTTATGTCGGTCAGGAAGGCGTGCGCTACTTGCAGCGCTCCGGCATCGATTCAGTGGAGCTGGTGCGCCAGCGCATCGGCGACAACAGCATCGATTGCGATCTGCACTGGGGCTTCTGTGAGCTGGCCAACACGGCCGCGCAATTTGCTGCCTTCAGGGACGAACACGTTGGCCTCGCCGAACTCGGTTACGCCCATGAAACCCGGTTGGTCGGCCCCGAGCAGATCCGCCAGCAAGTGGTCAACGCCGAAGGCTATGCGGGCGGTCTGATCGACATGGGCTCAGGTCACCTGCATCCGCTTGATCTTGTGCAGGGCGAAGCGCGGTTGGCCGCGTCCCTCGGCGTGCGCATCTTCGAGCAGAGTCCGGTGCTGGAAATCATTCACGGCACAACCGTGCAAGTGCGTTGCGCCACCGGCACCGTACGTGCCGGCAGCCTGGTACTCGGTTGCAACGCGCACCTGGATGAGCTCGAAAAACAGCTCAGCGGCAAAGTGCTGCCGGCGGGCAGTTACATCATCGCCACCGAACCGTTGTCCGAGGAACGTGCTGCGCAACTGATCCCGAACAATTTTGCGCTGTGCGACCAGAAGGTCGGGCTTGATTACTACCGTCTCTCGGCGGACCGGCGCCTGCTGTTCGGCGGTGCTTGCCATTATTCCGGACGCGATCCGGCGGACATCGCCGCCTACATGCGGCCGAAGATGCTCAAGGTCTTCCCGCAACTGGCGGACGTGCGCGTCGAATATCAGTGGGGCGGCAAAATCGGCATCACCGCCAACCGCTTCCCGCAGGTTGGCCGACTCAAGCAGCACCCAAACGTGTTCTACGCCCAAGGGTATTCTGGCCATGGCCTGAACGTCACCCACTGGTGCGCGAAACTGCTCGGCGAGGCGATTCATGCCGGTCACAGCCAAGGCATGGACGTGTTCAGCGGCGTGCCGCACATGACCTTCCCCGGCGGCCCGGCCTTGCGTTCGCCGCTGCTGGCACTGGGAATGTTCTGGTATCGGTTACGCGAGATGCTCGGCTGAGGTCTTTCCCTTCCGCACATTTGCTCTATCGCCAAGCACTTCTATATTGATGAAGTGCTTTTGCGTTCCTGACGCTCAGTGCCCAATTATTGAAGGAGGACACGGATGAAGTCGTCAGCCACCGACGAGCCGCGAGCACCAGGCCAGCCGCCGATAAAGACCCGACGCTTCAGTGTGTCATTGGTCTGGATCGTGCCAATCGTTGCGGTGCTGGTGGGGATTTCGCTGGTGGTGCACAACCTTCTGCAGGAAGGGCCGACCATCGCCGTCAACTTCAAGACCGGCAGCGGCCTGGTGGCCAACAAGACCGAGGTCAAATACCGCAACGTGGTGATCGGTCAGGTGACCGATGTCGAACTGAGCGATGACCAGAAAAGCGTCAACGCCACCATCAAACTGGCCAAGCGTGCCGAATCCTTCACCCGCGAAGACTCCCAGTTCTGGGTGGTGCGCCCGCGTATTGGGGCCGGCGGTGTGTCGGGTATCGATACCCTGCTTTCCGGCGACTACATTGGTGCCGATATCGGCCAGTCCAACACCCGAGCCAAACACTTCAAAGGTCTGGAAAACCCACCACCGATCACCTATGGCGAACCCGGCAAGCGCTTCATGTTGCACGCCCCGGATCTCGGTTCGCTGGACATCGGCTCGCCGATCTACTACCGCAAGATCCCGGTCGGTCAGGTCGTCAGCTACGCACTGGCATCTGACGGCAAGGGCGTGGACATCGAAGTCTTCATTCATGCGCCCAACGATGCTTTTGTCACCGAAAACACCCGTTTCTGGAACGCGAGCGGTATTGACGTCAGCGTCGGCGCCAACGGTTTTCAGTTAAAGACCGAATCGTTATCGTCGATGCTGGTCGGTGGTATTGCCTTCCGTGCGCCGGACTACAGCCCCAACGACGTTGCCGCGACCGATGACAAAAACTTCGAACTGTTCGAAGACCAGCAAACCGCCCTTGCCCCACCCAGCGGCAAAGCGCAATACCTGAGCTTGCGTTTCGACCAATCCTTGCGCGGGCTCAAGGTCGGCGCTCCGGTGGAGTTCCTCGGCATAGAGATCGGCCGGGTCGTGGCGATCAATCTGGATTTCGACGCAAACAAAAGCAGCTTCCCGCTGAATGTCGGCATTGTCATATACCCGCAGCGCCTCGGTCTGGCCTACGGAAAAATGCTCAAGACCTTCAAGCACAACCCCGACGACGAAGCTGCCGGCATACGCCTGATCGGCACCTTCATCGACAAGGGCCTGCGTGCGCAAGCCCGCAGCGGCAACCTGCTGACCGGACAGTTGTACATCGCCCTGGACTTCTTCCCGAAAGCCGAAAAAGTCGCGTTTGATCCGACGCAGCGCCCAGTGGTGATTCCGACGGTTCCCGGCAGCCTCGAACAGCTACAGGTCAAACTTGAAGCCATGATCGACAAGCTCAACAAACTCCCGGTCGGCAGCATCGCCAGCAACCTGGACAGCAATCTGGTCGAACTGCGCAAAGGTCTGACCCAGTTCAACGCCAAGACCCTGCCGGGCGTGCAGACCACCCTCGCCGACGTCAGCAAAACCTTGCAGTCCGCCAACTCGACCCTGGCCGAAGATTCGCCGCAGCGCGAAAAACTCAACCAGACCCTCGATGAACTCGCACGCATGTCGCGCTCCTTGCGTGAGCTGTCGGATTATCTGGGCCGTCATCCGGAATCGCTGATTCGCGGGCGCCCCGACAACGCCGCGCCACTGGACCTGAAAGGACCGCCACGCAATTGAGCACAGGAGCTAACCCATGGCTTTACCGCTGAAGATCACCGTGCTCGCTGCGTTCATGTTGCTGGGTGCTTGCCGCAGCGACCCGATCAGCTTTCACACCCTGACGCCGGTGCAACCCGGTAGTCACCGGGCGGGCACACAAATCCCGATTGAAGGGATCACCGTGCCGCCCCAGGTGGATCGTCCGCAAATTGTCGTCCGCGAGGGCAGCAGCGGCCTGGCGATTCTGGAAACCCACTGGTGGGGCGCGAGTCTGGCGGATGAGTTGCGCAGTGCCTTGACCGACCAACTGAGCAACACCAGCGGGCGGGGCACTGTCTCGGTGCGTATCGATGTACAACGCTTCGACTCGATTCCCGGCCAGTACGCGTTGATCGATGCAACATGGCGACTGCGGCCGCTCGGCGATACCGACAACGGCCTGTTGACCTGCCGTTCCACGCTGCAAACGCCGTCAGGCCCGAGTATCGATGAACTGGTCTCGGCCCAGCAGAACAACGTCAAACGTCTGGCTGCCCTGATCAGTCAGACCGCTGGCGATCCGCACAGGTGCCCAGCTTCTTCTTGAGTCAGCGTCACGGTAAAACGACAACCGTTGGGCTCACGGCTGGTGAGTTGCACCTGCCAATGCTGCTGGTTACAGATTCTCTGCACCAATGAAAGCCCCAAGCCGAGGCCCTCTCCACGCTGCTCATCGCCGCGCACGAATGGCTGGAACATCGCATGGTGTTGCTCCTCGGGGATACCGATGCCGCTGTCCTCGACCACAAAGCTGTTTTCGTGGAGGGTCAGGCGGACAAACCCTTGATCGGTGTAGTGCCAGGCGTTGCGCAACAGATTGCCCATGACCGACTGCACAAAGGTCAGGTTGTAGAGCGCCGTTCCTGCGTGTTGCGCGTCGTAGATAAATTCCAGGCCCTTTTCACGAATCAGCCGCCCCCAGACTTCAACCAAAGCATCGGCGACCTCCCTGAGCGAGCAGGCAGATTCAGTGCCGGCTTCCTGTTGCTTGCGGGCCAGCAGCAAGAATGTCTCGACCAACTGGCGCATTTCGTCGCTGGCCCGGGCGATGCGGTTGACTTGCGCCGAGGAGCGCGCGTCCAGTGAAGGGTTGGCCAGCAACAGTTCACAGGAACTGGCGAGCACCATCAGCGGTGTGCGCAATTCGTGGCTGACATCGCTGGTGAAGAGTTTCTCCCGGCTCAGTGTTTGCCTTAACCGGCCCAGCGTCTGATCGAACGACAACGCCAGTTCGCCGACTTCGTCAGCGGCGTAGTCCGGATGCAGAGGCGGAGCCAGTTCAATGAGTTGGTCGCGATGCCTGACCTGGTTCGCCAGACGGATCACCGGGGCCATGACCCGCCGCGCCAGTAGACGGCCCAGCCCAATGGCCAGCAACACGCTGAGCATGAAACCGACAATCACCACAATGAACAGCAATCGCTCGCGCTGCTCAAGGTTTTCCTGGTCCCGCAACAGTACGTATTTTCGCCCGCCAACAGCTTCCACCATCGCGTAGAAGTCATCACCGTCAAATTGGATCTCCTGAAAGCCCAAAGGCAATGCTGCCAGTTGCGCGGTGAGCGCCATGGCCCCTCGTCCGCCCTCGAAAAAAAACAGCTCACTTTTTTCAGGTTTATGGTTCCAGTGGCTGATGTCATCCATCGCCAGTAACCGGTGCAACCCTCCGCCGAGCGTGGTACGGGTCAAATTGCGCTCGACCACGTGCACGGTGGCGACAATCCCTAGCGCAAACACACCGGCGACCAGGGCGCTCATCGAGGCGAAGACGACCACAATCCGTTTGGTGAGGCTTTGCTTAAAGTCCATTGGGTAGAAATGACTCCACGACTGCTCAGTTCAATCGCAAAAAAAGGGCGCTGCACGGTTGTGTTCATGCTTGCAGCTTTACCGGCACTGGCAACTTTTGTTAAGGGGGCTTCACGAATAAAACAGCAATTGAGTCTGGTTATCAAATAGCCGTTTTAGTTTGTTTGCTGATGCGCTCGCAAATTTTTCACATGTTCTTCACCACACCGCCATGATCATCAGCGCAATGTTCAGCCTCCATTCAAGTAAACAATCGTGAAGCTGGTTTAATCGTCATCCCTCCATTGCACCAGCGAGACTTCAAGTATCTAAACAAGGGGCAGTAACTTGATTGAGTCATTACAACTAAAAAAATCTGCCAAACAATGGCGTTTTCCCCGTCTGCGTCTCTTGCTAACGGCTTTTGGCCTGGTGCTGGTCACCGCGTTGGTCAGCGGTTTTGTCTGGTCGCAGCGTTCCCCAAAGGATTTGGGCAACGCCGCAAGCACCGTCACCGCCGAATGGATGAAAGCCTGGCAGGCTGGAGAAGTTGTCGCATTGGTGCGACATACCGAACGGTGTGACCGGTCAACCAACCTTTGCCTGGGGCCGGCAGACGGCATTACTCAGGTAGGACGTGACGCGGCTGTTGCCGTCGGACAAGGGTTCGTGCGGCTGGGCATGAAACAGGCCGAAGTGTTCAGCAGCCCGCTCACCCGTACCGCTCAAACCGCTCACTCCATGTTCGGCCAGGACGCCATCACTCAGGACTGGCTGGAGGTGTGTGGGCCGACGATGCGCAATGACGTCGTGGCGCACAAGACGGCACGTCATAACCTGGTGCTGATCACCCACAGCGGCTGCATCAGCGATTTTGAAAAGCAGACCGGTTACCCCCACGCGGTGACAGCTCAATACGGCAGTGCATTGTTGGTACGCATAGACCCCCAAGGCGAACTTAAAGTCTTGGGCATTTTGAATGAAAACGCGTGGTCGAAAATCGCCCAGCAATAAACCGATCAATGACTGCAGCAAAAATGAACGTCTCTCCGACTTGCCCCTTACTTTGTAATAATTGATTTCGTACATATTTGAACGCTGGACATTCGAGCTTTTTAAGCTTGTCTTAGCAAGGCGAACTTTGTGCTGGAAGCAGAAAAGTTCGCTGAATACAGGAAATGTCTGTCGGACTTAACTTACTTGCATTCATCCACCAATAACGCGCTCGCCTCGGATTGTGCCAAGCGCGTTATTGAAACAAACACCCTGCTCTGCCCCAAGGTCCAGTCATGACGTCTGAGAATAATCCACTGCGCCACACTGCCCGCATCTCACCGCTACTCAATGCACCCTCCCTCGCCGAACGCCTGGCGATCCCGGGCCTGATACTCGCCTTCGTGGTGTTTTACCTGCTGCCGCTGATGAGTCACGGCTTGTGGATCCCCGATGAAACCCGTTACGGCCAGATCAGCCAGGAAATGCTGCTGAGCGGCAACTGGGTTGCACCGCATTTCATGGGCATTCGTTATTTTGAAAAACCGATTGCCGGTTACTGGATGATCGCCATCGGTCAGGCGATTTTCGGCGACAACCTGTTCGGCGTGCGGATCGCCTCGGCACTGAGTACCGGCGCAAGCGTCTGGTTGGCCTATCTCATAGCGCGCCGTTTGTGGAATAACCCGCGAATCAGCGCAGCCGTCGCTCTGCTGTACATGAGCTTCGGCCTGATCGCCGGGCAAGCCGGTTATGCCAATCTCGATCCGCAATTCACGCTATGGGTCAACCTGAGTCTGGTCGCGGTGTGGTTTGCCATCGACAGTTCCACTCCCCGCGCCCGCCTCGGCAGTTGGGCCCTGTTGGGGGTCGCCTGTGGCATGGGCCTGATGACCAAGGGCTTTCTCGCGTTGCTATTGCCGGTGCTGGTCGCCCTGCCCTACATGATCTGGCAACGCCGGTTTGGCGAACTGTTGCGTTACGGCCCGGTGGCGGTGCTGGTCGCAGCCATCGTCAGCGTACCTTGGGCATTAGCCGTTTATTACCGAGAACCGGACTTCTGGCGGTTCTTCTTCTGGCATGAGCACATCCGCCGTTTTGCCGCCGGCGCCGCCGCGCAGCATGCACGTCCGTGGTGGTTCTACCTGCCGCTGCTTTTTGCTTCCAGCCTGCCGTGGGCCGTGCTCCTGCCCTCGACCATCATCCGCACCTGGCGCGAGAGGCACGACCCGAAAATCGCCTTCGTTGCCCTGTGGTTTCTGCTGCCCCTGGCATTTTTCAGCCTGAGCAGCGGCAAACTGCCGACGTACATCATGCCGTGCCTGTTACCTTTGGCTCTGGTGATGGGGCGCACGGTGATCAACTGGCTGGACGAGCGAAAGGCGCGGGTACTGCGCCTGAACGGCGTGATCAATACCGTGCTGGCGAGTGTTGCGCTGATTGCGCTGCTCTACCTGCAGGCCACCAAAGAGATTTACCAAAATACCGAGATGTTCAGCCTGTCGTTGGCCTACATCGTGCTGATTGGCTGGATCATCGCCAACGCGCTGCAGGTGCTGCGGCCACTGACGTTGTGGGCAATGCCGGCGTTGGGGATAGGCTTGTTGATCGCGCTGTTGCCTGCGGCGATGCCCGCGCAGATCGTCGACAGCAAGATGCCGGATCAGTTTATTGCCGAGCATCAGCAGGCGCTGAGCGAAACCACCTCGCTGCTGAGTAACGACCTCGGTGCGGCGTCAGCCCTGGCGTGGCGCTTGAAACGACCGCAGGTGGATCTGTTCAACACGGTCGGCGAACTCAAGTACGGTCTCGACGACCCGGCCATGGCCTCACGCAAGGTCAGTCTCGACGGCGTCGGCCAGTGGATGACAGAAGCGCGCAAGAAAGGCTCGGTGGGGGTGGTGATGCGGGTCAACAGCGCCCAGGAGTTCCAGGAAATTGAGTTGTTGCCGGTGGACGGCAAGCACTTTCAGCGGGGCAACCTGCAAATTTTCATCTTTGCGCAGAGCCAGCCATGACATCGAGTGCCAATGATCGGCGTGCCTTGCTGATCCTTCTCGCCGCCACCGCGCTGATGTTGCTGCTGGGGCTGGGCAGCCGTGAACTCTGGGGCGCGGAGACCCGCTGGGCCAACATCGCCTTGCAGATGCTGCAAAGCGGTGACTATTTCGACCCGTATCTCAAAGGCGATCCGTACTACGACAAGCCGCTGCTGTCGTATTGGCTGATCACCGCTTCAGCCTGGCTGATGGGCGGTTTGGGGCACTGGTCGTTACGGTTGTCTTCGGTCATCGCGGCATGGCTGAGTGTTTGGCTGGTGTATCTGATCGGCGAGCAGCTATTTCGCAAAGGCACGGGATTGATCGCAGGGTGGATGCTCGCCACGACCTTCTATTTTGTTTTCTGGGCGCGGGTCGCCACCGCCGACATCCTGACGGTGTGCGGCGTACTGGCTGCGTTCTGGTGGTATTGGCGCGGGCCGGAGGACACCCGGCTCTGGCGTTACGTCGTCTTCTTCGGGCTGCTGTCGCTGACGTCGCTGTTCAAGGGGCTGATCGGATTCATCCTTCCGGGCCTGCTGCTGTTGCCGCACCTGCTCAGCGAAGGCCGCTGGAATCGTCATTTGAATGGACGTCTGGCGGTAGCGCTGGTGATCGCCGGGGCGTTTTACATGCTGCCGTTCCTGCTGTCCCACCTTTATGGCGCGGCGAATTACAGCCAAAGCGGTCTGGGCCTGGTACTGCGTGAAAACGTCGTGCGGTTCTTCTAGCCGTTCGACAACATGGGCCCGATTTACACTTATCTGCTCTATCTGCCGGTTTATACGTTGCCATGGGCGCCGTGCTGGATCATTGCGCTGTGGGTCGCCGCGCGGCGCTGGCGCCACATCGAACCCGACACCCGTTGGCTGATCCAGGGCCTGGCCCTACTGATGCTGTTTTTCACCGCCAGTGGCAGTCGCCGCAGTTACTACGTACTGCCGCTGGTACCTTTCGCGCAACTGCTCGGTGCGTGGTGGATCACGCGGCGCATGGCGGCGCGCAATACCCAGGGGCGCGGATGGACGAGAGGATTCGCTGCGGCCACCGTCGTGCTGGTCGCCGTGCTCGGCGTCATCTATCCATGGACCAATAGCGGTGGCGGTGCGATTCGCTTTGGCGAAACCGTGCGCGAGCAGGCCAGCCTGCAGGCGCCACTCAATCAGTGGCGCATGGTGATGGTCGAGGTCGACAACAAAGTGCCGATGTACCTGCAAACCGGTGGCGCGCCCTTCTACTATGTGCCGCAAAGCCGTGATTTTCCGCGCACCGGCAGTTCGGCGCAGATGATGGCGTGGCTGGAACGCACCAGCGGCGAGCACTGGAATCCGCAACGCACAATCATCGTTGCCCAGTACCGCAAAGGCGACCCACTGCCGCTCCAATACCTAAGCGCCGATCACCAGATCGTCACCACCACCCCCACGCGTGGCGAGCAGTTTTTCCACGGGCGCACAGACCAAAGCATCGCGTACATCCCCAATCCCTCCTGAATAACCTGACGTTGAATGACGCACGGCAATCGTGCGTCTGCGACGCCGCTGGCAATCTGAATAGAAATGACATGTATTAACGGTGCGTTTGACGTTTTTTTCTCATTTGTTTCTCTACATTGCCGACGGCCCAACATATGCAAATCATTCGCATTGAAGTCTGCGCGCGAGTGCTTGCCCATAACGTCTGAAAATCAGGAGCGTTCTCGTCATGAATCCACAGTTTCCGTCCTTTCTGAAGCGCGCGTTGCTCGCCACCGCCCTGCTCGGTGCGGGCCAGACGTTCGCAGCTGATAGCGTTGGCCTGCTGGTCTACAACGCACAGCACGAAAGCCTGACCAAGGCCTGGGTCGCCGGGTTCACTCAAGAGACCGGTATTCCCGTGACGATTCGTAATGGCGATGACACCGAGATGGGCAATCAGCTCGTACAGGAAGGCTCGGCCTCACCGGCAGACGTGTTCCTCACCGAGAACTCACCGGCGATGGTGCTGGTCGACAACGCCAAACTGTTCGCCCCCGTAGCGCCGAAAACGCTGGAACAAGTGGATTCGGCGTACCGCCCGGCCCACGGGCGTTGGGTCGGTATCGCAGCGCGTTCGACGGTGTTCGTCTACAACCCGGCCAAACTGGCGGAAAAAGACTTGCCCAAATCCCTGCTCGATCTGGCAGAACCCGGCTGGAAAGATCGCTGGGCCGCCTCCCCTGCCGGTGCCGACTTCCAGGCGATCGTCGCCGCCGTACTTGAGCAGAAAGGTGAAGCCGCCACGCTCGATTGGCTCAAAGGCATGAAAGCCAATGCCTCCGTGTATCGCGGCAACAGCGCCGTGCTCAAAGCGGTGAACGCCGGGCAGATCGACAGCGGCGTGATCTATCACTATTACAGCTTCGTCGATCAGTCCAAAACCGGCGAAAACAGCAAGAACACCCGACTGCATTACTTCAAACATCAGGATCCGGGTGCATTCGTGAGCATTTCCGGCGCAGGCGTGCTGGCCTCCAGCAAACACCAGGAGGAGGCCCAGCAGTTCCTCAACTACATCACGGGCAAACAAGGTCAGGAGATTCTGCATAGCGGCAATTCGTTTGAATACGCCGTGGGCAAAGGCGCACCGTCCAATGCGAAGCTGACGCCGCTGAAAGATCTGGATGCGCCCAAAGTCGATGCGTCGAAACTCGACAGCCAAAAAGCCGTCGAGCTGATGACCCAGGCAGGACTGCTGTAAGTGCTGCCGCAAACCTTACCTGCACAAGTTGCCGCGACCACGGGTGCCCACCGCCCGCGCAGAGCCCGCGCCCTGACGGGGCGTCGGGGCTCGTGGGTGGTCGCCCTGGCGATTGGGGTTTCATTGTTGTCGCTGCTACCGATTGCGTTTGTGGTCGGTGTGTCGTGGGCCACGGGTTGGGCGACCATCGAAGCGTTGGTGTTTCGCCCTCGGGTAGCCGAGTTGTTGATCAACACTGTGCTGCTGGTGTTGATCACTCTGCCGCTGTGCATCGTGATCGGCACCGCGCTCGCGTGGCTGACTGAGCGCACTAACCTGCCCGGTCGGCGCTTTTGGTCCTTATTGGCCGTCGCGCCGCTGGCGGTGCCTGCGTTCGTTCACAGTTATGCGTGGGTCAGTCTGATTCCATCGATTCACGGACTGCCGGCCGGTGTGCTGGTCTCGGTGATCGCCTATTTCCCGTTTCTTTATCTGCCGATTGCGGCAACGTTGCGTCGACTTGATCCGGCCATTGAAGACGTCGCCGAATCCCTGGGTCTCAAACCGTGGGCGGTGTTTTTCAGGGTGGTATTGCCGCAGTTGCGCCTGGCGATTTGCGGCGGTGCCTTGCTGGTCGGCCTGCATTTGCTCGCCGAATACGGCCTCTACGCGATGATCCGTTTCGACACCTTCACCACGGCTATTTTCGATCAGTTCAAATCGACCTTTAACGGCCCGGCGGCAAACATGCTGGCCGGGGTTCTGGCGCTGTGTTGCCTGGCGATGCTGACGGTCGAATCTGCCGCCCGTGGTCAGGCGCGTTATGCCCGCGTGGGTTCAGGCAGTGCGCGTGAACAACGCACGGTGCATTTGGGCAGCGGCACCGTTGCACTCGGGCTGACCCTGCAAACCGTGATCGCTCTGCTCGCCCTCGGTGTGCCTTTACTGACGTTGGGGCGTTGGCTCGTCACTGGCGGCGTTGGGGTCTGGCAAGGCGCTGAGTTGTTGCCCGCGTTACTGCAAACCCTGTCATTGGGCGTGGCCGGTGCACTGTTGACCAGCCTGGCGGCAATTCCGATTGCCTGGCTGTCGATCCGCGCACCGGGCAGGTTGCAGCGCCTGCTTGAAGGCTGCAACTACATCACCAGTTCGCTGCCAGGAATCGTTGTGGCGCTGGCGTTGGTGACGATCACTATCCATTTCGCCCGGCCGATCTACCAAACCACCATCACTGTGCTACTGGCCTATCTGCTGATGTTCCTGCCACGGGCGCTGGTCAGCCTGCGTGCCGGTTTCGCCCAAGCGCCGGTGGAGTTGGAAAACATCGCGCAAAGCCTCGGCCGCTCACCGTTACGCGCCTTGTGGCTGATCACCTTGCGCCTGGCCGCACCGGGCGCAGCGGCAGGTGCCGCGTTGGTGTTTCTGGCGATCACCAATGAACTGACGGCGACCCTGCTGCTCGCACCCAACGGCACTCGGACATTGGCCACTGGCTTCTGGGCCATGACCAGCGAAATCGACTACGCCGCTGCGGCGCCTTATGCACTGTTGATGGTGCTGCTGTCGCTGCCGCTGACGGCCATTCTCTATCACCAATCCAGGCGCACCGCTGGCCGATGAACGCACTCGAACTGATTTCCCTGAGCAAATCCTTTGGCGCACAGAAAGCGCTGGATAACATCTGTCTGTCCGTCCCCACCGGCAGCCGCACGGTCATCGTCGGCCCTTCCGGCTCCGGCAAAACCACGTTGCTGCGAATGATCGCCGGATTCGAATTTCCTGATGCCGGCAGCCTGTTGCTTAACGGTCAGGTGCTGGTAGACAGCACTCATGCGGTGCCGGCGTATCAACGTCAGATCGGCTACGTGCCGCAGGACGGCGCACTGTTTCCGCACATGACCGTCGCCGCCAACATCGGCTTTGGGCTGACGCTGACGGGTGAGGCTCGAAATGAACGCATCGCACAGCTGATGGACAGCGTATCGCTGGAGGCCAACATGGCGGGTCGATGGCCCCACGAATTGTCCGGCGGCCAGCAACAAAGGGTTTCACTCGCCCGGGCACTGGCCCAGCAGCCCCGACTGATGCTTCTCGATGAGCCGTTTTCTGCCCTTGATACCGGCCTGCGCAGCGCCATGCGCAAAATGGTCGCGCGGCTGCTCGAAGACGCTGGCGTCACCACGATCCTGGTCACCCATGACCAGGGTGAGGCGTTGTCGTTTGCCGATCAATTGGCGGTCATGCGTGCCGGGCGTCTGGTGCAATCCGGGCATCCCATGGATCTCTACCGATACCCGGACGATGAGCAGACCGCGCATTTTCTCGGCGAAGCCGTCGTGATGCCGGCGCGGATCGAATTCGGTTGGGCCCATTGCGAGCTGGGCGCGGTGCCGGTCAACAGCGACGGTTTCATCGGCAATGCACAGATCATGTTGCGCCCCGAGCAATTGCAGTTGTCCGACGCCATGACCAGCACCAAAGGCTGTCATGCGGTGGTCACTGAGCGGGAGTTCGCGGGTAACACCTGCACATTGACGGTCGAACTACGCGCAGAAACCAGCCATGGCCCTGGCCGTTCACTGTTGGTGCGCAGCTCCGGCATGCACGCGCCGCCGGCCGGTAGCGAGGTTCATCTGTCGGTACTCGGCGCGGCCCATGTGTTGGCGATGGCCTGATCACAGATCGAAGCGATCCACCGCACGCCGCCGCTCGTTGTCATCACGCACGTCGTAGTTGGCGGTCGTCTGGATATTGCTGTGGTGCGCCAGTTTCTGTGCAATCGACAGATCATGTTCTTCGATGACGCGGGTGATGAATGAGCGCCGGAAGTCGTGGGGCATGATTTTTACCCCGACCTGCGTGCCACGCTGACGGGCGATGTAATAGATCGCGTGTTTAGTGATGCGCTCGCGGGTGATATGGCTGCCACGGCGGATGCGGTTGAACAGAAACGCATCGTCGCTCTCGCCTTCCTTGAGTTGCGAACGGCGCAATTCCAGCCATGCATTGAGCTTGGCAAACGCCCAAGCGGGGGCGTACTTGATCAGTTGCTTGTTGCCCTTGCCCACCACGGTCAGGCTGCGCTCGCTGAAGTCGACCTGGTTCAGATCCAGGTCCACCGACTCTGACTTGCGCATGCCGGTGCCGTACAGCAACGCAATCACCGCCGCGTCGCGCAGCCCTTGCGGACGAGGGTCGGCGGCGCAGACTTCCATCAACTCATGGATCAGCGTGCGCTTTAGATTTCGGCCCTGAGACAGTCGCGTGCCGGCAATACCTTTTACCGAACGCATCTTTAACAGGTGATCCTGACTAATCAGGCTCATGCGCCAGGCTTCGTTCATGACGCCGCGCACGGCATTTACATAAAGCGAAGACGTATTCGGCGCATAGTTGTCTTCGCGCAATGCCGCGACTAACGCAACAACATCTTCCGGTTGTAAAGCGTGCCAGGGAATGTCCTCGACATTCATGTCTTCGAAGCCGAGACGGTCAGCGGCGTCCTGCAGAACATAGCGCATGGTCAGTTGGCTGGAGGGGGCCAAGCGCGCCAGATACAGAGACATCGGATTGGTTTTTGGCGGTTCTGTCGGTGTAAGGGGTAAGTCAATCAAACGAAATGCCTTGAGTAAAAACTGTTCAATACAACAACTTTAAAATGTAATGTTTTTAATATAAGCCGATTAATTCCGTAAGACTTTTCCTGCAAAAAAATCAATAAAAGGCAGAAGTCTGAACAGTGGCTTAATGAACTTTAGATAAATGAATCGCCGACTACTTTTTCATATTCCTTTCACAAAATCGGGCATAACCTTAAGCCCGATAGAGCCAGCGGCGGCAGCGAACAAACTGCCGGGCGAGGCTCAAAAAGTCAACCAAAGCCCGACGTCAGGTTGTTCTAACAACCCGTTGATGCAGAAAAGAATTCTACGTCTACGCTGGTACTGGATCCGATGAAAATCGTGAGGCTTTCTTTTTTTTCGCATTGAGGTGCCCATGAGTCAGGCGTTTCTCCCCTTCTCCCGCCCGAGTATCGGCGATGAAGAAATTGCAGCCGTCGAGCAAGTATTGCGCTCGGGTTGGATCACCACCGGACCGAAAAACCAGGCACTTGAAGAACAGTTCGCCCAATACGTGGGGTGCCATCATGCCGTGGCACTGTCTTCGGCTACCGGCGGGATGCATATTACGTTGCTGGCGTTGGGCATCGGCCCTGGCGATGAAGTCATTACGCCGTCGCAAACCTGGGTGTCGACCGCCAACATGATCTCGCTGATCGGCGCCAAACCGGTGTTTGTCGACGTCGACCGCGACACCTTGATGACCGACGTTGCGCGCATCGAAGCGGCCATCACCCCACGCACCAAAGCGATTATTCCGGTGCATTACGCCGGTGCCGCGTTCGATCTCGATCCGCTGTACGCCCTGGCCGACAAGCACGGTATCGCAGTGATCGAAGACGCGGCCCATGCCGCCGGCACCCGCTATAAGGGCCGCCACGTTGGCGCGCAAGGCACAGCCATCTTTTCCTTCCATGCGATCAAGAACATGACCTGCGCCGAAGGCGCGATGTTCGTCACCGACGATGAAGCCCTGGCCAGTCGCGTGCGCATGCTCAAATTCCATGGTCTGGGCGTCGATGCCTACGACCGCCTGACCGGTGGGCGCAAGCCACAGGCGCAAGTGATGGAGCCGGGTTTCAAATACAACCTGGCCGACATCAACGCAGCGATTGCATTGGTGCAGTTGCAGCGCCTCGACGCGATCAACGTCCGCCGTACCGAGTTGGCTACTGCCTACCGACAAAAACTTGAAGGCCTGCCGGTGCAGCCACTGGCCGTGCCCGACTACGCGCAACAGCACGCCTGGCACCTGTTCATCCTGCGCATCGACAGCGAGCGTTGCGGCATGGACCGCGAAGCCTTCATGAAAGGTTTGCAGGATCAGGGCATCGGCACCGGTATCCATTTTATCGCCACCCACCTGCACACCTGGTATCGCCAGCGTGACCCCGACCTGTACCTGCCCAACACCGAATGGAACTCGGCGCGGCTGTGCTCGATTCCGCTGTTCCCCGACATGACCGATCAAGACCTTGATCGCGTGGTCGGCGCCATCGCCACCCTAATGGACAAACGCCTGTGAAACCTTACCCAATCCGTTGCGTGTCGATCGTTATCCCGGTCTACAACGAACAGGAGAGCCTGCCGGAACTGCTGCGCCGCACCGAAGCGGCCTGCCGGCTGCTGCGTCACGACTTTGAAATTGTCCTCGTGGACGATGGCAGTCGCGACGACTCCGCCATGCTTCTTGAAGAAGCCGCCACCCGCGAAGACAGCCCGTTTGTGGCGGTCATCCTCAACCGCAACTACGGCCAGCACGCGGCAATCATGGCCGGTTTCGAACAGTGCAAGGGCGACGTGGTCATCACCCTCGACGCCGACCTGCAGAACCCGCCAGAAGAAATCCCGCGACTGGTGGCCGAAGCCGAAAAGGGTTACGACGTGGTCGGCACCGTGCGCGGTAACCGTCAGGACTCGGCCCTGCGCCGCTATCCGTCGAAGCTGATCAACCTTGCCGTGCAACGCTCAACCGGCGTCGCCATGAGCGACTACGGCTGCATGCTGCGCGCCTACCGCCGCACGATCATCGACGCGATGCTCGCCTGCCGCGAACGCAGCACATTCATTCCGATTCTGGCCAACAGCTTCGCCCGCCACACCACGGAAATCGTCGTCGCCCACGCTGAGCGTGAGCATGGCGATTCGAAGTACAGCCCGATGCGCCTGATCAACCTGATGTTCGACTTGATCACCTGCATGACCACCACACCGCTGCGTTTGCTGAGCATTGTCGGCTTCGCGATGGCTGGGCTGGGCGTGCTGTTTGCGGTGGCGTTGATCGTACTGCGGCTGGCCTTCGGCGCCGGTTGGGCCGGTGACGGCACGTTCGTGCTGTTCGCCGTGCTGTTCGTGTTCACCGGCGGCCAGTTCATCGGCATGGGCCTGCTCGGCGAATACCTGGGCCGCATGTACAGCGATGTGCGCGCCCGCCCGCGTTTCTTCATTGAAAAAGTGTTGCGCAGCCACGCCGATAGCCCGGCGCCTGCCGTCACTGTTGATGGTCTCTCTTCTTCCTCTACTACCGGTCAGGTTCACTCATGAGTGCAAAAACTGTTGTCTTCGCTTACCACGATATTGGCTGCGCCGGCATTCAAGCCCTGCTCGACAGCGGCTTTGACATCGCAGCGGTGTTCACTCACGCCGACGACCCGAAAGAAAACGCCTTCTACAGTTCTGTGGCGCAACTGTGCGCCAACAAAGGTATCCCGGTTCACGCGCCGGAAGACGTTAACCACCCACTGTGGATCGAGCGCATTGCCAAACTCGACCCTGAGTACATTTTCTCGTTCTACTACCGCAACCTGCTGAGCGAGCCGCTGCTGGCCCTCGCCAAAAAAGGCGCGTTCAACCTGCATGGTTCATTGTTGCCGCGCTACCGTGGCCGCGCTCCGGCGAACTGGGTGCTGGTCAACGGCGAAACCGAAACCGGGGTGACCCTGCACCGCATGGTCAAACGTGCCGATGCCGGCGCCATCGTTGCTCAGCAACGCGTCGCCATCGAACGCAGCGACACCGCACTGAGCCTGCACGGCAAACTGCGCACTGCCGCCGCTGATCTGTTGCGCGACACCTTGCCAGCCATGCTGCAAGGCAAGATCAGCGAAACGCCGCAAGACGAATCCAAAGCCACAGTGTTTGGGCGTCGTACGCCGGCGGACGGCAAACTGGTCTGGGCGAAGCCGGCCGAGCAACTGTTCAATCTGACTCGCGCCGTGACTCAGCCGTATCCGGGCGCTTTCTGCGCCGTGGGCGAACACAAACTCATCGTCTGGAGTGCCGAAGTCGTCAAAGGCAATGAAGGCCAGGCCCCGGGCCGGGTGATCAGTGTCGATCCGCTGCGCATTGCCTGCGGTGAAGATTCGCTGGTGATCCTCTCCGGTCAGCGCAACGACAACGGTCTGTTCCTCAGTGGCCCGCAACTGGCCAACGAATTGGGTCTGGTCGACGGCTCGTTGCTGCGCGGCGCTGAATCCGGTCGTGGGCCACGCCGTACTCGCGTGCTGATCCTGGGCGTCAACGGTTTCATCGGTAATCACCTGTCCGAGCGCCTGCTGCGTGATGATCGCTACGAGGTCTACGGTCTGGACATCGGCTCGGATGCCATCGACCGTCTGCGCAGTCATCCGCACTTCCACTACGTTGAGGGCGACATCAGCATTCACTCCGAGTGGATCGAGTACCACATCAAGAAGTGCGACGTGGTGCTGCCACTGGTGGCCATCGCCACGCCGATCGAATACACCCGCAATCCGCTGCGCGTGTTCGAACTCGACTTCGAAGAAAACCTGAAACTGGTGCGCTACTGCGTCAAGTACAACAAGCGCGTGATCTTCCCGTCGACATCGGAAGTCTATGGCATGTGCCAGGACAAGAATTTCGACGAAGACACGTCAAACCTGATTGTTGGCCCGATCAACAAACAGCGCTGGATCTATTCGGTATCCAAGCAACTGCTGGACCGGGTGATCTGGGCTTATGGCGCCAAGGGCCTGAACTTCACCCTGTTCCGCCCTTTCAACTGGATGGGGCCGCGCCTTGATCGTCTGGATTCGGCGCGTATCGGCAGCTCCCGTGCAATCACCCAACTGATCCTCAACCTGGTGGAAGGCACGCCGATTCGCTTGTTCGACGGTGGCGAGCAGAAACGCTGCTTCACTGACATCGCCGACGGCGTCGAAGCACTGGCGCGGATCATCGATAACGACAACGACGCCTGCAACGGCCAGATCATCAACATCGGCAACCCGGACAACGAAGCGAGCATCCGTCAGTTGGGCGAAGAGCTGCTGCGTCAGTTCGAAGCCCACCCGCTGCGCGACAACTTCCCGCCGTTCGCCGGTTTCCGCGACGTCGAGAGCAAGGCGTTCTACGGTGCCGGTTATCAGGACGTCGAACACCGCAAACCGAGCATTGCCAACGCCAAGCGCCTGTTGAACTGGGAGCCGACCGTTGAGATGCGCGAGACCATTGGCAACACGCTCGACTTCTTCTTGCGCGAGGCCATGTGCGAAATCGCGGAGAGCTCCGATAAAGAGGCACGCTGATGCAGGCAGGTCTTCGTATCGATGTCGACACCTACCGCGGCACCCGTGAAGGTGTGCCGCGACTGTTGGAGATGCTCGACGAGGCGCAGGTCAAGGCAACGTTTTTCTTCAGTGTCGGCCCGGACAACATGGGCCGGCATCTGTGGCGCCTTATCCGCCCGCAGTTCCTCTGGAAAATGCTGCGTTCCAACGCTGCCGGCCTGTACGGCTGGGACATTCTGCTGGCCGGCACTGCCTGGCCCGGCAAACCGATTGGCCGCGATCTCGGGCACCTGATGCGTCAGGCCCGGGACGCCGGTCATGAAGTCGGTCTGCACGCCTGGGATCACCATGGCTGGCAGGCCAATGCCGGGCGTTGGAGCGACAAGCAACTGATCGAGCAGATTCGTCAGGGTGTCGACACCTTGAGCGACATTCTTGGGCAGAAGATTGAATGTTCGGCCGCCGCCGGTTGGCGTGCGGACGAGCGCGTGATCGAGGCCAAGCAAGCTTTCGGCTTTCGCTACAACAGCGATTGCCGTGGGCAGCGGATGTTCCGCGCGCTGTTGGCTGACGGCACACCGGGCACGCCACAGATACCGGTGGACTTGCCGACCTTCGACGAAGTCGTCGGCCCGAGCGTAGCTGCGCAGGACTTCAATGCGTACATCCTCGATCGCTTGCGCCCGGAAAACCTCAACGTCTATACCATTCATGCCGAAGTAGAAGGGATTCTGATGGCTCAGGATTTTCGTCAATTGCTGGCCGAGGCACGCCAGCGAAACATCGAGTTCAACCCTTTGGGCAACTTGTTGCCCGAGTTCCTCAACACCTTGCCCGTGGGCCGCGTAGAGCGCGGCGCCCTCGACGGCCGTGAAGGCTGGCTGGGAGTGCAAGGCGCATGACTCAACGCTGGACATTGCCGCTGCTGTTGCTGGTTTTTTTCCTGCTCGCTTATTTGCTGCCGCTGGGCACTCACGGTTTGTGGATTCCAGACGAGACCCGCTACGCACAAATCAGCCAGGACATGCTCCTGAGCGGTAACTGGGTGTCGCCGCACTTCATGAGCCTGCGCTATTTCGAGAAGCCGATTGCCGGGTACTGGATGATCGCGCTGGGTCAGGAGCTGTTCGGGCAAAACCTGTTCGGTGTGCGCTTTGCCTCGGCATTGAGCACCGGTTTGAGCGTGTTGCTGTGCTTCTTGATCGCTCGGCGCTTGTGGAACGAGCCGCGCAAAAGCTTTGTCTGCGCCCTGCTCTACATGAGTTTCACAATCGTTGCCGGGCAGGCCGGTTACGCCAACCTCGATCCGCAATTCACTTTCTGGGTCAACTTGAGCCTGGTCGCGCTGTGGTTTGCCGTCGACAGTCACACCGGCGGCAAGCGCCTGGCCGCTTGGGCGTTGTTGGGACTGGCCTGCGGCATGGGGTTCATGACCAAGGGTTTTCTCGCCTGGCTGCTGCCGGTGCTGATCGCCTTGCCGTGGATGCTCTGGCAAAAACGTTGGCGTGAATTGCTGATGTACGGCCCGGTGGCGATTGCTGTCGCGATCATCGTCAGCCTGCCGTGGGTGCTCTCGGTGCATGCGCAAGAACCGGATTACTGGCGGTTCTTCTTCTGGCACGAACACATCCGTCGCTTTGCCGGTGACGATGCCCAGCACGATGCGCCGTGGTGGTTTTACCTGCCGCTGCTGGTGGCATTCAGTCTGCCGTGGGTTGGCCTGTTGCCGACGGCGTTCAAGCAGGCTTGGCAAACCCGCGCTCAGCCCCAAGTCGTGTTCCTGCTGCTGTGGCTGCTGATGCCGCTGCTGTTTTTCAGCTTGAGCAACGGCAAGTTGCCGACTTACATCCTGCCCTGCCTGCTGCCGATGGCGTTGCTGCTCGGTCATGCGCTGGCCGACCGTTTACGTCTTGAGCAAGGCCGGGCGCTGAGCATCAATGGTCTGCTGAACCTATTGTTGGGGCTGGTGACGCTGATCGCAGTGGTCTACCTGCAATTGAAAAAACCGCTGTACGACCACGAATTGCACAACATGGTGCTGGTGTTCATTGCCCTGACCGGCTGGATCATCGCCAACCTGCTGCAAGCCTTCCGTCCTCTGCAATGCTGGGCGGCACCGGCGTTCGGCAGCCTGTTGCTGATTGGCGTGTTGCCGGCCGCGCTGCCCAAATCGGTGGTCGCCAACAAGATGCCCGATCAGTTCATCCGTCATCACGTCACTGAACTGGCACAAACCACGCACTTGTTGAGCAACGATCTGGGCGCGGCCTCGGCCCTCGCCTGGCGCCTGAAACGCCCGCAGGTCGCGCTGTACAACACGATAGGCGAACTGAAATATGGCCTTGCCTATCCTGACGGCATTCAACAACGGGTCGATTCCGATCAAGTGCAACAGTGGATGCACGAGGCTCGCCGCAGCGGTTCGGTCGGCGTGGTGATGCGCGTCAAGGGGCAGGAAGAACTGGACGAAATCGACAAACTGCCCAAGGACGGCATCCGTTACGAGCAGGGCAATCTGGTGATCATGATCCTACCCAAGGAGGCGTCATGAGCCTGTTGCTGCTATTGGTCGCGTGCCTGCTGACCTGTCTGGGTCAGGTGGCGCAAAAATACGCGGTGGAGAGTTGGCGCGGCGTTGATTCGTCCTGGGCTGAAAAACTGCGTTCGCCGTGGTTGTGGCTTGCACTTTTGGCGCTGGGCAGTGGCTTGCTGGTCTGGCTGTTGGTATTGCAGCGTCTGGAAGTCGGCATTGCCTACCCGATGCTCAGCCTCAACTTCGTGCTGATCACGTTGATCGCCCGCTTCGTTTTCCGCGAACACATTGACCGCCGGCATTGGCTGGGGGTAGCGCTGGTGATCGGCGGTGTCGTACTGCTGGGGCAACAATCATGAGCCAACGTCGTGGGATCGCCTTCGCCATGAGCAGCGTGTTGCTGGTCAGCGCGGCGCAACTGGGCATGCGTTGGAGCATGACGCGCCTGCCAGCACCTGAGCAATGGCTGGCGCTGGACGGCATCGACCTGCACGCATTGGCGGTCGTGTTCACGGCCATTTTCGCCTACGCCCTGTCGATGCTGTGCTGGCTCGCCGCGCTGCGCGATCTGCCATTGGGCCGCGCGTATTCACTGCTGAGCATCAGCTATGCGCTGGTGTACCTGCTGGCGGCCAGTCTGCCGCTGTTCAACGAATCCTTCAGTTTCACTAAATCACTGGGCGTGGCGCTGGTCATGCTCGGGGTCATCACCATTAACACTCGTCCGGCTCGTGCGCCCGAATTCAGGAGTGCTCCATGAAAATCACAGTGTTTGGAAGCGGTTACGTCGGTCTGGTACAAGCGGCTGTGTTGGCCGAGGTCGGGCATGACGTCGTGTGCATGGACGTCGACCAGAAGAAGGTCGATCTGCTCAAGCAAGGCCATGTCAGCATCTTCGAACCGGGGCTGGCCAGCCTGGTGCGCGAAGGTCTGGATTCGAAACGCCTGCAATTCACCACCGATGAACAACTCGCCGTGCAACACGGTCGCGTTGCGTTCATCGCGGTCGGCACGCCGTCCCGAGAGGACGGCTCGGCCGACCTGCGCTACGTGCTGTCAGTCGGTGACGCGATTGCCCGTCATCGTGAGCAACCCCTGATCCTGGTGGAGAAATCCACGGTACCGGTGGGCACCGGCGACAGGCTGCGCGCGCACCTCGAAAAGGCGCTGGTCAAGGCGGGTCGGCTGCTGCAGTTCGATATCGTCTCCAACCCGGAGTTTCTCAAGGAAGGCTCGGCCGTTGCCGACTGCCGCCGTCCGGACCGCATCGTCATCGGCTGTGAAGGTGACGAAGTGCGTGACGTGATGCGCGATCTGTACTCGCCATTCAACCGCAACCATGACCGCATCATGTTCATGGACCTGCGCAGCGCCGAGCTGACCAAGTACGCCGCCAACTGCATGCTGGCGACGAAGATCAGCTTCATCAACCAGATCGCCGAACTCGCCGAACACCTGGGCGCCGATATCGAGTCGGTCCGTCAGGGCATCGGCGCCGATACGCGTATTGGCTACCACTTCATCTACCCGGGCTGCGGTTATGGCGGTTCGTGCTTCCCCAAGGACATGCGTGCGCTGATCCACAGTGCCGAAGAGGCGCATTGCTCCAGCGACTTGTTGCAAGCGGTCGAGGCGATCAACCAGCGGCAGAAGCACAAGTTGTTCGAGCGCATCAACGCGTTCTACAAAGGTGATCTGCGCGGCAAGACCTTTGCCCTCTGGGGCTTGGCGTTCAAGCCCAACACCGACGACATGCGCGATGCGCCGAGCCGGGTTTTGCTTGAAGAGTTGTGGGCCGCCGGTGCCAGCGTGCGTGCGTTCGACCCCGAAGCCATGCAGGAAACCCAGAACCTGTACCCCAACGAACTGAAACTGATGCTCATGGGCACACCGGAATCGGTATTGCCGGGTGCTGATGCGCTGATCATCTGTACCGAATGGCAGCAATTCAAGGCGCCGGATTTCGACTTGATCAAACAGCGCCTCAATTCCCCAGTGATCTTCGACGGACGCAACCTGTACGACGCTGACCGTCTGGCACGTAACGGTTTCCACTACTTCCCGATGGGCCGTGGTGAATCGCGCACATTGCCGATCCCGCTGCAACAGTGGCCTCACACGTCAGACGTCGCTTGATCACGTTGTCGCCTGCCATCCGCCAACAGTCCCTGATCGCGGGACTGTTGGCATTTTTGTTATTTGTCGCTGGGGTCTACGGGCAGGCCCCTATCGGTTTTGACTCGCGTTTTGTGCTGTTCGCTCAGGAGATGCTGCGCCACGGGCCGACGGTGTTTCCCACGACGTATGGTCAGCCGTATGCCGATTACTCGGCGCTGTCGACGCTCTTTATCTGGTGTTTGTCGTTGCCGTTCGGTGCGGTCAATGCGTTCACTGCATGGGCACCGAGTGCCGTCGCCGGCGCGGTGATCGTGACACTGATGTACCGGCTCTTGGCGCCCTACTCGCGCCGTTGGGCGCTTATCAGCATTTTGTTGCTGATACTGACCGGCACTTTTGTCACCGAAGTGCGTGCTGTGTCTCAGGACTTGATGCTCGCCGCCGTGGCTTTTGCGGTGTTCTACCTCGGTTATGCCCATGAACATTTCGGCGGCGGACGTCGTTGGCCGCTGATTTTCGTGCTGCTGTTGCTCGGCTTCGGCATTCGCGGGCCGATCGGGTTGGTGGTCCCGACCGGAATGCTATGCAGTTATTACCTGCTCAACCGACAGTGGTCGCGGTTGTTCGTGTTTGGTCTGTTGGCCTCAGTGCTGCTGGTGGCGTGTGTGGGCCTGCTGCTGTGGTTTGCCAGACTCAGCGGCGGGCCAGTATTTATGCAGGACGTGATTCGCATGCAGTTCATGGGGCGCATGGACGGCAGCGAAGGCGTCAGCGGTTCGCTGTATTACTTCACCAGTTCGCTGGGCAACTATGCGCTGGCATATCCCTTGGCCTTACTGGCGTTGGCGGCTGCTTGGCTGAGCAAACCACAGCAGCGCGGGCCGGCCTTGCGGCTGGTGCAGTATTGCGCGGCGGCCGGGCTGATCGTGATGGTCGGGTTGTCGATTCCGCAGGCGAAAAAGGCACGGTATCTGCTGCCGATGTTGCCGATGGCGGCGATCATCGCGGCGTATCCATTTCAGGTTGCTCAAGGTCGGGGGTTCGCGTGGCTGCGCGGTTTGATACTTGGCCTCTGGCTGGCAACGCCCGGATTGTTGATATTGGCCTTGCTGCTCGCAAAGAAGCGTTTCCCCGAGCAACTGGGCGAAATCACCCTCGTTATGATCGTGTTGGGCGCCCTCCAATTGGCGGCGTTGTGGCGGTTGTTGAGGCCCCGCTGGCGCGCTGAAACATTGGCACTGTGTTCAGTGCTGGCGTTGTGGACGGTGTATGCGTCAGTGTTTGAACCGGTTGAGCGCCGGCTGTATGACACACAGACCTTCAGTCGTGCCGCGTTTGCCCAGGTTCAGCAAAACCCTGCACCGTTGGTGCTGCACGGGATGGGCAAGGACGCCAAGGCGATCAAGTTCATGGTCAACATCGAACAGGATCTGCAACCGCAGTTCACCGAAACCGCACAGGAGCTGGAAGCGCTTAAAGGCCCGGCGTGGCTGATCATGGATCGCAGTGATTTCCTGACATTGAAGGGGTCGTCACTCGGTTCGTTACAACCGGTACTGAGCGGCGCCTTTGATAAAAACAACTACGTCCTGTTGTACCTCAAGCCCTTGTAGCCGCTAACCACCCTCCCCACCATCGGGAGGGTTCAGCTTGACCGGTGGCCTGTGCGCGGCGAGGATGGCCGCGCGCCAGCCGAGCGCTGAAATAAGGACATTGACCTCTTCATGGCCACCTACTCACGCCTCATCCGCCGGTTGATGATCAGCTCGCTGACCGTCGTCATCAGCCGCGCCCTGATCAGCCCGCTACTGACCCTGTTCCTAAGCAACAAACTGGGCCTCAACCCGCAGGATGTTGGTTTGCTGCTAGGCATCGCGGTGTTCAGTGCCACGCTGTTGTCGCTGTATGGCGGCTACATCATCGACCGGCTGGACAAGCGCCAATTGCTGATCCTGACCATGCTGTCCAGCGGTATCGGCCTTATCCTGCTGACCTTTGCGCAGAACCTGTATCTGGTCACGTTGGTGCTGATCATCAGTGAAACCGCCTCGGCGCTGTTCCTGATTTGCTCCAAGGCGATCCTCAGCGAAAACTTGCCGGTGGGTCAGCGGGTCAAGGCGTTTTCACTGACCTACACGCTGACCAATATCGGTTATGCCGTCGGCCCAATGATGGGTGTGGTGATTGCCGGTATCCAGCCGTCGGCCCCCTTCATCGTTGCTGGCATGATCGCCATTGGCAGCATTTTTTTGCTGCTCGGTGCCTCACGGGAGGCAAAACCGATATCAACGGTCGGCCAGCCACAAAGCTTTGTGAATACGCTGATCATCCTGAAGAACGACCGCACGATGATCCTGTTCACCCTCGGTTGTCTGCTCAGCACGCTGGTACACGGACGCTTCACCTTATACCTGTCTCAATATCTGCTGGTCACCCAAACGCAGCAACAGACCCTGGACACCATGGCCGCCCTGCTCGCCTGCAACGCAATCACGGTGATTTTGCTGCAATACCAGATCGGGCGCCTGCTCACCCGCGAGCACCTGCGCTTCTGGATTGCGGGGGGCACTGCATTGTTCATCGTTGGCCTGATCGGCTTCAGTCTGGCTGACAGCCTCGTCGGCTGGTGCGTGGCGATGTTCATCTTCACCCTCGGCGAGATGATCATTTACCCGGCGGATTTCCTCTTCGTCGACACCCTGGCCCCTGAAGAACTGCGCGGCAGTTACTACGGGGCACAGAACCTGGCGGCACTGGGCGGCGGTGCGAGCCCCGTAATGTGCGGGTTTCTGCTAATGCACACACCCGCGCCGAGCATGTTTTATGCCTTGAGCACTCTGGCCGCATTAGGCGGTTACCTCTGTTACATCAGTGGTCGTCGTGTCGCTTCAGTGCAAAATTAATGCACTAAAACTGCATTAATATGAATTTGTCAGCATAGAGATTGATCGGCACACTGTGCGCGTTCCTCCCCCAATGTTGGAACAACTTCGAGGGCTTTCCGGATTGCCGGACAAGTCCTTTTTTTTGCCCGGATTTTTTACAGGATCGGTTTCACATGCTCGCTCGCTGGTTGCCCGCCGCCATCAACACCCGCCCCACCGAATGGAGCCGCGCCGCTATCGGCATGGCGTTGGGCACGTTGTTCAGCGTGTGGCTGTGTGCGCAGGTGTTTGGCCATGACGTGGCTTATCACCTGATCGGGCCGTTGGGTGCGTCGGCGGTGTTGCTGTTTGCCGTATCGTCCGGGGCGCTCGCCCAGCCGTGGTCGATCATCGGCGGTTATCTGTGCGCAGGTGGGGTGGCGATATTGGTTGCCCACGTACTCGGACGAACCCTTGGTAGCGCATGCCTGGCGGCGGGCATGGCGTTGATCCTGATGTGCTGGCTGCGGTGCCTGCACCCACCGGCCGGTGCGTTGGCACTCACCTTGGTGCTGGCCGATCCCGCCACCATCGCCATGGACTGGAAAGCCATGGCGCCCGCGATGCTCGGCGCGGCGAGCATGCTGCTCAGTGCGCTGGCCTACAACAACCTCACACGCATTCGCTATCCAAAACGCCCCGCCGAACTTGCGCCAGCGGTCGCCCCGGTCGACAGCCAGGCGATCACCGCCCAAGACCTGAAACGGGCACTGGCCGACATGGACGCGTTCATCGACGTCACGCCTGAGGATCTTGAACGGCTGATCCATGCCAGTGAACTGCATGCCAAACGGCGCAGTATTGGTGAAGTTTTCAGCTGACAGCCGCCTGCATCAATGTGGCGAAGGAGGCACTTCCCTCGCCACAACGGCAATCTTGTACCCAAGGCAAAAACGCAGACAGCCCCTGCACATATCCCCGTTGTACACGGCAAATTTGCACTGTTACGATCGACCAACGCTCGCGCGCGAGCTTCTCGAATAAAGACAATAAAAGCAGGGAGTTAGTGATGACTGCTCAGGCTTCATCCCCGAGGACTTTGTCCATGGATGCCACGCAAAACGAAGTGCTGGCCGAGGTTCGCAACCACATCGGTCACCTGACCCTCAACCGCCCCGCCGGCCTCAATGCCATCACCCTCGACATGGTTCGTCTGCTGCAACAGCAACTCGACGCCTGGGCCACGGACGCCAATGTCCACGCCGTGGTACTACGCGGTGCCGGTGAAAAAGCCTTCTGCGCCGGTGGCGACATTCGTTCGCTGTACGACAGCTTCAAAAGCGGCGATAGGCTGCACGAAGATTTCTTCGTCGAGGAATATGCCCTCGACCTGACGATCCACCATTACCGCAAACCAGTGCTCGCGCTGATGGACGGTTTTGTCCTTGGCGGCGGCATGGGGCTGGTGCAAGGCGCCGATCTGCGGGTTGTCACTGAGAAGAGCCGTCTGGCGATGCCGGAAGTGGCCATCGGTTATTTCCCGGATGTAGGCGGTAGCTATTTCCTGTCGCGCATTCCCGGTGAGCTGGGGATTTATCTGGGCGTCAGCGGCGTGCAGATTCGCGCCGCTGATGCGCTGTATTGCGGGCTGGCCGACTGGTACGTCGACAGCGACAAACTGGCGACCCTCGATGAGCAACTCGATCATCTGCAATGGAGTGACACGCCGCTGAAGGATCTGCAGAACCAGCTCGCCAGAATGGGCGTACAAACCCTGCCCGATGCGTCATTGCAAAAGCTGCGACCGGTCATCGACCATTTTTTCGCCCTGCCGGATGTGCCGAGCATGGTCGAGCAACTGCGCGCTGTGACCGTGGCCGACAGCCACGAATGGGCGACCACTACGGCTGATCTGCTGGAAACCCGTTCGCCATTAGCCATGGCGGTCACCCTGGAAATGCTTCGTCGCGGCCGGCATCTGAGCCTGGAACATTGCTTTGCCCTCGAACTGCATTTGGATCGCCAGTGGTTCGCGCGCGGCGATTTGATCGAAGGCGTGCGCGCCCTGCTGATCGACAAAGACAAGACACCTCGCTGGAACCCCCCGACCCTCGCCGCGCTGGACGCTGCGCATGTCGCGAGTTTCTTCCACGGTTTTGATGAGAGCGGGAGCTGAGCCATGCACGATCTCGAACTGACTGAAGAACAAGTAATGATCCGCGACATGGCCCGGGACTTTGCCCGCGGCGAAATCGCGCCCCACGCACAAGCCTGGGAAAAGGCTGGCTGGATCGACGACGCTTTGGTGGCGAAAATGGGCGAACTGGGTCTGCTGGGCATGGTCTTCCCTGAAGAATGGGGCGGCACTTACGTCGACTATGTGGCGTATGCGTTGGCGGTCGAAGAAATCTCCGCAGGCGACGGTGCGACGGGCGCATTCATGAGCATTCACAACTCCGTCGGTTGCGGCCCGGTGCTCAACTACGGCAGCGAAGCTCAGAAGCAGACCTGGTTAGCGGATTTGGCCAGTGGTCAGGTCATCGGCTGCTTCTGCCTGACCGAACCCCAGGCCGGCTCCGAAGCGCACAACCTGCGCACTCGCGCCGAACTGCGTGATGGCCAGTGGGTGATCAACGGCGCCAAGCAATTCGTCAGCAACGGCAAACGGGCGAAACTGGCCATCGTGTTTGCGGTGACCGATCCGGATCTTGGCAAGAAAGGGATCTCGGCGTTTCTGGTGCCGACTGAAACACCGGGGTTCATCGTGGATCGCACCGAACACAAAATGGGCATCCGCGCCTCCGACACTTGCGCGGTGACGCTGAGCAACTGCAGCATTCCAGAGGCCAACCTGCTCGGGGAACGCGGCAAGGGTCTGGCGATTGCCCTGTCCAACCTTGAAGGCGGACGCATCGGCATCGCCGCGCAGGCGCTCGGCATCGCCCGAGCAGCGTTTGAAGCGGCGCTGGCTTACTCGCGTGATCGGGTGCAGTTCGGTAAACCGATCAACGAGCACCAAAGCATCGCCAACCTGCTGGCCGACATGCACATGCAATTGAATGCGGCGCGATTGATGATCCTGCACGCGGCGCGGCTGCGCACGGCGGGCAAACCTTGCCTGTCAGAGGCTTCGCAGGCCAAATTGTTTGCTTCGGAAATGGCCGAGAAGGTCTGTTCGTCAGCGATTCAGATTCATGGCGGGTATGGGTATCTGGAGGACTATCCGGTCGAGAAGTATTACCGCGATGCGCGGATTACCCAGATTTATGAAGGGTCGAGCGAGATTCAGCGGATGGTGATTGCCCGCGAACTGAAAAACTACCAGCTCTAATCCTGAAGGAGCTGTCGAGTGGAACGAGGCTACGATCTTTTGATCTGGCCTCAAAAGCTTCGCGAGCAGGCTCGCTCCCACAGGAGATTTGCGTACAACGCAGAACCAATGTGGGAGCGAGCCTGCTCGCGAAGGCGTCAGCCGGGGCGACGCATCACTTACCGGTAAACTCCGGCGGCCGCTTGGCCACAAACGCCGCCATTCCTTCCTTCTGATCCTGCGTGGCAAACGCCGCATGGAACACCCGGCGCTCAAAACGCACACCTTCCGTCAGGTTGACCTCGAACGCTCGGTTGACGCTTTCCTTGATCATCATCGCAATCGGCAGCGACTTGCTGGCGATCACGGCCGCCACCTTCAGCGCTTCATCCAGCAGTTCATCACTCGGCACGATCCGCGCGACGATGCCACAGCGCTCGGCCTCCACTGCATCAATCAAACGCCCGCTCAGGCACATTTCCATGGCCTTGGCTTTGCCCACGGCACGGGTCAGGCGCTGGGTGCCGCCCATGCCCGGCAGGACGCCGAGATTGATTTCCGGCTGACCGAATTTGGCGTTGTCGCCGGCCAGAATAAAGTCGCACATCAACGCCAGTTCACAGCCCCCGCCGAGGGCGAAGCCGTTGACCGCTGCGATGATCGGCTTGCGCCGATTGGCTACACGGTCGCTGTCGCTGAACAGATCGTCCATGTAGATCTGCGGATAGGTCAGCTCGGCCATTTCCTTGATGTCGGCACCGGCCGCGAAGGCTTTCTTCGAACCGGTGAGGACGATGCAACCAATGTTCGCGTCAGCTTCCAGCCCATCGAGCGCATGGTTCACTTCGCTGACCAGTTGCGCGTTCAGCGCGTTCAGCGCCTGCGGGCGGTTCAGGGTGATCAGGCCGACGCGGCCGTGGATTTCCAGCAGAATCGTTTCGTAAGTCATGAATAAAAATTCCTTCTCAAAGATTGCGCGAAATGACCATGCGCTGAATATCACTGGTGCCTTCGTAGATCTGGCAGACACGCACGTCGCGGTAAATGCGCTCCAGCGGGAAGTCGTTGAGGTAACCGTAACCGCCCAGGGTTTGCAATGCCATCGAGCAGACCTTCTCGGCCATTTCCGAGGCGAACAACTTGGCCATCGACGCCTCGACCAAGGCCGGTTGACCACTGTCACGCAGCGCGGCGGCGTAATGCACCATTTGCCGGGCAACGGCGATCTGGGTGGCCATGTCCGCGAGACGGAACGCCACGGCCTGATGCTCGATGATCGGCTTGCCGAAGGTGTCGCGCTCGCGGGCGTAATCGCGCGCGGCTTCGAACGCGGCGCGGGCCATGCCCACCGATTGCGAAGCAATGCCGACGCGCCCGCCCTCAAGGTTGGCCAAGGCGATCTTGTAGCCCTCGCCCTCCTCGCCCAAACGGTTCGCGACTGGGACTTTGACGTCTTCGAAGAGAATCTGGCAGGTGTCCGAAGCATGCTGGCCGAGCTTGTCTTCAACGCGGGCCACTTTGTAGCCCGGCGAATCGGTCGGCACGATAAGCGCGGTGATTCCGCGTTTTCCGGCACTCGGATCGGTCACCGCAAACACAATGACGATCCCGGCGTTTTGCCCGGACGTGATGAACTGTTTGCAGCCATTGAGCACGTAGTGATCACCTTCCAGGCGTGCACGGGTTTTCAGGCTGCTCGCATCGGAACCGGCTTGCGGCTCGGTCAGCGCGAACGCGCCGAGCATCGCGCCGCTGGCCAGCGGTTTGAGGAAGCGCTCGCGCTGATCGTCGTTGCCAAACTTGAGAATGGGCACGCACCCCACCGAGTTGTGCACGCTCATGATGGTCGAGCAGGCGCCGTCACCGGCCGCGATTTCTTCCAGGGCCATGGCATAGGCCAGGTAACCGGTGTCGCAACCGCCCCACTGCTCCGGCACGAGCATGCCGAAGAAGCCCAGTTCGGCCATTTCGCCGATGGCTTCCTTGGGAAACCGGTGTTCGCGATCCCACTCGGCGGCGAACGGTTTCAGCCGCTCCTCGGCAAACTGCCGGGCCATGTCGCGGATCTGGGTTTGGTCTTCGTTGGCAATCATGGTGAATCCTTAAATCCGGGGGTGACTACACAGAACCCTGTGGGAGTGGGCTTGCTCCCGAAAGCGGTGTGTCATTCAAAAGTGATCTGACTGACACGGCCACTTCGGGAGCAAGCCCCTCCCTCCGTTGGGAATGGTTGGCCTTAGTAGACGCATTCCACGGCCACGGCCGTCGCTTCCCCGCCGCCGATGCAAATTGCCGCGATACCGCGCTTGAGGTTTCTCTGGCGCAATGCCGACAGCAAGGTCACCAGAATCCGCGCGCCGGATGCACCGATCGGATGGCCCAAGGCACAGGCGCCGCCGTGCACGTTGAGTTTGTCGTGAGGAATTTCCAATTGAGTCATCGCCGCCATGCCGACCACAGCAAACGCTTCGTTGACCTCGAACAGATCAACGTCGCCCAACGACCAACCGGTTTTCTTGATCAATTTCTTGATCGCACCAATCGGCGCCACCGGGAACAGGCCCGGGGTGTCGGCGAACGCTGCGTGCCCATGAATGACGGCAAGCGGTTTCAAACCGAGTTTCTGCGCCTGCGACTGACGCATCAGCACCAGTGCAGCGGCGCCATCAGAGATCGAACTGGAGTTCGCCGCCGTCACCGTGCCGCCTTCGCGGAACGCCGGCTTCAGTGAGGCGATCTTGTCGAGTTTGGCTTTCGGCGGCTGCTCGTCATGGCTGATCAGCACCTGCTCTTTGCCGACGGTCACGGTCAGCGGAACGATTTCAGCCTTGAAGCTGCCGTCCTTGATCGCTTGCTGGGCGCGGGTGGTCGAAGCGATAGCGAACGCGTCCTGGGCTTCACGGCTAAAGTGATGGCTTTCGGCGCAATCTTCGGCGAAGGTGCCCATCAGCCGGCCTTTGTCGTAGGCATCTTCGAGCCCGTCGAGGAACATCGAATCAAGCACGCGGCCATGGCCCATGCGGTAACCGGCGCGGGCACGATCCAGCAGATAAGGCGAGTTGGACATGCTTTCCATGCCGCCGGCAATGACCGCATCGGCGCTGCCAGCGACCAACATGTCGTGGGCGAGCATGGTGGTTTCCATGCCTGAGCCACACATTTTGTTGACCGTGGTGCAACGGGTCGATTTATCCAGCCCGGCGCCGAGTGCGGCCTGACGCGCAGGCGCCTGACCGAGGCCAGCGGGCAATACGCAACCGAACAGCACTTCGTCGACCGAGTCGCTGGCAAGACCTGCACGCTCAACCGCAGCCTTGATCGCGGCAGCGCCGAGTTGTGGCGCGGTGAGGCTTTTCAGTTCGCCTTGAAAGCCGCCCATGGGGGTGCGGACAGCGCTGACGATGACAATCGGATCGTTGGAAATGGTCATGACAAATCCTCCTTACTTGGCGGCCATGCGCAAGGCACCGTCGAGACGGATCACCTCACCGTTGAGCATGCTGTTTTCGATGATATGCCGAACCAGTGCGGCGTACTCGGCAGGCTTGCCCAAGCGCGGTGGGAACGGCACGCCAGCAGCCAAGGAGTCGCGGACTTCCGGGGTCATGCCGGCCATCATCGGGGTTTCGAAAATGCCCGGTGCGATGGTCATCACACGAATGCCGAAGCGGGCCAGTTCACGGGCGGCCGGCAAGGTCAGGCTGGCGATGGCGCCTTTGGACGCCGAATAGGCGGCCTGACCGATCTGGCCATCGAATGCCGCCACCGAAGCGGTGTTGATGATTACGCCACGTTCGCCGTCAGCATTGGCTTTGCTTTCGGCAATCGCCGCAGCGGCCAGACGCAGCATATTGAAGCTGCCGATCAGGTTGACGTTGATCACCTGGGCAAAACTGGCCAGCGCATGCGGGCCGTTCTTGCCGAGGATCTTTTCGCCACGCACGATACCGGCGCAGTTGACCAGACCGTTCAGGCTGCCGAAGGCTTTGACGGTCGCCTGAACGGCGGCTTCGGCAGCATCTTCGTTGCTGATGTCGGCCACCACGCTGTGCGCACCGAGACGTTCGGCTTGCGCGGCAACCGCTTCGGCATTCATGTCCACCAGCATCACTTTGGCGCCTGCATTCACCAGCAGTTCAGCGGTGGCCGCACCCAGGCCCGACGCGCCGCCGGTGACGATAAAAACCTTGTTCTCGATCTGCATGACTGTTTCCTTGGATTCAAGCTGAAACGTTCTTCGCCGCGGCCTCTTGAGCCTTGGCGATTTCCTGGTTGCGCAAGATAAAGCGCTGTAATTTGCCGCTCGGGGTTTTGGGCAACTCACTGACAAATTCGATTTCACGCGGGTAGGAATGCGCGGCCAGACGCTTGCGTACATGTTGGCGCAGCTCTTCGGCCAACTCCGGCGCGGCGCGGTATTGCGCGCTGAGCACGACGAACGCTTTGACCAGTTCAGTGCGCTCCGGGTCGGGCTTGCCGACCACCGCCGCTTCGACCACGGACGGGTGTTCGATCAACGCACTTTCGACGTCGAACGGGCCGACGCGATAGCCAGAGGTAGTGATCACGTCGTCGCTGCGACCGACGAAACTGATGCTGCCGTCCGGGTTCCATTCCACGGTGTCGCCGCTCAGGTAGTAATCACCGACAAAGGCTTTGGTGGGCACACCTTCGTAACCGGCAAACCAGCACATCGGCGACTTGGGCCGGTCGACGGCGAGGATGCCAGGCTGGCCGACACCGAGTTCGTTGCACTGCTCATCAAGCACGACGATGCGATGACCCGGCGAGGTAAACCCGGCAGCGCCAACATGAACCGGGTGTTCGAGGCCGTGGTGATTGCACAGGACCATGCCCAGTTCGGTCTGGCCGTAATGGTCGTGTATGACCACGTCGAGGTTGTCGGCGAACCAGCGGATCACTTCCGGGTTCAGCGGCTCGCCCGCGCTGCTGACGATGCGCAGTTTGCCCTTGATCGACTTGGCGAACTCGTCACCGCCGGCAATCAGCAAGCGATACGCCGTTGGCGAACCGGTGAGGTTGGTGATGCCGTACTTGTTGATCACCCTGCAGGTACTTTCTAGGGTAAACGGGCCGTCGTAGAAGGTGATCGGGTGGCCCATCGACATAGGGCCTGTGACGCCGTAATAGATGCCGTAGGCCCAGCCCGGATCGGCAACATTCCAGAACGCATCTTCCGGGCGAAGATCCACGGCATCGCGAGTGTAGCTCTGGAACGCGACGATGGCTTTGAGCGGCACCGACAGCGCTTTCGACGGGCCGGTGGTACCCGAGGTGAACATCAACAGGAACGGGTCTTCGCCAGTCAGCAGCACCGGTTCGCAGGCATTGGAATAATGAGCCAGTTCGGCCCAGAAACTGAAATCGCCCCGGACGATGCCTTGGCCTTTGGCGCCACTGACGGTGACCAGCGTCGGGCAGTCTGCAACTTCCGTGAGTTTCGGTCGGTTCACGGCGTCGGTGACCACGACTTTGGCGCCGGAGCTGTTCAGCCGATGTTCGAGGGCCTTGGGGCCGAACGCGGTAAACAGCGGTTGATACACCGCGCCGATACGCCAGGTGGCAAACACGGTGATGAGCAATTCGATGTTGCGTGGCAGCAGGCCGGCAACCTTGTCGCCCTTGCGCACGCCTTGGGCGAGAAGAAAATTGGCGAAACGCGCGGCTTTGTCCTGCAAGTCGCTGAAGGTGTAGGTCGCGCTCGCGCCGTCGCGGCCTTCCCAGAACAGCGCGATGCGCCCCGGCAATGCATGACGGTCGCAACATTCGACGCAGGCGTTGAGCGCCTCAAGCGTTCCGCTGAGCGCGGCATCGACGGTGTGCTGATAGTTGAACTGTTCGGTGGCAGACAAGTAATCGCGCATTGCCAGAATCCCTCTGTGTTTTTATTAGGCTGGGAACCGTAAACAACACAGGGATAGTCGCGCTGTGGTGGGCTTGGGGCAATGGTCAAAGCCATCAAAGTGGCTGACTGGTTTGGCCAAGCGCTGGTAAGTGTGCTGCCCGTTCCGGCCTCTTCGGGAGCCGCCTCCCACAGGGGAATGCATTTCAAGCTGAGGGAACTGATCTGAACTGTGGGAGGGGGCTTGCTCCCGAAGGCGCCGGGCCGGGCGACGGATGATCTGGATCAGACCGCCTCATTCAGGATCAACGTGCGATAGTGCCCCGGATTGGACCCCGACCACTTGCGAAACGCTTTGTAGAACGAACTGGCATCGGCAAACCCTAGCCGCGCTGCGATCTCGACAAAACTGATCGAAGGCTCCGCCAGCCACATAATTGCCAACTCCTTGCGCACACTGTCCTTGAGCCCCTGATACGTCTGCCCTTCCTCCGCCAGGCGTCGGCGCAAAGTTGAAGCCGACATGCACAATTGCTGCGCCAGCGCTTCGGTTTCAGGCCAACTCTCGGCGGGCAACTGACGCAAATCCTGTTTGATCCGACTGGCAAAGCTTTGTGGGTCGCGGTACTTCACCAGGATGTTGGCCGGCGCGTGGGCCAAGAAACGTTTCAATTCCTCAGCACTGCGTTTGATCGGCAGATCAAGGCAGTCGGCAGAGAAAATCATCCGTGTGCGAGGTCGGTCGAACCGCAGGTTTTCCGAAAACATCACCCGATAATCATCGGTGAAGTCCGGTTCCAGGCAGCGCAGTTCGATGGCCATGATCGGGATACGTCGACCGGCCAGCCAGCAGGCAACACCGTGGACGATCATCCAGTAGGTGAAATAGGTAAAGGCGCGGGCGGGTTCAGGTTCGTCTTCAAGCAAAACGATTTCCGCGAGGCTCTGCTGATGCACCAGTTGCGCGGGCAGACGTTCAAGCATCAGCGACAGAAATCCCAGGCCGCTGCTCAAACCGGCAGCAAGTGTCGGTTGCGCCATCGCGCTACGACAGAGGAACTCAAGGCTGCCTGACTTGAGCTTGCGCGGGTCCATGCCGAAAAACTCGTCATCGCCGCGCCGCGCCAGCAAGCGCCAGAGTTTGGCGTATTGCGAGGCTGGTACTCGGCCATCGCCTGCGTGCAGCAAGGCTGGAGCAATGCCGACCTTGTTCAAGACGTCTTCCGTGGCCACGCCCGGGGCACAGCTCTGCAGCAGTGCTTCACGCACCAATTGAACGGCGATGGTGTCTTTTTCCGACATGGAGCGAGGCAGACCTCGTTGTTTTTGACTGTGCGGCATCTTAACGCAGGACTTGAATTCAACACGAATCAACCGTGGTTGGGAGCAGCCTGCTCCCAGATATCTGCGCAGCACAAAAATCAGGGTTGTTCAGCTAACGTTCAGGTTTTTGCCAATAGGTTTCATTTGCGAATGAGTGTCATTATGTTACAAATTGAAATCTTCTCTTACAACTCGGTGCCGAATGCTCGTTCCCTTCCTGATCATGCTGCGCGAAGGCATTGAAGCCGCGCTGATCGTTGGCATCATCGCCAGCTACCTGCAACAGACCGGCCGTGGCCAATGGATGCCCGCCGTGTGGATCGGTGTATTTCTCGCCGCCGCGCTAGCCCTGCTGGTGGGTGGCGGGCTGGAACTGGTCAGTGCCGAGTTCCCGCAAAAGCTGCAGGAATTGTTCGAAGGCGTGGTCGGCCTCGTGGCCGTGGGGATTCTAAGCGCCATGGTGTTCTGGATGCGCAAGGTTGCGCGCTCGATCAAACATTCGCTGCACGCCTCGCTGGACGAAGCCCTGGCCTCTTCCAGACACCAGGTCATCGCGCTGATCGCCATGGTGTTTTTCGCCGTGGCCCGCGAAGGTCTGGAAACGGTGTTCTTCCTGCTCGCGGTGTTCCAACAAAGCGAAGGTTCCGGCGCGCCGATTGGCGCCCTGCTCGGCCTGATTCTGGCCATCGTTGTCGGGTTCCTGATCTACAGCGGCAGCATGCGCCTCAACCTTTCTGTGTTTTTCAAGTGGACCGGGCTGTTCATTCTCGTCGTCGCTGCGGGGATTCTCGCCAACTCGGTGCAGGCGCTGCATGAAGCCGGGCTGTGGAATCACCTGCAAACCGTACTTTTTGACTTCAGCGCGACGCTGCCGGTGGACGGGCCGCTGGGTTCAGTGCTGGCCGGCATGTTCGGTTATCAGGACACACCAACCATCAGCACCCTTGGTGCCTGGCTGATTTATCTGGTGGTAGCGCTGGCGATGTTCTTCATGCCGGCACCGCTCGCCACCTCGGCAACAGCCGCCAGATCGTCTTCCGTTACCAGCTAATAAGGGCATCCATGTCAAAGCCTATGTCTCCCCAGGCCTCGCCTCCCCGCGCCTTGCGTTGGGCGGTGGCCGGCTCGGTGATCGTGATGGTCGCCGCCGGTGGCCTGTTCTATTACGCCTCGCAATTGGCGGCGGCCAAGCGACAGCACAACCTCAACGAAGTGGTGATCAACATTCATCCGGGCAACTGCGAGCCCAATGAGTTGAGCGTACCGGCCGGCCGCGCCAGTTTCCGCATCGTCAACCGCTCCGAGCGGGCAGTGGAATGGGAAATCCTCGACGGCGTGCTGGTGGTCGAGGAGCGCGAGAATATTGCGCCGGGCCTGAGTCAGGTGATCAACGCCAACCTGCAACCCGGCGATTACGCAATCACTTGTGGCCTGCTGAGTAATCCGCGCGGCACTTTGCACGTAACGCCGACCGCCGCTTCTGACGCCGCCGCCAAGGCCAAGCCGTCGATGGTCGCTTTCGTCGGGCCGTTGTCGGAGTTCCGCGTGTATCTGGCCAGCCAGGGCAGCGCACTGATCAAAGCTGTCACCGCACTGAACCAGGCGATTGACAGCGGCGACTTGAGCCAGGCTCAGGCGCTGTATCTGCCAGCGCGCACCGCGTATCAACGTCTGGCCCCGGCCGCTCAGCGTCTGGCCGAACTGGATAACAGCATCAACGCTCGCGCCGATTACTTCGAAAAACGCGAGCAGGACCCAGCCTTCGTCGGTTTCCATCGCATCGAATACGGCCTGTTCCAGCAACGCAAACTCGACGAACTGGCGCCCGTTGCGCAACGCCTGCTGAGCGACGTCACCGCGCTCAAACAGCAATTGCTGGCGCAAACCCTGCCGCCGGAGCAGTTGGTAAACATCGTCGTGCGCAACCTCAACACACTGGCTGACGTGCGTGCTGCGAGCGGTGAAGAGGAACGCTACAGCCACAGCGACCTCAACGGTTTTGCCGCGAACCTGCAAACCGCACACAAAGTCGTGGACCTGCTGCGACCGATGCTGAGCAAGTCTGCTGCCGATCTGTTACCGAAAGTCGACAAGGCTCTGGCGGACTTCGATACCGAACTCAACACCTACAAGATCAAGGACGGCTACGCCCGCTACGACACGGTCAGCGGCGAACAACGCAAACAGATTGCCGACAAGGCTCAGGCTCTGGCCAACGCGCTTGATGGCATCGATCCCGCCCTCGGCCTCTCCGGCCTGTAAGCAGAAGACGAGTACCGATGAAAGATTCAGAACAACTCAACCTGCAACGTCGCCGTGTCCTGATGGGCATGGGTGCCGCGGGTGTCGCACTGGCCGGATCGGCCTTGAGCTGCCCGGCCATGGCCGCCGCAACGGCACAAGTCACCGAAGCCCCGAGTAGCGAAAAGACTGAAGACCGCCACGACTTCCACGGCATGCACCAGACCGGCATCGTCACCCCGCGCCCGGCGTCGGGCATGCTGGTGTCGTTCGATGTACTGGCCAGTGATCGCGAAGACCTCGAACGACTGTTTCGCACCCTCAACGAGCGCATCGCCTTCCTGATGAAGGGAGGCCCCGTGGCACAGATTGACCCGAAACTGCCGCCACCGGATTCCGGCATCCTCGGCCCAGTGGTCACCCCGGACAACCTGACCATTACCGTTTCAGTGGGTGAGTCGCTGTTCGATGAGCGCTTCGGCCTAGCCGACGCCAAACCCAAGCGTCTGATCCGCATGGTCGGTTTCCCCAACGATGCACTGGACGCCGACTGCTGCCACGGCGACTTGAGCCTGCAGTTTTGCGCCAACACCGCCGACACCAACATCCACGCCCTGCGCGACATTGTGAAAAGCCTGCCGGACCTGCTGCTGGTGCGCTGGAAACAGGAAGGCAGCGTACCGCCACAAGCCCCTGCCAAACCCGGTGTGCCGGCGCAGTCGGCGCGCAACTTCCTTGGCTTCCGTGATGGCTCAGCCAACCCCGATTCCAACGACGGCAAAGCGATGGACCGCGTGGTCTGGGTGCAGCCGGACAGCGATGAACCCGCTTGGGCCGCCCATGGCAGTTATCAAGCAGTGCGGATCATCCGCAACTTCGTCGAGCGCTGGGATCGCACGCCATTGCAGGAACAGGAAAGCATCATCGGTCGGGTCAAAACCACTGGCGCGCCGATGGGTGCCCAGCATGAGACCGAAGTCCCGGATTACAGCAAAGACCCGGCCGGCAAGTTGACCAAACTCGACGCGCACATCCGCCTGGCTAACCCGCGTACCGCTGCGAGCCAAGCCAACCTGATCCTGCGCCGGCCGTTCAACTATTCCAACGGGGTAAACAAGAACGGGCAACTCGACATGGGGTTGCTGTTCATCTGCTACCAGGCCGACCTGGAGAAAGGCTTTATCACCGTGCAGACCCGCCTCAACGGCGAACCGCTTGAGGAATACCTAAAACCCGTCGGGGGCGGTTACTTCTTCACCCTTGCGGGCGTTACGGGCGACAAGGACTTCATCGGTCGCTCGCTGCTTGACGCCACACAACCGAAAACCGCTGCCTAAAACAATCAAGACACTGGAGCCGCCCCATGAAAAAGACGCCACTCGCGCTATTACTTGCCCTTGGCTTGCTCAACACCCCACTGTCGGCTTTCGCAGCGACCGCTCCGCTGGATCTGGTCGGGCCGGTTTCGGACTACAAGATCTACGTCACCGAACAACTCGATGAACTGGCCAACCACACTCAGCAATTCACCGATGCGGTGAAGAAAGGCGACCTGGCGACTGCGCAGAAGCTCTATGCACCGACCCGCGTTTACTACGAGTCGATCGAACCGATTGCCGAGCTGTTCAGTGACCTTGATGCGTCTATCGATTCGCGTGTCGACGACCACGAAAAAGGCGTGAAAGCGGAAGATTTCACCGGTTTCCATCGCATCGAATATTCGCTGTTTTCGCAAAAGAGCACCCAAGGTCTGGATACTTTGGCGGATGGTTTGAACAAAGACGTCAAAGACCTGCAAAGCCGCGTGGCCGGGCTGACCTTCCCGCCTGAGAAGGTGGTGGGTGGTGCAGCAGCGCTACTTGAGGAAGTCGCCGCGACCAAGATAACCGGAGAAGAAGATCGTTACAGTCACACCGACCTGTACGACTTCCAGGGCAACATCGACGGCGCGAAGAAAATCGTTGATTTGTTCCGTCCGCAGATTGAGAAGCAAGACAAGGCTTTCGTCGCCAAAGTGGACAAGAACTTCGCCTCCGTGGACAAGGTGCTGGCCAAGTACAAGACCACGGACGGTGGTTTCGAGACGTATGACAAGGTGAAGGATAACGACCGCAAAGCGCTGGTCGGGCCGGTGAATACCTTGGCTGAAGACCTGTCGACCTTACGTGGAAAGCTGGGTCTGAACTGAGTTTTTTATAGCGTTTGATTCGGCCCCTTCGCGAGCAAGCCCGCCCCCACATTGGAGCTGTGTCAATCACCACATTTGTGGTCAACACAGCCCTCTTGTGGGAGCGGGCTTACTCGCGAAAGCGGTTGTAGCCGCACCGAATCACTTGAAGCCTTACAAAATCCGGTAGAGCAACCGCTCAATCCGCACCCGGCTCACGCGCTTGAGAAACTTCGCCACCCCGCTCGGATACTCCGGCAAGGTTTCCAGATTCTGGAAACTCTCGATACGCGTGGTGTGGCGGAATATCTGCTCCAACTCCTTCGCGCGCGGCTCCAGCCACTCGCCTTGCTGATCATCAATCAACAGCGCGTTTTCAAGATCCAGACGGAACGCCCGTGGATTGAGGTTGTTGCCGGTCAGCAGCGTATAGCGCTGATCGATCCACATGCCCTTGAGGTGATAGGTGTTGTCACCGTCACGCCACAGGTGCAGGTTCAACTGGCCGCTGTCGATGTTGCGCTGATGCCGTTTGGCGAAGCGGCGCAAGCTGATCTCGTACAAGTATGGCAACGCCGCGATGATCTTGAACGGCTCGCTTGGCGGGATGTAAAAGTCGTTGGCGGTCTTGTCGCCCACCACGATGTCGATCTTCACGCCGCGAGCCAGCGCACGGTTGACCTCACGGATCACGCCCAACGGCAGGTTGAAGTACGGCGTGCAGATGGTCAGTTGCGTTTGCGCGCTGGCGATCAACTCGAGAATCACCCGGTTCAGCGGGTTGTTCTTGCCGACGCCAAGCAACGGGCTGACCGATAGGCCGGTGTGCGCCGTGCTGCCGGCGCTGGTGTCGTATGCCGCGTATTTGAGTCGACTGCGCAGATCGCCAATATAGTTGCGCAGGCTACGGGTGGTCGGCAGGTTCGGCAAATCAAGACGGTGCACCGCTTTGGATTCGATCAGGCCATGCTTGACCAGATGATGCATCGAATCCGCCAGCTCAGGGCTGTGCAGGACGTGATAGCGGTCGAAACGGTACTTGTCGAACTTGTGCAGATAAACGTTGTTCAGGCTCGCACCGCTGTAGACCACGCAATCGTCGATCACGAAGCCCTTCAAATGCAACACGCCAAACAATTCGCGGGTCTGCACCGGCACACCGTAAACCGGCACTTCGCTCTGATGGGTGCGGGTCATCTCCTGATACCACGCCGAGTTACCCGGCTGCTTGCCGGCACCGATCAACCCGCGCTGGGCGCGCAACCAGTCAACCACCACTGCAATTTCAAGCTCGGGACGCTTGAGTTTGGCGGCGTGCAAGGCATCGAGTATTTCCTGACCGGCTTCGTCTTGCTGCAAATAAAGCGCGACGATGACGATGCGCTGGGTCGCCTCGGCGATTTTTTCCAGCAGGCAACGACGGAACTCGGCGGCACCGGACAGAATGGTCACGGCCTCGGCGGTCAGCGGAAAGCTGCGCAATTTAGGCAGCAGAGAACGTTTGAAAAGCAACGGCATAGGGCTCGCAATGGGTCGAATCCGAAGAACCCGGGAGCTTACACCATCGACTCGTTCGGGTCTTGTTACTGGGTGCAATAACCCCTTCGTGAGCAAGCGCACTCCCTCCCTTGAAAGGCGACCCACTGCAAGAGCGGGCTTGCTCGAAAACGCCCTCCTGAAATCAGCGCTTGACCAAGAAGAATGATCGTTCTACTTTTTGCTGCATGAACTCAATCACTGACACATCGACACGCGACATCATTCTGGATGTCACCGAAAAGCTGATCTATAAAAGTGGCATTGCAGCCACGGGCATGGATCTTCTGGTGAAAACCGCCGGTGTCTCCAGAAAAAGTATCTACCGCTACTTCGCCAACAAAGAGGATCTGACCGTCACCGCCCTGCAACGCCGTGACGTGCGCTGGATGCACTGGTACCGAAACGCAGTCGATCAGGCCGAAACTCCAGCCGATCGCTTGCTCAACCTGTTTACCGTGCTCAAGGGCTGGTTCGTTTCGGAAGGTTTCCGCGGCTGTGCGTTCATCAATACCAGCGGCGAAACCGGCGACCCACAGGACCCGGTGCGCCAGGTCGCCAAAGACCACAAACAGAAGCTGCTCGACTATGTGTGCGAGCTATGTACCGAACATGGCGCCAAGGATCCGCAACTGCTGGCCAAACAGATGCTGATCCTGATTGACGGCGCCATTACCGTAGCGCTTGTGATGGGTGACCACAGTGCCGCCGATAATGCGCAATGCATGGCGCGAAAGTTGTTGGACCTGTAACACCTTAATAAGCCAGGCAAGTTGTTTAAACGTTGAATTTATCGGGAGATTGAACATGTCTACAGCAGCTCAGGTGCGTCCACCATTGCCACCCTTCAACCGTGAATCGGCGATCGAGAAAGTTCGTTTGGCCGAAGACGGCTGGAACTCTCGCGATCCGGAAAAGGTCTCGCAGGCTTATACACTCGACACTCAATGGCGTAACCGCGCCGAATTTGCTCACAATCGCGAAGAAGCCAAGGCGTTCCTGACTCGCAAATGGGCCAAGGAACTGGATTACCGTTTGATCAAGGAACTCTGGGCCTACTCTGACACGCGCATTGCCGTGCGCTACGCCTACGAATGGCATGACGATTCGGGTAACTGGTTCCGGTCTTACGGCAACGAAAACTGGGAGTTCGATGAGAATGGTTTGATGTTCCAGCGCTATGCCTGCATCAACGACATGCCGATCAAGGAAAGCGAGCGCAAATTTCACTGGCCGCTGGGCCGGCGCCCGGATGATCATCCTGGGCTGTCTGATCTTGGTTTGTAATCTCACGAAGAACGCGATGTGGGAGTGAGCCTGCTCACGAAGGCGTCTTGTCAGCCAGAATTTCTGTCGCTGACACACCGCTTTCGCGAGCAGGCTAGCGGCTCGCGGCAACACTTGGAAATGAGTAACATGGCGATCCTCCCCGCAGCATAGAGCTGCACCCTGCCTAAGTTAAGCCGACTCCATGCCTTTTGAACTCAGCGTTGACCTCACCACTCTGGCCATTCTGGCCATCGTCGCTTTCATCGCCGGATTCATCGATGCCATCGCTGGCGGTGGCGGCTTGTTGACCACGCCCGCCCTGCTGACGGCCGGCCTGCCGCCGCATCTGGTGCTGGGCACCAACAAACTCAGTTCGACCTTCGGCTCGGCCACCGCCAGTTTCACCTTCTACCGACGCAAACTGTTTCATCCAAGACAGTGGGTGCACGCGATTGTTGGCACATTGGTCGGCGCGCTGGCGGGCGCCATCGTCGCCCATTACCTGCCCGCGGAATGGCTGAACAAAATGCTCCCGGTGATCGTCTTCGCCTGCGGCTTGTACCTGTTATTCGGCGGCACACCAAAAGCGCCGCTGGACAGCGACGCACCGATCAAAAAGAAATGGCAATCAACCCAAGGCTTCAGCCTTGGTTTCTACGACGGTGTGGCCGGCCCCGGCACGGGTGCGTTCTGGACCGTCAGCAGCTTGCTGCTCTACCCTATCGACCTGGTCAAGGCCAGCGGAGTGGCGCGCAGCATGAACTTCGTCAGCAACATTGCGGCGCTGTCGGTGTTCGTGTTTTCCGGGCAGGTGGACTGGATCATCGGCCTGAGCATGGGCCTGTCGGTGATGGTCGGCGCGTTCTTTGGCGCACGCACCGCGATCAGCGGCGGCGCCAAATTCATTCGCCCGGTGTTCATCACCGTGGTATTGGGGTTGACCGTACGCCTAGCCTGGCAGCACTGGTTCAGCGTGGCCTAAGCGCCGCGCCACGTAGACGTCAATCAGGTAACGAGCAATCGATTTTGACGCCGGTAACGGCGGCAGATCATGCACGTTGAACCACTGGGCGTCTTCGATCTCGTCTTCCTGACAGACAATTTCACCGCCGGCGTATTCGGCGTGAAACCCCAGCATCATCGAGTGCGGGAACGGCCAGCACTGGCTGCCCAGATACTCAATGTTCTTCACCTCGATCTGCACTTCTTCACGCACTTCGCGAATCAGACAATCTTCGGCCGACTCACCCGGTTCGGCAAAACCTGCCAGCGTGCTGTAAACCCCGGTGACAAAGCGTGGTGAACGGGCCAGCAGAATCTCGTCGCCACGGGTAATCAGTACGATCATGCTCGGCGAAATGCGCGGGTAACTGCGCAGATCACACGACTGGCAATACATCGCACGTTCGCGTGGCACCTGCGTCATCGCTTGCCCGCAATTGCCGCAGAAGCGATGTTCTCGGGCCCAGGTGCCGATCTGCGCGGCGTAGCCCAAGACTTTATAGATCGTGTGATCGCCATCGAGCATGAACGCCCGCAGACCTTTCCAGTTGCAACCCGGCACCTCGCTGGCACTGCGTAATTCCAGCAGGTACACCGGCTCGCCATCGAGATGGCCAATGCCATGTTCGGCGAGGATCGACAGGTCCTGACGCTTGATCCATTCCCGGGGGAATAGTGCGCCGTTGTCATCGAACAGAAAGCCTTCGGGGCTGCGCGCCACCGCCCAACCGCCGGGTTGATCAGTGTCCAGTACTGCAGTGGTCCAGCGAGATGTCATGGTTTCTCAATCCAGAAATTCGGGTTTCTGTTTGCTCATATGGGCGGCCATGGCCACGCGCAAATCGGTGGATTGCAACATGGCGGCGTTCCAGGTGGCAACGTATTCGAGACCGTCGTCGATGCGATGGTCGCGCATGTAGCTGATCATTTCTTTAGTGCCAGTGACCGCGATAGGCGACTTGGAAGCGATGTCGCGGGCGATATCGAAAACGCCTTCGAGCAGCACATCCTTATCGCTGTAAACACGATTGACCAGACCGATGTTGCGCGCTTCTTCAGCGCCGAATGTGCGACCGGTGTAAGCCAGCTCACGCAGCATGCCGTCTCCGATGATCCGCGGCAACCGTTGCAATGTGCCAACATCAGCGGCCATGCCGATATCGATTTCCTTGATCGAGAATTGCGCGTCTTCGGCGGCGTAGCGCATGTCGCACGCGGCGATCAGATCAATCGCGCCGCCCAGGCAGTACCCCTGAATGGCTGCCAGCACTGGTTTGCGGCAGTTGTCGACGGCGTTGAACGAGGCTTGCAGGGTCAGGATCTTGCGGCGCAGCAGGCGCGCATTGCGACCGACGTCCTTGCCCAATTCATTGGCGACGCCGGCGAGCATCATCAGGTCGATGCCGGAGGAAAAGTGTTTGCCATTACCGCTGAGCACCACCACGCGCACTTCGTCTGTGTCGTCGATCCACTGGAAAATCTCGACGATCTCGCTCCAGAAAGCGGCGTTCATCGAGTTGATTTTTTCCGGACGGTTTATCTGCACATGAGCGATATTGTTGGCCAGTTCGACACTGAAGGCGGTGTATTGAGACATGGCAGTGATCCTTTACCGGGCTGAAAATGAAGCCAGAACTATAACAAGGCATCGCGGTGGCGGTTCGGCCAAATGCGGGACTGAGTTGAGTTATGCGGCCTCTGCACCGGTGTGTGGCGAGGGAACAGGCTCCCTCGCCACAGCGGGTTACTTCAGACCGATTCTGTACAGCGAACCATTCTCCTCGTCCGTCAACACGTACAGGTAGCCATCCGGCCCTTGCCGTACGTCACGGATGCGCTGCTTGAGTTCGCCGAGCAAGCGCTCCTCATGCACCACCTTGTCGCCATCAAACTGCAGGCGAATCAGCTCCTGTGTCGCCAGCGCGCCGATAAACGCGTTGTGCTGCCACGGTTTAAAACGGTCGCTGTCGTAAAACGCCATCCCCGATACGCCTGGCGACTTCTCCCACACATGATGCGGCGCGATCGTGCCTTCAGCGGTTTTACCCTGAGCTTCCGGGATCGGCTGCATGGAATAGTTAATGCCGTGAGTCGCCAGTGGCCAACCGTAGTTTTTCCCCCGCTCGATGATGTTGATCTCATCACCTCCGCGCGGCCCGTGTTCATTCTCCCAAAGCGTGCCGGTCCACGGATTGAGTGCTGCGCCCTGTGGATTGCGCTGGCCGTACGACCAGATCTCGGGCCGCACGCCAGACTGACCCACGAATGGATTGTCGTCCGGTACTTTGCCGTCGGGGTAGATACGTACGACTTTGCCTTGCAGCTTGTCGAGATCCTGCGCGGTGGGCCGGTCGTTGTTTTCGCCCAGGGTGATGAACAGATAACCCTCGCGATCAAACACCAGTCGTGAACCGAAATGGTTGCCGACAGAGAGTTTCGGCTCTTGGCGGAAGATCACTTTAAAGTCCTTCAACGTCTTCAGATCGTCCGACAGCCGGCCACGCCCGACGGCCGTCCCGGCCTTGCCCCCGACGCCGCCGCCTTCGGCGTACGACAGGTAAATCAGCCGGTCCTGTTTAAAATCTGGTGACAGCACGACATCCAGCAAACCGCCCTGCCCCTTGGCCCAGACCTTCGGTACGCCGTTGATAGGCGCAGACAATTGACCCTCTGTACCGACCACCCGCAGGTTGCCCGGTCGCTCGGTCACCAGCATGCCCCCGCGATTCGGCAGAAAGGCCAGCGCCCACGGATGCTCGAGTCCTTGGATAATCGTGGTGACTTCGAGGGTGCCCTGCTCGCTTTGCAATTCTTGGGTAGCGGCCAAGACCGGAGCACTGATCAGTGCGCTGACGCACAGGCTGGCCAGGAGGGTTTTATGCAACATGCACGAGTCCTTTTGTTCGGTTCAGAGGCTGGCAGAACAGCAGTCCTGCCGTTCAGCGGTGACTGCCGGAATCCCGCGAGGGAGGGTTGGGAATGAACGTGGGCGACTGACTTGGCGACGAGCGAATCGGCTGGCCGTTGCCAATACCACGATTCTCGACCGTGGGCGGACGTGGCGTCGGTAGGGTGTTTGGCCCTCGCATTGGCGGGGCGCTGGGCTGCGTGCCCTGCATGCTGTTTGGGTTGGCCCGGCGGATTGGGCTGTTGTAGGGGTTGTTGCTGTTGCCGGTAGGGCTTTGCGCCAGCACGACATCCGCATGAACCAGACCGCTACTGAGTGTCATGACAGCGATGCCAAGCATAATTCGGTTCATGGGGTGGCCTCTCGATGGGCATGGAATAAAGCCTTCGAGTCCACGCTACGCCCAGGGTTCGGATTTGTTAACCCATGGCCTTTAAACAACATGTAACACGGCTTGACAAAACCCCCGGAAGCCGCCAAATGGCGGGAAAGTTTCGCCCTGAGTCGCAGGCCACCTGAAGATCACCCGGATAAATCAGCCTGGCTCTTACACTCGGCAAAGACGCAGGCTTGCTCGCGAAGGCGTCGGTGGCCGCTCTATATTCATCAGATCAAGATGAAGACAGCCAGCAAACCACCGAAAATCGCCCACTTTTCCATGTAGTACCGCTTGCGATTGCGCTTTTTCAGCTCTTTGCCGCGCAAACGAATCTTGTAGATCTTGGTAAACAACCGGTTGATCCCGCCAGTACGGTCACCCGCATCATTCGGCGCACCCGCTGCCGACATCACAGTGCGGCTAAACCAGCCATTGAACGCTGCGGCCCATTGATACTTCAGCGGCCGCTCGATATCACAGAAGAGGATGATCCGGTTCTGGTCGGTCTTGTTTTCAGCATAGTGAATGAACGTTTCGTCGAACATCACCGCTTCGCCATCGCGCCAATGATAGTTCTCGCCGTCGACATTGATATAGCAACCCTCATCGTTCGGCGTTTCAAGGCCCAAGTGATAACGATAAGAACCGGCATAAGGATCACGGTGGCGCACCAGTTTCGATCCCGGCGGTAACTGGGCGAACATCGCTGCCTTGATCGAGCCGATACTCTGTACCAGCTCGGTCGTTCGTGGGCACAACTTCATCGCCGACGGGTGGCTGTCGCCGTACCACTTCAGGTAGAACCGCTTCCAGCCGGTTTTGAAGAACGAGTTGAAACCCACATCGTTGTATTGATCGGAACGTTTGATCTCGCCAGCTTGCAGCAGATTCTGCCCTTCTTCGCGGATCTCCTTCCAATGGGCTTGCAATGGGCTCAGATCAGGAAAGTCTGCCGGATCAAGGTAAGGCTTGTTCGGCTTCTTCGAGAACAGATAGAGGAAGCAATTGATCGGCGCGAGAAACGTCGAGTGATCACTCAGTTGCCGGCCCAGTTTGTGGCGCACGCGGCCACGCAAGTGAACGTATGCAATGGAAATGACATAAATAGCAGCAATGATGAGTTTCACGAAAAATCGTCACACGTCAGAAGTGAACAAACTGCGCGCACCCGGGAGCCTGAACTCTGGCGTCTTATGCAGTGGTCTGAGTACACATGGCACGTCCTTGAGCCCGCGCCGTTCTAGGGCGCTAGGTGAATGGATGGCATTTTAGCCACACTTTGTAACCGATAGTGAGCCTTCATCTGTGAAAAACTGTCCCGCGATTGTGCCAATCGGCGTTCGTGGCGTGTTCGCCCTATCGTTTAAAGAGCCAGACCAGTACAATCGCCGCCAAACTTTACGCGCCCCCCTTGGTTGATGACGGGACCTCCCCGCTTCAGCGCACTTTGACTCGGGCCAAGCGCTCCGGCCGCACCCTCGCAATTCAGAATGCTTCGCAGGAAAAACACTTGATTTCTACAGCTAACATCACGATGCAGTTCGGCGCAAAGCCGCTCTTCGAAAACGTTTCGGTCAAATTTGGCGCGGGCAACCGTTACGGCCTGATCGGCGCCAACGGTTGCGGCAAGTCGACCTTCATGAAAATCCTTGGCGGCGACCTCGACCCGTCCGGTGGTCAGGTCATGCTTGAGCCGAACGTGCGCCTGGGTAAATTGCGCCAGGATCAGTTCGCCTACGAAGAATTCACCGTGATCGACACCGTGATCATGGGTCACGAAGAGCTGTGGAAGGTCAAGGCCGAGCGCGATCGCATCTATTCGCTGCCGGAAATGAGCGAAGAAGACGGCATGGCCGTGGCCGAGCTGGAAACCGAGTTCGCCGAAATGGACGGCTACACCGCCGAATCCCGTGCCGGTGAACTGCTGCTGGGCCTGGGTATCGGCATCGAGCAGCATTTCGGCCCGATGAGCGAAGTCTCGCCAGGCTGGAAACTGCGTGTATTGCTGGCTCAGGCGCTGTTCTCCGATCCGGAAGTGTTGTTGCTCGACGAACCGACCAACCACCTGGACATCAACACCATTCGCTGGCTGGAAAACATCCTCACCCAGCGCAACAGCCTGATGATCATCATCTCTCACGACCGTCACTTCCTGAACAGCGTGTGCACCCACATGGCTGACCTGGATTACGGCGAGCTGCGTCTGTTCCCGGGCAACTACGACGAGTACATGACCGTGGCGACCCAGTCCCGCGAGCAACTGCTGTCGGACAACGCCAAGAAGAAAGCGCAGATTTCCGAACTGCAATCGTTCGTCAGCCGCTTCTCGGCCAACGCCTCGAAAGCCAAGCAGGCCACTTCCCGCGCCAAGGCGATCGACAAGATCCAACTGGCCGAGGTCAAGCCCTCGAGCCGTGTCAGCCCATTCATCCGTTTCGATCAAAACAAAAAGCTGCATCGCCAGGCCGTCATGGTCGAAAAAATGGCCAAAGGCTTCGATGGCAAGCCGTTGTTCAAGGATTTCAGCTTCCAGGTTGAGGCGGGCGAGCGCGTCGCGATCATCGGCCCGAACGGTATCGGCAAGACCACCCTGCTGCGCACCCTGGTCAACGAACTGACCCCGGATGCCGGCAGCATCAAGTGGACCGACGCCGCAGAACTGGGCTACTACGCTCAGGATCACGCGCACGACTTCGAAGACGACGTGACGCTGTTCGACTGGATGGGTCAGTGGACTCAGGGCGAACAAATGATCCGCGGTACTTTGGGCCGCATGCTGTTCTCCAACGACGAGATCCTCAAGTCGGTCAAAGTGATTTCCGGTGGTGAGCAAGGTCGCATGCTGTTTGGCAAGCTGATCCTGCAAAAGCCGAACGTGCTGATCATGGACGAACCGACCAACCACTTGGACATGGAGTCGATCGAGGCGCTGAACCTGGCGCTGGAAAACTACCCGGGCACGCTGATCTTCGTCAGCCACGACCGTGAGTTCGTATCGTCCCTGGCCACTCGCATCATCGAGTTGAGCCCGGACGGCGTGACCGACTTCAGCGGCACCTACGATGATTACCTGCGCAGTCAGGGTGTGGTGTTCTAAGAACAGCTATTCGTTTTGCCAGTGAAAAGCCCTGTCCTTTGTGACGGGGCTTTTTGCAATCTGACGTGAGAAATATTGCGCTTCAGATACCTTCGCGAGCATGCCCACTCCCACAGGGGAGCGCATTCAACCTGTAACGCGCTGCAGCGACATCAGCTCTCAGGAAAAATAGTTAGCCTGCTTCCTTTTGTCCCGCGCCCACGCCATGATGCGAATTCTCCCACCGCCGCCCCCGAACGAGTCCTCATGTCTGCGCAGCAACAGCCTCCGCAAAGCGCTATCGCGATCACCCGGCAGATCGTTTCCATCGTTTTCTATACCTTTATTGCCTTTCTCTGTATCGGTCTGCCGATTGCGGTGTTGCCCGGTTATGTTCACGAACAATTGGGTTTCAGCGCCATCATTGCAGGGCTGGTGATCGGCTCGCAGTACCTGGCCACGCTGCTCAGTCGGCCGATGGCCGGACGCGTGTCGGACACCATCGGCACCAAACGGGCGATTGTTTATGGGCTGCTGGGGATTGTGTTCAGTGGTGTGCTGACGCTGGCGTCGACGCTGCTGCAAAGCTTTGCGCTGCCGAGCCTGCTGATTCTGATTGCCGGGCGTTTGTTGCTGGGCGTCGCCCAAGGTTTGATCGGGGTGGGCACCATCAGTTGGTGCATGGGCCAGGTAGGGGCCGAACATACAGCCCGATCAATCGGCTGGAACGGCATCGCCTCTTACGGCGCGATTGCCATCGGCGCGCCGATGGGTGTGGTGATGGTCGCCGATTACGGTTTTGCCAGTCTCGGCATCGCACTGTCGGTGCTTGCCATCGGTGCACTGCTATTGATCCGCAATAAACCCTCAGTGCCGGTGGTGCGCGGCGAACGGCTGCCTTTCTGGGCGGTGTTCGGGCGCATTGCACCGTTTGGCGCCAGCCTGAGTCTGGCGTCGATCGGATACGGCACGCTGACCACCTTTATCACCCTTTATTACCTTAATCGTGGCTGGAGCGGCGCCGCGTATTGCCTGACCGTGTTCGGCGTGTGTTTCATCCTGTCGCGCCTGCTGTTCATTTCTGCCATCAGTCGCTTCGGCGGTTTCAATTCGGCCATTGCCTGCATGATCATTGAAACCGTTGGCTTGGTAATGCTTTGGCTGGCGCCCTCCACGGCGTATGCGTTGATGGGGGCCGGCATGGCTGGGTTCGGCCTGTCGCTGGTGTATCCGGCATTGGGCGTCGAGGCGATCAAACAGGTGCCCAACTCCAGCCGTGGTGCCGGGTTGAGTGCTTATGCGGTGTTCTTTGATCTGGCGCTGGCGATTGCCGGGCCGTTGATGGGGGCGGTGGCTTTAAATCTGGGGTATTCGTGGATTTTCTTCAGTGCGGCGCTGTTGTCAGTGACCGGGCTGGGGCTGACTCTGCTGCTCAAGCGGCGGGCAGATTCTCAAGCCTGAAGCGCATCGATAGCGATGAGTTGAAGATCGTTATTGATCCGCAGTCTGCATCCCCGCTCGGCTCGGTTTGCCCAAGGCATGGGCGAAGAATCGTCCGGCCTCGGAAATCAGGTTGCGGTGGATGTCTTCACGATCCACGCCATCAGCATCGGTACACAGCGCCGGCATGGCGAGAATCTGCTCTTCGCTACACGGCGCCATGAACACGAAGTGCCCTGCTCCGGCCAGTAACTTGAAGTCCGGTGCAGTCGGCAGTTTGCGCGCCAGCGCCGCCGCGTTTTTATCGAATGCGACGAGTTTGTCGCCATCGCCGCTGTACAGCAGCACGGGCACATGCACATCGGCCAACGTTTGACGGCCGAATTTCAGACTCAACGGCGCCATTAACAATAAGGCGTGAACACGCGGGTCGGCCACCGGTTGCAAGTCATCACGATCAACAATGAGTTCGCCCTTGGTATTGCAGGCGTCCCGGTCATCCGGCCGCTCTTGGCAATAGCGGCGCAGGCGATCCAGATCCGGTTGTGCGCCAGAGAGAATCAACGCCGTCTCACCACCCGCCGAATATCCGATGACTCCGACCTGATCCGCATTGACGAACGGCGCCAGCATGCGGTCGCCAAGGGTGGCGGTGATCGCTTCGGAAATCTGGATAGGCCGCCCATAGAGATTGCTCAGGGTGCCCAGTCGGCTGTGATCCTTGGAATTGTCACCGGGGTGGATCACCGCGACGACCACAAACCCTTTACGGGCCAGCGAGGTGGCGAGATCGTGCAGCGCCAAGGGTGTGCCGGTGTTGCCGTGGGACAGCATCAGCATCGGAAAACGGCCCATGGCCACCTTGGTGTCTTCGCCGGCCTCAATCGAGTAACCCTCAAGCAGGCTCATGTGCTTGCGGTCGCTGGAGGGATAGAACGCGATGGCGCGCATGGGTTGCAGATCCAGTGGATCGAGGAATGTCATCTCGTGGTAGCCAACGCTCCAGACCGGGTGAATCCCAGGCGCAGCTTGCACTGAATTCAGGCTGCTCAGCAGGCAAATCAGTAACGTTGCACTCAGACGCGTCATGGGATGCCCCACCCTGTTGTTACTCAATCGAAAGATCCGTTGCTTTGTGAAGCCGGAACGCCGGGAACTCGACGAACTGTGACGACAATGCATCCAGACGCTGATTGTTTGACTGCATAACCTGGGCCATGTCATGTAACAGCCAGAAACAAAGAACTCCGTATTCGGCCCTTGCAGAACCAGAATACAGAGTTTTTGGGGGATTGCCTGAACTTGAGCAGTTCTTTACGCAAGCCTTACGCGGCGGCGAAAAGTTGCTCGCTGATCTTCGCTTGAGCAGCAGTCATGGCGTTGTTGCGCACTTCCTCGCCATACGCCAGGCCTTCGGCACGGACGATCTCAATGTCTGTGATACCAAGGAAACCCAACACCAGCTTCAGATATTCCTCGTGGGCGATGCCGCTCGCTTGCCCGGCATGGATACCGCCAGATGTAGAGACGATGACCACTTTCTTGCCACCGCACAGGCCTTCTGGGCCGGCTTCGGTGTAACGGAAGGTCTGGCCGGCAACCGCAACGCGGTCGATCCAGGCCTTAAGTTGGGTCGGCACGGTGAAATTGTACATCGGCGCGGCGATCACGATAGCATCGGCGGCGATGAACTCGGCCAGCGTCGAAGCGCTCAGATCGGCTTCATGCTGTTGTGCGGCGTCGCGCAGTTCAGCGGTCGTACCGGCGGCAACCAGCGTGGTCGACGAGAAGTGGCTGATGGCGTCAGCGGCCAAGTCGCGGTAGGTCACTACGGCGCTTGGCTCTGCAGCTTGCCAGGCTTTGACGACTTGGCTGCTCAACTGACGGGAAGCCGAGTTGTCGCCCAGAATGCTCGAATCGATATGCAGCAGTTTCATGTGGAATCTCCTGGAATGAATCGCCGGTGGCGACGGAATGGAGACAATCCTACGCAACAAACCAATAGCTGATTAGCCGCCAACAATGCGATAGTTCGTCCCACTGATAGAACAGTCGGATCTCAAGCATGCAAGACCTCAACGATCTCTACTACTTCGCCAAAGTCGTCGAGGCTGGCGGCTTCGCGGCCGCCGGGCGCTTGCTGGGCATTCCCAAATCGCGACTGTCGCGGCGCATTGCTGAACTGGAAGAGCGTCTCGGTGCGCGCTTGCTGCAACGTACCACCCGCCAACTGAATCTGACGGCCGTCGGCGAACGATATCTGCGCCACTGCCAGGCAATGCTGCTGGAAGCGGAAATGGCTGACGAAGCGGTGGCCAGTATGTCCAGCGAGCCGCGTGGCCGTTTGCGGGTGTCCTGCCCGACCGGCCTGGCGCGGGAGATGCTGCCGTTGGTCATCAGTGAGTTCCTTGGCAAATTCCCTCAGGTACAGCTGGAAATAGTCCTGCTCAACCGTCGTGTGGACTTGGTCGCCGAGGGTTTCGACGTTGCCCTGCGTGTGCGTGAACCGGGTGATGAAGACCCGCTGTTGGTGACCCGACGCTTGCGTCAGGCGCAAATGGTGGTGGTGGCCAGCCCGGCGTTTATCCAGGGGCAAACAATCAACCACCCGCAAGACTTGAGAAACCTGCCGGTGCTGGGCGCGCTTGAGGCTGATCGCTTGGTGCATGTGCGACTGTTCGATCAGGATGGCGAAAGTTTCGAGTTGAACATGGAAGCGCGCCTGGGCATTGATGACTTTATCGTGCGCAAGACCTGTGTCCTGGCAGGCCAAGGCTTCACCTTGCTGCCAATGATGTACTGCGAAAATGAGTTGCAAAACGGCACACTGGTGCAGTTGCTGCCTGAATGGTCGCTGACCGGCGGCTGGCTGCAAGCGGTGTATCCGCATCGGCGCGGCGTGATGCCGGCCGTGCGCGCGTGGATCGATCACTTGGTCGAATCGTTCAGTGCCTGTGGGGAGCGGTTGTTATGAAACAAGGAAAGATGAACGAAGCCGACGTGGCCGCGTTCTGTCTGGCATTGCCGGGCGCGCGCGAAGATTACAAGTGGGGTGGCGTTCGGGTGTTTTCGATTGCTGGCAACAAGATGTTTGCCTTGCAAGGGCTTCGTGGTGATTCGCTGGCGTTCAAGGTGGACAAGGATCTGTTTCTTGGCCATTGCGACCGACCGGGGATTCATCCGGCGCCCTATCTGGCACGGGCGCAGTGGTTCATCATGCACCCGCCCTACCCTTTGGCCGCTGAGGAGTTGCGGGATTTGCTGCAACGATCGCATCAATTGGTGGTGAGCAAGCTGCCGAAGAAAACTCAAGTCGGCCTGCGGTTGTAACCGAATCCGGCTGAAAAAACCCCTTCGAAACTGCGGGGGCGAGCAAGCCCGCCCCACACACCTTCAACGGGTTGTTTAGAGCAGTGCCAAGAGGTTGGAACCGAGGAAGATCTGGTCGATCCAGAACACCTGGTGCAGCAAGACGATCACCCAAAACAAAATCTGATACGAGACCTTGCGTGTCTTGTGCCTGAAAACCTGCTGAGCGATCAACGCACCGGGCCAGCCACCGGCCAGTTCAACCGCATGAAGAATGTTCTCCGGGGTGCGCCACGCATCGGCGCGGGCCTTGCGCTTGTCAGCCCAATACATGAAGAACGCCAGCACGCTGACGACGCCATAAGCCACCAACGGCACCAGCGATATCCCGCGCCACCCCATCGACAGCGAGCCGAATAACGGCAACGCGCAGACGATCGCCAGAACAACCAGTTTCAGTTTCAGTTTCAGGTTCTGAATACTGCCGCCCGAAGGTCGACCTTCGGGGCGGCGTGCGCGGGATTCACTCACGGCTTGGCCGCCGACCAGTCCACCCAGCCGAACTGCCACGTTGCCAGAATCACCAGACCAAAAACGATTCGATACCAGGCAAACGCTGCATAACTGTGGCTGGCAATGAACTTGAGCAAACCGCGTACCGCAATCATCGCGAAGATAAACGCAGTGATGAAACCGATGGCGAACACCGGGAAGTCTGCGGGCACGAACAGATGGCGATACTTGAAACCCGAGTAAACCGCAGCACCGACCATGGTTGGCATGGCGAGGAAGAACGAGAACTCGGTGGCGGTTTTGCGTGACAGGCCGAACAGCAGGCCGCCGATGATCGTCGAGCCGGAGCGCGATGTCCCGGGGATCATTGCCAGGCATTGCGCAAAACCGATTTTCAGTGCGTCGGTCCAGCGAATCTCATCGACTGTTTCCGCGTGAACCTCATGCTGTCGCTGTTCAGCCCACAACATGATGACACCCCCCACCACCAGCGCCGTAGCCACGGTGATCGGGTTGAACAGATACTGATGGATCAGATCGGCAAAGATCACGCCCAGCACAACGGCGGGCATGAAAGCGATCAGCAGGTTGGCAGTGAAGCGCCGCGCGCGGGGCTGAGTCGGCAAACCGACCACCACGTCGAGGATCTTGCGACGAAATTCCCAGACCACTGCGAGGATAGCGCCAAGCTGAATAATGATGTTGAACGCCATGGCCCGCTCGCCGCCAAAATTGAGCAGGTCTGCAACGATGATCTGGTGTCCGGTACTGGAAATGGGCAAAAACTCCGTCAGCCCTTCTACAACTCCTAGTATCAGTGCCTGCAAGGCAGTCCAAAGATCCATCAATCCCCCAAAAAGCGATGCGCACGGGCATGCTCCGATAGTATTTTCTGACGTTCACTGCGATCAGCGTAGCCGGATATTGCTGTACCGATTCCGCGCGCTCAGGATCCACACGAAAGGGTCAAAATTCCGTGAAATATTTATTTGGATTCAGGTTTTCACGCGCGGGGCCGAAATCCTAACAGACAAGCCTTATTAGCGCTGCCGCGTTATACGACTTGGGTCGCGTATGCCCGCTCACGAAATCGTGGTTGGATGCTGGCGGTCGTTTATTACAAGAAAAAGAACCGGGAGTGACAGCGTTATGAACAGCTTGCGCAGTGTGTCGATCAGCCGACGCTTGTGGCTCATCTTGATTGTGGCCGTGGTCATGTTGCTGACCTTGGGCGTGTTGATGCTCAAGCAGATTCACGATGACCTGTATCACGCCAAAGCCCAGAAAACCCAGCATGTGGTACAGACCGCCAGCGGATTGCTGACCTATTACCATGACTTGGAAACTGCCGGCACTCTGACGAGAGAAGCCGCGCAAAAACAGGCAATTACCGCCATCCGTGGCCTGCGCTACGACCAGAGCGACTATTTCTGGATCAACGACCTCACGCCCGTGATGGTCATGCACCCTACCAACCCGAAACTTGAAGGCCAGAACCTCTCGGCGATCCGCGATCCGGACGGCTTTGCGCTGTTCAACGAGATGGTCGCCATCGCCAAAGCCAAGGGCGCCGGCATGGTCGATTACCGTTGGCCAAAACCCGGCGCTACCGAACCTGTTGCCAAAACGTCCTACATCAAGTTGTTTGAGCCTTGGGGCTGGGTGATTGGCTCTGGCGTGTATGTCGACGATGTGCAGGCCGAGTTCCAGGGGCAAGTCATCAAGGCGTCGGTCGTCGGCCTGGCGATTTCGCTGATCATGGCCCTGCTGGTGATTCTGATTGCCCGCAGTATCGTGCGGCCATTGCAGGAAACCGTAAGCGCCATGGCCAACATCGCCAGCGGCGAAAGCGACCTGACCCGCAGCCTTGATACCCACGGCAAGGATGAGGTCACGGAACTGGCTCGTCACTTCAACGCGTTCACTGCCAAATTGCGCCGGGTCATCGGCGACTTGCAGGTGTCGGCCAGCGCCCTCGGCCAGTCGTCCAGCGAACTGGGCAACGATGCCTCGCAGGCCCAGGAACGCAGCCAGCAACAATCGCAACAGATGGAACTGGTCGCCACCGCGATCAACGAGGTGACTTACGGTGTGCAGGATGTGGCTAAGAACGCGGAGCATGCCGCCGCCGAAATGCGCGACGCCGAAGCGCAGGCACAGCAGGGTCAGATCAATATCGACGGTAGCCTGCAACAGATCGACAAGTTGTCCGGCACCATTGATCAAGCCGTTGAAGTGATTCGTACCTTGGCTGACGAAAGCACCCAGATCGGCAGCGTGCTGGAAGTGATTCGTTCGATTGCCGAGCAAACCAATTTGCTCGCGCTCAACGCGGCCATCGAAGCGGCGCGCGCAGGCGAACAGGGGCGGGGATTCGCTGTGGTGGCGGATGAAGTGCGCTTGCTGGCGCAGCGTACCCAGAAGTCGACGGCGGAGATTCAGTCGATGATCGAGCGACTGCAAAATCACTCCGAAGCGGCGGTCAAGGTGATCGGCGACAGTAGCAAGGCTTCGCAACTGACCATCGAACAGGCCGGGCTGGCCGGTGCCAGCCTGAACGCCATTGGCCAGGCATTGCGCAATCTCAATGGCCTGAACGCGTCGATTGCCAGCGCGACGCTGCAACAGGCGCATGTGGTTGAGGACATCAACCAGAACGTCACGCAAGCAGCCGGGTTGTCTCACAGCACGGCGATGGCGGCAGAGCAGTCGAGTGCGGCGAGCGCGCGGCTGGGCCAATTGAGCGAACAACTGAACAGCCTGCTGCGCCAGTTCCGCGTCTGACCCCATTCCCCTGAGGGAGTGAATTCGCTCCCTCAGGTCAGGCGGCGCGGCGCTTAATGCCTCGGTCGTGTTTTTGGGTACAATCCGCCTCCCTTCAAATCCCCCCATAGGAACCTACATGTCCGGGCTCGAACTGTTTGCTGCCGCCCTCGGCGTGATCGCCGTCTGGCTGACGGTCAAACAGAACCCGTGGTGCTGGCCCATCGGGCTGGTCATGGTGTTGCTCTATAGCTGGATCTTCTTTGAAGTGAAGCTGTATTCGGACATGTTGCTGCAAGTGATCTACGCCGCCCTGCAGATCTACGGCTGGTGGCAATGGACGCGTGCCGGGACGATGCATGACGGGCGCGAAGTGACCCGCCTCGACACCCGCTCGATTTGGCTTGGCCTGTGTGCTGGCGCGGTTGGCAGTGTGTTGCTCGGTGCGGCCATGGCTCACTGGACCGACGCTGCGCAACCGTGGCTGGACGCAGCACTCACGGGTTTCAGCCTGGTGGCACAGTTGTGGATGGCGCAAAAACGTCTGCAATGCTGGGCACTGTGGTTCGTGCTTGATGTGATCTTTGTCGGATTGTTTATCTATAAAGGGCTTTACCTCACCGCTGCGTTGTACGGCCTGTTCACCCTGCTGGCTGTACAAGGCTGGCGTGAATGGCGGGTTGATCCGGCGTTGCGCACATGAAAGTCGTGGTTCTGACCGGCCCCGAGTCCACCGGCAAGAGCTGGCTGGCGGCGGGCCTTCAGCAGCATTTCGGTGGCTTGCGCGTCGACGAATACGTACGATTTTTTATCGAGCAGCACCCACGGGATACTTGTCTGGCCGATGTCCCCGAGATCGCCCGTGGCCAACTGCAATGGGAGGATCAGGCGCGGGCGCAACAGCCGCCACTGCTGATTCTCGACACCCACCTGTTGAGCAACATCCTGTGGAGCCAGACCTTGTTCGGTGATTGCCCGGCCTGGCTGGAGCCGCAGTTGCTGGCCCGGCATTACGACTTGCACCTGCTGTTGTGCCCGGAGCAGATCGACTGGACCGATGACGGTCAACGCTGCCAGCCGGATCTTGGCGAGCGTTTAGGGTTTTACCAGGCCACCCACGACTGGCTTAAGCAGCATCGACAACCGTTTCAGATCATTCAGGGCCATTGGACCGACCGCCAGGCGCAAGCCTTTGCTGCGGTCGAGCGATTACTGGCTGAATCAGCCGATTCCTAGGGGCGCCGACCCCATTGCCCCCATCTCGCGGGCAAAAGTGTCCGTTTCTGAAACACTCGCCTGAGTGCAAAGCGCCCGTCTCAGTGGCATTCATCGCTTTGTCATGCCAGTTGTTAAGTTGCTGAAACACATTGGCGCAACCCCTTCTTCCAGAGCTTTGTATCGACTTTGGTCGGATACTCGCCTACCAGCCTGTTTCAACGCTGAAACAGTTCCTGTATCTGCGTCGTATCCATTTCCAGTAACCCATTGAAATTCCTGAACAATCATAAAGCGGCACAGCATTCGCTATCTCCTTCACAACGCTGACTAGGGCCAGCCCACTGAAGAAGGAATTGCAGCCGTGGGGAATTTCAAAAAAGGCTTGACCTGCCTTCTGCTGATCGGATCAGCCGCCAGCACCATCCTCAGTTTCAACGTTCAGGCCGAAGGCAATGGCGTGATCGTCCTCAACCGCGATGTCCAGCCGATTCCTATCGGGCGTAATGGTGGCAAAGACCCCTACCCGACCACCGTTAACGCCAACCCATCGGCGCGAATCAACCAGACTCTGAGCAATACCGAACTGAGCGACGGTGACTTTGCCAGCGTCGCCAGCGGCTCGTCGATTCGCGGCAACATCACCACACCCAATTCGAATCTGCCCGGCATGAACACCCTGACCAACCCCAGCGGTATGCCAGGCATGAGTGCCGGCCATGGCGGCGGTGCCGGCGGCTCGATCTCCAACACAGTCAACCGTGCGATGAGCACTGGACTGGCTCCGTTGACCCGCATGGCTGGAGGCCAATGAGATGAATCGCTCCCTGCTCCTGCTTGCCTTGATCGGCTGCACCAGCGCTATGGCGGCTGACCCTGGTTCGGTAAACAACGCCAACATCCAGGATTCTGGCGTGCAATACCGCGGCAACTTCAATGTCAACCAGGCCGCCGGTGATCAGATGCAGCAAGCCAATACCAAAGCCATTGCGATTGGCACCGACGCCAGCGCCAGCACCATCGTCAGGCAGCGAATCGACACACCGGCCGACCGGTCGATGAATGCCAGCGCCACCATTGGCGGCACCTCTTTCAGTAATGGCAACGGAATCCTGGGCGTAAACCAGGGCGCCGGTGCCAACAACCAGATGGCCAACGTGACGCGCGTCAGCATCAGTGCTGCCCCGCAGAGCGTTGACGATAGCGCCCTTTCCCAACAGAACGTGGCGTTGTTACCGAGCTCAGGAGCAACTGGTACCTCACCCGGCAGTCGCCAGGTCACGACAAGTGATCAGGCCTTCACCGGCAGCCGAGGGGTCATCCAGGTGAACCAGAGTGCCGGGGTGGGGAACCGTATGGCTAACACCCTGAGCATCCGGGTCGCAGACTGACCCAAACAAAAAAAGCAGTGCAATTAGAAAAGTCCCAACACTTAACCAACTAATAAGCACGGAGAAACACCATGAAACCTACAATGGCTCTTAAACCACTGGTTTTCGCTCTTGCAGCAGTAATGGCAATGGCAGCTCAGGCAGGCGGTAACGATCATGGTAACAACGGCGGTCATGGTCACCAGCCTCCTCCACCAAAAGGCCCAACCCTGGAGCAACTCCTGCAAATCACTGCCGGCGCCGGCGCCGCTGTACTGGATACACAAAACAGCGACGGCAACGTGGTGAAAAACCAGGGCACCAAAAACAACGCCACCACCGACAACTCGCTCAACGGTTCCAACGGCAACATGGGTGCCAACACCGCAGCAGGCGACGGTAACCAACAAGACAACGCTGCCGCTCTGGCGACCGCCGACGAAAGCTTCATCTTCGGCACTGCTGTTGCTGCCTCGAGTGCAACTCAGGTCAACAACAACAACTACGTAAAAAATTCGTCGACCGTCAACAACGCCACACTTAACAATGCAGGCAACAACGGCTCCGGCAACATCGGCGTCAACGTGACGGCTGGCAACTTCAACCAACAGAAAAACAACCTGGCTATCGCTGTATCGGGCGGTCGTGTCGCTCAGGCCGCCGCCGCGGCCAACCAGTCTTCCACTGGCCTGGTGGTCGAAAACAAAGGTGTGCAAACCTACAAAAAAGACACCCTTACCGGCACTTTTGCAGCCGCTGGTGTGTTTAAAGCCAAAGGCACTGCAACCATCGAAGGCGATGACAGCCACCACGGTGGGTACGACAACAAAGGTGGCCATGGTGGTGGCAATGACGATCAAAAAGCCAAGTTCGAAGCCGTGGGTACTTTTGGCCTCGCTGGCGTAACCACTCAACAAGTGCTGACCAAAGATGGCTGGAAAAACCCAGTCACCAACACTGCCAACATGACTGGCTCGATGAACAACTTCTCCGGCAACGGTGGAGCCAACGTCTCGGCGGGTGTGGGCAACCAACAAAGCAACTCGCTGTCCATCGCTGCAGGTTGCAAAGCCTGCATGTAATCGCGATCGAAACGAAAGCCCCGGAAACGGGGCTTTTCCTCAGTCCGCAAAGGCGTATCGATCATGCGTAAGACTGCCCTTTTCGCTCTGCTCTGCTTGTCCGGCCTGACCCAGGCTGCCCAGATGCCTGTGGCTGCCCTTCCCGGCGGCACACTCGTCTACAAGAACGTGCAAAGCATTCGTGAGCGCAAGTTTTCCGACATCGTCGAACAGAAAACCGATTTCAGTTGCGGCGCCGCCGCACTGGCCACGGTGTTACGCCAGGCCTATTGGCTCGACGTCGATGAGGAGCACATCATCAAAGGCATGCTGGTCAATTCCGACCCGGACCTTGTTCGCACTCAAGGTTTTTCCATGCTGGACATGAAGCGCTACGTTGAAACCATCGGCATGCGCGCCAGGGGTTACCGGATTCCGCCCGAGAAACTCGAAGCGGTGACCATTCCGGTAGTGGTACTGATGGAGATTCGCGGCTACAAGCATTTCGTGGTGTTGCAGCGTGCGGACAAGGATTGGGTGTACATCGCAGACCCGGTTTTAGGCCACAAACGCTACGTCCACGATGACTTTGTCAAAGGTTGGAACGGCATTGTCTTCGCCATCGTCGGTCCCGGATATGACAAAACCAATGCGTTACGAAGCCCTCCGACACCGCTGACCGCCAAGAACAAACTCGATGGTTTCAACCCTGTCCGAGACGCCGAGTTGATGGACTTCGGATTCATACAGAGCGACTTCTTTTAATCGCCGATAAAAGAATGGGACTGGACGTCCCGGGAGCAGCAGATGAAAACCTCATACTGGCTGGCCGCCGCCTGCCTGGCAGCGAGCGCGTCAGGCTACGCCAATGCAGGATTCAAACCCATCGAAGTCAAGGACCAAGAGCTCGCCGAGCTACGCGGTCGTTATGTCATGCCGGGGCGTATCATCAGCTTCGGTATTGTCATGAGCAGTACCTGGCGCAATGCCAGTGGTGACCTGATCGGGGCATCGACCTCAATGCAACTTCAAGCGGCAACCGTAAAACCCGAATTCTATGTCCAGACAATCAAGGAACACGGCAACGGCAGCACCCTGACAGCGGGCACCGGTACGATCACCGGTGGCGCCGCCCTCAACAGCAGCCAGGGCGTGACGCAAAGCGTGCGCGCCGCCGGCGACAGCAACACGGCCTACAACAACGTCGCAATCAATGTCTCGGAAGCTTCCAAAGCTCCCGCGCTGGTACCCGCTCAAGGACAGGCGTTGATGGCCGGACAAACCATCACCGGTGGTAATGCTGCCGGGAATGTGGCCGTTTCGGCCACCGGCAGTGGCATCCAAATGGCTATTCAGGCCTCCGGAAATCAGGGTACATCCCTGCAACAGGTCGCCCAGGGTGGTTTGCTGCAAAACACCCGTTTGCTCGGCAGTGCCAACGTGGTCAACAACATGACCCAACTCAACGTAGTTCTGAACAATAACGGCATGAGCGCCGGTGCATTGGACTGTAACCTGAGTCAACTCAGAGCCCTACGCAACATCGGATATTGAACTACGCTGAGTCTCGATCATTGGGTTTAAAGGGACGGCTTATTCATGTATCGATCAGTATCACTGCGTACAGCGGTTTGTTTGAGTACGCTTCTTCCCGCCGCCATGCTGCAAGCAGCACCCGACGCGGACGTCGCAACACTCAAGCAAGAACTTCTGGAACTAAAACAACGATACGAAGTACAACAAAAGGCCCTGGCGGTGCTCGAACAACGAGTCCGCCAGGTAGAGGAACAACCCGTAGCCCCTCCTCCCAAGCGCTTGGTCAAATCGCCTGCGGACATGAAACGCAATGCCGTTGCAAACCGCACTGGCTCTGCCACTGCATCCGGAGGCGCTGCCGGGGGCAGTGGCTACGGGCAGTCGCTGGCCGACGATTCACAACCGGCGCAAAGCGTATCCAACCTGTATGACGAAGCCAGTGGCTTTTTTGGTGGCGGTAAATTCAGTCTCGAAACCGGCGTTACCTACTCGCGTTATGACACCCGTCAGTTGATCCTGAATGGTTTTCTCGCACTGGATTCAATTTTTCTCGGCAACATCAACCTTGACCGTATCAAGGCCGATACCTGGACGCTGGACGTCACCGGCCGCTACAACTTCAACAATCGCTGGCAGTTTGATCTGAACGTGCCAGTGGTGTACCGAGAATCGACCTATCAGTCCGGTGGCGGTAATCAGGGGGCTGCCGGCGTAACAACCGAACAGGACGTTACGCGAGATCCAACCATTGGCGACGTCAACTTTGGTATCGCCTATAAATTCATGGACGAGTCCGTCAACTCCCCGGACGCAGTGGTCACCTTGCGCGTGAAGGCGCCAACGGGCAAGGACCCCTTCGGCATCAAGTTGCGCCAGACCGACGCCAACACCAACCTGTTCGTGCCGGACACCCTGCCGACCGGCAACGGCGTCTGGTCGATTACGCCAGGCATCTCGCTGGTCAAGACCTTCGACCCGGCGGTGTTGTTCGGCAGCTTGTCCTACACACATAACCTTGAGGAATCGTTCGACGACATCAGTTCGACCGTCAACCAGAAGACCCCTGGCAAAGTGCGAATCGGCGACAGCTTCCAGATCGGCGCCGGTGTAGCCTTCGCCTTGAACGAAAAGATGAGTATGTCGTTCTCGGTATCTGATCTGGTGCAACGTCAAAGCAAGCTCAAACAAGACGGCGGGGATTGGCAGTCGGTGGTGTCCAGTGATGCCAACGCCGGCTACTTCAACATCGGCATGACCGTTGCGGCCACCGATAACCTGACCATCGTTCCCAACCTGTCCATCGGCTTGACCGATGATGCCCCGGACTTTTCCTTCAGCCTGAAATTCCCGTACTACTTCTGACCGCTCGATCACGAACAAGGCCCGCTGCGATTACGTCGCAGCGGGCCTTGTTCGTTTCCCCCGCCCTAGCGGATCTGATGCTTGTGCAACAAGCGATAAAAAGTCGGCCGCGAAACGCCAAGCACCTTGGCCGCGACACTGAGGTTGTCGCTGTGCCGGTTCAACACATCGCACAGCGCCTGGCGTTCGGCGCGGGTTTTATAGTCCTCCAGCGTCCCCATCGGTGTGGCGATCGAGTGCTGGCTGATCAATCCCAGGTCGCGCGCTTCGATCTGCCGACCTTCGGCCAAAACAAGACCTCGACGCACGCGGTTGGCCAGTTCGCGCACGTTGCCCGGCCAATCGTGTTTGCCCATGGCAATCAGCGCATCTTCACTGAAACTGCGCGGTCGGCGTCCGGTTTCGTGGCTGTAGAAGTGGGAAAAGTGGTTGGCCAGCATCGACAGATCGCCGTGGCGCTCACGCAGCGGCGCGGTGGCGACTTGCAAAACGTTGAGGCGGTAATACAGGTCTTCGCGAAAGAGCTTCTTGTCGATGGCGGCTTCCAGATCGACGTGAGTCGCCGCCAGAACGCGCACATCAACCGGGATCGGCTGACTGCCCCCTACCCGCTCAATGTGTTTTTCCTGAAGAAAGCGCAGCAGATTGGCTTGCAGTTCCAGCGGCAAATCGCCGATTTCATCGAGAAACAACGTGCCGCCATTGGCCGCTTCGATGCGCCCGACCTTTCGCTGATGAGCGCCGGTAAACGCACCTTTTTCGTGCCCGAACAGTTCGGACTGGATCAAATGTTCAGGAATTGCACCGCAGTTGATCGCCACGAACGGCTTGTTGTGACGCTGGGATTGACGATGCAGCGTGCGTGCAACCAGCTCCTTACCGGTGCCGCTTTCGCCGCGAATCAACACGGGCGACTCGGTGGGCGCCAGTTTGCTCAGGAGTTTGCGTAGTTCGCGAATCGGTTTGCTGTCGCCGAGCAGTTCGTGCTCCGGCTGATCAATGTGGATCGTGCCCTGCCCGCGCAAGCGCGCCATGCCGAACGCGCGGCCGAGGGTGACCTGCACCCGCGACACGTCAAAGGGTAAGGTATGGAAATCGAAAAACCATTCACAGACGAAGTCACCGACGTTCTGCAAGCGCAGGACTTCCTGATTGAGCACAGCGATCCATTCAGTGCCGCTGCGACTTATCAGTTCCTTGACGGCTTCGGGACGTTCCAGGTGAAAAGGCTGCAAACGCAGCAAGCCGACATCACAGCTACGGTCGGCGGCGTTTTCCAGGCTACAGCTGTCGACATCCCAGCCTGCCGCCCGCAGACCGGGTAGTAAGCGGTGACAGTCGTCGCAGGGGTCGACCACCAATAAACGTCGTAATGCGGGCGCTTCACTCATGACTGTTCCTTGGCGCCAAATTAAAGGAATTTATTTTAAAAACAGTCATTTGGCAGACCTGGCTGTAACATTAGCAAGAATTTGACGGCGCCTTGTATCGATTGCTTATAGGTCTACAAGCAAACACGTTATAAGAAACGTAATTATTAGTTAGCTATCGACTTCGTTTCTTTCAGCAAACTTTCAAAACCTCCAGAAAATCCGACGGCATAAAAGAAATTTCAAATTTCTTTGTTTCAAGTGTGACCTGCTCCCCGGTTGCGTGCATCAGTACAAGTAACCAGCCGATCGGTGAGCCCAACCGACGGCCTATCACTTGATTGGGCACTAAAGAGAGAAAACCCCATGACCGCCCCGCTCCGTATCAACGAAGCTCTTTTGATTGCCAACCACGCGTTCCAACCTTTCCAGTGCGTGGCCTGGGCCCCACAAGACGGCAATGGCGAATTGAGTCTGACTGTTATCGACCGCACCAACTCACGAATCGGCCGTAAACAGATTCCGAGTACCGCCTACTCCGACCCGGCACAGCTGGAACAGTTGCTGCAGCAGGCTCGCGCCGAACTGAGCGAAGAGGGTTATGCGTTGCAATCGTGGTCGATGCCACATTGAAAGCTGGGTAAAGCGGATGACTTTGAGGTCATTCGCTTTTCTTTTCTTAGTTGCTATTTCTATTAAGCTCCCCACACTTCTGTACAACTTTCAGCATCGCGCGGCAACGTAACTGCTTGGCAGGCTTGCCATTGGTTCAAAAAGACACTGTTCTGGCACAGTGTGACCCTCCACCTGTTAGTTCTTACAGTTGTACTTCCCTCTGTTCAGGGATTGAATGTTCCGCTCATGCAGTTACCCGATCGGCCCCCGGTCCTGGTCAACTCGCAAGGAGATGCGTGCATGTCAACTTTGAACACTTACCTGCTCCCGACGCCATTGAATAATGCCGGTCAACTCGACACGACATTTGCCGCCAACGGAGTCGCCCAGGTTTATTTTCCCGACAGTGTGTCCAGCCTGACTCAAGATGTTGCGCTGGATGCGCAGGGCCGGATTCTTGTGGCAGCCAAAGTCGGCCTTGCACAAGGCAGCCGTTTCGGCCTTGCTCGGTTGCTCGCCGATGGTTCCACCGATCTTTCATTCGGTGATCAAGGCAGCGTGATCGACACGTTTGCCCCTGGTTTCGAGGCCATGGCCGGCAAAGTGCAGGCGTTGCCCGATGGACGCATTCTGCTGGCCGGCCTGCACTATGAAAACACCCATCGCACTCTGCCCGCCGTCGCCCTGTTCGACGCGCAAGGCAGACCGGATCAAACGTTTGGGGATAATGGCCGCAAAGTTGTATGCCTGCCGGGCGATTTGTCCATGGGCTCCCGTGACCCCTGGCTGCCTCCGGGCGTACCGGGTGCTGAGGCCTGCGACTTAGCGGTACAGGCCGACGGGCATATTCTGCTGATCGCCAACCACCACTTCGAACTCGCTGACCATGCCGGCATGCTGATTCGACTCAAACCCGACGCCAGCCTGGATGAAACCTTCAACGGTCGCGGCTTCGTGATGATCCGCCATCTGTTGCTCAATACCTGGCTCAGTAGCCTACTGCTGCAGGAAGACGGGCGGATCGTGGTGGGCGGTTCAATCGATTTCCCCCAGGAAGGTCTGTTGGCGCGCTATCTGCCCGATGGTCGCCTTGACGAGCGCTTCGCAGTAGACGGCTTCATGGCAATCAAGGCTGATGGGAGAAGCGCGCAGATCAGTCGGGTCCTTGAATCCGAAGACGCCCTGCACTGTTTCGGCAGCAGTTTCGACCCGCTTCGCTGCCTGGCCTTCAGCCTTCACCCCAATGGTCGCCCCGACCTGCATCGCAATAACGGCCAGCCGCAACTGCTGGACATCGGTCCGAGCGGCTGCCAATGGAGCGCCGCCCAGCGCATGGCAGATGGCCGAATCATCGCCGCAGGTGCAACCATTGGCGGGGTCGAAGCAGATTTCATCGTGGCCCGTTACCACGCCGATGGCTGCCTGGACCCAAGCTTCGGCCATGGCAGTGGCTGGCTGCGCACCCGCCTGGGACACAGTCTCGACACGGCAAACTCACTGGCCTTACAAGCGGATGGCGCTATTCTCGTCGGTGGTTATTCGCTGGATGGCCGTTACCGGGCCGTGATCGCGCGGTATCTGAACGCCTAAGAGCTTGATCTTCGTTCTCACATCCGGCAACTTGCGCGCTTCTCAAGACAAGGAGCAACCGATGTCCGGTTCAATGGCCCAGGCGTTCGCGCATAACTTTCTAGGGCATTCACCACGCTGGTATAAAGCGACCATCGTTGGATTCCTGATCCTTAATGCTGTCGTGCTGTTCACTGCTGGCCCCGTCGCGGCTGGCTGGCTGCTGGTGATCGAGTTCATCTTTACCCTGGCCATGGCCCTCAAGTGTTATCCGTTGATGCCCGGCGGTTTATTGCTGATTGAAGCCCTGCTGCTGAAGATGACCACGCCGCAGGCACTCTATGATGAGTTGGTGCACAACTTTCCGGTGATCTTGCTACTGATGTTCATGGTGGCCGGCATTTACTTCATGAAGGACCTGCTGCTGTTTCTGTTTTCGCGGCTGTTATTGGGCGTACGTTCAAAAGCGCTGCTGTCTCTGATGTTCTGCTTCCTGTCGGCGTTTCTTTCAGCGTTTCTCGATGCATTGACCGTCACAGCGGTGATCATCAGCGCGGGTGTCGGTTTCTACGCGGTCTACCACCGGGTTGCCTCGGGCAACGATCCACGGCAGGACAGTGAAATCAATGACGACCAACACTTGCCCCCCCTGCAACATGACGATCTGGAACAGTTCCGCGAGTTCCTGCGCAGTCTGTTGATGCACGGCGCGGTGGGCACGGCGCTGGGTGGCGTCTGCACATTGGTCGGCGAGCCACAGAACCTGCTGATCGGCCATGAAATGGGCTGGCACTTCGCCGAGTTCTTCTTGAAAGTCGCCCCGGTATCCGTGCCAGTGCTGGTGGCAGGTCTTGTGACCTGCGTTTTGCTGGAGAAGCTGCGCTGGTTCGGGTACGGCACACTGCTGCCGGAGAACGTGCGCGCCGTACTCGCCAACTATGCCGCCGAGGACAACGCCAAGCGCACGAATCGCCAACGCGCCGCCCTGCTGGTGCAAGGCGCCGCCGCGCTGATCCTGATTGCCGGGCTGGCTTTCCATGTCGCGGAAGTGGGCCTGATCGGCCTGATGGTGATCGTGTTGATCACCGCGTTTACCGGGATCACCGATGAGCATCGTCTGGGCAGCGCGTTCAAGGACGCTATGCCGTTCACTGCCTTGCTGGTGGTGTTCTTTGCCGTGGTCGCGGTGATTCACGATCAACACTTGTTTGCGCCGCTGATCGAGTGGGTGCTGGCGCTGCCGGCCGACCAGCAACCGGGCATGTTGTTCATTGCCAATGGCGTGCTTTCGGCGATCAGTGACAACGTGTTCGTGGCAACCATTTACATCACCGAAGTGAAACAGGCATTCCTGGCTGGGCACATGACCCGCGAGCACTTTGAGACGCTGGCGATTGCGATCAACACCGGCACCAATTTGCCGAGTGTTGCGACACCGAATGGTCAGGCAGCGTTTCTGTTCCTGCTGACCTCGGCAATTGCACCGCTGGTGCGTCTGTCTTATGGCCGAATGGTGTGGATGGCAGTGCCTTACACCGTTGTGATGGGTTCCCTGGGCTGGTACGCCGTCAGCTACTGGCTGTAAACACATAACTGATGTGGGAGCGGGCTTGCTCGCGAAAGCGGTGTGTCATTCGACGATACGTTGACTGACACGGCCTCTTCGCGAGCAAGCCCACTCCCACTTTTTTAATGCGTGAATCAGCGAGGCAGGATGTATTTTTCGATCGCTTGGGCGACGCCATCTTCGGTGTTCGGCGCAGTGACCACATCAGCCTGACGCCGCACCGCCTCCTCCGCCTGCCCCATGGCAATCGACAATCCTGCGCAATGGAACATCGCCGGATCATTGCCACCATCCCCAATCGCGGCCGTCTGCTCCATCGGGATGCCAAGATGCGCGGCAATCGTCGCCAGCGCAGTCCCTTTGTGAGCTTCCAGCGCCGTGACGTCCAGATACACCGGTTGCGAACGCGACACCTGTGCCTGGCCTTCAACCCTGGGCAGCAAACGCGCCTCCAGTTCGATCAGCAGTTCGGTGTTGTTGCTGGTGGCAACGATCTTGTCGATACGCTCCAGATACGGCTCGAAACTCTCGACCACGACCGGTGGGTAGCCCAGGCCATGCTGTTCGCGCGGGACCATCGGGCCGTGCGGATCCTTGAGTAACCAGTCGCCACCACTGAACACCCAGATTTCAACCTCGGGCTGATCGGCGAACGTTGCCAGTGCCGTCAGCGCAGCGGTGGCCGGAAGATAATGCGCCACCAGCAGACTGCCGTCGGGATTGACGATGGTGCCGCCATTGAACGCCGCCGTCGGCAGATCGACGCCCAACGCCTCGATTTGCTGCAACATGGCTTTGGGTGGGCGCCCGGTGGCGAGACTGAACAGTACGCCTGCCTCGCGCAATGAACGAACGGCCTCGATGGTGCGCTGGCTCAATGTGTGATCTGGCAGCAACAGTGTGCCGTCCATGTCACTGAGCAAAAAACGGATGGGTTGTTGCCGCGCCTCATTCATCCGAGACCATGCCAGACGCGACCATCGCGAGTCAGTAGATCTTCGGCGGCGGTCGGGCCGTCTTCACCGGCGGCATACGTCTGCACGCTGGCGTCCTGTTGCCAGGCGTCGAGGAACGGTTGCACCGCGCGCCAGCCGTTCTCGATGTTGTCAGCGCGCTGGAACAGCGTCTGATCGCCGGTCAGGCAGTCGTAGATCAGCGTTTCGTAGCCGGTCGACGGTTGCATCTCGAAGAAGTCCTTGTAAGCAAACCCCAACTCGATGTTGGCCATGTTGAGGGCCGGGCCCGGGCGCTTGGCCAGCAGGTCGAACCACATGCCTTCGTTGGGCTGGATCTGGATGCGCAGGTAGGTCGGTTGCAACTCGTCAACCTCCGTATCGCGAAACTGCGCGTAAGGCGCTGGCTTGAAGCAGATGACGATCTCGGTGTCGCGCACGCTCATGCGTTTGCCGGTGCGCAGGTAGAACGGCACGCCGACCCAGCGCCAGTTGTCGATCATGACCTTCAGCGCGACGTAGGTTTCAGTGCTGCTGTCGGGTGATACGTTGGCTTCCTGGCGATAACCGGCCAGCGGCTTCCCTCCAACTTCACCGGCGCTGTACTGCCCGCGTACCGAGTTGGCGCGGGCTTGTTCTACGGTCCATGGGCGGATCGCGCCGACCACTTTGGCCTTCTCGCCACGCACCGCATCGGCGCCGAACGCCGCCGGGGGTTCCATCGCGACCATCGCCAGCAACTGGAACAGGTGATTGGGCACCATGTCCCGCAAGGCGCCGGTGTGTTCATAAAAACTGCCACGGGTTTCGACACCCACGGTTTCGGCGGCGGTGATTTGTACGTGGTCGATGTAATGATTATTCCAAAAGGCCTCAAACAGGCTGTTGGAAAACCGGCTGACCAGAATGTTCTGCACGGTTTCCTTGCCCAGGTAATGATCGATCCGAAAGATCTGTTTCTCGGACATCACCTTGAGCAAGCAGGCGTTCAACGCTTCAGCCGTTTGCAGATCGGAGCCAAACGGCTTTTCGATCACCACCCTTCTGAATGCTTCGGGGGTCTCTTCAAGCAATTTGGCGGCCCCCAGGCGGCGCACCACTTCACTGAAGAAACGTGGCGCGGTGGCCAGGTAGAACACCGCATTGCCGGTGCCGCTGTCGGCAATTTTTGCCGCCAGCGCGCTATACGTGCTGTCGTCCAGGAAATCGCCCTGAACGTAGCTGATACCTTTGGCAAGCTTGGCCCACAAGGCCGGATCAAGCATTTGATCGCCCTTGCCGACTTTCGCCGCCACTTCGGTACGGATGAAGTCTTCGAGCTTTTGCGCGAAGGCTTCATCGGTAATGGCGTTGTGGTCAACACCGACGATCCGCAGACCCTCATCAAGCAAACCGTCGCGACTGAGGTTATACAGCGCCGGCATCAGCAAGCGCTTGACCAGGTCGCCGTGAGCACCGAACAAAAACAGCGTGGTCGGTGGTGCGGGTTCTGCCTTGGATTTTCTGCGGATCGTATGGGTCATTTCTTTGGAGTCTCCACATGGCCGCCGAAGCCGAAGCGTTGGGCCGACAGGATCTTGTCGCCAAAGGTGCCCTGACCGCGCGAACGGTAGCGCGAGAACAGCGAGTTCGACAGTACCGGCACCGGCACCGCTTGTTCCATGGCCGCTTCGATGGTCCATTGACCTTCGCCGCTGTCTGCTACGGAACCGGAGAACCCGTCGAGTTTCGGGTCACTGGCCAAGGCGTCGGCGGTCAAGTCCAGCAGCCAGGACGACACCACACTGCCACGACGCCAGACTTCGGCGATGTCGGCCACGTTGAGGTCGAAACGCTGATCTTGCGGCAGACGCTCGCTCGACTTGGTCTTGAGGATGTCGAAGCCTTCGGCAAAGGCCGCCATCATGCCGTACTCGATACCGTTGTGAATCATCTTCACGAAGTGCCCGGCACCGGCCGGACCGGCGTGAATGTAGCCGTGCTCGGCACGCTGATCGTCGGACTTGCGATCCTTGGTGCGCGCAATGTCGCCCATGCCCGGCGCCAGGGCGGCGAACAATGGATCAAGACGCGTCACGGTTTCGGCGTCGCCGCCGATCATCATGCAGTAGCCGCGCTCCAGGCCCCAGACGCCACCGGAGGTGCCCACGTCGATGTAATGCAGGCCTTTCTCGGCCAGGGTCTTCGCCCGGCGAATGTCATCCTTATAGTTGGTGTTGCCGCCGTCGATGATGGTATCGCCGGCCTCAAGCAGGGTGCTCAGGGTTTCGATAGTGTCTTCGGTCGGCGCACCGGCCGGCAGCATGACCCAAACCGCACGCGGCTTGGCCAGGCCGGCGACCAGTGCCGGCAAATCGGCAACGCCCTTAGAGCCCTCGGCGGCCAGGGTGTCGACAAAGGCGGTATTGCGGTCGTAAACAACGGTGGTGTGACCGTTGAGCATCAGGCGCCGCGCAATATTGCCGCCCATGCGGCCCAGTCCAATAATCCCGAGTTGCATGTGCTGATGCTCCTTACTGCAAATAAATGTGTGTCATTGGTTATAGCCCAACGCGACTGATGGAGGTTAGTCCAGAGCGTTGCGATGAAGTTTCCGGGCATTGTGCCCGATCCAGACTGATAACGCCTTGAATCGTGGCGAAGACACACCGACCATGAAAAATAAAAAAGTTCCATTCACTGGCAAAAGAAACCAAAATTGGCGCCGATAGTAAGTCAGCACCCCGAATCGGGGACGACTTACAGTTGAGACACGCCATTTGCGAGGTGAGCAATGGGCACAGTACACACAGCAATGCCGCCACAAACCCTGTACGTGACAATCCGTCGCGATGAATTGCGTCAATTGAAAAACGAACGCGACCAATTGAAGCAGGAGTTGGCGCAGTTGCGCCTGCTGACCCAAGGTGCGCAGCCGCAACCTTTGCCGGTCGTTCAGCGTAATCCCCAGGCCTGATTCCACGCCCCCGCCAGCCCCCCCGGGAACGGCAGACGCTGTTCCCGAAACGACTTGCCTCGCACCACGCAAGGCCACTCACGAACTTTTCACATTCCCTTCGTAATACTGCGCCCATTCTGGCCGTACGTACGCGTGCGGCTTTCGTTCGTCGGCTACATGGATGCTCCGGCGGTGGTTGTAACGAGTGAGCTGGAGCGCCGAATGGCATTGTTCAAACGCAGCAAAACGACTGCGACAGGTTTTGATTGGGCCGGACTTCTCTGGCTGTTCGTGTTTTTCTGGTACTTCTCGGGTATCACCCAACTGCTGATCCAGTTGACCGGCACATCCGGCTTCTCCGGGTTCCGCCAGGCGTTCTTCATGAGTGCGCTGTGGCTGGCGCCAATGCTGATGTTCCCCAAGCGCACAAAAATGCTGGCCGCCATCATCGGCGTGGTGTTGTGGGCCTGCTCGATGGCGAGTCTGGGCTACTTCTTCATCTATCAGCAGGAATTCTCGCAGAGCGTCATCTTCATCATGTTCGAGTCGAACGTGTCCGAAGCCGGCGAGTACATGACCCAGTACTTTGCCTGGTGGATGGTTCCGGCGTTCCTCGCTCACACCGCATTTGCCTATTTCCTTTGGACGCGTTTGCGTCCGGTGCACATGCCCCGTGGCCGCGCGTTCGTGGCCGCAATGGCGATTCTGATTGCCGTAGTGGGTTATCCGCTGGTCAAGCAGACCCTGCGCATGGGCAACTTTGCCCAGGGTTTCGAGAAGTTCGAATCCCGCATCGAGCCTGCCGTGCCATGGCAGATGGCGGTGGCATATCACCGTTATCTCGACACATTGGCCGACATGCAGGACATGCTGCACAGCGCCAGCAAGATTCCTCCGCTGCACAACCTCAAGGCTGCGAATGCCGATCAACCTTCCACACTGGTGTTGGTGATCGGTGAGTCGACCAACCGTCAGCGCATGAGCCTGTACGGCTACCCACGCAATACCACGCCGGAACTGGACAAACTCAAGGATCAACTGGCGATCTTCGACAACGTCGTCACCCCTCGCCCTTACACCATCGAGGCGCTGCAGCAGGTACTGACTTTCGCTGACGAAGAACATCCGGATCTGTACCTGGCCACGCCATCGCTCGTCAGCATGATGAAACAGGCGGGTTACAAGACCTTCTGGATCACCAACCAGCAGACCATGACCAAGCGCAACACCATGCTCACGACCTTCTCCGAACAGGCCGACGAGCAGGTGTACCTGAACAACAACCGCAATCAGAACGCCGCCCAGTACGACGGCGACGTGATCGAGCCATTTAACAAAGCATTGGCCGATGCTGCACCGCGCAAGCTGATCGTCGTGCATCTGCTCGGCACCCACATGAGCTACCAGTACCGCTATCCGCCGAGCTTCGACAAGTTCCAGGATCGCAACGGGGTGCCGGCCGGTGTGCGTGACGATCAGGTACCGACCTACAACAGCTACGACAACGCCGTGCTGTACAACGACTTTGTGGTTTCGAGCCTGATCAAGGATTACGCCAAATCCGATCAGAATGGTTTCCTGCTTTACCTGTCGGACCACGGCGAAGACGTGTTCGACTCGGTGGGTCATAGCACCCTCGGGCGCAACGAAAACAAGCCGACCGCGCCGATGTACACCATTCCGTTCATGGCATGGGCCTCGCCGAAATGGCGGGAGAACCATGACTGGAACCTCGCCGGTGACCTGCAGCGGCCTTATAGCAGCTCGCATCTGATCCACACTTGGGCCGACATGGCAGGTTTGAGCTTCGATGAGTTCGACCCTAGCAAGAGTCTGGTCAGTGACAGCTTCAAACCTCGTCCACTGCTGATCGGTAACCCCTACCAGCGCCAGCAGAAGGCATTGATCGACTTCAGCCTGATGAAGCCGAAAACGCCCGAAAGTCCGACACGCGCAGTGGTTAAGCAATAAAACCGAGAAGGGGCCGAGACTGGCCCCTTTTTCATGCCCGAAATATCTACAAATAATAATAATTCGCGTTTATCACTAAATAGCAGTTCCTCGCTTCGTCTTTGAACAAACGGATTTTTTCTCAAAGACAAGGAGTCGGCTGCGATGCTTGCGCCCATCACCCGTTCCATAACCCTCACTCTCGGCTTCTTTGCAACCGCTCTGAGCCCCGATCTTTTGGCTGAAGCCGAGCCCGACAAAGCCCCGCCGCCAGCGCCTGCGCTGGAGCTGGCATCGACCCACGTCACCGCCCAAGGCCTGGGTCGCACCACCGAAAACACCGACGCCTACACCACCGGAGCCATGAGCACCGCGACACGGCTTAACCTGTCGATCAAGCAAACCCCGCAATCGGTGTCCGTGGTCACCCGCCAGCAGATGGATGATTTCAAGCTCAGCACGTTATCCGAAGCCATGAGCCAGACCACAGGTATTGTGGTGCAACACAACGACTCGGACCGTGTCAGCTATTCGTCACGCGGTTACTCGATCAACAATTTCCAGATCGACGGGATGCTAAACACCTTTGATCGCATGAAGACCGACGCCGACACCATCATCTACGACCGCATTGAAGTTGTGCGCGGCGCCACTGGCCTGACCACCGGCGCGGGCGATCCCTCGGCGACCATCAACATGGTGCGCAAGCGCCCGACGGCGCAATGGCAGACGCTCGCGGGGGTCAGTGGCGGCAGTTACGACGATTACTACAGCTACGTGGATGTCGGCGGCCCGCTGGCCTTCGAGGGTCGCTTGCGTGGGCGCACCGTGTTGGCTTATCGCGACAGCCAATCGTTTCGCGACAAGTACGCGCTACAACGCGAAGTCGGCTACGGGATTATTGAGGCGGATCTGAGCGAATCCACCGTGCTGGCGGTGGGTTATGACTATCAGGACAAACAGGTGCAGGGCTCGTCCTGGGGCACCGTGCCCTACTGGAACGCAGACGGTAGCAAGGCCAGGCTCGGCCGATCGACGAATATGGCGACATCCTGGAGTTCGTGGCCGCTCAAGGACAAGACCGCATTCGCCACCCTTGATCAGGAACTGGCGGGAGGATGGCACCTGAAAGCCGCTTACACTCACCGCCAAAGCGACGTAGACGGCAAGGTTTACTACGGTGGTGAAGGTTTTCCCGAGGCTGACCGTAGCGGCATGGTCGCCTATAGCTCGCACATGATCGGCACGCAGAAAATGAACGTCTATGACTTCAACGTTTCAGGCCCTTATTCGCTACTCGGTCGCGAGCACGAAATGATGTTCGGTTACGGCGAGGCCCAGCACCGCTCCTACTCCCCCAAAACCGTCAATGGTCCGCGCGTTGCGGATTACGGCAACCTAAGCGACTGGAAATACATGGGCGATATCGCCAGGTTCCCCGATACCGTCACCGGACTGACCGGTTCCAAGGGCAGCACCCGTCAGAAGGCTGGTTACATTGCTACCCGCTTGAGCCTGACAGACGAACTGCAGGCCGTGCTCGGCAGTCGTTATGGCAGTTGGGAAGGCAAAAATGCCGATCACTACTATGACGGAAACCTGCAACTGACCAGCGTTGACACAACCCGCCAACACCAAAACGACATCTGGACGCCCTACGCCGGCCTGCTCTATGACCTGACGCCGCAATACACCGCCTACATCAGCTACACCGATATTTTCAAACCACAGAGCAACCGTGACAGCAGCCGCAATTATCTGGAACCGGTCGTTGGCAGCAACTACGAAGTGGGACTCAAAGGCAGTTTGCTCGAAGAACGCCTCAACATGGCAACGGCGCTGTTCTGGAGCAAGCAGGACAACGTTGCCGAAGTCGACAATTCGGTGCCGCCAGACCCCGTCACCCGCGAGCAGTTCTACAAATCCGGCGGCAAGGGCAACAAGGTCAATGGCTTCGAAGCCGAAGTCTCAGGCGAAATCCTCAACGGCTGGAATGTGACCGCCGGTTATACCTACACCCACTCGGCCAACGGCGAAAAAAAGCGCACCCACGAAAACCAGCCACTGCACCTGCTGCGGCTGTCCACGGCATATCGTTTGCCGGGCGAATGGCAAGCGTTGACCGTAGGCGGAGCAGTGAATTGGCAAAGCCGTATCTTCGGCGATTCGAATCGCCCGGTCAGGCGCAATGCTGCGGGTGACTTTGTCACCGAAAATGCCCGAATTAACCAGGGCGCTTACACCGTGGTCAAGCTGATGTCGCGCTATGCAATCGACAAAAATCTCTCGGCCTCGCTGAACGTCGACAACCTGTTCGACAAGAAGTACTACGAGAATGTGGGCTTCTACAACGGTGTGTTCTGGGGCGATCCGCGCACGGTGACGTTGAGTCTGGACTGGAGGCTCTGATGCTGATTGGCGGGACGAGGGGCTTGCTCCCTCACCCAAAATCCACTGTGAACAGACTGCCTCCCAAGATCTGATAGTCCCGTTCTGGCTTGGAGATAGCCAGTTGGGCGCCCTCTCGAGGCGCCTTTTTTACGACTACAGTTCCTTGATCCAGAACAGCATGCGCCCATGAGCCGGGTCGAACATGCCAGGGGCGAAGCCGAACTTGCTGTAGGCGTTCTGTGCCACGGCGTTGCCTTCCAGCACTTCCAGGGTGATCTTGCAGCAGCCGCGCTGCCGGGCAATTTCCTCGACTTTGTGCAGCATCTTCTGGCTCAACCCCAAGCCGCGAAATGTGCTGATCACTGCCACATCGTGGACGTTGACCAAGGGTTTGCAGGCGAACGTGGAAAACCCTTCAAAGCAGGTCACCAGTCCTGCCGGCTCGCCACCGACAAACGCCAACACGCTGAATGCGTGCGGGCGGCGCGCCAGTTCTTCGGGTAGCCGTCGCAATAATTCAGGATCGAGCGAATGGCCGCCACCCATGGGGTCTTCGGCATAGTGGTTGAGCACCACGCCGATGGCCTCGGCATGCAGTGGATTGGTGTAGCTGGCTTGAAGCACAAGAATTTCTGCGGAATCCATTTCCATCCCCGAACACACAAAAGCCCCGGCGCGCAAAGTGCGTACTGAAAGGCTGCTGCGACATTAGCGCGGGGGCCTGCGCGGCGACAACCGGCACTTCAAAAATTATTGTTCAGAGCCCTCGGATCACCCCTTCTGTCCAACCGGGTTCGGCGAAATCCTGCGAACGCAACCCGGCATCGCCCACGCAAAAGAATTCGTCCGAATGATGGATAGCGGCGGGGTCATGATGGCGCCCTCTTCATTCAAGCTTCGGCAAAACGCTGCAACTGCATCTCCTGCAAGCGACTGAGCGTGCGGCGGAACGGGAACTCCAGATAGCCCTCGGTATACAGCGCCTCCATCGGCACCTGCGCCTCGACGTACAGCGGCACCTTTCGGTCGTAGCACTCGTCAACCAGGGCGATAAAGCGCCGTACGCCATCGTCGTGAACCGACAGCTGCGGCAACTCCCGATCGCCCGCCACTACCCGCTCGGCGCCATCTTCGGTGCCACGAGCGATACGGCCCTCGCGTTTCTGCGCGCTGAGGTTCGGCACGTCGCTCACCACAATAGCCCGGTAACGGTCGCACAGCGTGATGAAATCCATGGCGGCGAAGGGTTGCTCGCACAGATCAGCATAACGACACCACAACACCGTTTCAGTGCTTTGCACCACGTTCAACAGCCGATGGCCGATCGCCACGGGATCAGTACAAGAGGGTTGCCCCTCTGTCAGCGCTTCAAAGACCTGCTTCAAGGCGCTGGCCTCGTCTTGTTTAGCGACAAAATAACGCTGCTGGATCGCGCCCGGATGCAAGCGATGATCCTCGGCACCGTTCACCGCCACCACTTGCATATGCGTGTTGATCGCGGCGATCGCCGGGACAAAACGGTCGCGATTGAAGCCATCGGCGTACAAATCATCCGGCGGCAGGTTGGAGGTACAGACAATCACCACGCCTTCGTCGAACATCACCTGAAACAGCCGGCCGAGAATGATCGCGTCGCCGATGTCGTTGACGAACAGCTCATCGAAACACAGCACCCGCACCTCGGCGGCTAACTCTTTAGCCAGCGCCCGCAGCGGATCGGCGATCCCGGTCAATTGAAACGAACGCTGGTGCACCCAGCCCATGAAGTGATGGAAATGTTGACGCCGCGCCGGCACCCGCAGGCTCTGATAAAACTGATCCATCAGCCAGGTCTTGCCGCGCCCGACCGGCCCCCACAGATAAACGCCAGTGACCGAACGCGCATCGGCATGCAGGGCCTCATGGCATTTTTGCAGCGCCCATACGGCATGTTCCTGAGCTTCATCCTGGATGAAGCCCTTGTGTTCGATGGCATGCTGCCAGGCGCTTAGAGGGGAGTCGAAAGTCATGCGCGGGAGTATGCCACGACGGCCTTCTGCATCATGTGGACTTTTGTGGGCGCGGGCTTGCTCGCGCCCACAGGGGCCATTGATGTTTTAGAGGTCGACTTTGTGTTTGGCGGCGTACAGGCAGAGCATTTCCATGGCCAATGTCGCTGCCGCCAAGGAAGTCACTTGCGCTTGATCGTAATCCGGGGCCACTTCAACGACGTCCATGCCCACCAGATTGATCCCGCGCAAGCCGCCCAGAATCTCCAGCGCCTGCACCGTGCTCAAACCACCACACACAGGCGTTCCCGTGCCCGGTGCAAACGCGGGATCAAGGCAGTCGATATCGAATGTGAGGTACACCGGGTTATCACCGACCCGCGCCCGGATTGCGTCAACAATCGCCTCGCAGCCACGTCGATGCACCTGACGGGCGTCGAGCACCTGAAAGCCTTGATGATCGTCGTTGGTGGTGCGTAAGCCGATCTGCACCGACCGCGCCGGATCCACCAGACCTTCGCGCGCCGCGTGCCAGAACATGGTGCCGTGATCGATGCGCTTACCCTCCTCGTCTGGCCAAGTATCGCTGTGCGCATCGAAATGAATCAGCGACAGCGCGCCGTGCTTGCGGGCGTGGGCCTTGAGCAGCGGGTAAGTAATGAAGTGGTCGCCGCCGAAGGTCAGCATCGCGCTGCCGGCATTGAGGATGTGTTCGGCGTGGGCCTCAATGCTTTCGGGGGTCGAGTGCGGCGAGCCGTAATCAAAATCACAGTCACCGTAATCAATCACCGCCAGATGATCGAACGGATCAAACGTCCACGGCCAGTGGCGTTCCCAAGCAATCCCGGTGGACGCGGCGCGAATCCCGCGAGGCCCGAAACGCGCGCCTGGCCGGTTGCTGGTGGCGGTGTCGAATGGCACGCCGCTGACCGCCACGTCGACGCCGCGCAAATCACGGCTGTAGCGGCGGCGCATGAAACTGGTGATGCCGGCGTAGGTACTTTCAGCGGCGGTGCCATAGAGGCTGTCACGGGTTATGGCCTGGTCGTTTTGCATTGGCACGTCCATTGATGTGTTCCTTCTTTTTGATAAGGGGACTATTGGCGGCTACGGAAAGTGGTCCACAAACGGGTGCGTTGACGCATGTCTTTGAGGCTCATGCTGCGGTCGGCATAGAGCCGTCCGCGCACATCGGTCGGCGGGTATATGTCGGGATCAGTGCGAACCGCTTCATCCACCAGCGGCGTCGCTGCCTGGTTGGCGTTGGCAAAAAACAGCGTGTTGGTCAACTCGGCAACCGACTCGGGGCGCAGCATGAATTCAATGAACGCCTGCGCCGCTTCGGGGTGGGGTGCATCGTTGGGAATGGCGAGGTTGTCCTGCCAGATCAGCGTACCTTCCCTGGGAATCCGGTAGGCGACTTTGTAGGGCTTGTTGGCTTTGCGAGCCTGATCGGCCGCCATGCTGGCGTCACCGTTATAGGTCAATGCCAAACACACGTTGCCGCTGGCCAGATCATTGATCTGGCGACCGGTGGCGACGTACAGCACCGACGGCTGAAGTTTGTGCAACAGCGCCTCGGCGGCGGCCAGATCTTGCTTGTCTGTGCTGTAGGGATCTTTACCGAGGTAGTGCAGTGCCAGACCGATGACTTCCTGCGGCGAATCGAGAATCGCCACGCCGCAATCCTTGAGCTTGCTCGCGTACTCGGGGTTGAACAGTAAATCGAGACTGTTCAGCGGCACGCCCGGCAGACGTTTTTTCACGGCCTCAACGTTCATGCCCAGCCCGAGGGTGCCCCAGGTGTAAGGCACCCCAAAGCGGTTGCCAGGATCGACGGCCGCGAGTTTTCCCAGCAGATCCGGATCAAGATTGGCGTAGCCCTTGAGCCCGTCGTGGGGGATCTCTTTCAAAGCGCCAGCCGCCAGCCCGCGGGCTAACACGCTGGAGGACGGCACGACCACGTCGTAACCACTGCCGCCAGTGAGCAGCTTGGTTTCCAGCACTTCGCAAGTATCGAAGGTGTCGTAGCGCACATGAATGCCGGTTTCCTGCTCGAAACGCTGCAAGGTTGGCGGCGGCACGTAATCGGCCCAACTGTAGAGGTTGAGGGTCTTGTCCTCAGCGTGAGCATGGATGGCCACGGACAACAACAGCGCGGGGAAACACAGCTTGGATAGGGGAGCCATGACGAACACCTGACCGGAGGAATTGGTGGCAGAATGCGCCGTCGGATACATTAGAAAAATACCCGAATAATTATCCTGACTTTATCCCGGAGTAATGTGATGTTGGGCCAACTCCACGATGTCGATTTGCAGTTGCTGCGCTTGTTTGTCCGCGTCGTCGAATCCGGTGGGTTCAGTGCCGCACAAGGTGAACTGGGCCTGAGCCAATCGAGCATCAGCCAGCAAATGGCCAAACTGGAAACTCGCTTGGGTTATCGCCTGTGCAGCCGTGGCAAGGGCGGTTTCAGCGTCACGCCCAAGGGCGAGCAACTGTTGATCGCCATCCGCACGTTGTTTGAATCGATTGAAGTGTTTCGTCATCAATCCAACGGCGTTGCCGGGCGCCTGATCGGTGAGGTGCGTTTGGGCATTTCCGAGGCCGTTGATCAATCGGTTTTGCAACGGGTCGCCGAAGCGATCCGACGTTTTCGCGAGCGAGATGAATCTGTGCGCATCGAGTTGATCAGCGCGATGCCCGGCGAGATGGAGCGCTTGCTGCTGCAACAGCGGCTGGACCTGGCCATCGGCTATTTCTCACAGGTACAAAGTGCTTTCGACTATCGCCAGTTGTTCAGCGAAACCCAGCATTTGTATTGCGCAACAGGTCACCCGCTGTTTACCGACGATGCCCCCAGCGATACGGCGCTGCAAGCCTGTGACCGGGTCGATCATCCTTACCGGTTCCTGCGCCACGACGAGCCGTTTCAGGGCAAGCACTGCTCAGCGCGTTCGGAACAGGTCGAAGGCACCCTTGCGTTCATTTTGTCGGGCAAGCATGTGGGTTATCTGCCAGATCACTATGCGCGCGGCTGGCAGGAGAAAGGCCTGTTGCGCCCAGTGCGCGAAGGCACGTTGAGTTTTGACGTGGCGTTTCATCTGGCCCGGCATCGGGCGCAGGTTCCCGGCGATGCGCAGATTGCCTTTGAAGAGGATTTGCTCCACGCGTTTGCTTGAATCGATTTAGCAGGCGCACCCCGCAAAAGCTGACCTTTCAGGCAGTTTTATTGCGTTGCCCTCGCCGCCCTCTTCCGGCATCCTGCGCCTCCATTTTCTGACCCGGCCCCGCCTCACGGCGCGCAAAACACCATGACCGCCTCTGAAAAAGCCCCGCGCAACAACGATCTGATCTACGGCCTCAACGACCGTCCGCACCTCACCGCCACTGTATTTGCCGCGTTGCAACATGTGCTGGCGAGCTTTGTCGGCATCATCACCCCGACCCTGATCATGGGCGGTGCCCTGGGCCTACAAAGCGAAATCCCGTACCTGATCAGCATGGCGCTGTTCGTCTCCGGCCTCGGCACTTTCGTGCAAGCCAAGCGATTCGGCCCGGTAGGCTCAGGTCTGTTATGCCTGCAAGGCACCAGTTTTTCTTTTATCAGCGTGATCCTCAGTGCCGGGTTCATGGTCAAGGCGCGGGGCGGTGGTACTGACGAGATTCTTTCAACGATTTTCGGCGTGTGCTTTTTCGCCGCGTTCATTGAAGTGGTGCTGAGCCAATTCATCGGCAAGCTGCGCATGCTGATCACCCCGGTGGTGACCGGCACAATCATCACGCTGATGGGCCTGTCACTGATCAAAGTGGCAATGACCGACATTGCCGGCGGCTTCGGCGCGGCGGATCTGGGCGCGGCCAGCCATATCCTTCTGGCGGCGCTGGTACTGGGCACCATCGTGGTGCTGAACCGGGTCGATGTGCCGTTCCTGCGTTTGGGCGCGATCGTGATTGGCCTGACCTTCGGCTATGTCGTCGCGTGGCTGATGGGCACCGTCGATTTCGCCAGTTTGCCCCAAGTGCCGCTCGTCAGCGTGCCAGTGCCGTTCAAGTACGGTTTCAACTTCGATTGGGTGGCGTTCGTGCCGGTGGCCGTGATTTTCCTGGTGTCGCCGCTGGAGGCGGCCGGCGATCTGACTGCCAACTCGATGATTTCCCGGCAGCCGGTCAAAGGTCCGCTGTACATCCGCCGGATCAAGTCCGGGCTGCTCGCCGACGGTCTCAACTCGGCCATGGCCGCGGTGTTCAACAGCATGCCGATGGTGACTTTCGCCCAGAACAACGGCGTGATTCAGCTCACCGGCGTGGCGAGCCGCTATGTGGCGTTTTTTATTGCCGGCCTGCTGGTGGTGTTGGGGTTGTTCCCGATGATCGGCGCGGTGCTGCAACTGATGCCTAAGCCGGTACTCGGCGGCGCCGAACTGGTAATGTTCGGCACCGTGGCCGTGGCCGGGATCAAGATCCTCGCCGAAGCAGGCCTGCATCGGCGCAACATGCTGATCGTGGCGATCTCCCTCGGCATGGGTCTGGGCATCGCTGCCGTGCCGGAAGTCCTGCGCGAGTTGCCACAAGCACTGCGCAACATCTTCGAATCGCCGATCACCGTCGGTGCGTTGTGCGCTATCGTGCTGAACATCTTCCTGCCGGAAGAATTCATTGAACTGGAAGAAGACGACTTCGATCCTGAGGCCTCTATTCTTCAAGTGATGGAAAACCCGGATGTTGCGGCCAAAGGTGAACCTGCCTCACCGGCGGCTGTCGCACAGTTGAACCGCTGACGCTGCGCTCTAAACACAAAGGGCTGAGCCGTCAATGGTTCAGCCCTTTTTTGTTGAGAGACTGTTTATGCGCCGCCTCCACGCCGTCATCCTGTCCCTGCTTGTGCTTTCCCTCAGTGCCTGCGCGCTGTTCCCCAACCGTGACCCGGTGAACATCAATGTGGTCGGTATCGAACCGCTGACCAGCCAGGATCTGGAAGTACGCTTCGCCATCAAATTGCGCGTGCAAAACCCTAACGAAACCGCGATCGACTACAACGGCATTGCCTTGGATCTGGAGGTCAACGGCCATTCACTGGCCTCCGGCGTGAGCGACCAGAGCGGCTCGATTCCGCGGTTCTCCGAAGCCATCGTCAGCGTACCGGTCAGCGTTTCGGCGTTTTCCGTTCTGCGCCAGACCCTCGGCCTGAGCCAGACGCAAACCCTCGACAACCTGCCCTACGTGCTGCGCGGCAAGCTCGCGGGCGGCTTGTTCGGCACCATGCGTTTTGTCGACAGCGGCAAACTCAGCCTGCCCAAGACCAGCGCCGCGACGTGGTAAAAATGCGTTAACTTGGCACGTTCAACAAAGACACTCATTGAGGCCGCAGTTTCATGGAAGAAACACCGACGTTAAACACCGAACGGCTGGTCCTGCGCCCACTGCAACTGGCGGATGCAGAAGCCGTGCAGCAAGCATTCGCACATTGGGAGGTGGTTCGCTACCTCAATGCTGCCGTCCCGTGGCCGTACCCTGAGGATGGCGCCCTCACCTACCTGCGCGACATTGCTTTGCCGGCAGTAGCGGCCGGCACACAATGGCACTGGTCCATTCGGCTGAAGTCGGCGCCCGAGCAATTGATCGGCAATATCAGCCTGATGGATCAACCAGACAACAACCGAGGGCTCTGGCTGGCGCCGGCGTGGCAAGGTCAGGGCTTGATGACAGAGGCCTGCGCGGCGGTCAACGATTACTGGTTCAGAACCCTAGGGCGCCCACTGATGCGCGTGCCAAAAGCGGCACCGAACATTGGCTCGCGCAAGCTCTCAGAGCGTGCCGGGATGCGCCTGATTCGTACCGATGAAGATGATTTCGTCAGCGGCCGCTTCCCCCAGGAAACCTGGGAAATCACCCGCGAAGAATGGCTGCACCCGCGATAACCCCGAACACAACACAACCCCCCCTGTGGGAGCGGGCTTGCTCGCGAAGACGGCGTAACAGACAGCATCAGTGTTGAACGTAAACACGCTTTCGCGAGCAAACCCGCTCACATAGGTTTTTATCAGTCGGTGAAACGCACGCCAGGTTTGGCCCGTTCGTCCACGCTCAGCTCGAAGATGTCCGGCCGGGCGTAATGGCCAACCACGTCGTAGTCATACCGCGCGCGCACCAACTCGTCAGTGTCGATTTCAGCAGTGAGCAACCCCGCCTCACCGCGTAATGGCCCCGCCAACACATCGCCCATCGGGCCGACGATCACACTGCCCCCGACAATCAACGGACGATCCGCCGGCCAGTTGGCAATCTCTACGCCCAGTTCATTCGGTGAGGCTTGCACTTGACAGGCGCTGACCACAAAGCAACGGCCCTCATGGGCGATGTGGCGCATGCTGACCTGCCACATCTCGCGCTCATCGACGGTCGGGGCACACCAGACCTCCACGCCCTTGGCGTACATCGCCGTGCGCAGCAACGGCATCATGTTTTCCCAGCACACCAGCGCACCAAGCTTGCCGACCTGACTGTCGAGCACCGGCAACGTCGAGCCGTCGCCCTTGCCCCAAATCAGCCGTTCCGTGCCGGTGGGCATCAGTTTTCGGTGCTTGGCGAGCAGCCCGGCCTGCGGATCGAAATACAGCGCTGTGCAATACAGCGTGCTGCCGGCGCGCTCGATCACGCCGATCACCAGATTGGCCCCGGTGCGCGCAGATAACCCAGCGAGCGCTTCGGTTTCCACCCCCGGCACATCGATGGCGTTGGCGAAATATCGCGCATACGCCTCGCGACCTTCGGGCAAGCGATAACCCAGTTGCGTGCCGAAAGCCTCACCTTTTGGATACCCGCCGAGCAAAGCTTCGGGCATCACCACCAGCGCCGCGCCGGATTCAGTGATAGCCGCTTCCCAATTGAGAATCTGTTCCAGGGTGTCGCCCTTGCCACCGGGCAAGGCGCCGATTTGCAGCGCAGCAACGATTGATTTAGGCATGACGCTCACTCCATCAAGATCAGGTGTTGCTGATTCTCCAGCGCGGCGGGATCATGAATAAAGCCCCGTTTGCTGCTGAATGATATGAGCCATATGAATATCACCACCGTCGACCTCAACCTGCTGAAAGTCTTTGAAGCCCTGCATGAGGAGTCGAGTGCCAGCCGCGCTGCGCTGCGTCTGAGCGTGACGCAATCAGCGGTCAGCGCAGCATTGCGCCGTTTGCGCGAGGTCTATGGCGATCAATTGTTTGTCCGCACTGGGCGCGGCCTGGCGCCGACGCTCAAGGCCAATCAACTGAAACCGGTGATCAGCGAGGCGCTGAACAAATGCCGGCAAAGCCTGGCGATGGTCGACCCAGCGGCCAATCAATACGACGGTCGTTCCGTCACGGTGGGCCTGTCGGATGATTTCGAGATCGCCTACGGCCGGCGCTTGATCGAAGAGATCGCCCGAAGCGCACCGAAACTGCGACTGATCTTCCGTCAGACCCACAGCCAGATCGTCGCCAGCGCCCTGATGGAGCGCAGCATCGACCTGGCGATCACCGCTGGCGGTTTTGCCGAACGCTTGCTCAGCCGTCAGGTGTTGGGTGAAGGGGGTTATGCGTGCCTGGTCGATCCGGCGAGCCTTGCGCCCGGCCAGCAACAGATCGCTCTGCAAGAGTTTGTCGCCCGCGAGCACATTCTGGTGTCGTCCGGCGGTTTTATCGGGATCACCGATGAAGGGCTCGCAGCGCTGGGCTTGAGTCGCCGGGTGTGTGCCTCGACAACGCATTTCGCGGCGCTGCCGTACCTGCTCAAGGGCAGTCAGGCGGTGGCGACGATTCCGGCACATGCCGCCGAGCGCATCGCCGCACTCAGTGGTCTGGCGCTGCTGGCCTGCCCGCTGGCCTTGCCGCGTTATCCGATTGAACTGGGCTGGCGCACCAGCACGCAGATCGATCCGGTGGTGGTCAAGGTCCGCGAGGCGATTGCAGCCAGCTTCAGGTAAAACGTGTTACTTGTTGGCGGCCATCAAGCGGTTGACTTCACTGCGCACCATATTGGCAAACTCCGGCGGCGACATGCCGTCCAGTTCAGCCCGGACCCACTCAGCCCATTTGCCCTTGCGCTTGGCGCGTTCGCCGAACAAACGCGCGGCTTCGCCTTTGGCTTTGCCCAGATTGTTCTGCCAGAGTTCGAACAGACGGGATTTCTCGTCTTCCAGCGCGGCGCGCTCTGCGAGGGATTTGTCGGCCAGATTGAAACTCATGGGGAATTATCCTGCTGCGTAAAATGGCGACATCTTACACGCTCGGCGGAAATCTCCGGCGCAGGTTTTTATTCCTGAGCTAAATTCAGTGCAACTTTTTAGCTGACGCCGGACTCCATTCATCACTGTCCATTCAACTGCAAGGAGTCACCCAATGGCCCGCAAATCCGCCGCTCAAGCCGCCGAAGATCAAATCAAGGATCAAGCCTTCAGCGAACTTCAGGCTCTGATCGAAGAGTCCGACAAACTGCTCAAGAGCAGTGCTTCACTGGTTGGCGAGGAAGCAGAGAACCTGCGCGGACAAATCACTCTCAAACTGCAGCAAGCGCTGGATTCCGTATCAAGCGTGCGCGATCGCACCAAACCGGCCATCGATGCCACCGAGAACTACATCGGCGGCCATCCGTGGCAGACCGTGGCGATCTCGGCCGGTTTCGGTCTGGTGGTCGGTTTGTTGCTCGGTCGCCGTTAAGCCCCGTGCTACATGAAAAAGGCGAGTCTGGTGACTCGCCTTTTTCATGTGGCCGCAACACTCAATAACCGGCCAGTTCCCGCAACTGCGCGCGGGTGTGCTCATCCAGCACAATGCCCTCGACCTGCGATCTGGCACGCTGCAAATGCCGACGATCACCCGGCAATCGTTTAAGCCCGACTCCGTGCATCTGGCGCACCAGTTCTTCGCTGCGTTCGGCAAATCCTTGTCCGGCCGCTTTGCTCGGGTCAATCACGATCAGCAACTGCCCGGTCCACGGTGTTTTCGCGCCGGGGTGGTTCGACCAGTCGAACTCGAATGAGAAATTACCGCCGGTCAGCGCTGCCGCCAGTAGCTCCACCATCATCGACAACGCCGAACCCTTGTGGCCGCCAAACGGCAACAACGCCCCGCCTTCGAGAATCGCCCTGGGGTCCTGAGTTGGCTGACCGAGGCTGTCCACGCCCATGCCTGCCGGTAGCCGTTCGCCTTTGCGCGCAGCGATCTGCACGTCGCCATGAGCAATTGCGCTGGTGGCCAGGTCGAAGACAATCGGTGCAGCGCCGGCCCGTGGCGCGGCAAAGGCAATCGGGTTGGTGCCGAACAATGGCCGATCAGCGCCGTGCGGCACCACACAGGTCATGCTGTTGACCACACTGAGTGCTACCAGACCCTCTTCAGCGAAAGGCTCGACATCCGGCCACAGGGCTGCAAAGTGATGCGAGTTGCGAATCGCCAACACCGCGATCCCTGCACTACGCGCCTTCTCCACCAGCAACGGCCGGGCGGCTGCCAGCGCTGGCTGGGCAAAACCGTTGCCGGCATCGACGCGCACGAAACCCGAGGCGACGTCTTCGACCTGCGGTATGGCATGTCCGTTGACCCAGCCGCTTTTCAGGGTCGAGACATAGCCCGCAATCCTGAACACGCCGTGGCTGTGGGCACCATCACGTTCGGCCCCGGCGCAGTTGGCGGCCAGCACCTTGGCGACCTCCGTCGACGTGCCATGGCGCAGAAAAATCGTTTCAAGCAATTGCGTCAGCGCTTCGAAGGTTAACGAGGACGAGGCAGCAGAAGACACAGGATTGAGTGGCGCAGACATCTGAAGCTCCAGAATGATTATTGGAGGGAACAACAGCGTACCGAGAACTTGCGAACCGATTAACCACGCCCAAGCGCCCCCCTGTCAACCCTGCAACAGCATGACCCGCGCTCGCGCTCGCAATGCGATAACTATCTACCACCTTTGCCCGCAGCACACCGCTTAGTCTCTGGCCTCATTTTTTGCGCCCAGCGCGCCCTACCGAGACTCGATGATGCCTGAGACAGCCTCCCCACTGCTGTTCCCCGAAACCCTGAATTTCCCCGGTCTTTGGGAACAAACAGGCAAGTCCCACAACCTCAACAGTAAGGACTTCAACTGGCTGGCCCATGTAAAACTGGCCACACACGCGCTACGCAGCGAGCAATCGCCGCCCATGCTTGCCCGGAACATTCGCATCAGCGCCGGCACGGCACCGCCCATCACGCTGGCCGGCAGTTTCATATTCAGCGAAACCCCCGACGACAAAGGCGTAATCCTCTACACCCCTTACGAAGACATCAAGAAATACGACAGCCTTGCGACCCTAGAGGCGTTACTCGAAAAACGCTTGGAGGAAGCCAAAGAAGAGGATCAGTTGCTGGCTTTTCTCGCTTTATCCCAGCGCAGAGAAGTGGTCGAACAGAGCAGCCTTACGCTGAGCTACGAAACAATCGAGGGGGATATTTTCGATAGCCAGAAGAGCGCCATTCTGGCGTGCCAGAAATTGAACGCGGCGGCCATGCTTGGCGAATTGAAGCGTTTGCCCTCGCTCACCTCCCTGATAGAAACGATTCTCGATGATCTGTTGAAAGACGGTTTCCCCAACCTGAAGCAGAGGCAAACCCGGGTCAATTTTTACACGGACGCCGCCGTCACCAACCCTGACACCGCCTCAGGTTCGGAACCGGCCCGGCACTGGCATGACTCAACAAGCCTGAGCGAAGCCGTGCTGATGCTTTACCGGCATCGAAGCTGGCCGCCGGACCCATTGCATGAGTTCTCCAATCCCGGGCATGCACCGGTCGAAGGCGATCAGGCGATTTGGGAAGAGGCGCTGCAACAGGCGTCGGGCAAGTTGCAGATGCTGCTGTTTCACGAAATGGAACGCTATTGGAACGCTCCCGCCACGGAGGGATCAACACGGCGCGTCTTCTTCGGTGAAGCACTGAAAGAACAGGCACGCGCCGAACTGCTGATCAAGCGCGAAACCGGCACCCTCGACGCCAGTCAGTTCGCCACACTGCACCAGATGATTCAGCCGGACGCCTTGTCGCCCCCTCGCCCAACCCTCGAGAAAGTGCGCCTGTGGGAGTACGAGCCCAATTATGTCGAGCTGGCGGGCTCTTTGATCATCAGTCACACAGATGCCTGCCTTTACACACCGACCATGGGTTTGCAGGTGCTTGAGGATTACAACGACCTGAAAGATACCGTGTTGAGCAAGCTGCGCGCGCCTGGGCACGAGGACGAATTCTACGGCTTGTTGAACCTTGAAGAGCGTCAACGCTTTATCGGCTTCGACCGGCCTCAGGTGAGCGGCGAAAGCATCGGCGGCGAGATTTTCAACGTGCTGTTCGAGGCCATCATCACCAAACAGAGGCAAAGCATCGAATTTGCCTTGCAGGTATATCGCCACAGCGATGGCTGCGTTGATATCCATGCCATGTTCGATAAGTCCCTGGATATCCGCTCGATGATCAACGAGCGGTTGCTGGAAGTGGATGCCGGTAAACGGTGGTCGACAAGGCCGGTGCTGGCCGGCGTGCAACAACCTTCCAGGGTGCTGGCACACAGGGTCCGGGAGATCGCGAGATCATGCGATGGCATCGATGCCTTGCTCACTGGCTCATTCAGGGGGCAGCCCACCGCCACCGCGAAGGAGCAGCGCAGTTACCTTGAAAAAATGAGATCACAGTTGGCTCACTCGCTGTTTGTCGGGGTAACCGGTGAAGCGGCGTTGCGGGTGCTCAGTGGCTCGCTTAAAACGGCCGAACAGGCGATTGTCGATACCGTGTTCCATCCCGATCAGCCCAGCCGCGACAACAGACGTTCACTCAATGGATTTCGCCCCGACGCCTGGTCACTTACCCTGGAAAGTCGCGGTGCGAAAGAGCCCTTGCCTTTGGCTCACTGCGTTTTGCTGACAGAACGTGGCGGGCTCGACGACCTGCACTCGGGAAGGGTAATTGTGTGGACGCCCGCGCTGGGGCTGGAAGTATTGGCCAATATTACTGTTGCGCGGCAGGCGCTGAGCCGACGGTTGAAGGACAGCGTGGCGCGTCTGGCTTTTCTGGAAAACCTTGCTCCCCAAGCACGCCAGCACCATCAGGCGTACACCCTGGGTCCCTTACGGTTGATCGAGGACAATATTCTGCACAACCGCGCACAATCTGGCATTGAGCACTTCCTTGCACGTTGCGACGCGGTACGCGAACGCCTGAAGGACCGCGCCGGACTCGCGCCAGCCCTGGCCACGCTCAAAAGAACGGCAATCGATACCAACCTGCTGCGAACGATTCACCTGGCAACGGCCATCAACCAGCAACAATCGCTACCCGCCTGGCTGGGCATGGCGCCAGTGGACGAGCAGCAGTTGCATCTCGAACTGCTTGAGCAATGGCGCCGTAGCGTGGTCGATCACAAGGACTACCTCAGCGGCCTGCCCTCTCTGGCCGATTACGTCAGTCAGACGTTGAAGTCATTGCTCGACGCTCGATTCAAAGGCAACCCGCTCGAGCCGCAAGACATCCAGATCATCCCCAATCTGGCCTTGGCGGGCCCTGCCCTCGCGCTCACCGATTTTGCGTTGAACCATATCAACATCGCCCAGGGTACCGGCTTCAAAGTCGCCGCGAGGACGAAAAAGCCACTCCCCGCAGGCCTGGATCAAAATACTGTCCGGCAACTGTTGTTGTCGCTGGCGATTCCGACGGTTTTCGCCAGAAAAATTACCGATGCGCTCTCCGACGACGCTGCTCAGTCCCAAGCACGCAAAGAACGCTTCATTCGGCAGACGCCCTGGCAACTGTTGCAACATGCACATGGATTGAAACTGCAACAGCAATTGTCCGCCAGCGCCTTCGATTGCCTTTGCCAAGTGCTCGACATACCGGACGGCATAGCACGGGCAACCGTTGAGGGAGCTCATGCCATGGCGTATCCGTTGTCGCTGGTCAAAACAGCAGGCGCAAGCGCTGTCGAAACGCTTGGACTTTACATCATTGGCCCGGGCGGCGGTCAGCCCGGGCCACTGGTCCTTTATGCGCCCTATGCGCAACAGCTTTTTCGCGAATTCGCCAATGAGCAGAGCCTGATCGCGGCCGTGAACACGCCGGGCAGCTTTCAGGATCTGGTGATTCGCCGTCTGCCGATAGCACAGCAATCAATATTTCGGGGGCTTTTGCAGGCGAGCGTCGGCGAAACCAGTGAAATGGCACTGTCGGGCCGCGCCATTACCGGCAACCTGTTGCACAGGCTCTTCAGTGACAACCTCAAGCTGCTGCCGCAATTGTTGAGTTGCCAGGCGCTCAGCCATGCTCAAGACGATTGGGAAGCGGCGAAAAACCTGTTCAGTCATGGCCCCCATCCGATCTCGGGGTTGCTGCCGGGCAAACTCTCGTACGTGACATTCCTTTGGCAGGCGTACAAGGATTTCAAGAATTCGGCTGAAAACCTGCAGGATCATCATTGGACGCAAGCCCTGAAATCATTTATCGACGGCGCGGTGCAGATGATCAGTCTGGGCCGCCTGACGAGCGAAGGCGCCGCCTCGGCAGAATCCGCTCTCTCCATTCTTTCTTCAGCCAAAACAGAGAGCACCGCCGGTAACGTTGACGCATTGTCGAACTCGCCCGCCCTGGTGGCCCCGGCGTGGTCGCAGATCCGTTTAACGTCACCCAGGCGCACCGAGCTACAGGCGTTTGAAACCACGGCAGTGGCGCTTGAGGATCTCAAGCGTGACGCTAAAAACGGCACCTATGAGGATCCGATCAGCAAGCGTACGTATACCGCTATCGCCGGCAAGGTTCATCGTGTCGACCAACCGGGGGCGGTCTGGCAGATTCTTAACGATGAAAAGCCCGGTCCGTCATTACGATTGACCGGCTCGCGACTCTTGCTGGCGCCCGATCGCCATGCGGTGCACTACGGCAAAGCAATCTCCAGACTGCACAAGCGATATACCCTGGAGTTGGATCGCAGGGTCATGCTGAACATCGAAGCCATCGGTATGAAGGAAATACGCCGCAACCATCCCCAGAAAGCGCAAATACTGCAACACGCTGTTGATCTTGCCCGCGTATATGCGTTCAACAGCCTGCACAATCTGGTCCAGTTGAAAGCCAACGTTCCTGGCACCCGTCTGGATGGATTTCTCAAAGTGTTTTTCGGCGTGGCCCAAGTCGATAGCGGTTTATTGAGCAAACTCAACAAGGCGATCGTGCCCATTTGCCAGGCGTTGGTGGATCCCGACGATGACCTGTTGAACACTGATCGCTTCGTTGTGGGTTCCAATGCCTTCCAGTCCTGCGTCATTGCGTTTGTGCTGAACAACGACCACCGCAAAATGGTTCACTTCACCGAAAACTTTTTCAACCCGCAGTTGAGCTGGTACGCACCCTCCCTCATCGAGCCTTTCGACATTGATGGCCACGCTCAAGCAGCGACACTGATCCACGAGTTTGCCCACCAGTATTCGAAGGCCAAGGATATTGCCACCCTGGAGGCACGGCGCCCGTTTCACGACTTGATCGAAACCCTCACGGTGTACGGCCAGACTATCCAGCAGGAGTTGCTAGACCTCCAGACTCAGGCGTTGTCGCTCACTACCCCCCGAGAAGCCCTGTTTGCACGCTGGAGCAAGAAAAAAGGTTTATTTTTCAGTCTGGATAAAATCCCGGGGGCTGAAGACATCAGCAAAGACATTCTCGATCTGACCCTCACCCCGACCATGGACGAGGCCCGCAATGCGTTTCTTGATAGGCACTCAGCGGATGTGCGCATCGATGTGATTTTGCGCAACGCCGACTCCATCGCCCGCCTCGTTTGCGAGATGGGTCGGCAACTGGATCCGGTGCCGCTTCCCTGAAAAAGCGCAAAAAAATGCGCAGGGCTCGAAACCTGCGCACGCCTTCACACCCATCACTCGGGTACGCGAATCAGTCCTTCAGGTTGGGTAGCTGAGAAAAAATAAGTTCCGTTTTGATGGGCAAATGCCATGACGGATGTTCTCGGCAACTTCCCGTCAAGGTTAGAATGTGCGAAATCAGGACGACTCAATGACCCAAGACACTCTCTCGGAAGCCGAATACGATGCCGTCACCGATGCCGCTGCGCACTGGTGCATGCGTCTGCACGCCGCTGACTGCACAGATGAAGAGCGTCGCGCTTTCGAGCATTGGCACGCCGCGCATCCGCTGCATGCGTTCGAGTATGAGGCCATGCTGGAGATTTGGGACGTTGCCGGACACCTGCCACGCCCCGAACCTGCCGTTGCTTCGCCGATTCCCCAGCCTGCCCGCTCGTGGCGTCAATACGTTATAGCGGCGACGGTCTGCGCGCTCGCGTTACCGCTGGCGGCCTACACCGGATGGAATCTTGGCTGGCTGCCCAACAGCTATCAGCATCTCTCAGCCACCGACAATGTCCGCCAGGTCACGCTCAGTGACGGCAGTCAGCTCGAACTGAACCTGAACACTGATCTGACCTTCAGCAATTTCAAAAACGAACGGCGCGTCACCCTGAAAAAAGGTGAGGCGTACTTTGCGGTCAGTCACGACCTGTCTCGCCCGTTCATCGTACGTGCTGGCGAGGGCCGGATTCGGGTAACCGGTACGCGTTTCAACGTCTGGAAGTATGAGGATCAAGTGCGGGTCAACCTGATCGAAGGTTCGGTGCGGGTGACCAGCAACACCGCATTACCGGGCGATGGTTTGCGTCTCGGACCGTCCATGCAGGCACGCTACAGACACGGCGACTACACGCCGCAGGTCAGCCAGACATACCCCAACGACACTTCACTGGCCTGGCGCAGCGGCAAACTGGTGCTGGACAACATGGCACTCGATGACGCGTTGCCGCTGATCAACCGTTACCTGGCCAAGCCGTTGATGCTCGCCGACACCCACACCGGTTCGATTCGGGTAGGCGGCATCTACAACATCAAAGAACTCAACAACCTCGCCAACTCTCTGCCCAAAGTCTTGCCCGTCTATCTGACGCGCAACAAGGAAGGCAACCCGGTAATCAATTCGATGCCCAAGCAACCGCCAAAAAGCTGAAGGCCGCGCCCTTGCGGGTGCGGCCTTCATGCCTGGCTCAATTAACGCTGTGCTTATTGCGCAGCCACTTCTGCGGCCTTGCCCAGCGAACCACCAATGGTTTGCACCTGATACTGCGGATCCGCCAGGATCTGTTGTTCCGTAAACGGCAGCACACTCCACCGTTTCTTAGAGAACGCCTCGGTCTGGTCCCGCGAATACTTCGATGCCGGGTCGCTGGACAGCGAGAACGCCAACAGTCCCTGCGCGTGCGGACCTTTCTCATCGAAGGTCACGACTTGCAGATAACTGGTGCCGCTGACCACTTCAAGTTTGCCGTCTTCGCGGGGCACGCTCTGGATGGCATTGTAGATCCCCAGCGTACCCGGTCCGCCATGAATCGGCGTCTGCTGCCCACCACTGCTGGCCACTTGAATATCACCCCAACGGGTTTGCGGCGCGAGACCCATCTTGTCGACCGACGCGACCGACGCCAGCATCGCTTCACGCAGTGCCTTGGCCACCGCTGGCTGCTCGACAGCCAGACCGCGCGGTGTGTGTTGTGCGTCTTTCGGATCGAAGGCCACGCGCCAGATATCCCCTGACGTCTGCAACGCTTGCATGATGTTCTGGAAATGCACCAGACCCAGGCCCGCATCCAGATTGGCCCGACCGTCCCACGCCTTGAGGCTGGCACACAGCGGTTTCAGTGCTTGCGCATCGGCACCAAGGTCGGTGGCGCAGAACGCCAACAGATCGGGTGCAACCTGGCTCGCCAGATAGACCTGATCATCCATCACCATTTGCTGCAGATCCTGCACCGCCACCGACCCTTTTTTACTCAGGCCAGCCAGACGCTCCAGCGCAAACCGGGAGCGCAAGCCCAACGGCTGGCCTTCCTGACTGATCAGCGGCGAGAAACCGGTGAGCGGTTGCGCCGGGTTGGCCAGCCAAGCGGAATCGTTGGAGTGCTGGACGAAGTCCTTGCGCAGCAATTGCGGCAATTGGCTGGACGCATAAATACCCTTTTGCGCTGCTTTCGGATCAATGTCCCAGGCGCAATCGCTGTTGGAGCCGTCCAGCACGATCATCTTGGTACCGGCTCGCGGGTCGCTGCACCTGGCCAGTTTTTCACGGCTGACGTTCGGCACCACGGACAGGTTCATGTACAGCGTTTGCCCCTTGTCATCCGCTGCGAGCGTATTGACCCACGGGATTCCCTGGATCTTGTGCACCGAGTTCTGCAATTGCTCGAGCGAGGAAGCCTGGTTCATTGCATACCATTGCTTGAGCACACGATCGTTATCGAGGTTGGCATCACGCAGGCTGTAGGCAAACTGATTATCCCAGTCGAGCTTGCCCGGCCACTGCACGATCGGCCCGAACTTCGAGCTATAGACGTCACGTACGACCGGCACTACCTGCCCATCAGCCTGTTTGATCTGCACGGTTACCGTCTGCTTGCTCATCGGCACTGATTGACCATCGAGCAAATAGTGCGTCGGGTCTTTCGGATCGAGTTGCAGCCGATACAGGGTGAAGTGCTTGGAAGAGTCGACTGTGTGAGTCCAGGCCAGGTGCTGGTTGAAGCCAATGTTGATCATCGGCAATCCCGGCAAGGCCGCGCCCATGACATCGAGCTTGCCAGGAATGGTCAGGTGCATTTGATAGAAACGCATACCGCCAACCCAGGGAAAGTGAGGGTTGGCCAACAGCATCCCGCGACCGTTGAAGGAGCGTTCACTGCCCACCGCCACGGCATTGCTGCCACGGTCCAGTGCGAAGCGCTGCAGGCGGGCGTCGGCCAACGCGTAGGCGTGACTGACGTGTTCAACCCGAGCCGTGGCATGAGGCGGCGTGGCGCCCGCCAGGGCTTCGGCGAACTGGCCGACACCCCCCTCGACCAACAGGCGACGCGTCAGTTTCACCAGGTCTTGAGGCGAAATATCGCGCACCCACTCGCCCTGACATTGTTGCGGCAGGCCCTGCTCACGGCGCTGGGCTAGATAGCGGTTATAGCCGGCAGCATAACCCTGCACCAGATCCCGCACCTGAGCAGGTTGCGCCCGCCAGAATTCGTTGACCGCCTCAGGTGTATTGAGCCAGGTGAAAAACACATCGCTGACACGGTTTTCGCGCTGTTCGACGGTGAACTGCTCCGGCCCGAAATAGCGTGAACGCTGACCATTGACCGTTACGATCTCGTTGGCCAAAAGACACAGGTTGTCCTGCGCATAGGCGTATCCGATCCCGAAACCGAGACCACGTTCGTCCTGCGCACGGATATGCGGTACGCCAAAACCGGTGCGCCGGATTTCAGCGCTGGTATCGAGGGCCGGGCTGAACGCATGGGCCGACAGGCTCAGCCCAAGAAACATACCGGCAGAGGTCAGTCTGGTTAAGTGCCTGGAAATAATCACGCTCGCTCCTGATCGAAATACCGAAGAGCGGACCCGGCGTTGCTGCGCCAAGCCTGTGAGGGGCCGCGGGTCCGCTCTGGAAACACCCATGCGTCCACGCGCAATGAGCCTGTGATGGAGACGAACCTGTAGAAAAAAATTTAGCCCTCGCAACAGCGGTTATGTGCCGTGATTACACAGAGAGGACGAATTTCCGACAAAATTTCTACATTTTTTCTTTCATGATTTGTCGCGTTGATACGTCTTGTTTGAAAGACCGTCAAAAACCTTTCCCGATCAGGCTCTGAAAAGGAGTAATCGCATGTACAACTCGCAACTACCAACGGACGGTAGCCAGGCCTCACAAGGAGCTTCCATGAGCCCCCACGCGAGCGATTTCGGGCAGCGCGTCGACCGTCACGGCAATGAACGTATCCGGTTGCTGCTGAAAAGTTTCGGCCTGCGCACCAGCCTGATCCGTCTGAAAGTCATCGACGCCCTACTGGTTGCGGCACAAAGTGATCGGCATCTGGGCGTGCGCGGCGTCCACAGCCAATTGCTGGATCTGGGTATTCCGCTGTCGTTTCTCAGTGTGCGCGAAGTCCTCAAGCGTCTGTGCGCCGAGGGTGTGATCACCTTCAATGCAGACAAGAGCTACAGCCTGCATCCGCAGGCTGCTGCCGTTCTCAACAACGATTGATGCGTGCTGCGAGCGCCGTCAGGGTTTGACCTTGCGGCGCATCACGCCGTTGATCACTACCACGACCACCGCCACGCCGATAGCGATGTACTGGAATGTCTTCTCACTGATCATGCCGGCGTTTTGCAGCCAGGACAGGCCGAGCATGATTGCCAGCACGGACACGGCGATCACAATCGAAAAAATCAAGCGTTGCTTCTGGGTCATTGCGGCTTCCTGAAACTTTGGAATGTATCCGGTTTGTATCTGTTTGCATGCCATGCGCTTACCGTTTTACGGGGATGCGCCGCTGCAAACGGGGTCTCATATTACAGCCGCTGAAGAGTTTTGGCTTCATGACGGCGTAACCATGAGGATTTTTGAAATGCTGCGTCGAATCACCTGGCTGATTCCCGTTCTTGCCCTGCTGACCCTGAGTGGTTGCATCATTTTCCCCCACGGCGGCTGGCATGGTGATCACCATCGCCATTACCAGGGAGGCCCTGGCTATTATCAACATCGTTAGAAGAAAGTCGCTCACCCTGCCCGTTTACCAATAATTGCGGCAGGTGGAGGCACACAAAACCGGCCCTATAAACAATGCCCGCCATTCAGCGGGCATTGTTTTATCACCACTCGCCGACAACTTAGTGCGCCTCACAACTTTTCTGATCCATTAAATAACCTGCAAGCATTTGAAATTTAATGTCTCAGCAAAGCGTTAGGTGACAAGAGCACCTACGCCTAGTCTCTGCAAACTTTTCCGCGACTATAAACAAGGAAGTCTATGCAGAGAACATTGATTAAAATCGCCCCACGACAAGTTGTCGGATTCTGTCTGGCCCTTACGGCTTTTGAGTTACTGACTTATATGGCCAGTGACTTGATCATGCCGGCCATGTTGAACGTTACCGCGCAACTACAGGCAGATGCCCGTCATGTACCCAATGCTTTCAACCTTTATCTACTGGGGGGTGTTTGCCTGCAGTGGTTGATCGGAGCGCTATCCGATCACTGGGGACGACGGCGCGTGTTGTTGATCGGCTGCGCGCTGTTCGCCGCCGCCTGCACAGCCGCTTTCACCATCCACAGCATAGAAGCGTTCAATGTGCTGCGACTGGTGCAAGGCATGGGCGTGGGTTTTGTTGTGGCGGTCAGTTATCCGGCGCTTCAGGAAGTGTTCAGCGAGGCCGATGCTGTGCGCTTGATGGCGCTGCTCGGCAACGTTGCGCTGTTGTCGCCGCTGCTGGGGCCGATACTTGGCAGTCTGTTGCTGGAATGGCTGACTTGGCGCGATCTGTTTCTGGGCCTGGGTCTAGCAGCCGCCGCCGTGTGGCTGGGGCTCTATGCCTACATGCCGGAGACCGTCGGCGTTGTGCGCCGAGATGGCAGCCTGCAAGCGCCGGTGCCCTTCTCCTTGCGCCAGATCCGCCGGCGCTACCTTACCCTGCTCGGCAACCGAAGGTTCCTCGGCGCAAGCCTCGCACTAGGATTGATGAGTCTGCCCTTGATCGCCTGGATCGGCCTGGCACCGTTGCTGCTGATCCAGTTGCAGGGCCTGACGCCGCTTGAGTACGGACTATGGCAAATCCCGATTTTCTCTGCCGTGATCGTTGGCAACCTGATTCTCGACCGCTTGCTGGTCACTCACGCGTTACCACAGTTGATTCGTCTGGCGCTTTGGCCGTTCTGCCTGGGCCTGCTGACACTGATAGGTTGCGCACTGTCTGGCGCAGGTGTGGGGCCAGTGGTGGCCGGTCTGTCGCTGTACGCCGTTGGACTGGGTATCAGCAATGCCGCGCTGTATCGCCTGGCGCTATTCAGTACTGACGACAGCAAAGGTCTTGTCTCAGCCATGATCGGCATGCTTTCCATTGCCGTGATGGGTGTCGGCGGCTCGATCATTGCGGCGATGGGAGGCGGCACACGTCTCGAACTCTTCGCCATTTGCGCCGCGCTCAGTGGCCTGATGTGCCTGCCCTTGCTTCACGGGTTCTTGCGAGCAGCAAAAAACTGTTTCGCCCCTCCTCGATAAAGGAATATTGATGATCCACTTACCCTCAAGCGACGCGCTCTGCGCGTTGACACAGCCTTATTGCCCGGATTCAGTGCCCTCGGGGCTGTTTGACCGGGCCATGGCCGAAATCAGCCGGTATCACTGCCAGCAGACGCCGGGCTACGAACACTGGTTGAACGCCAACGGGATCGACGCCAGCGATCTGGACAGCCTGGATGACTGGTCACGACTGCCGCCGATCTTTGCCAACTTCTTCAAACAACAACTGCTGCTCAGCAGCGCTGGAGAGCAGGCTCTGGAACTGACATCGTCCGGCACCAGCGGCCAGAAAAGTCGCATGCGCTATGACGAACGTAGCCTGTCTGCGGCCCAATTCATGGTCGCGCAGATCTTTCGTCATTACGGCTGGGATACCCCGGACACGCCGTGCAACTACCTGCTGCTCAGTTATGAGCCGCAAGGTCGCATCACACTGGGCACCTCATTCACTGATCAGTTTCTATGCCGTTTCGCTCCAGCCAATCGTGTGGTCTACGCCCTGCGCAGCAGCGGTGACGGTCATCAGTTCGACCTGTTTGGTGTCATTGCCGCGTTGCAGGCGTTTGCCGAAGAAGGTCTTGCGGTACGCATTCTCGGCTTTCCGGCATTTTTGTGGCAAACCCTGCAACGGATGGAAGATAGCGGCGTGCCCGATCTGCAACTGCCCGCGGGTTCGTTGGCGTTCTTCGGTGGTGGCTGGAAAACCCAAGCGGCCCAAGAGATACCCAGACAGCAGTTATATGCGCGCATCCACCGGCAATTGGGCATCGAAACGTCGCGCTGTCGCGATGGTTACGGCGCAGTCGAACACGCCGTGCCTTACATCGAATGCGAGCACCATCATTTCCATGTCCCGGTCTATTCGAAGGTGTTCGTGCGCAATCCCCAGGACTTCTCTGTTCAGCCCTATGGCCAGCAAGGCTTGCTGGGATTTGTCTCGCCCTATATCTCGTCCAGCCCCGCGCACGCCGTGGTGATGAGCGATCTGGCCACACTGCACCCTGGCGCGAGTTGTGGCTGCTCACTCGCCGGCGACTGGTTCGAACTGCATGGCCGCGCTGGCACTACGGCAGGCAGAAGCTGCGCGATGGCGGCGTCCGAGTTATTGGGGAGGCACTGATATGTATTTGATCAACGGCCATTTGCATAACGATTTCACGCTCGACCAGGCGCTTGAACACCTCGACCATGACCTGGTGCAACACCTGAGCACGCCGCTTGAAAGCAACACCGTGATGGCGGCTGCCGCACGGTTTGCCGAGCAATTGCGCAGCCCCGATTACACGTCGGTACTCGATGCAGGGCAACGACAAAGCCTGATCGATTTCTGCGACCCGCAAGCGTTGCAAGTCAAATTGCAACGCGAACTCGGCACGCAACCTGAATCATTGCGCCGAATCAATTATCGGCAAGCGTGTTTCGAGTGTTGGAGCCCGCTCGGACTGGTCGTGCACATCACCCCGGGCAACGCGCCGTTACTGGCATTCTGCGCCGTACTGGAAAGCCTGCTGGCTGGCAACGTCAACTGGTTGCGCCCCAGCAGCAGCGATCGGAACCTGACCGCGCAACTGCTCGGTGCATTCGTGCAATGCGATCTTACCGGTCAACTCGCGAATTACGTGGCGGTCTTGCCGGTCAAAACTGAACACATAGGGGCATTGTGCAAACGCGCCAACGGTGTCGCGGCCTGGGGCGGCGAATCGGCCCTGCACGCGATTCGCCAGCAGATCCCGGCTGGCTGTCGCTGGATCGATTGGGGACACCGCATCAGCTTCGTTTATCTGACACCCGATGCCGCCACGTCGCAGGCGCTGGATGCCGTCGCCGATGAGGTCTGCCGGCTGGATCAACAGGCCTGCTCCAGCCCGCAATGGTTGCTGGTGGACAGTGACGATCCGGTGGTGTTGCAAGATATCGGCGAGCGCCTGGCTGAAGCTTTCGAACGACGCAGCGGGCAGTGGCCGGCGCTGTCGCCCACGCCCGAAGAAGCCTCACAAATCATCACACACACGCACATGGCACGCCTGGCGCAGAGTTTCGCCCGGCAAACCGGTCGCGTGTTCAGTGCGTCGGGCTGGCGAGTGATCTGGGCGCATGACCGCCAACTCAGTCCGTCGCCACTGTTTCGCAGCGTGCTCTTGCACCCTGTGCCCCGCGCGCTGATCACCGCCACCCTGTTGCCTTGGCGCAATGTCCTGCAAAGCTGCGCGCTGCTGTGTGCCGAACCGCATATCGGCGAATTGGCGCGAACACTGATCGGCGCTGGTGTGACGCGTATCGCGCCAGTGGATGGCATCCACGACGGCTACGACGGCGAACCGCATGATGGCGTTTACGCGTTACAACGCCTCAGCCGACGGGTATCGGTCAGCGTGCCTGGCGCCGTCCTGCCAACCCACGCCACCCTCGACCGCACGCCGCTCAACGCGCCGCTGTCCGGCCAGCCGATCATGGACAAACACGCCTTCACCCACCAGCCGTTCAACCCAATGGCGCAGTTGTACTTCCGCTCTGGAGGCAGCAGCGGCACGCCGGCGCTGTCCGGCTACAGCTACCGCGACTTTCATCGGCAGATGCGTGCAACCGCTGACGGTTTGTTTGCCGCCGGTCTCGACCCATCGCGAGACCGGGTGATGAATCTGTTTTTCTGCGGCGGGCTCTACGGGGGGTTCCTCAGCTTTGCCAAAGTGCTCGAACTGCTGGACATCACGCACTTGCCGATGGGAGCCCCGGCTGATGACGATTACCGCGAGATTGCCCAACTGATCATCGACCAGCGTGTGACGGTCCTGATGGGCATGCCCAGCACCGTGCATCGCCTGTTCCTCAACGAACGCGAAAGGTTGCAGGCCTATGGCGCAGTCAAAAAGGTTTTCCTTGGCGGCGAGCACCTGAGCGAACAGAACCGGGCGCTACTGAGCGATTGCGGCGTTTCCAGCATTCGCTCGGCGATTTACGGCAGCGTCGACGCAGGCCCCCTCGGTCACGCTTGCCAAGCCACGGGCGACGGTGTGTTCCACCTGATGAATGACACCCAACAGCTGGAAATCGTCGCACTTGACGACGATCTTCCCGTCGTTGGCAATCAGGTGGGTCGACTGCTGTTTACCTCTATCGCTCGGCAAGGGCAGACCGTACAGCGTTATGACGTTGGCGACACCGGACGCTGGGTGCCCGGCCTGTGCCAATGCGGGCTCACGTCGCCACGCTTCGAACTGCTGCAACGGCATGGCACGCTGATCCGCCTCGGCACCGACTTCATCTCACTGAGCGAATTGGCGTTGCACCTGCAGGTCCCGTTCCAACTGCTGCTGGATCATGCCCCCGACGGCATCGAGCGAATCCTGGTGCGCAGTGAACTCGAAGCGGCACAGGTACACACCCGGTTATCAAACTACTCGACCCTGATGACCGTTTATGAAGCCGGACTCTTAATACTGAAAGTTGAAGTCTGTCCGACTGAACACTTCACTCGAAACAAACACAGTGGCAAGACGCCGCTACTGATTGACTCAAGACGAAAATAAAAACCGGCTAACTCGATCAGGCCTTTATATAAAAGAGAACACTATGGAAACAACCGATCCTGTGAACGAGTTGATTACGTTCGTTCGTCAGCACTCACACTTTTACGGGAAACACTTCGCGGATATTCCCGAGAAAAAAACATCACTCGCGCAACTGCCGTTGATTGATCCTGTTGCCTACTGGAACAACAGTCAGAGCCTCAACACTTGGCCAGTGTTGACTGGGCCCGTGGAACACGCACTGGTTTTTAAAACCGGTGGTTCCACCAGCGCCGGCAAACTCTCGGTTTATACCCAGGATGAATGGCGACAACTGGTGAGTGACTTCGGCGACAGCCTGAATGGGCAGTTCAAATCCGGTGACCGGGTAGCCAACCTGTTCTTTGCCGGCGACCTCTACGCCAGCTTCCTGTTCATCCATGATTCATTGGCGCACGTCGCACAAGACATCACCGAGTTCCCGTTCACCGGCGACGTCGGCTCAGACGTTCTGGCCGAAGCCGTGGTGCAGCACTCGATCAATGTGCTGGCGGGTCTACCCGCGCACCTGCTGACCTTCGCCAGTTGGCTCAATCGTCGGGGGCAGACACTGCCCGGCGTCGACACCCTGCTTTATGGCGGAGAAAGCCTGTTCGCTTCGCAACGTCAACGCCTCCATCTGGCGTTTCCCAGCGCACGCATCAGCTCGATTGGCTACGCCAGCGTCGATGCCGGTTTCATCGGGGCCAGCCACCACGACTGTGTCGAAGACGAGCATCGAATGCGTGACGACCACATCATCCTGGAGATCATCGACGAACAGTCCGGTGAAGTGATCGATGCCTGTGACCAGATCGGTGTACTGGTACTCACCCACCTCAAACGTCGATTGATGCCACTGATTCGTTACCCGGTGGGCGACCGCGCCTGTTGGCGAGAGCCCGTTGGCGCGGCGCAGCGCAAATTCGCGCTCAGGGGCCGCAGTGCGAACAGCCAACGGGTTCGGCTGGGTATTTTGTCACTGATCCCTCATGAAATCGGCGATTTGGTCCGGCGCACCGCGGCCAGTGACGACTGGCAACTGGTGATCGAACAGAGTGCGCACAAGGATGTGTTGAGCCTGAAATGGGTGCCAAGCACTCGATCCCCCGACCTGGATGAAGTCAACCGAAGCCTGAAGGCCGGGCTGATCGAACGGTACCCGTTGATTACGCAACTGCAGGCAAACCAACTTCTGGATTTGCATACCCAAAGCTGCACGCTTGAAGATCTTCCACGCCATACGCGTTCGGGTAAATGCCTGCGAGTGCTGGATCGGCGCCGCTACGAACACAACGACAAGGAGGCGCCTGATGGAAACGTTGATCCTGCGTAACTATCGCGACACCGATGCGGCGGCAGTCAGTCAACTGTTCCGGCAAGTGTACGGCGACCATTACGTGCAACCCCATGTCTACCTGCCGCACATGATCAGCCAAAACCACGGCGACAAGCGCTGGCACTCGCTGGTCGCCGTGGTCGGACAGCAGATCCTGGGGCACGCGACCCTGTTCAGGGACAACGGCTCACACAGTGCCGAACTGGCCTTGAGCGTCGTTCACCCTGACACCCGCGGACAAAACATCGCGACGCGTCTAGGCCAGCAACTGTTGATTCACGCACAAGCGCTTGGCTGTCACGACGTTTCAATCAAGCAAGTGACCCATCATCCGTACACGCAACGCATGGCAATCAATATCGGTTTTCACAACACCGGACTGCTGCCGGATTACGTCCCTTCACCCTTCGGCTGCCCAACGCCTGAATCGATCGTCCTGGGTTGTCGCGTCATCGACGGGTATCAACGCCCATTGCCCAGACAGACATGGCCAGCCAGTTGTCGGGTTTTCATGCAGCACCTTTGTCGTGTATTCGGCACGCGAACGCATGCACTTCCCTGGCGTGGCGCACCGGTTCAACTTGAACAACACGCTGATCGGCATGACATGCGGCTAAAGGAGCTGAGTCCGAGCCTACTCAAGCAGTTACAGGCATTACCGCAACATTGGCTGATTTCGATACGCCTGAGACTGTCGCGCCATTTCGCCAGCGATCTGAACAGGCTAACGGCCATCGGTTTTGTATTTACCGGCCTGGCACCCGGCGACGACACGGAAGGGAGTTGGCTCGCGCTCTTTCATCGCGGCGTCCGACAATGCGCGCTAAAGCTGCATTGCCCGCGCATGCAGGTCCTGCATGATGAGGTTCAGCGCAATATCAGGGGAGGCTGGAATTAACACATTGGCCCGTCGCGATTGGAACGGGCCATCTTCTTCTGACGCTCACGCCTTGGAGCTGACGCCTTTGTCGGTTGGCGGCGTCGTGCCGTTACCCTTGCCATAGGTCTTGAGGTTCTGCAGCACGTAAATGGCTTTCTTGTACTCGGGGATCAAACCGTTGGCGTATTTGTCGCCCTTGATCGCGTTGGTCTGAATGGTATCGAGTTGCGTGGCGAAGTACTCCAGTGCACTGAACTTTGCATCCGGATCTTTCTGCACCCCGAAACGATCGAACTTGTCACCGGCGTTGAGCAGGGTCATTGCCGTCAGATCGGAAATCAGGCCTTTGCTGCGCAAGAATGTACTGAGGTTGCCCAACTGCTTCGCCGACACGTTATCCGGGTCGAAACCCTTGATGTTCTTGTGCAGCTTTTGCTTGTCCATCTCAGCGATGTTCAGCGCATTCGGATCGTTGCCGACCAGGGTCAGCATCTGCCTCACCTTGGTGCTTTGCGACACCTGTTTGCCTCTACTGCCGGTGTCCTGCACCAGCAAACCCGCCTTACTCTGCCAAGCACCGGTATAGCCGATAGTCATGAGTGAGTTCCTTGAAGAACGAGCATGAAAATGTCCTTGTTGACCTACTTTGGTGCTCGTAAGTATCGGCGGGCCAACTAGTGGCACCAACCTTTTTATCCGTTTGCTTACAATTCTCGTACATTCAGGTAGAAATTCTCAAAACACCCCAAAAGATGGAACCGCGTGACTCATCTGAAATTGTCACGGGTTGCGTTTTTTGCACTGATCAACCAGGCAAACCGCTTTGTTGTATCAAAGACGATACCTACCGTTCGGCCATACACTGCACGTTCTTGTACGAAAGTACCTAAAGCTTCTTCCCATCCCGACGATACCCATGGATACCCGTGATGTTTTCCCCCTGAACCCATAATAAAAAACGTAGCTAAAGGACCGGTCTCCATGCCCGCATTGCGCACTATTCAGGCTCGCTACACGCTGTTTCTGGTTCTGTTCATGCTGTTGTTGTCGGTGCTGACCGTGGTTGGCATCAGTCAACTGGTCGCCCCCAAACTGCGTCATACCGAAGAACAGGTTGTGCTCAACCGTATCGCCGAAGTCGCCGAGCAGATTCAGGGCGAATTGAACAAAGTTCAGGCGCAACAGCGCAGCATCACCCAAACCATCCCGTTGCTCGACAGCGCTGCCATCGATACGGTATTGCCGGGCTTGGTCGATCAATACGGCGAGCCGAAAGTCTTCGGCGGCGGGATCTGGCCGCTGCCGGGGCAGCGTGAGGCTGGGCGCAACAAGTTCAGCACTTTCTGGCATCGCGATGCCTCGGGCAAACTGGCGGTCAACACCTTCTGGAACAGCGACGCCGCGCCCAACTATTACGACCAGAGCTGGTACAAGGGCGGCATGCAGACCCCGCGCGGTCAGTGCGCCTGGGCCGCTGCCTATAAAGACGATGCCAGCGCCGAACCGCGCACCAACTGCGCCATGGCCATCCAGAAAAACGGTAGCGCCTGGGGCGTGTCGACCATCGACGTGACCCTCGGTTTCTTCAATGATCTGGTCGCCCGCAAGGAAAAAGACCTCAACGCCGAGATGCTCATCGTTGAGGCCGACGGCAAGATCATCAGCAACAGTTCGCGCATCAGTGGGCCGATCGTGCTGAAAAACATCAGTGAACTGGCCGCCAGCTCGACCTTCGCCAGCCAGGTCAAGGCTGGCCTGCAGAACCGCGATCAGGCGCAGCGCGTCGAGTTCGACAACAACGGTCAAGACAGCACCTTCTTCATGCGGCCGATCGAAGGCACCCCCTGGTTCCTCGCCACCGCCCTGCCGACCAAAATGCTGACCGCCCAGCGTGATGACGTACTCAGCACGCTTAGCCTGTTGCAGATTCCGTTGGTGCTGTTGCTGGTGCTATTGCAGGTTTATGCCATCCGCCAACTGGTGTCGCGCTTGAAGGCGTTGAAAGCCAACATCGACTTGCTGTCCAGCGGCGATGCCGACCTGACTCGCCGCATCACCATCCGCGCCGAAGACGAACTGGGTGCCATCGGCCACTCGGTCAACACCTTTATTGCCTATCTGCAAAACATGATCGGGGAAGTCACGCAGGCCACAGGGGCCATGGCCTCAAGCCTCGACAACCTGCAACGTACCTCGGCGCATACCAGCCAGATCCTGCTGCGCCATGCCTCGGAAACCGATCAAACCGTCACCGCTATCACCGAGATGAGTTCCACCGCGGAAAGCGTGGCGCAGAATGCTGCCGAAACCGCCGCGTTTACACAGCGTGCCAACGAAAACGCCGATCGATCGCGCGTAGTGGTGGGCGAAGCGACCAACAGCGTGGTTGCGCTGATTGACGAAGTGGCCAGTGCCACACACAAAGTTGAAAACATGCAGCAGGATGCTCAACGCATCACCGAGATTCTCGGGGTCATCGGAGCGATTGCCGGTCAGACCAACCTGCTGGCCCTAAACGCCGCGATTGAAGCGGCCCGCGCCGGCGAGCAGGGTCGTGGTTTTGCAGTGGTCGCTGACGAGGTACGCGCCCTCGCCGCCCGTACCCAAGCCAGTACCTCGGAAATCAACGAAATGTTGACCCGCCTGACCCAAGGGGTGAGCTCATCGGTCAGCGCGATGGAAAACACTCAGGCCAGTTGCCAGTCCGCCGCTGACGCTACGGCGCGGGTCAACTCGGGGCTGGACGAAATGGCCGGCTCGGTCAGCCACATCAACAGCCTCAGCACCCAAATCGCCACTGCCGCCGAACAGCAAAGCGCAGTGACCGAAGAGATCAACCGCAGCATGGTGCAGATCCGTCACATGGTCGATGAACTGGTGAAAAGCGGCCAGGCCAGCGAACTCAACACCCGTCAGTTACTCGAAGCCAACAGCCAGGTGAGCGCGATCATGGGCCGGTTCAAAGTGCGTTGACAGGCCTGTGGCGAGGGCGATTGCGCCCTCGCCACAACGGGTTTCTACCGCCGTTGCCCGGCGGTTCAACTGACAGATTTGTAATCTCTCGCTCATCGGGCTGTCAGCCTTGATCTACGATGATCCCGACAGCCTGCCTCGTAGCAACTGGAAACAATCCGTTGATGCCTGCCAGGAAAAACCGGTCAAAATGCGTTCTTTTTGACCGCCAATCCGAGTCGAGAACCCATCATGCGAACCCCTTTGCGTCTGGTCGCCCTGAGCGCCCTGTTCCTCTCCTCCCTCGCCCAGGCTGCCGACCTGATCCCGATCGAAGTCCATCGCGACGCCAACTGTGGCTGCTGCAAAAAATGGATCAGCCACCTGGAAGCCAACGGCTTCAAGGTCGAAGATCACGTCGAAAGCGACATGAGCAGTTTCAAGCAACAGCATGGCGTGCCGCCGCGTCTGGCGGCATGTCACACCGCAATCATCAACGGCAAGTTCGTCGAGGGCCATGTGCCGGCCGAACAAGTGCTGGCTCTGAGCAAGCGTGACGACTTGCTCGGTGTCGCTGCGCCGGGCATGCCGATGGGCTCGCCGGGCATGGAAATGGACGGCATGAGCGATGCTTATCAAATCATCGGCCTGAGTAAGGACGGCGCTGACGTGGTGGTGGCGGATTACCCGGCCCATTGATGGGTGCCGCGTATATCGGGCTGTTTTTCGCCGCATTCGGCGCCGCGACACTGCTGCCGTTGCAGTCAGAGGCGTTGCTGGTTGGCCTGATCGTCAGTGATCGTTATTGGCTCTGGGGGTTGCTAGCGGTCGCCACGCTGGGCAACGTCCTCGGTTCACTGGTCAACTGGTGGTTGGGACGTCGACTCGAACGGTTTCAGCATCGGCGCTGGTTTCCGGTCAGTCCCAAACACATGGCCACGGCGCGCAAGCACTACGAGCGTTACGGGCATTGGTCGCTGTTGCTCAGTTGGCTGCCGATCTTCGGTGATCCGCTGACCCTGATTGCCGGCGTGATGCGCGAGCCCCTCGGGCGGTTTCTGGTGATTGTCACCCTGGCCAAGGGCGCCCGCTATGCCGTGCTGGCAATGCTGACACTGGGCTGGCTCGGTTGAACGTTCGGGCCTGGGTATTGCCTGTGTTTAACATCGCCCTAATCCGGTCGTTCCAGCATCAGCCGATTTTCACTGGAGTTTGCACCCATGCCCGTTACGTTTTCCCGCTGGCTGCCCAGCCTGCTTTTGAGCGCTGCGCTGCCACTGCTCGCCCAGGCAGAAACAGCACCTGCGCCCGAAGGCCCCGAATACGGCTCGCAACTGGAAGGCTTCGAATACCCTTACACGCTTAAACACTTTGCCTTCCAGTCCCAAGGTAAATCCCTGCAGATGGGATACATGGACGTCGCCGCCCACGGCAAAGCCAACGGTCGCACTGTGGTGTTGATGCACGGCAAGAATTTTTGCGGCGCCACCTGGGATAGCTCGATCAAGGCTTTGAGCGAGGCGGGTTATCGGGTGGTCGCGCCGGATCAGATCGGTTTCTGCACGTCCAGCAAACCCGACAACTATCAGTACAGTTTCCAGCAACTGGCGACCAACACTCACCAATTGCTCAAAGCGCTGGGCATCCAGAATGCCACCCTGCTTGGCCATTCCACCGGCGGCATGCTCGCCACCCGTTATGCGCTGCAATTCCCGGAACAAGTCGATCAACTGGCACTGGTCAACCCGATTGGCCTGGAAGACTGGAAAGCCCTCGGCGTGCCCTATCGCACTGTAGATCAGTGGTACCAGCGCGAACTGAACGTCAGTGCCCAAGGCATCCGCGAGTACGAACGCAAGACCTATTACGATGGTCGCTGGAAACCCGAATTCGACCGTTGGGTCGACATGCTCGCCGGCCTGAACAAAGGCCCGGGCAAAACCCAAGTGGCGTGGAACTCGGCGCTGATCTACGACATGATTTTCACCCAGCCGGTGTACTACGAATTCAAAAACCTCAAGATGCCGACCCTGTTGCTGATCGGTACCAGCGACACCACCGCCATCGGCAAGGACATCGCGCCGCCAGAAGTAAAAGCGAAAATCGGCCACTACGAGGTGCTCGGCAAACAGGTGGCCAAGCTGATCCCGCAGTCGAAACTGGTGGAATTTCCCGGCATGGGCCACGCGCCGCAAATGGAAGAACCCGAGCAGTTTCACAAGGCACTGTTGAGCTGGCTGAGCAAAACCAATCCCGTTCTTTGAAGAGGTAAGGCTGATGGCGGTGCAGATTGCAGTGATCGATGACTGGCAGGACGTGGCCCATGACGTGGTTGACTGGTCCGCCCTCGATAGCGTCGGCGAGGTGACGTTCGAGCATGAGTATCCGGCGGACAACGCCACGCTGGCCGAGCGTCTGGGCAAGTACCAGGTGATTTGCGTGATGCGCGAACGCACCCGGTTCGACGAAGACTTGCTCAAGCGATTGCCCAATCTCAAGTTGCTGGTCACCGGCGGCATGCGCAACGCGGCGCTGGACATGCAGGCGGCGGCAAAACTGGGCATCAAGGTTTGTGGCACCGACAGCTATAAACACGCGGCACCGGAACTGACCTGGGCGCTGATCATGGCGGCGACCCGTAACCTGCTGAACGAGGCGAACTCGTTGCGCGCCGGCACCTGGCAAAAAGGGCTGGGTGGCGATCTGCACGGCAAGACCCTGGGCATTCTCGGCCTGGGCAGCATCGGCTTGCGTGTGGCGCAGTTCGGCCAGGTGTTTGGCATGCGGGTAATTGCCTGGAGCGAAAACCTCACCGCTGAGCGCGCCGAACAGGCTGGCGTGACGTATGTCAGCAAGCAGCAACTGTTCGAACAGGCCGATGTGCTGTCGGTGCACCTGGTGCTCAGCGACCGCAGTCGCGGGCTGGTCGATGCGCAAGCGTTAGCCTGGATGAAAGCGACGGCACTGCTGGTGAACACCGCACGCGGGCCGATCGTTGACGAATCAGCGTTGATCAAAGCCTTGCACAAGCGACAGATCGCAGGGGCCGCGCTTGATGTGTTCGAGCAGGAGCCGTTACCGGCGCTGCACCCGTTTCGCACGCTGGACAATGTGCTCGCCACACCCCATGTGGGGTATGTCAGTCGGCAGAACTATGAGCGGTTCTTTTCGCAAATGATCGAGGATATTCAGGGCTGGTCGGCGGGAGTACCGGTTCGATTGCTGAATTGAGTCCGAGGGTGGCGGTGCTCCTGCCTGCCTCTTCGCGAGCAAGCCTGCGCGCACAATGATGGGTGTCCGACTGATCACCTGTGGAGCGCGGATGCTCGCCAAGGAGTCCTGAAAGCTCCCTGCGACAAATTGCCCGCACCACAACAGTGCACCTTTCCTTTCCGCTAGCACACATTCGTGACCGATCAGTCACTGTTTTAGCCCTTCCTCGCAAAAAAACCTGCACTTCGTCGGTGCGTTTGCCCTGCTTGATCACGGTTTTCATCAAAGGAAACCGATTGTCGAACAATTTACCCATTTGCTCTGGCCCGCTCTAGGATCTGGCCTAGACTGGTTTTCGCGGGGCAAAACCTGCCGGTCACAAACCCGCAAAATAATCGAAACTTTTGCTGTTGGCGGTGGGTCATCTGAAAGGCGGGGGAACGCGGCTGGTTCATTCCTTGCAGTGGCCTCTTCACCCATTCTGCTTGCGCGTGTCGGGTAGCGTTTGCTCAGCGATGCGTGGCGTGTTTGCGCCCGGCCACAGGACTTTGGCCATGGACATCGCTTGCTAAAGACAAGAATCAGATCAACAAAACGGGAGATTCATATGATCAGTGCGGCATTGGATATTCAGGGAGAACGTGCTCAGCAATCGGTAGGTGAATCGAGCACCGTCAGCGTTCCCGGCAGCCGATCGATCAACGCCCCCGGCACCAAGACGCTGGCTCCGGTAGCGAGTCAGAATCCCAACAAGAAAAAAGTGTTGTTCGTGACCTCGGAAATCGCCGACCTGGTGAAGACCGGCGGCCTGGGTGACGTTTCCGCCGCCCTGCCCCGTGCCATGGCACATCTGCACGATGTGCGCGTGCTGATCCCCGGCTACCCGCAAGTGATGCACAGCGAGAACCCGATTCACATCATCGGTGAACTCGGCGGCCATGCCGCGCTGCCACCGTGCAAGATCGGTCGCATGGACATGCCCGACGGGCTAGTGATCTACGTGTTGATCTGCCCCGAACTTTACGAGCGCGAAGGTTCGCCTTACGGCGCCAACAATGGTCGCGACTGGCCGGACAACCACATTCGCTTCGCCCGCTTAGGTCTGGCCGCTGCGGATATCGCCGCCAACCTTGCGCAGATCCACTGGCGCCCGGATCTGGTGCATGCCCATGACTGGCCGGCCGGCCTGGCGCCCGCTTATATGCATTGGCGCGGGCAACGCACGCCGACCCTTTTCACCATTCACAACCTTGCCTACCAAGGCGTAACCAGTCTGGGTTCCTGCCCGGAACTGGGCATTCCCAACCATGCCCTGCAACAGGAAGGCATGGAGTTCTACGGCAAGATGTCGTTCCTCAAGGCCGGTATGGCGTATTCGAGCCACATCACCACGGTCAGCGCCACTTACGCGCAGGAAATCACCACCCCGGACTTCGGTTGCGGCCTCGACGGTTTTCTTGCCGCCAAGACCCAACAAGGTTTGCTCAGCGGCATCCCCAACGGTATCGATGAAAGCTGGGATGCGGCCACCGATCCGCACCTGTTCGCACCTTTCGCCATTGGCGATTGGGAAGGCAAAGCGGTCAATGCCGCGCATGTTCGCGAGCTGTTTGGTCTGGATGACTGCGAAGGGCCGCTGTTCGCAGTTGTATCGCGCCTGGTTTACCAGAAAGGTCTGGATCTGACCGAAGCCGTCTCGGAGTTCATCGTGCAGAACGGCGGCCAGATCGCAATCATCGGTCGTGGCGAGCCGGAGGAAGAACAAGCCATGCGCGAACTGGCGCTGCGCTTTCCCGGCCAGATCGGCGTGCGTATCGGCTTCAACGAAACCGACGCCCGCCGGATGTTTGCCGGCAGTGATTTCCTGCTAATGCCATCGCGTTACGAGCCGTGCGGCCTGAGCCAGATGTACGCCCAGCGCTTCGGCTCGCTGCCGGTGGCGCGCAACACTGGCGGTCTGGCCGACACCATTGAGAACGGCGTCACCGGTTTCCTCTTCGACGAATCCACGGCAGACAGCTATCGCGAGGCCCTGAGCCGCGCATTCAAGGTGTTCGCCTTTCCGGAACTGCTCAACGCCATGCGTTGCCGAGCCATGGCCGCGCCTTTCAACTGGTGCAAAGCGGTTGAACCCTACGCTGAACTGTATGAACAACTGGTCGCCAAGGCGCTGGGTAAAGCCGTCCACAAATAATCAGGGAGTTTCAACGATGCCGTTACGGACCCAAGAGACCTGGCCCCACGGCGCAATCATGCTGGATGCCGAACACACGCAGTTCGCGCTATGGGCGCCGGATGCGTTTTACGTCAGTGTCGAACTCGAAGACGGACGTTCTGTGCCGATGCTGCCTCAGGCTGATGGCTGGTTTGTGATCCAGACACGCTGCCCGGCAGGCAGCCGTTACCGCTACAACATCGATGGCGAACTGGAGGTGCCGGACCCGGCCTCCAGAGCGCAGGATGGCGACCTCGACCGCCAAAGCGTGGTTGTCGACCCCCTCGCCTACCCATGGCAGCACAGTACCTGGCACGGCCGGCCCTGGAGCGAGGCGGTGATCTACGAGTTGCACGTTGGTGCGCTCGGCGGTTTCGCTGAAGTCGAGCAACATCTGGAACGGCTCGCCGCACTGGGCATCACGGCCATTGAGCTGATGCCGCTGGCGCAATTTCCGGGTGCGCGAAACTGGGGGTATGACGGTGTCCTGCCCTACGCGCCGCAAGCCTCCTACGGCACCCCGGAACAACTCAAACATTTGATCGACAGCGCCCACGGCCATGGCTTGGCAGTGATTCTGGATGTGGTCTACAACCACTTCGGCCCTGACGGCAATTACCTGCACCGCTACGCCAAAGGATTCTTTCGCGAAGACAAACACACGCCGTGGGGCGCAGCGATCGACTTCCGCCGTACCGAGGTACGTGATTTCTTCATCGAAAATGCGTTGATGTGGCTGCTCGAGTACCGTTTCGACGGCTTGCGCCTGGACGCGGTGCACGCCATAGACAGTCCGGATTTCCTCCCCGAACTGGCCCAACGGGTACGCCAGCAAATCGACCCGACTCGCCATGTCTGGCTGACCGTCGAAAACGAGCTGAACCAGTCGAGTCTGCTGGAAGAAAATTACGACGCGCAGTGGAATGACGACGGCCATAACGCCTTGCATGTGCTGCTGACCGGCGAAACCGACGCCTATTACGCCGACTATGCCCAGCAACCCACCGAGCAACTGGTGCGCTGTCTAAGCCAGGGTTTCGTGTTCCAGGGGCATATCACTCGCCACGGCGAACCCCGGGGTGAGCCGAGCGAGCATTTGCCCTCCACCGCGTTCGTGTTGTTTTTGCAGAACCACGACCAGATCGGCAACCGCGCCTTCGGCGAACGTCTGCATCAGCTTGCTGATCCGCGCGCGCTGCAAGCGGCAACGGTGTTGCTGCTGATGTCACCGATGATTCCACTGATGTTCATGGGCGACGAGTTTGCCGCTGAGCAGCCGTTCCTGTTCTTTACCAGCCATCACGACGAACTCGCGCAGTTGGTGCGCGAAGGGCGACGCAACGAGTTTGCCGCGTTCAGCGCCTTCACCGACCCACACAAGCGCGAGCAAATCCCCGATCCCAACGCCTTGCAAACCTTCCACGCTTCACAGCCACGCTTGACAGGCAACGGCACCGCCAAACAGCAGGAAACCCTCGCGCTGTATCGGCAACTCCTGCAATTGCGCCATCAGTCCATCATTCCCAACCTTCCCGGCACGCAAGCGCTGGGCGCGCACATGCTCGGCCACGGCGCCGTCAGCGCACGCTGGCGCTTGGGCAATGGCAGCGAACTGCGAATTGACCTGAACCTCAGCAATACGGCGGTGGTCAACCCTCCACGAACCGACGCGGTGTGGCTGTTTCAACAGCCAAGTGCCGTCGGGTTATCGGATGAGGGCCTGCTGCCCCCGTATTGCGCGCTCGTCAGCCTCACGGCCGCAACCCCTTTGCAACCTCTGGATGGAGAGCGCCTATGAGCGATGCGCAACTGGAAATTCTTGCAAGCCGCGCCGGCCTTGCCGTCGACTGGATCGACGCCAACGGCCGCCCGCAAAAAGTCGCTCCGGCGGTGTTGCGCAATGTCCTGATCGGGCTCGGCCACCCAGCCAGTACGACGCAGGAAATCGACGCCAGCCTGCTTGAACTGCAACAAGTCCAGCAAGACCGCCACCTGCCACCGCTGCTGACCGCCGATGTCGGCGCTGGCGTTGATCTGGCGCGCTATTTTGCACCTCAAACCCCTTGTGAGATTCACCTCGAAGACGGTTCGCGACTGAACCTGAAACTGGATGCGCAAGCGATACTGCCCGGGCTGATTCCGGTTGGTTATCAGCAAGTGCACATCGGCGATCAATACTTCACGCTGGCCGTGGCGCCTGAACGCTGCTTCAGCGTCGGCGATGCGGTGGACAACCCGATCCCGCGTGTGTGGGGCCTGAGCGTGCAGCTGTATTCGTTGCGCCGCCCCGGTGACGGCGGCTTCGGCGACACTCAAGCCTTGGAAGACCTCGCTCGAGTGGCAGGCGAACGCGGTGCCGAGGCCTTGGCGATCAGCCCGCTGCACGCGATGTTCAGCGCCGACACCGGCCGTTACAGTCCTTACTCGCCGTCCAGTCGTCTGTTCCTCAACGCCCTATACGCCGCGCCGGGAGCGATTCTCGGCGAACGCGCCTTGCGTGATGCCATCGACGCCGCGGGCCTGGCAGAGCAATTTACGCAACTGCAAGACCTGAAACTGATCGACTGGCCAACCGCCGCCGACGCCAAACTGCAATTGCTGCAAGCGCTGTACGAAGGCTTCGTTGCCGGTGATCACCCGCTGCATCCGGACTTCACCAGTTTCCGTCATGCCGGTGGCGAAGCGCTGGAAAACCACTGCCGCTTTGAAGCGATCCAGGAAATGCGCGCCGCCCGTGGCGAAAGCCTCGACTGGCGCGAATGGCCCGAGCATTGGCACGACCCGCGCGGCGCTGCCCTGGAAGCCTTTGCCGAGGAATACGCCGAACGCATCGCTTACTTCGCGTTCTGCCAATGGCTGATTCATCGCTGCCTGCAGCGTGCGCAAACCGCCGCCCGCAGCGCCGGCATGGGCATCGGCCTGATCGCTGACCTTGCGGTGGGTGCCGATGGCGCCGGCAGCCAAGCCTGGAGTTTTCAGGATGAACTGCTCGCTTCACTGACCGTGGGTGCGCCGCCCGATATCCTCAATCGCGCCGGACAAGGCTGGGGGATTTCAGCGTTTTCCCCCGAAGGCCTGATCCGCAATGGCTTTCGTGCATTCATCGAGATGCTGCGCGCCAATTTCGCCCATGCTGGCGGCCTGCGCATTGATCATGTGATGGGCCTGCAACGTCTGTGGGTGATCCCCAACGGTGCGGCGCCGGCCGACGGCGCGTACCTGTATTACCCGGTCGACGATCTGCTGCGCTTGCTGACCCTCGAATCCCATCGCCATCAAGCGATCGTCCTCGGCGAAGACCTCGGCACCGTGCCGGAGGGGCTCCAGGAAAAACTCATCGCCCGCTCGATACTGGGCATGCGCGTGCTGCTGTTCGAACAGGACAACACGCGTTTCAAACCGATCCTCGACTGGCCGGACAATGCGCTGGCCACTACCAGCACCCATGACCTGCCGACACTCAACGGCTGGTGGCATGGCCGCGATATCGACTGGAATGCGCGATTGGGCTTTGTCGATGCCAATGGCGAAATCGAATGGCGTCATCACCGTCAACGTGAGCGCGAAGGCCTGCGCAGCGCGTTGAGCCAAGACCCGCAGAATTTTCGAGAGGAATCCCACGAGGCCGACCAAGTGATCGATGCCAGTGTGCGTTTCCTCGGCCATACCCGCGCACCGCTGGTGTTGCTGCCTCTGGAAGATGCGCTGGGCATCAATGAGCAGGCGAACTTGCCCGGCACAATCGATACCCACCCGAACTGGTCGCGGCGCTTGCCCGGCAACAGCGAAACGTTGCTCGATGGCGCTGACGCCGCGCGACGGTTGGAACTCCTAGCGTGCGCGCGCCTTCAGGCTGCCGAGCGTGACCAATGAATCAAACGCTCATCCAACCGCTACGCGCCACCCTGCGACTGCAATTTCACAAAGGTTTTACCCTTGAACACGCGGTGCCCCTGGTGCCGTATTTCGCCCGGCTCGGCATCAGCCATATTTACGCTTCGCCGCTGCTCGCCGCGCGGGCAGGCTCCATGCACGGTTACGACGTGGTCGACCCGACGCAAGTGAACCCGGAACTGGGCGGCGAACCGGCCCTGCGGCACTTGGTCAGCACCTTGCGTGAACACAATATGGGGTTGATCCTCGACATCGTGTCCAATCACATGGCCGTCGGTGGCAGCGACAACCCGTGGTGGCTGGACCTGCTGGAATGGGGACGGTTGAGTCCCTATGGAGAATTTTTCGACATTCAATGGCACTCGCCTGACCCGTTGATGGAAGGCCAGTTGCTGCTGCCGTTTCTGGGCAGCGATTACGGCGTCGCGTTGCAGGAAGGCACCCTGAAGCTGCATTTCAACGCACAAACCGGCAGCTTCCACGTTGAGCATTACGACCATCACTTCCCGATCTGCCCGAATGATTACGGCGAGTTGCTCAAGTCTGATGAAACACTGAAAACCCTCGCGGATCGTTTCAGTGCCCTCAGCTATCAAACCGACGCCCATTCGCTGGCGGCTCCACTCAAGGAAGAGTTGCAACAGCGAGCGAGTGACCCGCGGATACTGGCAGCCATCCACAGCCATCTGGCGCATTACGACTCCACCACCGAAGAAGGCTTTCACAAGCTGCATGAGTTGCTGGAACGCCAGAGTTATCGCCTGGCCAGTTGGCGCACCGCCGCGGATGACATCAACTGGCGGCGTTTTTTCGACATCAACGAGCTCGGTGGTTTGCGTGTCGAACGGCCGGCCGTGTTCGAGGCCACCCACGGCAAAATCTTCCAGTTGGTCGCCGAGGGGTTGGTCGACGGCTTGCGCATCGACCACATCGACGGCCTCGCCGACCCACGCGGTTATTGCCGCAAGCTGCGCCGACGTCTGGATCGGTTGGCGCCGGGAAGGCATTTGCCAATCTACGTCGAGAAGATCCTGGGCGCCGGCGAAACCCTGCGCCGCGACTGGGCAGTGGACGGCACCACCGGTTATGAGTTCATGAATCAGTTGTCCCTGCTGCAACACGATCCGGATGGCGAACATGTGCTCGGTGAGCTGTGGCAGCGGCGCACCGAACGCCCGGCTGCGTTTATCGAAGAGGCGCAGCTGGCCCGTCAGCAGATCCTCAACGGTTCGCTGGCCAGCGATTGCGAAAGCGTCGCTCAGGCGTTGCTGCAAGTGGCCCGTGATGACCTGATGACCCGCGACTTGACCCTCGGCGCAATCCGCCGGGTCTTGCAGGCGTTGATCGTGCATTTCCCGGTGTATCGCACCTACATCAGCGCGATGGGTCGTTCGGCGCAAGACGATGAAATTTTCCAGCACGCCATGGACGGTGCCCGGCAGACACTGGGCGAAGGCGACTGGCCGGTGCTCGACTGCGTGGCGGCATGGCTCGGTGGCACGCCGTGGCGACGCAAACCCCGCGGGCGCTCGCGCAAAATCCTCAAGCATGCCTGCGTACGCTTTCAACAACTGACGTCACCGGCAGCGGCCAAAGCCGTGGAAGACACTGCGCTGTACCGCTCCGCCGTGCTGCTGTCGCGCAATGACGTTGGCTACAACACCGAACAGTTCAGCGCGCCAGTCAGCGATTTCCATGCAATCAATCAGCAACGCCTGACCGAGTTTCCCGACAACCTGCTGGCCACCGCCACCCACGATCACAAACGCGGCGAAGACACCCGCGCACGCCTCGCGGTGCTGAGCGAGCGCAGCCACTGGTACGCCGAACAGATCGAGTTGTGGCGCGCCCTCGCCCGCCCGGTGCGCCTTGATGATCAAATGCCGTCGACCGGCGACGAACTGATCCTCTACCAGGCGCTGATCGGTAGTTGGCCGCTGGATTTACAGGATGACGATCAGGCCGGTTTCGCCGACTACGCCAAACGCATCTGGCAGTGGCAACAGAAAGCTCTGCGCGAGGCCAAGCTGCAAAGCAGTTGGAGCGCGCCCAACGAAGCCTATGAAAACGCCACGCAGGCGTTCACCGAAAAACTGCTGACCGGCGATGAAGGTGAGTGGCTGCGCGCTGCACTGAGCAAGACCGTCAACAGCATCGCTGCTGCCGGCGCGCTCAACGGCTTGGCGCAAACCTTGCTGCACATGACGGTACCGGGAGTGCCGGATCTGTATCAAGGCAACGAGTTCTGGGACTTCAGCCTGGTTGATCCGGATAACCGTCGGCCGGTGGATTACGCCGCTCGCGAGCACGCCTTGCAGGCACAAGTGCCGACATCGCAATGCCTAGCGAACTGGCGTGACGGGCGCATCAAGCAAGCCTTGATCGCTCAAGTGCTGAACCTGCGCGCTGAACACGCTGAGCTGTTTCGGCGTGGCTCGTACCAGGCCCTTGAGGTACTGGGCAGCCAGGCGCACAACGTACTCGCGTTTGCCCGCGAGCATGAGGACAGGCAGGCCATCGTGATCGTGCCGATCCGTTGCGCAACACTGCTGGAAAACAGTGCTGTACCTCAGGTCGATGCGCTGCGCTGGGGCGACACTCGGGTGGTTTTACCGTTCGCCGCCTCTGACGCAAACCTGAAGGGACTTTTTTCAAGCAGCGCAGTCACAAAAAACAGGGAGCTGAATGTCAGCGACGCGCTGGGGGATGTCCCGGTGAATCTCTTTATCCAACACTTAACGTAAGCACGAGTTCAGTTCAGGAGCATTACGATGAGCACCGACGATAAACGCATCCGCGAATTCGCCTATCAGATCTGGGAATCCGAAGGTAAACCCGAAGGTCATGAAGCGCGTCACTGGGAGATGGCGCGTAAATTGGCCGAGGCTGAAGCGCTGGCACCGAAGAAATCGCCGAAAGCTGCCGGCAGTAAGACTGCTACCAAGACCGCTGAGGTGAAAGCTCCGGCAGCCAAGCCCAAAGCGCCGGCCAAAGCCAAGCCATCGAGCGCCGCAAAAGTCGTCCCGCCGGGCGAAAAAACCGCTGAGAAAAAGCCGCGCGCACCGCGCAAGCCTCCGGCGAACTGACGCTCTCCCGATTATTGAACTGAATGAACGTGTGGCGGGCTTGCTCGCCACCGAGGGGGCGTTCGCCCTCAAGAAACAAGCCCCCCTGTTTCAGCCCAGAATTCATCCGTTTTGCAGGAGCAATCATGACCCATCCAAAGAAAGCCGAGCCCGCACAGCACGCCGAACCCTCAAGAATCCGCGAAGGCCTGCCCTTCCCGCTCGGCGCGACCTGGGATGGTTTGGGGGTGAACTTTGCCCTGTTCTCCGCCAACGCCACCAAAGTTGAACTGTGCATTTTCGATGATGCCGGTGAAGTCGAGCTCGAACGCATCGAACTGCCGGAATACACCGACGAGATCTACCACGGCTACTTGCCCGACGCACATCCGGGACTGATCTACGGCTACCGTGTCTACGGCGCATATGACCCGGCCAACGGCCACCGCTTCAACCACAACAAGTTGCTCATCGACCCGTACGCCAAACAGCTGGTCGGTGAACTCAAGTGGTCGGAGGCGCTATTTGGCTACACCATCGGCCACCCCGACGCCGACCTCAGCTTCGATGAACGCGACAGCGCCCCCTTCGTGCCCAAGTGCAAAGTCATCGACCCGGCGCACACCTGGGGCAACGACCAGCGCGTCAGCGTGCCGTGGGACAAGACCATTATTTATGAGACCCACGTGCGCGGCATCAGCATGCGGCACCCCTCGGTTCCGGAAATCGTACGCGGCACTTTCGCCGGACTGATGAACGACGATGTGCTCAAGCACATTCGCAGTGTCGGGGTTTCGACCGTTGAGCTTTTGCCGATCCACGCGTTCGTCAATGACCAGCACCTGCTGCACAAGGGCATGACCAATTACTGGGGCTACAACAGCATCGCGTTTTTCGCTCCCGACCCGCGCTATCTGGCCAGCGGCAAGATCGCCGAATTCAAGGAGATGGTCGCGCACCTGCACGAAGCCAATCTCGAAGTGATCCTTGACGTGGTCTACAACCACACCGCCGAGGGCAACGAACAAGGCCCGACCCTGTCGATGCGCGGCATCGACAACGCCTCCTACTACCGCTTGATGCCGGATGACAAACGCTTCTACATCAACGATTCCGGCACCGGCAACACGCTGGATCTGAGCCACCCGTGCGTGCTGCAAATGGTCACCGACTCGCTGCGCTACTGGGCCAGCGAAATGCATGTCGACGGTTTCCGCTTCGATCTGGCGACCATTCTCGGCCGCTATCACGACGGTTTCGACGAGCGTCACAGCTTCCTTGTTGCCTGCCGCCAGGACCCGGTGCTGCGTCAGGTAAAAATGATCGCCGAGCCCTGGGATTGTGGCCCCGGAGGCTATCAGGTCGGCAAATTCCCGCCGGGCTGGGTCGAGTGGAACGACAAGTTCCGCGACACCGTGCGTGCATTCTGGAAAGGTGACGACGGCCAGGTGGCCGACTTCGCCAGCCGCATGACCGCTTCGGGCGAGATGTTCAACCAGCGCGGACGACGGCCGTATTCGTCGGTGAACTTCATCACCGCTCACGACGGTTTCACCCTCAACGATCTGGTGTCGTACAACGACAAACACAACGAAGCCAACGACGAGAATAATCAGGACGGCAGCAACAATAATCTGTCGTGGAACCACGGCGTCGAAGGCCCGACTGACGACCCTGACATCAACGCCCTGCGCCACCGGCAGATGCGCAACTTCTTCGCCACACTGCTGCTGGCCCAAGGCACGCCGATGATCGTTGCCGGTGACGAATTCGCCCGAACCCAGGACGGCAATAACAACGCCTATTGCCAGGACAGCGAGATCGGCTGGGTCAACTGGGACCTGAGCGAAGACGGGCAAGCGCTGCTCAAATTCGTCAAACGTCTGATCAAGCTGCGTCTGGCGTATCCGATCCTGCGCCGTGGACGTTTTCTGGTCGGCGAGTACAACGAGGACATCGGCGTCAAAGACGTGACCTGGCTCGCGCCGGACGCCACCGAGATGACCACCGAGCATTGGCACGACGCACACAACCGCTGCCTGGGCATGCTGCTCGATGGCCGCGCACAGGAAACCGGCATCCGTCGCAAAGGTGCCGATGCGACGCTGCTATTGGTGGTCAACGCGCACCACGACATCGTCAACTTCACCTTGCCGGAGGTTCCTGAGGGCAGTTTCTGGACGTGCATGGTCGATACCAATCAACCGTCGATTCGTGGCCAGGAACGCTTCGAGTTCGGTCATGAATACTCGGTCACTGGCCGTTCACTGCTGCTGTTTGAATTGCAACGCGAAGAAGAAGACTGACATGGACTTGCAACGCTATCTCGCTCGCCGTCCGCCGGACTACGCAGACACTGTCTCGCTCGGCCTGTGCCTGCGGGCGATGGTAGAGGCCGGGCTGGACCGATTGCCGTTACCCGGCAGCGGCAGCACGCTGGAGCGATTTCAGCGTCTGGCCGATGTTGGTGGGCATGATCTGGGTTTGTGCAAACTTTACGAGGGCCACACCGACGCGTTAGCGATCATCGAGCAACTGGGAGGCGCGCCAACGCCCGGCAGCACGTGGGGCATGTGGGCGGCAGAACCGCCGCAAGCGCGGGTGCAGGTGCGACCCGCCGGGCATATGGTGGAGCTCAACGGCCGCAAGGCCTGGTGTTCCGGCGCGGCGGTACTCAGCCATGCGCTGCTCACCGCGTGGGACGCTGATGATCAGCAGCAACTGGTTGCCGTGGCCCTCGATCAACCCGGCGTGACCATCACCGATCAAGGTTGGCAGGCTGTGGGCATGGGCGCCACGGGCAGTGTCGAGGTGCTGTTCGACGGCGCCGAAGCTCAAGCCATCGGCAATCCCGGCGATTACCTGCAACGGCTAGGTTTCTGGCAAGGCGGGATCGGCATTGCTGCCTGCTGGTACGGCGCCGGGCGGCAGATTGCCGAACGCCTGCGCCAGGCATGTGCGCAACGGCAGGAGCCGCATGCCCTTGCCCACCTGGGCGCGGTCGATAGCACCTTGCAAGCAGCCGCCGATGTCTTGCGTTTCAGCGCCCTGCACATCGACGCGCATCCGCAAGCCGATACCCAACTGCTGGCCCGGCGTGCCCGGGCCGTGGTTGAACAGTCGGTCGAGCAGGTGATTCGCGAAGTCGGCCGTGCCTTGGGGGCCGGGCCATATTGCAAGGATCGGCACTTCGCCCGACTGATCGCCGACTTGCCGGTGTTCCTGCGCCAAAGCCACGCCGAACGGGACCTCGCCGCCCTCGGCCACATGGTTGCCGCGCTACCTGACGGAGCATGGGCGCTATGAAAACCAATCCCATCGTCGGCCAAGGCACGTCGTTGCAGCAATGGCAGAGTTCACAGCATCTGGCCGATATGGAAAGCATCAACATCCTCAGTCTGGTGCCTCCGGGTGCTCGCGCGGTGATTGTCGCGCCGCACCCGGACGATGAAGTGCTGGGCTGCGGCGGCCTGCTGCAAGTGCTCGCCGCTGCCGGCCGCTCGTTACAACTGATCTCGGTCACCGACGGCAGCGCCAGCCACCCTGGCTCCACGCGCTGGCCGGTGGAGCGCCTGAGTGTGATCCGGCCACAGGAGTCCGCCGAAGCGCTGCGGCGCCTCGGCCTGCCGATGCATCGTTTGAAATGGCTGCGCGGCGGTTTCAGCGACACGCAGGTGGCGGCGCGAGAATCCGAGCTGAGCGGCTTTATCGAACGCCATCTACATCCCACCGATGTGCTCTTCACCACTTGGAGCGAGGACGGTCATTGCGACCACGAAGCCGTCGGCCGCGCCAGCGCTGAAGCGGCGCGCAGAGTCGGCGCGACGTGCCACGAACTGCCCGTATGGACGTGGCACTGGGCAACGCCTGAAGACGCTCTGGTGCCCTGGCAACGGGCGCGCAAAATTCTCCTTTCACCGGCTCAAATCGCTCGAAAACGCCACGCCGTCCATGCCTTTGCCAGCCAGTTGGAGGGTGACCCTGAGGCAGGGCTCGCGCCGGTACTGGCGCCCTATGTGCTTGACCGCTTACTGCAACCTTTCGAGGTGGTATTCCTATGAGCGTCGAAGATCGCTATTTCGAAGGGCTGTTCGCCGGCAACGATGACCCATGGGCATTTCGTCAGCGCTGGTACGAACAGCGCAAACGGGCGATCACCCTCGCCGCGTTGCCTCGTGCACACTATCGGGCGATCTTCGAACCGGGCTGCGCCAATGGCGAACTGAGCGCCGAACTGGCGGCGCGCTGTGACCGACTGTTGTGTTGCGACACCGCCAGCGCGGCAGTGAAACTGGCACGAACCCGTTTAAGCCTTTTTGACCACGCCCAAGTGCGTCAAAACCGTCTGCCCGGTGACTGGCCCCAGGAAAAATTCGACCTGATTGTATTTAGCGAAATCGGCTACTACCTCGACGCCAAGGATCTGACAGAAGTGATTCGCCGGATCAGTGAATCCCTGACCGCCGACGGCCAACTCCTCGCTTGTCACTGGCGCCCGCCCATCGAGGGCTGCCCGCTGAACGCCCGACAGGTTCACGACCTGATCCACGAACAATTGCATTGGCCGCGCTTGGTGCTGCATCAGGAGGCTGATTTCATTCTTGAAGTGTGGAGCCGCGAACCGCGCTCGGTGGCGGCGCTGGAGGGTTTGCGATGATTGGCATTTTGATCCCGGCGCACAACGAAGAAGACCTGCTCGATGAATGCCTGAGCGCGGCCATGCGCGCCAGCCGGCACGGTTTGCTGGCCGGTGAGCGGGTCGAAGTGTTGGTGGTGCTCGACAGTTGCACCGACCGCTCGGCGCAGATTGTCAGCGGTTATCCGGTGCTGAGCCTGAGTATCGAGGCGCGCAATGTCGGTCGGGCCCGCGCCGTCGGCGCTCAGGTGCTGCTGGAGCGCGGGGCACGCTGGATCTCCTGCTCGGACGCCGACAGCCGCGTCGCCGATGACTGGCTGGTGGCGCAAATCGGGCTGGGCGCAGATGCGGTGTGCGGCACAGTCACCGTGGAGCACTGGCATGAATCGTTCGATGAGGCGGCGCAAATTCGCTATCACCGCCACTATCGGGCCAGTGAGGGCCATCGGCATATTCACGGCGCCAATCTGGGCGTCAGCGCTGATGCCTATCGGTGGGCCGGAGGCTTTAAACCGCTGGCGTGCGACGAAGATGTGCACCTGGTGCGGGATCTGGAACTGGCCGGTGCGAACATCGCCTGGAGCCATCGTCCGCAAGTCCACACCAGCGCTCGTTTCGACAGCCGGGCCCGGGGTGGATTTGGCGACTACTTGCGAAACCTGGCACAGATGTAATAAAAAAAACCGTATCAGATTGATCTGTGACGCGACGAACGTCACTTCATGAGCAATACTCTGCTGCGCGGCAATCCAGGGTTCGGAGCGTCGCATGGCAATCAACCAGCCTTCACGGGTCGGCCGCGTCACAGGTTTATGGCTGTGGGCACGATTGAGGGCGAAACAACACAAGGACGTCGCACCCATGAAACCGTTATCGCTCATCGAAAACAGCCCGTCGGCGCAAATCTGGAACAGCGCCCCGCAACTGCACAACGTTCCCGTCATCAACACCCGCAGCCTGGTGCCACCTGGTGCCCGCGCCGTGGTGATCGCCCCGCATCCCGGCGATGAGGTGGTGACGTGCGGTGGCCTGCTGCAATTACTCTCAAGCCTCGGTCATCCGCTGCAACTGCTCTCGATCACCGACGGCAGCGCCAGCCATCCCGGTTCACGACAATGGTCGGAAAAACGCCTGAGCGTGTTCCGCCCGCAGGAAAGCGTTGAAGCATTGCGCCGCCTCGGTTTACCGATGCACAGCCTGAAATGGGTACGCGGCGGTTTCACCGACAACGCACTGAGCGATCAGCACAGCCAATTGGCGGAGTTCATCGGCCGTTACCTGCGCCCCGGCGACGTGGTGTTCAGTACCTGGCGCGGCGATGGCAACGACGATCATGAGGCAGTCGGACGTGCCGCCGCAGCGGCCGCCGAACTGGCCGGGGCGAGCTTCCACGATGTACCGGTCTGGGCGTGGCACTGGCCGGAGCGTGATCAGAAGCGGATCCCTTGGGATCGCGCACGCAAGCTGCGCCTCGACACCTGGACCGTGGCGCGCAAAAGCCACGCCACCCACGCCTACGCCAGCCAGCTCAAAGGCGAACCGGCGATTGGCATAGCGCCAATGCTGCCACCGGTGATTCTGGAACGGATGCGATTGCCCTACGAGATCGTGTTCGTCTGATCCCACGTCAACCATCAAAATCCCTATGCGAGTGGCTCGCTCGCGAGAGGCTTGGGTCAGTGAACTTCGTGATTGACTGAAACGGCCCTTTCGCAAGCAAATCCGTTGATAGCGGGCTAATGACTTCCCCCAATCGCCGACCGTTCATCGGATATTGCTCTGCACCTGTCAGAACTGACAGGTGTGCATTCCAACAACTCCATATTTAATCACTCCGTCGCCCCTACCTATCGACTGGAGTTTCTCTTATGTCTACCAAGACTGATCAAACCCCGACCCCGCAAGCCCTCAAATCGTTGTACTTTCCGACGGTGGTTACACTGAATCCTACCGAGCACTACGCTGGCGGCATTCCCATCAGGGCCGTGGACGGTGACCTGCAAGGTATCGTTCGCGCCTGGGGCGAAATGGCCATCGGCGATAACGTCGAGGTGTACTGGGGCGACGATAAAAACCCGATCTGGAGCAAGGACATTCTCTACGACTACGAACTCAATCAAGATGTATCTTTCACCATTGCCAATACCCAGGTACATGAGGGCGATGCCACGAAGGTGTTCTACCGGGTCAGCAAACAAAATCAGACGCCGGAATATTCCAAGCCACAGTTGACTTACCTGGTCAAGCTCACACGCCCCGGCGAGTGCAACGACATTCCCGGCGAAGACGGCCACTCCGACCTCAAGTTTTCCCTCGACTATTCCGAGGTCGGCGAAACCCTGCCGGTTGAAGGTGTGACGATGAGCATCGTGCCCTACCGCAACCTGACCAAATACGACCGCATCCTCGCCCGCTGGGGCAGCCAGCAGGTCATTCATGTCGTCAGCCCGGAGCAGGCTCAAGACCCGGTCAGCAACCCGATCAAGATAGTCTTCAGCCGGGCCGTGATCGAGGCGGCGGGGGACGGCTCACGCGTGGCTATCGCTTATCAGCCCATCGATCGTTGCGGCAATTACCCGGACAAGCGCGCGCCGTGGTCTGCGGTGAGTTATGTGTTGGTTGACCTGGGTCGCAATCAGTTGGAGGAGCCACAGGTGTTGGTGAAAGGCCGGCCCACCACCAATATCGATCTCGATCAACTCGGGGAGGACGATGTGGTGGCTCGTGTGATTGCCACGAAGACTGATTTTGAGGTGGGTGACACCGTGGTGCTGACGTGGGTAGGCACTACGGCGCAAGGCCCGCAGATCATCGTCGGGCCACTTGAGTTACCCGTCGAAACCGTGTCCTTTAGTCTCGACTTCCGTATTCCCAATGCATCAGTCAGAGCCATCGCCATGAGCGATGCCTCGGTGAGCTACGTGCGTCGGCGCACTGGAGTCGCCGACCGCCCGTCGCTAAACGCGAGCGTCAAGGTGACGGGCGAGATCAGCCAGTTGCGTGCGCCTACCGTAGACGAAGCCCCCGGCGGAACCTTGCCGCCCGACACCACCTGGGCGACCGTGAATATTCCGTGGTACGCCGGTCGCAACAGCAGCGACCTAGTGAACCTGATCTGGCAGGCACCGGTCCCGGGCGGAGGCACCGTTTATTACGAAGATGCTCAACTGACGGGCAACGTACCGGAGAATGCGCCGATCCGGCGCAGTGTGAGCAACGCCGAAATCCAGCGTTTCAAAGGCCTGAATGTCAAGGTCTACTACGTCGTCACCAACAGCGAAACCACATTGCTGAGCGTGCGCGAATCGCTTCCGTTCATGATGCAGGTCGGCGTAGCGCTGCCCACCTTCGACCGACCTGAAGTCGAAGGCGCCGACGACAATGACGCGCGCAACTTGACAGTGATGTCAACTGTAACTGAAGATTTTGAGAGTCTCACTGACGGTAGATACGAGCAAGGGCATGTTTTTACTCTACCGCACTTATCAATAACCGTACTGATCAGCACGGTAAATATCAATAGTACATACCCACAACCGCCATATATTACGGGGCGGTATGTCTACTTACGCAGCAGCGGTAAAAGTGCGAGATTTGATTTGAACAGTGCATGGAATAAAATAGAATTTGGTTGCGCACCAGCCAACGAATTTGGCTTGAAAGGGTTAATTTCGTTTTACGATGAGCAAAATGATTTCATCGAAAGTGTATCTTTTGACCCCGCGTCTAAATTTTTTACCTATCCAGCACCTGCCGGAAAAAAAATAAAGAGATTTGACCTCGAATCTTATCAACTACTCATAGACAACCTTGTCCTTTCCAATTAATGAATAACGCAAATGTAAAAAGAGGAGGCATTTATTCGCCACTGAACAAGCAACTAGATTAAAGATCATAGCCTGCGGCAGCTCCTAATAAACGGGTGAGCTGCCCCGGGTTGCGACCTTTTTCTTTAAAAACTAACGTTTAAATAACACGGCAAGACTAGTAATCAGGCTACACATTCTTGCGTCATTGCCCACAGCTACACCAGACTCGGCCGGCCTGTGTGCCTTGGGACGGGTTTAGCCGCCCGGCGATTTTCAAGGCGCGCGAGCAGCGCCATTACGTTATGCCGGCTTTGCGTGGGGCACTTCGGTGCGCTGGGATCCTTAAGCCTGGTCTGCTCACCCGCGTACAGCCGCCACCTCTTCGTTTACTTGTGTTTTTTGACATTGCCATCCACGACCACTCGTCGGAATACCTTGCGCACCTGTCAGATCTGACAGGTGCGTCCTTCCCGCAATCGGCGTTCAATCTCTCCAGTCCCCTTCTCGACCGGAGTCGCCCCCCATGTCCGCCAATGACCAACCCGATGACAACCAGACGTTGATCCTCAAGGAACTCGACATCCCCGGTCGCACCGGCCCGATATCCGAGAATCCGGACGTGTATGGCATCAACCTGGCCGCCGCGCAGGAC
>NZ_JAIHLQ010000169.1 GCF_019733355.1 Pseudomonas baetica | reverse complement strand
ATGTTGTTTACGCCCCTCCAGAATTTCGCGTACGTTGACCCGCTTTTGCGGCCGTCGACGAGCGCCGCTGTACAGCACGAGGAACAAGGGATGTTCGCGCCGGCCAATGAAACTCACTTTGCCCTGACCATCGAAGGGCTCTCCGCCGATTTTCAGGTGTTTACCCTCACCGGCCGGGAAGCCATCAGCCAGCCCTTTGTCTTTGAGGTGGAACTGGTCAGTGAAAAACCGTCGCTGGACCTCGAGACCCTGCTGCACAAACCGGCCTTCCTGCAACTGTCGCCCGACGGCAGCGGCATACAC
>NZ_JAIHLQ010000168.1 GCF_019733355.1 Pseudomonas baetica | reverse complement strand
GGTTCGCCAGTCGTCGTGACCCTGGCCAACGGTCAAAACATCACCATCGAAGTCGGCAAAACCACCGGCACCGTGACCACCACTGCGCCTAACGATGCATTGGTTGGCCAGGCACCGCTGACCAACTCGATCACTGACGTTAGCGGCGGCAACTACGAAGATCTGGTCGCCGATAAGACGCCAGTCAGCACCACCGTGACTGACACTGTCGACACCACCAACCTGTCGCTGACTGCGACCGGCACAGTGGCCGAGGGCGGCTCAATCGTCTACACCGCCACCCTGACCAACGCTGCTGGCTCGCCAGT
>NZ_JAIHLQ010000167.1 GCF_019733355.1 Pseudomonas baetica | reverse complement strand
CCATCCGTTCACCACTGACATCCAACAGCGCCTTGTAATACTGTTCTTCCCCCAGTCGATTCGGCTTTACCTTGTCTGGATGTGGCCCACGACGTCGGTTGGCTGTCGGGGTGTTCGGCAAGCTACGTGAACGCACATCATCCCGCATCGTCTGTACTTCCTGAGCCATCTGCAAAACGTGGCCAAGCCGCTTGTTATCAACAATAGCCCCCTGATTGACCGGTGCAAGCCGATCATTAATGCAGTAATCCAACAGGTTGCCATCAGGGCCACGTAATTCAACCCGATCATCGCAATAGTGATAAACCACAATTT
>NZ_JAIHLQ010000166.1 GCF_019733355.1 Pseudomonas baetica | reverse complement strand
GGAGCAGGTGGTGCCGTGGAGCGGGTTGGTGGCATTGATCGAGCCGCATTACCCAAAGGCTGGCGGTGGCCGTAAGCCGTATCCATTGGAAACCATGTTGCGCATTCACCTGCTGCAGAACTGGTTCTCGTTGAGCGACCCCGCAATGGAAGTGGCGCTGTACGAGATCACTTCGATGCGCCTGCTTACTCGCCTGACGCTCAGCGCTCCGATCCCCGAAGACACGACGATCATGAATTTCCGGCACCTGTTGGAGAAGCACCAACTGGCGTCGGGCATCCTAGAAACCATCAACAATTACCTGCGAGACAAGGG
>NZ_JAIHLQ010000165.1 GCF_019733355.1 Pseudomonas baetica | reverse complement strand
AGCACTGTTCCGGCCGTGACTGAAGTGACCGACACCATCGACACGTCGACTGTGAAGCTGACGGCCGATACCTCCGTGGCTGAAGGCGGCACCGTCACTTACACCGCCACCGTGGGTGCTCCGGTTACCGGTTCGCCAGTCGTGGTAACCCTGGCCAACGGTCAAAACATCACCATCGAAGTTGGCAAAACCACCGGCACCGTGACCACCACCGCGCCTAACGATGCGCTGGCCGGTAACGCACCGCTGACCAACTCGATCACGGGGGTTTCTGGCGGCAACTACGAAGACCTCGTGGCCGACAAAACTCCAGTTT
>NZ_JAIHLQ010000164.1 GCF_019733355.1 Pseudomonas baetica | reverse complement strand
AAGCGGCGGTAACTACGAAAACCTCGTGGCCGACAAAACACCAGTCAGCACCACCGTGACTGACACTGTCGACACCACCAACCTGTCGCTCAGCGCGACCGACTCGGTCGCCGAGGGCGGCTCGATCGTCTACACCGCGACCCTGACCAATGCCGCTGGCTCGCCAGTCACCGTGACTCTGTCCAACGGCGCAGTGATCACCATCGACGCGGGCAAGACCACCGGCACTGTGACCGTTCCGGCTCCAGCCGATGACGTTTACAAAGACGCCGGCAAAGTCGAAGCAACCATTTCGACTGCCACGGGCGGCAACTTCGAGAACCTGGTGCC
>NZ_JAIHLQ010000163.1 GCF_019733355.1 Pseudomonas baetica | reverse complement strand
CTCAAGGTCGAAGACTACGTGGGCGACCTGCAAGTGCTGTCGTTTGTCGGCACCGAAGGCATCAGCCAGCCGTATCGTTTCGACCTCGAACTGGTCAGCGAAAACCCCGATCTGGACCTGGAAAAACTTCTGCACAAGCAGGCGTTTCTGGCGTTCGATCCGCAGGGCTCAGGCATCCACGGCCAGATCTACCGCGTCGCCCAGGGCGATGCCGGCAAGCGCCTGACCCGCTACAAAGTGTCGATGGTGCCGCAACTGCAATACCTGCATCACCGCACCAACCAGCGCATCTACCAGCAAATGTCGGCGCCGAAAATCATCGCGCTGATCCT
>NZ_JAIHLQ010000162.1 GCF_019733355.1 Pseudomonas baetica | reverse complement strand
TCGACAACCTCTCGCGCAACCAAGACATCGCGGTCGGACTGCAAGTGATCTTGAAGCCACGGGCCCGTCCCACCCCGACATGGACCTCGATGCCCGAACGGACGTTAGATTTCGAGTTCTAGGCGTTCTGCGATGAAGGTTGGATCCCAGCCGGGATTGAAAGTGTCGACGTGGGTGAATCCGAGCCGCTCGTATAGGCCACGCAGGTTCGGGTGGCAGTCGAGCCGCAGCTTGGCGCACCCCTGCGTTCGCGCGGCATGGCGGCAAGCCTCGATCAGCGCGGAGCTGACACCCCGGCCCGCATGTGTCCGTCGCACCGCGAGCTTGTGCAGAT
>NZ_JAIHLQ010000161.1 GCF_019733355.1 Pseudomonas baetica | reverse complement strand
AGGGGATGTCGATACGCACTTGTGCCAGCGTCGGATCAATCGCCCCCGACTGCGCCTCCAGCGCCTTGGGCGCGGCCAGCCGCTGGATCTCGCCGATGGCGGTGATGAACTGGTTCTGGGCGCGCAGGTCGGCGGAGCCGTCGCCCTTTTGCAGGCGAAAGGACATGGCGAACTGGGTCTTGGCCAACTGACGCAGCACGGCGTTGGGCACAAAAATCTCGGGAATACTGGGCACGCTGATCAAAGGTATGCCCTCGATCTCGATATCGATCGGCAGGCCTTCTACCGGAGTGCCTTTGATCCGGATAATCGGGGTGTCGCCGATTTTGAACTTGCT
>NZ_JAIHLQ010000160.1 GCF_019733355.1 Pseudomonas baetica | reverse complement strand
TTGACGACCATAGAGCGTTGGAACCACCTGATCCCATCCCGAACTCAGCAGTGAAACGATGCATCGCCGATGGTAGTGTGGGGTTTCCCCATGTGAGAGTAGGTCATCGTCAAGATTAAATTCCGAAACCCCAATTGCGAAAGCAGTTGGGGTTTTGTTTTAGTAGAAGTACCCATTTTTGCTGGCTCGTTACCGTGTTGACGGACCAGATACAGAATTTCTTGACGACCATAGAGCGTTGGAACCACCTGATCCCATCCCGAACTCAGCAGTGAAACGATGCATCGCCGATGGTAGTGTGGGGTTTCCCCATGTGAGAGTAGGTCATCGTCAAGAT
>NZ_JAIHLQ010000015.1 GCF_019733355.1 Pseudomonas baetica | reverse complement strand
TTTCTTGACGACCATAGAGCGTTGGAACCACCTGATCCCATCCCGAACTCAGCAGTGAAACGATGCATCGCCGATGGTAGTGTGGGGTTTCCCCATGTGAGAGTAGGTCATCGTCAAGATTAAATTCCGAAACCCCAATTGCGAAAGCAGTTGGGGTTTTGTTTTGCTCGCAGGAAAGTTTTTTACTCACGGTAGCGAACAAATTTGCACAGTTATTTTCGAATCAGAACACTAGAATAGTCCCACCTTTTTCGGAGCCAGAGTCTTTATGTCAGAGTCGGTTGACGCTCCCGGGCTGTCAGATTTACCGCTGGAAGACTTGGTGGCCTGTCACGAGTGCGACCTGCTGATGCGCAAGCCAAGACTTGCTCATGGCGAGAAAGCGCTCTGCCCACGCTGCGGTTACGAGTTATACGCCCACCGCCATAACGTGGTGCAGCGCAGCCTTGCCTTGGTTATCGCTGCACTGCTGCTCTACATCCCCGCGAACTTTTTACCCATCATGCAGCTCAATCTACTCGGGCAGTCGTCTAACGACACTGTTTGGAGTGGCGTAGTCGGTCTGTTCGAGACCGACATGCAGGGCGTCTCAATCGTCGTCTTCCTGTGCAGCATGGCAATTCCGCTACTCAAGTTGCTGTGCCAGTTGATGGTATTGCTGACGATCCGCTTCAATGTCGGTCGCAGCTACGGCTTGCTGCTCTACCGCATTTATCATCACCTCAGGGACTGGGGAATGCTCGAGGTTTACCTCATGGGCGTACTGGTGGCGATCGTCAAACTGGCGGATATGGCGGCCATCACTGTTGGCCTCGGTTTGGTGTGCTTCATCGGCTTGTTGTTGGTACAGGTCTGGCTGGAAGTGGTGATGTCACCGCATCAGATCTGGCAGGCGTTATCTGGAGAGGATGCTCATGCGGGCGATTGATGCGGGCATTCTGATTTGCACCGAATGCCATGAATTGAACAGGCAAGAGGCGGACACCCATGAGCAAACCTGCACCCGCTGCGGCGCGCTGGTTCATGCTCGCCGCCCGAACAGTCTGGCCCGAACCTGGGCATTGTTGATCACGGCCGCGATTATCTATATCCCGGCAAATGTCTTGCCGATCATGACTGTCAGCTCTTTGGGTCAGGGTGATCCGAGCACCATCATGTCGGGCGTGATTCAGTTGGTGCAGCACGGCATGATCCCCATTGCTGCGGTAGTGTTCATCGCCAGCATTGTGGTGCCGACCTTCAAACTGGTCGGCATTGCATTGCTTCTGTTTTCGGTGCAACGACGTCAGCCGTTGTCAGCGCGTCAGCGTATCTGGATGTACCGTTTCATCGAGTTCATTGGCCGCTGGTCGATGCTCGATATTTTTGTGATCGCCATTCTCGTGGCGGTCGTCAACTTCGGCCGGCTTGCCAGTGTCGAAGCCAATCTTGGCGCCATCGCCTTCGCCACAGTGGTGATTCTGACGATGCTTGCAGCAGTAACTTTCGATCCCCGACTGATTTGGGATAACACGGAGTCGGACGACGACCATGACTGATTTGCCTGTAGCGAAAACCCGACCGGCTTCGAACTGGTCTGCCATTTGGGTGTTGCCTCTGATCGCCCTGATCATCGGCGGCTGGCTTGGCTGGCGTGCCTACTCTGAAACCGGCATCGAGATTCAGGTGCGTTTCGAAAGTGGTGAAGGCATCCAGGCCAACAAGACCGAGGTCATGTACAAAGGCATGTCGGTTGGTAAGGTCAAGGCCCTCAAGCTTGATGATGAAGGCAACTCCAAAGGCGTGATCGCCACGGTCGAGATGAACAAGGACGTTGAGCAATACCTCAAGACCAGCACCCGCTTCTGGTTGGTCAAGCCGAGCGTGACGCTGGCCGGTATTACCGGGCTGGAAACGCTGGTCTCAGGTAACTACGTCGCGATCAGTCCCGGCGAAGGCGAGCCTGCGCGCAAGTTCAAGGCGCTGCCCGAAGAGCCTCCGCTGTCTGACGCCAAGCCCGGTCTGCACCTGACCATCAAGGCTGATCGACTCGGTTCGCTGAACCGCGGCAGCCCAGTGTTTTATAAGCAGATCAAGGTCGGTCAGGTCAAAAGCTACCTGCTCTCGGAAGATCAAAGTACCGTCGAACTCAAAGTCTTTATCGAGCCGACTTACGCCAAACTGGTGCGCAAACACACGCGTTTCTGGAACGCCAGCGGCATCAGCATCGATGCCAATCTGTCCGGGGTAAAAGTGCGCAGCGAATCGTTGGCCAGCATTGTCGCTGGTGGTATTGCCTTCGCCACACCGGAGAACCGCAAGGACAGTCCGCCGACTGATCCAAGCCTGCCGTTCCGTCTTTATGAAGACTTCGATGCCGCCGCCGCCGGGCTCCGGGTCAAGGTCAAACTCAGTGACTTCGAAGGCCTGCAGGCTGGCCGCACGCCGGTTATGTACAAAGGCATCCAGGTCGGCAATCTGAAAGCGTTGAAAATCGACCCGGATCTGTCCAGTGCCACCGCGGAGCTGACGCTGGATCCACTGGCCGAAGACTATCTGGTGGATGGCACTCAATTCTGGGTGGTTAAACCGTCGATTTCCCTGGCGGGTATAACCGGGCTTGAAGCGCTGGTGAAAGGTAACTACATCGCCGTGCGCCCGGGCGACAAGGGCGGTACACCGAAACGTGAATTCGAGGCTCGCCCGAAAGCGCCACCGCTGGATCTGCGTTCACCGGGCCTGCACTTGGTACTCTTTACCGATACCCTGGGCTCGCTCGAGGTCGGTAGCCCGATTCTGTATAAACAGGTCAAGGTCGGTTCAGTACAGAGCTATCAGTTCTCCAGAACCAGGAAGCAACTGGTGATCGGTGTTCACATCGAGAAGGAGTACGAAAATCTGGTCAACGCCTCGACCCGGTTCTGGAACGCCAGTGGCATTACGCTGACGGGCGGCTTGACCGGGGGGATTGAGGTTAAAAGTGAATCGTTGCAAAGCCTGATGGCCGGTGGCATCGCCTTTGAAACGCCAGTGGCCAAAGCACCGTTGCACAAACGCATTCCGCGCTTCCGTCTGTTCGCCAATCATGATGAAGCCAATCAGAAAGGCGCCGTGGTGACGATCAAGGTCGATCGCGCTGATGGTTTGCGCAGTGGTACCCCGGTTCGCTTCAAGGGGCTGGATGTCGGCAAGATCGAAAGCGTTGATCTGACCGACGATCTGCAAGCCGTCATCCTGACCGCGCGAATCACCGAAGTGCCAGAGAAGATCGCCCGCTCCGGTAGTCAGTTCTGGGTGGTAAAACCTGAACTGGGTCTGATCAAAACGTCCAATCTGGAAACCCTGGTCACGGGCCAATACATCGAGGTGCAACCGGCCGCGAAGAACCTTGGTCCGCAGAAAAACTTCGTTGCACTGGCCAATCCACCGGAGGTGACCAAGCAAGAGGCGGGTCTGAGTCTGGTGTTGAGTGCTGCTCGCCGAGGTTCACTCAAGCCTGGTGTGCCGGTGACCTATCGTGAAATCACTGTGGGTAAGGTCACGGGTTACGAGTTGGGCCAGACGGCCGACCGGGTCTTGGTACACATTCTGATTGAGCCGAAATACGCGCCTCTGGTGCGCAGCGGTAGTCGATTCTGGAACACCAGCGGCGTGGGCTTCGATATCGGCTTGTTCAAAGGTGTGACGGTACGCACGGAGTCGCTTGAGACGGTGATTCAGGGCGGGATTGCTTTTGCCACACCGGACGGTGAGCGGATGGGCAATCCGGCGCGTCCTGAACAGACGTTCCCGTTGTTCGACAAGTTTGAGGATGAGTGGCTGACCTGGGCGCCGAAGATTTCGCTCGGTAAGTGATCAGGATTTGATCTGGCGTCTTCCCAGACCGTCACTACAAACCCCAAGCCATAAAAAAGGGCCGCGATCCAAACAGATCGCGGCCCTTTTTATTGCCTGCTGTTAAGGCCGATCACACCGCATCCATCTCCGGTTCATCGGCTTCAACATTGAGGGTCGCCTTCACCACATCGTGACGTCGGATGTACTTCCAGTCCGCTTCGTCGATGTAGATACCGGCCGGGCCGCTGCCGCCTTCCAGGTCGATGGCGACACTGGCGCAGACTTGCGGCTTCACACTCGCCAGAATCGGTACGAAGCCCAGTTGCAGACTGGTTTCCAGCAGCGCAGCCTGGTTCTTCTCGTCGATGTCCGCCGCCTCGTCGAGGTAGTACGGCAGGCGCACGCGACCGGCCTGATCGCGATCCATCAAGTGCAGCAACAGATACATGTTGGTCAGCGCCTTGATGGTCATGGTGGTGCCGTTGGACGCCGCGCCGTCGATGTCGGTGTGGATCACCGGCTGGCCGTTGACCTTGGTGATCTCGAAGGCCAGTTCGAACAAGTCCTTGAGACCGAGTTGGTTGTGGTTCGCCGCCACCAGCCGCGCCAGGTATTCCTTGGCCTCTTCGTTTTTGTTGTCCTGCTCGGCGCTTCGGCTCAGATCGAACACCGACAGGGTTTCGCCTTCTTCGTACTGACCGGCGCTGTGGATGATCTGATCGATGTGCTTGAGCGCTTCCTTGTTCGGCGCCAGCACAATGCGGAAGCTCTGCAGGTTGGAGACCTGACGCTTGTTGATCTCGCGGTTGAACAGCGCCAGTTGATGCTCAAGGCTGTCGTAGTCGCTGCGGATGTTGCGCAGCGTGCGGGCGATGTCGGTGACCGCCGCGCGACGGGCCTTGCCCAGGGTCAGGGCTTCGTCGGTACGGTGCGCGTATGCGTTGATCAGCAGTGACAGACGGCGCTCCATGTCGTCTTCGCTGTCGAACTTGGCCACGCCTTTGAGGCGCACTTGTGCGTACAGCGCTTCGATCTGGCCATCGGCGCGCAGCAGGCCCTGCCAACTGTCCTGATAGTCGTTGAGCAGCGGCAACAGGTTGTCCATCGAATCGTCGACCGGATCCATGAACGGCGTACCGAACGGCAAGTCCGCCGGTAGCAACTGACGGCGACGCAGAGCATCGTCGAGGGTGCGTTGTTTGGCTTCCATGTCGGCGATCTGGCGGCCGACCAGTTGCAGCTTCGCCGACAGTTGCTGGACGCGCTCGGTGAAGGCATCACTGGAGCGCTTCAGTTCGTCCTGCGCGCCTTCCATTTGCGCCAGTTGCTCAAGCTTGTCGCCTTCTTCGGCGCTCAGCGTCTGAGTACGTCGGAAGTCTTCCAGGGCTTTCTGCGCATCCAGCACTTGCTGGTACAGCGCTTCGGTCTGGGTCTTGCTCGCGGCGCGGTCGGCGGCTACAGCCTGTTGAGTCTTGAGTTGCTTGAGCTCTTTTTCCAGACGCTCTTTCTGATCGCGCAGCGCGGCACGGTCGGCCAGTGCTTGCAGGGCCGGTGGCTCGATGTGCGAGATGTCGATCGACAGCCCCGGCACTTCGAAACGCTCGCCCTTGAAGCCATCAAGGATCAGCTCAACCGATTTGACCCACTCGCCATCCTCGTCGAGGGTGATGCCGTGTTCGCCCAGCGGCAGGCTGAACAGTGCGCTGTTGAACAGGCGCATCAAGCGCTCGACGTCCTGCTGCGAGAACTCTTCGCGCAGGCGTGCATAGCTGTTGTTGTCGGCGTGATCGAGTTGCTGCTTCACCGACTTCAGGCGTTTTTCCAGATCGCGTAGACGCTCTTCCAGATCCTCGGCGCTGAACTGACGGGACTGTGCCAGCGCACCGGCCAGTTCGTCGTGGGCGTCTTTGGCCGCGAGCAGTTGCTGCTCCAGCACTTTGACGTCGTCGACCAGGGCAAAGCGATTCTTCAACACGGACAGCTCGCCGAGCCAGCGCTGGATGCCGGCGATTTCGCGTTCCAGCCGCATCAGCTCCTGTGTGCCGCCGCGCTGATTGTTTTGCAGCGCGTCCTGCTCGCCACGGTAGTGGTCGGCCTGAATGGTCAGCTCTTCTTTGCGCGCACTGGCGTAGTCCGACCAGGTGCCGAGCAACGAGTCGAGCAGCGGCGACAGGCGATGCAGTTTGCCGCGCAGCACGTCGCGCTGTTTCACGCCGTTGGCCAAGGCTTCGACCAATGGTCCAGCGGCAACCAGCGAGTTGTAGTCCTGCTCCATGCGGCGTACATCGCGGAACGCTTCTTCGCACGCGGCGATGTAATCGACGCTGCCGGAACGCAGGCTGTGTTCGAAGGCATCGAGGAACAGTTGCTTGAGCTTGGCCGCGGTGATTTCGCGCATGTGCAGCAGGTTGATGAACAGGGCACGGAAGGTTTTAAGGCTCTGTTCGCTGGTGGAACGCAAAGGGATCAGGGTCAGGTCCAGCGGGATCGACGTGTGACCGCCGACCAGCAAGCGGCGCAGTTCATCGGGTTTGAGTTCGTAGGCTTTCAGGCCTTCACGCTCAAGGTTGCTGAACAGCTCTTTCTGGCGCAGGCAGGTGTCGTTTTTCTGGTAGTGGGCCAGATCGAGCTTGCCGGCGTAGGCAAAGAACTGGTGACCGAAACCGCCGCCCGGGCCACGACCGACTACGCCGATAACGTGTGGGCCGTGGGGCAGGTTCACTTCGACGAGGATGTAGCTGGTGTCGGAGGCGAAGTAGAAGCGTCGCGATTGTTCCAGGCTGTACTTGCCGAAACTCATGTCCGACATGCGCGCCAGAATCGGGAACTGCAAGGCGTTGATCGACGCCGATTTACCGAGGTTGTTCGCGCCATAGACCGACAGCGGTTCTTCCAGCGGAAACAGGCCGAGGCTGTAACCGGCGGTGTTCAAAAGGGCAAAGCGGCGGATGCCGTAGCGTTCCTGGCTCATGCGTCGGACTCCTGTTCTTCGGCAATGGCACGGGCCAGTGCGTCTTCTTCGCTTTCTTCGTCAAATTCGCTGAGATCGAGCGGGTCGTCGGTTTCCAGCAGTTTGGCTTCGGCGGCTTCGTCGATCAGCACTGGCGCCGGCAGCGGCAAGACGCTGTGGACGCTGGCCGCCAGATCGCGGTCCTGCTGCACCGACAGGCACACGTCGAGGAAACGGTGCATCGGCGGCAGGAAGCGATAAACGCCGTTTTCTTCGCCGGCGAAACCGAGTTGGGTCATGCGGCGCATGATTTTTTCTTCGAGCTCTTCAACCGTCTGCACTTCAGCCTGAATGAACAGGTCGCGGTACTTCTCCAGCAGCGACGGCAGTTCTTCGCGACCCAGGCTGCCGCCGTCGAGCACGGCAATCGGGTCGCGGCCCTGATCGGCCAGGTGCTCGACGAGGATGAAGGTGAACAGCGCCAGGCGCTGGGCCGTCTTGTTCACCGCCGCAGCGGCCATGTCCGGCACGAAGTAATAGAAACCACGGGTGTCGCAGACCAGTTCGAAACCCAAGGCTTTGAACAACGTGCGGTACTGATCCTGGAAGTTCGACAGTTGTGCGTACAGTTCCGGGTCGCGGCGGCTGACGTGGTAGCCCTTGAACAGTTCGCGGAAGATCGGCGCCAGTTGGGACAGTTCGGAGAGATCAAGATGCATGTGGGATGCTCGCAGAATCCTCGGCGGCGGTGTCGCGGGCCGAGAGCAGGGCGAAGGAGCGCAGGCTGACCTGGTGCTCGTGAGTGTGGTATTCGCGGCGTTCCAGACGCTCGCGCTTGAAGCGTTTTTCCCGAGACAGGCGCGAAAACCAGTAAAGCAATTCGTCGGTGGCGCCGTCCGGTTCCTGCTCCAGCAGCCAGACCATCAAGTCCGGCATCGGCAGGGCGTCTTCGCAGCGGTCGAGCATCTCGCGCACGGTACGCGGCGCACGCGGGGCCTCGCCTTTTTGCGTCTTGTGCGCCTTGGGGAAGCGCGCCGGTTTTGGCTCGAAACGCGCCAACGCGTAAACGTAGGCTTCGACCTGACTGGCGCTGCCGAGGAAGGTGCTTTGCGGGCGGGTGAACAGCGGCATCGCGGCTTGTGGCACGGCATCGATGCCTTTACGGCGAATGGCCGCCAGGGCCAGCGCGGCACCACGGGTCACGGCGTTATGTCGACGGGCTTCTTCACGCAACGGCAGCAGCAGTTCGCGGGCATGACGCAGGGTCAGTTGGGCGCTGGTCTGCATTTCGAGGATGCGCGCGTGGGTGCGCAGCAGCATATCGTCGTCGACCAGATGGCCGAGGCGCTGTTGCTCGCTGAGCATCTTCAGCAACACGGTTTCGACCTTGCGCACGCCTTGCTCGAAGGCGCCGTCGGCGTTCACCAGATCGATCATCGGCTCGACGTATTCGTCCCAGGTTGCCAACACTTCGGCATAACGCTGACGCAACGGAATCTGACGATCGCTGGTTTTGGCACGTTCGGCCACGGCCACCAGCGCTTGCTCGTCGTTATCGAGTTTTTTCAGGACGTCGCGCACGCGCATGTCGAGCAAGCGCAATTGGCGGGCGAGGTCATTGCCATCACGGATGTCGAACGCGTCCTGGATGTAACCGGCCAGACGTTCGAGGTGACGCAGATAGGCTTCGATCTCCAGGCACAGGCCCAGACGGTGCTCACGGCGCAGGTAGGCGAGAAAGTCGTGAATCTGTGCGTTGAGCTCGAAACGATTCGGGCTTTTCGCCACAGGCACCAGAATGTCGAGGCGAATCCACACGTCGAGCAGGCTGGTGATGTCCTGCGGCGTGCTGTCCAGTTGTTGGGCGGCCAGTTGCGTGCGCAGTTCGTTGAGGCTCAGGGTGCCTTGGTCGAAGTGCTCGCACAGTGGCTCCAGAAGTGCCCAGTGTTCAGCGAGGGCGCGCAAGACGCGCTTGGGTTCGATCATCGGAATGGCCGGCTGGTTGGCGATTAAAAGCCGCGATTGTACTGCATCACGAAGGATGCGATTCACTCTCGGGACGGGCTGTCGCATTTTCGAAGGTAGAGAGCTCAGGCCAAGGCTATCGATCAACAGCAAGCGATCTTGAGCGAAGGGCGGTAGAATCGGCACACTTTCAGTTATCCACAAGTGGCCGACCCTTGCTTATCGAGTCCCGCCGCCGCGCCTATTTGAACGCCATGCAGGTGGTCAACTGGCTGCCGCGCACCGAACTGCCTTTCGCCGCCCCCTCGCGCCCCGAGCTGCTGGACATGCCCGAGCCTGAGATTGAGGTGCCGGTGGTGCTTGCTCCGAAGGCCGAAGCCCCGGTGCAAGCGGCTGCCGCGCGCCCGGCCGAGCGGCCGAAGATCGAAGTGCCACGCCCATCGCTGGCGAGTACCCGCACCGGTGCCAAACCGGTGGAAGAGGTCGACGACACACCGGTCGTCGCCAAACCGGCGCCGGTTCCGCCACCGCGTTTCGCCCTGCAATTGCTGCGTGCCGGGCGTTGCCTGCTGCTGGTCGAGTTACCCACAGGGGAGCCGTTCCAGAGTCGCGACCCCGCTTATCTGCTGCTTAAAGACATGCTGCGCGCTGCCGGGCTGCCGGATGCGCCGCAGATCGTCGGCGAGCCGGTGCGCTGGCCGTGGTTGAACCGCGGCACGATGGATCAGGGCCCGGAAGCGGCGCGCGACTTCGTGCAGGGTTTCCTCTCGGTGCAAATGGAGGCGGCGCCGTGTGCCTGCCTGTGGCTGATCGGCCTGCCAGCGGTGCGTTTTGCCGGTGAAGCGGACGCCGAAGCGTTCAATCGTGAATTGCAGATCGAAGGTCTGGGCTCGGCCTGGGCCATCCCAGGTCTGGAATTGTTAATGGAAGAGCCACAGCGCAAGGCCGCTGTGTGGCAAGCCATGCGTCGGCTGATGGCGCGCTGGAAAGAATCGAATGAGTGACGCTGTAACGTTCCGCCCGATGATCGAGGCAGACCTGGACGCTGTGCTGAAGATTGAGTTCGCCGCCTACAGCCATCCGTGGACCCGCGGGATTTTTCTCGATGGCCTGGGCAAGTATCAGATCTGGCTGATGTTCGAAGGCCAGCAGCAGGTCGGTCATGGGGTGGTGCAGATCATTCTGGATGAGGCGCATCTGCTGAACATCACGGTCAAACCGGAGAATCAGGGCCGCGGGCTGGGCCTTGCGTTGCTTGAGCACCTGATGTCGCGGGCGTATGCGGCGTCTGCCCGAGAATGCTTCCTGGAAGTGCGCGACAGTAATCGGTCGGCGTTCAGGCTGTATGAGCGCTATGGCTTCAATGAGATTGGCCGGCGTCGGGATTACTACCCGGCGGTGGGCGGGCGTGAAGATGCCGTGGTCATGGCCTGCACCCTGGTTGACTGATATTGCTTAAAAGCTTCGCGAGCAGGCTCGCTCCCACATTTGAAATGCATTTTCCTGTGGGAGCGAGCCTGCTCGCGAAAGCGTTTTAGCGGGCAACAAAGATCAGCGGTTGCCATCAATCGGATCACGCCGCGCCAATTGCGCCTCATCCAGCCCATTACCACCGCCAATGTCATCCTCATCGACAATGCTCAAATCCCAATCCGCCTGATTACCTTCACCGGCTTCCTCGGCATCCCGCGCACCGTCTTCATGAATCAGTGTTTCTGGACTCATATCATCATCAGTCGGCTCATGGTCAGCAGTCGATGCACCTGTGAGCCCCGCCTCACGCACACGTTCCTCTGGCATCAACTGCTCGCGTTCGCGTTCGGGCAATTCATCACCGATCTTCGCGCTGGGCTGCTCGTCGTCGAAATCCAGTTCATGCACCGATCCCATGCGGTCTTCGTTATCATCGATGGGTTCCGGTTGCACCGCGTCAAAAGGGCGTCGTGAATCAGTCATGGCAATTCCTCATACTGTGGGCCTTACTGGGTGGACACACCGGGCACGGGAGAAATTCCAAGAAAATACTCTCGCGTTATCCATCGCGCATTCGTGACCTCGACGGGCGGTCGTCTGTCATACCTGCGCATCTTTCTTGAGGCCTTACAGCATGCACGACTTACAAAATCTGATTGATAACAACGAGCGTTGGGCTGACGCGATCACCAAGGAAGACCCGGACTTCTTCGCCAAACTGGCGCGCCAGCAAACGCCTGAATATCTTTGGATCGGCTGCTCCGACGCACGAGTGCCGGCCAATGAAATCGTCGGCATGCTGCCGGGGGACCTGTTCGTTCACCGTAACGTGGCCAACGTGGTGCTGCACACCGATCTCAACTGTCTGTCGGTGATCCAGTACGCCGTCGACGTGCTCAAGGTCAAACACATCCTCGTTACCGGCCACTACGGCTGCGGCGGTGTGCGGGCGTCGATGCAGGATGGCCAGCTCGGTCTGATCGATGGCTGGCTGCGTTCGATTCGCGACCTGTATTACGACAAGCGCGATGAGCTGGCGAAACTGCCGACCGAAGAAGAGCGCGTCGATCGCCTGTGCGAACTCAACGTGATCCAGCAAGTTGCCAACGTCGGCCATACCAGCATTGTCCAGAATGCCTGGCATCGCGGGCAGAGCCTGTCGATCCACGGTTGCATCTACGGCATCAAGGACGGTCGCTGGAAAAGCCTGGACACGACCATCAGTGGTTTCGAGCAGTTGCCGCCGCAGTACCGTTTACGTCCGATCGGCGCGTTGTAATCGGCTGATCAACGTGAGCGGGCGTGTCGCCAGCGCTGCAAAAAGTGCTGGCCTTCGCGGTTGGGTGGTTCGTTGTAACCAGTGATCCAGCCGCGACAACGTGGGGAACCACAGTGGCAGGCGAACTGGTGCGGCAGTGTGTCTTCGGTGGCGGCGTGGTCCATGGTCAGCCGCTCGCCGCTGTGGATATCTTTCAATGCCCACAGCCATAACTCACTCATGTCCAGAAACACGTTCGGGTCGCAAGAGTGTTCCAGTAGCCCGCAAAAGCGCGGGTCGTAAATGTGGATGCCCTCCATCAGTTGGCGGGTTTGCCGGCAGCGGTAGGGCAGCAATTGCCCCGAGACCCGGCACATTCGGCTGATACGCATGAATTCACGGCGTGCGACGACTGCCGTGGGCGTGCCGTGTTCATCGTGGACGATGGTGTAGTCGGCGCTGGATGGAAAACCCAGACGCACGGGCAGCCCGGCAAACGGGTAGATGCCTTCGGTATCAGGTGGGAGGGGTTTTGCGCGGGCTTGAGTGTTCATAACCATCCTTGATCGAAAAAGTTGCGACTCCCTTGCACTGGCGTCCTGCCGGCTCTGCAACATGGCTATTTGGATCCAATCTTGTCTTGTAAGGTATAGCCCGTCTACTGTCAGATATGACAGGCGATAAAGACGCTTTCCCGCGTCAGTCATCACTGACGCGGGAATGGCACGGGCGTGGTTACAGGTGCGGAGAGGGGACGGCGGCGGCCGGCGGGGTTTTGAGCTGTTGCAGTTGCACCTTGATCGGTGGGGTGGCGCACTGGGCAGTGGCTTGTTCCGGCGTCATGTCGCGGATTGAGGTGTAGAACAACTCGCAGGTTTTGACTTTCTGCGTCACCTGCCAGGTCTGGGTGCAACTGTTGAGCGTGGTCTGTGGATTACTCCCCGGTTTGCTACCCATGCCGGCCTGCCAGCAAGCGGCGCTCAAATCCTGTCCCATGACTTTCAGGCCTGCTGCGTCAGCTTTGGCTTGCGCATCATCGCCGGTATAGCTTTTAGGGTCAGCGGCGTACCAGATGTAACTTGGGTGGTTCGAACCGAGGACGGGCACATTCACGCCTGCGCTTGGGCTGATCGTCGCCAGCCCCAGCACGCCGACCGTCGGCCCATACTGCTGCTTGATCCAGTTGCGTACCGGAGCGCCGAAAGCGACCATCGGCAGCGTTGTGCCGCTGGCGGTCTGACTGAACTGCTTGACCAGTGTGGTCTGGTAGTCCTTGAAGTAGTCATACACGCCTTCCAGGTCACTGCCAGCGTTGGACGGCGCAGCGATCGGGGCGATGTCGATGATGGTCTGGTAGGCCGGCGTCTGATCGGCGGCAATGCCATTGACCGTCAACAGCGTTGCCCAGCGGTCGGTGGTGTTCGAGCGCAGATAATCCTGCGCCTGGGTCAGCGAATAATCCGGTGGGAAGTGCAGCAGCTCGACGCTCTTGCGATTTTCCAGGGCCATGCCCAGCGGCAGGAACAGGTACCAGCTATAGGCCCATTTGCCGTCTGCGTTGAGCTTGCTGGCGCCGGTGTAGGCCAGATCGCCAGCATCGAGCAGCGCTGACAGCGGTTTATCGTAGTCTTTTGGCACCCCAGTGATTTCGGCGTAGAGCTGGCCGTTATCGGTTTTGACCAAGACTTTCGCATCGGTGTAACCGTCGCGTTGCACGCTTTGGCTCAGGTAGTGGGCGACAGTCTGCTCCAGCGACCAATTGCGAAAGCAGATCACGCTGCAATTGTTGGGGTAGGCGAAGAGGCGGGTAACGCGCTCGGTGCTGCCCAGTTTCAGGTCGACATCGGCGTGGGCTGCCGCGCTCAGCGTGAGCGCGGCGAGGGTGAGTCCTGCGAGTTTGAACATGCTCAGATCCTTTTCAGCGTGGTTTCCCCGCGAGTCGGGGGCGCCTCATATTGGATCAGCCGCGTGACGTAGAGAAGCCATCATTCGCAGTTTTTTGCAGCGTGTTGCAGGACTGGCACTCAGGCCTGAAAGTGCAGGGCGTTGGTCAAATCGCCCATGGGTTCCTGGCCGCGGGCAATCATCGCATCGTCACGCTGTTTGAGGCCGTCGAGCGTTTCCAGTTGGAAGACGCGGGTGATCAGCCGCAGGATCGAAGCCGTGTCATAGACCGTGTGATCCACCGTGCCCTTGCGCGCGAACGGCGACACCACGAGGGCGGGGACCCGTGAACCAGGCCCCCAGCGGTCGCCCTTGGGCGGCGCAACGTGATCCCACCAGCCACCGTTTTCATCGACGGTGACGATGACCACCATGTTTTTCCACTGGGGGCTTTGGCGAAGCACTTTCAGGGCACGCACGATGTGCCGGTCACCGGACGCCACGTCGGCATAACCGGCGTGCATGTTCAGGTTGCCTTGAGGTTTATAGAAACTCACCGCCGGCAACTTGCCGGCCTCGGCGTCCGCGAAGAACTTATTGGTAGTCGACTCGTCGCCCAAACCGGCATCGCGCAGGCGTTTGTTGCGCTCGTCCGGGTTTTGCGGGCCTTGCTGCTTGAAGTAGTTGAACGGCTGATGGTGATACTGGAAGTTCGGGATTTTCGGAATGCCACCGGAATCCTTGTATTGCTCCAGCGTCGCCTGCCATGCCCCGGCGTACCAGGCCCAGTCGACGTCCTTCTTCGACAGTTTGTCGCCGATGTGTTCGTGGGTCTGGGGCACCATGACGTTTGGCAGATCCGCTTTTGCGTACGCTGGGCGCTCCGGGTCGCGAATCCACGTTGGCCAGTAGGGCGGGGCAAGCGTATTGACGCCAAAACCGTCCGGCGTCAGTGCGCTCGGGCCGAACTGCGGTGGCCCGGTCATGGCGCTGGCCGGTGATTGCTCCAGCGGCTTGAGGCGCGGATCGGCCGGATCGTCGCTTCGCAGGGCGGCGATTTGGCTCTTGGCCACCGAGTGGGCAGCGTCTGGATAGAACGGTGCGGTAGCGCTGATCAGATACTGGTGGTTGAGAAACGAACCACCGAAGGCACCCTGAAAGAAGTTGTCGCACAGCACGAATTCCTGCGCGACGTCCCACAGACGCAAGGAATAACGGCTTTGGGCGTAGTGGCCCATGGTCAAGCCACCGGAGTCGGCCCAAGCGACAAAACCGTCGTTCTTGCCGCCGTTGATCTGCATCTGGTTCTGATAAAACACATGCCACAAGTCGCGAGTCACCAGCCCGAACGGCAAATCTTCGCCATTCGGGCCTTTGAGAGCGAACGGTGCATTGGGCAGGTTTTCCTGAAACTGGGTGGCGCTGGGGTAGGTCACGCCATCGAGGGTTTGCGGGCCGATCTGCAACACGCCGCCCCAGACCTGTGGCAGGGTTTGCAGCAGGCTGCCGTCGCGGTCGCGTTGTTGATAATCGGCAGGTTTGAGCGCTGACAACGGTTTTTCCACGCCGGGGAAATCGCCGAACAGGTTGTTGAAACTGCGGTTCTCGGCGTAGATGACCACGACTGTTTTCACCTGATCGCGCAGGGCCTTGTCCAGCTCTGCCGGGGACAATGGGCGTTCGGCCGGTTTGCCAGGCTGATCGCCGGCATGACTGCACCCGGCCAGTGTTGCGCCAACGCCCAGCACCGCGACGCCGCCGAGAAAGCGGCGGCGACTGGTGTCGGTGGGATTGTCGGATTCTGGCGAGGAGGAGTCTTTGTCGTTTGTCTCGTCGTTCATATCGCGCCCGTTTTGCTTAATTGTTTCAGTATGTTTCTGGCGGACGCTAGCAAGCGGATGTGACGGTTGGGTTACGATTTTGAGGTGGATGAGAAACTCATGCGGCAGCGGCGGTGCGACGATTCGACGGGGCCGTGAGTTCGGCGTGCCAGTCACATCATGGGTCTATGGCTTACCGCATTCGCGAGCAAGCCCGCTCCACAGGTTCTGTAGACAGGCATTGAGAGTAAATTTACGGCCCTTTTTTGGCTCAGGCTTGCCAAGCCGTGACTAGGGGCTGACGGGTTGTCCCTCAGTCCTTTTGCGTAGACCATGTGCGCCTTGGTTTTATGCCTGCCAGAGTTCTTTGCCATGACTGCCCAAACCACGGCCAAACCCGCGCCGTTCAGCCGTTCCGACTACAAGACCCTCGGCCTTGCGGCCATTGGCGGGGCGCTGGAGATCTACGATTTCATCATTTTCGTCTTCTTCGCCCTGACCCTCAGTCAGTTGTTCTTCCCACCGCAAATGCCCGAATGGTTGCGCCTGTTGCAGAGCTTCGGGATATTCGTCACCGGTTATCTGGCGCGGCCGCTGGGCGGGATTCTGATGGCGCATTTCGCCGATCGGCTGGGGCGCAAGAAAGTCTTCAGTTTGAGCATCCTGATGATGGCGCTGCCGTGCCTGCTGATCGGGATCATGCCGACGTATGCCCAGATCGGTTATTTCGCGCCGCTGCTGTTGCTGGCGCTGCGTATTTTGCAAGGTGCGGCGGTTGGTGGTGAGGTGCCGAGTGCTTGGGTGTTCGTTGCCGAACACGCCCCCACCGGCCATCGCGGTTATGCCCTGGGTTTTTTGCAGGCCGGGCTGACCTTCGGTTATCTGATCGGCGCGTTGACCGCGACCTTCCTGGCGCAAGTCTTCACCCCAGCGCAAATTCTTGATTACGCCTGGCGTTATCCGTTCCTGCTCGGCGGCGTGTTTGGGGTGATCGGTGTCTACCTGCGTCGTTGGTTGAGCGAAACCCCGGTGTTCATGGCGATGGAAGTGCAACGCGAGGCGCGGGTCGAATTGCCGTTGCGCACGGTGCTGCGCGAGCATCGACTGGCGATGTTGCCGGCCATGTTGCTGACCTGCGTATTGACGTCGGCCGTGGTGGTGTTCGTCGTCATCACCCCGACCATGATGCAGAAAACCTTCGGCATGACGGCCAGCCACACCTTCGCCCTCAGCGCCTTGGGCATTGTGTTCCTCAATATCGGCTGCGTGATCGCCGGCCTGCTGGTCGACCGTATCGGCGCCTGGCGCACCGTGATGCTCTATAGCCTGTTGCTACCGCTGGGCATTGGCATGCTTTACGGCAGTTTGATCGCGGGCGGTCACTGGGTAGGGCTGGCCTATGCCGTCGCCGGTCTTGGTTGCGGGGTCGTCGGCGCGGTGCCTTCGGTGATGGTCGGGCTGTTTCCGGCGCGCATTCGCGTGTCTGGCATTTCCTTCACCTACAACATTGCCTACGCCGCATGGGCGAGTATCACACCGCTGTTGCTGATCGGTCTGATGCCGTGGAGCCCGTGGATCTGCGTCATTTTCTGCGCGGTGATGGGCGCGGTGGGCATTTTGAGCGCCGCGTATTTCGGCTCTCGGATGCCGCGCACGGGCCAATGTCAGGTGGCGGGAAATGCCTGATTCGGCGTGCATGAAGTATTTTTGACTGACCAGTCTCAAGCGCTCTTCAGAAAAGCGTGCCAAGGCCGATGGTTAGGCTGTACACCGCCTCTCAACCTATCCATCGGTGCTTTCCATGTTCAACAAACGCTTGAAGCAAGAGCTGGCTGCTCTTCGTGAAGAACTTTCCAGCCTTAAGCAAGTGAAGGAAAGTCTGGATAGCGAGATGCTGGTGCTGACCCTTGAACCGGACGGACGGATTCAATCGGTCAACCAGAACTTCCTCAATGAGATGTTCTACAAGAGTCACGACCTGATTGGCCGTGCGATTGAAGACATCGTGCCGGCTCACGTCAAATCCGACGAATTCCACCAGCGCTTCAAAAACGCCATGGTCCGCGGCGAGCATTTCGCCGGTGCCGTGCGCCTGTTGCGTGGCAATGGCAACGAGGCCTGGTTGCGTTCGATCGTGCAGCCTGTGCGCTCCTCCGATGGGCGGACCCGGCACATCTCGATCTACTCCAGCGACCTGACCCGCACCATTGAAGCGTCCCGCGAGCACGAAAACCTGATCGGCGCACTGGTACGTTCCACGGCACTGATCGAGTTTGATCTCAACGGTAACGTACTGAATGCCAACGAGCGCTTCCTCAGCAGCATGGGTTACAGCCTGGCGCAGATCAAAGGCAAACATCACCGCATGTTCTGTACTCCGGAGGAATACAACAGCGCCGAATATCAGAACTTCTGGCATCGTCTGAACAGCGGTGAGTTTGTCGCAAACCGTTTCAAACGGGTCGACAGCCATGGTCGTACGGTGTGGCTGGAGGCTTCCTACAACCCGGTGGTCGATGCCAACAACAAACTGTACAAAGTGGTGAAATTCGCCACGGTGATCACCGATCAGGTCAACCGCGAACAAGCCGTCGCCGACGCCGCCAGCATTGCCTACAGCACCTCGCAACAAACCGACAGCACTGCGCAGCGTGGCACCACCGTGGTGACCGAAGCGGTGAATGTGATGCGAGACTTGTCGCGGCACATGCAGACAGCCAGCGAAGGCATCGAAGCACTGAACGAACAATCGCAAGTGATCGGCTCCATCGTCAAAACCATCAGCGGGATTGCCGAACAGACCAACCTGCTGGCGCTTAACGCCGCCATTGAAGCGGCCCGCGCGGGCGAGCAGGGGCGCGGCTTTGCTGTGGTGGCCGACGAAGTGCGACAACTGGCTTCACGCACCAGCCAGGCGACCGAGGAAATCGTCGGCGTGGTACGACAGAACCAGGACATGGCGCGCAACGCCGTCGCACTGATGACCGACGGTAAGTTGCAGGCCGAACAAGGGCTGGCGCTGGCGGCGGAGGCGGGCACGGTGATTGTCGAAATCCAGGACGGCGCGCAGAAAGTGGTCGATGCGGTCGGTCAGTTTGCCAATCAATTGTCCAACTGATCGGGAACAACCCGCCCACCTGTGGGCCTGAACTTGCTCGTGAAGAGGCCGTTACATTCAGCATTGATGTCGACAGGCCTGACGTCTTCGCGAGCAAGCCCCCACATGTTGTTTCATCGCCACTGCTTGCTGTGCACTGGCGCTACAATCGGCTCCTTTTCCCCGGAGCAGATCCCCTATGAGCGACGCCCACCGCCGCGCGGTTCCCCTGAACAAAGCCTACCGATTGCTCAATCACGGGCCGACCGTACTGGTCAGCGCTGCCCATGACGGGCAACGCAACATCATGGCCGCCGCATGGGCGATGCCGCTGGATTTCGAACCGCCGAAAGTCGCCGTCGTGCTCGACAAATCCACTTGGACGCGGCAATTGCTCGAAGCCTCCGGCACCTTCGTCCTCAACGTGCCGTGCGCCAATCAGGCCGACATTGTGCAAACCGTCGGTAACACGTCGGGGCTGGAAATCACTCAAAACCAAGGGCAGGACAAGTTTCAGGCGTATGGCTTGCAGACCTTCAGTGGTGAACAAGTCGACGCGCCATTGCTCGACGGTTGCGTCGCCTGGCTCGAATGCCGCTTGTTGCCTGAGCCGCGCAATCACGAACAGTACGATTTGTTTCTAGCCGAAGTCATCGCCGCCCATGCCGACGAACGCGTGTTCAGTGAGGGGCGCTGGCATTTCGACGGGCAGGAGGGTTTGCGCACGCTGCACCATGTGGCGGGCGGGCATTTCCTGACGATTGGTGATCCGGTGGATGGCAAGACGCTTTCGGTTTGAATGGCCGCTTCGTGATTGCTATTTGACCTTTGGCCACCAGAAATAAAAATCCGATGCCTGTACGGGCATCGGATTTTTTATGCGCCGCCGTACTTACGCCGTCGGCTGAACGTTATCCAGTGCCTGATTCACCGCCAACTCACTCAGCATGACGATTTGCGCGATGCCCAACGCAGTCTTGCGGTGTGAGGTATCGAGCACGGCGGCGAAGTTGTTGAGCATCTCGGTGACCGAGCCGAGGGTTTCGCTGGCATTGGCCAGCAGGGACTCGGTGTCATACGCCGGGTTGGCGAGGTACATCGGTTCAGCGGCGCGAGTGGACGCCATGATGTGGGCGGTCGGGTTCAGGTAGTGGTCGAGGGCGCGGTCGGCCGCTTCGTGGAGCTTTTTGCTGTCGATGGAGGCGTAGGGGGAGGTTGGATCGGTGTTTGTTTCGGGGGGATTGGGTGTTGGTTTTTTCATGGTGTTCTCCGATCAGGATTGGAGCTGGCCGATTCGGTTTCCGAACGAATAGGTGGCAGCTGTGCGCAGGTTGGAAACCCGGGGAACGGAGAACCCGGTTGACCCGAAGGTCTCCCACGCACAGCCGCCATAACGGAGTGCACACCATGAAGGTGCGCAAGGATACGTTATGAAAGGAGCTTGTGCGCTCGGTTCTACTCGGGGTTTCCAATCCCGGTCGCTGAATTGGCAGCGACGAGCACAGCCTAGAGATCGGACGTCCGACGGACAACCTGAAAACCTTGTGGGACGGTTCTGTATTTTTCCCTCAGTTGTTAAACATCCCGAATTGAAATACACAATGTGCCGCCCATCAATCCGGGCGTTGTTTGCCGTGGAATTTGAGTTAGTGATTTACCCGCCACTGATCTTCGATGAGGGGGGATTTTCTAATTCGCGACGCGTCCTACAAGTGTTGGCGAATCTCCCTACATAGAATAATCAGCTCCCTTGTTACCGTGCCCGCCAGTTCTCGCGAGCACAAACCAGGGACGGTTTCGACATCGCGCTCTTTTCCTCTTTGCTTAAGGATAAGCGTATGTTCCGACCGGCCAATGCGGCGCATTTCTCGTTGCAGATTCCTGCTATCCGTCACGACTTCAAGGTGCTGGCCTTCAGCGGCACCGAAGCGATCAGCAACCTTTACAACATCCACATTGAACTGGTCAGTGAGCACCCGGACTTCGATCTGGAGAGCTTGCTCAGCCAACCGGCGTTTCTGCAATTTGGCCATAACGGCGAAGGCATTCACGGGCGCATCGAAGACGTGCTGACCGACAAGGACTTCGCCCGATGAGCGCCGAAAAACTGGCCATGGTCGACGAGGCCGCTCAGGCCGAACGCGAGGCCAAAGCCCAGCCACACGCTGATATCAACTGCACGGTGCATCCGTGTCCCGCCAGTCAGCCCGAACTGTTTGTGGTGCCGGTGCGTTACGCGCTGGCGCACGAAAAGGCTGAACACGCTTGTTGCGTTCCCGGTATTACGCCGCAGAGCCGACCGATGGCAGCACGTCGTTTGCGCGCAGGGTTTGTGTACCTCTGGCAGCATCAGGGGCCGCTCAAGCGTTTTGCTATTTCGCCGCAGGGGTTGTTGCAGGAACAGGCGCTGGACGCGGCGGCCACTCCGGTAGCCGACGCCACACTCACGGGCCTGGCGCTGCAAAAAATCCACGACGCCTGGATGCTTTACAGCGAATTCCCCTTGAACGCCGAGTACTGCCAGTCACTGAGCGACAGCAGCGCCAAACGCAGTCAGCGCATGCGCCACATTGCCCTGCGCACGGTGGCCGATGAGTTACAAGCTCCGCACTGTCCGCCGTTGGACAAGTGCGATGAGGTCTTGGCCGAACTGATCCCCGACACCTACGCCCGGTCGATGAAAGCCGATCAGCAAAAAAACGCCGAGGACACCGACGCCCTTGGCGCAACGCTGTTAGACGACCCCACTCCATCCAACATCAAAGCCTACACAGACGCCAAACACCGCATCCGCGAGCGTCACAAGGTTCTCGATCAACATCCTGACGCCAGCGACGAGCCGCCGGGCGAATGGAGCGCCGAGTCATGGGACGGGCAGGGCACGCGGGATTGGCTGGAAAACGCCAAAGCGCAAAGAGAGGGATTGTTCGCCGTCTTCGCCTGTCTGGACGATGACTTGGGTGTGTTGCGCGACATCAACCACGAACAGGAATGGCTGGAAGCCGGCCACGAAAAATGGTTGGGCGAAAACAATCTGCGCCTGAGCATCGGCGGCTTTGTGCGCAGCTTGATCAGCGAGGATGGCGCCGAACTGGCCGGTAATCTCAGTTATCGCTACAAGGATCGCGACATCAGCCTCACGCCCGAGCAGGGCCAGATCATGCTCGACACCCAGGATCGGCTGAATGAGGAACTCAGGGTTGAAACCCGGGATCGTCAATACGGCGGTCGGCCGACCGAGGCCGAAGCGGCCACTCGTGATGCGCGTATCGCAGCCATTGTCGGCCCGGTGCGGGCGTTTATTCCGGCCGATCTGTACTACGAAGCGGAGGAAGTGGTCCGGCAATACCGCGCGGAAAAACACGCCAACCTCAACAATCACGCATTCAGCGCCAAGGTCGGCAAGTACATCGACCTCGATGCCATGGACACATGGTTCACCGACACCGCCGCCGGCCACTTCCAACAACTCGAACAACGCCACACTGTGTTGTTCGCCGACCGTGGCGTGTACCTGAAACGCTCGGTCAGCGGCACCTGGTTTGTCGATTACGACGACCTCGAAACCCGCCAATGGCTGACCGAACTCGCCAGCGGTTGCCTGACCGCGCAATGCCTCCGCGCCCTAGGCGCCGAGCAATACGCCGACTATGTGCGCGCCGCCGACGGTGGCGCACTCCGGCAACTGTTCAACGCCTGGACACCGTCGCTTGAGGCCGCAGTCAACAACGCCTCGCGCCTTGGCGAGTTGATGGCCGCCCTGTCCGCCGACAACATCAGCGCCACCCATCAGGCCCTGGCGCCGTTGAGTGTGGTGGTGCTGGACGACATCGCGACCATGGCCCGCGAGGCCGACAGTCAATGGAATATGCTGGTCAATCGACTGGGTGCAGCGTTGTTGTTGCTCAAGGGTGACAAGGGTTTCAGTGCCTCGTGGATGAGCATTTTTCTTGCCGCGAGGTTGGGCGGGGAAAGCCGTTTGCAATTCGTGACCGAGGGCGCGCGGCAAGTGTGGAAGTTGTTCGGGCAACGGGCCGAGGCGTTGAGTGAATGGGTGAACAAGACGGGCAAAGCCATTGGCGTTGGGCGGGTGGAGCGGATTGTGAATTCGCCCGTGGTGGTCAACAGCGGGGGAGTGGTGCCGTTGGCGGCGTTGTTGGTGAACGTGGTGAATGTGCAGAACTATTTGAGCGAGGCCGGGGTGCTGGAGGGGATGGATGCCCGGCGGGTGAATGACACGGTGTCGGCGAGTTTGTATGGGGCGGCGGCGTTGGTGGCGGTGGTGGATAGTCAGGTGCGGATGGGGTTGGGGGTTAAGGAAATGTCCGTCAAGCTTCCAGGCGGCAGGATGGGAAGCGCACCAATGCTGACGTTGTTTGGTGGGGTGATTGGTGCGCTTTCTACTGGTGCTGCAATAAACGAATTCCAATCCCTGCAATCACGATTGGAAAGCGTCCAAAACCAAGTCGATCCATGGCTGCAGATGCGTCAGATCGCGGTCGGAGGGCAGGTAGCAGCCTTCGGCGCCCAAGCGATATTGGGGCTTGGCTATACCGCCCGCGCCTTGGCAGGTTCAATAACTGCGGAAGTCGCCATCTTGCGCTACACGCTCTACATGGGGCCGTTGAACTGGATCATTCTGGGCCTTGGCGTGCTGTACTTGACTGCCTGGATTTTTGAGAAAACACCGCTGCAAAACTTCCTGAACAATTGCTGTTGGTCTAAGGCCCGAGCTAACGACTTGGAGCCTATTGCGCCCAAAGCCCAACAGGACGAACTCGACCGTTTGTACCTCATCCTCTATACGCCTCGGGTCACCATGCAAAGCAGTTCCAAGCCGGCGCCTGATAATGGCCGTTCTGGCCTGGCTTTCGTCAGCGCTATTGATTCAGTAACCATCGACTTGCCGGGCGCCGAGCCAGGCAGTGTCTACCTGGAACTGAGCATGGTCGGTGATCCGGTAGATACTCTCGAAAACCGACATTTGATCAAAAACAGTCGAACCGGCAATTTCAAACCTCCCCGTCCATGGCGTGACATGACGCCCGTCTGGTTGTCCGACAGTAGTTGCCAGTGGATACCGTTCGAGGAGGGTCAGGGCCTGCGTATAAGCGGTCCTTTCAAAGAGGTGAAAGACTTGCTGAGCACACCACCCAGCACGTTGTCGCTAAGGTTGCGTTATCGCACCCCACTGATCGCGATACTCGGCGCTCGAAGTTTTATCGGCGGGGAGGCAGGTTTGGCTTTTACCTTGAACAACTCCACGGGTGTCGTAGCGCTGCGAGCCGACCCAACGCCTGAACTTGATCGTGTGCCGAACTACCCGCTCGGAGAGGATCACCCCGGCGCCATTTACCTGCAACCCAAGGACAAACGATGAGTACGCCACCGGCGGGCACAACGGGAAAAAGGATTTTTTCGCGTAATGACTATCTGGCGCCATTGCCAATTCCTACGGGTGAAAAGCCTTGCGATGTGCTCAACACCATCTGGCGCAAGAACGAGGTTTTTCTTGATATTGGTAACTACAGCATCGGTTCGACGGTCATGGTGATGTGGCCGTCGCTGATGGTATTTGTATTTATGGGCTTCATCACTCCAGACCCCGGGCTGATCTGGATTGCGGCGTTATTGATCATAGGCATTCCTTCAATATTTGTGATTCAGGGCCTCTTCCGTGAAGTCCCCTTACCCATACGCTTCAACCGCCAACGCCGCGAAGTCTGCGTCCCCCGCGAAAACGGCGAGTATTGGATTGTCCCTTGGGAAACCGTGACAGCCGCCGCCACCCAGCATTCATCAGTCAGTCAGGCCGGCAAAGCTACGATGGGTCTACTGGTCATCGGTTTCGAAAACCCCGACCCGCACGCTACGGAAGACAACAAGCATTTTTCGCTGGGCTTCAACTGTGGCGGTGGCACCACGGCAATGGCGTTGTGGGAATGCATGCGCAGTTATATGGAAATTGGCCCGCAAGTTTTGCCACAGACAAATGACTTCGAGGGCGGACGAGAAAAGCTGCGGGGCAGAGGCGTCTTTTGGGGCATTTGTTGTGAATATGTGGATGGCATCAGACATCATTTGGTCGCGCAAGAAGTTGGCAAGGCAGCTTGGCTGATCATTGCTGCAGTGCTCTTGGGGGCACCACTGGCGATGATGTTGCAGGAGTGGAAGTTATCGCCACCGCCCGAGCTTTCTAATCCCGACATCATCGAATGGTCAAAACCACTCCCCCCGGAGCAATGGACCAAACGCTCCCCGGAGTTGGAAGAAGCCATCGTCAAGCGCGAAGCCGAGTTGGCCGAGCGAGTGGAGGCGCAGTCATGAGTACGCCACCGGCAGGAACGACGAAAAAACGGATGTTTTCGCGCAATGACTATCTGGCGCCATTGCCGATTCCTACGGGTAGAAATCCTTCTGACGTGCTCAACATCATCTGGCGTAAGAACGAGGTGTTTCTCGATATTGGTAACTACAGCATCGGCTCGGCAGTGATGGTGATGTGGCCCGGAGTGATGTTGTTTTTGGGGCTGGCATACGTTTTCGATGACCCTGACGCGTTGATATTGGGAGCTTGTATCATGGCTCTCCCTATTTTTTGGTTGATTCAGGGTCTGTTCCGCGAAGTTCCTTTACCCATACGCTTCAACCGCCAACGCCGCGAAGTCTGCGTCCCCCGCAATAACGGCGAGTACTGGGTTGTCCCCTGGGAAACTGTTACAGCGGCTGCCACCCAGCATTCATCAGTCAGTCAGGCCGGCAAAGCCACGATGGGCCTTCTGGTCATCGGTTTCGAAAACCCCGACCCGCACGCATCGGAAGACAACAAACACTTTTCACTAGGCTTCAACTGTGGCGGTGGCACCACGGCGATGGCTCTGTGGGAATGCATGCGCAGTTATATGGAGATCGGGCCAGAGGCTGTAGAGGATCAAACCGCCCGTTTCGACAGGTCAAAAGGAATCTGGGCGACTTATCTGGATGATCTGATCAAAGCAGCGAAGTTAAGAGGCTGGTTCGTAACCGTTCTCTGGGAAGGGTTCTGCGGAATATTCATATTCAACACTTTGCTGATCGATGTGCTAGAGCGTTGGAAGTTGAACCCGCCTCCCGACTTGCCCTATCCCGACATCATCGAATGGTCAAAACCACTCCCGCCGGAACAATGGGCCAAAGGCTCTCCAGAGCTGGAAGCAGCCATCGCCAAACGCGAGGCTGAACTGGCCGCGCAGGCTCAAAGCGAGTTGGCTTGAGGTCGGATACTCAGGTCTATCGGCATCTGATCAAGAACAGCCCGACCAATAGCTACAAGGTACCGAGGCCGTGGCGTGACATGACGCCCGTCTGGTTGTTCGGCAGTATTTTGATTACGACGGTGAACTGTTCCACGCACTATGGGATGGCATGTCAGCCGTGGCCAATGAGTTCCAGGTCGTTGGCACCCACATAGGCGGAATGCAGAGCGCATCGCTGGAAATCCGGGTGTGGAAATTTGAAGAGCCGGAAACGGCGCTCATGGTCAGCCTCGGTGCCCCGTTTGGTAAATCCCTGGAAATGCAAAAGAGTTTTTGGGAGTACATCCGCTCATACATGAACAACGGCCCTTATTTCGATGAATACGGGAATCACAGTGAGTCAGATGCTTTTGTTCAGAGCCAATTGGCGGTGAAACCCAACATGAGTGGCTGGTTCAGGGACACCCTCGCTGGCATTAAAAAAACCAGAGCCGAAAATGGCGGAAGAAAATACTTGGGTGGAACCGACGTAGTAATGGTTGTCGGCACACTTCTTCTTAATCCCTGTTTTCGAATCCAGGAACTCACCTACAGCGTTGCCAAACGCCGCTCCCGAAACCTGTGGCCAAAAGTGGTCACTGATCGCCTGAAAGCCGATGGTCCAACTTCTCGGCTTGTGGATTTGGAGTCACACCAAAAACTCGCTGAATAGCTTTGTGGATTCATGGCACGGAGCCGAACTCCGTGCCCGCGAAATAAGCAGCCGCCAATGGCGACTATCAATATTTCGCAAACTGCCCAACAAAAAAGACCTACCTCCCGGTAAGCCTTTTCCATTCACTACATAATCCTCAATCCCCCAACGCTTCCCCCTCACGCCGTGGGTCCGCGCCACCTTCCAACGTCGCTTTCCCCTGCGCATCCTTGACCCGCACGATGGCTTGGGTGCCGCTGGTCATATCGATTTCATTCACCGCGTGACCTTTGTCCTTGAGCGCCTGAATCAGCGCCGGGCTGAACTGGCCTTGCTCCAGTTCGGTCGGCCCGTTGCGGCTGCCGAAGTTGGGCAGGCTGATGGCGCTTTGCGGGTCGAGATTCCAGTCGAGCAGGCCGACGGTGGTTTTGGCGACGTATTCGATGATCTGCGAGCCGCCCGGTGAGCCGACGCCGGCGAGGAATTCGCCGCTGTTGCGATCGAAGATCAGCGTGGGTGCCATCGACGAGCGTGGGCGTTTGCCGGGTTCGACGCGGTTGGCAACTTTCTGCCCGTTCTCTTCGGGGATGAACGAGAAGTCGGTCAACTGATTGTTCAGCAAAAAGCCCTGAACCATCAGGTGCGAGCCGAATGCCGCTTCGATGGTGGTGGTCATCGACACGGCGCCGCCGAGGTCATCCACCGCCACCACTTGCGAGGTGGAAATGCGCAGCGGCGAGCGGTCCGGCGCGTAGGCTACCTGCACGCCCGGCGGCGTGCCCGGTTTGGCGCTGCCCATGCTGCGTTCGCCGATCAGGCTGGCGCGACTGGCGAGATAGCCTGGGTCAACCAGACCTTTGACCGGTACCGGCACGAAGTCAGTGTCGGCGACGTATTGCGCGCGGTCGGCGTAGGCCAGTCGCTCAGCTTCGGCGATCAGGTGCACCGCTTGTGGATCGGGTTCGATGCCGGCCGGTTTGTCAGTCTTCAGCGGTTTGAGTGGTGCCAGTGCCCAGCGCGGATCGCGGATTTGCAGGGCCTGCAAGGTGCCGAGAATCTGCGCCACGGCGATCCCGCCCGACGACGGTGGCGGCATGCCGCAGACCTGCCAGCGTTTGTAGTCAGTGCACAGCGGCGCACGTTCCTTGGCCTGATAACGCTGCAGATCGTTCAGCGACAGACTGCCGGGGTTGGCGTGCCCCTGAACCTTGGCGACGATCTCTTCGGCAATCGGGCCTTTGTACAGCGCATCGGCGCCTTCGCTGGCAATGCGTTTGAACACGGCGGCCAGCGCCGGGTTTTGCAGGCGTGTGCCAATGGCTTTGACGCTGCCATCGGCGTTGAGGAAATACTTGGCCATGTCCGGCGACTGGCGAATCACCGGATCTGACACGAGAAGTGAATGCAGGCGAGGAGAGATTGCGAAACCCTGCTCGGCAAGTTTGATCGCCGGCTCGAACAGCTTCGCCCACGGCAGGCGACCGTGCTGTTTATGCGCCAGTTCCAGTGCGCGCAACACGCCCGGTGTGCCGACCGACCGGCCGCCAATCTGCGCCTGTGGGAACGGCATCGGTTTACCGTCCGCTTGCAGGAACAGCTTCTCGGTGGCACCGGCCGGCGCGGTTTCGCGACCGTCATAGGTCTGCACTTTTTTGCCATCCCACAATACGATCATCGCGCCGCCACCAATCCCGGAGGATTGCGGTTCAACCAACGTCAGCACCGCTTGCATCGCAATCGCCGCATCAATCGCCGAACCGCCCTGACGCAGCATCTCGCGCCCGGCCTCAGCGGCCAGTGGGTTCGCCGCAGCGGCCAAGTGTTTGCTGGCGTGACGGGTTTGCAGATCGGTGCGATAACCGGAGGCGGCTTCCGGCGCCAAAGGCAGGGTCGAGGCGGGCGGGGCGTTGCACGCGGTGAGGGTCAGGGCGCTGATGATCAGCGTCAGGGCTGGCAGGCGAAAGCGGCTCAAGGGCAAGGCTGAAAACACGCGGGCTCTCCGTCCGTGGGGTAAAAGTCTGTGGGACTTTATCGACCGACCATGAAGGACGCAAACCATGCGGGTATTTGTCCTTCATGTACTGGCGACTTTTCTGATGGATCAATGGCCCGCGTGAGGCCTGAGGATTCTGCACAACGAGCGCCCGATATGGCTCAGATACTTCTACGCTGATAGGGACATGTGATCGCACCGAAGGTGCTCATATCCAGTCGTTCCTGTATAGCCTGAGAGGTGCGCGTGATGATCAACGAACAGATGGCACCTGAGACAAAAGGTGTGGCGGTGACATTACTTGCAACCGTTGACCTCGGCCCTGAGATTGAAGGCATGGCAGGGCGTCAACTTCGAATGCGGATGGTGACCATTGAGCCTGGAGGCGTCTTCGGGCCGGTTCATAGCCATCAAGACCGACCCGGTACTGTTTACATACTGCAAGGAACGATCACTGACCATCGACATGGCGTCGCCACGGACTATGGACCCGGGGTGGGGTGGCCCGAGGACAGAAACACTACGCACTGGCTTGAGAACAGAGGCCCTATTGCGGCAGTGGAGATCTCGGTCGATATCGTCAGGCAAGATTAATATCAGACGCTTTGGTCAGGTGCGTAACTCAAGGTGTTTTGATGACTCCTGCGCCGCTCCCTTTGCCAGAGGCCTTCGCTACAGCGCCGCCACTTTTCTTGAGGCATAAAAAAACGGCCTACCTTTCGGTAAGCCGTTTTTAGTACTTGGTGGCTACACAGGGACTTGAACCCCGGACCCCAGCATTATGAATGCTATGCTCTAACCAACTGAGCTATGTAGCCAAGTGGCGCGCATTATTCCCCTGAAATGGAAAAGCGTCAAGCGTAAATTTAAAATATTTCTTCTTATTTTCAACCGCTTATCCTCCGGCCCGGAAAATCCGGGCCGGGCAGGGTGTCAACGCAGTTGGAATCTTGCGGTATTGGCGCTCAAGGCATGGCTGCCCTGACTCAATGTGTCCGCCGCCAGATTCACTGCCCGTGCGCCTTCAAGCAAACGCACGGCGGCCTGATCAACCTGTTGGATATTGCCACTGACCTCATCGGCGGTGCTCGCTTGCTCTTCAACCGCCGTGGCGATCTGCGCCAGCGTATCGGTAACGCTCTGCACGGCGCTGGCAATTTCCCCCAGCCGTTCGCCGAGGCCGGTGACCGCTTCGGCATCCGATTGCGCCTGGCCGCAGGCGGCTTCCATCAGGCTTACCGCTTCGTTGACCGTGGCGCGCAGGCTATCGACGGTGCCGGCAATCTGCGCGGTGGACGACTGCGTACGTTGCGACAGGCTGCGTACTTCGTCAGCGACCACGGCAAAACCGCGCCCCTGTTCACCGGCGCGTGCCGCTTCAATCGCGGCGTTGAGCGCCAACAAGTTGGTCTGTTCGGCGACGCCGCGAATGGTGTCGACCACCAGTTGGATCTGCTGCCCTTGTTCGCTGACCCTGCCCAGTGCCGCAGCGGTTTCGTTGAGGCGTTGATTGAGCTGTTGAATGCTCGCCGTGGTGCGCTGGCTGTCGCGACTGCTGTCAGCAGCGATGCGCCGGGTGTGCTGGGCGCTGTCGGAAGCCTGTTCGCAACTCTGCGCCACACCTTGGGAGGTGGCGGCCAGTTGTGTGGCGGCAGCGGCAATCTGGCTGATCTGCAACTGCTGCGCTTCGACTTCGCCCAGCGCGCCGCTGGAATGATCATTGAGGCTACGCACCGCGTTGCTCAGTTGCGAGGTCTCGTGATCGACGCCGAGCATGCTGGTGCGCAATTGCACCACGGCGACGTTGAGGGCGGTGCTGATCGCCGCCAACTCATCACGGCCCACCACCGGCACTTGCAGGCTCAGATTGCCGTCGCGCAGGGCTTCGGCCAGCACGGTGATGCCGCTGGCGCTGCGCCGGATCGAGGCTTGCAGGCAAATGAACAGGTACAGCGCGGCCAGTAGCAGGCAGCCGAAGATGGCCGCCACGATAATGAACTGGCGGATGGCCGAGCCATGGTAGTAGTCCAGTCGCTGATCCAGGGACATCAGCGATTGCTGGCGCAGTGTGGCGAGATCGCCGAGCAGGGCGTCCAGGCTACGCTCGAAGTCCTCAGGCTTAAGGTTGATGCTGCCGCCGAACATGCCGTCATCCAGCACTTTCAGGCCGGCATCCAGGCGCTGCAGGCTGTCTTGATACTGCGCCCCCCAGGTTTGTTGATCACTGGGCAGGCGCGCTTTGAGAAGGTCGGCGTTTTTTACTAATTGTTCACGGGCGTCGCCAATCCGGCTGCGCAGATCGCGCAGTTGCAGGCGGCTCTGCAAGGTGAACTGTCCGGACACCACCGAGGCCTGACCGACAGCGGCGAGGCGGCCGACTCGTTCGATCAGATCCGGCGCGTCTTGCGTCGAAATTTGCGTCAGCAAGTAGGTTTCCAGCCACGGCGCGAGGGTCAGGCGGTTTTCCATGACGATCTGTTCACGCAACGCTTGCAGGGTGCTGAGTGCATGGGTGAAACGGTCGTAACCGTCCGGCCACCAACCGACGCCGCTGAGGCTTTTTGAGTCCAGACCGTCCAATGCGGTTTGCAAGGCCTGATAGCGGGCAAGGGTTTCGCCCTCGGCGCCTTGATTCTTCAACGCATCGCCCAGGTCACTGACGGCTTGCGTGACCGCTGGCTGTTCAGCGTCGAAGGCGGCCATCGCGGCGAGCGTCGCCGGTGTTGGCTGGCGGTTGGTTTCGGTTGCACGCCAGCGGGCAGCGCGGTCGCGTTGTGCCGCCAGCAGGTTGTCGAGCGCATCAAGGGCGAGCAACTGCTGTACGCCGGCGCGTTCAACGGCAATCAGATTGAGTTTGTCGCGATAACCTTGGCCGATCATCAACAGGCTGCCGGCCAGCGGCAGAATGAACAGCAGAAACAACAGCTGAAATTTACGCGCGAATCCAAACCGCCCCAGCAATTTGATTCCCGGTGATAAAAAAGCCTGCATGCCCCATGACTCCTCTGGACACCACGCACCATTGGCGCGCATCGCGGTCGTGCGACCTTGATGTTGTGCCCTGCTAAAAGGCCTCGAAAGTTCACTCTCGCCGGCTCTGTAGGCTGGCTCTGTAGCGAAACTTCCCATTCTCGATCCCCTTTGTAAGGGGCCGCGTTCAGGGGAAGAAGCAAGGCAAGATTCAGACCATGGCGTTGCGCTATCAGTTTGAGGTGACGAGTAACCAGTTAGTTAGCTGCCTAAGGGGATGGCTTTGCTGCACCGAAAAATGGCACATTGGCGCACCTGCCTGCGTGCACCCCTCTGCTGTACGGAAACTTTCATGGCTATCAGCAACGTTCAGCCCGCCGCTGCCTCGGCGTCCGCTCCTGCTCAAAGCAGTCCATTGGTGATGCGCATCATCGGCGCGGTGGCGCTGGCGCATTTGATCAACGACCTGATCCAGTCGGTGCTGCCGTCGATCTACCCGATGTTAAAGGCCAACTATGGCTTGAGCTTCACCCAGGTCGGTCTGATCACTCTGACCTTTCAATTGACCGCGTCGCTGCTGCAGCCGTGGGTCGGGTATCACACGGATCGTCATCCGAAACCGTGGCTGTTGCCGACGGGGACGGTATGCACATTGATCGGCATTCTGATGATGTCGGTGGTCGCTAGCTTCCCGTTGATTCTGTTGGCGGCGGCGCTGATCGGGATCGGTTCTTCAACCTTTCACCCGGAAGCGTCGCGTATCGCGCGGTTGGCGTCGGGCGGACGCTTTGGTCTGGCGCAATCGACGTTCCAGGTCGGTGGTAACGCGGGCTCGGCGTTCGGCCCGTTGCTGGCGGCGGCGATCATCATTCCGTTCGGTCAGGGCAACGTGGCGTGGTTCGGTCTGTTCGCGGTGTTTGCGCTGTTCGTGCTTTACCGCATCAGTCGCTGGTACGCCCATCACCTCAACCTGTTCAAGCTCAAGGCCGGTCAAGCGGCGACTCACGGACTGTCGAAGGGCAGGGTGACCAGTGCGCTGGTAGTCCTTGGTTTGCTGGTATTTTCCAAGTATTTCTACATGGCCAGTTTCACCAGCTACTTCACTTTTTACCTGATCGAGAAGTTCGACCTGTCGGTGGCCAGTTCGCAGCTGCATTTGTTCCTGTTCCTGGGCGCAGTGGCGGCGGGTACGTTCTTCGGCGGGCCGATTGGCGACAAGATCGGGCGTAAGGCGGTGATCTGGTTCTCTATCCTCGGCGTGGCGCCATTCACGCTGATCTTGCCCCACGTCGACCTGTTCTGGACCAGCATTCTCAGCGTGGTCATCGGCTTTATCCTCGCCTCGGCGTTCTCGGCGATTGTGGTGTATGCACAGGAACTGGTGCCGGGTAATGTCGGGATGATCGCGGGCGTGTTCTTCGGTTTGATGTTTGGTTTTGGCGGAATTGGTGCGGCGCTGCTTGGGCATCTGGCAGATGTGCACGGGATTGAGTACGTGTATTTCCTGTGCTCGTTCTTGCCGTTGTTTGGGGGGTTGGCGATCTTTTTGCCGCGTACCAAAAAGGCCTGATTCACCACCATTCCACAAGAAGTAACAGTGAATTTCAGGCACAAAAAAGCCGCGTATCAAACGCGGCTTTTTCTTGGGCGTGATGCTTACACGTTAAAGCGGAAGTGCATCACGTCGCCGTCTTTAACGATGTAATCCTTGCCTTCCAGGCGCCATTTGCCGGCTTCTTTGGTGCCGGCTTCGCCCTTGTACTGGATGAAGTCGTTGTAGGCGATGACTTCGGCACGGATGAAGCCTTTCTCGAAGTCGGTGTGGATCACGCCAGCCGCCTGAGGCGCGGTGGCGCCGACTTTAACGGTCCAGGCGCGGACTTCTTCGACACCGGCGGTGAAGTAGGTCTGCAGGTGCAGCATTTCGTAGCCAGCGCGGATGACGCGGTTCAGGCCAGGTTCTTCCAGGCCCAGGGCCTCAAGGAACATGTCCTTCTCTTCGCCGTCATCGAGCTCGGCGATTTCGGCTTCGATCTTGTTGCAGACCGGAACCACCATAGCGCCTTCTTCTTCGGCGATGGCCTTGACCACGTCCAGGTGCGGGTTGTTCTCGAAACCGTCTTCAGCCACGTTGGCGATGTACATGACCGGTTTGGTGGTCAGCAGGTGGAAGCCCTTGATCACCGTTTTCTCGTCGGTGCTCATGTTCTTCATCAGGCTGCGTGCAGGCTTGCCTTCGGTGAAGTGCGCGATCAGTTGCTCCAGCAGAGCCTTCTGAACGACGGCGTCCTTGTCGCCACCCTTGGCGTTACGCGCGACTTTCTGCAGTTGCTTTTCGCAGCTGTCGAGGTCGGCGAAGATCAGTTCCAGGTCGATGATTTCGATGTCGCGTTTCGGGTCGACGCTGTTGGAAACGTGGATCACGTTTTCGTCTTCGAAGCAGCGCACGACGTGGGCGATGGCGTCGGTTTCACGGATGTTGGCCAGGAACTTGTTGCCCAGGCCTTCACCTTTCGAAGCGCCGGCGACCAGGCCTGCGATGTCGACGAATTCCATGGTGGTCGGCAGGATGCGCTTCGGATTGACGATGGCCGCCAAGGCTTCCAGACGCGGATCCGGCATCGGCACGATGCCGCTGTTCGGCTCGATGGTGCAGAAGGGAAAGTTCTCGGCCGCGATACCGGATTTGGTCAGGGCGTTGAACAGGGTGGACTTGCCGACGTTAGGCAGGCCGACGATGCCGCAATTGAATCCCATGGTGTTTCCCCTCGGAGTAGAGTCAGGCCTTCTGGCTGTGCAGGTTTTTCATCGCGCGGTTCCATTCACCGGCGAGGATATCCGGCAGCACGCCGAGGGCAAAGTCGATGCTGGCATCGAGTTTTTCCTGTTCGGCGCGTGGCGCACGACCCAGGACGAAATTTGAAACCATACTGGCGACGCCCGGGTGGCCAATGCCAAGCCGCAGGCGGTAGAACGTATTCTGATTGCCCAGTTGCGCAATGATGTCGCGCAACCCGTTGTGACCGCCATGACCGCCGCCCTGCTTGAGCTTGGCGACGCCGGGAGGCAGATCGAGTTCGTCGTGTGCCACCAGGATTTCTTCAGGCTTGATGCGGAAGAAACCGGCAAGAGCCGCCACGGCCTGGCCGCTACGGTTCATGTAGGTGGTGGGAATCAGCAGACGAACATCCTGACCTTGATGCGAGTAGCGCCCGGTCAGGCCGAAATATTTGCGATCGGCCACCAGATTTACATTCTGTGCGTGGGCGATACGCTCAACAAAAAGGGCCCCTGCGTTATGCCGGGTCTGTTCGTATTCAGCGCCTGGATTTCCCAGGCCAACGATCAGTTTGATGGCAGTCACGATAGGGGCCCTTCCTTGGAGTGGTGGATAACATCGCCGCGATCTGAAAAGGCGGCGAAAGTGGACGAAAAATGCTCATTTACCATGGATGTAAACTCCGCGTTCTCGCCCGCTTTCTCGCTACGTTCCAGTCCGCGATGTTACTTGATCACTCCGGCTTCACAGAGTGAATTACTCTGCTGCGCCTTCTTCGGTAGCTTCTGGAGCAACACGTGGAGCGTGGACGTTGGCAACAGCCTTGTCATCGCCGTGTGCCAGAGCAACGAACTCAACGCCTTTAGGAGCTTTGAGGTCCGACAGGTGAATGATCGAACCGATTTCAGCGTTAGCCAGGTCGACTTCGATGAACTCAGGCAGATCTTTCGGCAGGCAGGTCACTTCGATTTCAGCAACAACGTGCGAAATCTCGCCGCCTTTCTTCACTGGAGCAGCTTCGTTGACGAAGTGCACAGGAACGATAGCGGTCAGTTTCTGACCCGCTACAACGCGTACGAAGTCAGCGTGCAGCACGTGGCCTTTGGACGGGTGACGTTGCAGAGCTTTGATGATCACGTTTTGCTTGGTGCCACCAACGTTCAGCTCGATGATGTGGCTGTAAGCCGCTTCGTTTTCGAGCAGTTTGGCAACTTCTTTGGCCAGCATGCTGATGGATTCAGGGGCTTTTTCGCCACCGTAAACAACAGCAGGAACCAGAGCGGCGAGACGACGCAGGCGGCGGCTCGCACCTTTCCCCAGGTCGGAACGCACTTCAGCATTCAGAGTAAATTCGTTCATTTTGTATCTCCAAAATAGCCATGACCGAGCGGCGTTTGCGACCAGCGCCAAACACGGTATGGGCAAAAAAGCCCCGCCCCGACAGGAATGCCGGGGCGGGGCGCTTTTCGTCAACGAGACATTTCGAGAAGGGCTGGGCCCTTAACGGAACATCGCGCTGATCGATTCTTCATTGCTGATGCGGCGAACCGCTTCGGCAACAACCGGTGCGATATCCAGTTGACGGATACGTGCACAAGCTTGTGCTGCAGCGGACAACGGGATGGTGTTAGTCACCACCAGCTCGTCCAGCACGGAATTTTCGATATTCTCGATGGCCCGACCCGACAGCACAGGGTGTGTGCAGTAGGCAAAGACCTTGGCTGCGCCATGCTCTTTCAGGGCCTTGGCCGCGTGGCACAGAGTGCCGGCGGTATCGACCATGTCATCGACCAGAATGCAGGTACGCCCTTCGACATCACCGATGATATGCATCACTTCAGAGTGATTGGCTTTCTCACGGCGTTTGTCGATGATCCCGAGATCCACGCCCAGCGACTTGGCAACGGCACGTGCACGCACGACGCCACCAATGTCCGGGGACACGATCATCAGGTTTTCGAAGCGCTGATCTTCAATGTCATCCACCAGAACCGGGGAGCCGTAGATGTTATCTACCGGAATATCGAAGAAACCCTGAATCTGGTCAGCATGCAGATCAACCGTGAGAACACGGTCGATGCCGACTACGGTAAGCATGTCAGCGACGACTTTCGCGCTGATAGCCACACGTGCGGAACGCGGACGGCGATCCTGACGGGCATAACCAAAATAAGGAATAACAGCAGTGATACGAGTAGCCGAGGAGCGGCGGAAGGCATCAGCCATCACTACCAGTTCCATCAGGTTATCGTTTGTCGGAGCGCAGGTCGGCTGAATAATGAAAACGTCTTTACCGCGAACGTTTTCATTGATCTCGGCAGTAATTTCGCCGTCGGAGAACTTACCGACAGAGATGTCACCGAGAGGGATATGCAGCTGACGTACAACACGCCGAGCCAGATCGGGGTTAGCATTCCCCGTAAAGACCATCATCTTGGACACGCGCAGTACCTAGAGGCTGAGGGTAACCTGGATGAGTATAGAAAATGGCAGGGGCGGCTGGATTCGAACCAACGCATGGCAGGATCAAAACCTGCTGCCTTACCGCTTGGCGACGCCCCTGTATCTGTTGCTTCAAGTGCCGAGCACTTGGTTCCTTTAGAGCAGACTTTGCAGCTTGCGATGCAACATCGAAACGTTGCTTCCTTTTGCTACAAACCCTGTAAGGGTCTCTGTCAGAAGGGCCGAGACTTTATCAGCTTCAGCTTTGCTTGGGAAGCCCCCAAACACACAACTTCCAGTTCCGGTGAGCTTTGCTTCGGTAAATTTACCTAACAAATCCAATGCGTTACGTACTTCTGGATAACGCCTTGCAACCACCGGCAAGCAGTCATTTCGACTGTTTCCCTCGGGAACGGGGCGCACTTTAATGGGCGGCGTGTTACGTGTCAACAAAGGATCGGAAAAAATTTCTGCCGTACTTACAGAGACTTGCGGCACGAGCACCAGATACCACGGTTCTTCGGGATCGACCGGGGTAAGTTTCTCGCCGACGCCTTCGGCGAAAGCCGCATGGCCGCGAACGAAAACCGGCACGTCAGCACCGAGCGACAGACCCAGTACGGCCAGTCGATCTTCATCCCAGCCCAATTGCCACAAATGGTTGAGCCCAAGCAACGTGGTCGCCGCGTTCGAACTGCCGCCACCAATGCCGCCGCCCATAGGCAGAACCTTGTCGATCCAGATGTCGATACCAAGCGAGCAGCCGGACTGCTCTTGCAGCAATTTCGCCGCGCGCACGATCAGGTTGCTGTCGTGGGGCACGCCTGCGAACGCGGTGTGCAGTTGAATCACGCCGTCATCGCGCACGGCGAAGGTGATTTGATCGCCGTAATCGACAAACTGAAACAGCGTCTGCAACTCGTGATAGCCGTCTTCACGGCGACCCAGGATGTGCAGCATCAGGTTGAGTTTTGCCGGCGAGGGCAGGGTCAGGCGAGGAGCGGTCATGCTTACTGCCCCAGTTTGCGTGGCTGCCAGGTCTTGATCACCAGCGTTACGTCCAGGTCGGTGCCGTGCAGCTTGATGCGCTCGGGCAACCAGTAACCATTTTGTTCGGTGTAGGCGGTGTATTCGACTTTCCAGCCATCCTGTTCAAGGTTGGCCAGACGGCTGTTGGCGTCCAGATTCAGGCGGCTTTGGCTGTTGGGTGCCGGCAGACCGCGTACCCACCAAGCCAGATTCGAGACTGGCAATTTCCAGCCGAGCTGTTCTTCAAGCAGGGTTTCCGGCGACTGCGATTCGTAGCGGCCCTGGTTGGCGACTTCCAGTGAAACCTTGCCCGGACGCCCGGTCAGGCGTGCCGCGCCGCGACCCAGTGGGCCGGACAGGCGAATGTCGTAGTAGTCCTGACGCTGCAACCAGAACAGCGTGCCACTGCCGGAGTCCTTCGGCGCACGGATGCCGATCTTGCCGTCGATCTGCCAGCCGTCGAGGCCTGTCAGCTGTTGTTTGTTCGCGGCCCATTGAGCCGGACTGCCGTGGCCCTCGACCGATTCGCGAGCGCCGAAACCCGCGCAACCGGCGAGCAGGGCGATGAAGCTGAAAACAATAACGTGGCGCAAAAACATGAGTTAAAGAGTCTCGGATCCGGTCAGGCGCTTGATGGTGCTGCGCAGAATGGTGCTGTCGGGCTGATCCTTGAGGAATTTGCCCCAGATTTGTTTGGCTTCACGCTGGTTGCCCTTGGCCCACAGCACTTCACCGAGGTGAGCGGCGACTTCGTGATCAGGGAAGCGCTCCAGCGCCTGACGCAGATATTTCTCGGCGTCGTCCAGATTGCCCAAGCGGAAGTTCACCCAGCCGAGGCTGTCGAGCACTGCCGGGTCTTGCGGGTTGATCTGATGCGCCTGCTCGATCAGCGTCTTGGCTTCAGCGTAGCGCGTGGTGCGGTCAGACAGGGTGTAGCCCAAAGCGTTCAGCGCCATGGCATTGTCCGGGTCGCGCTTGATGATCAGGCGCAGGTCTTTTTCCATCTGTGCCAGGTCATCGCGTTTTTCCGCGAGCATGGCCCGGGTGTAAAGCAGGTTCAGGTCGTCCGGGTATTGCTGCAAGGCTTGCTGCAGGACTTTCCAGGCTTTGTCGTCCTGTTTGTTGGCCGACAGGGTTTCTGATTCGATCAGGTACAACTGGATGGCGTAATCGGGTTGTGCGTCGCGTTCGGCCGTCAGTTTGCTTTGCGCTTCGGCGGTTTTGCCGTTGTTCATCAGGATGTCGGCCTGGCGCAACTGCGCGGGCAAATAGTCGTTGCCCGGTCCTACCTGGGCGTACTCGATCAGTGCACCTTGCGGGTCATTGCGCTCTTCAGCGATGCGCCCCAGGTTCAGGTGCGCCGAATCGACGTGGCTGTCGCGGGCGATCAGGTCTTCGAGATAGCCCTTGGCCTCGTCCCAGGCCTTGGCTTCCAGGCACACCAGCGCTAACGAATAACGCAGTTCGTCGTCTTCAGGGTATTGCTGAACGAGGCCGGAGAATTCGGCTTTGGCGTCGTCCATGCGGTCCTGCTCGACCAACATGCGTGCGTAAGTCAGGCGCAGACGTTTGTCGTCCGGGTACTTCTTGATGCTTTTTTGCAGCAGTGGCAGCGCTTCGTCGCCACGATTCAATAGCTGCAGCAGGCGCGCGCGCAGCAAGATAGGGGCAATTTCGCCGTCTTCCGGCGGGTGGTCTTCGAGCAGGGTCAGCGCAGCTTTATTGTCGCCATCCTGCTGCAAGAGCAGGGCCTTGCCGAAAATCAGTTGACCGTTGTTCGGGTGACGCTGCAACAAGCGGTCAAAACTTTTCATCAGGCCGTCGCGGGTTTCCTGGTCGGTGTCAGCCGCCGACAGCGCGAGGAAGTCGAAATGGGTGTCGCCCTTGCCCAGCAGGACTTTCTCCATATAGACCATGGAGTCGTCATAGCGCCCGGCGCGTGCCAGTTGTACGGCGGCGGCGCGTTGCGCTTCGAGATCGTCCGGGGCGTTTCTCGCCCAGATCAGTGCCGTGTCGAGAGCCGGTTGGTCGGCGCCCAGATACTCGGCGATGCGAAAAGCACGCTCGGAGACGCCCGGGTCCTGGGTGTTGATGGCCTGGGTCACGTAGTTATCCAGCGCAATGTCGAAACGATTGCGCTGGCCGGCGAGTTCGGCGCTCAACAGGCTGAAAATGGTTTCCTCGCTGAACGAGCTGTAAACCTTGGGCTTTTCAGGCGCGGGCGTGGTGTCTTCGACCGGTGGCGTACCGTCCGGCGAAACGGGTGCCAAGGCCTGGCAGCCGCTGAGGAAGACAAAAGCAAGGAGCAACGCGGAAGATCTATTCATATAGGAAGAGGACGACTAACCTGCGGTCGGATCATCATGACACAAGCCTTGGGCCAAACATAACCGAGTCTCAATTGTGCCCATTATAGGGGGCGACAATTGGGACAATAGTCAGCGGTAGTTGTTCTGAATCTTTCGAAGGTGGACAATTGCCGGCTTCACGTCACCATCAGCGACCTTGAATGGCCTTCCTTGCACTCGGTATTAACCACAAGACTGCTTCAGTAGACGTCCGCGAGCGCGTGGCCTTTACCCCTGAGCAACTGGTTGAGGCCCTGCAGCAGCTCTGCCGACTGACCGACAGCCGCGAAGCTGCGATCCTCTCCACCTGCAATCGCAGTGAGCTTTATATAGAACAGGATCAGCTTTCTGCGGATATCGTGCTGCGCTGGCTGGCCGACTATCACCATTTAAGCCTCGATGAGCTGCGCGCGAGTGCTTATGTGCATGAAGATGATGCGGCAGTTCGTCACATGATGCGTGTCGCCTCCGGGCTCGACTCGTTGGTGCTGGGCGAACCACAGATTCTCGGCCAGATGAAATCGGCCTACGCCGTGGCCCGCGAGGCCGGGACCATCGGGCCGCTGCTGGGGCGACTGTTCCAGGCCACGTTCAATGCCGCCAAACAGGTGCGCACCGACACCGCGATCGGCGAAAACCCGGTCTCCGTGGCATTTGCGGCCGTCAGCCTGGCCAAACAGATTTTCAGTGATTTGCAACGCAGCCAGGCCCTGCTGATCGGCGCCGGCGAGACCATCACTCTGGTTGCCCGTCACTTGCACGAGTTGGGGGTCAGGCGCATCGTCGTCGCCAACCGCACGCTCGAACGCGCCAGCTTGCTCGCTGAGCAGTTTGGCGCTCACGCGGTGTTGCTGTCGGACATTCCGGCGGAGTTGGTGCGCAGCGATATCGTCATCAGCTCGACGGCCAGTCAGTTGCCGATCCTAGGCAAAGGCGCGGTCGAGAGTGCACTGAAGCTGCGCAAGCACAAACCGATCTTCATGGTCGACATTGCTGTTCCCCGGGATATCGAACCGGAAGTCGGCGAGTTGGACGACGTTTATCTCTATAGCGTCGACGACCTCCATGAAGTGGTCGCCGAAAACCTCAAGAGCCGCCAAGGCGCTGCGCAAGCGGCGGAAGAAATGGTCTCGGTCGGCGCCGATGATTTCATGGTGCGCCTGCGCGAACTGGCGGCGGTCGATGTGCTCAAGGCCTATCGTCAACAGAGCGAACGCCTGCGCGACGAAGAACTGCAAAAAGCCCTGCGCCTGCTGGCCAATGGCGGCAATGCCGAAGAGGTGCTGGGGCAACTGGCTCGCGGTCTGACGAACAAACTGTTGCATGCACCCAGCGTGCAGCTCAAAAAGCTTTCTGCCGAAGGCCGCCTCGATGCGCTGGCCATGGCCCAGGAACTCTTTGCCCTCGAGGGCTCACCGGATAGCTTTTCGGATAAAAAACCGCAATGAAAGCGTCACTGCTCAATAAGCTGGACATCCTCCAGGACCGTTTCGAGGAACTGACCGCGCTGCTCGGCGACGGCGAAGTCATTGCCGATCAGACCAGGTTCCGCGCCTATTCCAAGGAATACGCCGAACTTGAACCGGTCGTGCAAGCCTATAAAAAACTGCTCGGCGTACAAAGCGATCTTGAAGGCGCGCAGGCGCTGCTCAAGGACAGCGACCCGGACATGCGTGAAATGGCCGTGGAAGAAGTCCACGAAGCCAAGGAATTGCTGATCACGCTGGAAGGCGATCTGCAGCGCATGTTGCTGCCCAAGGATCCCAACGACGGCCGCAACGTCTTCCTCGAAATTCGCGCCGGCACCGGTGGCGACGAGGCGGCGATTTTCTCCGGCGACCTGTTCCGCATGTACTCGCGTTACGCCGAACGTCGTGGCTGGCGCGTGGAGATCCTTTCGGAAAACGAAGGCGAACACGGTGGCTATAAAGAAGTCATCGCCCGCATTGAAGGCGATAACGTTTACGGCAAGCTGAAATTCGAGTCCGGCGCCCATCGTGTCCAGCGTGTGCCGGCCACCGAATCCCAAGGCCGTATCCACACCTCGGCCTGCACCGTCGCGGTGTTGCCCGAGCCAGACGAGCGCGAAGCCATCGAGATCAACCCGGCGGATTTGCGCGTCGACACTTACCGCTCCTCCGGGGCCGGTGGTCAGCACGTCAACACCACCGACTCGGCGATCCGCATCACGCACATACCGACCGGCACTGTCGTCGAGTGTCAGGAAGAACGTTCCCAGCACAAGAACCGTGCGCGGGCGATGGCGTGGCTCGCAGCCAAACTCAATGATCAGCAAACCGCAGCGGCGGCCAATGCGATTGCCAGCGAGCGAAAATTGCTCGTCGGTTCCGGTGATCGTTCCGAGCGGATTCGCACCTACAACTTTGCTCAGGGCCGGGTCACCGACCATCGCGTCAACCTGACCTTGTACTCCCTCGATGAAATTCTCGCCGGTGGCGTTGAGGCAGTGATCGAGCCTTTGCTGGCCGAATACCAGGCCGACCAACTCGCTGCGATAGGTGAATAAATGACCATCATTGCCAGCCTGTTGCGTGCCGCCGAACTGCCGGATTCGCCCACCGCGCGTCTGGACGCCGAATTGCTCCTCGCGGCGGCGCTGGGCAAGTCGCGCAGTTTTCTGCACACCTGGCCCGAGCGCATCGTGCCCAGTGACGCGGCGCTGACCTTTGCCGAGTACCTGCAACGTCGTCGCGGCGGTGAGCCAGTGGCCTACATTCTGGGTCAGCAGGGGTTCTGGAAGCTCGATCTGGAGGTCGCGCCGCACACACTGATTCCGCGCCCGGACACTGAGTTGCTGGTGGAAGCCGCGCTGGAGTTATTGCCCGCGACCGCGGCCAACGTTCTAGACCTCGGTACGGGTAGCGGCGCGATTGCCTTGGCCCTGGCCAGTGAGCGTGCCGCGTGGCAAGTCACTGCCGTGGATCGTGTTCTGGAAGCCGTGGCCCTGGCGGAGCGCAATCGTCAGCGTCTGCATCTCAACAATGCCACGGTGCTGAGCAGCCATTGGTTCAGCGCTCTGCAAGGTCAGCGTTTTGATCTGATCATCAGCAATCCGCCCTACATTGCGTCCGCTGACCCGCATCTGGTCGAAGGTGATGTGCGCTTCGAACCGGCCAGCGCGCTGGTGGCCGGTGAGGACGGGCTCGACGACTTGCGTCTGATCGTCGCCCAAGCGCCGGATCACCTGCAGGCCGGCGGCTGGCTGATGCTCGAACACGGCTATGATCAAGCCGAGGCCGTTCGCGATCTGTTGAGCACACGCGGTTTTGAAGAAGTCCACAGCCGCACCGACCTGGGCGGCCATCAACGCATCAGCCTGGGGCGCCTGCCGTGCTGAATGATGAGGAATTGCTGCGCTACAGCCGACAGATTCTGCTGCAACACATCGACATCGATGGCCAGTTGAAGCTCAAGGACAGTCGCGTCCTGATCGTCGGCCTCGGCGGTCTCGGTGCGCCGGTTGCCTTGTATCTGGCGGCAGCAGGTGTGGGCGAATTGCATTTGGCGGATTTCGACACGGTCGATCTGACCAACCTGCAACGCCAAATCATCCACGACACCGACAGCGTCGGCATGAGCAAGGTCGACTCGGCGCTCAAGCGTTTGAGTGCGATCAACCCCGAGATTCTACTGGTGCCTCATCGTCAGGCACTGGACGAGGACTCTCTTGCCGCTGCCGTTTCGGCGGTGGATCTGGTCCTCGACTGTTCCGATAATTTTTCCACGCGCGAAGCGGTCAACGCCGCGTGTGTGGCCGCTGGCAAACCCTTGGTCAGCGGCGCAGCGATTCGTCTTGAAGGGCAGCTGTCGGTGTTCGATCCGCGTCGCGCCGAAAGTCCTTGCTACCACTGTCTGTACGGCCACGGTAGCGAAGCCGAACTGACGTGTAGCGAGGCTGGCGTAGTGGGGCCGCTGGTGGGGCTGGTCGGCAGCCTTCAGGCACTCGAAGCGTTGAAGGTGCTGGTCGGGTTCGGCGAACCGCTGGTGGGGCGCTTGCTGTTGATCGACGCCTTGGGCTCGCGCTTTCGCGAGTTGCGGGTCAAGCGTGATCCGGGTTGCAGTGTCTGTGGTTCGCGCCATGCGTGAAGCGCCGATCGGCGTGTTTGATTCCGGTGTCGGCGGCTTGTCGGTATTGGCGGAAATCCAGCGATTGTTGCCCCGAGAGTCGCTGCTGTACTTTGCCGATTGCGGGCACATTCCTTACGGCGAGAAAACCCCTGCGTTCATCCGCCAGCGCTGCAGCGTGATGGCCGGGTTTTTCCGCGAGCAGGGCGCCAAGGCTTTGGTGGTCGCCTGCAATACCGCGACGGTGGCCGCTGTGGCCGATCTGCGCCGGGACTTTCCCGACTGGCCGATTGTCGGCATGGAGCCAGCGGTCAAGCCTGCCGCTGCTGCCACCCGCAGCGGTGTGGTCGGTGTACTCGCCACCACTGGCACCTTGCAGAGTGCCAAGTTTGCAGCGCTGCTGGATCGCTTCGCCACCGATGTGCGGGTGATCACCCAGCCGTGCCCGGGGCTGGTCGAGTTGATCGAGAGCGGCGATCTGCACAGCACCGCGTTGCGCCAGTTGCTGCAAAGCTACGTCGATCCGCTGCTGGCCAATGGTTGCGACACCATTATTCTCGGCTGCACGCACTATCCCTTTCTTAAAACGATGCTCAAGTCGATGCTCCCCGAAAACATCAGCCTGATCGACACGGGCGCTGCCGTGGCACGGCAACTTCAGCGTCTTCTGGCCGAACGCGATTTGCTTGCCGAAGGGCCGAACCGGTCGGTCAGATTCTGGACCAGTGCCAGCCCGCAGTACTTCAAAAACATCCTGCCGCTGCTGGGGCAAACCGCAAGCGAAGTGCATCACTTCGGATTGTAAAAAAAGTGTGAAATAACTAAAAAATTGGCTGAACTTCTGATCAACCGCCGCCTTCTATAGCGTGAGTTATCTAGAAAACCAAACGATCGTTCCGGAAAAGGAAGTTTCAAAGTGAAGCGACTATTCTGTTTGGCCGCGATTGCGGCCGCACTGATGGGGCACAGTTTTACCGCACAAGCAGCAGGTGTTGAGTTCGGGGTCGGGGCAACCAGCGATTCAACCATGACGTATCGCCTGGGGATGAATTTCGATTGGGACAAGAGCTGGCTGCAGAGTGACGTCGGTCGCCTGACCGGTTACTGGAGCGGTGCCTACACCTATTGGGAAGGCGACAAGACCTCCAGCAACAACAGCCTGTCGTTCTCGCCGGTGTTCGTTTACGAGTTTGCCGGGCAGTCGGTCAAACCGTATGTCGAGGCCGGGATTGGTGTGGCGGTATTCTCCAATACCCAGTACGAATCGAACAATCTGGGCGGCGCCTTCCAGTTCGAAGACCGCCTGGGTTTTGGTCTGCGTTTCAACGGTGGGCATGAAGTCGGGATTCGTGCGATGCACTATTCCAACGCCGGTCTTGCCAGCGACAACGACGGGGTAGAAAGTTACTCACTGCATTACACGATGCCACTGTAAGCACAGATTTAACTGCTTGCAGAAAACCTTGTGGGAGCGGGCTTGCTCGCGAATATGGTGTATCAGTCGACATGTGAGTTGATTGACCTACCGCTTTCGCGAGCAAGCCCGCTCCCACATTTGGTTTTGGGGTGTTTTCGGGATCAGCGGTATACCGTGGCGATACCCTGGCGCTCTTCGATGCACTCGGGTGAGCCCATCTCGAACTCGCGACAAATCAGCGGACGCTTCTCATAGATCGTGCACATCATCGTGTCGCGATCCAGTGCCGCACACCAGCCGTCGTCCAGACGCAGCATCACTTCGCCGCCCCACTCATCGGTATCGATAAAGCGATCAGGCACGCCGGTGTCGGTGATCAGCATCACTTCGAGCTGGCAGCAGCACGCTGCGCAAGTCGAACAGGTGACCGCCGGTTCGGTGATTTGCTGGTGGGGAATGTTTTTCATGGCCGGCAGTGTAAGGCAGAGCTCGTCGAGTGTGTGAAAGCTCTGACGGACGCTCAGCGGTTCAGGCGTCGCGCCATGGTGTGCAACAACGGAAACAGCAGTGCCCAAAGCAGGCCGATGCCGATCAGGGTCGGTAATTCGCCGTAGGGAAATTGCACCCCGGCCAGTCGTCCGCCGCCGTAGTACGACAATGCGCCGCCGACGGCGCCCAGTGCGCTGGCCAGCCACCATGGCCGGGCAGTCCACGCAAGGCAGTGACGCAGGGTCGTGGCGAGCAAGGCCCAGAGCAGCATCAGCCACAGCGGAATCAATGGTGACTGATCCTGGAACTCAAACACGCCTAGGCCACGCAAAACGCTGTCCACCGCCGTACCGACCAGCACCACACTGAGTACCAAACGGCCCTCAGCCGCCCAACTGCTGATCCAGCACAGATGAATCACCAGCACCGCCAACGCCAGCAACAGCCACAAACTGTTGCCGCCGAGCACACAGACCAGCCAGCCGATCTGGAACAACACGGCATTGGCGATCCGCTCAAGCATCGAAGCGGCCGAGCAGTGGCGCGGGCATGGCAGCGGGTTTGGCCAGCAGCAATTGCGCGGTGCCGATGGTGCGCTCCAGGAATCCGCCCTCGCAGTAGCACAGATAGAATTCCCACAACCGCAGGAAGTAATCGTCGTAGCCCAATTCGCTCAAGCGGCCGTGTGCACGGCGAAAGTTTTCGTGCCACAGACGCAGGGTGCGTGCGTAATGCAGGCCGAAATCTTCCATGTGCAGCAAGTTCATGTCGGTTTCGCGGCTGACCACTTCAAGCATCTTCTGCACAGAGGGCAGGGCGCCGCCGGGGAAGATGTAGCGCTGGATGAAGTCGACGCCGCGCTTGGCTTGCTCGTAGCGCTGTTCGCGGATGGTGATGGCTTGAATCAGCATCAGACCATTGCGCTTGAGCAGGTGTGCACATTGCTTGAAGTAGGTCGGCAGGAAGCGATGACCTACGGCTTCGATCATCTCGATCGACACCAGCTTGTCGTACTCGCCGGTGAGGTCGCGGTAGTCCTTGAGCAGCAGCGTGACCTGATCCTGCAAGCCCAGTTGTTCGATGCGCTGTGCGGTAAACGCGTACTGCTCTTTCGACAGGGTTGTGGTGGTCACGCGGCAGCCATAATTTTGCGCCGCGTAGAGCGCCATGCTGCCCCAACCGGTGCCAATTTCCAGCAGGTGATCGCTGGGCGTGAGCGCGAGTTTCTGGCAGATCCGCTCGAGCTTGTTCAGTTGCGCCTGTTCCAGACTGTCTTCGGGGGTGAGGAACTGTGCCGCCGAATACATCATGGTCGGGTCGAGAAACTGCTCGAACAGATCGTTGCCCAGGTCATAGTGCGCGGCGATGTTTTTCTGCGAGCCCTTGCGTGTGTTGCGGTTGAGCCAGTGCAGGCCTTGCACCAGCGGCCGGCCGAGGCGGGCCAGACCGCCCTCCATCGCGTCGAGCACCTCAAGGTTGCTGACGAACACCCGCACCACGGCGGTCAGGTCTGGCGAACTCCAGTAACCATGGATGAACGCCTCGCCGGCACCGATCGAGCCATTGCCGGCCACCATGCCCCAGACTGCCGGGTCCTGAATGTGGATTTCCCCGAGCAAGGCACTGCCCGGCGCGCCGAACATCAAGCGTTCGCCATCCTCGATTACCAGCAGTTGCCCGTGTTTGAGTTGAGCCAATTGGCGTAATACACCACGGCGCAGCAGCGATCCGGTCAAACCATGGGTGCTGAGCCGACTGAGCGACGGGCTAGAGGATTTCATGGCGTTGCTCCTTGGGAGGCACAGTGGCGGTTTGAAAGCTGCCGTCGGCAGCCTGATGAGCAAAGATGGGCGCGCGTTTGAACAGCAGTCGCAACGCTTGCCAGTAAATCGCCAACGCGGTTTTTGCAGTCATCCACGGGAAGCGCCGCAGGTAGCGATGAAGGCTTTGCCGGTTGAGGGTTTCGCGTTGCAGATTGAGCGTGGCGTCGAACAGCTTGTGTTCGCCCTGCCAGTCGGCCATGTGCACGCCAAGGGTTTTGGCGGCGGGGCTGAAGCTCATGCGGTATTCAAGATCGCGCGGCAGAAACGGCGAGACATGGAACGCCTTGGCCACCGCGAAATGCTGGTGAAAATCCTGCAGATTGGCCGGCGTGCGCGCAGGCAGCACGTAGTGATAACGCTCGCGCCATGGGGTGTTGGTCACTTCGCAGACAATCGCGGCCAGTTGCCCGTCGGCTTCGTGGCAGTAAAAGAAACTCACCGGGTTGAACGACAAGCCCCAACTGCGCGCCTGGGTCAGCAGGCAGATCGAGCCTTGCGGTTCATGGCCGATGGCGGCAGCGACCTGCTGGCGCACGGCATCGATCAGGCGAATGCCGCGCCCGGTGAAGGTCTTCAGATAGTCGGTTTCGCGAAAGGAGAACGGCGCGAAGCGGCTACGCCCCGCCAGTGGCGACAGCGCCAGTACAGCGTCCTGTTCGCTCAGATCAAGATAGAGCAAGCCGATCTTGTAACGGAACGCGTGCTTGCGCGGCGAAAAGCGCCGATGACCGATCCAGCCGCTGTACAGGGCGCTGTTCATAAGGTTTCCCCGAACGAAGCAGCCACGCGCAATGCGCTGACCACACCGTCTTCATGGAAACCGTTGGCCCAGTAGGCGCCGCAATAATGTGTGTGTTGTGCGCCGTCCAGTTCTGCCCAGCGATTCTGCGCCGCCACTGCCGCGAGGCTGAATTGCGGGTGGGCGTAGGTGTATTTGGCGAGCACTTTGAATGGGCTGATGCCCGCGCTCTGGTTGAGGCTGACGCAAAACGTGGTGTCGCTTTGGATACCTTGCAGGATGTTCATGTCATAAGTGACCGCAGCCTGAGTGTGGCCGGATCCGCCAAGCCGATAGTTCCAGCTCGCCCACGCCAGTTTGCGAGTGGGCAGCAGACGCGTGTCGGTGTGCAACACCACTTCATTGTCGGCGTAGGGCAGGGCGCCGAGGATTGCGCGTTCGGCATCGCTGGGGCTGGCGAGCAGTTGCAAGGCCTGATCGCTGTGACAGGCAAACACGACTTGGTCGAAATGTTCGCTGCCTGCCGGGCTGTGGATAACCACGCCATGTTCGTTGCGATCAACACGGGTCACCGGGCAGTTCAGGCGGATGTTCTCTTTGAACGAAGCGGTCAGTGGCGCGACATAGGCGCTGGAACCGCCCTCGATGACCCGCCATTGCGGACGATTACTGACCGATAGCAGCCCATGGTTCTTGAAGAAACGGACAAAAAACTGCAGCGGAAAATTGAGCATCTCCGCCATCGGCATCGACCAGATCGCGGCCCCCATCGGCACGATGTAATGCAGGATGAAACGCTCGCCGCAGCCGCCAGCCTTGAGGTAGTCGTCCAGCGTGGTGTCGGCGGCGATCCGCTGTTCTGCGAGGTCGCGTTGCGCTTCTTTGTTGAAGCGCAGAATGTCGCGCAGCATGCCCCAGAATCCCGGCGACAGCAGATTGCGGCGCTGGGCGAACAGGCTGTTGAGGTTGTTGCCGTTGTATTCCAGCCCCGTGTCCGGATCGGTCACGGAGAAGCTCATTTCGGTCGCTTTGAAGCTCACGCCGAGCTGTCCCAGCAAGCGAATGAAGTGGGGGTAGGTCCAGTCATTGAATACGATGAAGCCGGTGTCCACCGCGTAGGATCGGCCGTCGACGGTCACCTCTACGGTGTGCGTGTGACCACCGACCCAGTCGCTGGCCTCGAACACCGTGATGTCGTGTCGGCGATTGAGCAGGTAGGCGCAGGTAAGCCCGGAGATCCCGCTGCCGATGATGGCAATTTTCACGTTGGTTCCTGCTGCGGTGGATTGCGTCGCACCATGCGTTTGCCAATGGCGAGTTGCGCACGGGCGGGCAATTTCGACAACGGCCACAGGGCGGCCATGAACAGCGCGGGAAAGGCGATTTCCAGTGGCCGGTCCTTGAGTTTGGCGTAGATGTGCCGTGCGGCTTTATCCACAGGCCAGCTCAGAGGCATCGGAAAATCGTTCTTGGCGGTCAGCGGTGTCTCGACAAAACCGGGGCTGACGACCGTGACTTCAATGCCTTCATCCGCCAGGTCAATGCGCAACGATTCGAACAGGTAACGCAGCCCGGCCTTCGATGCACCGTAGGCTTCGGCCCGAGGCAACGGCAGATAGGTGACGGAGCTGGCAACCCCGACCAAATGCGGTGCGGTGCCTTTACGCAGCAAGGGCAGGGCGGCTTCAATGCAGTAGCTGCTGGCGAGCAGATTGGTGCGCACCACATGCTCGACGATCGAAGCGTCGAACTGGCGGGCATCGACGTACTCGCACGTCCCGGCATTGAGAATCACGCTATCGAGCGATCCCCAGTCCTGAGTGATCTGCTCACCGATTTCGCGCACGGTCTGGCTGTTGGTCAAATCGCCCGGCACCACCAGCACTTGTCCCGGATAACGTTGCGACAAGGCCTTGAGCGGGGCGACCTGACGTGAACTGACCGCCAGGTGCGCACCGGATTTCAGAATTTCCTCAGCCAGTGCCGCGCCGATACCACTGCTGGCACCGGTCAACCAATAGCGCCGTGGAGGTGTACGACTCATCCCATTCTCCTTTTCAACCAAGCAATTACTCGGCCCAATACGGGCAAATGTTCGTACAGCAGCGCCCCGGCATCGAAATAATCCCGGTGGCGATAAACCTTGTCGCGCCAAAGCAAATGCGAGCAGCCGCTGACGCGTATTTCCCGGCCGCTGGCCAGCCGTGGGTGGCGATAACTCATGACCCAGCGCAGGTAGCCTTCACCGTCGCTGATCTGGTCGAAACCGTGGAAGTCGAAGCGCAGTTCGCTGACGTTGGCGTACATCTGGGCAAAGTAGTTGCGCAGTTGCGTCAACCCCTGCACGTCGTGCAACGGGTCGGTGAAGTGAATGTCATCGCTGTAGAACTCGCTCAAGCGTTGCAAATTGTCTTTGTTCAATTCGCAAAATTGCCGGGCGAAGCTGCGCAGGAATTCACTCATGATCGCCTCCGGCCGCTTGGCGGGCAGGCAGGTTCTTGAAGGCGGCCAACGCGCGCTCCCGTGACGCGCTTAGATTAACGATTGGCGCGGGATAGTCGGCGACACCGAACAGCCCACCGGCGCTGGCCGGGTTGTGCACTTCTTTTTTATTGAGCCCGGCCAGTTCAGGCAGCCAGTGCTTGATGAACAGCCCTTCGCTGTCGAATTTCTCCGACTGGCTCAGCGGATTGAAAATGCGGAAGTACGGCGCCGAATCGGTCCCGGTCGATGAGCTCCACTGCCAGCCACCGTTGTTGGCCGCCAGATCGCCGTCGATCAGGTGGCGCATGAAAAAGCGTTCGCCTTCACGCCAGTCGATCAGCAGGTTTTTGGTCAGGAACATCGCTACCACCATCCGCAGACGGTTGTGCATCCAGCCGGTTTCGAGCAATTGGCGCATGGCCGCATCGATGATCGGCAGCCCGGTGCGCGCTTCTTGCCACGCCGCGAGATCATCCGGTGCATGGCGCCAGGCCAAGGCCTCGGTTTCCGGGCGGAAGGCGCGGTGGCGCGATACCCGTGGATAGCCGACCAGGATGTGTTTGTAGAACTCACGCCACAGCAGTTCGTTGATCCAGGTGACCGCGCCAACCTTGCCGCTTTCGAATTCGCCCTGATTGCTCTGCAGGGCCGCGTGCAGGCATTGGCGAGGCGATATCACCCCGGCGGCAAGGTAAGCAGAAAGCTGACTGGTGCCCGGTTTGGCCGGGAAGTCTCTTTCGCTTTTGTAGTAGTCGATTTGCGCATCGGCGAAGGTATCGAGGCGGCGTTGAGCTTCCTCTTCCCCTGCCGGCCACAGGGCGCGCAGGGACTCGCTGGGTGCGGCGAAACCGTCGACGCAGTCAGGCACCGAATCGCTCTCGAGCGCCAGTGCGGTCTGCTTGCCTGGGGTTTTCACCAAGGCCGGCATCGAGCGATGCAGGCGTTCATAGCAGACCTTGCGGAACTGGCTGAACACCTGAAAATAAGTGCCGGTTTTGGTCAGTACCGTGCCGGGCTTGAACAGCAGTTGATCAAGATAGCTGTGAAATTCGACGCCTTCACCTTTCAGCGTGTCGGCCACCGCCGCATCGCGACGGCTCTCATGAACACCGTACTCTTCGTTGACGTGAACGGCGGCGATCTTCAGTTGCTGGCAGAGTTTGAGCAGCTGCGCTGGGGCCTGATCCCAGTGCGCAGCGGTGCGGATCAGCAAGGGAATGTTCAGCTCGCCGAGGCTTTTGCTCAGTTCGCGCAGATTGCGTAGCCAGAAATCGACCTTGCACGGCGCGTCGTCATGTTGTTGCCATTGCTGGGGGCTCAACAGGTACACGGCGACCGTCGGGCCGCGTGCGGCGGCGGCCGCAAGGGCGGTGTTGTCATGTTGGCGCAAGTCAGTGCGCAGCCAGATCAATTGCATGTCGGTCTTCACTGGGTTCATCAAATCAGCCCGCGCTGAATGAGCACCTGTTGCGCTGAAAGCGGATCTTCAGCCAGGTACAAATCAGCCATCTCGCAAGTTCTTACGGACAACTCGGCGTGGTGGATGCATACCGTTGGTCCGACAATTATTTTTGGGCCACTGACCCCCGCCAGAAGTTTCGGCAACTGTGCGAGTTGCATGGCTTTGCTGGAATACAGCAGTACGCCACGCGATTGCAGATGTTCGACCGCCAATGCCAGTTCCCCGGCTGGCAATGGCCAGTCAAAGACTTGCACCGGACAATCGTTGCTGCTGATCAGCCACGCGCATAGCCACAGATGAGGTTCCAGTGGCAGGTCGGAGTGATTGATCAGCAGCAGGGGCGCGGAGTGCAACTGACGATTGTTATGGTAGATGCGCGCGCCGAATTTGCTGCGTAACCATGAATAAAAGAACACGCGCTCCATCTGCGCACCGAACTGGCCCTGCCAGCGTTGCTCAAGATCGGCCAGCAGCGGCATCAGCAATTGCTCGCACAGGGTGCGCGGCGGATACAGCGCCATGGCTTGATTAACGCTGTCGTCGAGGTTGCGTTCATTGAGTTGCGTGACGGCCATCAACAGTGTCTGACGCAATCGCTGCCAGTCGTTTTCCACCGTTTCGCTGAACGCTTGCGGGGTATCGAGCAACGGCTTGACCTGACTGACCGCAACGCCGCGGTTGAGCCAGGTGAGGATGGTCATGATCCGTTGCACATGCTCGGCCGAATACAGCCGATGCCCCTTGGGTGTGCGCTGCGGCACGATCAGCCCATAACGGCGTTCCCATGCGCGCAGAGTGATCGCGTTGACGCCGGTTTGCCGCGCTACTTCGCGGATCGGCAGCCAGCCTTCGTCGAGGGCTTTTTTAAAGTCCGCGCCCAAGTCTTCCTGGGCGCTGCTATCGGTCTTTTCGGTCATTAGATGGCGTTTCGCAGGCTGAGATTTTCCGGATGCGGTTGCAGGTAAACCTGCTGCGCAATGTACGGGTCCGGATGGAGGCGAAAGTGATGCTTGAGCAGGGTCAACGGCACGACCAGCGGCACGATGCCGAGGCGGTATTGGCCGATGACATGTTGCATCTCTTGTTTGTCTTCGGCGCTGATCGCCTGTTTCAGATAGCCGCTGATGTGTAACAGGACGTTGCTGTGCGTGCCGCGGGTGGCGCATTTTTTAAGCGCCGCCATCAGTTCGCTGAAGTAGCGTGGGCCCAGTTGCGCAGGGTCGCTCTGCGCCATATTGCCTAACAACTGCCCCAGTGCCTTGTATTGCAGAGGGTTATGGGCCATCAGCTGATATTTGTAGCGCGAATGGAATTCCGTGAGGGCTCGGCGGCTCAGGCCGTGGGCAAGCAACTGCTGCCAGTCGCGGTAGGCGAGCACGCGGGTAATGAAGTTCTCGCGCAGCACCGGATCGTTCAGGCGGCCGGCTTCCTCCACCGGCAAGTCCGGGTGCCGTGCACAGAAGGCTTGAGCATAGATGCCGCGTCCGCCGCCGTTCACCGGGGCGCCGTTGGCGTGATAGACCTTGACCCGTTCCAGTCCGCAGGACGGTGACTGCTGCATGAAGATGTAGCCGCAGATGTCATTCAGTTCGGCGGCCATCTTCTCGCCGTACTCGGCCAGTGGCTGGGTGACGTTGATTGTGGGGTTGACGGTGCCGATAGCTTCGGGATGCTCCGGGTCACCGACCAGGCGAATCGGTTCGCGAGGAATGCCCAGGCCAATGGCGACCTCCGGGCACAGCGGGACAAACTCGAAATATTCTGAGAGAGTGCGGCTGCACAGTCGCGACTCCTTGTGACCACCGTTGTAGCGCACCTCGGCACCCAGCAGGCAGGCGCTGATGGCGATTTTGGGTTTAAGCGCAGAAGGTTCGGACATGAGCACCTCGAATCTATACCTGTACAGAGGTTTACCTCTGTACAACTTTTCCTCAGCATAGATTGTGGGGTGTACAAGTCAAATGTTTTGTATAGGTTTTTGTGGGAGCGGGCTCACTTCCAGCCCAAATGCCATTCAGCCGGGTTTTTCAGGATTTGCCAATCGAGTCGCTCGGCGCGCTGGGTCAGCACCGCCTGCAACTCAATCTCGAGCACTGTGCCTTCCTCATCGCAGAATAGTTCGGTCACCAGAAAATGCTTCTCGCGGTTTTTCGGCTGGGCTGCTGTCCATTTCGACAGCAGCAACTTGCGCGGATTGATGCGGTTCATTGCAGGTGCTCGTGCAAGCGTCGCGCGGCTTCCTGACCACTGAGCCATGCACCTTCGACACGTCCAGACAGGCACCAGTCGCCGCAGGCGTACAAGCCCAGATCGGCATCGGCCAGCGTGCCCCATTCGTGGCCGGTCGCCGGGCGGGCATAGAGCCAGCGATGGGCGAGGCTGAAGGTCGGGGCGGGCATCGCGCAGTGCAGCAATTCGGCGAAAGCACCGTGCAGTTGCTCAATGACCGCCTCTTTGGACAGGTCGATGTGCTGCCGGCTCCACGCGCTCGTGGCATGCAACACCCAAGTGTCGAGGGTGTTGTCGCGCCCGGGCTTGCTGCGGTTGCGCGCCAGCCAGTCGAGTGGGCTGTCTTGCACGAAGCAGCCTTCGATGGGGGTATCCAACGGCGTATCGAAGGCGAGGGCAACGGCCCAGGTGGGGTCCATTTTCACCCCGGCAGCGGCCCCGGCGAGTTTCGGCGCGGCGGCCAGCAGTGCGGTGGCCTGCGGCGCGGGCGTAGCGATCACGACATGACTGAAAGGCCCGTGGGTGAAACCCTCGGCGTCTTGCAGATGCCAGTGTTCTTCGCCACGGAAGACCTCGGTGATCCGGCAAGCGAAATGCACTTCCATGCCATCCAGCAAGCCGCGTGTGATTGCGCTCATGCGTGGCGCGCCAACCCAACGGGTCTGCTCGTCCGGGGAAAGGTTGAGTTGCCCGCCCTGGTAGGTGTAGAGCTGCGGCGTCCACTCGGCGACCCAGCCCTGGCTTTGCCAGCGCTGCACCTCGGTGACGAAGCGCCGGTCGCGGGCGGTGAAGTATTGCGCGCCCATGTCCAGCGAACCGGCGTCGCTGCGTTTGCTCGACATGCGTCCGCCGCTGCCGCGACTTTTATCGAACAACTGGACGGTGTACCCGGTCTCTGTCAGAGCCTGGGCCGCCGAGAGCCCGGCGATGCCGGTGCCGATGATTGCGATAGGTACAGTCATAGGGGCCTCGTTTACCTTTCTGTACAGAACAGACTACGCTGCTGATGAAACCTGTACAATTTTGTTTTTTGGTATAACTTCTAGCATTCTCGTTCGGACAGCTTGGCCTATGGTTAAACAATAGAGCCTGCCCGATAGAAAAGATCCCTGCTTCTAAAAATAGACTAGTGATCCGGGTAAAACGCCACGCGAGGAAGATGTCATGCATATATTGCTGACCGGCGGTACTGGTTTGATAGGACGTCAGCTCTGCCGACATTGGTCTGGGCAGGGCCATCGTCTGACGGTGTGGAGTCGACGTCCGGAAACGGTCGCGAAAACCTGTGGTGCCCAAGTGCGTGGAGTTGCGCGCCTGGAGGACCTCGGCGAAGAAACTGTCGACGCCATCATCAATCTTGCTGGCGCACCGATTGCCGACCGACTCTGGACGCATCGACGCAAAGCGTTGCTGTGGAGCAGCCGTATCACGCTGACGGAAACGTTGTTGGCATGGCTCGAAACGCGGGCGCAGAAACCGTCGCTGCTGATCTGCGGGTCAGCCATCGGTTGGTATGGCGACGGTGGTGAACGTGAGCTGACGGAAGAGTCGCCGCCGGTCATCGACGATTTCGCCAGTCAGTTGTGCATCGCCTGGGAAGAAACGGCCCTGCGTGCCGAGTCTCAGGGCATTCGCGTGGTGCTGGTGCGAACCGGTCTGGTGCTGTCGGCTGAGGGCGGTTTTTTGTCGCGGCTGTTACTGCCTTTCAAGCTCGGGTTGGGCGGGCCGCTGGGCAATGGCCGGCAGTGGATGCCGTGGATTCATATCGACGATCAAATCGCCTTGATTGATTTTCTTCTGCTCCGCGATCAGGCGAGTGGTCCTTATAATGCGTGCGCGCCGAACCCTGTGCGCAATCGCGAATTTGCCAAGACGTTGGGCCGCGTACTGCATCGCCCGGCGTTCATGCCGATGCCGACGCTCGCACTGAAAGTCGGCCTCGGCGAGATGTCTTTGTTGTTGCTGGGCGGCCAACGGGCCACGCCGGCACGCTTGCTTGAAGCGGGCTTCACTTTCCAGTTCACGGATTTACGCGCGGCCCTGGATGATCTCTCCAGCCGCCTCTGAAATAGGACGTTGCATGACCGATCACGCCTTGCTTCTGGTCAACCTGGGCTCCCCGGCCTCCACCTCGGTGGCCGATGTGCGCAGCTACCTCAATCAGTTTTTGATGGACCCGTACGTGATTGACCTGCCGTGGCCGGTAAGGCGTTTGCTGGTGTCGTTGATCCTGATCAAGCGCCCCGAGCAATCGGCCCACGCCTATGCCTCGATCTGGTGGGATGAGGGTTCGCCGTTGGTGGTGCTCAGCCGTCGTTTGCAGCAGCAGATGACCCAACAGTGGAACCGTGGCCCGGTTGATTTGGCGATGCGTTACGGCGAGCCGTCGATTGAGACCTGCCTGTTGCGATTGGTCGCGGCGGGGCACAAACGCATCACGCTGGCGCCGCTTTATCCCCAGTTCGCCGACAGCACCACTACCACGGTGATCGAAGAGGCGAAGCGTGTCATTCGCACCAAAAATCTCAATGTGCAGCTCTCGTTGCTGCAACCGTTCTACGATCAGCCGGAATACATTGAAGCGCTGGTCGAAAGCGCCAGGCCGCATTTGCAGCAGCATTACGATCACCTGCTGCTGAGCTTCCATGGCTTGCCCGAGCGGCACCTGACCAAACTCGATCCGACCGGCAATCATTGCCTCAAGAATGAAGATTGCTGCAAGAACGCATCGCCCGAGGTCTTGGCCACCTGTTATCGCGCACAATGCCTGCGCACGGCGGCGTTGTTCGCTGAGCGCATGGGGCTGGCGGATGGCAAATGGTCGGTGTCGTTTCAGTCGCGTCTGGGCCGAGCGAAGTGGATCGAGCCCTACACCGAGGCGCGGCTGGATGAGTTGGCGAAAAGCGGCGTGAAGAAGATTCTGGTGATGTGCCCGGCGTTTGTCGCTGACTGCATCGAGACGCTGGAAGAGATTGGTGATCGCGGCAAGGAGCAGTTCTGCGAAGCCGGGGGAGAGGATCTGGTGCTGGTGCCGTGCCTCAATGACGACCCGCAATGGGCGAAGGCGTTGGCCACTCTGTGTGAAAGAGCGCCTTTGGCGCTTTAAAAGCTTCGCGAGCAAGCTCGTTCCCACAGGGTTTCTGTTGCCACAATGTTGTGTACTCAGAAGATCCGCTGTGGGAGCGGGCTTGGTCGCGAAAGCGGTCCTTCAGGCAATAAAGATTTTCAGCCGTCAGACCAGCGGCTCATCCGCCTTCTTGTGCTTCCAGCTGTCATTGCCCGGCAGAATCAGGTTCAGCGCAATCGCCACCACCGCGCACAGCGCGATGCCTTTGAGGCCAAAGTCGTCCGGCCCGGTGCCCGTGCCGACCAGCACGCCGCCAATCCCGAACACCAGCGTCACCGAAACGATCACCAGATTGCGCGCCTCACCTAGGTCGATCTTGTGACGGATCAGGGTGTTCATGCCCACCGCCGCGATCGAACCGAACAGCAGGCACAGGATCCCGCCCATCACCGGTACCGGAATGCTCTGCAGCAGCGCGCCGAACTTGCCGACAAACGCCAGGCTGATGGCGAAAATCGCCGCCCAGGTCATGATTTTCGGGTTGTAGTTCTTGGTCAGCATCACCGCGCCAGTTACTTCGGCGTAGGTGGTATTCGGCGGGCCGCCGAACAGGCCCGCAGCGGTAGTGGCGATGCCATCACCGAGCAGGGTGCGGTGCAGGCCCGGCTTCTTCAGATAGTCGCGACCGGTCACGCTGCCGACTGCAATCACGCCGCCGATGTGTTCAATCGCAGGTGCCAACGCGACCGGAACGATGAACAGAATCGCCTGCCAGTTGAACTCCGGCGCAGTGAAGTGCGGGATCGCAAACCATGGCGCAGCGGCAATCTTCGCGGTATCGACCACGCCGAAATAGAACGCCATGGCAAAACCGACCAGTACGCCGGAAATGATCGGCACCAGGCGGAAGATGCCTTTGCCGAACACCGCCACGATCAACGTGGTCAGCAGTGCGGGCATCGAGATCAGCATGGCGGTCTGGTAGTGGATCAGTTCGGAACCGTCGCCGGCCTTGCCCATCGCCATGTTCGCGGCAATCGGCGCCATGGCCAGGCCGATCGAAATGATCACCGGGCCAATCACCACCGGCGGCAGCAGACGGTCGATGAACCCGGTGCCTTTGATCTTCACGGCCAGGCCCAGGAAGGTGTAGACGAAACCGGCCGCCATCACGCCGCCCATGGTCGCGGCGAGGCCGAACTGGCCCTTGGCGAGAATGATCGGCGTGATGAACGCAAAGCTCGACGCAAGGAACACCGGCACCTGACGGCCAGTGACGATCTGGAACAGAATCGTCCCAAGACCCGCGGTAAACAGTGCCACGTTCGGGTCAAGGCCCGTGATCAGCGGCATCAGCACCAGGGCGCCGAAAGCCACGAACAGCATCTGTGCGCCGGACAACACCGTGCGCCAGAGCGGATCGTTGAACTCTTGCTGCATGGTCACGCGTCCTTCTGCTTGGTGCCGAAGATCTTGTCACCGGCATCGCCCAGCCCTGGGATGATGTAACCGTGTTCGTTCAAACGTTCATCGATGGACGCGGTATAGATGGTCACGTCCGGGTGAGCTTTTTCTACGGCAGCGATGCCTTCCGGCGCGGCCACCAGCACCATGGCGCGGATATCCTTGCAACCGGCCTTCTTCAGCAGGTCGATGGTCGCGACCATGGAACTGCCGGTGGCGAGCATCGGGTCGATGATCATGGCCAAACGTTCGTCGATTTCCGGAACCAGTTTTTCCAGATAGGTGTGCGCTTGCAGGGTTTCTTCGTTGCGGGCAACGCCCACAGCGCTGACCTTGGCGCCCGGGATCAGGCTCAGCACGCCTTCAAGCATGCCGATGCCGGCGCGCAGGATCGGCACCACGGTGATTTTCTTGCCAGCGATTTTCTCCACCGACACCGTGCCGCACCAACCGGCAATGTCGTAGGATTCCAGCGGCAAATCTTTTGTAGCTTCGTAGGTCAACAGTGCGCCGACTTCCTGAGCAAGCTCGCGGAAATTCTTGGTGCTGATGTCGGCGCGGCGCATAAGACCGAGTTTATGACGGATCAGCGGATGGCGGATCTCGAGGATGGGCATGGGAAAGGCTCCGGCGGCGGGCAAAAAAACCGGCCTAGATTAATCTATCCGAGGGTGATGTCCTATAGGACATCGAGTACGTTAGTCCATAAAGGCTTGATCTGGCCTCGCTTGATGCGTACCTTTGCCCGCTTTTCCTGATTCCGCCACCCCTTGGAGAGCACCATGTCCGCTGATCTCGAGCATATCCGTCAAATCATGCGAGAGGCTGACTGCCTGTACACCGAGTCTGAAGTCGAGGCGGCCATCGCTCGCGTCGGTGCACAAATCAACGAACAACTGGCTGATAGCAATCCGGTGGTGTTCTGCGTGATGAACGGCGGCCTGATCTTCTCCGGCAAACTGCTGACTCATCTGAATTTCCCGCTGGAAGCGTCCTACCTGCACGCCACCCGCTATCGCAACGAAACCAGTGGCGGCGACCTGTTCTGGAAAGCCAAGCCGGAAGTCTCGTTCATCGACCGCGACGTGCTGATCATCGACGACATCCTCGATGAGGGTCATACCCTGGGCGCGATCATCGACTTCTGCAAACACGCTGGCGCGCGCAAAGTGCACACCGCCGTGCTGATCGACAAGGATCACGACCGCAAAGCGCGTCCTGACCTGAAAGCCGATTTCGTCGGCCTGCCTTGCATCGACCGTTACATCTTCGGTTACGGCATGGACTACAAAGGCTACTGGCGCAACGCCAACGGGATCTTTGCCGTTAAAGGCATGTAAGAACCCTGCACTATCCCCTGTGGGAGCGAGCCTGCTCGCGAAGGCGTCGTGTCAGTAGCATCATTGAAAACTGACACATCGCTTTCGTGAGCAGGCTCGCTCCCACAGTTGTTTGGTGTGCGCTGATCGATTTTCATACACCCCATGCTAGAGTGCTCGGCCCCGCACCCGGAGCCTGTCATGAGCCTTTTGATCCGCAGCTTTGCCGCCCTGTTGCTGACCCTAAGCCTGCCTCTGGCCGCCGCGCCGATGCACAGTCAATTCCTGCCGCCGGACGATCTGACCCTGCGCGATGCCCCGCCCGAACAGCAGCAACTGCTGCAAGTCATCGACTATTCGGTCGTCGTGGGGGCGCAACGCCAATCCAATCAGCAGCCGATTCCAGTCACCTCGTCCCTGATGATTCGCCTCAAGGGCAAACCCCTGAACAAGGGTGCGACGATCACTCAGGTGCTGGTGAGTTTTGATGGTGAAAGCAAAAGCCTGAAAAAACCGGTTTACGACGACAAGAGCAAAACCCTCACCCTGTTTTACCCGCTGGCGCAGTACCGCGTGGTGATCGACTTGCTGCGAAACGACACCGTGTATGTGCAGTTCCTCAGCTACGCCAACGGCCATATCTGGGCCGATTTGCACACCGGGGCTGTTCGATCGCGTTGAGCCCGGCGGCGGGGCAGGGGTAAACTGCCGACCCCGTGTCATGTCTGCGAGTTGGAGTCGGCAATGCGTAAAGATAAGAAACAAGTGATTGGTGACGAGATTGGCGATGAGCAGATCAAGCTGTTCCTCGATTTTGAACCGATCGATGCCACTTCGCCGTCGCTGCACAAATTGATCAAGGCGTACCGTGGCCTGCGCATCGATGACTTCGAGCGTTTTCTGACGTTCTTTGTCGCGGCGGGTTACGACGTGGATGGCAAGGATGAGCAGGGCCAGACGTTTGTTGACCACATCAAGGATCAGCGCAACGCTCCTGACTACATCGAACTGATCGAAAAAGCCCGCGGCTAAAAACCCAAGGCACAAAAAAACGCCCCGTACTCACTGAGTGCGGGGCGTTTTTTATGCGGCAAGATCAAGCGTAGCTTGGGGTCTCGCTGCTTTCTTCAACCAATTCCAGAGCGATGTTGTTCTGCGTGTTGATCTTGCGATACAGCGCAGCGTCGGTTTCCAGGACTTTTTCACGGGCCGGGAAGATTTCCGCCAGTTTGGCCGCCCACTCACCCTTGGCCTTGGCCGGGAAGCATTTCTCGATCAGTTCTAGCATGATCGAAACGGTCACCGACGCACCCGGCGAGGCTCCGAGCAGGGCGGCGAGGGAGCCGTCCTTGGCCGAAACCAGCTCGGTACCGAATTGCAGGATGCCGCCCTTTTTCGGGTCTTTCTTGATGATCTGCACGCGTTGGCCGGCCACTTCCAGGCGCCAGTCTTCGGCTTTCGCCTCCGGGTAGAAACGGCGCAGGGAATCCAGGCGCTGCTCCATCGATTGCATCACTTCGCTGACCAGGTACTTGGTCAGGTCCATGTTGTTTTTTGCTACCGCCAGCATCGGGCCGATGTTGCCTGCGCGGACCGACAGCGGCAGGTCCATGAAGGAACCGTGCTTGAGGAACTTGGTGGTGAAACCGGCGTATGGCCCGAACAGCAGGGATTTCTTGCCATCGACCACGCGGGTGTCCAGGTGCGGCACCGACATCGGTGGCGAACCCACCGCTGCCTGGCTGTAGACCTTGGCCTGGTGGTGTTTGACCACTTCCGGATTATCGCAACGCAGCCACTGGCCGCTGATCGGGAAACCGCCGAAACCTTTGCTTTCTTCGATACCCGAAGCCTGCAGCAACGGCAGTGCCGCGCCACCCGCGCCGAGGAAAACGAATTTGGCGTCGACTTCACGGCTGCTGCCGCTGTTGACGTCCTTGATGCTGACGGTCCAGCCGGCGCCGTTACGCTTGAGGCCGGTGACGCGTTTGCAGTATTTGACTTGAGCGTCGGGGGCGCTGGTCAGGTGCTTTAGCAATTGATTGGTCAGGGCGCCGAAGTTGACGTCGGTGCCGTTCATCACGCGGGTTGCGGCGAGCACTTCGTCCGGCGAGCGCCCCGGCATCATCAACGGCATCCACTCGGCCATTGTGGCCTTGTCTTCGGTGTATTCCATGTCGGAAAACGCGTGGTGCTTGTGCAGCACGTCAAAGCGTTCCTTGAGGAAGGAAACGCCTTTGTCGCCCTGCACGAAGCTCAGATGCGGTACCGGGCTGATGAAGGATTTGCACGAACCGAAGGTGCCTTTCTTGGTCAGGTACGACCAGAACTGCTTGGACACCTCGAACTGGGTGTTGATGTGCACGGCTTTCTTGATGTCGACGGTGCCATCAGCCGCTTGCGGCGTGTAGTTCAGCTCACACAGGCCGGCGTGGCCGGTACCGGCGTTGTTCCATGGGTTGGAACTCTCGGCAGCACCGGAATCCATCAGCTCGACAACTTCCAGCTTGATCGCCGGATCGAGCTCTTTGAGCAGTACGGCAAGGGTGGCACTCATGATGCCGGCCCCAACCAGAACTACATCGACTGCTTCGTTATGCGCCATTTAACGCGTCTCCAAAATCTGCAGCACCAAATTGTCGGCATGGCTGCCAGGCATTCAAGGGCAGGTCAGTAAACCCTGGATACCCATGGTCAGGTTCGCCATGTCCGAATCTTCGCAATTTTTCGCAACTTCGACGGACGCATGCGGCCTGGCTTTACGAGTTCCATGAACTCATTTCAGCGCGCGGCTGGCAATTCGACTTATGGTCGAGACATCCGTTTTGTGCAACCAAATCCGTAGCGGACAGGCTTCAGGCTCCGGTATTCGAGGTATATCCGGTCCTGTGTCGTTGGGCTGTTTCAGACGCTAATGGTGCATGTTCAGACGCAAAACTATTCATTTGCTCGCCACACTCTTGTGAAGTTGTGAAAACCCGTTTTTTTCACGCTCTTTTGAAGACGTGAACCTCAAAAAAGGGCTGTCCAAGCCTGGCAACCTGCCCGAAGGGGCAAAACATCTCGGTGGCCGAGCGTAATGACAGCTCTGCAGATTCGCGAAAAGCGGGTTTTTGCCGCAAGAACAGGCAAGCACGCCAACTTCACTCGATCTGTGTGGGCGGCTCTCTGTGGGCGATTTGGATGTCGATGCATGCGCATTGACGCTGTTGCGGGGCCCGATCAGGAGACGTCCTTATAATCGGGGGGAGATTGTATCGAAGAAATGCGCGGAGTTGGTTGTGTTTAATGACTTTTATTAGGCATCCGGTCAGATGCTCAACTGTACCTGAGCGTTTGCGCGCGGTTGACGCTGGGCGATCCGGGCGCTGGCAGGCAGCGGCTTATGCAACCAATTAAGGCGGATTTCTTCGATTTCCACCCATCCGTCGCCCATTGGCTGCAGGCTGCACTGCTTGAACGCCTGGCAGTGGCCGTTGCGGTCGAGCAGGGCAAAGCAGCGGTGCAGCGGGCGTGGGGCGAACAACGAGATCAAATAGCGCATGGCCGAGTACCTTGTTGGAGGACTGGTTCAAGGTTGCCCGCAGGCCGTGACGTCAAGGTGTATGGGCGGTGAACAATCTGTGACAGGAACCGCTTTCATCAGGGTTTGTCAGACATTTCAGTATTCATTGTGCGGTGCTGGTTCCGCGCAGTGGCCCACCGCTATACTGCCGGCCTGTTTGTGCCTGATTCTGGAGAGAAGAGCATGTTGCAACGCCTGTTGTTCGGTTTGATCACTGTGGCCGGTTTGACTCTGGCCGGCTGCGCCCACAGCCCGCAACAACTGAGTCCGGAGCCGAAGCTGACCACGCAACTGGCGGCGGTCGGCCGTGGCCAGCCGGTGGTGGTGCGTGTGGTCGACGGTCGTCCGTCGCCAACCTTGGGTACCCGTGGCGGTCTGTACCCGGAAACCAGCGTCATCAGCGTGCAGCGCGAGCAGATCCTGCCCAAGTTGCAGGCTCAGGCTGAAGCCGCCGTGCGTCTGCTCGGGTTCACCCCGACCAACAACGCACCGAACGCGCCGCAGTTGACCGTGACCCTGGCGGAGCTGAAATACCAGTCGCCGAAAGAAGGCATGTACGTGACCGAAGCGACGATCGGTGCGACCTTCCGCTCCGACGTGCAGAACGCCAACCGTCGCTATAGCGGCCGTTACGGCGCTTCGCTGGACCAGCGCTTCGGCATGGCGCCCAACCAGGAAACCAACACCAAACTGGTCAGCGACGTGTTGAGCGATGCGCTGACGCGTCTGTTCAAGGATCCGACCGTGGGTCAGGTCCTCGCCGAGTAAGCTTTCGGCGCAGATAAAAAAGCCCGGTGCCAGTGATGGCTCCGGGCTTTTTCGTGGCCGCTATTTTGAACCTTGCACAAATCCCCTGTGGGAGCGGGCTTGCTCGCGAAAGCGCTGGATCAGTCAATCTGGAAGTTGATTGATACTCAGTCTTCGGGAGCCAGCCCCCTCCCGCAGTGAACAGCGGCGGGTCAGGCGGCTTGCGAATAGAAGTCGAGGACGCTCACACCCGTCAGCAAATCCGTTTCGGGCAAATCCGCATGCTGATGCCCGCCGAGGGCGCAATACACCAGCCAGTGGCGATCCTGAACATTGAAGGCAAGGCTGCCGACGAGGCTTTGCTGATCGTCGTATGGTGTGATGAGGTACAGGCGATCCTGGTTTTCAGCGTGAAGCATGACGTGTTCCGTGTCGGTTTCGAGGCGCGCATGGTGGTGCATCCACATGACGAAGCCGTGACACAGGACAGCCATCGGTCGATTGATGCGTTATTTGTCGTAAAGGTGAGGCGTCGAAGGTATGTTTCGGTAAAATCCGCGCCGCGGTCGTCGCGTCTGGCGCCTGCCACACCGATTAAGTTTGAGGGTCTGTGATGTCGCTGCACTTGATGACGCTGTTTACCGCCCATCCCGCCAAATTGATCAATCTGCTGGCACTGTTGCTCGCGTTTCCGGGCAGTTGGTTGCTGCACGCGACCCGCCGCCGTGAACAGCGCGCCATGGCCAGTATCGCGGCCCAGCGTCAGGCTCAGCCCAACGCCGAACCGATTCTGGATTGGGCGACTCTGCGCATGAACCGGTTTTTCTATCGCTTTGGCTTTGCCTGCCTGGGCCTGGCGCTGCTCATTTCGTGGATCAGCACGCGCTACTGATGATTTTCAGGCATAAAAAACGGCGCTCGAGAGCGCCGTTTCTGTATCTGGCCGACACCGCTTACAGCGGTAAACCCGCTTTGACCCGGTACTGATTGCGCACCGGTGTCGCATATTGCAGCACCAGATACGGGCGATGCGCTTCAGGGCAAGCGTCCAGTCGGTTCTGCCACTCTTCTTGCGCCTTGGCCAGCTCATCGGCCGGGAATACCTCGGCAGCCTTCGGCACGTTCAGTTGTGGATCAGCGTCCGCCCACTGCGCATACGCCAGGTAATGCACCGGGAACAGGCGATAACCGCCCAGAATCTGCTTGTCCATCTCGATCGCCAATTGCTTGGTGTCTTCGAAGCACTCGGTGATCGGTACGGCAAAGTTCACATGCACCCGGCCCTTGTAGCCGGTGATGCCCTTGGCAATGCTCACGTCATCTTCGCCCGGCACTTTGGCGTAGGTGCCGGTGGTGGCGCGGATGTACAGCTCGCGGGCCTTGGCCTGGTCGCACGGGTCGTATTCGTAGCTGATCGACACCGGAGTGACGTTCAGGGACTGAATCACTTCGCCGAACGGTTCGTCCTTGCGGCTCATGTGGAACATCTTGAGGATCGCCGACTCGGTGCGGTCGTCGCCATCCTTCGCCCGGCCTTCGGCCTGAGCGATCCAGATCGACGCGCAATCGTTGCGGATCGAGTGGTTGATGTAGGCCGACAGTAACTGGTACGCGGCCATCTTCTCGCGGCGCCCGGTGATCGAACGGTGAACGATAAAACTCTTGTTCAGGCGCATCAGATCGCTGACGAACGGCTTTTGCAGCAGGTTGTCGCCGATGGCGATACGCGGGGTCGGCAGGCCGGCGTGGTAGACGGCGTAGTTGACGAAGGCCGGGTCCATCACGATGTCGCGGTGATTGGCGATGAACAGATAGGCGCTGCCGGACTTGAATTGCTCGACACCGGTGTAGGTCACGCCATCGGTGGCGCGTTCAATGGTGTGGTCGACGTAGAACTCGACTTTATCTTGTAAGGTAGCTACCGAGTTGACGCCGGCGAACTCACGACGCAGCCGATGGGCTATAAGGGGTTTGAGCATCCAGCCGAAAGCACCGGCAAAACGCGGGAAGCGGAAGTGGGTGAGGATATCTAGAAACGCCTTGTCGCCGAGCAGTCTTGCCAGTACCGCAGGTACTTCGCTGTCGTCGTAAGGTCGGATGGCATCGAATTCGCCCATCATGCTCTCTTGTTGGAAACGGCTAGGGTAAGTAAAGGTTTTGATCGAAAACCAACGGGGCACGGTCTGAAAAGTCAGCCAGACAAAAATAGCCCTGCAAATAGACCGGCGATTATACGCACAAGTCACTTGGGAGACCGCGATGCTGGAAAGCGCACTGTATGAATGTCCGTATTGTGGTGAAGGTGTCGAGACGACGCTGGACCTGTCCGGCGGCGATCAGACCTACATCGAGGACTGTCAGGTGTGTTGTCGGCCGATCACATTCGTATTGCAGGTTCACGAAGAAGAATGGCACCTGGAAGTCTTCAGCGAAAACGAGTGAGGGGCGCCCATGCAGCGAATCTACGAACCGGAGAGCCTGATGGAAGGCGAAATGCTCAAAGGCATGCTCGCCAGCGAAGGCATCGAAGCGCACTTGGTGGGCCGGGATTTGCTCGGCGGCACGGGCGAGTTGCCGATCTTTGGCCTGCTGGGGTTGTCGGTGGACAACGATCAGGCGCAATACGCCCGCGAACTGATCACCGCGTACAATGCCGCGCTGCCGCTGCCCGGCGATGAACCGGAGAGCTTCCCCGGTACGCTGGTCTGTTAGGCTGACGTTCGTTTTATTTCTGAGTCGTGTTGCCCCATGTGTGGACGTTATGCCCTGTTTCGCTGGAACCGCGACTTCGCGGCCCTGCCAGGTTTTCCTGCCGATCAACTGGCCCAGTGGAACATTTCCCCCAATGATTCGGTGTTGATGCTGCGTGCCGAGCCGGACGGTCAGCGCTCGCTGGCCCGTGCCCGTTGGGGGCTGACGCCGCCGTGGCTGACCGATCTGTCCCGCACGCCTGCTCATGCTCGGGCAGAAACAGTGGCCGAGCAGCCAATGTTTCGCGAAGCACTGCGCCTGCGTCGCTGCCTGCTGCCGGCCAACGGCTTTTACGAATGGCGCGGGACCCAGCGCAAGCGCCCGTACTGGCTGACGCCGGGGGAGGGCTCTTCGCTGTTTTTTGCGGCGATCTGGGAAGCGTATCCGGTTCAGGAACAGGTATGGCTGAGCACGGCGGTGATCACTCAGCCGGCGGCCAGTCAGCGCCGGCCGTTGATTCTGGATGAGGCGGGGCAGGCGGCCTGGCTCAATCCCGAGACGCCGCTGCATGTGCTGCAGGCGTTGCTCGCCAGTGAACCCACGGCGTTGCGCGAGCGGGTGCTGGCGAACCTGGTCAATGATCCGAAGCTCAACGGGCCGGAGTGTCTGACTCCGGGTTAATGGGTTGTCAGTGCCAGCCCCTTCGCGAGCAGGCTCGCTCCCACATTCGAATGCATTGCAACGGTGGGAGCGAGCCTGCTCGCGAAAAGGTTTGAAGAGCCTTCCAGCGTCCTAAACCTTGAACTGATTGATCAACCGCCGCTGCTGCTCCGCCAATTTAGTCAGGTCGGCACTGGCCGAACTCGACTCATCCGCACCGCCCGCCACTTCATTGGCTACTTGCCCGATATTGATCACGTTGCGGTTGATGTCATCGGCCACCGCGCTCTGCTCTTCGGCCGCACTGGCAATCTGCGTATTCATGTCGTTGATCACCGACACCGCTTGGGTAATCGTCTCCAGCGCCTCGGCCGCTTTCGAGGCGTGCTGCACGCTTTCGTCGGTGCGGTTCTGGCTGTCTTCCATGACCCGCACCACATCGCGGGTGCCCTGTTGCAGTTGTTGGATCATGGTCTGGATTTCTTCGGTGGCTTTCTGGGTCTTCTGCGCCAGATTGCGCACCTCGTCCGCCACCACAGCAAAGCCACGGCCCTGTTCACCGGCGCGCGCCGCTTCGATCGCCGCGTTCAGCGCCAGCAGGTTGGTCTGTTCGGCGATCCCGCGAATCGCGGTGAGGATCGCGTTGATGTTCTCGCTGTCCTTGGCCAGGGTTTGCACCACCCCCACAGCCTTGCCGATTTCCACCGCCAGCACGCCAATCGAGTGGGAGGTGTCGCGGACAATCTGCATGCCCTGGCTGGCGGCTTGATCGGCATGGCTCGCCGCTTGCGCCGCTTGGGTCGCGTTGCGCGCCACATCTTGCGCGGTGGCGGTCATTTCCTGCACGGCGGTGGCGACCTGATCGATCTCGGCCATTTGTTTCTGGATGCCGATGTTGGTGCGAATCGCGATGTCGGCGGTGTGTTCCGACGAGTCGCTGACGCTCTGCACCGACGTCACCACTTGGGTAATCATCGCCTGCAACTTGCTCAGGAAGGTGTTGAAACCCTTGGCAATCGAACCCAATTCGTCGCTGCGATCACTGCTCAAGCGACGGGTCAGATCACCTTCGCCCTGAGCAATGTCATCCAGCATCGCGACCATCTGCTTGAGTGGCCGGGCAATGCCGTGGCCCACCAGCCAGATCACCAGCAGGCCGACGCCCGCGATGATCAGACCGACCATGGCCATGCCGAAGGTGTCGGACTTGCGCTGGGCATCGAGGTCGCCCTGCAGTTTTTGCAGATCAGCCATCACCGCGTTGAGCGGCAGTTGCAGCATCAACGTCCAGCGCGCGTCGGTCTGGCCAATGCCGAACGGCAAGTACAATTCGATGCGCCCCTTGTCCTTATTGACGGAGTAGGTGACTTCGCCGCGCTTGAGGTTGGCCATGTTGGCAATCTGTTCGGCGTCGAGAATGTCGCTGACCTTTTCGCCGAATTTGCTCGGATCCTTGGTGTAGGCGACGATCCGGCCATTGCTGCCGATCAGGGCCATTTCTCCGGCGCCGCTGTAGAGTTTCTGATTGGCGCCCAGCAGCATTTCCTGGATGAAGTTCACCGACAGGTCGGCGCCGACGATGCCCTGGAATGCATCGTTGAGCATGATCGGTTCGATAAAGGAGGCGAGCATGACGATCTTGTCGCCGACCTTGTAGGGCGCAGGATCAATCACGCAGGATTTTTTGCTCTCTTTCGAGCACAAGTAATACTCGCTGGCGCGCACACCAGTAGAGAGGACTTTCTGGTCGTCGACGTCCACCAGTTTGTCCAGGCCCAGGGTGCCATCGTCGTTGCGGAACCACCATGGCAGGAAGCGCCCGTTGGCCGCGTCGATACCGACGACGCGGGTGCCGACATAGGCTGCGTCATTGTGGTCCAGTGCGTTTTTTTCCCACGCGATGTAGGTGCCGAGAATCTTCGGGTTCTTTTCGACGTTCTCTTTGATCAGGCTGATCAACTGTTCACGGCTGACGCTCAGGCGTGGCTGGCCATCGGCGCCGGGCGTGCCGAGCAAGGCGTTGACCCGCACCAGTCCGCCGGCAATCAGTAACGGCGCTTCGAGTTCGCGCTGAATCTGGCTGACCTGGGTTTGTGCCAGTGAGGTCAGTCGCTGTTCGATGACTTGTTCAAACTGGGCCTGGGTGCGTTGCTGCACCATTTCCTGAGTGCGGGCGCCGGAGAACAGCGCGTACAGCACCAGCGCGGCAACCACGCTGAGTACGATAGCGCCGGCCAGGGCGGCGACGGAAAACTGGATCGACTTGAACTTCATGGGAGCTCCGCACGCAAGAGGACGTCTGCGGTGATGTATCGGCAGCGGGCAATGAGCCATGAGTGGCGCGAGGCGCAATTGGGTGGGGATGTCGCAAATGGATGCGTGCGCGGCGCAGTTGTAGGGGGCTTGCGGTCGCTGTGAATTTTTTACGACAGTGCGGGCGGGAAATATCTGAAAGCTGCTGCAACACGTCTGTTGTATCTGGCGCGGATACAATTACCCGCCTACGATACGCGCACGTTTTCAGGGAGCTTTTGAATGAACAAGACATTGGTTGTAAGTGCACTGAGCGCAGCGCTGTTGCTGGCCGGTTGTCAGTCGGTCAACACCACCAGCGGCGGAGCCGTAGGGGTGGAGCGCAAGCAGTACATGTTCAGCATGCTGTCCTCGCAAGAGGTCGACCAGATGTATGCCCAGTCGTATCAGAAAACCGTCGGCGAGGCTTCGAGCAAAGGCGTACTGGACAAAACCAGTCCTGAGGCCAAGCGCGTTCAGGCGATTGCCAACCGCTTGATCGCTCAGGCGCCGAACTTCCGCCCGGATGCCGCGCAGTGGCAATGGGAAGTCAATCTGATCAAGAGCGATGAGCTCAACGCCAACTGCGGCCCCGGCGGCAAGATCATCTTCTACACCGGGCTGATCGACAGCCTGAAACTCACCGACGATGAAATCGCGGCGGTCATGGGCCATGAAATTGCCCACGCCCTGCGCGAGCACGGTCGTGAAGCGATGTCCAAGGCCTATGGCGTTGAAATGGCCAAGCAGGGCGCGGGTGCACTGTTTGGTCTGGGGCAGGACAGCCTGGCGCTGGCCGACACCGTGGCCAACTACGGCATGACCTTGCCCAACAGCCGTGCCAACGAAAACGAAGCCGACCTGATTGGTCTGGAGCTGGCCGCTCGCGCCGGTTACAACCCGAACGCGGCGATCACCTTGTGGAACAAGATGAGCAAGGCTTCGGAAGGTTCTCCACCGGAGTTCATGAGCACTCACCCGGCGTCGACCAGCCGTATTGCCTCGTTGCAGGCGGCGATTCCGAAAGTCATGCCGCTGTACGAGAAAGCGCCGAAGTCCTGATGGTTATGCAGCGAGGCTGATTGCCCCTTCGCGAGCAAGCCCGCTCCGACTTTGGAATGCATTCCATGGTGGGAGCGGGCTTGTTCGCGAAGAACGATGACAGGGTCTATTGACTTACGTCGTCAAACCCAGCCACTGCTCTGCATCGCCTTGTACACCGCAACGACTGCCAAAATCAGGAATGCCGAAGCCGCCAAGCGACGGATCAATGTCAGTGGCAGTTTCTCCGCCGCAAAATTACCCGCCAATACCACCGGAACGTTGGCAATCAACATGCCCAGGGTGGTGCCGATAATCACCAGCCACAATTCCGGATATTGCGCAGCCAGCATCACCGTGGCGATTTGGGTCTTGTCACCGATTTCCGCCAGGAAGAACGCGATCAGCGTGGTCAGGAAGGGCCCGAATTTGCGTGCCGTGCTCGCTTCATCGTCGTCCATCTTGTCTGGGACCAGCGTCCACAACGCCGTGGCTGTGAAGCTGGCGGCAAGGATCCAGTGCAGTACAGAATCGGAGAAGAAGCTGCCGAACCAGGCGCCGACCGCACCGGCTGCTGCGTGGTTGGCCAGCGTTGCGGCGACAATACCGGCAATGATCGGCCAGGGTTTGCGGAAGCGAGCGGCGAGAATCAGCGCGAGCAGTTGCGTCTTGTCGCCGATTTCGGCCAAGGCAACGATTGCGGTGGGAACGAGTAACGAGTCCAGCATCAGGATTTCCTAAGGGGCGGGTCGACACGGCTATGACACGTACAGCCTTCCCGCCCCGGGTAAGGTGTGCGTGTCATAGGTCTTGTCAAACCCTGCTATCCGTCTGGTGCGGACGCTTGGGTCGCATACGCCATGATCTGAGGATCAAGTATGTTGACGTATGCCGGACGAGCTTGGCGCTCGTGGGAGACTACTCCCCTAGGACGGAGCGGATTCTGCCTAGGCAAATCCGATAGAGCAAGCACAAATTTCTAGCCACGCTTGGCCCGGTAAATCCGGAAACCGTTGCCTTCGGCCTTGATCGCGCACACGCCCAGATGCTCTTCGATCAGTGGCTGATACTTCAGGAAGCTGTTCGCCACCAAGCGCAGTTCGCCGCCGTTTTTCAGATGTTTGGCCGCTTTTCGCAGCAAGTTCTCGGTGGCGAAATAATCGGTGTGCACGCCAACGTGGAACGGCGGGTTGCTCAGAATCGCGCTCAAACCCATTGGTGCCGCATCGATTCCGTCACCGGTCAGCACCTCGCCTTCCAGGCCGTTGGCCGCCAAGGTCAGACGACTGCTGGCCGCAGCAAACGCATCGACGTCCAGCAACGTGACCTGGTTGTGCGGGTAACGACGTTTGACCGCTGCTCCCAACACCCCCGCGCCACAACCGAAGTCGAGCAGATGACCGCTCGGCAGTTTGTCCAGATGTTCCAGCAGCAGGGCACTGCCGCGATCCAGTCGGCCGTGGCTGAACACGCCCGGCAGGCTGATGACTTTCAACGGGCCTTCAGCCAGTGGCAATTCGTAAGTCTGCGCCAGGCTTTCCAGCGATTTCGCTTCAGGCGCGTTGGCCACGGTCACTTGCCACAGTTGGCAGTGACGGGCGCTGTCGAGTTTGCGCGGCTTGCCGAACGGGTTGAGTTGCTTGGACGCACCCTCGATGCCGCTGCGTTTTTCCCCGACCAGAAACACCTCACGCCCCGGCAGACGTGCGGCCACAGCGTTGAGGATGTAATCGGTCAGGTCTTTGGATTTGGGCAGAAACACCACGGCGCTGTCGAATTCGCGCTCCGGGATATTCACGCCAAAGTGGCTGCGGCCTTCGAAACGAGCGTCGAGCGCGGCTTGATCGCCGGCGTGCCAGCACCAGCCAAACGCGTTGGGCAGACGTGCGAGCAAATCGTCGGCAGGCAAACCGGCCAGCAATAGCGAACCCTGGAATAACTCGGCCTGACGAAGCAGTACTTCACTGCGCGGATCCATAACTGCTCCTCAAAAAAAAGTGCCGCAGTTTATCAACTGACGACTCGCAGCGCCTTAGCGCTGAAAAACGCCTGAGCGTTTTCAGTCAATTGACCCACGATGCGCTGCCGGGCCTCGCGACTGCCCCAAGCGTTGTGCGGGGTGACGATCAGGCGCGGGATGTCGGCCGCCAGCAGGGGATTGCCTTGGGTTGGCGGCTCGACGCTGAGCACATCGGTAGCGGCGCCGCCGAGATGGCCATTGCGCAAGGCATCGGCCAAGGCCTGTTCGTCGATCAGTCCACCACGGGCTGTGTTGACCACGAACGCGCCGGGCTTCATCGACGCCAGTTCGCGGGCGCCGATGAAGTGGCGGGTGTGCTCGTTGAGCGGACAGTGCAGGGTGAGGGCATCGATTTGCGGCAGCAATTGATCCAGTGGCAGACGATCCGGCCGGGCCGGGCGGCCGGGAATCTGCCCAAGCAGCACGCGCATGCCGAACGCTTCGGCCAACCTGGCAACGGCACCGCCGAGTTCGCCATGCCCGAGCAGACCGAGGGTTTTGCCTTCCAGTTCGACAATCGGGTAGTCCAGCAGGCAGAACTGTTTTGCTTGCTGCCAGCGACCTTCGCCCACCGCTTGCTGGTAATCGGCCAAGCGCGTGGCGAGATTGAGCAGCAGCATGATCGTATGCTGCGCCACCGATGGCGTGCCGTAACCCTGGCAGTTGCACACGGTGATGCCACGAGCACGGGCGGCGGCCAGATCAACGTTGTTGGTGCCGGTGGCGGTGATCAGGATCAGTTTCAGATCCGGGCTGGCGGCCATCGCTGCGTCGTCGATCAGGATCTTGTTGGAGATGGCCACCGTGGCGCCTTGCAAGCGTTCGGCGACGTGTTCAGGCAGGGTCTGGGCGAACAGTTGCAAGTCGCTGAAGCAGGCGCGCAACGGGCTGAGGTCGAGATCGCCAAGATCCAGCGAAGGGTGATCGAGGAATACGGCGCGGCGCGGGTTCGTCATCAACTGTACCTTTTGTGCGTTGAACGGAAGGCGTAATCTGCCGAGCCTATCAGATGAAACAAAGCGTTACGCCTGGCCGAAAGGAGGCCCCATGTATTGGACCGAGTTCTTGACCGTTGCATTGATCCACCTGCTGGCCGTCGCCAGCCCCGGCCCGGACTTTGCCGTCGTCGTGCGTGAAAGCGTGACCCACGGTCGCCGCGCCGGTACATGGACGGCGCTGGGTGTGGGCACGGCGATTTTCCTGCACGTTGGCTATTCGTTGCTCGGTATCGGCCTGATCGTGTCGCAATCGATCGTGCTGTTCAACGCGTTGAAATGGGCGGCGGCGGCTTACTTGCTGTACATCGGCTTCAAGGCCTTGCGCGCGCAACCGGCGAAAACCGTCACCGATGATCTGCACAAAGAGGCCGGTGAGCGCACTGCGCGCGGCGCTTTCACTTCGGGCTTCGTGACTAACGGCCTGAACCCGAAAGCCACGCTGTTTTTCCTGTCGCTGTTCACCGTGGTGATCAACCCGCACACGCCGCTGTCGGTGCAGGCCGGTTACGGGGTTTACCTGGCGGTTGCGACTGCTGTGTGGTTCTGCCTCGTGGCGATGCTGTTCAGCCAGCAACGCGTGCGCGCCGGTTTCGCCCGCATGGGCCACTGGTTCGACCGCACCATGGGCGCGGTGCTGATCGCCATCGGCGTGAAACTGGCGTTCACCGAGATGCACTGATCTCAGAACCGCGACTTAAACCTGTGGGAGCGAGCCTGCTCGCGAAGGCGTTGGGTCAGTCGACATTATTGGTGGCTGAAAGACCGCTTTCGCGAGCAGGCTCGCTCCCACAGGGTCTTACACCAGTTCGCTGAGTTTGCTCAGATTATTGAGGTAGTCGCGGGGATTTTCCCCGAGCAAACGGCGAAACATCGCACTGAACGCCCGCGCGCTGCCATAGCCCAAATCCTGCGCCACACGCTGCACGCTGTCCCCGGCGAGCAGGCGGGGCAGAGCTTCCATCAGGCGCAGTTGCTGGCGCCAGGCGTTGAAACTCATCTTCAACTGTTGCTGAAACAGCCGCGCCAACGTGCGTGAGCTGGCGCCGACCTGCTGTGCCCAATCCTCCAGCGTATTGGCATGATCCGGGGTGTGCAGCAGCGCCAGACAAATATTTTGCAGGCGCCGGTCGGTGGGCATCGGAATGTGCAACGGCAGGTTTTCCAGACTGGCGAGTTCTTCGAGCATCAACTGCTGAATCAGCGGGTTGTCGGCGTGCGGCGGCCCTTGCACCGCGCGCAGGATCAGCTCGCGCAGCAGCGGTGTCACGGCCAAAACGCAGCACTTTTGCAGGCTGGCGGGCGACAGTGCAGGCGCGATGAACAGCGAGCGCATCTGCACGTCGCCGCTCATGAAAATCTCGTGCGCCACCTCGGGTGGAATCCACACCGCGCGACTCGGCGGAATCACCCACGCTCCCGATTCCGTGACCACGCGCATGATCCCGCGGACGGCATACAGCAGCTGCGCCTCTCGATGCATGTGCAGCGGCTGGTGCGCGCCATCCAGATAATCCCGTGGATAGGCACTCACCGGGCCATGTCCGAAGTGGCTGATCAACATGTCTGTTTCGATGACTTGCTTGGCAGGAATGCGCTTTATGGCCAACTTAGCATAAGCGCCACACAACAACGTAAAGCGTGCCGCCATGAATCAATCCAGAAACGTCATTCGCTATATCAACGCCGCGCATGTGATCGACCACATGTTCATGCTGATTTTTCCCGCCGCTGTGCTCGGCATGACTCAGGCGTTCGGTCTCGATTACGCCGCGCTGATCGGCCTGTCGCTGGGCGGTTTCATTGCCTTCGGCGCCTGTTCGCTACCCGCTGGTTGGCTGGGCGATCACTGGCGTCGGCGGCAGATGATGAGGGTGTTTTTCTTCGGCATCGGCGCTTCGGCGATTTTCACCGGCCTGAGCAGCAGTCCGACCATGCTGGTGATCGGTCTGACCCTGATCGGTATTTTTGCGGCGATTTATCACCCGGTCGGCACGGCGATGCTGGTGGCCTACGCACAAAACCGTGGCCGTGAAATCGGCATCAACGGCATGTGGGGCAATCTTGGCGTGGCGTTTTCGGCACTGATCACCGGGTTGCTGGTGGCGCAATTCGGTTGGCGCTCGGCGTTTCTGCTGCCGGGTGCAGTGGCGATTATTTTAGGTGTGGGTTTCGCTTTGCAGGTACGCGAAGAACCGATTCCGAAACGCCCGCACACGCCACTCAAAGGGGCCGCCGGCCAGCGCATTTCCATGGTTATGGTGTTCGGCGTTCTGGCATTGGCCACAGCCACCGGCGGCGTAGTGTTCAACGCCACCACCATGACTTATCCAAAACTGTTTCAGGAGCGTTTGCATGACCTGTTCGCTTCGCCGCAAACCCTCGGTGTGGTGGTCAGCCTGGCTTATGCCTTTGGCGCGGTCGCGCAGTTGAGCATCGGTCGAGTGCTGCACCGCATCAGTTTGAAATGGCCGTTCATTGTGTTGACGTTGTGCCAGGCGCCACTGTTGTTTGCGCTGGCCTATGCCGAGGGCTGGGCAGTGATCGCGCTGGGTGCGGCATTCATGTTCGTGGTGTTCGGTCAGGTAACAGTCAACGATGCGATGGTTGCCAACTTCGTTGCCCCACAGTGGCAATCGCGCGTCTTCGCCCTGCGTTACTGCTTATCGTTCGGTGCCAGTGCGACGGCGATTCCGCTGATTTCCTATGTCGAACCGCGTCATGGTTTCGTAGGCCTGTACTTGATTCTTGCGGGTTTCGGCGCTTTGACCTTCCTCGCAGCGGTGGTTTTCCCTCGGACGCCTTCTGAAGAGGCTGTAGGACAAACCGCCTGATCGATGGCGAAAACCGCAAATGCTGGCGCAAAGCTAGCATTTGTACGGCTGTGCAAATCATTCCTTCGGCTGATTTGGCTGGCGTATAAGGGTTCTAGAGTGCAAATCTCTACGCCAACACCGTGCAGTCAGAAAAGGGATTCTTATGTTGCAGACTCGCGTCATTCCCCCGGCCGATGGGGCCTACCAGTATCCATTGCTGATTAAACGGCTGCTGATGTCCGGCGCCCGTTACGAGAAAACCCGCGAGATCGTCTACCGAGACCAGTTGCGCTACAGCTATCCGACCCTGATCGAGCGTGTGGCGCGACTGGCCAACGTGCTGACGGCGGCGGGCGTCAAGGCCGGTGACACCGTGGCGGTGATGGACTGGGACAGCCATCGTTATCTGGAGTGCATGTTTGCCGTTCCGATGATCGGCGCGGTAATCCACACGATCAACGTGCGTCTGTCGCCGGAACAGATCCTTTACACCATGAACCATGCCGAGGACCGCTTTGTGCTGGTCAACAGCGAGTTCGTCGGGCTGTACCAAGCGATCGCGCCGCACCTGACCACGGTCGAGAAAACCCTGCTACTGACTGACCTGCCGGAGAAAACCGCCGGGCTGCCGAATCTGGTAGGCGAGTACGAACAACTGCTGGCCGCCGCGAGCCCGCAGTACGACTTCCAGGATTTCGACGAAAATTCGGTTGCCACCACGTTCTATACCACTGGCACCACCGGCAACCCGAAAGGCGTGTATTTCACCCATCGGCAACTGGTGCTGCACACCATGGGCGTGTCGACGATCATGGGCTCCATCGACAGCGTGCGCCTGCTTGGCACCAACGACGTGTACATGCCGATCACCCCGATGTTCCACGTACACGCCTGGGGCCTGCCGTATGTGGCGACCATGCTCGGGCTCAAACAGGTTTACCCGGGGCGTTACGATCCGGAGTTTCTGGTGGAGTTGTGGCGCAAGGAGAAGGTCACGTTCTCCCATTGCGTGCCGACCATCCTGCAAATGCTGCTCAACGCCAAAGGTGCGCAGGACACCGATTTCGGTGGCTGGAAAATCGTCATTGGCGGCAGCGCCCTCAACCGCACCTTGTATGAAACCGCCAAGGCGCGCGGCATTCAGCTCACGGCGGCGTACGGCATGTCGGAAACCGGGCCGCTGATTTCCTGCGCACACCTCAACGATGAGTTGATGGCCGGTACCGAGGATGAACGCACCACTTATCGGATCAAGGCCGGTGTCCCTGGACCGCTGGTGGAAGCCGCGATCATCGACGCCGAGGGCAATTTCCTCCCGGCCGACGGCGAGACGCAGGGTGAACTGGTGCTGCGCGCACCATGGCTGACCGAAGGCTATTTCAACGAGCCGCAGAAGGGCGCTGAGCTCTGGACCGGCGGCTGGCTGCACACCGGTGACGTGGCAACGCTCGACAGCATGGGCGTGATCGACATCCGTGACCGCATCAAGGACGTGATCAAGACCGGTGGCGAATGGATTTCCTCGCTGGACCTCGAAGACCTGATCAGCCGCCATGTCGCGGTACGCGAAGTAGCAGTGGTGGGCATCGCCGATCCGCAGTGGGGGGAGCGTCCGTTTGCCCTGCTGGTGATCCGTGAAGGGCACGAGATCGGGGCGCGTGAGCTCAAGGAACACCTCAAGCCATTTGTGGAACTGGGGCACCTGAGCAAGTGGGCGATTCCGAGCCAGATTGCCCTTGTTACCGAAATTCCCAAGACCAGCGTTGGCAAGCTCGACAAGAAGCGCATCCGCCTCGACATCACCGAATGGCAGGCCAACAACAGCACCTTCCTCTCGACACTTTGAGTGTCTGCCGGCGCGCCTAAACGGGCGCGCCAGGCCCACCAAGCAAGCGCTTGGCTTGTGAAATCGAAAAAATCAGCCATCCTTGCCGTGCCGACATTTGTCGGACTGGCAAAAGGACTGTTCCAGAGTGGCCGGCAGCTGCAAATCACACTTTAGAGGGATCAAGCTCTACAACCTGCTGGCTATAGTCCACTCAAGGATTTTTAAGAACGGGGCACACGCACAAAACGGGGCGATGCATCTTTGGAGTGATTTCGGTCAGCCTTTGGCAGCCGGTCCTTCAGGCGTTTTTAAAAGTACTCACTGCCATAACAATAATGCACATGGAGTAGCGTCGATGACCTCAGTAAACCAGTTCTGGCGCCGGGCAAAACTGCCTTTGGCGGTCAGTCTTGCCTCTTCGCTCGCCGGGCCCGCATTCGGCGTCAGTTTCAACGTCGGTGAAATCGAGGGCCAGTTCGACTCGTCCCTGTCGGTCGGTGCCAGTTGGTCTACTCAGCAGCCGAACAAGAACCTCATCGGCGTCAACAACGGCGGCCATGGCCTGTCGCAGACATCAGACGACGGTCACGCCAACTTCAAGAGCGGTGAGACTTTCTCGAAGATCTTCAAGGGTATCCATGATCTCGAACTGAAATACGGCGACACCGGCGTTTTCGTTCGTGGCAAATACTGGTACGACTTTGAACTCAAGGATGAAAGCCGCCAGTTCAAGGACATCAGCGACAACAACCGCAAGGAGGGTGCCAAATCCTCGGGCGGTCAGATCCTCGATGCTTTCGTCTACCACAACTACTCCATTGCCGATGAGCCAGGCTCCGTGCGTCTGGGCAAGCAGGTCGTAAGCTGGGGTGAAAGTACCTTCATCGGCGGCGGTATCAACTCGATCAACCCGATCGACGTGTCTGCCTTCCGTCGTCCGGGCGCCGAGATCAAGGAAGGCCTGATCCCGGTCAACATGTTCTACGTGTCCCAGAGCCTGACTGAAAACCTGTCGGCCGAAGCGTTCTATCAGTTGGAATGGGACCAGACCGTCGTCGACAACTGCGGCACCTTCTTCGCGCAGCCGGACATCATTGCCGACGGCTGCACCGACAACCTGCGGGTGCTGAACAAGCGCTCGCAGATCCCGGGGGTCGCCTTGGGGCCTTTGGCTGCCAACGGGGTCAATGTCAACGAAGAGGGCGTTCTGGTGCGCCGCGGCGCCGACCGCGATGCCCGTGACAGTGGTCAGTGGGGCGCTTCCTTCCGGTACATGTACGAGCCGCTGGACACCGAATTCGGTGCTTATTTCATGAACTACCACAGCCGTGCGCCGATCTTCAGCGCCACGGGCGCGCCACAATCGGTCTATAACGGCGTGGCGGCACTACCTGCGGCATTTCGTGCGCTGGGGCCGCTGTTGGTCGCGGGTAACTCGAAGTACTTTGTCGAATACCCTGAAGACATCCGTCTCTACGGCTTGAGTTTCTCCACCACCCTGCCTACTGGTACGGCGTGGAGCGGTGAAATCAGCTATCGCCCGAACGCACCGGTACAACTGAACTCCACCGACATCCTGTTCGCCGGTGTGCGTCCGCTGGGTGGCCCGTACAGCAATGCATCGCTGCTCGACGGCGTTCCAGGCCAGGATCTGCATGGTTACGAGCGCAAGGAAATCACCCAACTGCAAACCACCTTCACGCACTTCTTCGATCAGGTGATGGGCGCCAGCCGTCTGACCCTGGTGGGTGAGGTGGGTATGACTTACGTGGGCGGTCTGGAAAGCAAGTCCGACAAGCGTTATGGCCGTGATCCGGTCTACGGCCCGGGTGAACTGCCAGCCACCGGTGGCGTCGACACCTGCGCCAACATTCTCAACAACGGCACCATCAACGGTGCGGGGCCAGGCTCGCCGCAGAACAACCGCAGCCGCAATTGCACCAACGAAGGTTTCACCACTGCCGCGTCCTGGGGCTACCGCGGTCGCGCCATCTGGGAATACAACGATGTATTCGCTGGCGTGAACCTCAAGCCGAACGTGGCTTGGTCTCATGACGTCAGCGGCTACTCGCCAGGCCCTGGCGGCAACTTCGAGGAAGGTCGCAAAGCCGTCAGCCTGGGCGTCGATGCCGAGTACCAGAACACCTACACCGCGAGCCTGGCGTACACCAACTTCTTCGACGGCAAGTACACCACGGTGGATGACCGCGATTTCGTAGCGCTCAGCTTCGGCGTGAACTTCTAAGCACTGCATTTCAGGACGAACGAATTTATGAAAATAACAAAGAGTCTGTTCCATGCCAGCGTTCTGGGCCTGTCGCTGCTGGCGACCGGTGTCATGGCCGCGGTGCCTGCTGCCGAAGCCGACAAACTGGGCAAGAGCCTGACCCCGATGGGCGCCGAAATGGCCGGTAATGCCGACGGTTCGATTCCGGCCTGGAAACCGCTGCCGAAAAATGCAGGCACAGTCGACAGCAAGGGGTTCCTGTCTGACCCCTATGCAAGCGAAAAACCGCTGTTCACCATCACTGCGCAGAACGTGGATCAATACAAGGACAAGCTCGCCCCGGGGCAGTACGCGATGTTCAAGCGCTACCCGGATAGCTTCAAAATGCCGGTTTACCCGTCCCATCGCGGTGCTACCGTGCCGGATGACGTGTTTGCCGCGATCAAGAAAAACGCCACCAATACCAATCTGGTGTCCGGCGGCAACGGGCTGGAGAACTTCGAAACGGCCGTACCGTTCCCGATCCCGAAAAGCGGTGTGGAAGTCATCTGGAACCACATCACCCGCTATCGCGGCGGCAGCGTGACCCGTCTGGTGACCCAGGCGACGCCGCAACCGAATGGCTCGTTCAGCCTGGTGTACTTCCAGGACCAGTTCGTGTTCCGCGACAAGATGAAGGACTACGATCCGAAGAACCCGGGCAACATCCTGTTCTACTTCAAGCAGAAAGTGACCGCGCCGGCGCGTCTGGCCGGTGGCGTGCTGCTGGTGCACGAAACCCTTGACCAAGTGAAAGAGCCACGTTCGGCGTGGGTCTACAACGCCGGTCAGCGTCGTGTGCGTCGCGCGCCACAAGTGTCCTATGACGGTCCGGGTACTGCGGCGGATGGTCTGCGTACCTCCGACAACCTCGATATGTACAACGGTGCGCCGGATCGCTACGACTGGAAACTCGAAGGCAAGAAAGAGATGTACATCGCCTCCGACAGCTACAAGCTCGACGATCCGAAACTGAAATACACCGACATCATCAAGGCTGGCCATATCAACCAGGATCTGGCGCGTTACGAGTTGCGTCGCGTCTGGCACGTAGTGGCGACTCTCAAGGAAGGTCAGCGCCACATCTACGCCAAGCGTGACTTCTACATCGATGAAGACACCTGGCAAGCAGCCGTCATCGACCATTACGATGGTCGTGGCCAACTGTGGCGTGTAGCCGAGGCGCATGCCGAGAACTACTACGACAAGCAAGTGCCGTGGTACGCGCTGGAAACGCTCTACGACCTGCAATCCGGCCGCTATCTGGCGCTGGGCATGAAGAACGAAGAGAAACAGGCCTATGACTTCGGCTTCACCGCCACCACCAGCGACTTCACCCCTGCTGCTTTGCGCCAGGAAGGCGTTCGCTAAACCGTTGTAAAGCGAGGCCGCATCCTCGTGAAAACGCCCCGACTGGTTCGGGGCGTTTTTTTGTCTGTAGCTTTTTTGTAGCCATTTGTAGCAGCAACCTTCATAACCGGATCGTTTAAGGCTAGTCTGCGGACATCTGCAACGCCGCCAACTGCAATTCGAACAAGAGCCGGCCATGACTGATCTGTCCCCACTTCCGGGCCCCGCAAGCGTTGCTGTCGCGGCACTGGCCGGGCGTTTTTTTCGCCCGCCGTTGCCTGATGGCTACGTGTTGCGACCACGCCTTTGCGAGCGCCTGCAAGCCGGGCTCGGTGGACGGCTGTTGCTGGTCAGCGCTCCCGCCGGGTTCGGCAAAAGCTCGTTGGCGGTGGAGTTCTGTCAGAGCCTGCCTGCGCACTGGCAAAGTCTGTGGCTGGGTTTGAGCCCTCGCGACAGTGACCCTGGGCGGTTTCTCGAGCGCCTGCTCGAAGGCTTGCAGGACTATTTTCCGCAATTGGGCAGTCGCGCCCTCGGCCTGCTGAAAATGCGTCAACGCCATCAGCCCTTCGCCTTCGAAGAGTGGCTCGACGGTCTGCTCGATGAGCTGGCGTTGCACCTCGATCCGCTGAGCCCATTGTTGTTGGTGCTCGACGATTACCATCTCGCCCAAGGGCCGGTCCTGGACCGTTGCCTGCAGTTTTTCCTCAATCACCTGCCCGACGGCTTGCTGGTGATGGTCACCAGTCGGCAGCGCCCGGACTGGCATCTGGCGCGCTTGCGCCTGTCCCGGCAATTGCTTGAACTGCATGAGCAGGATCTGCGCCTGACCCACGACGAAGCCCTGACGTTACTTGATCGCCACAGCACTTCATTGCGCGGCGAAGCCTTGGAGAATCTGATCCTGCGCAGTGAAGGCTGGGTGGCGGGATTGCGTTTCTGGCTACTGGCGGTGTCCGAAGCCGGCGGCGATGCCGCTTTGCCTCAGGCACTGAACGGCGGGGAAGGGCTGATCCGCGACTATCTGCTCGAAGAAGTCATCGATTGTCTGCCCACCGAAGTGCAGGCGTTTCTCTACGACACTGCCCCGCAGGAACGCTTTTGCAGCGAACTCTGCGATGCGGTGCGTGAAGCCCATGACAGTGCCGAGATCCTGCGTTTCCTGCTGGCGCATCAGGTGTTTCTGGTGCCGCTGGATGAGCACGGGCATTGGTATCGCTATCACCATTTGTTTTCTGATCTGTTGCGCAGCCGGCCGATTGCCCAGGCGATGGTGCCGACCGCCACGCTGCACCTGCGTGCCTGTCGCTGGTTCAATGCCCAGGGCCTGCTCGACGAAGCGGTGGAACAGGCCTTGCGCGCCGGTCACCTCGATGTGGCGGCAAATCTGGTGCAGAACCTCTCCGAGGAGCAACTGCTTGCCGAGCAGAACGTCGGCATGCTGTTGCGCTGGAAAATGGACTTGCCCGACAGCCTGTTGATAAGCACTCCGCGGCTGATCGTTCTCTACAGTTGGGCGCTGGGTCTGGCCTGCCAGCTCGATGCCGCCGAGGAGTTGTCCAGCCATCTGAGCCGTTTTCTGCCAGCGCCTTCGGCCACTGCGCAAAAGTCGATGCTGGCGCAGTGGCTGGCCTTGAGCGGAATTATTGCCCGAGGGCGCGGCCATCGCGAATTGACCTTGCAGTATTGCAGCGAAGCGCTGGAAAGTTTGCCGGCCAAGCGTTATGGCCAGCGGTTGATGTGCTTGTCGACCCTATCCAATCTGGCCATAGCCGATGGCGATCTGTGGCGCGCCCGAGGGCTTAATCGCGAATCGCTGGAGTTGGCGCAGCGTGTCGGCAATCCCTTGTTCGAAGCGTTGGCGCATTACGACCGGGCCCGCGTTCTGCAGTCCCGGGGTGAAATTCTGCGTGCGCTCACGGAAGTGCATCTGGGTCTGGATCGTTTGCGAGGGTTGTCGCCGCAACGCTTGTACGCGGTGCGCGCACGGCTGACGCTGTACGAAGGTTTTCTGTTGGCGATGCGCTTGCAGCCACAAGCTGCCCGCACGCGATTATTGGCCGGTATTGGCGAGGCTCGCGCCTGTCGCGACATCAGCGTGCTGATTGGCCATTGCGTGATTGCCCGCTTGGACGGTGCTACCGGCGAGTTCGCCAAAGCCTTCGCGGAACTGGCCGAAGCCGAGCGGCTGATGCACATCTGGGACGTACCGCCAATCTACTATCTGGCGATGATCACGTTGGTCAAATGCGAGCTGTGGCTAACGCAGGGCCGCACTGATCTGGCCGAAGCCTGGCTGGCGCGACTGGGCCAGACCTACACCGGTGAGCGCGCCGCCGCACCGCCGGAGTTTCATCCACAGTTGCCCCTGCATGTCGAACTGCAACAGGCGCTTTTGGATGTGATTCAGGGACGACGGATGCTCGCCGAAGGGCGTCTGAATGTGTTGCATGAAAATGGTCAGCAAACAGGGCGACAGTTGCTCAGTGTAATGGCGTTGACGCAGAAGGTGGCTTTGCTACTGGGCGACGGGCGTGAGCCGGAAGCGCGGAAAACCTTGGCCTTGGCACTGGATGCAGCCGGCGGTGGGGTGTTGCAGCCGTTTGATGCCTTGGTGAAAGAGCATTCGGACTGGTTACGCGGGCAGTTGCTGTCGATTACGTCGACTGCTGTCTGCCTGCAATTGCTGGAACAGTTCCCGAAGCCACCAGCCCGTGCCGTCGCTGAGACTTCTGCGATAGAGCAGCTTAGTAGTCGGGAATTGTCGGTACTGCGTCTGATTGCACAAGGGTGTTCGAACCAGGAGATCAGCGAACAATTGTTCATATCACTGCACACGGTCAAAACCCACGCCAGCCATATCAACAGCAAGTTGGGAGTCGAACGCCGTACGCAGGCAGTGGCAAGGGCCAAAGCGTTGGGCGTCCTCAGCTAGGGCGTCGGACTTTTTTGCCTGTGATCTGAAATGCACAACGCCCGGCGCATGTCCGGGCGGTGTGTGGTTTTCTCAGGCCAAATTCAACGGCAGGCCCTCAACGCTTCAGGCCACCAGGTCGTTGGCGCTGAAACTGTTCACGCCTACCAGTTGGATCTCGAAATCCGCGCCAGCGTTGCCGCTGACGTTGCCCGACAGCACGTGGTCAATGAAACGGATTTGACCGGCGCCGGTGAAGTCATTGGCACCGATGAAGGTGAATCCGTCGACTCCGGCGCTCAGCAGGTTGGCATCGAAGTGGGTCAGATCGATCTTGTCACCTTGCAGGCTGCTGAAGTCGGTGATGACGTCACGATTTGCACCAATGCCCATTTCGTTGACGGCGCTGAACACAAAGGTGTCGGCACCGCCGCGACCGGTCAGTACGTCCGCACCGGCACCGCCGTTGAGTACGTTGGCCTGAGCGTTACCGATCAAGGTGTTGTTCAGGCTGTTACCTTGAAGCGTAAATTCACCCGCGCCGGCAAGGGTAACGTTTTCGACATTCTGCAAATTGCTGATGCCAAGATCGACAACGCTGGTTTGCTCGGTCGCCTGATACAGCAGCACCAATGTATCGTTGCCTTCAGCAGCATTTTCCTGGATCAGAGTGAGCTCCGCGGCCTGATCAAGGGCGTAGGCATCGTTGCCCTTCCCGCCGATCATGGTGTCGATCCCGCCACCGCCGTTGAGTTCGTTGTTGGCATCGTTGCCGATCAACACGTTGTTCAGGGAATTGCCGATGGCGTAGATGTTGCCGGTTCCGGTCAGTGTCAGATTTTCCAGATTGGCGCCCAGCGTCCAGTTGACCGAGGATTTGACCGTGTCTATTTCGTTGGGCAGGGTGCTGGTTTCATTGATGACGTCGTTGACGTTGTCGACGATGTAGGTGTCATTGCCCGTCCCCCCAGCCATCACATCAGCGCCCAGACCGCCGTCGAGGATGTTGTTTCCGCTGTTACCGATGATGCGGTTGTTCAGCGCGTTACCGGTGCCATTGAGGTCTGCGCTGCCGAGCAGGTTCAGCCACTCGACGTTGGCGCCGAGGGTGTAATCGATCATCGAATTAACCGCGTCGATTTGCGTCGGCGTGGCATCGCGTTCGATGACGATATCGCCAACGTTGTCGACGAAATAGCTGTCGTTGCCTGCACCGCCGTCCAGTGTGTCGGCGCCAGCCCCGCCATTGAGGTTGTTGTCCAGGGCGTTGCCGACCAGCAGGTTGTCCTGGTCGTTGCCGGTGAGGCTGATGGCATTGCCGATCAGCCGGCCTTCTTCGATGTTCGCGCTCAAGGTGTAGTTAACGTAACTCAGCACCGTGTCATAACCTTCGCCGGCCACTTCGATGACCACGTCCGCCGCGTTGTCCACCGCGTAGGCATCATTGCCCTTGCCGCCGATCAGGGTGTCGATCCCGGCGCCGCCGTTGAGCTCGTTATTGCCATCGTTGCCGATCAGCACGTTGTTCAAGGCATTGCCGACGGCGTAGGTGTTGGCCGTCCCCGTCAGCGTGAGGTTTTCCAGGTTGGCGCCCAACCGCCAGCTGACCGAGGATTTGACCGTGTCGATTTCGTCGGCCAGGGTGCTGGTTTCATTGATGACATCGTTGACGTTGTCGACGATGTAGGTGTCATTGCCCGTCCCCCCAGCCATCACATCAGCGCCCAGACCGCCGTCGAGGATGTTGTTTCCGCTGTTACCGATAAGGCGGTTGTTCAGCGCGTTACCGGTGCCATTGATGTCTGCGCTGCCGAGCAGGTTCAGCCACTCGACGTTGGCGCCGAGGGTGTAATCGATCGTCGAGTTTACCGCGTCGATTTGCGTCGGCGTGGCATCGCGTTCGATGACGATATCGCCAACGTTGTCGACGAAATAGCTGTCGTTGCCTGCACCGCCGTCCAGTGTGTCGGCGCCAGCCCCGCCATTGAGGTTGTTGTCCAGGGCGTTGCCGATCAGCACGTTGTCCAGGTCATTGCCGGTGAGGCTGATGGCATTGCCGATCAGCCGGCCTTCTTCGATATTGGCGCTCAAGGTGTAGTTAACATAACTGAGCACCGTGTCGTAACCTTCGCCGGCCACTTCGATGACCACATCGCCAGCGTTGTCGACCGCGTAGGAGTCATTGCCCTTGCCGCCGATCAATGTGTCAATGCCGGCGCCGCCATTGAGCTCGTTGTTGCCATCGTTGCCGATGAGCACGTTGTTCAAAGCGTTACCGGCGGCGTAGATGTCACTGGTGCCGGTCAGTGTCAGGTTTTCCAGATTGGCACCGAGTCGCCAGTTGACCGACGAGATGACGGTGTCTATTTCGTTGGCCAGGGTGCTGGTTTCATTGATCACGTCGTTGACGTTGTCGACGATGTAGGTGTCATTGCCCGTACCGCCGGCCATGGTGTCGGCGCCGAGGCCGCCGTCCAGAATGTTGTTCCCGCTGTTGCCGGTAATGCGGTTGTTCAGCGCATTACCGGTGCCGTTGAGGTCAGCGCTGCCAAGCAGGTTCAGCCACTCGACGTTGGTGCCGAGGGTGTAATCGATCGTCGAGTTCACGGCGTCGATTTGCGTTGGTGAGGCATCGCGTTCGATGACGACATCACCAACGTTGTCGACGAAATAGCTGTCGTTGCCTGCACCGCCGTCCAGGGTATCGGCACCGGCTCCGCCATTGAGGTTGTTGTTCATGGCGTTACCGACCAGCACGTTATCCAGGCCGTTGCCCGTCAGGCTGATGGCACTGCCGGTCAACTGGCCATCCTCGACATTGGTGGTGAGGGTGTAGTTGACACTGCTCTGGATCTTGTCGTGACCCTCGTTCGCCGCCACGACGACGTTATCGCTGACATCATCGACATAGTAAACGTCATCGCCCACGCCCCCGATCATGCGGTCGGCACCCACACCACCATCGATCGAGTCATTGCCGGCACCGCCGAACAGGGTGTTGGCCAAGGCATTACCGATCAGCACGTTGTCCAGATCGTTGCCACTGAGGCTGATGGCGTTGCCGATCAACCGGCCTTCCTCGATGTTGTCGCCCAGGCTGTAGTTAACGTAACTCAGTACCGTATCGTAACCTTCGCCAGCCGCTTCGATGACCACATCGCCAGCGTTGTCGACGGCGTAGGAGTCATTGCCCTTGCCGCCGATCAGGGTGTCAATTCCGGCGCCGCCGTTGAGCTCGTTGTTGCCATCGTTGCCGATCAACACGTTGTTCAAAGCATTGCCGGCGGCGTAGATGTCGGCGGTCCCTGTCAGCGTCAGGTTTTCCAGGTTGGCGCCCAGTCGCCAGTTGACCGAGGAGATGACCGTATCAATTTCGCTTGCAAGGGTGCTGGTCTCGTTGATGACGTCGTTGATGTTGTCGACCATGTAGGTGTCGTTGCCCGTACCACCGATCATGGTGTCGGCGCCAAGACCACCGTCCAGGATGTTATTCCCGCTGTTACCGGTGATGCGGTTGTTCAGAGCGTTGCCGGTGCCATTGAGGTCGGCGCTGCCGAGCAGGTTCAGCCACTCGACGTTAGCGCCGAGGGTGTAATCGATCGTCGAGTTTACCGCGTCGATTTGCGTCGGCGTGGCATCGCGTTCGATGACGACATCGCCAATGTTGTCGACGAAATAGCTGTCGTTGCCTGCACCACCGTCGAGGGTATCGGCACCGGCCCCACCATTGAGGTTGTTGTTCATGGCGTTGCCGATCAGCACGTTGTCCAGGTCGTTGCCGGTGAGGCTGATGGCATTGCCGCTCAACTGGCCATCCTCGACATTGGCGGTCAGGGTGTAGTTGACACTGCTCTGGACCTTGTCGTGACCTTCGCCCGCGGCTTCAACGACGGTGTCACCGACATCATCGACAGAGTAAACATCATCACCCAGGCCACCGATCATGCGGTCGGCGCCTACACCGCCGTTGAGTACGTCGTTGCCCGCCCCGCCGGACAGGGTGTTGGCCAAGGCGTTGCCGACAAGCACATTGTCCAGATCGTTGCCGCTCAGGCTGATGGCATTGCCGATCAACCGACCTTCCTCGATGTTGTCGCCCAGGCTGTAGTTAACGTAACTCAGTACCGTATCGTAACCTTCGCCGGCGGCTTCGATGACGACATCGCCAGCGTTGTCCACGGCGTAGGAGTCATCGCCCTTCCCGCCGATCAGGGTGTCGATCCCGGCGCCGCCGTTGAGCTCGTTGTTGCCGTCGTTGCCGATCAGCACGTTGTTCAAGGCATTGCCTGCGGCGTAATTATTGGCCGTCCCTGTCAGCGTAAGGTTTTCCAGGTTGGCGCCGAGTCGCCAGCTGACCGAGGAGATGACCGTATCAATTTCGCTGGCCGCGGTGCTGGTTTCGTTGATGGCGTCGTTGACGTTGTCGACGATGTAGGTGTCATTGCCCGCACCGCCGGCCATCACGTCGGCGCCGAGACCGCCGTCCAGGATGTTACTGCCGCTGTTACCAAGGATACGGTTGTTCAGCGCGTTGCCGGTGCCATTGACGTCGGCGGTGCCGATCAGGTTCAGCCACTCGACATTGGCGCCAAGGGTGTAGCTGATCAGTGAATTGACGGCATCGATCTGCGTCGGCGACGCATCCTGTTCGATCACGACGTCGCCGACGTTGTCGACGTAGTAGGCGTCATTACCGGCTCCGCCACTCATGGTGTCAGCACCTTCCAGGCCCACTAGGGTATTGTCCAGTGCGTTGCCGATCAGTGTGTCGTCAAAGTTCGAGCCGTAAGCATTTTCGATATCGGTGCCATACGCAATGGCCAGGCCGCTGTTGAACAAATTGCCATTGGGGTCCAGAAACGCTTTGCCGATGGTGCTGAACTGGCCTGGGTTGAGGTCGATGCTGACGCCCGAAAGCTGGTTGCTGGCATCAATCGTGTCACTGCCGCCGCCATCCCAGATGGTCTCGAACACCGACTGGGAGGGCGCCCACTTGTAAATGGTGTTCTCGGCGTGCCATAGAGTATTGGCCCCATACAAGCTCTGGATCGCCAGAATATCCAGCAACATCGGCGTGGTCGGCTGATAGGAATACGAGTCGTTGTAGCTCATGACGGTGTAGCGCACGTCATCCAGCGCAGGATTAAGCAGTGTGCTGTTATCCGGGGTGGTATCGAACGGGTGTTTGAGACCCAGAGCGTGGCCGATCTCGTGCACGAACGTCAGATAGTCGAAGGAGCCTTTGGCCGGGTTCGGGTCATCGGTCGATGGGCCAATCCAGACATCACCAGCCACTGGCGTCTCGTCCGGAAAATATGCCCAGGCGGCGTATTTGCTGTCCATGCCCATGTAACCACCGAAACGCAGATCGCCCACATTCGCGGCTGTTTCGGATACCAGCGAAAACTGCACGTTGGCCACAGCGCTCCAGCCATTTAACGCGTTGTAGACGGCGACTTGCTGAGCGGTGGATAAGGAGAAACCGTTTAAGTATTCGTTGGAAGGGCTGTAGTCTCGGGCGAAAAACGAACCGGTGTCGACGAAACTGTAGGTCAGTTTGACCGGCATGCCTCGCTCGTCCCAACGCCCCGTCCAATGATCATCTGCCAGCAATGCGTCGACGGCCTTGTTGCCGGTCATTTGAGTCCACGTTGTAAACGAATAGCGGAGAGGGCTTGGCATGAGACGTTCCTGGATGAGGTCTGCGGCCCTTCCTGAATGCGGCCGCTACAAAAAAGAAGGCGATTTTGCACCAGAATTTATACATTTGACATCATTGGGCCACTACTTTCTGATTAGTGGCGCCAATTTAATGACCTGGCGATCTATATCGGCGCGTGCAGTAGAATCCTGAGCGAAGCCCACTGCCGTTTGTCCAGGATCATCATGACCGTGCCAAGCCTCGCGCTCATCCGCGAAACCTTCCCTGTTGGCCCTTTGCAGTGCAACTGCACCATCATCGGCGACCCGATCAGCAAAAAGGCCATCGTCGTCGACCCGGGCGGCAATCCTGACCTGATCATGGCGCGCCTCGATGCCCACGGTCTGAAGGTGGTCAGCATCATCCACACCCACGCGCATCTCGATCACTTCCTCGCCTCCGGGCAGATGAAGGAGAAAACCGGCGCGACCCTGCATCTGCACAAGGAAGACCAGTTCCTGTGGGACAACCTGGAGATGCAATGCCAGATGTTCGGCGTGCCTTACACCCCGGTACCCTCACCGGATCGCTGGCTGAGTGACGATGAAGAACTCGCCTGTGGCTGCGGTGTGGCGTTGCACACGCCGGGTCATACACCCGGTTCCATGAGCTTTTGGTTCTCCGAGGCTAAGCTGTTAATTGCCGGTGACACGTTGTTTCGTCGCGGCGTAGGGCGCACGGATTTGTGGGGCGGCGATCAGGCGACCATCGTGCGATCGATCAAGCAGCGGCTTTACACACTGGATGAAGACGCGACGGTCGTTACCGGGCATGGTCCGGATACGCGTCTGGGTGATGAAATGCGTGAAAATCCTTTCGTGCGGGCGTAAATAATTTGTAATGGGTGTGCGGCGGAATTTTTACGCATAGTCATGATCAAACGCCCGCAGAGGTTCATTGCCAAACGGCCGCTGCACCATAGAATGCAGAAACGTAGGAGCTCTTCATGTTCACCAAGCGTCGTTTGATTATTGTCGCCACGGCCGTGGCCTTGCTGTCCGGCTGTGCTTCGCCTAACCCCTATGACAATCAGGGCCAGGCCGACGGTGGCTCCCAAGGCATGAGCAAAACCGCCAAGTATGGTGGTCTCGGGGCACTTGCCGGTGCATTGGCCGGTGCCGCTATCGACCACAACAATCGTGGCAAGGGCGCCTTGATCGGTGCAGCGGTAGTGGGGGCTTCGGCGGCCGGTTACGGTTACTACGCTGACAAGCAGGAAGCGAAACTACGCGCCAGCATGGCCAACACTGGCGTTGAGGTGCAGCGTCAGGGCGATCAGATCAAGCTGATCATGCCGGGCAACATCACGTTCGCGACCGATTCGGCGAACATCGCGTCCAGCTTCTACCAACCGCTGAACAATCTGGCCAACTCGCTGAAAGAGTTCAACCAGAACCAGATCGAAATCGTCGGCTACACCGACAGCACCGGCAGCCGCCAGCACAACATGGACCTGTCCCAGCGTCGTGCGCAGAGCGTGGCGACCTATCTGACCTCGCAAGGTGTCAGCGGTGCCAACCTGTCTGCCCGTGGCGCCGGTCCGGATAACCCGATTGCCAGCAACGGCGACGTCAATGGCCGCGCGCAGAACCGTCGTGTTGAAGTCAACCTGAAGGCGATCCCGGGTCAGCAGTATGGTGGTCAGCAGCAACAGCCGGGTACGGTTCAGCAGTATCCATAAGTGAAGGCTTGAGTGAAGCAATGCCCGGTCCTGGTGATCGGGCATTTTTTGTCTGGCCTGCTCGCGATGGCGATCAAATCGGCACCACAGAACCATCAGATACAAAAAAGCCCCCGGACAACAGCGTTGTCCGGGGGCTTTTTGTTTGCAGCGAAGGCTGATTATTTCTTCAGGCCATATTGCTCATCGAGCATGCCCGGCGAGTTCGGGGTCTTCGGTGCGTAGTCGCGTGGAGGCTCCTGATCGCGCGGTGGCGTCAGGCGTTCGCGCGGTGCCTGCGCAGCGTCAGCGTGCAGGGCGGCGATCAGGCGCTGGCGGGTCTGCTCGTCCAGGGCCAGACGATTGGCGCCCTCGGCGAGATGATCCTGCACTTCCTGATAGCTCTGGGTCAGCTTCTTCACCAGCATCGCGGTGCTGTTGAAGTGGGTGACCACCTCGTTTTGATAACTGTCGAAACGCTCCTGGATATCATCCAGTTGACGCTGCGTACGGCTCGGCGCGGCGTTCGGCGCAACGCGCGCGATCAGGAATCCAATGGCGACACCCACAACCAGGGCAAGAGTCGGTAACAACCAAACTAAGAGCGAGTGTTCCACGAGTCCTTCCTCTATAAACGGCTTTGCTTTACGTTAACGGCTCGAACCTGCGCTGTATACCGCGATTCACTCGCAATAGATTGGCACAGACAATTTGCTAGACGAGTCGACCCGACTCGAGGTCACGGAGTTCCTTCCTTGCTGATGCGTGAAACCCCCGTAGTGATTGATGGCCCAATCGGCCAACTTGAGTCTCTGTATCTGGATAACGAGCAGCCGCGCGGTATCGCGCTGATCTGCCATCCTAACCCGGTGCAGGGCGGCACCATGCTCAATAAGGTCGTCTCGACCCTGCAGCGCACCGCGCGCGACGCCGGGCTGATCACCCTGCGCTTCAACTATCGCGGCGTCGGCGCCAGCGAAGGCGCGCACGACATGGGCACCGGTGAAGTCGACGACGCCCAGGCTGTCGCGGCGTGGCTACGGGAAAAGCACCCGGATCTGCCGCTGACCCTGTTCGGTTTCTCCTTCGGCGGATTTGTTGCAGCAAGTCTCGGCGGGCGTCTTGAAGCGCAGGGCGAGCAACTCAAGCACCTGTTCATGGTCGCGCCGGCGGTGATGCGTCTGGGCGATCAGGATCAACTGCCCCAGCAGGGCGAGTTGACCGTGATCCAGCCGGAAACCGACGAAGTGATCGATCCGCAACTGGTTTACGACTGGTCCGACAAACTCCAGCGCCCCCATGAGCTGCTGAAAGTGGCAGAATGCGGACACTTTTTTCATGGCAAGTTGACCGATCTCAAGGATCTGATCCTGCCGCGTCTCTCGAATTGATTGCAGTCTGACAAGCGATTACCCATGACGAACCGTACCCGCATCCTCACCGGCATCACCACCACCGGCACGCCGCACCTGGGCAACTACGCCGGCGCCATCCGCCCGGCAATCCTTGCCAGTCGCGACAGCAATGCCGATTCGTTCTACTTCCTGGCCGACTACCACGCCCTGATCAAATGCGATGACCCGCTGCGCATCCAGCGCTCGCGTCTGGAAATCGCCGCGACCTGGCTGGCCGGTGGCCTCGATGTCGACCGCGTGACCTTCTACCGCCAGTCCGACATCCCGGAAATCCCCGAGCTGACCTGGCTGCTGACCTGCGTTGCCGCCAAGGGCCTGCTTAACCGCGCCCATGCCTACAAGGCTTCGGTGGACAAGAACGTTGAAACCGGTGAAGACCCGGATGCCGGTATCACCATGGGCCTTTACAGCTATCCGGTGCTCATGGCAGCAGACATCCTGATGTTCAACGCGCACAAGGTGCCGGTCGGTCGCGACCAGATCCAGCACGTAGAAATGGCTCGTGACATTGGTCAGCGATTCAACCATTTGTTTGGTCAGGGCAAAGAGTTTTTCACCATGCCCGAAGCGCTGATCGAGGAAAGCGTGGCAACGTTGCCAGGCCTCGACGGGCGCAAGATGTCGAAGAGCTACGACAACACCATCCCGTTGTTCTCCAGCGCCAAAGAGATGAAGGACGCGATCTCGCGGATCGTCACCGACTCCCGTGCGCCGGGCGAGGCGAAAGATCCGGACAACTCGCACCTGTTCACCCTCTTCCAGGCGTTCTCCACCCCGGCGCAGTCCGAAGAATTCCGCAGCGAACTGCTCGGTGGTCTGGGTTGGGGCGAGGCGAAGAATCGTCTGTTCCAGTTGCTCGACAACGAACTGGGCGAGTCCCGCGAGCGTTATCACCAACTGATCGAGCGTCCGGCGGATCTCGAAGACATCCTGCAGATCGGCGCGAAAAAGGCCCGTGCCGTGGCCACGCCGTTCCTCAACGAACTGCGTGAGGCCGTCGGCCTGCGTTCGTTCGTCAATCAGGTTCAAGTCGCAGCGACCACCAAGAAAAAAGCGGCGAAAGCCGCACGATTCGTCAGCTTCCGTGAAGACGACGGCAGCTTCCGTTTCCGTCTGCTGGCCGCCGATGGTGAGCAACTGCTGCTGTCGCGCAACTTCGCCGATGGCAAAACCGCAGGGCAGGTGACCAAGCAACTGCAATCTGGCCAGCCTCTGGATGTGCGCAGCGAAGACCTGAACTTCAGCGTGTGGCTGGAAGGCGAGTGCGTTGGCGACAGCCCTGCATTCGCTGACAGTGCAGCGCGGGATGCGGCTATCGAGGCCCTGCGCATCGCTTTGACACCTGTTCAGGAATAATCAGCGGCTCGGCCCGACTAAGGGCTGATTGCCATTCCCACGGGCCGTCGCTACAGTGACGGCCCGTTTTTGTTGCCTTGCTAACGAATTATGACGCCCCTAGAACGATACCAAGCTGATCTGAAACGCCCGGACTTCTTCCATGACGCCGCGCAGGAAACTGCTGTGCGTCATTTGCAGCGCCTGTACGAGGATCTGATCGCCGCCGATCAGAACAAGCCGGGGCTGCTGAGCAAACTGTTTGGCAAAAAGGATCAGACGCCGGTCAAGGGTCTGTACTTCTGGGGCGGCGTGGGTCGCGGCAAGACTTACCTGGTCGACACTTTCTTCGAAGCGCTGCCGTTCAAGGAAAAGACCCGCACTCACTTCCACCGTTTCATGAAGCGTGTGCATGAAGAGATGAAGACCCTCGGCGGTGAGAAAAACCCGCTGACCATCATAGCCAAGCGTTTTTCGACTGAATCGCGGGTCATCTGCTTCGATGAGTTCTTTGTCTCCGATATCACTGACGCCATGATCCTCGGCACGCTGATGGAAGAGCTGTTCAAGAATGGCGTGACCCTGGTCGCGACTTCAAACATCGTCCCGGACGGCCTGTACAAGGACGGTCTGCAACGTGCGCGCTTCTTGCCAGCCATCGCGCTGATCAAGCAAAACACCGAGATCGTCAACGTCGACAGCGGCGTCGACTATCGTCTGCGTCACCTCGAACAAGCGGAACTGTTCCACTATCCGCTCGACGAAGCCGCTCACGAAAGCCTGCGCAAAAGCTTCAAGGCACTGACGCCGGAATGCACCGCTGCGGTCGAGAACGATGTGTTGATCATCGAAAATCGTGAAATTCGCGCGTTGCGTACCTGTGACGACGTGGCCTGGTTCGACTTCCGCGAACTGTGCGACGGCCCGCGTAGCCAGAACGATTACATCGAACTGGGCAAGATCTTCCATGCCGTGCTGCTCAGCGGTGTCGAGCAGATGAGCGTCACCACCGATGACATCGCTCGACGTTTCATCAACATGGTCGACGAGTTCTACGACCGCAACGTGAAGCTGATCATTTCTGCCGAAGTCGAGTTGAAAGACTTGTACACCGGCGGACGCCTGAATTTCGAGTTCCAGCGCACGCTGAGCCGTCTTCTGGAAATGCAATCCCACGAATTCCTGTCCCGGGCGCACAAGCCTTGAACAGCTTCGGCAATTAAAAAAGGGCCTGCCAATGCAGGCCCTTTTTATTTGCGCTGAAGACTTCTCGGACTCACAGCAATCCCCCTGTGGGAGCGGGCTTTCTCGCGAAAGCGGTGTGTCATTCAACAGCGATGTCGGCTGATGCGCCGCCTTCGCGAGCAAGCCCGCTCACACAGCGGATCTCTGTATGCTTCGGGGGTTAGGCAGCCTGCTGAAACTGCTGCCGATACTGGTTCGGCGACAGCTCGGTGTGCTGGCGGAATAACCGCGCAAAGAAGCTCGCATCGTCATAGCCGACTTCATAACTGATGGTCTTGATGCTCTTGCGGCTGCCCGACAGTAAACCCTTGGCCGTTTCGATGCGCAGCCGTTGCAGGTAATGCAGCGGTTTGTCACCGGTGGCGGTCTGGAAGCGGCGCATGAAGTTGCGGATGCTCATGCCGTGTTCGCGGGCCACGTCTTCGAAGCGGAACTTGTCGGCGAAGTGTTCTTCGAGCCAGTGTTGAATTTGCAGAATGATCACGTCCTGATGCAGCTTTTGCCCGCCGAAACCGATGCGCCCTGGCGAGTAGTTACGCTGCACCTCGTAAAGAATGTCGCGGGCCACAGCTTGCGCCACGTTGGCGCCACAGAAGCGCTCGATCAGATAGATGTAGAGATCGCAGGCCGACGTGGTGCCGCCAGCGCAATAGAGATTGTCGGCGTCAGTCAGGTGCTTGTCCTGATTGAGGTGAACCTGCGGGAAGCGTTCGGCAAAGGCGTTGAAGAAGCGCCAGTAAGTGGTTGCTTCCTTGCCATTAAGCAGCCCCGCCTCGGCCAGCCAGAACACGCCTGTGGCCTCGGCGCATAGCACGGCGCCGCGAGCGTGTTGTTCGCGCAACCAAGGCAGGATTTGTGGGTAACGGCTGCACAGCGTATCGAAATCGTCCCAGAACGCCGGGAGGATGATGATATCGGTGTTTTCGAGACCGCCATCCACCGGCATGACTACATTGCTAAAGCTTTTCACCGGTTGGCCATCAGGGCTGACCAGGCGCGTTTCAAACGCCGGTGTCAGGCCGTGGCCCAATTGTTTGCCGTAGCGCAGGCTGGCCACATGGAAAAAATCCTTGGCTTGCATGAGGGTGAAGGCGAAAACCTGGTCGATCGCCAGGATGCTGACGCGCCGTAAGGGCGTGGAGACTTGCTTAGACATAATTCAACTTTTGTTTTTATAAGGGAAAGTGGTCACCAGACGGCTGGATCGTCTTATTTTTTGTCGGATGTGTCCAGTGTCCTGTGTCGGAGGGGAGGCTTAGTCTCTGAAGGGTGTATCCCTCCAATAACAAAGAAAGGTGCCGCATGATTCCCAGAACCTTGTTCAGCTCCGAGCACGAATTGTTCCGCGACAGCGTACGAACATTCCTCGAAAAAGAGGCGGTGCCGTTTCATGCGCAGTGGGAGAAACAGGGCTATATCGACCGCAAACTGTGGAACAAGGCAGGGGAGGCTGGGATGCTCTGCTCGCATCTACCTGAGGAATACGGCGGGCTGGGGGCGGACTTTCTTTACAGCACCGTGGTGATCGAAGAAGTCGGTAGGTTGGGCCTGACCGGGATCGGTTTTTCACTGCATTCGGACATCGTCGCGCCGTATATCCTGCATTACGGCAGCGAAGCGCTGAAGCACAAGTACCTGCCGAAACTGGTGTCGGGTGAGATGGTCACGGCTATCGCTATGACTGAGCCGGGCGCCGGTTCCGACCTGCAAGGGGTCAAGACCACGGCCGTGCTCGACGGTGACGAGTATGTGATCAACGGCTCCAAGACATTCATCACCAATGGCTTTCTTGCCGATCTGGTTATCGTTGTCGCCAAGACCGATCCGAAGGCCGGCGCCAAAGGCACCAGCCTGTTTCTGGTCGAGGCGAACACGCCAGGTTTCGACAAGGGCAAGCGCCTGGAGAAGGTCGGAATGAAGGCGCAGGACACGTCGCAATTGTTCTTTCAGGACGTGCGTGTGCCGAAAGAAAACCTGCTGGGTCAGGCCGGCGCAGGGTTTGCTTATCTGATGCAGGAACTACCGCAGGAACGTCTGACCGTGGCGATCGGTGGCCTGGCCTCAGCTGAAGCTGCGCTGCAATGGACGCTCGATTACACCCGTGATCGCAAGGCGTTCGGCAAGGCGATTGCCGACTTCCAGAACACTCGATTCAAACTGGCGGAAATGGCCACGGAGATTCAGATCGGACGGGTGTTTGTCGATAAGTGTCTGGAGCTGCATCTGCAAGGCAAACTCGACGTGCCGACGGCAGCGATGGCCAAGTACTGGGGCACGGACCTGCAATGCAAGGTACTCGACGAGTGCGTGCAGTTGCATGGCGGTTACGGCTTCATGTGGGAATACCCGGTGGCCCGGGCGTGGGCGGATGCGCGCGTGCAGCGGATTTATGCCGGCACCAATGAAATCATGAAGGAGATCATTGCGCGGTCGCTTTGAACTTAGGGTGACTTGGCGGGCCTCTTCGCGAGCAAGCGCGCTCCCACAGGTAAGGGGATCACTTGTGGGAGCGCGCTTGCTCGCGAAGGCGGTTTATCTACCGATCACGGTGCAGGGTTGGGGTGATCCTTATGAATCGCCTCAATCCCCTCCAGCACGTCATCCGAAAGCTTCAGATCAAAACTGGCAATGTTGCTGTCCAGTTGCTCAAGCGTCGTCGCACCAATGATGTTGCTGGTGACGAATGGTTGCTGGGTCACGAACGCCAAAGCCATCTGCGCCGGGTCCAGACCGTGTTCACGGGCTAGCGCCACATAACGGGTGCACGCGGCCTCCGATTGCGCGTTGAAATAGCGGCTGAAGCGGCTGTAAAGGCTCAGACGGCCTTTCGGCGGACGTGCACCACCTTCGTACTTGCCCGACAAAAAGCCGAACGCCAGCGGCGAATAGGCGAGCAAGCCGCACTGTTCGCGGATGGCGATTTCCGCCAGGCCTACTTCAAAGCTGCGGTTGAGCAGGTTGTAGGGATTCTGGATCGACACCGCGCGCGGCCAGCCACGGGCTTCGGCCAGCGCCAGGAAACGCATGGTGCCCCAGGGCGTTTCGTTGGACAGGCCGATGTGGCGAATTTTGCCAGCCTTTACCTGTTCGTCGAGTGCTTCGAGGGTGTCCTCCAGAGGTGTCAGGTTGGCTTCGATCTTGTGTTTGTAGCCCAGTTGTCCGAAAAAGTTGGTGCTGCGCTCTGGCCAGTGCAATTGATACAAATCGATGTAATCGGTCTGGAGGCGCTTGAGGCTAGCGTCCACCGCTGCGGTGATGTGCTGACGGTTGTGGCGCAGGTTTTTGTCGCGGATATAGTCGATGGTGTTGCCCGGGCCTGCGATTTTGCTGGCGAGGATCCAGTCGGCACGATCGCCGCGACTTTTGAAGTAATTGCCGATGTAACGCTCGGTGGTGGCGTAGGTGTCGGCTTTCGGCGGCACCGGGTACATCTCGGCGGTGTCAATGAAATTGATCCCGGCTTCCTTGGCCCGTTCGATCTGGGCGAAGGCTTCAGCTTCAGTGTTTTGCTCGCCCCAGGTCATGGTGCCGAGGCAGATTGCACTCACGTTCAGGTCGGTACGGCCTAGCTGGCGATAGTCCATCGGGTGCTCCTTGGGCAAAACAATCATAAAAGCAGGTTGAAATATTTTTCGCAATCTGCATAATTGCCGACCTCTTTCTGCAGTGGAAGTGATGCGCCGCCGCCGAAGAATCTTGCCGTTGAACGGACGCGCCGACCCGAGCCCCCGAAAGCGTCTGTATCCGGCTGCCTTTGACTTGTCAAAGTACGCACTATTCAGTAAGATCCGCCGTCTAATTTACAGGGCGGCCCCTGAGGCTATAAAGAATGAAAACTTTTACTGCTAAACCGGAAACAGTAAAGCGCGACTGGTTTGTCGTCGACGCTGCTGGTCAGACCCTGGGTCGTCTGGCCACCGAAATCGCGAGCCGTCTGCGTGGCAAGCACAAGCCTGAGTACACTCCTCACGTTGACACCGGCGACTACATCGTCGTAATCAACGCTGAGCAGATTCGTGTTACCGGTGCTAAAACCACTGACAAAATGTACTACTCCCACTCCGGTTTCCCGGGCGGCATCAAGTCGATCAACTTTGAAAAGCTGATCGCCAAAGCCCCTGAGCGCGTGATCGAGACCGCGGTTAAAGGCATGCTGCCTAAAAACCCACTGGGTCGCGACATGTACCGTAAGCTGAAAGTCTATGCGGGCGCTGCACACCCACATACTGCTCAGCAGCCCCAAGAACTGAAGTTTTAACGGAATAGTACATTATGTCGGCGACTCAAAATTACGGCACTGGCCGTCGCAAGACCGCAACCGCACGCGTTTTCCTGCGTCCGGGTACTGGTCAAATTTCCATCAACAACCGTTCGCTGGAAAACTTCTTCGGTCGCGAAACTGCCCGCATGGTAGTTCGTCAGCCGCTGGAGCTGACTGAGACTGTCGAGAAGTTCGACATCTACGTCACCGTGATCGGCGGTGGTGTAAGTGGTCAAGCTGGCGCAATCCGCCACGGTATCACTCGCGCTCTGATGGACTACGACGAAACCCTGCGTGGCGCTCTGCGCAAAGCTGGCTTCGTTACTCGCGACGCCCGTGAAGTTGAACGTAAGAAAGTTGGTCTGCGTAAAGCGCGTAAGCGTCCGCAGTACTCGAAGCGTTAATTCCGCTTCCACGTTCAAAAAGAACGCCCGATTCCTCGCGGAACCGGGCGTTTTTTTATGCCTGCGATTTATCAAAGAATTGCGCTGTGACAACTTGCCACATTCGTAGACCCCCTATACTACAAGGCTTGAGGGTGAGAGCTCCGGGTAATTCCCTTGTCAGAACTGGGGCTTTTCATTACCATCTCGGCAAAATTTTTATAAGTAACATTGATTTATTTAGTAGATGCCTGATTTAACAGGCCACAAAGCTGATGGGAGAGGACTGAATGAGCAATGACGGCGTGAATGCAGGCCGGCGTCGCTTCTTGGTAGCAGCCACATCCGTGGTGGGTGCTGCAGGAGCGGTGGGGGCTGCGGTCCCGTTCGTGGGGTCATGGTTTCCCAGTGCCAAGGCGAAAGCCGCTGGTGCACCGGTGAAAGTGAATGTCAGCAAAATCGAGCCAGGACAGCAGATGATTGCTGAATGGCGCGGTCAGCCGGTGTTCATTGTCCGCCGTACCGAGGAAATCCTGGGGAATCTTAAAAAGATCGAGGGGCAGCTCTCCGATCCGACCTCCAAAAACTCCACGCAACCCACCTATGTCGACCCGGAAGTACGTTCCATCAAGCCGCAAATCCTGCTGGTGATCGGGATCTGTACGCACCTGGGTTGCTCGCCGACCTTCCGTCCCGAAGTGGCGCCTGCGGATCTGGGCAAAGATTGGGTAGGCGGTTATTTCTGCCCTTGCCATGGTTCCCGTTACGACCTGGCTGGCCGCGTCTACAAGTCGCAACCTGCGCCTTTGAATCTGCCAGTTCCCCCGCATTCCTATGAGACTGATGACCTGATTGTCATTGGCATCGATACGGAGAAAGCGTGATGAGCAAGTTCATGGATTGGGTTGATGCGCGCTTCCCCGCCACCAAGATGTGGGAAGACCATCTCAGCAAGTATTACGCGCCAAAAAACTTCAACTTCTTCTATTTCTTCGGCTCCTTGGCGCTGCTGGTTCTGGTTAACCAGATCGTCACCGGTGTCTGGCTGACGATGAGCTACACCCCGTCGGCAGAAGAAGCGTTCGCTTCCGTCGAATACATCATGCGTGACGTCGAGTACGGCTCGATCCTGCGTTTGCTGCACTCCACAGGTGCTTCGGCGTTCTTCATCGTGGTCTATCTGCACATGTTCCGAGGCTTGCTCTACGGTTCGTATCAGAAGCCGCGTGAGCTGGTCTGGGTGTTCGGCATGCTGATCTACCTGGCGCTGATGGCTGAAGCCTTCATGGGGTATCTGCTGCCATGGGGCCAGATGTCCTATTGGGGTGCCCAGGTGATCATCTCGTTGTTCGGCGCGATTCCAGTCATCGGTAACGACCTGACGCAATGGATTCGTGGTGACTACCTGATCTCCGGGATCACCCTGAACCGTTTCTTTGCCTTGCACGTTGTGGCCCTGCCGATCGTGATTCTCGGTCTGGTGGTGCTGCACATCCTGGCGCTGCACGAAGTCGGTTCGAACAACCCTGACGGCGTCGATATCAAGAAGCATAAAGACGAAAACGGTATCCCGCTGGATGGCATTGCGTTCCACCCGTACTACACCGTGAAAGATATTGTCGGCGTGGTCGTGTTCCTGTTCATCTTCTGCACGATCGTGTTCTTTTTCCCGGAAATGGGTGGTTATTTCCTCGAGAAGCCGAACTTTGAAGTGGCTAACGCCTTCAAGACGCCTGAACACATTGCTCCGGTCTGGTACTTCACGCCTTTTTACGCGATTTTGCGGGCGATTCCGGACAAGCTTATGGGCGTGATCGCGATGGGTGCTTCTATCGCTTTGCTGTTTGTCCTGCCTTGGCTTGACCGAAGTCCGGTCAAGTCGATGCGCTATAAGGGCTGGTTGAGCAAAATCTGGCTTCTGGTTTTCTGTGTCTGTTTTGTGCTGCTTGGCTGGACTGGCGTGAAAGCCCCGACACCGACTCTGACGTTGCTGTCGCAGGTCTGCACCTTCCTGTATTTCGCCTACTTCATTCTGATGCCGTTCTACACCCGGCTCGAGAAGACCAAACCGGTTCCGGAAAGGGTGACTGGCTGATGAAAAAATTATTCGCTGCACTGATTCTTGTTGCTTTGCCTGTGTTGTCTTTCGCCGCCGAGCACGGTCCTGAGCTGGAAAACGTCGACATCGACGTTTCCGATAAAGCAGCCCTGCAAGATGGCGCGCGCACGTTCGCCAACTATTGCATGGGTTGCCACAGTGCCAAGTTCCAGCGTTACGAGCGGGTCGCCGATGACCTCGGTATTCCCCACGATGTGATGCTGGAGAAACTGGTATTCACGGGTGCCAAGATTGGCGATCACATGAGCATCGGCATGCAGCCCGCTGATGCCAAGACCTGGTTCGGCGCTGCGCCACCGGATCTGACTTTGGTCGCTCGCGTTCGGGGTACTGACTGGCTCTACGGTTATCTGAAGTCGTTCTATGAAGATCCTGCGCGTCCATGGGGCGTGAACAACAAGGTCTTCCCGAACGTCGGTATGCCTAACGTGCTGGTCGGCCTGCAAGGTCGTCAGGTCGTGGGCTGCAAGCAGGTGCAGATCGTCGAAGACGGCAAGAAGCAATATGATCCGTTGACCGGTACGCCTTTGACTCATGAAGCGTGCGATCAACTGACCATCGTGCCGAAGTCGGGTGCTCTGAATGAAGAGCAGTTCGATGAGAAGGTCAAGAATCTGGTAACCTTCCTGGCTTACTCGGCTAACCCGGTTAAGCTGCAACATCAGCGCATCGGTACTTACGTTTTGCTCTACTTGGCGTTCTTCTTTGTGTTCGCCTACCTGCTCAAGCGTGAATACTGGAAAGACGTGCACTGATAACGCTTCAAGCATTGCTGTTAATCGCGCGCGCCCAAGGGCGTCTCCGATAGCGCAACGTCTGGCCTGCCAGGTGTTGCGGGAGGCGCCCTCTGGGCGCGCGCGTTTTTCCGGTTCCGACAATTTCAACAAGCGAGGAGGATCGCCATGGGCGTGACCAATCGGTTGGCCTGTTACTCCGACCCCGCCGACCACTATTCCCACCGAGTGCGCATCGTACTTGCAGAGAAGGGTGTCAGCGCCGAGATCATTTATGTGGAAGCTGGTCGTCAGCCGCCTAAACTGATTGAGGTGAACCCTTACGGAAGTCTGCCCACGCTGGTCGATCGTGACCTGGCGTTGTGGGAGTCGACCGTGGTGATGGAATATCTGGATGAGCGTTACCCGCACCCGCCGTTGATGCCGGTTTATCCGGTGGCGCGTGCCAACAGCCGTCTGCTGATTCACCGTATTCAGCGTGACTGGTGTGGTCTGGTGGATCTGATCCTGGATCCGAAAGCCAAGGAAGCCGCGCGAGTCGTGGCGCGTAAGGAATTGCGTGAAAGCCTGACAGGCGTGTCGCCGCTGTTCGCTGACAAGCCGTTTTTCCTCAGCGAGGAACAAAGTCTGGTGGATTGCTGCCTATTGCCAATACTCTGGCGTTTGCCGATTCTGGGTATTGAACTGCCGCGGCCAGCCAAGCCGCTGCTTGATTATATGGAGCGCCAGTTTGCGCGTGAGGCTTTCCAGGCGAGTCTGTCTGGCGTCGAACGCGATATGCGCTAAGGCTTAAGGAGCCGCTATGAACTCCAGTCGACCTTATCTGGTCCGCGCGCTCTACGAGTGGATTGTTGATAACGATTGCACCCCGCACATGCTGGTCAATTCCGAATACCCAGCGGTGCAGGTACCGCAGGGTTTCGCCAGTGACGGGCAGATTGTCCTGAACATCTCGCCGAGTGCTGTGCGCCATCTGCACATGGATAACGACGTGGTGACCTTCGAGGGTCGCTTCGGTGGTGTGCCGCACAGTCTGTATGTGCCGATCAGTGCGATTCTGGGCATCTACGCCCGGGAGAACGGGCAGGGCATGGTGTTCGACCTCGAATCGCCGACGGATGACGAAGGCGATATCGAGCCGGAGGACGACCTGCCGCCACCGGACAGCGAGCCACCGCGCCCAAGCGGTCGGCCAAGTCTGAAAGTGGTGAAATAAAAAAAGGCGATCCGCAAGGATCGCCTTTTTTATTACCTGCAGTGCAGGTGTCAGTCGATGTACTCGAACAGTTTCACGATCTTCTGCACGCCGGAGACGCCTTGCACCAGGTTGGTGGCCTGAGTGGCTTCCTGTTTGGTCAGCAGGCCCAGCAGGTAGACGATGCCGTTCTCGGTCACGACTTTGATGCGCGAGCCAGGAATGCTGGCGTCGGTGAGCATCTGGGTCTTGATCTTGGTGGTCAGCCACGCGTCGTTCTGACGGGCCAGCAGGGAGGAGGGTTGCAGCACTTGCAGTTCGTTGTGCACCTTCTTCACGCGCTGCACGTTGGCGGCGGCTTGCTCGGCCTTGGCCTTGAGGTCTTCGCGTGGAGTCTGGCCGGCCAGCAGCACGACGCCGTTGAAGCTGGTGACGACGATGTGCGAATCGTTATCCAGTGCCGGGTCGGCCTTGGCTACGTTCACGCCCACTTTGGTTTCGATCAGCGAGTCGTCGATCTTGCTGCCGAAGGTGCGGGTGCCGCGGTCGTCTTCAATCGGCGCTTCACGGCTGGCATTCACCACTGAGGTGCAGCCGCTGATGCCGAGGCATAGAGTCAAGGCCAGAAGGCCAAGGCGATTAGGGGTCATTCTTCACTCCCGAACAGTTGGCTGTCGATCAGATCGCAAAGGCAATGGATCGCCAGCAAGTGGACTTCTTGAATGCGTGCAGTGACATTGGCCGGTACGCGAATCTCTACGTCCTCGGGCAACAGCAGCGACGCCATGCCGCCGCCGTCGCGTCCGGTCAAAGCTACGACAATCATTTCGCGATCATGTGCGGCCTGGATCGCTTGAATAATGTTCGCCGAGTTACCGCTCGTCGAAATCGCCAGCAGTACATCGCCTGGTTGACCGAGCGCACGGATCTGCTTGGAGAACACTTCGTTGTAGCTGTAGTCGTTGGCGATCGAGGTGATCGTCGAGGTGTCGGTGGTCAGGGCTATGGCTGGCAGGCTCGGGCGCTCGCGCTCGAAGCGGTTAAGCAGTTCCGAGGAAAAGTGCTGGGCGTCGCCCGCGGAGCCGCCATTGCCGCACGAAAGCATTTTGCCTTCGTTGAGAAGGGCATTGACCATGATCTGGCTGGCTTGCTCGATGTGCGGTGCAAGTACGTCCATCGCCTGTTGCTTGGTGTCGATACTGGCCTGGAAAAGCTGGCGAATTCGGGATTGCATGTCCATCTGTGTGACCTTAAGTAGCGCGGCTGTTCGGCACATGAATGTGCAGCCCGCAAAGCAAAGAGCAAAATGTGTCGGGTGAAAATTGGGTCGGGTGCAGGTGATCAACTGTCGAAAGCATTCTGCAACCAGTTCAGCTGACCCGGATGGCTGTCGATGGCCACCACGTCGAAGCGGCAGGGAGAGTTGGCCCAACGCGACTCGCGCTGAAGAAAATACTGCGCAGCGAAAATCAGTTTCTGCTGCTTGCGCTCATCGATGCTAGCGAGCGCTCCACCCCATTGAGTGTTTTTTCTGTAGCGAACTTCAACGAATACTACTGTATCGCCATCAAGCATGACCAGATCAAGCTCGCCGCGTTTACATAACCAGTTCTGCGCCAGCAGGCGCAGACCTTGATTCTGTAGATGATCGAGCGCTTGGCGCTCGGCATCTTTACCGCTTTGCGAGCGTGACCTGTCGGGCATCAGCGCGGGGTATCCGGCAGACGTTGGACCTGACCATTGACGAACTGCGCCCAAGGCAACTGACGCACAACGCGTTGAGTCTGGGTCATGCCAAGGCTGCCCGACTGGCCTTCGATGCGGCTGTCCGGCAGGGCTTTGAGTTGGCCCAGGCGCGGTGCCAGACGGTAAGCGTCAACGCCCATGGCGTACAGACGCCCCAGGCTGCCGGCCGCTTGCGGCCACTGCGCTGTGACTTGTTGGCGCAGCGGATCACTGGTTTCCAGCAGCCATGGGGTTTCGCAGAAGCGAATGCCGTTCATGTCGTTGTACTGGTTCACATCGCCGCTGGCGCTGTACACATGGGAGGTCGCATAGACTGGAACGTCACCAGCGTACTGGAAGTTCAGGGTCGGCTTGATCTGCTGTGCCTGTTGTGGTGTCGAGGCGAGGAAGATGAATTCGATGTCCTGACTGCGCGACGGCTGTGCGGCTACGTTGGTGCCGGCAGCATTTTGCAGGCTCTTGGCGCGCGCTTCGCTCTGACGCAGTCGGAACATATCAGCGATCTGCTGAGCCAGTTGCACAGGTTGATCAATGTGCTCGATGGCGACAACGCTGCCGCCATTGGCTTGCCAATCCTGGCTGAATGCGCGCATTACGCGGTCGCCCCATTCACCTTTCGGCACCATGATTGCGGCGCGGTGCAGGCCGTCGGCGCGGGCGCGGCGAGACACTTCGCGGGCTTCGTCTTCAGCAGCCAGACCAAACTGGAACAGCTGCGCCGGACCTTGATCGCCTTCGCTGTAGTTCAGCGCCAGGGTGGTAATCGGCAGTTGTGGGCGAGTGCTCAGTTGTTTGACCAGGGGTTTCTCCAGCGGTCCGACCACCAGTTGCACGCCATCGGCTTGAGCCTTGCGGTAGAACTCATCCATCGAGGTCAGTTTCGTGCTGTCGTAGAACTCGATGGCTGGCGGCTTCTGCCCGGCCTGTTGAGCCTGATAGTGCGCAGCCATGAAGCCTTCGCGTAGCGCTTTGCCGACAGCAGCCAATTGGCCATCTTGTGGCAGCAGCAGAGCGATTTTGCTCAGGGGCTGGCTGGTCAGCTCCTTGAGTTTGGCCAGTGGCAATGGCAGCTTGATGGCGGCCGGATGCTTTGGATTTTGCGCGCGCCAAGTGTCGATGGCGGCTTGCTGTTGTTCCAGAGTGCCGGCGGTTTTTACGGCCAGCGCCAGTCCCATCCAGCCGCCGAGATCGTCGGTGGTGTTGGGTTGCAGTTGATCGGTCGGCAGCGAGGCAATCAGGGTCCAGATGGCTTCGTGGTTCTTGCTGGCGGCTTCACCTTGCAGCATCGGGGCGATAAAAACGCGCTCGCGGGCAGCTGCGAGCGTCTGGCCATCGGCTTCCAGGGCGCGGGCGTGCACGGTGCCGGTGCGTATCTGCTGATCTTCCGGCATTTCACCCAAATGTTGCAGGCTCGGATGGCTCAGAGCGGTCAGCGCCGCTTTTGGCTGATTGCGCGTCATGGCCAGTTCCGCTGCCAGGGTGCTGGCGAAAATCTGCTGGCCTGGCTTGAGTTGCTCCAGTGGCACTTGTTGCAGGATCTGCGCGGACTGTCCGGCATTGCCCTGGCGATAAGCCAGATCTGCCGCGCTCAGGCGCAACAGGGCAGCTTTTTCCGGGGTTTTAGCTTGGGTAGCCTGTTCGAGCATTTGCTCGATGCTGGCATCCGGAGTCCGTGGAAGTTCGCCAAGGCTGGAGGAAGGGGAGCTGGCGCAAGCCGCCAACAAGGCAGCGAGGCAAAGGGCAGTGAACAGCCGCAGGCAAGCGATCATGTAAGTGTTCCTGATACTCGATCAAATTAGCGTGGAATTGTACCCAAGCGCTGGCCGGGGCGCGATGTTACTGGCATGAATCAGTCAATTTAGCTGAAGGAAATGTTGCAGCGGCGCACAGTTACGCACAAAACCCAAGGAGGCCTGAACGCATCGCGAGCCTCGTGACGCGTTACAATGCCGGCTTTTACCGATCATGAGGTGTGCGCTTTGACTGCTCCAGGTCCTTTGAATTCCGCTGCTGGCTCGCTTTATGTGGTGGCGACGCCCATCGGCAACCTGGACGACATCAGCGCCCGGGCACTGAAAATTCTCCGTGAAGTGGCACTGATCGCGGCGGAAGACACGCGTCACTCGCAACGATTGATGCAGCACTTTGGTATTTCCACACCGCTGGCCGCCTGTCACGAACATAACGAACGGGATGAAGGTCGCCGCTTTATTACCCGTTTGCTGGCGGGTGACAACGTGGCGTTGATCTCTGATGCAGGAACGCCGCTGATTTCCGATCCGGGGTATCACTTGGTGCGTCAGGCGCGGGCCGCGGGGATCAGCGTGGTGCCAGTGCCAGGCGCCTGTGCGCTCATTGCTGCGCTGTCGGCGGCGGGGCTGCCGTCTGACCGGTTCATCTTCGAAGGTTTTCTGCCGGCCAAGTCAGTCGGGCGCAAGGCGCGACTCGAAGCCGTTAAGGAAGAGCCGCGCACGTTGATTTTCTATGAGGCGCCGCACCGTATCCTTGAATGTTTGCAGGACATGGAGGCGGTTTTCGGTGGCGAGCGTCAGGCGTTGCTGGCCCGTGAAATAACCAAGACGTTCGAAACGCTTAAAGGTTTGCCGTTGGCTGAGCTGCGCGCATTTGTGGAGTCCGACAGCAATCAGCAGCGCGGCGAGTGTGTGGTGTTGGTGGCAGGCTGGACCGCGCCGGAGTCCGAAGACGCTGTCAGCAGCGAGGCGATGCGCATTCTTGATTTGTTGCTCGAAGAGATGCCGCTCAAGCGTGCTGCGGCGCTTGCAGCGCAAATCACCGGTGAGCGTAAAAACGTGTTGTATCAAGTCGCGCTGGATAAACAGAAGGGTGAGTAACCCATCGCGCGAAGCGGGTTTGCGGCTATTAAGGCTTGTTCTTCGGTCGCTCTGCCGTTAACCTTCGCGGCGGAGAGTCGATCGGACAGTCGCTGCCCTCTATGAAAATTAGGGGGGGGAGGAAAGTCCGGGCTCCATAGGGCGAAGTGCCAGGTAATGCCTGGGAGGCGTGAGCCTACGGAAAGTGCCACAGAAAATAACCGCCTAAGTGCTTCGGCACCGGTAAGGGTGAAAAGGTGCGGTAAGAGCGCACCGCGCGTCTGGCAACAGTTCGTGGCTAGGTAAACCCCACTTGGAGCAAGACCAAATAGGGTCCCAAGGCGTGGCCCGCGCTGGGACCGGGTAGGTTGCTAAAGATGTCCAGTGATGGCCATCGTAGACGAATGACTGTTCAAGACAGAACCCGGCTTACAGATCGACTCTCCACCTTTTTCTTTCCCTGCTTGAATCAATGGCATCAGGGCTGTGTATTATCAGCAGGCCCTGGCTGAAAGTTCGGCAGCGGCAAATGCAGTAATAGCCATTTCCCACCTTGCTTCAATCAACAGCAGAAGCGCATTTGTAATACCGAAAAAATCTTACTCTTAACAAATTACTTTAACTTTCGATCGCAGCTTTCGGTGCTGCATCAAGTTATGGGTCAAAAGTAGCCGCCAGATTCTCGTTGCACCTCCTTTTATGCTCCTAAATCTCCGTTCTGTAAGGGTTTTCCTTTAATCCGCGCCTTGACGGTGTGGTGGGCGCATTCCTATAGTGTGCGCAAGTGGCGGAAAGTGGCATGAAGTGGGTTTTTTGAGCTCAAAACGATAAAAATTGGAGAAACGCAGACGTGTTTCGCGGAGCTAACGCTATAAGTCTCGACGCAAAGGGCCGTCTCGCTATGCCGAGCCGGTACCGTGACGAGCTCGAATCGCGGAGTTCCGGCCAGTTGATTGTCACGATCGATGCCGTTGATCCATGCCTGTGTGTTTACCCGCTCGATGAGTGGGAAATCATTGAAACCAAGTTGCGCGCGCTCCCTTCGCTTCGCGAAGAGAACCGTCGCCTGCAACGTTTATTGATTGGTAATGCCGTCGACCTCGAGCTCGATGGCAGTGGTCGTTTTCTGGTTCCGCCACGTCTGCGCGAGTACGCCAAATTGGATAAGCGCGCAATGTTGGTAGGCCAACTGAACAAGTTCCAATTGTGGGACGAGGATGCATGGAACGCGGTATCTGCCGCTGACCTTGCTGCCATTCAACAACCGGGCGCGATGCCTGATGAACTGCGTGATTTGATCCTGTGACTATTGATAGCGGCTTTAACCACATCACCGTACTGCTTGACGAAGCCGTCGAGGCTCTCGCCGTACGTCCTGATGGCTGCTATCTGGACGGCACGTTCGGTCGCGGCGGGCACAGTCGGTTGATTCTCAGCCAGCTCGGGCCGGCCGGTCGGCTCATCGGGTTCGACAAGGATCCCCAAGCGATTGCCACCGGGCAAGCGCTAGCGGCCGAAGACGGCCGCTTTGTCGTTGTGCAGCGCAGCTTTGCCGAGCTCGGCTCGGTCGTCGCCGAACGGGGGCTGGACGGCAAGGTCAGCGGGATTCTGCTCGATCTGGGCGTGTCTTCGCCGCAGCTCGATGACGCAGAGCGCGGCTTCAGTTTTCTCAATGACGGCCCGCTGGATATGCGTATGGACCCGTCCCGAGGCATCAGCGCCGCCGAGTTCGTCAATACCGCACCGGTTGAAGAAATCGCCCGGGTGTTCAAGGAATACGGCGAAGAGCGTTTCTCCGGGCGCATGGCCCGTGCCGTCGCCGAACGTCGCGATATCAAACCTTTCGAGCGCACAGCCGATCTGGCCGAAGTGTTGAAAGTCGCCAACCCGGCATGGGAGAAGGGCAAGAACCCGGCTACCCGTGCATTCCAGGGTTTGCGCATTCACGTCAACAACGAATTGGGTGACCTGGAAGCTGGCCTCGAAGCGGCACTGGAAGCCCTGGAAGTGGGCGGCCGTCTGGTTGTAATCAGTTTTCATTCGCTCGAAGACCGTATCGTCAAGCTGTTCATGCGCAAACTGGTGAAAGGCGAAGCCGACAACCTGCCGCGCAACCTGCCGGTTCGCCACGTTGCGTTCGAACCGAAAATCAAAGTCCATGGCAAAGCGCAGACGGCCTCCGACGCCGAACTCAAAGCCAACCCACGTTCCCGTAGCGCCGTCATGCGCGTCGCGGAGAAGTTGCGGTGAGCAAGCTTTTCGCCAAGCCACTGCCTGGCGGCAGCTTTTTCATGCTGCTGCTGTTTGTCGGCGTGCTCGTGTCGGCCATCGGCGTGTCTTACAGCGCGCACTGGAACCGTCAGTTGCTCAACAACCTTTATAACGAGCTGAGCGTGCGCGACAAGGCGCAAGCCGAATGGGGTCGTCTGATTCTTGAGCAAAGCACCTGGACCGCACACAGCCGGATCGAAGTACTGGCCACTGAGCAACTGAAAATGCACATCCCGGGCGCGGCTGACGTGCAGATGGTGGCGCCATGATGAAGCTTGAAGGCGCACTCTTTCCGTGGCGCTTCCGCCTGATGCTGGCGCTCCTCGGCGTGATGGTCGCAGCGATCTGCTGGCGAATTATCGACCTGCAAGTGGTTGACCGTGACTTCCTCAAAGGTCAGGGCGATGCCCGCAGTCTTCGTCACATTCCTATCCCGGCGCACCGAGGTCTGATCACTGACCGCAACGGCGAACCTTTGGCGGTCAGCACCCCGGTGACGACCCTGTGGGCCAACCCCAAGGAAATGCAATCGGCCAAAGAGAAGTGGCCTGCATTGGCGACAGCGCTGGGGCAGGATCCGAAAGCACTGACTGAGCGTCTCGAAGCCCAAGCCAACAAAGAATTCATTTATCTGGTGCGGGGGCTGACTCCCGAGCAAGGCCAGGCTGTGCTCGACCTCAAAGTGCCGGGCGTCTATGGCATCGAAGAATTCCGGCGTTTCTATCCGGCCGGTGAAGTGACGGCGCACATGGTCGGATTCACCGACATCGATGACCACGGTCGTGAGGGTGTCGAACTGGCTTATGACGAATGGCTGGCCGGGGTGCCGGGCAAACGACAGGTCATCAAGGATCGGCGCGGACGGCTGATCAAGGATGTCCAGGTCACCAAAAACGCCAAGGCCGGTAAGCCCTTGGCGTTGTCCATTGACCTGCGTCTGCAATATCTGGCCAACCGCGAACTGCGTAACGCGATCATCGAGAACGGCGCCAAGGCCGGCAGCCTGGTGATCATGGACGTAAAGACCGGCGAGATTCTTGCCATGGTCAATCAGCCGACCTACAACCCGAACAACCGCCGCAATCTGCAGCCGGCGATGATGCGTAACCGCGCGATGATCGACGTGTTCGAGCCGGGCTCGACCATGAAAGCGATCTCGATGAGCGCTGCGATCGAGTCCGGCCGTTGGAAACCGACCGACACCGTCGAGGTGTATCCGGGGACTTTGCAGATTGGTAAATACACCATCAAGGACGTATCCCGAAGCGAAGGCCCGGTGCTGGACATGGCCGGCATTCTGATCAATTCCAGTAACGTCGGCATGAGTAAGGTCGCCTTCGATATTGGTGGCGAAACCATCTACCGTCTCGCGCAGAAAGTCGGCCTGGGCCAGGACACGGGCCTCGGCTTCCCGGGGGAGCGCGTGGGCAACTTGCCGAACTACCGCGAATGGCGCAAGGCAGAAACCGCGACACTGTCCTACGGCTACGGTATTTCCGTGACCGCGATCCAATTGGTCCACGCCTTTTCGGCGCTGGCCAACAACGGTCGTCTCGCACCGCTGACGCTGATCAAAACCGACAAGCCGCCGCAAACCACGCAAGTGCTGCCTGAAGCCGTCGCGAAAACCATGCAAGGCATGCTGCAGCAAGTGATCGAGGCGCCTCGTGGCGTGTTCCGTGCGAAGGTGCCGGCGTATCACGTGGCTGGCAAGTCGGGTACGGCGCGCAAGACATCGACGGGCACCAAGGGCTACGCCGAAAATTCCTACCGCTCGCTGTTCGCCGGTTTCGGCCCGATGAGCGACCCGCGTTACGCAATCGTTGTGGTGATTGATGAGCCGTCCAAGGCCGGTTACTTCGGTGGTCTGGTATCGGCGCCGGTGTTCAGCCGTGTGATGTCCGGCACCCTGCGTCTGATGAACGTAACCCCGGACAACCTGCCGACGACACAACAGGCCAACGCCACCCCGGTTATTCCGCTGAAAGCCAATGGAGGGCGCGGCTGATGTCTCTTAGTCTGAACAAAATATTCCCTCACGCCGGCCACGATCTGTTGATCCGAGAACTGGCACTGGATAGCCGAAACGTGCGCGCGGGTGATCTGTTCCTCGCTGTGCCCGGCGGCAAGTTCGATGGCCGCGCGCACATTGCCGATGCGCTCGCACGCGGCGCAGCAGCGGTGGCTTATGAGGTGGAAGGCGCCACGGTACTGCCGATCACCGATGTGCCGCTGATTCCGGTCAAGGGTCTGGCCGCACAGTTGTCGGACATCGCCGGGCGTTTTTACGGTGAGCCAAGCCACCATCTGAAGCTGATCGGCGTGACCGGCACCAACGGTAAAACCAGCGTGACCCAATTGGTGGCGCAAGCGCTGGATCTGCTCGGCCAGCATTGCGGCATCGTCGGCACGCTGGGTTCCGGCTTCTATGGCGCACTGGAAAGCGGCCTGCACACCACGCCCAATCCAATTGCCGTGCAAGCGACTTTGGGCGACCTGAAAAAGGCCGGCGCCAAAGCCGTGGCCATGGAAGTCTCGTCCCACGGTCTGGATCAGGGGCGCGTGAGCGCGTTGTCGTTTGACGTGGCAGTGATGACCAACCTGTCCCGTGATCATCTGGATTACCACGGGACCATGGAGGCTTACGCCGAGACCAAGGCCAAGCTGTTCGCCTGGAATGACCTGAAGTGCCGTGTGGTCAACCTCGACGACGATTTTGGCCGGCAACTGGCTGCCGAAAAACGCGATTCGCGGCTGATTACTTACAGCCTGCTCGACAGCAGTGCCTATCTGTATTGCCGCGAAGCCCAGTTCGATGACCACGGCGTGCTCGCCACCCTGGTGACGCCGCAAGGCGAACATCATTTGCGCAGCACGTTGTTGGGTCGTTTCAACCTGAGCAATATATTGGCTGCAGTCGGTGCCTTGCTGGGGCTGGATTACGCACTGGACGAAATTCTTAAAGTACTGCCAAAACTCGAAGGTCCGGTCGGTCGCATGCAGCGTCTTGGCGGTGGCACGCAACCGTTGGTCGTGGTCGATTATGCCCATACCCCGGATGCCCTGGAAAAAGTGCTGACGGCATTGCGCCCCCACGTCAAAGGTCGGTTGCTGTGCCTGTTCGGCTGCGGCGGTGATCGCGATCGCGGCAAGCGTCCGCTGATGGCTGAAGTGGTCGAGCGTCTGGCCGATCAAGTGCTGGTCACTGACGACAACCCTCGCACGGAAGACCCGGCAGTGATTTTCGATGACATCCGCGCCGGTTTCACCGCTGTGGATAAAGTCACGTTCGTTGCCGGCCGTGGTCAGGCAATTGCTCAACTGATCGCCGGTGCTTCGGCGGATGACGTGATCGTGCTGGCCGGTAAAGGTCACGAGGACTATCAGGAAATCAATGGCGAGCGCCATGCCTTCTCTGATCTGGTCGAGGCCGATCACGCCCTGACCGCGTGGGAGGTGGCCCATGCTTAAGGCCCTCAAACTCAGCGAATTGACCAACGCGCTCGACGCACGCCTGATCAGCGCCGATGCCAGCTTCGACGGCGTCAGCATCGACAGCCGCGCGATCCAGCCCGGCCAACTGTTTATTGCCCTGACCGGCCCGCGTTTCGATGGTCATGACTATTTGAACGACGTAGCGGCCAAAGGCGCTGTTGCAGCGCTGGTCGAGCGTGAAGTCGCCGGCAGCACGCTGCCGCAACTGCTGGTCAAAGACACCCGCCAAGCGTTGGGCCAGTTGGGTGCCTTGAACCGTGCTGCCTTCAATCAGCCAGTCGCAGCTATAACCGGCTCCAGCGGCAAGACCACCGTCAAGGAAATGCTCGCGAGCATTCTGCGCACGCGCGGTCCGGTGCTGGCCACCCGTGGCAACCTGAACAACGACCTCGGCGCACCACTGACCTTGCTCGAACTGGCGCCGGAGCATACGGCGGCCGTGATCGAACTGGGCGCTTCGCGTCTGGGTGAAATTGCTTATACCGTTGGGCTGACCAAGCCACATGTGGCGATCTTGAACAATGCCGGCACCGCTCACGTCGGTGAGTTCGGCGGCCCGGAAAAAATCGTCGAGGCCAAAGGCGAAATCATCGAAGGGCTGGCGGCGGATGGTATCGCCGTGCTGAACCTCGATGACAAGGCCTTCGGTATCTGGAAGACCCGCGCTGCCGGGCGCAAAGTGCTGACCTTCGCCCTCAGCAATTCGCAGGCTGACTTCTACGCCAGCAACTTGAGCACCGATGCTCGTGGCTGCCCGGCCTTCAATCTGCACACGCCTGAAGGTGTCGAGTACGTTCAACTGAACCTGCTCGGCACGCATAACGTCGCCAATGCCATGGCCGCCGCCGCCGCCGCACACGCGTTGGGGGTGTCGCTGTTCGGCATCGCCACCGGGCTTGGCGCGGTGCAACCGGTCAAGGGGCGCACCGTCGCGCAACTGGCGAAGAACGGCATGCGCGTGATCGATGACACTTACAACGCAAACCCCACCTCAATGTGCGCGGCCGTTGATATACTCGCCGGCTTTTCCGGCCGCACCGTCCTGGTGCTCGGAGACATCGGCGAGTTGGGCGATTGGGCGGAGCAGGGGCACCGCGACGTGGGCGAGTACGCCCGGGGCAAGGTTTGCGCGCTTTATGCCGTTGGGCCGAACATGGTCCACGCCGTAAACGCTTTCGGTGAACAGGCGTATCACTTCGGCACGCAAGCCGAACTGATCCAGGCCCTCGACGCCGAGCAGGACACAAACACCACCATTTTGATCAAGGGTTCGCGCAGTGCAGCGATGGAAAACATCGTTGCGGCTCTGTGCGGGTCCAGTCTGGAGAAACATTAATGCTGCTGCTGCTAGCGGAGTATCTGCAACAGTTCTACAAAGGCTTCGCGGTCTTCCAGTACCTGACCCTGCGCGGGATTCTCGGTGTGCTGACCGCGCTGGTTTTGTCGCTGTGCTATGGCCCGTGGATGATCCGCACCCTGCAGAACCGTCAGATCGGTCAATCCGTTCGTAACGATGGTCCGCAATCGCACTTGTCGAAATCCGGTACGCCGACCATGGGTGGCGCGCTGATTCTGTCTTCGATCGGCGTCAGCACACTGCTCTGGGCTGACCTGAGCAACCGTTACGTCTGGACTGTTTTGCTGGTGACCTTGCTGTTCGGTGCCATCGGCTGGGTCGACGATTACCGCAAAGTCATCGAGAAGAACTCGCGTGGCCTGCCGAGCCGCTGGAAGTATTTCTGGCAATCGGTGTTCGGCCTCGGCGCGGCGATCTTCCTTTATATGACCGCTTCCACCCCGGTGGAAACCACACTGATCCTGCCGATGCTCAAGGACTACAGCATTCCGCTGGGGGCCGGGTTCATCGTGCTGACCTACTTTGTGATCGTCGGTTCGAGCAACGCGGTCAACCTGACTGACGGCCTCGACGGTCTGGCGATCATGCCAACCGTGATGGTCGGCGGTGGCCTGGGCATTTTCTGCTACCTATCGGGTAACGTGAAATTCGCTGAATACCTGCTGATCCCCTACGTGCCGGGCGCGGGCGAGCTGATCGTGTTCTGCGGTGCGCTGATCGGTGCCGGTCTGGGCTTCCTCTGGTTCAACACCTATCCGGCGCAAGTGTTCATGGGTGACGTCGGCGCACTGGCGCTGGGTGCAGCCCTGGGCACCATCGCGGTGATCGTCCGTCAGGAAATCGTCCTGTTCATCATGGGCGGCGTGTTCGTGATGGAAACCCTGTCAGTCGTCATTCAAGTTGCTTCCTTCAAGCTGACCGGTCGCCGTGTGTTCCGCATGGCACCGATACACCACCACTTTGAACTCAAGGGCTGGCCCGAGCCGCGCGTGATCGTCCGTTTCTGGATCATCACCGTGATTCTCGTGCTGATCGGCCTTGCCACCCTGAAGCTGAGGTAGAACGAGTGTCTCTGATCGCTTCTGACCACTTCCGCATCGTTGTCGGCCTCGGCAAGAGCGGCATGTCCCTGGTTCGCTTCCTGGCGAGCCGGGGCACGTCGTTTGCCGTGGCTGACACGCGGGAAAATCCACCGGAACTGGCCACGCTCAAGCGTGACTATCCGCAGGTGGAAGTGCGTTGTGGCGAGCTGGACGTCGAATTCCTGTGCCGTGCCGACGAGCTCTACGTGAGCCCCGGCCTGGCGCTGGCGACCCCGGCCCTGCAAGCCGCCGCCGCCCGTGGCGTGAAACTGTCCGGCGACATCGAGTTGTTCGCGCGTAACGCGCAGGCGCCAATCGTGGCCATCAGCGGTTCCAACGCGAAAAGCACCGTCACCACCCTGGTTGGCGAGATGGCGATGGCGGCCGGCAAACGTGTCGCAGTAGGCGGCAACCTCGGCACCCCCGCGCTGGACCTGCTCAGTGACGACGTCGAGCTGTACGTGATGGAACTGTCGAGTTTCCAACTGGAAACCACCGACCAGCTCAACGCCGAAGTGGCGACCGTACTCAACATCAGTGAAGACCACATGGACCGCTACAGCGGTCTGCCGGCCTATCACCTGGCCAAGCACCGGATCTTCCGTGGTGCCAGGCAGTTTGTGGTCAACCGTCAGGATGCACTGACGCGGCCATTGATCGGCGAGGGCCAGCCGTGCTGGACCTTCGGTCTGAGCAAACCGGATTTCAAGGCGTTCGGTATCCGGGAAGAAGACGGCGAGAAATACCTGGCCTTTGAATTCCAGAACCTGATGCCGGTGCGCGAGCTGAAAGTTCGCGGCGCACACAACCAGTCCAACGCCCTCGCGGCCTTGGCGCTCGGTCATGCGGTCGGTCTGCCGTTCGAGGCCATGCTCGCGGCGCTGCGTAATTTCGCCGGTCTCGAACACCGCTGCCAGTGGGTGCGCGATCTGGACGGCGTTGCTTATTACAACGACTCCAAAGCCACCAACGTTGGCGCCGCGCTGGCTGCCATTGAAGGCTTGGGTGCGGACATCGACGGCAAGATCGTGCTGATCGCCGGTGGCGATGGCAAGGGGGCCGAATTCAACGATCTGCGTGATCCGGTCGCCGCCCACTGCCGTGCCGTGATTCTGATGGGCCGCGACAGCGACAAGATCGGCGCCGCCCTCGGCGACGCCGTTCCACTGATCCGCGTTACTTCCTTGGTTGAGGCCGTCGAGCAATGCCGCGCCGCTGCCCAACCGGGCGATGTGGTGCTGCTGTCGCCAGCCTGCGCCAGTTTCGACATGTTCAAGCATTACGAAGACCGTGGTCACCAGTTCGTCCGCGCCGTGGAGGAACTGGCATGAGCCTGCTCAACATCATCAAACCGTATCCATCGCCGATCATCACCGGGCGCGGAATCGACCTCGACTTCCCGATGCTCGCCGGGTGCCTGGCGCTGCTCGGTCTCGGCCTGGTCATGATCGCGTCGGCGTCCACCGAAGTGGCCGCCGCGCAGTCGGGCAGTGCGCTGTACTACATGATTCGCCACCTGATCTATGTGGCGCTGGGCCTTGGCGCCTGCATCATCACCATGATGATTCCAATCGCCACCTGGCAACGCTTGGGCTGGCTGATGCTGCTCGGTGCGTTTGGTCTGCTGGTGATGGTAATCATTCCGGGCATCGGCCGAGAAGTGAACGGTTCGATGCGCTGGATCGGTTTCAGCTTCTTCAACGTCCAGCCGTCCGAGATCGCCAAAGTGTTCGTGGTGATCTACCTCGCCGGTTACCTGGTGCGGCGCCAGAAAGAAGTGCGCGAAAGCTGGATGGGCTTTTTCAAGCCGTTCATCGTCCTGTTGCCGATGGCCGGCCTGTTGCTGATGGAACCGGACTTCGGGGCCACCGTGGTCATGATGGGCGCGGCGGCGGCCATGCTATTCCTCGGCGGGGTTGGTTTGTTCCGCTTCTCGCTGATGGTGGTGCTGGCGGTTGGGGCCGTGGTTTTGCTGATTCAGATGCAGCCGTACCGGATGGCACGTCTGACCAACTTCGCCGACCCGTGGGCCGACCAGTTCGGTGCCGGTTATCAATTGTCGCAAGCCTTGATCGCGTTCGGTCGTGGCGAATGGCTGGGCGTTGGCCTGGGCAACAGCGTGCAGAAGCAGTTCTACCTGCCGGAAGCGCACACCGACTTCGTGTTCTCCGTACTGGCTGAGGAGTTGGGCGCGGTGGGTTCGCTGTGCACCGTGGCGCTGTTCGTATTCGTCTGTATCCGTGGCATGTACATCGGTCTGTGGGCCGAGAAGGCCAAACAGTACTTTGCCGCTTACGTTGCTTACGGTCTGTCGTTCCTGTGGATTGGTCAGTTCCTGATCAACATCGGTGTGAACGTCGGCCTGCTGCCAACCAAGGGCCTGACCTTGCCGTTCCTCAGTTATGGCGGCAGTTCGTTGGTGATCTGCTGTGCCTGCCTGGGTTTGTTGTTGAGGATCGAGTGGGAGAGTCGAACCCACCTGGGCAGTGAAGAGATGGAGTTCCATGAGAGCGACTTCGCCGAGGAGCCGAATCATGGGCGCTAACGTATTGATCATGGCCGGCGGAACCGGCGGCCACGTGTTCCCGGCGCTGGCCTGTGCCCGCGAGTTTCAGGCGCGCGGCTACACCGTGCACTGGCTCGGCACGCCACGCGGGATCGAGAACGAACTGGTCCCGGCGGCCGGACTGGAACTGCATCGGATCAACGCCAATGGCCTGCGCGGCAAGGGCAAGCTGTCGCTGCTCAAGGCGCCGTTCATGCTGCTCAAGTCGGTTTGGCAGGCGCGGGCAATCATTCGCAAGCTGCGTCCGGTGTGCGTGGTCGGCTTCGGTGGTTATGTGACTGGCCCCGGTGGTCTTGCCGCGAAGCTGGCCGGCGTGCCGGTGATCGTTCACGAACAAAACGCCGTGGCCGGCACCGCCAATCGGTTGCTGGTGCCGTTCGCCGCCCGGGTGTGTGAAGCCTTCCCCGACACCTTTACTCTGTCGGACACCCGCCGTACCACCGGAAACCCGGTGCGCAGCGAGCTGTTCCTCGAAACACCGCGACCTGCTCTGGCCGGTCGCAAAGCGCGTTTGCTGATCCTGGGCGGAAGCCTTGGCGCAGAGCCGTTGAATAAATTGCTGCCTGAAGCGCTGGCGCAAGTCGCTGCCGATTTGCGTCCGGAAGTGTTCCATCAGGCCGGCAAAAACCACGATGAAGTGACTGCAGAGCGCTACCGCGCTGCCGGCGTGGATGCGCAGGTGCAGCCGTTCATCAAAGACATGGCCCAAGCCTATGGCTGGGCCGACCTGGTGGTGTGCCGCGCAGGTGCGTTGACCATCAGTGAGCTGGCTGCCGCCGGTCTGCCCTCGATGCTGGTGCCTTTGCCCCACGCGATCGACGATCACCAGACCCGCAACGCCGAATATTTGGCCCGTGAAGGCGCAGCCTTCCTGATGCCGCAAAGAACGACTGGTGCCGCGGACCTTGCCGCGCGCCTGACAGAGGTCTTGATGCAACCGCAACGACTTGAAGAAATGGCCCAAGCGGCCCGCCGTCTGGCGAAACCCGATGCCACCCGTAGTGTGGTCGATTCCTGTCTGGAGGTGTCCCATGGTTGAGAATCAGAAAGCCATGCCACAACCGGAAATGCGCCGCATCCGTCGCATCCACTTCGTCGGTATCGGCGGCGTGGGCATGTGTGGCATTGCCGAAGTGTTGTTGAACCTGGGCTATGAAGTGTCCGGTTCCGACCTGAAAGCTTCGCCGGTCACCGAGCGTCTGGAATCGTTCGGCGCCCACATTTTTATCGGCCACCGTGCCGAGAATGCCGCTGCCGCCGACGTGCTGGTGGTGTCGAGTGCCGTCAACACCTCCAACCCGGAAGTGGCGACGGCCCTGGAACGCCGCATCCCGGTGGTGCCGCGTGCCGAAATGCTCGCTGAGCTGATGCGCTATCGCCACGGCATTGCCGTCGCTGGTACGCACGGCAAAACCACCACCACCAGCCTGATTGCCTCCGTGTTCGCGGCCGGTGGCCTGGACCCGACTTTCGTCATCGGTGGCCGTCTGAATGCCGCGGGCACCAATGCCCAGCTCGGCACCAGCCGTTACCTGATCGCCGAAGCCGACGAGAGCGATGCGAGCTTCCTGCACCTGCAACCGCTGGTGGCTGTGGTCACCAACATCGACGCCGATCACATGGCGACCTACGACGGTGACTTCAACAAACTGAAGAAGACCTTCGTCGAGTTCCTGCACAACCTGCCGTTCTACGGTTTGGCGGTGATGTGCCTGGACGATCCGGTGGTGCGTGAAATCCTGCCGCAGGTCAAACGGCCGACCGTGACCTATGGCTTCAGCGAAGACGCCGACGTGCGCGCGATCAATGTGCGCCAGCAAGGCATGCAAACCTTCTTCACTGTGCTGCGCCCAGACCGTGAGCCGCTGGAAGTGTCGGTCAACATGCCGGGCAATCACAACGTGCTGAACTCCCTGGCGACCATCTGCATCGCCACCGACGAAGGCGTCAGCGATGAAGCCATCGTCCAGGGCCTGTCGGGCTTCCAGGGTGTCGGTCGACGCTTCCAGGTCTACGGCGAACTGCCGGTGGACGGCGGCCACGTGATGCTGGTCGACGACTACGGTCACCACCCGACCGAAGTCGCCGCTGTCATTAAAGCCGTGCGTGGTGGCTGGCCGGAGCGCCGTCTGGTGATGGTCTACCAACCCCACCGTTACAGCCGCACCCGTGACCTGTACGACGATTTCGTCAATGTACTGGCCGACGCCAACGTGCTGCTGCTGATGGAAGTCTATCCGGCCGGTGAAGAGCCGATCCCGGGCGCCGACAGCCGCAAGCTGTGCAACAGCATTCGCCAGCGTGGTCAGCTCGACCCGATCTACATCGAGCGTGGCGTCGACCTGGCGCCGCTGGTCAAGCCGCTGCTGCGTGCCGGCGACATTCTGCTGTGCCAGGGCGCCGGTGATATCGGCGGTCTTGCACCCAAACTGTTGAAAAGTGAGTTGTTCGCTGGCGCCGTGGCGGCGTCGGTCGAGGGGAAGTTGAAATGACTGCTGCCTACGCCAAGCTGTTCTCTACTATTGCGCCGAAAGACTTCGGCCGCGTCGCCGTGCTCTTCGGTGGCTTGAGTGCCGAGCGTGAGGTGTCGTTGAAATCCGGTAATGCCGTGCTCGAGGCGCTGCAAAGCGCGGGTGTGGACGCGTTCGGGATCGACGTCGGCGAAGACTTTCTGCAGCGTCTGCTCAGCGAAAAAATCGACCGTGCCTTCATCATTCTTCACGGCCGTGGCGGCGAAGACGGCTCCATGCAGGGCCTGCTCGAATGCGCCGGCATTCCGTACACCGGCAGCGGCATTCTGGCCTCGGCACTGGCGATGGACAAACTGCGCACCAAGCAGGTCTGGCACAGCCTCGGGATTCCGACGCCGCGTCACGCTGTACTGTGCAGCGAAGCCGATTGTATTTCTGCAGCGACGGAACTGGGCTTCCCTTTGATCGTCAAACCGGCCCATGAAGGTTCAAGTATCGGGATGGCCAAAGTGAGTTCTGCGTCCGAGTTGATCGACGCATGGAAAGCGGCCAGTACCTACGATTCGCAAGTGTTGGTTGAGCAATGGATTCAAGGTCCGGAGTTCACCATCGCCACCCTGCGTGACCAGGTGTTGCCTCCTATCGCCCTGGGTACACCGCACACGTTCTACGACTACGACGCCAAGTACATCGCCAACGATACCCAGTACCGCATTCCGTGCGGGCTGGATGCCGCCAAGGAACAGGAACTCATGGAACTCACGGCCAAGGCCAGTGAGGCATTGGGTATTGCCGGTTGGGGCAGGGCGGACGTGATGCAGGACGCCGACGGGCAATTCTGGTTTCTGGAAGTGAACACTGCACCGGGCATGACCGATCACAGTCTGGTGCCGATGGCAGCCCGTGCTGCCGGTCTGGATTTCCAGCAACTGGTTCTGGCCATTCTGGCCGCCAGTGTTGAAGACGCTCGAGGTTAAGACGATGCAAGGCGCTCAGCTCAGACATCAGCCCCCCGCACCCGGCCGCAAGCCGGTGCCTCGGGGTGCCAGCCGAATGGTGGCCAAAGAGCCGATGTCCGCGCGCCTGCCGAAAGCCAATTTCGGCTTTTTGAAAAGCCTGTTCTGGCCGGTGCTGTTGGTCGTGCTCGGTTTCGGTACTTACGAAGGTGCACAGCGTCTGCTGCCGTACGCCGATCGGCCAATCAGCAAGATCGCAGTCCAGGGCGACCTGAGTTACATCAGTCAGCAGGCGGTGCAGCAGCGAATCGCTCCTTATGTGGCGGCAAGCTTCTTCACCATCGACCTGGAGGGCATGCGCAAAGAACTGGAGCAAATGCCCTGGATCGCCCACGCCGAAGTGCGCCGTGTGTGGCCGGATCAAGTGGTGATCCGCCTCGAAGAACAACTGCCGGTGGCCCGCTGGGGCGACGAGTCGTTGCTGAACAACCAGGGCCAGGCGTTTACGCCCAGGGAACTGGCGAACTACGAACACTTGCCACAGTTGTTCGGTCCTCAACGGGCTCAACAGCAAGTGATGCAGCAATACCAGGTGCTGAGCCAGATGCTGCGACCGATGGGCTTCTCGATTGCCCGCCTGGAACTGCGTGAGCGCGGTAGCTGGTTCCTGACCACCGGCGCCGGCAGTTCCGGCCCCGGCATCGAGTTGCTGCTGGGACGCGGCAACCTGGTGGAAAAGATGCGCCGTTTCATTGCCATCTATGACAAGACGCTTAAAGACCAGATTACGAACATTGCGCGCATCGATCTGCGCTACGCCAACGGCCTTGCTGTTGGCTGGCGGGAACCCGTAGCGCCGACGACAGCCCAACCCGCTGTCGCGAAGAATTAAGAAGAGGCAGGACCCATGGCAAACGTGCAAAGCGGCAAAATGATCGTCGGTCTGGATATCGGCACCTCCAAGGTGGTGGCGCTGGTAGGCGAGGTCTCGGACGACGGCACGCTGGAAATCGTCGGTATCGGCACACATCCGTCCCGCGGCCTGAAAAAAGGCGTGGTGGTGAATATCGAGTCCACCGTGCAATCGATCCAGCGTGCGATCGAAGAAGCCCAACTCATGGCGGGCTGCCGCATTCACTCGGCGTTCGTAGGCGTGGCCGGCAATCACATCCGCAGCCTGAACTCCCATGGCATCGTCGCGATTCGTGACCGTGAAGTGAGCTCCGCTGACCTTGAGCGTGTCCTGGATGCTGCGCAGGCCGTGGCGATCCCGGCTGACCAGCGCGTGCTGCACACCCTGCCGCAGGATTACGTGATCGATAACCAGGAAGGCGTCCGCGAACCTTTGGGCATGTCCGGCGTGCGCCTGGAAGCCAAGGTTCACGTCGTCACCTGCGCCGTCAACGCCGCACAGAACATTGAAAAATGCGTGCGCCGTTGTGGCCTGGAAATCGACGACATCATTCTCGAACAACTGGCTTCGGCCTACTCGGTCCTGACCGACGACGAAAAAGAACTGGGCGTGTGCCTGGTCGACATCGGCGGCGGCACCACCGACATCGCGATTTTCACCGAAGGTGCGATTCGCCATACCGCGGTGATCCCGATTGCCGGTGATCAGGTGACCAACGACATCGCCATGGCGTTGCGCACCCCGACTCAGTACGCCGAAGAGATCAAGATCCGTTACGCCTGCGCCCTGGCCAAACTGGCCGGCGCTGGCGAAACCATCAAAGTGCCGAGCGTCGGCGACCGTCCACCGCGCGAACTGTCGCGTCAGGCCCTGGCCGAAGTGGTCGAGCCGCGTTACGACGAACTGTTCACCCTGATCCAGGCCGAACTGCGTCGCAGCGGCTACGAAGACCTGATCCCGGCCGGCATCGTGCTGACCGGCGGTACTTCGAAGATGGAAGGCGCCACCGAACTGGCCGAAGAAATCTTCCACATGCCGGTCCGTCTGGGCGTGCCGCATGGTGTCAAAGGCCTGGATGACGTGGTGCGTAACCCGATTTATTCCACTGGCGTTGGCTTGTTGATGTACGGCCTGCAAAAACAGTCCGACGGGGTTTCGTTCTCCGGCATCGGCAGCCGCGACAGCTACAGCAGCGAGGAGCCACAGGCACCGTTGCTCGATCGATTGAAGAAGTGGGTTCAAGGCAACTTTTAATTGCAGTTCGAAGCGTCAAGCTTCGGGCGGCAAGCAGTAGCAGTAGATGCACCGCAACAAAATGCAGTAGGCGAAAAAACTAGAGAACGTAAGGAGAGGGAAAATGTTCGAACTCGTAGACAACATCCCCGCAAGCCCGGTAATTAAAGTTATCGGTGTTGGCGGTGGCGGCGGCAACGCTGTCAATCACATGGTCAAGAGCAACATCGAAGGCGTCGAATTCATCTGCGCCAACACTGATGCTCAAGCGCTGAAAAACATCGGCGCGCGTACCATCCTGCAACTGGGCACTGGCGTCACTAAAGGCCTGGGCGCCGGCGCGAATCCGGAAGTCGGCCGTCAGGCTGCTCTGGAAGACCGCGAGCGCATTGCTGAAGTGCTGGCCGGCACCAACATGGTGTTCATCACCACGGGCATGGGCGGTGGTACCGGTACCGGTGCTGCGCCGATCATCGCCGAAGTGGCCAAGGAAATGGGCATCCTGACCGTTGCGGTCGTGACCCGTCCGTTCCCGTTCGAAGGCCGCAAGCGTATGCAGATCGCCGACGAAGGCATCCGCATGCTGTCCGAAAGCGTCGACTCGTTGATCACCATTCCTAACGAGAAGCTGCTGACCATCCTCGGTAAAGACGCCAGCCTCTTGTCGGCTTTCGCCAAGGCTGACGATGTACTGGCCGGTGCCGTTCGCGGTATCTCCGACATCATCAAGCGTCCGGGCATGATCAACGTCGACTTTGCCGACGTGCGTACCGTGATGAGCGAAATGGGCATGGCGATGATGGGCACTGGCTGCGCCAGCGGTCCGAACCGTGCACGTGAAGCCACCGAAGCTGCCATTCGCAACCCGCTGCTGGAAGACGTGAACCTGCAAGGCGCACGCGGCATTCTGGTGAACATCACCGCCGGTCCTGACCTGTCTCTGGGTGAGTACTCCGACGTGGGTAGCATCATTGAAGCCTTCGCTTCCGAGCACGCCATGGTCAAGGTCGGTACCGTTATCGATCCGGACATGCGCGACGAGCTGCACGTGACTGTGGTTGCCACGGGTCTGGGCGCGAAAATCGAGAAGCCTGTGAAGGTTATCGACAACACCGTTCACACCTCGATGGCTGCTTCTCAGGTGCAACAACCGGCTCCGGCCCGTCAGGAAGCGCCAGCGGTGAACTACCGTGACCTGGACCGTCCGACCGTCATGCGCAACCAGGCTCAGGCCGGTGCTGCGGCTGCCGCGAAGATGAATCCGCAAGATGACCTGGATTATCTGGACATCCCGGCATTCCTGCGTCGTCAGGCCGATTGATGGAATGTATCAGGCCTATGAAGGTGATTGGTGTTCAGCAAAGGTTCGGTCTGCTATCATCGCCAGCCTTTGTTGATACCAGTTCGCAATTTGCGCTGAAGCGGCCCAAGCCATGATTAAACAACGCACACTGAAAAATATTATCCGTGCCACAGGTGTAGGCCTGCACTCCGGTGAGAAGGTCTATCTGACCCTCAAGCCTGCGCCTGTCGACACTGGCATTGTGTTTTGTCGCGCTGACCTCGACCCTGTGGTGCAGATTCCTGCCCGCGCGGAAAACGTCGGTGAAACCACTATGTCGACGACGCTGATTAACGGCGACGTCAAAGTGGACACGGTAGAGCACTTGCTCTCGGCCATGGCTGGCCTGGGCATCGATAACGCCTACGTCGAGCTCTCCGCGTCCGAAGTCCCGATCATGGATGGCAGCGCTGGACCCTTCGTATTCCTGATTCAATCGGCTGGCCTGGAAGAACAGGACGCCGCCAAGAAATTCATCCGCATCCTGCGTGAAGTGACAGTGGAAGACGGCGACAAGCGCGCCACTTTCGTGCCTTTCGAAGGGTTCAAGGTGAGCTTCGAGATCGATTTCGATCACCCGGTATTCCGGGACCGCACCCAAAGTGCAAGCGTGGATTTTTCCAGCACTTCGTTCGTAAAAGAAGTCAGCCGCGCCCGTACTTTCGGTTTCATGAGTGACATCGAGTATCTGCGCAAGCACAACCTCGCACTTGGCGGCAGCGTTGAAAACGCAATCGTGGTCGATGCCGATGGCGTACTGAACGAAGACGGCCTTCGCTATGAAGACGAATTCGTGAAGCACAAGATCCTCGATGCCATTGGCGATCTGTACCTGCTGGGCAATAGCCTGATTGGTGAGTTCAAAGGCTTCAAGTCCGGTCATGCACTGAACAACCAGTTGCTGCGCAAGTTGATTGAGCAGACAGATGCTTGGGAAGTGGTGACGTTCGAAGACGCCAGCACCGCACCAATCTCTTACATGCGCCCTGTTGCGGCGGTGTAAGTAAAAAACCTCTCTAGTTTTTTGAAGGCCACCTTTGGGTGGCCTTTTTTTATTGTTTGAAACAGAACTCAGCCCGCCAGCACTCGGTTGCGCCCACCTTCCTTGGCCTGATACAACGCCTTGTCCGCCGCAAACAGCAACTGCTCCAGCGTCATCTCGCTCGCCGCCGTCCAGGTGCTGATACCGATACTCACCGTCATCGGCACCTGTGCCCCGTCGACCAGCGGCAATTGTTCCACCGCCTCACGAATATGTTCGGCAATCTGCTGCGCTCCATGACTGTCGGTCTCGGCAAGAATCACCGAAAACTCCTCGCCGCCATAACGCGCCACCAAGTCTGCCGGCCGCCGCACGTTCGCCGCGATGACTTTGGCCAGCTCGCGCAATGCCTGGTCACCCGCCTGGTGCCCATGCCGGTCGTTAAAGGCCTTGAAGTGATCGGCATCGATCATCATCACCGACAGTGGCTTAGCCGCACGCTGGGCGCGGAACCACTCGTGGCGCAGCGTTTGATCGAGCATCCGCCGATTGGCCAAACCGGTCAGTGCATCCGTAGCAGCCAGTTGCGCCAAATCCCGTTCGGCCCGTTGACGCAAGCGCAGTTCGCGGGCGAGTAGCCAGGTCAGCCATAGCACCCCCAGACACAACACTCCCGTGGCGCCGCTGATCAGCATCGCCGTACGCCGCCAAGTGGCGAAGACTTCATCGCCGGACAGCGCAACGATCACCACCAGGGGCAAATTGCCGACCCGCGAGTAAGTGTAGAGCCGCTGCTGTTGATCCATGCTCGATGTGCTGCTGAAACTCCCATTGCCGTCCCTGTCGAGCAGTATCCGCAGCACGTTGGGCCGGTTGCCGAAGCTTTTGCCGATGGAGTCGCTTTGCAGGTGAGGTTTCTGCGCCAGCAACACGCCATCGTTATTGATGATGTTGAGTGTGCTGTCGTTGCCGATATTCAGGCTGTTGAACAACTGGTCGAAGTAATCGAGCTTCATCGACGCCACGGCCACGCCGACGAACTCACCGGTGTCCGAAGACACCCGCCGACTGAAGCTGATCCGCCATTGGTTGGCCTCATCGCAATCACAACGGGTCTTGAACGGGCGGCTGACAAACATGCCGACGTCGCGGTCGAACGCATGGGCCAGGAAGTAATCACGGTCGGCGAAATTGCCGGGTTTAGGTTCGACTCTTGAAGAGTCGGCGATCACATCGCCGTGTTTGTCGAGCAACAGAATGTCGCCCTTGAAGCGCGCCGTGGTTGAGCGGTCGAACAGCGCCAGATGGCGGATTTGCGGCGAGACCGCTTGCAAGTCGTCGCGCTGTGCAGCGGCAATCAGACCTTGCAGCGTCAGGTCGTACAGCTCGACGGTACGCAGCACGTCGGCGTCGATCAACTGGGCAATGGTCGTGGCACTGCGGGTGGCCGTTTCCTGAGCGTTGGCGTGCTCACGGATCAGTAGAAAAGTGACGATGCACAAAATCGCGAGCACGGTCAGCGAACTGCCGCAGATCAGCAGTAGCTCGGGGCGTCCGGTCTTGCCCGCAACAGGTGGGGTAAGGCTCGCGATCATGATGGGCTTTCGATTGAGAGGTCTTTTCAGCGTAGCGCCGATCCTAGAAGACGTTGATCGGGTAGTCGAGGATTACGCGGTATTCATCTGTGTCTGTATCTATCGCGCCGTAACCGTTGCTGCCACGGTTGGTTGCCCATTGCAGACGCACGGCCAGATCTTTGGCCTGACCGCTTTGCACCACGTACTTGAGATCGATGTCACGTTCCCAGTGCTTGGCGTTTCGCCCTTCGGCGCTGTACCAATTGGAGTAACCCTGACTGTCCGGGTCAACTTTGCTCAGATCAAGCGTTCCGCGCGAGTAGGACACCGCTGAAGTCAGGCCCGGCACGCCGACACCTTCGAAGTCATAGGCGTACTTGAGCTTCCACGAGCGCTCATTCGGGCCGTTGAAGTCCGAGTATTGCTGCGAGTTGTCCAGGTAAACGCTGTCGCCCTGGCTGATGTAATCGAACGGCGTGTTGCCGTTGACCCGCTGATACGCGGCGGTGACGCTGTGGCTGCCGACACCGACCGTGAAGTGCAAGCTGTAGGTGTTGTTGTCGATGTTGCCCAGCAGCGCATCGCCCGTGTCTTGGGTGTGATAGAAGTGCAGGCCCGGATTGAGGCTGATCACATCGTTCAATTGCCAGGTGTAGTCGAGGTCGTAGTAGTACTGGTTCCAGATGTCTTTGAGTTCGGAGGCGTAAAGGCTGCTGGTCAGGCCCTCGACACCGCTCCAGGCCACGCCCGCCCAGTTCAGGTGACGGCTGTCATCGCCATCGGCCAGGACGCCATAGGAGGTGCCGATGCGTGTGTGGCCGCTCTGGTTGTAAGGCTTGGTGAAACTGGCCTGACCGCCTTCGATCAACCAGCCGTCGAAGCGGTGGTTGGTCAGGCTGACGCCACGGAACGTTTGCGGCAGCATACGGCTGTCACCGCCAGCAATATGCGGGTTGATTTCCGCTGGATAAATCCGGCACACCAAGGGTCGACGTTCATAAATCCGACACCGCTTGTCTTCGTCAAGATTCCGGCAGGGGCCGACGTTGTACGCGGCAAAGATGATGGCTACGTGGGCATCGGCTCTACCGCTGCGCACCACCACCGAACGCCGTTCGGCGTGCTCGCGCTGCTGCGCCGGTAAGCCCAGGCCGTTGCCGAGGAATGCTTCGACCAGCACGATCACCTGGCCGCCATCCGCTGCCCACATGCGGGCCTCGGCGAGGGTCAGGGGGACATGGTGGTCAGTGCAGCATTTGCCGCAACCTACGCAGGAAAACGTCGTATTCATTGAACGATCAATCTTCAATCAGGGTGTGAAACGGCGACGTAAAGTCGCCGTGCAGGCTCCGACCGAAGCAAGTTGTGCGCCATTCACTGGCCTTTGGCGGTAGGGCGGATCGAGTCCCATTCGGTGACGAAGGCGCTTTTTGACTTTTTGTTGAACAGGCACAGCTCGGTGCCTTGTTGGCCCTTCATGTGTTTTTGCGGGTATTGGCCTTGCAGCAGAACGGCGGTGTAACCAACGCGGCGATCGAATTGCGCGGGGTTGCCAACCGGTTTGACGTTTTTCAGGCCACTGGCCTTGGTGCAACTGGCGAGTACGCTTTTGTCGTAGGCCGCCCAGGCTTCGGGGCTGGAGGCGTGGACCTGGGAGGTGAGCGCGGTGAGACAGAGCAGGCTTAAGGTGAGGGTTTTCATGGTGGGGCATCCTTGTTATGGCCAAGGTTAGAGTATGCCTGAGGATCAGAGGCTGTCTGTGCCGACGTCGTCGCGGGTAAGCGGTGGATCAGTGCGGGACGATTTCCCGGCGAACCACATACATTCCGGCACTTTCATACAACCGCTGCGCCCGAACGTTATCTTCCAGCACCTTCAAATCGACGAACCCCTCGCGCCGTTGCTGAAACACCTTGAATGCATTGAGCAGCAACGCCCGACCGAGGCCTCGGCCTCGAGCACGCGGATGTACCACCAGATTCTTGATGTAGGCACTGGTCCAGCATTGCGCTACACCGACGACGCCCTCGGCATCGTGGGCAATGAAACACAGGGTCGGATCGTATTCAGGATCGGTTTCAAACCGTTGCTGCCATTGCTCCAGCGCTGGCACCCGGCCGCCACCCTCGCGATAGCCCAGTTGCATCAGGTGATGCACGGCCGGGGCCAGTTCGGCGTGGTATAGGCGGATTTCCATGCCTTGCGGCCAGACAATCGGCGGCACGTCGGCACGCAGATCGTGGCGCATCAGCAAGCAGTGCGTCTGACCCAAGGCTCAGTGTCCGCTGGCGGCGACGTGTTTGGCCGCTTCGATCAGGCGTTGGGTCAGCTCCGGCGAGGAGAACTTGGTCAGCACCGCGTTGGCTCCGGCGAGGCGGGCTTTTTCGCTGTTCATCGCGCTGTCGAGCGAGGTGTGCAGCAGCACGTAGAGGTGAGCGAAGTCCGGGGTCTCGCGCAGGGTCCGGGTGAAGGCGTAGCCGTCCATCTCGGACATTTCGATGTCCGAGACGATCAGGTTGATCTGCCGCGCCGTGCCCTGCAGGTCGAGCAGGCAATCGATGGCTTCCTTGGCGCTGCGCGCGGTGTGGCATTGCAGGCCGAGGTTACGCAGGGTGTGCACCGATTGCTGCAGCGCTACCTGGCTGTCGTCGACCACCAGAATCCGGGCGTTGCCGAGGACTTCGGCGTCTTCCATGGTCAGGTCGGTGGGGGCCATTTCAATCTGCGCCGGGGCGATGCTGTGGATAACTTTTTCGATGTCCAGCACTTGCACCAGCGTGCCTTCAACCGAGGTCACGCCGGTAATGTAGGCGCGCACACCGCCGGAGCCGAACGGCGGCGGTTTGATGTCGGTGGTCAGGCAATGGATGATTTTGCTCACGGCCTGTACATGCAGGCCTTGTTTCGAGCGACTGACGTCAGTGACGATCAGGCAGCCGCCGTTCGGGTCTTCCAGCGGTCGCTCGCCGATGGCGCGGCTCAGGTCGATCACCGACAGCGAGGCGCCGCGCAGGGTGGCGATGCCTTTGACGTGCGGGTGCGACTCCGGCAGCTTGGTCAGCGGTGGGCAGGGGATGATTTCACTGACTTTCAGCAGGTTGATCGCCATCAGCTTGCCGCTGCGCAAGGTAAACAGCAGAAGCGAAAGTGAATCTGCGCGGGCTTTGTTGGAGGACATAAAAACCTTCTGTGGAAAAAGGTGATGGGCGAGGGTGGTATCGCCAAAAACTATTGATGCCGGGTTATCGGCGTTTAAAGGATGGGCTTTAGGTCAGTTGTCGGGTGAGGGGGCTTCCCAGCTTTTCAGTTTTTCATGCCGAGGCGCTTGGCCATCCGCCCCAGATTTGCCCGATCCAACCCTAACTCGCGCGCCGCACTTGCCCAGTTATCCTGATTGCGCGCCAGCGCCGCACTGATCAACTGGCGCTGATACGCCTCGGTCGCGGCGCGCAAGTCCCCACTGATGAGCGAAACAGGCGCCACAACAGCGGCCGCCGGCTCAGGCGAGTTATCCACAACCTCATGCGGTAAATCCAGGTCCGCCGCACTCAGGCTGAGTATTTTCGGCCGTACTTTGCTGTTGCCCAGCGCTTTGAGGGCACTGCGACCGATCAAGTGTTCGAGCTCTCGCACGTTACCTGGCCAAGTGTAGGCCAGCAGCGCTTCCTGGGCGTCGCTGTTGAGCCGCAGGCTGTTGAGGCCCATGCGTGAACGGTTCTGTTCGAGGAAGAATCCGCTGAGCAGCAGCACGTCACGCCCGCGATCACGCAACGCCGGCACCCGCAGCGGGTACACGCTCAGACGGTGGTAGAAGTCGGCACGATAACGGCCGCTGCGCACTTCTTCGGCCAGGTCGCGGTTGGTGGCGGCGATCAAGCGCACATCGACCTGATGCTCCTTGTCCGAGCCCAGACGCTGCAACTGGCCGCTCTGCAAAACCCGCAGCAATTTGGCCTGCACCGTTAGCGACAACTCGCCGACTTCATCGAGAAACAGCGTGCCGCCATTGGCCAGTTCGAATTTTCCGCGCCGGTCACTGGTGGCGCCGGTAAACGCGCCGCGTACGTGGCCGAACAACTCGCTTTCCACCAGCGTATCGGGCAGGGCGGCGCAGTTGAGGCTGATGATCGGTTTATCCGCGCGTGGGGAGGCGGCGTGAATGGCTTGGGCGACCAGTTCTTTGCCGACCCCGGTTTCGCCGGTGATCAACACGGTCAGATCACTGCCACCCACCAGATTGATTTCTTCCACCAGGTGTTTAAGGGCTTTGCTCTGGCCGATCATTTCGCGGTGCTGCTGACCGCTGGCCTGGCGGTAGACCTCCGCGCGCTGGTGTTCGTCTTCGGCGCGAGTCGCCAGACGTTCGATGCGCTCGGCGGCGTTGACCGTGGCCGAGGCGAGGCTGGCGAAGGCTTGCAGCGCATCCAGTTCGATCGGTTCGAAACGCTCGGGATCCAGGGCGTCGAGGGTGATCAGCCCCCAGAGCTTTTCATCGACGAACAACGGGCAGCCGAGGCAGTCGTGGACTTCGAGGTGATCGTCGAGGCCGTCGACCAAGCCGTCGTAAGGATCGGGCAAGTCACTGTCGGCAGCGAAGCGGGTCGGCCCTTTGCCTGCCAGTAACACTCCGAAGCGCGGATGCTCGCTGACTTTGAAGCGTCGGCCGAGGGTGTCGGTGCTCAAACCGTCTACCGCCAGCGGCACCAGCGCTTCGCCGTCCAAGCGCAGTAGCGCGGCAGCGTCGCAGGGCAGCAGGGCGCGCATGGCTTCGAGCAGGCGTCGGTAACGCTCGCCCTCGGGCAGTTCGCGGGAGAGGTCGGAGACCAGAGGCAGCAGGGCGGTGAGCAGGGATTTGGCGGACATGGTTTTGTAGTCAAAGAGACAAGATGTAGTCGTGTTGACTATAAATAGCTTCGAGTCGATATGACTACTTAAATTTTAAGTTACTGTTTTATATGGGAAATAAAGTTGGCACGAAAGCTGATAAGCCTAAGGTAACTTTCAAGTAAATGCAGGAGTCACCCTTATGCTTAGCGTCCAGGATCGTGCCATCGTCAAATCCACCGTGCCTCTGCTGGAAAGCGGCGGTGAAGCGTTGATCACCCACTTCTATCGCATGATGCTCTCTGAATACCCGCAAGTGCGGCCGCTGTTCAATCAGGCTCACCAAGCCAGCGGCGATCAACCCCGTGCCCTGGCCAACGGCGTGCTGATGTATGCGCGGCACATCGATCAACTCGACCAGTTGGGCGATCTGGTGGCGAAGATCATCAACAAACACGTCGCCCTGCAGATTCTGCCGGAACATTACCCGATCGTCGGCACATGCCTGCTGCGCGCCATCTCTGAAGTGCTCGGCGAAGAGATCGCTACGCCTGAGGTGATGAGTGCGTGGGGCGCGGCCTATGGGCAACTGGCCGACATCCTGATCGGCGCCGAAACCGCCATCTATGATCAGAAAGAACACGCCGTCGGCGGCTGGCGCGGCGCACGCGAGTTCATTGTGGCGGCCAAGGTCGAGGAGAGCGCGGAAATCATTTCGTTCTACTTTGAACCTGCGGACAAAGGCCCGATTCTCGCGGCCGAGCCGGGTCAGTACATCGGTATGAAGCTGATCCTCGATGGCGAAGAAATCCGCCGCAACTACTCGCTGTCGGCGTTGGCGAACAAAGGCCAGTACCGCATCAGCGTCAAGCGCGAGCCGGGTGGCCGTGCGTCCAATCATCTGCACGATCAATTGCAGGTTGGGGCGAGTATTCTGCTGTTCCCGCCATCGGGTGAGTTCACCCTGACGGCCAGCGACAAGCCGCTGGTACTGATCAGTGGTGGCGTCGGGATCACCCCGACCCTGGCGATGCTTGAAGCGGCGCTGCAGACCAAGCGCCCGGTGCACTTTATCCACTGCGCACGCAACGGCAGCGTCCATGCGTTCCGCGACTGGATCGATGGTTTGGCTGAGCGTCATCCGCAACTCAAGCGTTTTTATTGCTACGCCGAAGATGACGGTGTGAGCCCGGCGGCGGACAACGTCGGGATGTTGAACCAGCAATTGCTCGGCGAATGGCTGCCGGCGCAGCGTGATCTCGATGCTTACTTCTTGGGGCCGAAAGGTTTCATGGCGGCGATCAAGCGCCATCTCAAAGCGCTGGGTGTGCCAGAGAAGCAGAGCCGGTATGAGTTCTTTGGCCCGGCGTCTGCTTTGGAATAATCCTTCGGGCCGAGTCGTTTGCATCGCGGGCAAGCCCGCTCCCACAGGTTTAGCGTCGTCCACAGATTTTGTGTGCGCCATCAATCCTGTGGGAGCGGGCTTGCCCGCGATGGCATCACCACGGTCTCGATTCTTAAAAAGTGTTTAAAGGTTAATCGTTTCTTAACCGGTTTATCGTTTATTTCCCGATGCTGATGATAGGCGCTCGTTCGTTCACCTGATCAGGATCGCTCCCATGTCGCACATCATCTTCTCCCCTCGTTTCAGCCTCGCTGCGCTGAGCCTGTCGGCTTCGCTGTTGGCCAGTCCATTTGCTTGTGCCGAATCGGCCTTGATCACACCGCAGACCCTGATCGTCGATCAGAGCCTGCCCAAGGCACAGGTTGAGGCCATGGAGCTGGCAGCGCGGCGTTATGGCAGTTTCTGGAATTCGGGTGAGGAGGCATTGGCCATCGCAGCCTTGTCGCCGCAGTTTGTCGACAAGACTCCGCCTGAAGGTCGGGTGCAGGGGCCGACCGGGCCATTGCTGGCGTCGAAGTTCTTTCGCACAGCGGTGCCGGACCTGCGCTGCGACATTGAGCAAATGATCGTCGCCGGTGATCGCGTGGTGGTGCATTTGCACTTTCACGGGCACTTCAGCGGCACGTTCAAGGCTCTCAAAGGGCAGGGCCAGCGTGTAGACTTCCGGGCAACCGATATCTATCAGATCGACAACGGTCGCATCGCGGCCAATTGGCATATCGAAGACAACATCAGCCTGATGGCGCAACTGCACGCGCAGCCGCCAGCCAGCTGAACCATGGACATAAAAGGGAAACGCGATGAGCGAGGAAACGATTCGATTGGGACGTGAGCGGCGCTTTCTGGTGCTGCTGGGCATCATCTGCCTGGCGCTGATCGGTGGGGCGCTGTACATGCAGATCGTACTGGGCGAGGCGCCATGCCCGCTGTGCATCTTGCAGCGTTATGCGTTGTTGCTGATTGCGCTGTTCGCGTTCATTGGCGCTGGCATGCGCACCCGGCGCAGCATCACGGTGTTTGAAGTGCTGGTGGTGATGTGTGCGATTGCTGGCGCTGGCGTCGCTGGGCATCACGTTTACACCCAGTTCTATCCGGCGGTGAGCTGCGGCATCGATGTGCTGCAGCCGATTGTCGATGATCTGCCGCTGGCGAAGATCTTCCCGCTGGGCTTCCAGGTCGACGGTTTCTGCTCGACGCCGTACCCGCCGATACTCGGCCTGTCGCTGGCGCAATGGGCGCTGGTGGCGTTCGTGCTGGTGGTGATTCTGGTGCCACTGCTGACCTCGCGTAACCGAAAAACCCTGCGCTGAGTCAACTTTTCAACGCTTTGGCCGATACAGAAAGCGCCCCGATTTGCGGATCAGCAAACCGGGGCGTTTTGCATTTCAGAGTGTTTGTGAGTTCACCGTGACGAACGGCAATAGAGCGTGCGACAAGTGTGCGACATGTTGTCACATAGGCGGTGTCGCAAGCGGTTTCACAGACACGGATTGGTGTGCTGTTACAAAAAAGGATTGGTCTGTTTCGCCGTTTTTCGTGTTTTGAACGCAAGTGCCAGATCAGGCATTTCTAACAAGCGTTGGGATATGGCCAAAAGCCTTTGAATATCAGGCTTTGCGCAGTTCTGGCCCTCGGAGAAAGCCTTCAGAGCTGTCTGAACTGACGCGGATACACCTACTATTTTTGGTGTTTTTGTTGAGAATCGATTTCGATAACATGCGGCACTTTTGCAAAAATGGCGATGGATTGTTGCTTGAACGGATAAAAATTATTTCGGGATAAGACATGGTGTATAGGGCGCTACCTATCTACAATCGCCCGCATTGAATTCCCGGCACTGTTCAGCCTTTATTAAGGAACTGAGCAGAAAGTCGGGTGTCGAGCAAGCCGTAAGGCTGGTGAGACACCCAGGTGTCGGTGCCTTCCAACTTTCCGCACCAAATGGAATTGGTCTGTAACAAGGCCTTTGACCACGAATTCGAATAAGAACTTAACGCTGTCCCGGGATTTGTCGAGCGTCTGACGCGCGGCGGGCGGCCCTTATTCAATCCAAAGAAAATGCCAACCCTTGGCAGGGTGAAGTGTTGGCGATCAAAACCCAACTGCATTGCGCAAGCTGCTTTAGAGGTCGTGAGATGAGTAAAAACAGGTACCCCAGATTACTAGGCCTAGTGCCGCTGCTCGGCACGTTGTTGCTGGGAGGCTGCAACATGACCTTGCTCAATCCAACGGGCCAGATCGGCCTGGAACAGCGCAACCTGATCATCACCGCGACCTTGCTGATGCTGTTGGTCGTGGTGCCGGTTATCGTCATGACCTTCCTGTTTGCCTGGAAGTACCGCGCGTCCAACAAGAACGCCGTCTACACCCCGAAGTGGTCGCACTCGACCAAAATCGAAGTGGCGGTCTGGACCATCCCGGTGCTGATCATCGTTGCCCTGGGTTACATCACCTACATTTCGACCCACGAATTGGACCCGTATCGTCCGATTGAATCCGACGTCAAGCCTGTGACCATCGAAGTGGTCGCGCTGGACTGGAAGTGGCTGTTCATCTACCCGGAACAAGGCATTGCCACGGTCAACAAGATCGTGTTCCCGGCGCACACGCCCATCAACTTCAAGATCACCTCCGACGCTGTGATGAACTCGTTCTTCATCCCGGGTCTGGGCGGCCAGATCTACGCGATGGCGGGCATGCAGACCAAGCTGCACCTGATCGCTGACCGCAACGCTGAAATGGACGGTATCTCCGCCAACTACAGCGGCGCGGGTTTCACCGGCATGAAGTTCAAAGCCATCTCGACGACTCAGGAAGATTTCGACGCCTGGGTAAGCGAAGTCAAGAAGTCACCTAAACAGCTTGATCAAGCTGAATACGCAGCCCTTGCCAAACCGAGCCAGAACAACCCAGTCGAGCTCTACTCGTCGGTCACGCCTAACCAGTTCCAGATCATCGTCGACAAGTACGAAGGTATGAAGCCGGGCAAGCCGCTGAAGCACGAGAAGAAAGAGAAAGAAGTGGCGGCCACGGATATTGACTCGAGTTCGCATTCAGCTGCCGGGGCAGAGGAGTAAACGATGTTTGGTAAATTAAGTTGGGAAGCAGTCCCATTCCACGAGCCGATCGTGATGGTGACCATCGCCATGATCGCCCTCGGTGGTCTGGGTCTGTTCGCTGCAATCACTTACTTCAAGAAGTGGACTTACTTGTGGACCGAGTGGCTGACGTCGGTCGACCACAAGAAAATCGGCGTGATGTACATCGTCGTGGCCATGGTCATGCTGCTGCGCGGCTTTGCCGACGCGATCATGATGCGTACCCAGTTGGCCATGGCCACCGAGGGTTCGCCTGGCTATCTGCCGCCTGAGCACTATGACCAGATCTTCACCGCTCACGGTGTGATCATGATCATCTTCATGGCGATGCCATTCTTCACCGGCCTGATGAACCTTGCAGTGCCGCTGCAGATCGGCGCGCGTGACGTTGCCTTCCCGTTCCTGAACTCCCTGAGCTTCTGGCTGCTGGTATCGGGCGTTGTGCTGATCAACCTGTCCCTGGGCGTCGGCGAATTCGCCAAGACCGGTTGGGTTGCTTATCCACCGTTGTCGGGCCTGCAATATAGCCCTGGCGTGGGGATGGACTACTACATCTGGGCGCTACAGTTATCCGGGTTGGGTACGACGCTGACGGGGGTCAACTTCCTGGCCACCGTGCTGAAAATGCGTACCCCTGGCATGAAACTGATGGACATGCCGATCTTCACCTGGACCTGCACCTGGGCAAACGTTCTGATCGTGGCTTCGTTCCCGATCCTGACCGCTACCCTGGCGCTGCTGACACTTGACCGTTACATGGATTTCCACATTTTCACCAATGAACTTGGTGGCAATCCAATGATGTACGTCAACCTGTTCTGGGCGTGGGGCCACCCTGAGGTATACATCCTGATCCTGCCGGCATTCGGCATCTTCTCGGAAGTGATCTCGGCGTTCACCGGCAAGAAACTGTTCGGCCACCACTCGATGATCTACGCCTCGGGCGCGATCTCGGTACTGGGCTTCATGGTTTGGCTGCACCACTTCTTCACCATGGGTTCGGGTGCGAGCGTCAACGCCTTCTTCGGTCTGGCGACGATGCTGATTTCCATCCCGACGGGTGTAAAGCTATTCAACTGGCTGTTTACCATCTACCAGGGCCGTCTGCGCTTCACCAGCCAGGTGCTGTGGACGCTGGGCTTCATGGTGACCTTCGCCATCGGCGGCATGACTGGCGTACTGCTGGCCATCCCGGGTGCTGACTTCGTTCTGCACAACAGCCTGTTCGTGATCGCGCACTTCCACAACGTGATCATCGGCGGTGCGGTATTCGGTTACATCGCAGGTTTCGGCTTCTACTTCCCGAAAGCGTTCGGCTTCAAGCTGCACGAAGGCTGGGGTAAAGCAGCGTTCTGGTTCTGGATCTCGGGCTTCTTCGTCGCGTTCATGCCGCTCTATGCACTGGGCTTCATGGGCATGACCCGTCGTCTGAACGCCACCACCAACCCTGAGTGGGTACCGTACCTGTACGTTGCCATGTTCGGCGCGGTGATGATCGCTGTCGGTATCGCCTGCCAACTGATCCAGTTGTACGTCAGTGTGCGTGACCGTAACAAGCCAGAGAACGTTTGCGATCACGGTGACCCGTGGAATGGCCACACGCTGGAATGGTCGACCTCGTCGCCACCGCCGTTCTACAACTTCGCTGTGCTGCCTAAGGCTGACTGCATCGACCCGTTCACCGAAGCCAAGGAAAACGGTACCGCGTACCAGGCTCCGGCCAAGTACGAGCCGATCCACATGCCGAACAACACCGCCACTGGCGTGGTGATGGGCGCACTGCTGACCGTGTTCGGTTTCGCGATGATCTGGCACATCTGGTGGCTGGCTATCGCAAGTCTGGTCGGCACTGTCGTGTACTTCGTGATCCACGCTGCGCGTGACGACCAGGGCTATATGGTTCCGGTTGAAACGATCGAGCGCATCGAAGCCGAGCAGCACAAGCGTCTGGTTGCGGCAGGGAAAATCCCGGCTTCCGCCACCCGTGTTGAAACCTCGTTGGAACAGGCTTAAACCATGTCGAATTTAGTGACCAATGCTGGACACGCCCATGGTGACCATGGGCACGATGACCATCACCACGATTCGGGCGAGATGACCGTATACGGTTTCTGGCTCTACCTGATGACCGACTGCATTCTGTTTGCGTCGATCTTCGCGGTGTACGCGGTACTGGTAAACAACGTTGCCGGTGGCCCAGCCGGCCACGACATCTTCGAACTGCCCTACGTGCTGGGCGAAACCGCTCTGCTGTTGTTCAGTTCGATCACCTACGGCTTCGCCATGCTGGCGTTGTACAAAGGTAAAAAGCAGCAGGTTCTGGGTTGGCTGTTCATGACCTTCCTGCTCGGCGCTGGCTTTATCGCCATGGAGATCAACGAGTTCCACCTGCTGATCTCCGAGGGCTTCGGTCCTAGCCGTTCGGGCTTCCTGTCCGCGTTCTTCACCCTGGTCGGTACTCACGGTCTGCACGTCTCTGCGGGTCTGATCTGGATGGGCATCATGATGTACCAGGTCAACAAGCACGGCCTGACGGCGACCAACAAGACCCGTCTGAGCTGCCTGAGCCTGTTCTGGCACTTCCTGGACGTGGTGTGGATCTGCGTATTCACCGTTGTTTACCTGATGGGGACCCTGTAATGGCTAACGCACACTCCCATGACAGCCACGACGACAGCCACGGCAGCGTCAAGTCCTACGCAATCGGCTTTATCCTGTCGGTGATCCTGACGGCGATTCCGTTTGCGCTGGTGATGTACCCGTCGCTGCCGAAGTCGATCACGCTGATGATCGTTCTGGCTTTCGCCGTGATTCAAGTGGTTGTTCACCTCGTGTACTTCCTGCACCTGGATCGTTCGGCTGCGCAACGTAACAACGTGATTGCCTTCGTGTTCGCCGCGATCGTGATCGTGCTGCTGGTTGGCCTGTCGCTGTGGATCATGTTCAGCATCCACACCTACATGATGGCGAAGTGAGGTAAGACCCGATGTCGCTCAAGCACTTTATCCAAATCACCAAACCGGGGATCATTTTCGGTAACGTGCTTTCTGTGGCAGGCGGGTTCTTCCTGGCCTCGAAAGGGCATGTAGATCTGGCGGTGTTTCTGGCCGCCATGATCGGCACGTCCCTGGTTGTCGCCTCCGGTTGCGTGTTCAACAACTGCATCGACCGCGACATCGACCTGAAGATGGAGCGCACCAAGAACCGGGTGCTGGTCCAGGGTTTGATCTCCCTGAAACTGGCCCTTGTCTACGCGACCATCCTTGGTGTTCTCGGCGTTGCATTGTTGTACAAGGTGGCCAATCCGTTGGCCGCTTTGTTCGCGGTCATCGGCTTCGTGATCTACGTCGGCTTCTACAGCCTTTACCTCAAGCGCAAGTCGGTTCACGGCACGCTGGTGGGCAGTCTGTCGGGCGCCATGCCGCCGGTGATTGGCTATGTTGCTGTGACCAACAGCTTCGACATGGCCGCACTGACGCTGCTGGTGATGTTCAGCCTGTGGCAGATGCCGCATTCCTACGCCATCGCGATCTTCCGCTTCAACGATTACCTGGCCGCATCGATTCCGGTGTTGCCAGTCAAGCGCGGGATTCAAGTGGCCAAGAAGCACATCCTGCTCTACATCCTGGCGTTCCTCGTAGCGACCTTGATGCTGACCTTCAGTGGCTATGCCGGCATGAGCTACCTCGCCGTTGCCTCGGCCATGGGCATGTACTGGTTGTACATGGCCTGGACCGGCTACAAAGCGGTGGATGACACGGTCTGGGCACGCAAGCTGTTTGTGTTCTCGATCTTCACCATCACCGCGTTGAGCGTCATGATGTCCCTGGACTTCAAGGTGCCGGCCGAGCTGTTGCTGACGTACGCGCCGTAAGGTTTGCAGGTTGTACAAGAAACCCCGCCATCGAGAGATGTGCGGGGTTTTTTGTTGCTCGTCGTAAGGTCCCCTCACCAGCCCACTCCTTCCGAGAGAGGGTGAGGGTTGCGACTGGGGTCCAAAACCCCTAGATTTGGATCCAACCATGACAGTGATAGCGCCATGCCATTTCACAGGTGTTCGACTGTCATTCACGCATCAATCAAAAGGCTGGGCGAAATGACCGAGAGGATGACCTGCGACGAACGCTTCATTGGCCTGGCACAAGAGCTTAACTACGACATCTACGGCGAGAACACCGCCGGCGGCAATTACGCGCCGCTGATCCGTCATCATGATGAGCTGTACATCAGCGGCATGGTGCCGCGCACCAATGGCAAGATTCAGTACCCAGGTCGGGTTGGCCTGGAGTTGACGCTCGAGGATGCACAAGCCGCCGCGAGCATCAGTGCGATGCGTTGCCTGGCGCTGATCGTCGATGCGGTAGGGTCGCTGGATAAGATCAAGGCGTTGCTGCGGGTCACGGTGTACGTGAAGTCCACGGCGGACTTCGTTGACCTGAGCGAGGTGGCCAACGGTGCATCCGATGTGTTCAGTCACGTGCTCGGTGATGCCGGCCGGCATACACGCACCACAGTCGGTGTCTATCAGTTGCCGAAGAACGCGGCGATTGAAGTCGACATGATCGCCGCGTTGCACTCGGACGCATAACCTGCGCGGCGGACAACAAAAAGCCCCGCCTGAATCTCAGTGCGGGGCTTTTTCGCAAGCGTTGCCGTATTACTGCGCGGTGATGCTGTAGCCATCGAACGCGGTCTGCTGTTGCAGAGCGGTGATGATGTTCTTGCGATTGACCGCTTGTTCATTGCCGGCGTTGTCGACAAAGGTTTCGCCGTCGAGTTCGGCTTCTTCACCTTCACCGACGAAGGTGAAACCCAGGAACTCCAGCGCTTCACGGTCAACGTTCAGGCGCGAGCGCGGTGTGCGCAGCGGCAGGGTCACGCTGATGCCGTCCTTGCTGATGGTGAAGGTTTCGACTTCTTTCTTGGCGCGCGCGGCTTTGCTCTTGCCGCCACTCGGGTTGCTGATGGCCTGATGTGTCTGGTTCAGCACTTTGAGGGCGAGGCCGTAGACGATTTCCTGAAACGCCGGATCGTCCTTGAAGCTGGACAGGATGCGGCCGATCGAGAACTGGCTGCTCAGGTCTTCGAGGGCGGCGATGTCGGCGGCCTCGGCGTCCTTCAAACCTTTGAGTTGGCCCATCAGTTCGTAGGCCTTGTCGTCATCGAAGCTGTCGTGAGCCTGACGGATCGCGGCGCGCAGTTCGCGGATCTGGTCGCTCTCGCGGCTCGACTGAAACGCGTCCAGCACCATCTCGCTGATGATTTTGGCTTGTGGAAGGTGTTGTGAAAGATTGATGGAGTTTTCGTATTCCGCTTTGGACGATTCGGTGACTACGGATTCAGCGGTGTTGAAATCGGACATTGAAATTTCACTACTTTTTAACTTGAGTTGAGATGAGAAAGCGCGAGGTCTTTTTCAGGCCGCCTAATTTAGGGGAGCGGGGCGGCGTTGTCACGGAGCAACGGGCCGATGGTCTCAACTATTTGTCCGCGTGGTTACGGTTCATTGACTGCGCCAGCCATTGCTCAGCGGTTTGCTGATCGACCGGCAAGGAAAAGCGGAACGTTGCACCGCGCCCGGTGACGTCCACCAACTGAATCTGGCGGCCATGCAGTTGCAGAATGCGGTGAACGATGCGCAGTCCCAAGCCACCATCGCGTCGTGAGCCGCCGATATTGAACGGGCGCAGGAACAAACCTTCGCGCAGTTCGGGCGCGATGCCGGGGCCGGTGTCGCTCACGGTCACGTCGACTCCTGTACCCAAGGACTTCAGGTCGAGTTCGATCTCGCCACCCTGAGGGGTATGGCGCAAAGCGTTGTCCACCAGATTGGTCAGCACCCGTTCTATCAGGCCCAGGTCAGCCCAGACGGTGGGCAGGTTCGGTACGAAACTGGCCTTGAGTTCGACCTGCCGCGCTTCGGCGCTGAGTTCGAATTTCTGGAAGATGTCCTGCACCAGATCGATCAGGGAAAAGCGCTCCAGCACCGGCTGCACAAAACCGTGTTCCAGGCGCACCAGTTCCAGCAGCGATTGGGCCAGTCCGCCGACCTTGCGGCTTTGATCGAGGGCGATGCCCAGGTATCGCCGCCGATCTTCGGGGGACAGCGTGGCGTCCTTGAGCGAAAGGGTTTCCAGATAACCATGCAGCGAGGCCAACGGCGTGCGCAGGTCGTGGGAAATATTGGCCACCAGTTCGCGGCGCTCCTGATCCTGACGAGTCAATGAACGCCACTGCTCACCGAGACGGTTTTGCATCTGCCGGAAGGCGGCATCGAGTACGGCGATCTCATCCGCATCAGTGCTTTTGTCCACTGGTGTCGACGTGGTGGGCAAGGGTGGCGGCGCACCGTCGATGTCGAAACGGCTGACGGTATCGGTCAACCGTCGCAGTGGCCGAGTGATCAGGTTGAACGCGGTGAGACCGGCAATCAGGCACAGCAACGCGACCACGGCGATGGACAGCAACGCCGTGTTCAGCGCGGCGCTGGTGGCGCCGCGTTCGGCGAAACGGTCGTGTTCTTCGCTGAGCAACACCACATACAGATAGCCGGCGGCTTTGCCATTGACCTGCAATGGCGCGGCGCTGAAGACCTTGCGCCCATCGACGCTGCGCGGGTCATCGCCGAGGATTGGCAGTGGCTGGCCGTTGAGCAGTTGGCGGATCGGCGCCAGGTCGACGTTGTCTCGCCGCATCCGGCCCTCGGGCGCCGCGTTACCGACAATGCGTCCCTCGGTGTCGAGCAGATACACCTCGACACTCGGGTTGACCAGCATCAGTTGACTGAACAGTTCCCGCACGGCGCCAGGCATCAAACCGTTGCTGTCCATCAGTACCGTGTCATGGGCGATGTGTCGCGCCAGATCCCGCGACAGCCCTTGCACCACCTCCAGCTCATGCATCTGGCTGGAGCGCACTTGCAGCCATGCCGATGTACCACCGCACACCAACAGCAACACGGCGAATACCAGCGAGAGGCGCTGCGTCAGGGTCAGTTTCATGGCTGCTCGATACCGAACTTATAACCGCGGCCCCACACGGTGAGGATGCGAGAGGGTTGCGCCGGGTCTTTTTCGATCTTCGCCCGCAGGCGATTGATGTGGGTGTTGACGGTGTGTTCGTAACCTTCGTGGCTGTAACCCCACACGGCGTTGAGCAGGTCCATGCGCGAAAATACTTTGCCCGGTTGCCGGGCGAAGAAATACAGCAAATCGAACTCCCGTGGCGTGAGGTCCAGTCGCTGAGCATCGAGGGTGACTTCGCGGGTGATCGGGTCGATGCTCAGGCCGTCGAGGCTCAGGCTACCGGCATCCATTTTCAGGTTGCGCGCCATGGCATCGACCCGGCGCAGCAGGGCTTTGACCCGCGCGACCAGCTCCAGCATCGAGAACGGTTTGGCGAGGTAGTCGTCGGCGCCCAGTTCCAGGCCAAGAATGCGGTGCAATTCGCTGGAGCGGGCGCTGGTGATGATGATCGGTGTGTAGCGCGCCATGGCCCGGGCGCGGCGGCAGATTTCAAGACCGTCGACGCCCGGCAGCATCAGGTCGAGGACCAGCGCATCCCAGTGCCCTTGCTCCAGCAGACGCATGCCCTCATCGCCATCGGCGCTGTGTACAACGTCGTACTGCTCATCGCGCAGATGCAGGCAGATCAGGTCGGCGATGTGTTGGTCATCCTCGACCACCAGGATGCGTTTGGTTTGTTCCATGAAGCTCAATCCTTCGGCGCAATGAGCGCATTGTGCGGGTTTTCCTCAAGGCGAGTTATCACGAATTCGTTAACTTCCCGTGAGGATTTGGCGATCAACCCAAGCCTAGGCTGTGTTCCAAGACAGGTACCTGACATTTTGGAGACGGCCATGTTTTCACGGCGGCAGATTCTCGTAGCGGGCGGCGGGCTGGGGCTTGCAGCCCTGGTAATCGGTGTATTGCCAAAATTGTCGACTGACGTACCGCTGATCAGCGAGGCACAGGCTGATGAAGCCTTTGAAGTGAGTCACAGCGACAGCGAATGGCACTCGATCCTGACTGACGAGCAGTACCGGATCCTGCGTGAAGAAGGCACCGAACGCGCCTACACCAGCCCTCTGAACAATGAACATCGCGCAGGCACTTTTGCCTGTGCCGGGTGCGCTCTGGCGCTGTTTTCATCTGCGACCAAGTTCGACAGCCACACCGGTTGGCCCAGTTTCTGGGCACCGCTTGAGCAGGCCGTGGCCACGCGCCAGGACCGCTCCTTCGGTATGGCTCGCGAAGAGGTTCACTGTCGACGCTGTGGCGGTCACCTGGGACATGTCTTCGATGACGGGCCGAAACCCACCGGGCTGCGTTACTGCATGAATGGCCTGGCCATGACCTTCAACGCTGTGGCGGCCTAAGCCATGACGCGTTTGCGCTCTTCACTTCAAACGGGACGACACTATGTGGCTCTTGGTTCTCGCTTATCTCGGTGGTGTGCTGACGATCGTCAGCCCGTGCATCCTGCCGGTTCTGCCTTTTGTCTTCGCTCGCACCGGGCAGCCATTTATCAAGAGTGGCTTGCCGCTGTTGGCGGGGATGGCGGTCACCTTTGCGCTCGTCGCCTCGTTGGCGGCGGTGGGCGGCGGTTGGGTGGTGCAAGTCAATCAGTACGGTCGCTGGCTCGCGTTGCTGTTCGTTGCACTGTTCGGGCTGACGTTGCTGCTGCCGCAAGTAGCCGAACGTCTGACCCGTCCGCTGGTTTCGGCCGGCAGTCGTCTGTCAGAGGCCGCCGGCCAGGACAATCGCCCGCGTCCCGGCGCTTCGTTTCTGATCGGCGTTGCCACGGGGCTGCTCTGGGCACCCTGCGCAGGCCCCATCCTGGGGCTGATTCTGACCGGCGCCGCACTGCAAGGGGCAAGCATCGCCACCACGCTGTTGTTGCTCGCCTACGCGGCGGGGGCCGCCACCTCGCTGGCGGCTGCGCTGCTGCTGGGCGCTAAGGTGTTTGCGCTGATGAAGCGCTCGATCGGTACCGGTGAGTGGATCCGTCGAGGCCTGGGCGCGTTGATGTTGGCCGGGGTGGCGGCGATTGCATTAGGGCTGGATACCGGAATTCTCGCGCGGCTTTCAACGGCATCCACTGGCGGATTGGAACAGGCTTTGGTCGGCAAACTGTCGGGCAAACCTGCGAGCCCGAACGGCACGATGATGGCGCAGATTCCGGCGCAAGATGATGTGGCCAACGGCAGCATGATGGCCGCCGGTGGCGCGATGAAAATGGCCGCAGAGGCCCCGGCAACCTTGCCGGTCGAAGGCCGGTTGCCGCCGCTGGATGGCGCCGTGCAATGGCTCAACTCGCCGCCCTTGGACGCTCAGGCATTGAAGGGCAAAGTGGTGCTGGTGGATTTCTGGACCTACTCCTGCATTAACTGCCTGCGCACGCTGCCCTACGTCAAAGCCTGGGCTGAAAAGTATCGCGATCAAGGCTTGGTGGTCATCGGCGTACACGCGCCGGAATTTGCCTTCGAGCGCGACATCGGCAATGTCACCAAAGCCATGAAGGAACTGGGCATCAACTACCCGGTCGCCATCGACAACGACTACAAGATCTGGCGCGCCTTCAGCAACGAATACTGGCCGGCACATTACTTTGCTGACGCTCAGGGACGGATTCGTTACCACCATTTCGGTGAAGGGGCTTACGCCGAGTCGGAACGCGTCATACAGCAATTGTTGCGTGAAGCAGGCTCGAAAACCGTCGCCGATGGTTTGATCAATGCCGACGCCAAAGGCGTGCAACAGGCGCCGGACATGAACGAAGTGCAATCGCCGGAAACGTATATCGGTTACCAGCGTGCAGAACATTTCGTGCCGCAACTCAGCTTTGTTCCAGACAAAGTTTCGGCCTACACCCCACCGCCCCATCTGGCCCTGAATGACTGGAGCCTCGGCGGCCAATGGAACGTCGGTGCCGAACGCGCCACTGCCGGTGCAACGGCTAGCCGTATCGTTTACCGCTTCCATGCCCGCGACCTGCATCTGGTGCTCGGGCCGGGCGCGGATGGCAAACCGGTGCGTTTCAAAGTGTCGATTGATGGTCAGGCACCGGGTGAAGCGCATGGCGTCGATGTCTCCCCGGATGGCTCTGGCCAAGTCACTGAACAGCGCTTGTATCAGTTGGTGCGACAGTCCGGCGGCGTGCAGGATCGAACCTTCAGTATCGAATTTCTCGACCCCGGCGTGTCGGCCTACGCCTTTACCTTCGGTTGATCAGGAGTCACAGACATGAAAAATCAAATGAGCTGGCGTCGAGTTTTGTTGGGTATCGCGGTGGCCGGGGTGATCGGCCAATGTTCAGCCTTCTCCTTTGGCGGCGAAGACGCGGTGGTCATTCCACCGCCCACCCTCGATGAAATCACACAGGCTCACAGTGAAACGGCAGTCTTTGCCGGCGGCTGTTTCTGGGGTGTTCAGGGTGTTTTTCAGCATGTAAAAGGTGTGCAGAAAGCGGTCTCCGGTTACGCCGGCGGCGCCGCTAATACCGCTGAGTACGAGCGGGTCAGCGGCGGCGACACTGGCCACGCAGAATCGGTGCAAGTCACCTTCGATCCGACGCAGGTCAGCTATGGCAGCCTGTTGCAGATCTACTTCTCGGTGGCGCACAACCCGACCGAACTCAACCGCCAAGGCCCGGACAGCGGCACCCAATACCGTTCGGCATTGTTCCCGATCAACGCGGATCAGCAAAAAGTCGCGCAGGCCTACATCACTCAACTCGACGCGACCCATGCCTTCAGCAAACCCATCGTCACCAAGCTGGAAAGCTACAACGGCTTCTACCCGGCGGAGGACTATCACCAGGACTTCCTGACCGAGCACCCGAGCTACCCGTACATCGTGATCAACGACATGCCGAAAGTGGCGCAGTTGAAGCAGTTGTTCGGGGAGCGTTATCAGGAGAAACCGGTGTTGGTAAAGAGCGGTTCCTGAATCATTGAGCGCCCAAAGACGGGCGTTGTGCCTGAAGCGTTCGCAGCAGCCAATAGAACTTCAGCGAGCGGGTGCTGATCAGTCCGCAGACAAAACCGGACGCTGCGGCCTTGAGCAACAACATGTCCGCAGCCGTGCTGTGTTCCGGGTGCACGTCATCCTGATAGCCGATGTAGTAGTTCACCGCAAAAAACAGCAGCAACAACATCAGCGCTTTCCAGGTGCCCGGCACGACCAATCCGGTTTCCGGGTCGTCGAGCTTCACGCCCTCGCGGGAAAAAATCAGCCATGCCGACAGGGCGCCGAGGGTCAAAGCGATAAACCAGCCGCCCAGCGTAAAACCGGGATCAACCGACAGGTTCAGCGAAAACAGCGACCAGACCAGCAGCGCCAGTGGCGTCGACAGTAGCGAAAACCGGCTTTCGTGCTGAGGCTTGCGCGCCTTCAGGCCGTAATACATCAGGATCAGGAAAACCACATAAACCCACAGCGGGGTGTTTTGCAAAATGGCGAGCATCGCGCAGCATCCGTGCTGGAAAAAGGAGAATCATAGCCGTTGTCATCGTGCTTGACGGTTATTTCAATCGCGGGCGCTCCATGGCAATCATCGACGTTTCAAATCCCAAACCGTTGGTAATGCCTCGCGCGAAGCCGATGATTTGTCCGTAGTACAGCGCGACAGCGGTGCGTTGGGAGTTTTCGATCAGATGCGCAAAGGACTCGCAGGAACTCGTTCGATGGCTCCGGGAATCAGGGTCTGCCCCATGCCTGCATCGCGAATTCTACGAAGCGCCGCAGCTTGGGCAGGCGATAGCGATCCGGGGCATAAAGCAGATGTAACGGGCGGCTGGGCGGTTGGTAGTCGGGGATTACCGTGATCAGTCTGCCATCGCGCAGATCCTGCTCCACCAACGCATCGGGCAGCATCACGATGCCCATGCCGGTGCGGGCCGCCTGATGCAGGCCGGCGGAGCTGTTGATCAGCATTGGCCCACTGACATCGACCATGATTTCGCCGTCCGGGCCGCTGAGGCGCCAGCGCTTTTCCACCGATTGCCAGTCATCCCCGGTGGGGTAGGCGAAGGACAGGCAGTCATGCTGTTGCAGGTCTTGCGGCGTCAGCGGCATGCCGCGCCGTGCCACATAGTCCGGCGACGCGCAGACCGTCAGCGTGTAATCGATCAATGGCCGCGCGATCAGGTTGGACTGCTCGAAGTTGCCCAGCCGGAAAGCGACGTCGAGGCCGTTTTCCAGCAGATCCGGGCGGCTGTTGGTCAGCACCACATCGAGTTTGACCTTTGGCCATTGCAGGGAAAACTCACTGAGCGCCGGGGCCATGCGTTCAACGCCGAAGGTCAGCGGAGCGGTGATGCGCAAGATGCCGCGGGGTTCGTCCAGAGCCTGTTCGGCGAGGCGTTCGGAATCGGCCAGCAGGCCCAGCACTTCGAGGCAGCGCTGGTAATAGACGCTGCCGAACTCAGTCAGTCGTTGGCGTCGGGTGGTGCGTTGCAGCAGTTGCACACCGAGCCGTTGCTCCAGCGCACGGAGATGATTGCCTACCATCGTCGTCGACATATCGCACTGCAATGCGGCCGCCGTCATGCTCCCCGCTTCGACGACTTTGACGTAGACGCTCATCGACTGAAACAGATCCATTATCAAGCTCTGCTTATAAATGATTGAAGTTTTGCCGAGTTTATCCAGTTTCGGTGGCTAACCATACTGCAAACACACCGACCTTCACTGGAGTTTGAAGTCATGACCGCCGCCCTGATGAACACCTATCAACCACTGGCCCTGAGCTTCATCAGAGGCCTGGGCACTCGCCTGTGGGATCAGGCTGGTCGCGAATACCTGGATGCCGTGGCGGGCGTAGCGGTGACCAATGTCGGGCACTCGCATCCGCGCATCGTCAATGCCATCAGCGAACAGGCCGCAATGCTTCTGCACACCTCCAACCTGTACAGCATCGACTGGCAGCAACAGCTTGCAAAACGGCTGACTGAGTTGTCGGGAATGGAGCGAGCGTTCTTCAACAATTCCGGGGCCGAGGCCAATGAGACGGCGCTGAAACTGGCGCGGTTGTATGGCTGGCGCAAGGGAATTGAGCAACCGCTTGTCGTGGTCATGGTCAACGCTTTTCATGGCCGCACTCTCGGCACGTTGTCCGCCAGCGATGGCCCGGCAGTGCGCCTGGGCTTCAATGAATTGCCGGGGGATTTCGTCAAAGTGCCGTTCGGTGATCTGGCGGCACTGGAGCACATTCAGCGCAAGCATGGCGAGCGGATCGTGGCGATTCTGGTCGAGCCGATTCAGGGCGAAAGCGGCGTACAACTCGCGCCACCCGGTTACCTCAAGGCCCTGCGCGAAATCTGTAATAGCCACGCTTGGCTGCTGATGCTCGATGAGATTCAGACAGGCATCGGCCGCACCGGCCAGTGGTTTGCTTTTCAGCATGAGGGCATCGTTCCGGACGTCATGACGCTGGCCAAAGGACTCGGCAACGGTGTGCCGATCGGCGCTTGTCTGGCGCGGGGCAGGGCGGCAGATCTGTTCACCCCGGGCAGCCATGGCAGCACGTTTGGCGGTAATCCGTTGGCTTGCCGTGTTGCTTGCACGGTGCTGGATATCATCGAAGAACAGGGGTTACTGGAGAACGCCCGTATTCAGGGTGAGCGGCTGTTAACTCGGTTACGCGCAGAGCTGGCGGACAACCCCAATGTGCTGGCCATTCGTGGGCAGGGCTTGATGATCGGTATCGAGCTGAAACAGCCGATTCGCGATCTGACATTGATCGCTGCGCGCGATCACGGACTGCTGATCAACGTCACGCGCGGCAAGACCATACGGCTGCTGCCGCCGCTGACGATTGATGAGCGGGAGGTGGAGATGATTGTCAGAGGTGTGGGGCAGGCGGTGGGGCTTGATTCTTAGTAGTGATATCTGCACATGACGATACAAATTTGGCCTTCCGCGATTGTATACCGTTCTCGGTCAACGGCTTGTTTTCAGACACTGCATTTCCTTCAGAACTGAGCTGCTTGCGCCAGTTGGACAAAGACATTTCGCTGACCCCTTTGCGCCGGGAAACCTCGGCCATCGACAGGTTCAGCGGGGGAAGCAGCATCTTAAGTAATGCGGCTCTGCGTTCAGGTGAATAGTACGGCACGACCAGTCTCTTTCCGCCCCCGATATGCTTTTTTTGGAGAAACCGGAGAGGCGACAACTATCCTGACACCGGGGGAGAGTGGTCCCTTGCGGCTGCGGGGTATGGCTGATGTCATGCCTTATCCTTGGCTTTCAAATAGCTGGATTTCTTGCTTTCGGGTCATGCGGATTGTGGTTTGTTCTCCAGTTCCTCCTCACGCTTGGCGATAGCTGCTGCCAACTCAGGAGAGCGTTTGGCCCACTGCTCAGCCGGCAGCGGTTTCGACCATTCTTTTATAGCCGGGGCGTTCAAGTCAGGTGGCGGAACCAGCTTGCGTTCTTGCAAATAAAACCCCAAAGGAGCACCTAAAAAGACAGTGAAGAAAACATCTTTAATTGCAGATTTAAAGTCTCCCTTGGCTGCGGATTTCAATGCGTCGAACAAAATACTAATGGTCCAGCCGATCAAGCCTTTTTGGCTGTTCTCACCCTCAAAATTGCACTTCGGAACGGCTTCCGGCCCAACCTCCATGTAGCTGCGCATGCACTCCCACAGACACATGGCCGTTTCGCCGCCACCGCAACTGAATCCCAAGCTGAAGTCTCGTTCTTTTTCGGGTGCATCGGGATCGGGATTGCGAAAGCCCACCACCAATAGACCTTGAGTTGTTTTGCCGTGTTGGCCGACAGAGTCCATTGCTATTGCTTGGGCGGTGACCTGTTCCCAGGGGACGATCCAGTAACGGCCGTCATCGAATGGCACGCAGACCTCTCGGCGCTGGCGGTTGAAGCGAACAGGGAGAGGGACCGGGCGGCTCAACATGTAGATGAAAAAAAAAATTGGCATCCCACAGAAACACATGAACCCATACCAGTAAGCAGCATTCAATCCGTCAAAACCCACTGCCTGGGTTAACCATATAAAAATAAGCAGTACGGGCCAAAGCACCATGACGAAAGAGCCAATGCTGTAGGAGCCAATGTCAAGAAATACCTCGTTCTTGCGCCAGATCGTGTTGAGGACATCCTTGGGCGTTTGTCCTGTCGGAACGGCCAGTGGTGCCAGGTAATCCTCTCGTGAGAGCGGTCCGTTGCGGCTACCGAGTTTGGCTGAGTTCATGCCTTATCCTTGGGGTTCAAATAACGCGAATTTTGTTGTGGCCCTAGTCGGTGGATGCTGGCCCGGTCAAGCTCAGGGGTTGGCTCTCCTGGACGTAAAATAATGATTTCACCATCTGGGCTCAATAACCCGCCATTAGGCGATAGGGTATAGGCTTGGCCCTTTGAGCCGCCGATGGTAGCACCTACACCGGCAAGTAGTGCCACCGGGCTGAGATAGCACAGTCGCAAGGACAAACGGGTGAGGGGCTGTGGGAAACTCCCGCTCAGGCGCAAACCCTGGCCTGCGTCCACTGGTATCCAACTACACCGGCTGGCGTTCAGCCAAGTGGCACCTAGATCTGTGGGAGTACCTCGCGTACCAGTCCCGAATCCGGCCGAGACAGGGGTCAAATTGCCACTCATGGATAGATCGATTTGTGCAGCTCCCGGAGCGGCTCCTGGCAGATCAATGGTCAGTTGGCTAATACCGTCTTGGGTGATGGTATCGCCCAGAGAACCGCTGATGCGTACTTCCCTGGTTTCCATTGCCAGCCGAGGCTGGTACAGCATCACCATCAGTTCGTTGATTTCGTCCAGTTGCGCCTGGGGCGCAATAGTTTTGTTGGCACTTGCCCGGCGGTGCGACCAGCAGCAATTCGCAAGGTAGCTTTGTAAAGGACTGGCTTGGCGGAGCCAAGCGAAAAGATACAGACTTCCTAACGCGAGCAGCAGCAAGTTGACTGGGCCCATTCCCAAGCGGAAGCGGCGAATTGCGACTGGAGTACTTATTACGTTAGCTAATCGCATGCCGGTAAGGCTTAAACCGAGCAATCCTTGAGCCCCATAAACTGCGATTTGCCCAGTAACGGCCAAATTTTTCACTTTTAGCCAAGGATCAACGTTGCTCTGAGACGCTTCTATTTGAGTTTGCAGTGATCTGTATTCACTGAGAGCGGCTCCGAATGATAGTGCTCCCACGATTCCCCCGAATAAAGTCAGAGTTGGCGCAGTGAAAGAGAGCTGGCCTTTAGCTAAGCTAACCTCATTCATCCCCTTCCCCAAAATCACCCAATTCTGAATCACCGCCCCCAACGCTGCCCCTGCGTACAAATACGCTGACATGCTATCCGCCTGCCGTTGCGCATCGCTGCCTTCCAGCGCCGCTGCCTGTCCTGCATAGGTGCCGGCGTTGAGAATGTTGACCACCAGCGCCGCCAGCGGCAGTAGGCCACCCGAGGCTTTGATCGAGGGTGCGTTGACGATGCCGTTGACGCGACCGAGGCTGATGGCCTGGGCGGTGCTTCGGGTCCATTGGCTGAGGGCTTCAGCGTTCTGGCCGACCAAGCGCCAGACCTTGATACCGTTCTCTACGCCCTGCACAAGACGGGTGTTATCGCCGAGGCGGATGACCAGGAATAATCCCATTGCCATCGCCGTGCCTTTGCTTGCATGAATCAAAGAGGCGCCGAGGCGGGTCATGGTCGCCGTCCAGGCACCTTCCAGATTGCTCGCTAACCGCTCGATATTGCGCAGGGTGTCCGCGTCCAGAATCTTGAGTGCGGCTGCGCGGGAGTCGGCAAGGTTTTCCAGACTGAGCGCCGTGACCAGTTCGTTGAGGCGTGAAGTGTTGTTCACCGCCGCTTCCAGGCTCGGACTCCACGCCTGGAACACCAGACGCAGCAAGCCGGGGTCATCGCTGCTCACGTAATCGGCAAACTGTTTGGCGCCTTCGCTACGGCTGCACTGCGCACTGAGGCAGGCGACCGTCAAACTTTCAAGCCAAGTGAGGTGTTCTTCGCTGCTCTGGTCGACAAACCAAGTACCACTGTCGTTGCGTGGCAGGTAGGTTTTGCGATCGGCGTACAGCAACTGATGGCGTTTTTCGACCTGTTTGAAGTGCTGCGGCGCTTCCTGATCCAGCCAATGGTCCATGCTCGCCAAGTCGATGTATTCACCAACCTTGGTTCCGCCGCCACCTTCCAGATTGCTGACTTTTTCCTTGCGATAATCCCGCACGACCTGTTGCGCTTCCTGATGCAATTCGCTTGGGATGAAGCTGCGCACCTTGTTCAGTACGGCTTCTTCACGGGATCGAACCTGAGCCAACAGGCCATCTGCTTGGGCATGCCCATACTGTCGGCCGCGTTGTTGGTTGATGCGTGTTTCTTCCAGCATCAAGGTGTTCAGCTGCTTCTGACTGTCGATCAGGGTGTCGCCCTGTTCCGGTGTCAGTTGCAGGTTATGTTCGCGATACCGGTAGTTGAGCAGGTTGGCAACTTCGCCACCGTCTTCGGTGACCATGCTGCGGATAAAGCTGCCGATGGTCTGGCGCAAGCTATTGTCGGCTACCCACTCTTCGTGTTCTGCCTCGACCTTGTTCTGTTCGTGGTCGATATCCCGCAACACTCCCAGATCATCATCCAGCGCAGCAAACACCGCATATAGCGGAGCCGATTCGCTCTTGGCTTTGTCCAGCCAGGCTTGCGTAGGTGCCAGTTCCCAAGGGCTAGCGCTCCAAGTCCCGGGCTCGACCACCGGCTCGCCCGGTGGTTGCGCGCCGGCCGCCTGTTCGCGTTCGCGCAGAGATTCCGAGCTGGCGGAGTAGGCTTTGATATTGTCTTGAGTAGGCGAGGCTTGCGCCGTTTTGCGTTGTTCTTTCACGCTTTCGCGGTCAGTTGAGCCGTTCTTCTGATGTTCATGCGCAAGGGTTTTTTCGCGTACTTTCGGCATGAGTTCGGCCACCAGTGTCGGGGCTTTTTCGAGCGGTGGGCAGTGTTTGGCCGATAGGCGTTTGGCTATGTCGGTAAGGGCGATCTGACGCATGCGCTTGCGTCGTTCACCGTTCTTTTTCAGGCGCTCGCAGGCGTCTTTGCCCAATGGCACTTCGCTGTAGAGCATCCACGCGTCGGTGCTTTTGTTCAACGCGATTCCGGCGTTTTCACCGGTCGTCAGAGCAGAGTGGGGTTGCGTCAGCGGTTGTTCAACCAGTAAACCATCAGATGCCACCGCGTAGCGTTTCAATGGTCCTTCGGCATGCCAAAGATAGACGTAGCCCGGGCGCAAGCGACGCAAGGCCATCGGGTGGCTTTTGGTTGGGCTGGAAGGCGCGAAATCGGCGTGGTCGGCGCCCTGTTCGGCCATCGCGTAGCGGCTCGGAACCACGAAAATTTCGGGATGTTGCGCAGGACAGGCGGTGCCCGGGTTGGACAAGTCTTCGTTGCCGAATTGGCACTGCGCGGCGTTGTCGGCCGCGGCTAGGTTGCGGTTTTTATCGAGCGGTGTGGTGGTCATGCATTGGACTCCTTGTCAGTCAGCAGCCAATGGCGATGCAGTTCTACCAACAAGGCATCCAGGCGTTGTGTGGCGTTGAGCGTCGGCTGTTGAAGAATCTCGCGGTAGGCCTGATGTTCAGGCGCTAGGGGGAACGCGGTGCCATGCTCGGCAACCAGAGCAGACCAGCGTGCCACTTCGTTGGGCGCCGAGTAACCCTGGCTGGCGGCGCCTTCACGGCAAAGCACCGCCCATTGCTGCTGTTCGACGGCCGAGCGCTGAGCCAGGCAGTCGGGAAAGTAGGTACGAACGTGCTCCAGTAACTGTTGATCAAACATTTCCAGCTTGCCTTGATTGAGCCGTTGCAACTGTTGCTCATCAAGGTAAAGCCACGGGCGCTCAGCATATTGCTGGGCGCTTTGGCGATCCTGCTCACGAACGACCCACTGTTCTTCCTGGCATTCTCGCGCTGGCAGGCGTACACGTCTGATCGGGCCCATCACGTGATCTTTTCCCCCGGGGTTCAGGGCCGGCAACCAATGGCGCATGACTCGCGGGTCGTAGTACCGAAACAGCATTGACGCTTCACCGGTCACCCGCGCGTGGATGAGGCTGCGCAGATGTTCAGTCAATTGCTGTAGAGGCGCATCGCTTTCGATGATGAGGCCAGCATCGTTTTGCCAGTCATCAGCGAAGGCTTTTTCAAGTGCGCTGTTGGCGCGCAAGACGATCAGCGCAGGGCCGACATCAAATACCTCTTGGTAGGGCGTTGCGTGATACAGCCATTCGACAACAGGGTTGTCGTCCAGACTGTACAAACGGGCCGGAAGGTTTTCGATCTTTGCTCCATCCAGAAGCAGATAACGCGTGGCACCGGGGATCATTTCATCGCCTTCAGTTTTTGGCATATCTCGCAGATCGGCTGAGCCGTTGTGGCCGCCCGTTTCAGGGTTTGACGCAACGCCGGCACCAACAACTGCCCGGCCTTATCCGCATCCGCCTGCTTCAACGGCCCCGGCAACAACGGGGCAGCGCCCGTGCCGCTACCCGGACCACCGCCTGAGTTCATGTTGATTACCGGCCCGCTCATGGTCACGCCGCCGGCATCGATTTTTATGAAGCTGCCACCGCCGACCAGCGTCAGTTCCGCACCTGCCTCAAGCACCACTTTCATGCCACTGCTCAGGTGGATTTCCTGCCCCGCATCAATGAACTGCCCGGTGCCAATCTTGATGTGCTGATTCACCCCAACCGTCAGGTGATCATTGGCCTGCGCCTCAACCTTGCGATCTTCATAAACGGTGTGATGTTCTTCGGCCTTGAATTCCGTGTAGCTGTTCTGCTCGACCGTGTCGTGGCGCTCGTTGCCGACGCGGATTTTCTGGTCGTGCTCAACGTTCTCGTCCCAGTCGCGCTGGGCGTGCAGGTAGATCTGCTCCTGACCTTTCTTGTCTTCAATGCGCAGTTCGTTGTAACCGCTGCCGCCCATGGAACTCAGGGTTTTGAACGTACTGCGGGTCTTGTTCGCCGGCAGGGCATAAGGGACGGTGTTTTCCTTGTGGTACAGGCAGCCGCTGATCAGTGGTTGGTCGGGGTCGCCTTCGAGGAAGGTGACGAGCACTTCCATGCCGATGCGCGGGATGGCGATGCCGCCGTACTGGGCGCCCGCCCAGGCGCTGGAGACACGCAGCCAGCAACTGGTTTTGTCGTCGGCCTGGCCTTCGCGGTCCCAGTGGAACTGGACTTTGACGCGGCCGTACTGGTCGCAGTGGATTTCTTCACCTTTGGGGCCGGTGACCACGGCGCTCTGGCTGCCGAGGATGCGCGGTTTCGGGTGGCGCAGGGGCGGGCGGTTCGGCACGTCCCACGGGGTGGCCTGGAAGCGGTTGCGGTAGCCCTGGTGGAAATCGTCTTTCAGCGCGGTGGTGTCGCTGGTCACCGACTCTTCCAGCACTTGCGGCTGTTTGCCTTCGTGCAGCACTTCGGTGAGCAGCCACAGGTCGTTCCACTTGGCTTTTGGGTGCTCGGTCAGGGCCAGAAAATGGCCGCTGACCAGCAACGGCTGATCGCTTTTGCCTTCGGCGAGCTGGAAGTCGCTGCGGTGGCGTTCGAGGGCGCGTTTGGCCAGGTGTTTGCCGCGCTCGCGGTCGACGAAGCGGCCCGGGTAATCGTAGTCTTCGAGGTCGGGCAGGGCATCGCCACGGTTTTCGCTTTCGAGGGTCAGGCGTGGTTTTTCGAAGTCGTAATCGCGGCGTGTGGTGCGGCTGGTGCGGGTTTCCAGGCGCAGGTCGAAGCGCTTGATCACTGGGTCGTTGGCGACCATGCCGGAGTCTTGCTGATAGGCCACGGGTTGGAGTTTCGGGAACACCGTCTGGTCATCGCCGAAAATCAGTTTGTGGCCGGCCACGCTGTGTTGGAAGTGGTAGTGAATGCCTTCTTCCTCGCACAGGCGCTGGATGAAATGCAGGTCGGATTCGTCGTATTGCACGCAGTAGAGGCGCTCGGGGTAGATCGAACCGGTCTGGAAATCGTAGGCGTTGCTCTGGATGCCGTGCTCTTCCAGCACTTGACCGATGATTTTCGGCACGCTGAGGTTCTGGAAGATGCGCTGGTTGACGCGGTGCGCCAGGTACGACAGTTGCGGGCGCAGGGTTACCGAATAACGGGTCAGGCGTTTGCCGGAATCACCCTGGGCGGCGCGGTAGATCTGGCCGTGTATGCCGCTGCCGTCGGGCGACAGTTGCAGGAAGGCCGGTTTGTGCAGCAGGGTCTCGAGGTCCAGCGACGGTTTTTCACTGACCAGTTCCACCTC
>NZ_JAIHLQ010000159.1 GCF_019733355.1 Pseudomonas baetica | reverse complement strand
GATCAGTGGAACATCACTGTCCAAGTGCTTGTGGAATCAGTGTCCAAGTGGCCGTGGAATGAGTGTCCAAGTCAGCTTGGACTGGGTGTCCAAGTGCGCATGGAATCCCCAGATTGGGCCGCAGAGAAAACCGACTACGCACTCGAGGTTTGCGAAATGTCTCTGGCTCATGTGGTCGCGAGCGGAGCAGAAGCTGCTTATTGGCGCAGTGATTTGCTAGAAAAACGCCGTAGCTTGATGGCTGACTGGGCCACCTTCGTGAGTTTAAAGTATGAAATTCAGTACTAAGCAATAGCTAGACGGGGAGCGAGGCTGCGATAAAGGCTGCGGTTGCCGTC
>NZ_JAIHLQ010000158.1 GCF_019733355.1 Pseudomonas baetica | reverse complement strand
AAAGACGCCGGCAAAGTCGAAGCAACCATTTCGACTGCCACGGGCGGCAACTTCGAGAACCTGGTGCCGAGCACCGTTCCGGCGGTTACCAACGTCACCGACACCATCGACACCACCACCGTCAAACTCACCGCCTCCGAGTCGGCTGCTGAAGGTGGCACCGTCACTTACACCGCCACTGTTGGTGCTCCGGTCACTGGTTCGCCGGTCACCGTGACTCTGGCCAACGGCCAGAACATCACCATCGAAGTCGGAAAAACCACTGGCACCGTGACCACCACCGCGCCGAACGATGCATTGGTTGGCCAGGCTCCGCTGACCAACTCGATCACTGACGT
>NZ_JAIHLQ010000157.1 GCF_019733355.1 Pseudomonas baetica | reverse complement strand
ACTGAATCGCCCCTGGTTTCGTAGACACCTCCAAGCCTCATAATGAGGCCCAAATAGGAGGTGCCATGAGTCGTCAGCGTTACCCCGAAGAATTCAAGATCGAAGCGGTCAAGCAAGTGACCGAGAAAGGCAAACCTGTCGCCGATGTCGCCCAGCGCCTGGGCATGTCCGTGCACAGTCTTTACGCCTGGATCAAGGTCTACAGCAAGCCCCAAGAGCAGCGTCAGCAAGACGACGATCAGCAGGCCGAACTGCGCAAGCTACGCGCTGAACTCAAGCGCGTGACGGAAGAGCGAGACATCTTAAAAAAGGCCGCCGCGTACTTTGCCAAGGAGTGCGGCTGAAG
>NZ_JAIHLQ010000156.1 GCF_019733355.1 Pseudomonas baetica | reverse complement strand
TTCCTGGCCGGCGCGGTCTTCGATCATCAGTTCGTTGTAGCCGCCGGTGTGCGGTGAACTGTGGCTGCGCAGCACGGTGCGGGTCTTGTGCTCGGGCAAGGCGTAGGGCGGGGACTTGACCTTGTTGGGCACGCAACCGGTGATCAGCGGTTTGTCCGGATCGCCTTCAAGAAAGGTCACCACCACTTCCATGCCGATGCGCGGAATCGTCACCGAACCGAAGCCTTCCCCAGCCCAACTCGATGAAACCCTGATCCAGCAACTGCTGCGCTCGCTGTTGAGTTCGGCGCGGTCCCAATTGAACTCGCATTTAATGCGGCCGAATTCATCACAATGCGTTTCTTCATGG
>NZ_JAIHLQ010000155.1 GCF_019733355.1 Pseudomonas baetica | reverse complement strand
GCACGTACAGACACACACAGGTTGGTCTTGCCCGACTTGCAGAACAGGCACTCGCCACATTCAGCGGTGTAGAGCGGGATAACGTGATCACCCGGTTTCACACTGGTGACGCCCTCACCTACCTCTACCACGATGCCGGCGCCTTCATGGCCCAGCACGACCGGGAAGAGACCCTCAGGATCATCACCCGACAGGGTGAACGCGTCGGTATGACACACGCCGGTATGGGTGATCTTGACGAGCACTTCACCCTTGCGTGGCGGCTCAACGTCGATCTCAACGATTTCCAGCGGTTTACCTGGCCCAAAGGCCACTGCTGCACGTGATTTCATGATGTCACTTCCTTTTTTGAGTTGGTC
>NZ_JAIHLQ010000154.1 GCF_019733355.1 Pseudomonas baetica | reverse complement strand
CCGAGCACCGTTCCGGCGGTTACCAACGTCACCGACACCATCGACACCACCACCGTCAAACTCACCGCCTCCGAGTCGGCTGCTGAAGGTGGCACCGTCACTTACACCGCCACTGTTGGTGCTCCGGTCACTGGTTCGCCTGTCGTCGTGACTCTGGCCAACGGCCAGAACATCACCATCGAAGTCGGAAAAACCACTGGCACCGTGACCACCACCGCGCCGAACGATGCATTGGTTGGCCAGGCTCCGCTGACCAACTCGATCACTGACGTAAGCGGCGGTAACTACGAAAACCTCGTGGCCGACAAAACACCAGTCAGCACCACCGTGACTGACACTGTCGACACCACCAACCTGTCGCT
>NZ_JAIHLQ010000153.1 GCF_019733355.1 Pseudomonas baetica | reverse complement strand
GCTGATCCGGTCCATCTCTTTAAGCACTTTGCTATCGATCTGCAGTTGGTAGTACAGCTCCAGTTTGCCGCCCTTGATCGGGGTCAGGTGCAGACCGGGAACGTTGATTCGCAGCGGCTCTTTGGCATCGATATCACCATTGGTGATCGGGCGCGGCGGCAGGTCGGGCAGGTACGGCGTCAGGTCGGGGCGGGTGCCTAGCCAGAACAGGTCGATTGACTGGCCGGCAGCGAAAGACTCGTCGAAGGGGATGTCGATACGCACTTGTGCCAGCGTCGGATCAATCGCCCCCGACTGCGCCTCCAGCGCCTTGGGCGCGGCCAGCCGCTGGATCTCGCCGATGGCGGTGATGAACTGGTTCTGGGC
>NZ_JAIHLQ010000152.1 GCF_019733355.1 Pseudomonas baetica | reverse complement strand
GTGGTGGTCACGGTGCCGGTGGTTTTGCCGACTTCGATGGTGATGTTTTGACCGTTGGCCAGGGTCACGACGACTGGCGAACCCGTGACCGGGGCGCCCACGGTGGCGGTGTAAGTGACGGTGCCGCCTTCAGCCACGGAGGTATCAGCCGTCAGTTTGACGGTCGAAGTGTCGATGGTGTCGGTGACTTCGGTCACGGCTGGAACGGTGCTCGGCACCAGGTTCTCGAAGTTGCCGCCGCTGGTGCCGGTGATGGTTGCCTGCACGGTGCCAGCGTCTTTGTAGACGTCGTCAGCCGGCGCTGGAACAGTCACAGTGCCGGTGGTTTTACCGGCCTCGATGGTGATCACTGCGCCGTTCGACAGAGTCACAGT
>NZ_JAIHLQ010000151.1 GCF_019733355.1 Pseudomonas baetica | reverse complement strand
GATGGGACAACCTCGGCCTGGTCTCGATACTGGACACGATAAACCGACTTAACCGTATAACCTGAACCGCCGTATACGGAACCGTACGTACGGTGGTGTGAGAGGACGGCGGATGTGAATCCGCCTCCTACTCGATGGCGATTATTGGGCTGAGGCTGTGTTCTTTTGGTTGTATACATATCCGTTGCCGCGGTCACGGCGGCTTAGGGTTCCGCCCTGACGGCGGGTCACCTTTTCCAAACGCCGAAAAGGTAACCCAAAAGGCTTTGCCCTGACGTTCGGCCCTCGCTGTGGCTCGGGTTTCTTCGCTGCGGGATTGCTTCGGGGGCATCATCTGCGGTTTGCTTCGCTGCACCTCCTCTCGATGTGTTTGGCTTCGCCAAACGGTCGCT
>NZ_JAIHLQ010000150.1 GCF_019733355.1 Pseudomonas baetica | reverse complement strand
TTCCAGCGTGTAGCTGAAGGTGGTTCCGATCGTACCCCAGGCTTCCAGCGTGTAGCTGAAGGTGGTTCCGATCGTACCCCAGGCTTCCAGCGTGTAGCTGAAGGTGGTTCCGATCGCACTCCAGGTTTCCAGCGAGTAGCTGAAGGTGGTTCCGATCGCACTCCAGGTTTCCAGCGTGTAGCTGAAGGTGGTTCCGATCGCACCCCAGGTTCCCAGCGTGTAGCTGAAGGTGGTTCCGATCGCACCCCAGGTTCCCAGCGTGTAGCTGAAGGTGGTTCCGATCGCACCCCAGGTTTCCAGCGTGTAGCTGAAGGTGGTTCCGATCGCACCCCAGGTTTCCAGCGTATAGCTGAAGGTGGTTCCGATCGCACCCCAGGTTCCCAGCGTGTAGCT
>NZ_JAIHLQ010000014.1 GCF_019733355.1 Pseudomonas baetica | reverse complement strand
GGCGCTGGCGAAGAAACGATGGGACAACCTCGGCCTGGTCTCGATACTGGACACGATAAACCGACTTAACCGTATAACCTGAACCGCCGTATACGGAACCGTACGTACGGTGGTGTGAGAGGACGGCGGATGTGAATCCGCCTCCTACTCGATGGCGCGGCTCAGATTACTCTTCGGCGACCGAGTCCTTGCTCTGACGCTTCTCGATCAGATCCACCAAACGCTTGGCCAGTGCCGGGTAGTTCTCGTCGAAGTGATGACCACCCGGCAGTTTCACCGCTTCACCGACGGCTGTCTTGTCGGTGCAGCCGCTTTCGTCGGCCTCTTCTTCACCGTAGATGCACACAACCTTGGCCGCTGGCAGCTTGGCCATTTCCGGGCCGGTGGCGGCTTCTTTGCCGGCGTTGCCGAGCCAGCCTTCGACTTCGATCTCGAAGCTGCCGGTGCGGGCGAAGGCCAGCAGGATGATTGCATCGACGCGCTGCTGCTCGGTTTCAGGCAGGCGGTTGTAGATGGCCGGCAAGACATCGGCACCGAACGAGTAACCGGTGAGGATGAAGCGTTTGGTGCCCCATTTCTGCCGGTAATGCTGCATCAGTTCGGTCAGGTCCAGCGCGCTTTGCTCCGGGCTCTTGTGCTGCCAGTAGTAGCGCAGGGTGTCGATGCCGACCACCGGGTAGCCGATCTTGGCCATTTCACCCGCTACGTCGCGGTCAAGGTCGCGCCAGCCGCCGTCACCGGAGAGGAAGAGGGTGACGGTGTCTTTGGCCTGGCCGGCCGGGACTTCAACCACCGGGATCGCCAGACCACCGTTGGCCTTGTCGCCGCCGACGAGGATTTTGCGCAGTTCGTTGTTCAGCACTTGCGGCAGGTTGATGTCGTAGTCGCTGATACTGGTTTCGGCGTTCGGTTGATCGCGCACGAAACCGGCGCTGGTGTCGTCCGGGTTGTCGTTCCATGCCACCAGCCAGTGGCCGTGGGCAGCGGATTTTGGCAGCAGGTGGGTGCAGCCGGATTTTTCCAGCGCCAGTCCAACCGATACGGCTTGGGCCTTGTCGTCCTTCTGCTCGGACAACCAGCGCCACGCCAGCACCGCACCAGGGCCGATGCCGCTGACCAGAGTGGCCGGGCCGTTCAGTTCGCGCAGACCCGTCTGCAGGGCGCGGCTTTGCAGCAGGCAGTCCTGGGGCAGAACCACCTGAACGATCTGCGCCGAAGCGCTGCGGCTCAGGGTGGTCAGTTGCTTTTCACTGAGCTTCTGGTCGTCATTGACTGCCAACAACACCTGAGCTTTCGGCTTGGTGCCGGGAATCACACGGGTCATGGCCGGGCCATCGGCGGGCGTGAGTTGTTCGAGGGTCGGTTCCGGTGCCGGACGTTTGAGGTACCAGTAACCGCCGCCGGCAATCACGGCCAGCACAATCAGTGCGGCCAGGATGTACTTCAGGGAGCGTTGAATCATCAGCGTTTCACCAATCCAGTCAAGCCGCCCGCGATCAGGGCGGCAGTATCAGCCAGCGCCACCAGCGGATCGAGTCCGGCGGGCACGGCCATATAACGGGGTTCCCAGTCAGGCTGGAACTTGTCTTTGAAGCGGCGCAAACCTTGGAAGTTGTACAACTGCTCACCACGGCGGAAAACCATCGAGCCCAGACGTTGGGTCAGCGGTGCACCCCGTCGAGGTTGCAACCCCGACAACGGCACCATGCCCAGGCTGAAGCGCGCGTATCCGTGACTCTTATAATGTTGAATCAGGCCGACCATCATGAATTCCATGGTCAGCTTGGGGGCCTCCGGGTGCGCGCGCATCAGGTCGAGACTGGCCAAGTCATGGCTGTAGGTCTCAAGCAGATTGGCGAACGCCACCGGACGACCTTCGAAGCGAATCACCGCAATGCGGAAATGCTTCAGATAATCGTCGCTGAAACGGCCGAGGGAGAAACCTTTCTCGCGCACATTCTTGCCGGTCAGCCAGGCATCGGAAATCGCCTTGAGCTCATCCATCGGCGCTTGCCCCGGCTCGTGGATTTCCAGCGACAGACCGTCGCGGGTGCCACGGTTCCAGGTGTAGCGCAGATCCTTCATCTCTTTGCCCTTGGCTTCGAGGTCAAAGCGATGCAGGTCGACCCGGGCTTCTTCGCCAAGCTTGATCGCGGTCAGGCCGATGTCCATGTAGTACGGCAGGTTCTCCGCGCGCACTTGATAGAACACAGGACGGGCGTGATGGATGTCGCACAGGTCGCGGAACTGCCAGATCATCTCGGCACGTTGCTGGCCGGGGCCGATGGGGTCGTACAACGCCACGAGGCTGCGGCCACGGCGGGCATACATGAGGAACGCTTCGTCGTTGGGGTGGAACAACAACGCCTTGTCACCGGTCAGCGCGAGGCCGCCATCAGGTTGCGAGGACGCCATCAGAATCTTCGCCGCACGATCGATCTCGTCGGGCGTTGGTAGGTTAATCACCGGGCGCGCGGTGCGCAGCAGCCAGGTCAGTGCGATCACCAGCAACAGCACCGCCGCGCCGAGCAGCGAGCGCAGGCCGCGTGGTGCGTCGGCGTCGAGGGTGAACTGCCACCACAGTTGATGGCTGTACGGTACGTCTTGATAGGCGAACAACAGCAGCCAGGTCGACGCGCCCAGCACACAGAGGCTGGCCACCAGATACAGCGGCGAGAACGGCAGTTCGGTCAGGCGGCTTGGGCGATAGAACGAGCGACGGAACACACCCAGCAACGCGGCAGTGAGTGTCATCAGCGTGGCTTCTTCCCAGTCGAAGCCTTTGAGCAGCGAGAGCAGGGCACCGACAAGCAACAGAATGGTGGTCAGCATCCACGCGGCTGAGAGGCGACGGCGCAGGCCCTGAGCCAGCATCAGACAGAGCACGCCGATCAGGCTGGCGCCGAAGTGCGAAGCGTCGACCAAACGATGGGGGATCAGGAAACCGATGTGCTCCAGGCGTGTGTCGATCTCGGGTGTGGCACCGGAGAACAGCAGCACCACGCCGGACAGAAACACCAGCACCGCCAGAATCGGCGCCGCCAGACCGGACGCCGCGCGCATGGTCTGGGTCTGGAACAGGCGCTGGCCTTCATTGATCAACAGCAATACGCAGGCGACCAGCAGCGGCAACACCACGTAGATCAGGCGATAGAGCAGCAACGCAGCGGCCAGTGGCGCGGCACCGAGTTTGTCGGCAAACGCGGCGAGCAGGATCGCTTCGAACACGCCGACACCGCCTGGCACATGGCTGAGTACGCCAGCGGCCAGCGCCAGCAGGTACACCAGCAGGAACGCGCCAAACGGCGGGCTTTCGGGCAGTAACAGATACAGGACAGTCGCTGCAGCGGCGACGTCGAGGGCGGTGATCACCAGTTGCAGGAAAGTCAGGCGGCGACCCGGCAGGCGCAAGGTGCGGCGCCCGGCCTTGACCAGCAGGTTGTCACGATAAGGTTGTTCCGGCAGGCGCCGGCGATAGATGCCGATCATCAGGATTGCGCCGAGCAGCAGCACAGTCACAGCGATCGTACCAAGCAGTCCCTCGGACAAGCCCAGTGCCTGAGAGGCGGCGGGCAGATCGCTCAGGGTCGCCAGAGCCGCCAGCGGGGGCAGGGCGCAGCCGAGCGACAGGCTGGCGAACAAGGTCATGTGCGCGACTTCCGACGCCCCCAGGCCCAGTCGTGCATATAAACGATAGCGAACCGAACCGCCGGACAGCATCGACAGGCCGATGGCATTGCCAATCGCAAACGCGGTGAAACCGCCGAGCGCCAGTGTGCGCGGTGGCAATGTCACGCCGGCATAGCGACTGGCCGACCACTCGTAACCCAGCAGAATAATAAAGCCGACCACGGTCGCGGCGAATGCACCGAGGAGGGCGGGTGTGGGCACGGCAAGAATCGAGTCATGCAAGGCATCGAGATCGAGCTCGGCGAGCAGATGACGACAGGCAATCAGCGCAATGGTAAACAACAGCAACGTGACCGCCAGGCCAATCGGTTGCCGGTATTTGCTTAACCGATCCAGCAAGCGCAAACGCTCAGGTTTGATCGGGTGTTCCGCTGTGACGGTGTCTTGTGGATCAGACGAGTTGGCGCGCATCAATCACCTCTTGGATTGTGCGCGACAGGATGGAGGTATCCAGCCAAGTTACCAATCCCTGTAGAAAAAAATAATCACAAAATACTACGCCTCTCACCGGGTATCGGCGAGGGCAGTCATGGATGGCAGACGTCTTGTTCGCGACTCAAGCATAGTCGCAACTCGGTGGGCCTGATGATCCTGGACGATTCACTGCACTGTGACAGATCATTGTTGCGAAAGGACTTTTTCCACAGATACAAAAAAGGCCACTCTTTCGAGTAGCCTTTTTTGATGTTTGGTTGCGGGAGCCGGATTTGAACCGACGACCTTCGGGTTATGAGCCCGACGAGCTACCAGACTGCTCCATCCCGCGTCTGTGTGGCGGCATTCTACAGGCGAACGGCGAGGTGTCAACCGCTAATTCCGTAAAGGGTCAAATAAGTGTGAAATCGCGCCAAACGGTCGCAGGTGGCGCGTTAAGTTTCGGAAATGAAACGAATTCCTGTTTGACGATTGTCATGGCTGCGAGGGCTGAAGCTGAAAAACACACGCGCACAAAAAAGGCCACTCTTTCGAGTAGCCTTTTTTGATGTTTGGTTGCGGGAGCCGGATTTGAACCGACGACCTTCGGGTTATGAGCCCGACGAGCTACCAGACTGCTCCATCCCGCGTCTGTGTGTCGGCATTCTACAGAGGATCGCTGGGCTGTCAACCTTCAATCCGGATAAAAACTGTTGAGGTTCAATTGGTTAGCGTTTTTTTTGGTTGTTTGAACACGCTACAGGTCAGGTGGGGCAAGGCTTTCGGCTCTATTGGTTGTCTATTTTCGATTGAGAAAATAAATTCATAGGGCTTTTCCTACAGATGGAAAAGAACATTCAGACCACTGGTGCTATATACAGTTCTCAGTGAGATACTGCCGATCCGGCTCGCCACGTTTCCTTTTCTGACATGACTCAGCGAAAAATCATCCACGTCGACTGTGACTGTTTCTACGCTGCCATCGAGATGCGCGATGACCCGCGCTTGGCCGGCAAACCGTTGGCGGTGGGCGGGTCGGCAGATCGGCGTGGGGTGATTGCCACCTGTAATTACGAGGCGCGTGCCTATGGTGTGCGCTCGGCCATGTCCTCGGGGCATGCCCTGAAGCTGTGCCCGGACCTGACCATCGTCAAGCCGCGTATGGACGCCTATCGAGAAGCTTCAAAGGAAATTCACACAATCTTTGCCGATTACACCGACCTGATCGAGCCGCTGTCTCTGGATGAGGCCTACCTTGATGTGTCGGACAGTGCGCATTTGGGCGGCAGTGCCACGCGCATTGCCCAAGACATTCGCCGCCGCGTCTCCAATCAATTGCACATCACTGTTTCAGCAGGCGTGGCGCCGAACAAGTTTCTGGCGAAGATCGCCAGTGACTGGAAAAAGCCCAACGGGTTGTTTGTGATTACGCCGGATCAGGTCGAAGATTTTGTCAGCGGCTTGCCTGTAAGCAAATTGCACGGTGTCGGCAAGGTCACCGCCGACAAGCTGGGCAAGTTCGGCATCGTCGACTGTATGCAGTTGCGCGAGTGGGACAAGCTGGCGCTGGTGCGCGAGTTCGGCAGTTTTGGCGAGCGACTTTGGAGTCTTGCCCGTGGGATCGATGACCGACTGGTCCACAATGACAGTCGCCGTCAGTCGATCAGCGTGGAAAATACCTACGATGTTGACCTGCCGGATCTGCGCAGTTGCCTTGACAAGCTGCCAGAGCTTCTGGAAACCCTGAAAACCCGCATGGCGCGAATCGATAGCAGTTATCGGCCGGGCAAACCGTTCGTCAAAGTGAAATTCCACGACTTTACCCAGACCACGCTGGAGCAGGCCGGTGCAGGGCGGGATCTTGGCAGTTATCAGTTGATGCTCACGCAGGCGTTCAATCGGGGTGGCAAACCGGTACGTTTGCTGGGGGTTGGCGTGAGGCTTGAGGATTTGCGTGGCGGGTTTGAGCAGATGGAGTTGTTTGAGCGGTAGTTTTGCGATGAATATCGGTCGGCCTTCGCGGGCAACCCCCTCCCACAGGGGATTTGTGCAAGACACAGATCCAATGTGGGGGCGGGCTTGCCCGCGAGGCTTTCAGCTTTTAATTGGCTCCTGGATCCGCCACCAGGCGTCCCGCATCCTTGGTCAAGGACTTGAGAAACTCAGCCTGCAACTCGGGATCGTTACGCGTCAGTTCGATCAGGCTTTGTTCCAGTTCGCTGGCTTCTTCTTCCAGGCCCAGTTCCGACAGACGTTTGACTCGGTGCACCCACTGGCTCACTTCGTCATCTTCAAGGTCGTCGTAAATCAGCCCGTGCGCTTCCAGCAACTTGCCACGCAGGTGGCTGCTGATCACCAGGGATGAGTCAGAGTGCACGTCATCCTTGGCGTCTTCGACGCTGATCTGCAATTTGCCGACATGATTGAGGTCATTTTCGGCAAACGGACTGTCCAGCAGGTTGAGACGCAGCACGCCGTTGCGGTCGGTGGTCATGTCGAAAGTCTGTTTGCCAGCCTTGACTTGTACCGAGCGCTCGCTCCACGGCAGGCTCGAATACTCCGTACGTTTGTCACGTTGGACTTCATCGATGCCGGCCAGGTTCTGTTGCGCACGACCGTTGGACTGCACGTTCATGAACGGGTTGAGCCCGGCGAAGCCGTAGCTGAGCCAGTCCTTGGTCACGCTGTCTGGCAAGTTACCGAGCGCGAATACGTTGACCACGTTCGCGCCGACGCCACCGACCACCGCCACTGCCCCCAACGGGATCTCGTAGATTTCCCGCCAGGGCTGGTAAGGCGTATAGCGATCGTAACGACGGGTGACGTCGAACTCGGTGACTTCGAACGTTTTCTGCTCGTTGATCTTCACGCGTCGCTGCGGCAGCTCAAGCACCTTAGGCTCACCGACATCGATCTGCAGGCTGTGATCGAGCAATTTGCGCTCGACCCGCTCTTCGTGCTCGCTGCGTTGTGACATGTGATTGGCACAGCCGCTGACCAGCAGGGCACCGCACAGGGCGGTGCCACCGAGGCCTAAGGTGTTTCGCTTGAACATGACGTCTCTATCTGGTTTCAGCGGCGGATACGGGCCTGAAGGAAGGACAATACGTCAGCCACCGGCAGCGCTTGCGCCTCGCCTTCGGTACGGCTCTTGTATTCCAGGTTGCCTTCGGCGAGGCCGCGGTCGCTGACCACGATGCGGTGTGGAATGCCGATCAGTTCCATGTCCGCGAACTTGATGCCCGGGCTGGTTTTCTTGTCGCGATCGTCCAGCAGCACTTCGAAACCGGCCGCAGTCAGTTCCGCGTACAGCTTGTCGGTGGCTTCGCGAACCTGTTCGGTTTCATAACGCAGCGGCACCAGCGCGATCTGGAACGGCGCCAGGGTGTCGCTCCAGATGATGCCGTTTGCATCGTTGTTCTGCTCGATGGCAGCAGCCACCACGCGGGACACGCCAATGCCGTAGCAACCCATTTCCAGGGTCACTGGCTTGCCGTTTTCGCCCAGCACTTCGCACTTCATCGCTTTGCTGTACTTGTTGCCCAGCTGGAAGATGTGTCCGACTTCGATGCCGCGCATGATTTCCAGCGTGCCTTTGCCGTCCGGGCTCGGGTCGCCGGCCACCACGTTGCGCAGGTCAGCCACGGTCGGAACCGGCAGGTCACGCTCCCAGTTCACGCCGAAGTAGTGCTTGTCGTCGATGTTCGCGCCGATACCGAAGTCGCTCATCAGTTCGACCGAGCGGTCGATGATGATTGGCAGCGGCAGGTTCAACGGGCCGAGGGAACCGGCGCCGGCGCCAATGGCGTCACGCAGTTCGGAGTCGGTCGCCATGACCAGCGGGCTGGCAACGCCAGGTTGCTGGGCGGCTTTGATCTCGTTGAGTTCGTGGTCGCCACGAATCACCAGTGCGATCAGCTTGCCTTCTTCTTCAGCGCGCACGATCAGGGTTTTGATGGTCTTTTCAATCGGCAGATTGAATTTTTCCACCAGTGCAGCAATGGTCTTGGTGTCCGGGGTGTCCACCAAGCGCAGCTCTTCAGCCGGTGCAGGGCGGGAAGTTTCCCGTGGCACCGCTTCGGCTTTCTCGATGTTCGCCGCATAGTCGGAGCCATTGCTGAAGGCGATGTCGTCTTCGCCGGACTCGGCCAGTACGTGGAACTCGTGGGAACCGGCGCCGCCGATCGAGCCGTTGTCAGCCTCAACAGGGCGGAACTTCAGGCCCAGACGCGTGAACACGTTGCAGTACGCCTGATGCATGCGGTCATAAGTGACCTGCAGCGAAGCCTGATCGGCGTGGAACGAGTAGGCGTCTTTCATGATGAATTCGCGGCTGCGCATCATACCGAAGCGTGGGCGGATTTCGTCACGGAATTTGGTCTGGATCTGGTATAGGTTGATGGGCAGCTGTTTGTAGCTGCTCAGCTCGTTGCGCATCAGATCGGTGATCACTTCTTCGTGGGTCGGGCCCGCGCAGAAGTCGCGACCGTGGCGGTCTTTGATGCGCAGCAACTCAGGGCCGTATTCTTCCCAGCGCCCCGATTCCTGCCACAGCTCGGCCGGTTGGGTGCTCGGCATCAACACTTCCAGAGAGCCGGCAGCGTTCATTTCTTCGCGAACGATGGCTTCAACCTTGCGCATAACCCGCAGGCCCATGGGCAGCCAGGTGTACAGGCCCGAGGCGAGTTTGCGGATCATGCCGGCGCGCAGCATCAGCTGATGGCTGATCACAACCGCATCGGAAGGCGTTTCTTTCTGTGTGGCGAGCAAAAATTGACTGGTGCGCATGGTTGGCCGTTGTCGGTTGCTATGACTGGAAATGACGGAGCAGTGTACCGGCGAGTTTTGCTGACGTACAGAAGTGTGGTCAGCGCACTGGGGTAACGGCCGGATTCCTCCCGCCGTTGGCGAAACGCCTTACGATTCTTCCGCAACCGGCGTCGGTACGGGCTCCGGCGTAGGTGTCGGGCCTTCGCGGCGGCTTTCCTGAAACCAGTGCAGGGCGATCAGCACCAGTGTCGGTACGCCGAGCAGTGCGGTGATGAGGAAGAAGTTGTGATAACCGAACTTCTCCACCATGACCCCGGAATAACCACCAATGAGGCGCGGCAACAGGAGCATGATTGAGCTGAGCAGGGCGTATTGCGTTGCGGAAAACTTCAGGTTGGTCAGGCTCGACAGGTACGCAACAAACGCCGAAGTTGCAAGGCCCGAGCTGAAGTTGTCGAGGGAAATGGTCACCACCAGCATCTTCAGGTTCGGGCCCATGTCGGCCAGCATCAGGAACAGCAGGTTGGTGCCCGCCGAGGCCGCGCCACCGATAAACAGGATCGGCAGAATCCCGAAGCGTACGATCAGCAGGCCGCCCATGCCCGCACCCACGAGGGTCATGATCAGGCCGAAAATCTTGCTGACGCTGGCGATTTGATCTTTGGTGAAACCCTGGTCGATGTAGAACACGTTGGCCATCACGCCCATGACCGTGTCGGACATCCGATAGGTAGCGATCAGTCCGAGCAACAACAGGGCTTGCCAGCGGTAGCGCAGAATGAAGTCGTTGACTGGCGTCAGTACGGGCGCAAGCCCACGGCGCCCCATGGCCGACAGGCACATCCAGGTGAGCAAGGTGTAGAGAATGGCGCGCAGGAAAGCGCGGTCTTCGAGCAGCAGGTCCAGCGGGCTGGCGCCTTCAAACAGCACGCTGGCGAAATCGGTGTTGTACAACTGAGTGAACATCGCCGGCACGGACACCAACAAGATGATCAGTACGAATACCGACATCAATTGGTGCATGAAGGTGTAGCGGCCGGCCTGCAATTGGGTGCGCAGCGGCACTGGCGGCTCGCGCATGAACAGGGTCGTGAGCAGCGCGGGAATCATCAGCGCGCCGAACAGCGCATACGTGCCAGCCCATGCCGAATGTTTGTAGTTGAAACCGGTGGAGCCAAAGCCTTCGGCGAAAAACAATGCGCCAGCGGTCGCCAGCAGGGCGGCGACGCGATAGCCAGACATATAACTGGCGGCCAGTGCGGCCTGGCGGCTGTCGTCGGCGATTTCCAGGCGATAGGCATCCACCGCGATGTCTTGGGTGGCGGAGGCGAAGGCGACAACAACGGCGATGGCGATCAGCCAGGACAGATGCTTCTGCGGATCGCAGAAACCCATGCCGATCAGGCCCAGAATCACCAGCACTTGCGAGAGCACGAGCCACGAACGGCGACGGCCAAGCTTGCCCAGCAAGGGCAGGCGCCATTGGTCGAGCAGCGGTGACCAGACCCATTTGAACGCATAGGCCAGGCCGATCAGGCTCGCGTAACCAATGGTTTCACGGGCCACACCGGCCTCACGCAGCCAGACGGAAAGCGTTGAAAACACCAGCATGTACGGCAGGCCGGCGGCGAAACCCAGCAGCAACAGCACGAGTGTCGAAGGACTGGCATAGGCGGCGAGCGCGGCGCGCCAGGTTTTACGGGGCATGGGCTGAAGTCTGCCTCAAGATTGCGAAAACAAAGCGCGCACTCTAACCGCTGTGCTCTACCGGACGCCAGCCATGGCGCTGAATATCCACACGATTGTTCAGGATGGTGATGCCTTCCATACGCAAACGCGCACGTTGTTCATCGCCCGATGGGCTGCCTGCCGGCAGGCTGATCCGACCGCCGGCGCCCAATACGCGGTGCCAGGGCAGTTTGGTGTCGCCGGGCAATTGACTCAGGGTGCGTCCGACCCAGCGCGCGGCACGCCCCAGCCCGGCAAGGTCAGCCAATTGACCATAGGTGACGACCTTGCCCTCGGGCACTTGGGCGAGGGTCGAGTAGAGCGCCGTGCGTCGGATTTGCGCTTCGCTCTCGTTTTCGTGAATCAGGTCTGTCACGTACGCGGTTCCTGAATGTGTTCGTTCGATATTTTCAAGGGTAAACGCAGACCGTGCAGTTGAGAAATGAACTCAATAGAAATAGTCCGGTCAGTCCTTGTCAGGGTCTTATTCCTACGGATAATGCCGAACTTTTTCGCAAACTTGAGCCTTCGATTCGCTTATGTTTTCCAGAACCTTGCTGTGCCTTGCTGTTTTCAGTGCGTCCACGCCCCTGCTTGCCGACACCGTCTGGATGAAGAACGGCGACAAGTTGAGCGGTAAAATCACCCTGTTCGATGGCGGTAAGCTGTTGGTTCAGACCCAGTACGCTGGCGCGGTCTCGATCAACTGGAAAGAGGTCAAGACCCTGGAAAGTGACCAGGAGTTGCTGGTCAAACAGGACGCCTATAACGGTGAGAAAGCCAAATCGCTGACCGCTGCAGGCGACGGAAAGGTCACGTTGGCTAACGGCGAAGCGCCGAAAACCGTGGAGCTGGCGAGCATTCAGCAAATTCTCAAGCCCAAGCCGGTGGTTGAGGATCTGGTGTGGAAGGGTAATGTCGACCTGGCACTCGATTATCAGCGCGCCGAAAAGGACACTGATGATTACGACATCGGCTTCAAGACCTCTGCGCGTCATGGGCGCTGGCGTCATACCGCTGAAGGCGAATACAACCGCGAAGTGCAGAATGACGTGACCACCACCGACAACTGGCGCGCCGAGTATGCACTCGACCGGTTCTTGACCGATCAGTGGTTCTGGCAGGGGCGCCTGAACTACAAACGCGATCACGTTGAGGAGTTGTCACGTCAGCGAGTCGTGGGTACCGGCCCCGGCTACCAGTTCTGGGATGACGAATTGGGTGCGTTCTCGCTCGGCTCGCTGTTGAACCGAACGGACTATGAATACAGCGATGGCAGCAAGGACAACTTTTACTCCGTCGCGATGAAGTGGGACTACAACCGCTACCTGATAGGCAAGAAGGTCGAGTTCTTCACTAACGGTGAGGTCGGCAAGCCGTTGTCCGGTGTGGCGGATTACGCGCTGGATGCCGAAATGGGGCTGCGCTACAAGGTTACCGACTGGGCTTCGCTGAATCTCAAGGCTGAGCGCGACATCATCAGCGGTACCGATGATGCCGATTTGAGCAAGACACGTTACACCGCAGGCTTTGGCGTGGCCTGGTAGGGTAAAAGCAAAAGATCGCAGCCTGCGGCGGCGCCTACAAAGAATCAACGTAGGAGTTGCCGCAGACTGCGATCTTTTTTTGCGCCTGAAAAACAAGCGCCCACAAAAAAGCCCCGCTTTTAAGGGCGGGGCTCTTTTCTAAAGAAGCTACAAGTTAGATAACTTGTACTTCTTCAGCTTGCATGCCTTTCTGACCGCGGGTAGCGATGAAAGAAACCTGTTGGCCTTCTTTCAGGCTTTTGAAGCCGTCGGATTGGATAGCTTTGAAGTGAACGAACAGGTCGTCACCGGATTGTGGAGTGATGAAGCCGAAGCCTTTTTCATCGTTGAACCACTTAACGGTACCGGTTTGGCGATTAGACATGGTGTAACTCCTTGAACAAAGATAACTGCGACGCAGGAAGAACCCTGGCCGAGACTGAGTGCAAAGAGCAGGAAAAATTCTTGTAGATGGTTGGATCGAAATTCAACATATCGTGTAGAGATTCTCAGTGACACAAGCAGCACAGTGGCGCCACCTTAACCCTTTTTGCCGAACGTGCCAATGCTTCTTGCGAAGGTTTCTCTGTTTTAAGGATCGGCGGTGCGACAGTTCGTCGCCAGAACCCTTATTTTCAGCGTGTTCGGCGAGAATTGCAGCGCGCACTTTGAACCCGGCGGCGCGCCCGGTAAGATGCCGGACAGAATTTTTCCACCTCGCTATTCAGGACACCCGCCATGAGCATCAAATCGGACAAGTGGATTCGCCGCATGGCGCAGGAACACGGCATGATCGAACCGTTCGTCGAACGCCAGATGCGCGGCAGCGACGACAGCCGGGTGATCTCCTACGGTGTGTCGAGCTACGGCTACGATGTGCGTTGCACCAGCCACTTCAAGGTGTTCACCAACATCAATTCCGCCATCGTCGACCCGAAAAACTTCGACGCTGGCAGCTTCGTCGATATCCACAGCGATGTCTGCATCATTCCACCGAACTCCTTCGCGCTGGCCAGCACGGTCGAATACTTCCGCATTCCGCGCAACGTATTGACCATCTGCTTGGGTAAAAGCACCTACGCGCGCTGCGGCATCATCGTCAACGTCACGCCGCTTGAGCCGGAGTGGGAGGGCCACGTGACGTTGGAGTTTTCCAACACCACTAACCTGCCGGCAAAAATCTACGCCAACGAAGGCGTGGCGCAGATGCTGTTCCTTGAGTCCGACGAGGAATGTGAAGTGTCCTATAAGGACCGCGGCGGCAAGTATCAGGGCCAGCGTGGCGTCACTCTGCCGCGTACCTGATCGTCCATCCGGCGGATGTCGGGAATTCTTTGGCGGGCAGACACTCTATGGGGTGTACTGCCCGTTTTTGTTTCTGGCAAAACGGGCCTTCGCTGAGGAGTGTTCCATGAAGATCGATCCGCATATCACTGCCGAACTGGCAAGGCTTGAGCCCAATCAGGTTGGCGTTTTAGCCTGGTCCTTGTTGGCACACCCTACACTGAGCATGGCGGGCGGAATTCCCGGTCAGCCCGATCCTGATACCCCCAACGAACAACCGACCGAGCCGGGTGAGCCGACGCTTCCCGACGAGCCACCTCCGGCGCCAGTTGCTTGACTCACATGCGGTGGCCAGTCATTTGAAGTCCACGAAGGCTTCAACTGACGGGCCATATTTCGTTATCGCCGATGACAAATATCCTGCAGTTGTCATCTCGTTTGATCGGATAACCGCCGGTGAACGCGCCGAACGCCGGCATCAAGCTGACGCGTTCGCCCACGCTGAAACACGCCAAACGCAAACTCTGCCGGCCCTTGCCATGCAGCCGATAAACCGGGTGCACATGACCGGCCAGCACATGTCTTTCGTGATGAGGAATCGGTTCATGCTGCAAGGCAAACGGCCCGAGTAGCATCGGTTCTGCAACCACTCTGATGTTAAGCGCCGCTGGTGGATCGCCCGCACGTTTGTCGTGATTGCCACGGATCAGCGTCATCGGCAGATCAGCGTGGCGTGCTCGCCATTGCGCCAGCGCGTTCAATGTGCCGGGCGAATGAGACCCCGGACCATGAAGGAAATCACCCAGAAAAATGAGTTGCCGACAGGGATGCTGGCTCAGCAGTCGATCGAGCATCGCGATATTGCTCGCCGTCGTGCCCTGCGGAACGGGCTGCCCGAGGCTGCGATAGGCGGCAGCCTTGCCAAAATGGATATCGGCGATGAGCAGCGCCTGTTGTGCCGGCCAATACAGGGCTTTTTCCGGCAATAGCCAGAGTTCTTCACCGGCCAGATGCACAGGGTAGAGCGTACTCATCAGCGTTTGCCCGTGTCGGTAGATTGCTCCAGGTCGCCGACCATCCGTCTGATACGGTCAGCGAGTTTTTCCGAACTCATGCGCTCGCGCATACGTTCCACCAAGAGGGGAAACCCCAGGGGCGTAGGGCGTTTAATCCGGTGCATGTCCAGTTTCATTCCTTGGAGGCGCTCCAGCGTCTGTTCCAGCCTGCGAATATCCAGTTCTTCACGTAGGACTTCTTCCCCGGCTTGCGCCAGCAGCAGGTTGTCGGCGTCATATTGTTTGAACACTTCGAAGAATAATCCGCTGGAGGCTTGCACTTGGCGGGTACTTTTCGGTGCGCCTGGATAACCGGCGAACACCAGTCCGGCGATCCGGGCGATTTCCCGAAAGCGCCGCAAGGCCAGTTCTCCGGCGTTGAGACTGGCCAGAACGTCGGCTAACAGATGATCGCAATTGAATAACTCGACGTTCAGGTGTTCTGCCCAATCGATCGGCGTAGCGCTGAGCAATTCCAGCCCGTAGTCATTGACGGCAATCGAGAATGTCAGCGGCTGACGCTGACTGACGCGCCAGGCGAGCAGGCTTGCAAGCCCCAGATGCACTTGTCTTCCGGCGAACGGGTAGAGAAACAGGTGCCAGCCTTCACGGGATTTCAGCGCTTCGGTCAGCAGGTGGCGGGTCGTGGGCAAGCCAGAGGCGCGCGCCTGCGTTTCCAGCAGGGGGCGCAGTGCCTGCATCTCCGGGCCGGCAAACTCACCTTGCGCGGCGGCGCTCAAGCGCGTCACCACCGCTTGCGCCAGTTCACTGGAAAGCGGCATGCGTCCGCCGTTCCAGCGTGGTACGGCGGCTTTTTTAGCGGCGCTGCGTTTGACGTAAGCGGTCATGTTTTCCACGCGCACCAGTTCCAGCAAGCGTCCGGCGAACAGAAAACCATCACCCGGTTTAAGGCGGGCAATGAAGCCTTCTTCGACGCTGCCCAATGGCTTGCCACCGCCGCCCTTGCTCCAGAAGTTCAACTGAATGCTCGCGTCGCTGACGATGGTGCCGATGCTCATGCGGTGCCGCCGCGCCAGTCGCGCATCGGGCACGCGCCAGACGCCATGCTCATCCGGTTCGACCCGGCGGTAATCCGGATAAGCCGTCAGAGACATGCCTCCATGGCGTACGAAAGCCAGCGCCCAGGCCCATTCGACGGGTGTGAGGTCGCGATAAGCCCAAGCGCCACGGACTTCTTCGTACAACGCTTCGGGTATAAATCCGCCCCCCAGTGCCATGCTGACCACATGCTGCACCAGCACATCCAGCGGTTGATGCGGCGACCATCGCGGTTCAATTTGTCTTTGTTCCACGGCATCGCGAGCGGCGGCGGCCTCGATCAGTTCAAGGCTGTGCGTCGGCACCAGCGTTACCCGTGAAGTGCGCCCCGGTGCGTGGCCAGATCGCCCGGCGCGCTGCATCAGACGTGCCACGCCCTTGGCTGAGCCGATTTGCAGCACGCGCTCTACCGGCAGGAAGTCCACGCCCAGATCCAGGCTTGACGTACACACCACGGCTTTGAGTTGCCCGTCCTTCAGCGCCTGCTCAACCCAATCGCGGGTGTCGCGGGACAGCGAGCTATGGTGCAAAGCGATCAACCCGGCCCAGTCCGGGCGCGCCTCAAGCAACGCCTGATACCAGATTTCCGACTGCGCCCGGGTGTTGGTGAACACCAGGCTGCTGGCGCAGGCATCGAGTTCGGCGACCACCTGCGGCAGCATCTTCAGACCGATATGCCCTGCCCATGGAAAAGGTTCGATGGTCGGGGGGAGGAGGGTGTCGACTGTCAGGGATTTTTCGCTCTGGCCCTGAATACTCACGCCACCGCCCTGTGGGATCAGCACTTGTCCTGCGTGGGATTGATTACCCAGCGTGGCGGAGACGCCCCAGACGATCAGGTCGGCTTGCCAGTGGCGCAGGCGGGCGAGGGCCAATTGCAATTGCACGCCGCGTTTGTTACCGAGTAGTTCGTGCCATTCATCGACAACCACCATACGCAGGGTTGAGAGCGCAGTTTGTGCGTCAGCGCGGGCGAGCAGCAGCGTCAGACTCTCCGGCGTGGTGATCAGCGTGGTGGGCAGGCGTCGACTCTGACGGGCACGTTCGCTGCTGGCGGTGTCGCCTGTGCGCAGGCCGATGCTCCAGGGAATGTGTAAATCATCGACAGGCATTTGCAAGGCGCGCGCGGTGTCGGCGGCGAGGGCGCGCATCGGCGTGATCCACAGCACGGTCAGCGGTTCGGCCAGCGGTTTGCGTTTGCGCGATGTTTCGACGGTTGGCGCGGATCTGGCGAAACGATTGAGTGCCGCAAACCACACGGCATAGGTTTTACCGGCGCCGGTGCTGGCATGGAGCAAACCGGATTCGCCGTTTTTGACAGCGGCCCACACCTGTTTCTGGAACGCGAAGGGCTTCCAGTTTCGGGCGCTGAACCAGGTTTTTGCGAGGTCGGGGGATTTCGCCATGCGGGCTGCGCGCACTCTGGAGGGGTTATTCCAGTGACCGCGGTGCCCGCTAACAAGTTTAATTTCGTCAGTAGATGAATACCCTTGTGGCAGCGAGCCTGCTCGCGAAGACGTCGTCACATTCAACATCATCGTTGACTGACAGATCGCTTTCGCGAGCAGGCTCGCTCCCACCGGTTTTATGTGTGCAGGTTATTTGAGGTTGCCGCTGAGGAATTGTTGGAGGCGCTCGCTTTTCGGATTGCCCAGCACGTCTTCAGGCGCGCCTTCCTCTTCGACCAGTCCTTGGTGCAAAAACAGGACCTGACTGGAGACTTTGCGGGCGAAGCTCATTTCGTGGGTCACCATGATCATGGTCCGGCCTTCTTCAGCCAGCCCCTGAATCACCTTCAGTACCTCGCCCACCAACTCCGGATCCAGTGCCGAAGTCGGTTCATCGAACAGCATGACTTCCGGCTCCATCGCCAGCGCGCGGGCAATCGCCACACGCTGTTGCTGGCCGCCCGACAGAAACGCCGGGTACTGATCCGCCACCCGCGCTGGCAGGCCGACCTTGTCCAGATAACGTCGGGCACGGTCTTCGGCTTCCTGTTTGCTGCAGCCCAGCACCCGGCGCGGGGCCATGGTGATGTTTTCCAGCACGGTCATGTGGCTCCACAGGTTGAAATGCTGGAACACCATCGCCAGGCGCGTGCGCAGGCGTTGCAGTTCATCGGCATCAGCCACATGCATGCCATGGTGGTCGGTGACCATGCGAATCGCTTGGTCGTCGAGACTCATCGCGACTTGATTGGGTTGTTCGAGAAAATTGATACAGCGCAAAAAGGTACTTTTGCCCGAGCCGCTGGCGCCGATCAGGCTGATCACGTCGCCAGTCTTGGCCTTGAGCGAAACGCCTTTGAGCACCTGATGGTCGCCATAGCTTTTGTGCAGGTTTTCAACGGTCAGTTTGTACATGGGACAGACATCCTCAAGGCGAAAGTAGGTAGCCGCTGCGATAGGCTTCGGCGCCCGCGACGTGGGCGATCACCATGCCGGCGGTGGCCATGCGCCGCAGTGAGCGGGCGTACATCAGGCCGGCAGTGGTGCAATGAATGGGGGTGATCCGGTCGTTGATCGGGTCAATGATTTCGGCGATCTGCTGGCCGGCCTCCAGGTATTGCCCTGCGGTGGCGCAATACACCAACAGGCCGCCGACTGGCGTGGTCACTGGTTCCACCCCGGCCAGTGGCGTGGCGGGGAACGGCAGTGGCGGCTGCGGCTTGGTTTCGCCAACGATCGCATCGAACTGCACCAGATAATCGAGCAGCGCCTGGCAGTCGCGGCTGGCCATCGGGTGATTGACATCGCCCTGGCCGCGCAACTCCACGGTCACCGAGAAACTGCCCAGCGGAATCTCGAAGTGTTCGCCGAAACGTTCTTTGAGTTGCCACCAGAGCAGGGTGAAGCATTCATCGAACGACTGACCGCCGGAATCGGTGGCCAACAGACTGGCCTGGGATTCGATGTAACGCGCCAGAGGCTCGACCTGCGGCCACGCTTCGGGCGTGGTGTAGAGGTGAACCACCGATTCGAAGTCGCAATGCAGGTCGAGCACCATGTCCGCATCGCAAGCCAGTCGTTGCAGGATCAGGCGCTGGGATTGCAGTTGCGTGCTGGCGGTCTGGCGGGCGAGGGCGCTGCGCAGGCTGGCGCGGATCAGCTCGAGGTTGCGCTGCGGGTCGTCGCTCAGCCTGGCCTCGATGTCGTTGCCGATTTCTTCGCTCAGGTCGACGAACCAGCGGTTGAAGTTCTGCCCGCTCTCCAGTTCGTAGCGGCCCAGCGGCACGTCCATCAGCACTTGTTCGAGGCCAACCGGGTTGGCCACCGGCACCAGCACGATTTCGCTGCGCAGGCGCCCGGCGGCTTCGAGCTCCTTCAGGCGCTGCTTGAGGTGCCAGGCCACGAGCATCCCAGGCAGTTCGTCGGCGTGCAGCGAAGACTGGATGTAGACCTTGCCTTTGGCCTGCTCCGGGCCGAAGTGAAAACTGTGAATCTGTCGTGCGGTCCCCGGCAGCGGGGCCAGCAAGTCATGTATCTGGTGGCGCATTTGAGCTAAGTCCTAGTGGGTCGGCCCGAGGAAGGCCAGCCATCGGCGTTCGGCGAGGCGGAACAGGCCGACCAGCGCGAAAGTAATGGTCAGGTAGATCAGCGCGGCGATGCCGAACGACTGAAACGTCAGGAAGGTCGCCGAGTTGGCGTCCCGGGCCACTTTCAAAATGTCAGGGACGGTCGCGGTGAAGGCCACGGTGGTCGAGTGCAGCATCAGGATCACTTCGTTGCTGTAATAAGGCAACGAGCGGCGTAGCGCCGAGGGCATGATCACGTAGGCATACAGCTTCCACCCTGTCAGACCGTAAGCTTTGGCCGCTTCGACTTCGCCGTGGTTCATGCTGCGAATCGCCCCGGCGAAAATCTCCGTGGTGTAGGCACAAGTGTTCAGGGCAAAGGCTAGAATCGTGCAGTTCATCGCATCGCGAAAGAAGCTGTCGAGAATGGGCTGCGCGCGTACGGCGGCCAGGCTGTAGATGCCGGTGTAGCAAATCAGCAACTGGATATACAGCGGCGTGCCCCGGAACAGGTAGGTGTAGAACTGCACTGGCCAGCGGATGTAGAAGTGCGTGGAGACCCGAGCGATCGACAGCGGAATGGATGCGAAGAATCCGATGAAGATCGAGGCGCTGAGCAGCCACATCGTCATCGCCAGCCCGGTGATGTTGTTGCCGTCGGTATAAAGGAAGGGTTTCCAGTATTGCTGTAGAAGTTCGATCATCGTACGGCCTCCCGGGAGCCGGCGGCATAACGGCGTTCGAGCCAGCGCAGGATGAAGTTCGAGGCGCTGGTGATCAGCAGATAGATCAACGCGGCGAGTACCAGAAAGTAGAACAGTTGATAGGTGCTTTTGCCGGCGTCCTGCGCGGCTTTGACCAAATCGGCCAAGCCGATGATCGACACCAGCGCGGTGGCCTTGAGCATCACCATCCAGTTGTTGCCGATCCCGGGGAGGGCGAAGCGCATCATCTGCGGGAACACCACCAGGCGAAAACGCTGGCCGCGTTTGAGGCCATAGGCGGTGGCTGCTTCAACCTGGCCGCGTGGCACTGCGAGGATTGCGCCACGGAAGGTCTCAGTGAAATACGCGCCATAAATGAAGCCCAAGGTCAGGACCCCGGCGCTGAACGGGTCAATCTCGATGTAGTCCCATTCCAGATAATCGGTGAGCAACGTCAGCCAGGTTTGCAGGCTATAGAAAATCAGCAGCATCAGCACCAGGTCGGGCACCCCGCGAATCAGCGTGGTGTAGATCTGGGCGGGCAGGCGCACCAGTTTGACTTTTGACAGCTTGGCACTGGCGCCGATCAGGCCGAGCAACACGGCCACCAGCAGCGACATCGCCGATAATTTGATGGTCATCCAGGTGCCTTCCAACAGCAAAGGACCGAAGCCCTTGAGGCTGAAGGCAGAGAGCCCCAGATTTTGTAGGAGGGTTTCAAACATAAATCAGCAACCTGAGCGGGTGGAAAAGGCGCCCATCGAGTGATGGGCGCCGGGGTGTTATTTGCCGCTGTACAGATTCAGATCGCCAAAGTGTTTCTTCTGGATGGTGGCGTAGGTGCCATCATCGTGTAACGCTTTGATACCTTTATCCAAAAGTGCCTTCAGCGCAGTGTTACCTTTCTTAATACCGACAGCGGTTTTGGCTGGCAGCAATTCGCTGTCCACTGGCTTGCTGACGTCATAATCGGCGCCCTGTGGCGACTTCAAAAAGCCCAGTTCGGCTTGCAGCATGTCCTGGATGCCGGCGTCGAGACGGCCGGACGTCAGGTCGGAATACACCTGATCCTGGTTCTGATAGGCCTGGGTTTTCACGCCTGCCTTGTCCAGAACGGCTTTGGCATAGGCTTCCTGAATGGTGCCTTGCTCGTAGCCCACGGTTTTGCCCTTCAGGGACGCAACGTCTGCTGTGACGCCAGAACCTTTCTTGAACACATAAGCGGTCGGACCGGAGAACAGTTCGCTGGAGAAGTCGATGACTTTTTCACGGGCCGGGGTCACGGTCATCGACGAGATCACACCGTCGAATTTATTGGCCTTGAGGCCCGGAATCATGCCGTCGAAGTCACTTTCGACCCACTTGCACTTGACCTTCAGTTCGGCGCAGATCGCGTTGCCCAGGTCGATGTCGAAGCCCACCAGGCTGCCGTCGGCCGCTTTCGACTCAAACGGTGCGTACGAAGGGTCAACGCCAAAGCGCAACTCTTTGTATTCCTTGGCCAGCGCGGAGCCGGCGGCCATGCACAACGCCAGTGCAGAAAGGGTCAGCAATGCTTTTTTCATTATTCAATCCCTAAGAACCAATATGAGCGCTTGTGGCGCAGAATTATTGTTACTGGAACGCGTACGACCCATTAAAAGTAGCAATTTCCGAACCACAGTCCCGAACAAGTGTTTTAAAAGGTTGGGGAAGGGAGAGGAGAGAGTGATTGGTGCACAGAAACGGGCACCGTGAATACCTTGCACCAAATCAGTTCAAATGGCGTTTACGCGCGGCGTGGTACTGATCCAGTCAGGCTAGCAAGTCTTGCAGCGTTGCCAGACTGTCCGCTTCTTCTACGGTTTTGTCCTGGCGCCAGCGCAGCATCCTTGGGAACCGCACCGCAATCCCGCTTTTATGCCGGCGTGACAGGGCGATCCCTTCGAAACCCAGTTCAAATACCAGACTCGGTTTGACGCTGCTGACCGGGCCGAATTTCTCCACGGTGGTCTTGCGTACGATGCTGTCGACTTCGCGCATTTCTGCGTCGGTCAGCCCGGAATAGGCCTTGGCGAACGGCACTAACGCCCGTTGACTCGACTCCGGCGGCCCGTCCCACACGGCAAAGGTGTAATCGCTGTAGAGGCTGGCGCGCCGCCCATGACCGCGCTGCGCATAGATCAACACCGCATCGACACTGAACGGATCGACCTTCCACTTCCACCAAACGCCCATCTCCTTGGTGCGGCCGACGCCATACAAGCCGTCGCGTGCCTTGAGCATCATGCCCTCGACGCCTAATCGGCGGGAGGCTTCGCGCTGGCGGGCGAGGTCAGACCAATCGGTGCCGGTCAACACCGGCGAGGCCAGCAACACCGGGCTGTTGCAGCGCGCAATGACCTCTTCCAATTGGGCGCGGCGCTTGGCTTGCGGCTGGTTGCGCCAGTCTTCGCCCTGCCATTCCAAAAGGTCGTAGGCAAGCACCACCACCGGCACCTCTTGGAGAATTTTCCGGTCAAGGGTTTTGCGGCCAATCCGCTGTTGCAGCAGGGCGAACGGTTGCACCGCTGGCGGCTCTGGCGATTGCGGATCGAAGGCGTCTTCAGTGCTCGGATGGGGGCTTTTCCACACCACGATTTCGCCATCGATCACCGTGCCATCGGGCAGGCCGTGTACCAGCGCATCAAGTTCGGGGAAGCGCTCAGTCACCAACTCTTCGCCCCGCGACCAGACCCACAAGCGGCTGTCACGCTTGATCACTTGCGCACGAATGCCGTCCCACTTCCATTCCACTTGCCAATGACTGGCAGGCCCGATCTGCCCCTCAAACGCTTCAACCGGTTGCGACAAAGCATGAGCAAGGAAAAACGGGTACGGCTGACCGCCGCGCTGAGCATGTTCATCGGCAGATTCTGGCGCGATCAATTTCAGATAGCTGGCGGCGTTCGGTCGGTTGGACTGGTCGGTGTAACCGACCAGTCGTTGCGCTATGCGCTTGCTGTCCAGGCCGGCCATTGAGGCCAACGCCCGTGTCACCAATAATTTCGACACGCCGACGCGCAAACTGCCGGTGATCAACTTGATGCACAACATCAGGCTCGGTCGATCCAGTTGCCCCCACAGCGCCGGCAGTTGCCGGGTCAGGTAGTCCGGGGTTTCACCGCGCAGCGGCAGCAATTTGTCCTCGATCCATTCAGCGAGTCCGGCATCGGAGCTGTGTGGATTTTCCGGAAGCACCAGCGAAATGGTTTCCGCCAGATCGCCTACCGATTGATAGCTTTCCTCGAACAGCCAGGGTTCCAGGCCGGACACCCCGACCGCGCGTTCACGCAGAATGCGCACCGGGACCAGTTGCCGAGGGCGTCCGCCGGACAGAAAGTACACCGCCCACGCCGCATCTTGCGGTGTTGCCTGGGCGAAGTAGGCTTGCATCGCCGCCAGTTTGGCGTTGCTCGACGTGGTTGCGTCGAGTTGGGCGTACAACTCGGCGAAGGCTTTCATGCAGACGTCTCGGCAATGGTCGGTTCGGCGGTGATGTTTTCTTCTTCGTCATCGCCGTATTCGGTGTTGAAGCCTTGAGCATCCAGACCTTGTTCACGCAGATGGCGCACCAGGACGCCAATCGAGCCGTGGGTAACCATCACCCGTTCGGCGCCGGTCTGATTGATCGCCCAGAGCAGGCCGGGCCAGTCGGCGTGATCGGACAGCACGAAACCGCGATCGACCCCGCGCCGTCGGCGGGTGCCGCGCAGACGCATCCAGCCGCTGGCGAAACCGTCGCTGAATTCACCGAAACGCCGCATCCAACTGCTGCCACCGGCCGAGGGCGGAGCAATGACCAAGGCCTGACGCATGATCGGGTCGTTCTTTTTCAGGTCACCGGCATAGATCGTCGGCGGCAGGTACACGCCAGCGTCGCGGTAAACCCGGTTCAGTGGCTCCACAGCGCCGTGGCTGAGGATCGGGCCGAGTGTTTCATCGATGCCATGGAGAATCCGTTGGGCTTTGCCGAATGAGTAACAAAACAACACGCTGGCTTTGCCGGCGGCGATGTTGGCCGACCACCATTGATTGATCTCGCTGAACACCTGCGCCTGCGGTTGCCAGCGGTAGATCGGCAGGCCGAAGGTCGATTCGGTGATGAACGTGTGGCAGCGCACCGGTTCGAACGGCTGGCAGGTGCCGTCCGGCTCGATCTTGTAATCGCCCGACGCGACCCAGACTTCGCCGCCGTATTCCAGGCGTATTTGAGCCGAGCCGAGTACGTGGCCGGCAGGATGAAAGCTCAGGGTGACGCCGTGGTGGGTCAGACGCTGACCGTATTCGAGGGTTTGCAGGTGGATGTCCTGGCCGAGGCGGGCGCGCAGGATGCCTTCGCTGGCGCTGCTGGCCAGGTAATGCTGGTTGCCGGTGCGAGCGTGATCGCCATGGGCATGGGTGATCACCGAGCGTTCGACCGGCCGCCACGGGTCGATGTAAAAATCCCCGGCGGGGCAGTACAAACCTTCAGGGCGGGCAATAACAAGATCCATGTCGTTACCAGAATGGAGGGCTTGTTAGCTATGAGGTTTGGGCGTGGTCAGAAGTTCTATGGATTTTTTAGTGCGTGGTGCACAAAGCCATTGTGGGCTTGCTCGCGAGGGTGTCGTGTCAGTCGAGATATTTCGTACTGACACAGTGCTTTCGCGAGCAAGCCCACTCCCACAGGGGACGGCGTTTTATTTGCCGGGCGTGAGGGTCAAGCGCGTCTTGCCGTAAACCCGCTCAAAGTTCTGCGGTTGCATCGGCAAACCGATGTACTGGCCCTTGAGCCATGCATCAATCCCGTTGAGGTAACTCGGGCTGACCGGATTGCCCGACTGGCCCGTACCGTTTTGCCCCATCAGCGGTTCGGCCTGGCCGAAGTCGACGATAAACCGCATCGACGGCGCACGGGTGGTGCTGAAGTCCTGACCCCAGGTAAACGCCGCCGTGTTCAACGTCGTGTGATCGCCGCCCGCCGCCAGCGGCCCACGAACGGTCTGGCCATTGGCATTCTTCCACGCGTAGCTGTGCAATTTGCCCCACTGCCAAGCCTTGTGATCGCCACCCAACTGACTGTCGCCGGCGGTAATCGCTGCGGCCAGGCTGCGGGCGAGAATCACCGCTTTATCCTCTTTCTGCGCCGTGCGGATGTCATCCCAGAACGGACTGTCCTCGCGTCCCAGCAGATGATCCGCTTGGGCTGCGTAGGATAAGTTGCCATTGGCAATAAACGCTTTCCACGCCGGGCTGGACTCGGGACCGAGTTCGTCGAGGAAGATCTGTTTCATGCTTTCTTGCAGGAACAGTTCGTAGATCGCCGCGTCGGCGGACGTCGGGCTGAGCTTGCCGTCGAACGCCATCAGCCGGCTAAAGGCTTCACGGGCCTTGCCGCGTTCGATTGGCGGCAAGGCGTCGATGGCTTGTTTCAGCGGTTGTTTCATACCCGGTGCTTCGAACACCTTTTTCAGTTTGGCGGCGAACGTGGTGGTCTGGTCGTATTGCATCGCAATCACGCTGCGACTGTCGTGTTTGCCGCTGCCGGCCAGTTCGGCCAAGCGTTCGCCACGCTCCGGCGCGGCCCAGGAGTTGGACAACTGCATGCCGTAACCGTGGGGGATGACACGTTGGTTGGCGGTGCCAAGCCAGCCCTGCGCCGGATCCTGATCGTAGGGATGTAGCATGGGGTCGGCGTAACCGTCCCAATCGTAACGGCCTTCCCAGCCCGGCGATGGCAGCAGGCCTTCGCCTTCACGACGGTTGGGGAAACGCCCGGTGACTTGCCAGCCGATGTTGCTGGCGTCGGCGAACACCAGATTCAGCGCGATCGCGCGGATTTCCCGGCTCGCGTCCGAGGCGCGCTCAACATTTTGCGCACGGCTCAGGTCAAAAAACGCGTCCAGGGATTTGTCGTCGGTAAAACTCGGCGTCTGCAAGGCCAGGCCAAAACCGTTGCCTTGTGCCGCCGCCTGGGCGCTATTGAGCAAGGCGCCGTGACGGGTTTCGTACACCGCTTCGCGAATCGGCCGCTGGCCTTTGACGAAGTAGGTTTCGTTGCGCACGCCCAGCGGCTGCCATTTGCCGTTGACCTCGTAGGTCAGGCTACTGCCCTGACGACGGATCTTTTCCAGAAACAGGTCTTGGTTGTCGCCGAGCACGCTGCTCAGGCTCCACGCCACTTTGCCGTTGAAGCCACCGAGGACCATCGGCAAACCGGCGACGGTGACGCCTGCGGCCTGATATTTCGGCGCGCGGATTTGTACAAAGGTCCACAGCGACGGCGCAGCCAGCGGCCCATGGCTGTCGCTGGCCAGCAGGCTTTTGCCGCTGCGGCTGCGTTGCGGGGCCATTGCCCAGTTGTTCGAAGAGGTGGCGCCGAGCAGGTTCAGTGCCGATAGCTGCTGACTGGTGTTACTCAGTTCGGTCAGTCCCGGTATTTGCCCGTTGAGCTTGAGCCCTTTGAGCTTGTCGGCTTCAGCCAGCGGCAGGTTCTCGTCCGGTGCGGAGGGGGTCAGCCAGGCAAGTTTGTCGCTGGTCACGGTTTGCGCCAGGACCAGCGACGAGATCTCTTGCGGCAGGTTGGCCGACTGGCTGAAATTCAGCAGCGCAAAAATCAGCGCCGAATCTTCCGGTTTCCAGTATTCAGGCTTGTAACCGCTGGAGGCGAGATCCCCCGGCAATTTGTCGGCGTAGCGGAACAGGTAGGCGTTGACGCCCCGGGCATAGACTTCGAAGAAGCGCTTGAGCCGTGGCGACGAGGCTTTATACAACTCGCCGGCACTTTTCTTCAGGTTGACGGCGCGCATGTAGCGGTCGGCATCCAGCATCGAGGCGCCGGACATTTCCGCCAGACGGCCCTGAGCCAACAGACGCAGCGTGACCATTTGGTTGATGCGATCGCTGGCATGCACATAGCCGAGGCTGAACAGCGCGTCGTGGAAACTGTTGCTTTCGATCAACGGCATGCCCATGGCATTGCGCCGCACCGAAACGTTCTGCGCCAGACCCTTGAGCGGTTGCACGCCGGAGGTGGGCGGGAGGCTGTCCTGAGCGTTCCAGGTCTGGCAACCGGACAGGCCCAAAACACTGGCCACTGTTGCGGCAACGCCGAACCGGGGAAGAAAATGTGTAAGGGCTGGCGAGGCCATGGCAAAGCTCCTGCGGGGGGTAGCGTCAGTAAAGGCGCTACGTTAGTGAGCAGGAGGATGCCGCGCAAGCGGGGGCGGGGGTTATTTCGAGATTTATGGCGGACGGCAAACCCCGGCATCAGGTCATCCCGTGGGCGTTCAATAGCTTGCTTTGAGGAAGGGGGGGATGCTCAAGTGCGCATTATTCAATGAACCGCGTGAGAAAAATCGCCATGGAACTTCAGGCCAACGCCGCACTGATCATCATCGACCAGCAAAAAGGCATCCTGCATCCGCGCTTGGGGCGGCGCAATAATCCTGACGCTGAAGCGCGAATCCTTGATTTGTTGGGCATTTGGCGTAGCAGTGGGCGACCGGTGATTCATGTGCAGCACTTGTCGCGCTCGCCGGAATCAGTGTTCTGGCCCGAGCAGTCCGGAGTGGAGTTTCAGGCAAGGTTTGTGCCGCAGGATGGCGAGTGGCTGATTCAGAAACAGGTCCCGGATGCATTTTGTGGCACGGGGCTTGAGGCGCGGTTGCGTGAAGCGCGGATCGGACAATTGATCATCGTGGGTGTGGCGACCAACAATTCGGTGGAATCGACTGCGCGCTCGGCGGGCAATCTGGGGTTCGAGGCGTGGGTCGCGGAGGATGCGTGTTTCACCTTCGACAAGGTCGATTATTTCGGTACGCCGCGTTCAGCCCAGGAGGTACACGGGATGTCGCTGGGGAATCTGGATGGGGAGTATGCGACGGTGGTCAGCTCAGGCCGGATTCTGGCCATCGCCTGAGAGACCTGTGGGAGCTGGCAAGCCCGCTCCCACAAGGATCGCGATGCAAACAAAAATGGCGACTGACGTTGATTAACCTGTAGGCGTGAGCCTGCTCGCGATGGCGACTTTCAGGCAAAGAAGATCTGCACCTGAGGCATCAAGCGCCGTGGCACTTCTTGAATTTCTTGCCGTTGCCGCATGGGCAAGGGTCGTTGCGGCCGACGTCTTTCAGGGCGTTGCGCACCGGTTCCTGGTGGGCGTGGCCGCAGTTCGGGCCGTGGACATGGCCATGGTCGTGATCGTGGTGATGGTCATGGTCGTGGTTGCAGTCAGGGCCATGGACATGAGGTTGCTGAGTCATCGGTGTTGCTCCGGAATTAAATCGGCGGGGATTATCACGCCATTACGCTCAAGGTGCACGTAGTGGGCGATGAATAAGCCGGTTTCCATGTCGCCCTGCAATCGATAAGGAATCTGCTGGTTCGGCCTTTTCAGCATTTTCACCACCTCTTTGACTTGTGGCCACAAGTTGGTGCGAATCGGCACTTTGTAGAAAGCGCTGCGTTTGGGCCCGACAGTGATCCAGCGTTCATACGCACCCTCGGTCAGCAGCATGTCAGCCAAATGGATGCGGTATTCCAGGCCGCGCACGGTCAAGTCACTGCTGTTGGGGTTGTCGATGCGAAAGTGCAGGATGAATTTCTGCTCAAGCAACTTGGCGCGCACCACTTCGACTTTGACCAGATGCACGGCGGGGTCGACGCTGACATCACTGAACCACGAGGCGCAACCGCCCAGGTTCAGGATCAGCATCAGAGAAAAAGCCTGAAATGTGCGCCATTGACTGAGCATCGCGTAAAACTCCCTTTCACCTCAGTCTAGCCGCCGGCGGATTTACGCGCCGAAATACCCCGCGCAGCACTTTTTAAACTTTTGCCCGCTGGCGCATGGGCAACTGTCATTACGGCCCAGCTTCAATTGCACGGTCGGGTCGATGAAGTACCAGCGCCCGGCGTTCTGCACAAACGAGGAGCGCTCGCGGTGACTGTGTTCGCCCTGGCTGTCGTGCCAGCGTGCGGTGAAGGTGACGAAGGCATGTTCCGGCTGGCCGCCGAAGACTTCCGAGTTTTCGACGTCGAGACCCAGCCAGGTGCTTTGTGCGCTCCAGGTGCTGATCGACTGACGATTAAGGCCCGATTGCTGGGCGGGCAGGGTGGTCGCCACCAGATAGTCGATCAGCCCCAGCACATAGGCGCTGTAACGCGAGCGCATCAAGGCTTCGGCGCACGGCGCCGGGAGGCCGGCGTGATAGTGACCGCAGCAGGCATCCAGTAGATTGCCGCTGCCGCAAGGGCAAATAGCTGTACTCATTGTTACCACCAGTATTTCCCGAAGTTTTCCGGATTGGCCCAGAACCGAGAATTAAGCCAATCGGGGACTTGTTTGTAGTCAAGCAGGTCGTAGGTGAACAGGGTCAACACTTGATTGTCACGCTGGAAGCGCTCACTGGCTTGCAGTGCCAGTGAATAGAAATCAGTCTCCTGCCAGCCACTGGCCGACAGATCCGCCAGTACCGCGATGCGGCTGGCGTTGAGGTTGCGAATCCCGCCCAGAAGATTCAGGCCGTCACGCTTGGGCAAATGTTCCAGGCAATCGACCACCAGTGCCAGGTCGAAGCGCTGTGCCGCCAGTTCGGCAGGCAAGGTGCCGGGTTCGGCGTGGGCGACGCAGCAGTCCGGGTGCGCTTGTTTGAAAGCGGCCAGCGCCGGAAACTCGCTGGCGCCGATCAGCAGCAAGCGCGTCGGGGCGTAGCGATCCAGCAAAGCGGCCAACGCCTGCTGCGGCGTGCGGGAAGAAATGGCGACGTTCATCGAGGCTCCTCAATCAGACCGCCAAGACTAGCCTGCCTGACGGCGGCGGCAAAGCGTGGTGTGCCGCCGGTTTGCGGCCAATGCGCCAAAGTCCTGTGAACTCGGTCGCAAACAGCCATGGCCTATTGCTGGCGGAGATTAAAACTCCGGTCTTTACTCCCTGAATCGGTTCTAAGCCGATCCCTCAGGAGAAAACCAGATGAGCATAGTTCGGACAGCGTTACCCTTGATTCTGTTAACCAGTGTGTTGACTGGTTGTGCAGGTTTGCAGAAAACCGACTGGCCGACCTGTGCGGCGGTCGGTGGCGTCGTCGGTGCCGGTCTTGGTGCCACCGAGAGTTCCTCGTGGGCGGGAGGTGGTGCACTGATCGTCGGAGGCATGGCGGCGGCCTATTGCTGGGTTCATGGTGATGGCGATGAGGACGGCGATGGTGTGCCGGACAGTCGCGACAAGTGCCCGGGCACGCCTAAAGGCGTACAGGTCGATGCTGACGGCTGCCCTCCACCTGCACCGATGCCTATGGTCGAAGAAGCTGTAGTGGTCAAGGAGGAAACCATCGTCATTCGCGATGTTCACTTCCAGTTCGACAAAGCCACGCTCACGGGCTCTGATAAACAAGTGCTCGACAAGGTCGCCACACGTCTGAAGCAGGAGTCCTCTACAGCGCAACTGACTGTGACCGGTCACACCGACAGCGTGGGCAGCGATGCCTACAACCAGAAGTTGTCGGACCGTCGTGCGCACTCGGTGGTGGAATACCTGATCCAGCAAGGTGTGCCGCGTGCCAGCTTCGTTTCGGTGTCCGGTATGGGTGAGATGCAACCTGTCGCCGACAACAAAACCGCTGACGGCCGCGCGCAAAACCGCCGTACCGAAATCAAAATCGTCCGCTAGACCTCTCGCATCCTCGGCTTGTGCAGTCGCGGATGCGGGTCTTTACTCCTGTGTAACCGGTATGGGCCGGTGACACAGGAGCTTTCAAAATGACTGTTTTCTCAAGGTCCGTCTTGCCGGTACTGATGCTGGGCAGCTTGCTTACCGGTTGCGCTACTCACAGCGATGGCACTGCCCCCCTCAATCAACGTACTTGGCCGATCTGCAGCCTTATTGGCGGGCTGGTCGGTGGCGGTCTAGGCGCCATCGAAAGTGGTGGCTGGGCCGGTGGCGGCGCAGCGCTGGGGATCCTGACCGGCGGATTGATCTGTTATGCCCAGGATGGCGATGAAGACGGCGATGGCGTGTTCGATCGCCGCGACCGTTGCCCCGATACACCGGCCAATACGCCGGTCGATCACCGGGGTTGCCCACTGCCGCAATATCCGGTGACTGAAAAAGTACCGGAGCCTGCGCCTCAGACTGAAGTCATCACCCTGAGCGATGCTGGCGATGTACTGTTCGATTTCGACAAGTCCGATCTGACTCCAGCGGCCAAATCCCAGCTCGATACGCTGATGGATAAACTGCGCAATGCTGATGTGGTGAGCATCAAGGTGATCGGTCATACCGACAGCAAAGGTTCGGATGCCTACAACCAGGCATTGTCGGAACGACGCGCCAGCAGTGTGGCGGCGTACCTGCTGAGTCAGGGCCTGGCCCCGAACAAACTCACCAGTGAGGGGCGTGGCGAGAGCGAGCCTGTGGCCGATAACGCCACCGACGAGGGTCGCGCGAAAAACCGTCGAGTGGAGTTGCACATCAATCGTTAGCATGGCGCTGAAGTCCGCTAGCTAGAGCTGTCGGTCGACGATCTTCGTCGACCCGGCAGCCATTTGGCGGCCAAGCGAGTTTTTTTCATTTAACCCTCTGGCTTATCCCCCGCAGAAGCCGTTACTGTGCGTGCAAAGAATAATTCGCAATACGGGGGAGCGTATGAAAGTGTTTTGGGGGCTGGGGCGGTTATTGACCCTGCTGTTCTGCTGCGTGGTGCTGGTTAATCAGCTCATGCCGTTCGTACATCCGTTGCACCTGCTGGTCAATCTGGCCGGCGGTCTGCTGTTGCTGATCCATGTGCTTGAAGTGCTGCTGTGCAACCGCAGCCTCAAGGGGCGCCCGCACCCTTGGCGCGACCGTGGCCGCATCCTGCTGTTCGGCATCTTTCACCTGCAAACCATCCCGGCCCCGGCCGCTCCGGAGGCTTCTTCCCATGCGTAAACTCTGCCTGCTCGCTGCATTCATCAGTCCTTTGGCCTGTGCCCAAGTGGTCAGCGTCGAAGCCAACTCCCTGATGCGTCTGCCCAACACTGCCAGTACCTTGCAGTTGGACAAACTAGAAGTGGCCGATTACGGCACGCTGCTGATTCCACCGAATGTGACTGAACTCAGCGTGGGTGAATTGCGCCTCGGTCATGACGCACGTATCGCTATCGTCCCGGGTGAACAGGCTTTGGACATGAAAGTCGTTCGCGCTGAACTGAGTGATGGCAGCCAGATCACTGCACGCGGTGCGCCGGGGACTTACGAAAAAGCTGCGCGTGCGGGGCGCAATCTGAATCTGCAATTCAAGGCACTGGATGCGCCGCAACTGTTGGTCGACGCTCGTGGCGGCCGTGGGACACCAGGTTTTGTCGGTCTTGATGGCGGCAACGGTGAAGATCCGGGCTGCACCTGGGGTCAGGCCGGACACGGTGCCGACGGTAGCGATGGCAGCGACGGTCAGCCGGGTGCACCGGGTGGGTTGGTGCGCCTGCAAGTGCCGCGTGAATTCCCGACCGAACTGATCAAAGTCAACGTCGCAGGCGGTGCTGGTGGGCCAGCGGGCGTTGGCGGCAAGGCCGGCAAAGGCGGCAAGTCCAAGGGCTGTCTGGTGTATCGCGCCGATGGCGGCAAGAGTGGCAAGGCCGGGGCGGATGGCCAGGCTGGGCCTGTTGGAGCCGCTGGCTCGGTGACTGTTCAGCGCCTCTAAAGATCAACCCCAGCAGTGATGTGGCGAGGGCGCAAGCACCCCCGCCACAACAGTATCCAGCGCAAATGATGGGTACCGATCAAAACATCGGTCGCGCCGCCGCAACGGCCACCAGCACCAACCCGACCAGCAGATTAATCCCCACCACCCGGCGAATTCGCCCCAGCACCGCCGCACCTGCCGGCCAGTCCTTGGCCTCAACCGCTTTGCGCAACTCAGGCAGCATCAAGCCCTGAATCCGGATAAACAGCGCCGTCATCACCACATACAACCCGATCATCACCTGCACATATTTCGGTGCGGTCTCAAACCCGACCTGCTGAAGATGCAACATGCCCACGCCGCTGATCGGCAACACGATCACCGCGACCCAGACCCAGCGGAAAAAACCTTGAAACACTTCCACCCACAGCGTCAGCCGATTTGGCCCGTCCAGAGCCTTCACAGCCGCAGGACGCAAGATCATCCAGGCGAAAAACATACCGCCGACCCACACCAGAGCGGACAGGACATGCAGCGGATAAACGAGGCTAAAAGGTGTCATTGGGGCACTCCGTTCTGCGCGGGATTAATTAGCGGGGTATGATAGCCGCCATCTGAAACCACTGAAAATTTATCCAGCGTTTTTTGCGCCCGACAATCCATGATCAGCACTGAACTCAAAACCACGATCCAGGGCGCCTACTCGCGTTTTCTTGAAGCCAAGAGCCTCAAGCCGCGTTACGGCCAGCGCCTGATGATCGCTGAAATCGCCAAGGTTCTCGGGGATATCGACACCGACGACGAAGGCCGGCGCAGTGGCGACCCCGCGATTGTCGCGGTGGAAGCCGGCACCGGTACCGGCAAAACCGTGGCCTACAGCCTGGCAGCGATCCCTACGGCCAAACTGGCCGGCAAACGTCTGGTGATCGCCACGGCGACCGTGGCCCTGCAAGAGCAGATCGTCTATAAGGATTTGCCCGACCTGATGCGCAACAGCGGACTGAACTTCAGCTTCGCGTTGGCGAAGGGCCGTGGCCGCTACATGTGCCTGTCCAAGCTCGACATGCTGCTGCAGGAAGGTCACGCACAGACGGCCACCGCCCAGCTTTTCGAAGAAGAAGGCTTCAAGATCGAGGTCGATGAGGCCAGTCAGAAGCTGTTCACCAGCATGATCGAGAAACTCGCCGGCAATAAATGGGACGGCGACCGCGACAGTTGGCCCAATGCCCTGGAAGACGCCGATTGGGCGCGCCTGACCACCGATCACAGCCAGTGCACCAACCGTCATTGCCCGAACTTCGGCCAGTGCGCCTTCTACAAGGCCCGCGAAGGCATGGGCAAGGTCGACGTGATTGTCACCAACCACGACATGGTGCTGGCCGACCTGGCCTTGGGCGGCGGTGCGGTGCTGCCCGACCCGCGCGACACCCTCTATGTGTTCGACGAAGGCCATCACCTGCCAGACAAGGCGATCGGCCATTTCGCTCACTACACACGTCTGCGCTCTACCGCCGACTGGCTGGAAACCACTGCCAAGAACCTCACCAAACTGCTGGCTCAGCATCCGCTGCCGGGCGATCTTGGCAAGTTGATCGAACAGGTGCCGGAGCTGGCGCGGGAGATCAAGGCTCAGCAGCAGTTCATGTTCAGCGCCTGCGAGCAGATTGCCGATTTCAAACCCGGTGAGGATGTCGAGGGCCGTGAGCGCCCGCGTCATCGTTTCGTCGGCGGGGTGATTCCCGAGCACATGCGCGAAATGGGCATCGAGCTGAAAAAGGGCTATTCCCGTCTCAATGATCTGTTCACCCGCCTTACCGACCTGCTCAAGGAAGGTATGGATGGCGAGGTCAACATAGGCATCGCCAGCAATCAGGCCGAAGAGTGGTATCCGCTGTTCGGCAGCCTGTTGTCCCGTGCATCGGGCAACTGGGAACTGTGGACGGCGTTCACCGCCGAAGATCCGGAAGACAGCCCGCCAATGGCGCGTTGGCTGACACTGGCTGAAAGCGGTTCGCTGTTCGACATCGAGGTCAACGCCAGCCCGATCCTGGCGGCGGAAACCTTGCGCCGCAGCCTGTGGAACGTGGCTTATGGTTGCCTGGTGACCTCGGCAACCCTGACCGCGCTTGGCACTTTCGACCGCTTCCGCATGCGCGCCGGCCTGCCGAAAAAAGCCGTCACCGCCGTGGTGCCGAGCCCGTTCCATCACGCCGACGCTGGCGTGCTGCGGGTGCCGGATCTGAAAGCCGACCCACGCGACGCCGCTGCCCATACCGCCGCAATCATCCGTGATTTGCCTGATCTGGTCGAAGGCTCGCGCGGTACGCTGGTGCTGTTCTCCTCGCGCAAACAGATGCAGGACGTGTTCGACGGCCTCGACCGCGACTGGCGCAAGCAAGTGTTCATTCAAGGCAACCTGTCGAAACAGGAAACCCTGAACAAGCACAAAGCGCGGGTCGATGGTGGTGACTCCAGCGTGTTGTTCGGTCTGGCCAGTTTTGCGGAGGGTGTCGATTTACCCGGGGCTTACTGCGAACACGTCGTGATCGCCAAGATCCCGTTCTCGGTGCCGGACGATCCTGTGGAAGCTGCATTGTCGGAGTGGATCGAGGCCCGGGGCGGCAATCCGTTCATGGAAATCTCCGTGCCCGACGCTTCGCTCAAGCTGGTTCAGGCCTGTGGCCGTCTGCTGCGTACCGAAGAAGATCGCGGCACCATCACGTTGCTGGATCGGCGACTGGTGACCCAGCGTTACGGCAAGGCGATCCTCAATGCGTTGCCGCCTTTCCGTCGTGAAATATCCTGAGACATCGGTGGGCCGTTTTGCCCGCCGCGTTGTCTATCTCTCTGCCATCGCGTTTCCATTGGCCTTTGTTGGTCGCTAGGGAGAACTCCGTTCTTATGATCCGCCGTTCGTTGCCTGCCGTGTTTGCCTTGCTCTTTGCTGCCCCGTTGCTGGCGGCGCCTGCTGGTCAGCAGACCCTGTTCAATTTTGTCCGTCCCGCTGACGTGGTGAAAGTCGCGACCGAAAACGCTGACCTGCCGCAAGCCAATGCCGAGCAAACGGCTGAAGGTGAAGTGCTGCGTCGTGTGATGTTCAACCCGGTGGCCCGCCCGACCTTGCGTCTGACGCCACAAACCGGCGCTTGGGACTGGTCGCAATCGGGCATGATGACCCTGCGTTTGCAGAGCGCGATGAACTGGGCCGTGACGGTTTATGTGCAGATCCAGAGCAACAACGGGCAGACGCTGACCAGCCGCGTCGATTTGCCGGCCGGCCCGGCACAAACCCTGTTGGTGCCGCTGGTCGCCACTTCACCGCTCAGTCAGGGCATGAAAGCCGGGCCGCCGATGCCGATGCTGGTCGAGGGTCAGCGAATATTGCTGGCCAGCAGCAGCGGCGAAATTGATCGCAGCCAAGTGGTGTCGGTGAGCCTGTCGATGGATCAGCCGAAAGTTGCCCAGAGCCTGTTGCTCGAGCGTTTCGGCGTGGAGGACGGCGATGCGGTCATGCGAGCGGTGTACAGCAATCTGGTCGACGCTTACGGGCAGTCGACCCGCAGCAAATGGCCGGAAAAGGTCAGTAATGATGAACAGCTCAAAGCCGCCGCCGGTAAAGAACAGCAACAGCTGAAAACCTGGCTGGCCGAGCGCGAAAAATCATCGCTGGACACGTTCGGCGGCTGGAACAAAGGCCCGGCGTTCAAGGCCAGCGGCTTCTTTCGCACGGAAAAGCGTAACGGCCGCTGGTATCTGGTGACGCCTGAAGGGCATCCGTTCTATTCCCTTGGCGTCAACACCGTCAGCCCGGAGGTCAACCAGACTTACGTTGCCGGTCGCGAGAACATGTTTGAAGCCTTGCCCAAACCTGACGAACCGTTGGCCGGGCATTTTGGCGAGGGCGACAACCGTGGCGGCAATGGCGCCGATCAGGGCCGCAGCTATGCCAGCGGGCGTTGGTACGACTTCTATGGTGCCAACCTGCAGCGCCTGTATGGCGAACCGTGCAAGCCGGCCAGCGCCACCAAGGCTGGGGTCGCCGAGGCGGCCAAGGCGGGTGCGGCTGAGCAAAGCGCAGCAAACGCTGCAGAACCGCTCGCTACGTCTGAGCAGCCCAAGGCTGGCGTTGCTGAAGCAGCCAAGTCGGCGTCATCCAATCCGCCCGCTGCTGTGCCTTGCACCGCTTCGGTCGATGAGCAGAAGTGGGTGAGCCACACCTTAGATCGCCTGCAAGCCTGGGGTTTCAACACCGTCGGCAACTGGAGCGCGCCGCCGCTTGGCGATGCCGCTCGCGTGCCTTACACCTTGCCGCTGTCGATCGTCGGCGATTACACCAGCATCAGCACCGGCAGTGACTGGTGGGGCGGTATGCCGGACCCGTTCGACCCGCGCTTTGCCATGGCTACCGAGCGCGCCGTGGCCATCGCTGCCCGCGATCACCGCGACGATCCATGGCTGATCGGCTACTACGCCGACAACGAGTTGGCGTGGGCCGGCCCTGGCGACGATCCGAAATCCCGCTATGCGCTGGCTTACGGCACCTTGAAAATGACCACTGACGTGCCGGCCAAACGTGCGTTCCTCAAGCAGTTGCGCGACAAGTACCGCAATCAGGCTGGGCTATCGAAGGCGTGGGGCATTGATCTGCCCGCGTGGGAATTGATGGAAGACCCGGGCTTCGAGCCGCCGTTGCCGAGCGCGGAACACCCGCAAATCGAGGCCGACTTCAAATACTTCCAGAAAGTGTTCGCCGACACCTATTTCAAGACCATTTCCGACTCGCTGAAATGGCACGCGCCGAACCAGTTGCTGCTCGGCGGCCGCTTCGCCATCAGCACCCCAGAGGCTGTGGCGTCCTGCGCGCAGTATTGCGACGTGCTGAGCTTCAACATGTACACCCTCAAGCCGCAGGACGGTTATGACTTCGCCGCCCTGGGCGCCTTGGACAAACCGGTGCTGATCACCGAATTCAACTTTGGCTCCACCGATCGCGGCCCGTTCTGGGGCGGTGTGACGCAATTGGCCAAGGAAGAAGACCGCGGCCCGGCTTACACCAACTTCCTCAAACAGGCGTTGAGCGAACCCTCGATTGTGGGCGTGCACTGGTTCCAGTATCTGGATCAACCGGTGACCGGACGCTTGCTCGATGGCGAGAACGGCCACTTTGGCTTGGTAGGCGTGACGGATCTGCCCTATCAGGATTTCGTCGAGACGGTGCGCAAAAGTAACTTGCAGGCGATTGATCAGTTGGGCAAAGAGGCTGAAAAAGCCGCCGCCGCCGCGGGTCATGTGGCTGAAGGTGGGCGAAAAGCTGAAGCCGGCAAAGGGCCGGGGCGTGGCGTAGGCCATGCGGGTGGGCATTCCGGCAACGGTCACTAGGATTTACATTCGCGTTAGCGCTCTTCGCGAGCAAGCCCGCTCCCACAGGTTATTCGTAATCCTTGTGGGAGCGAGCTTGCTCGCGAAGGCCTCGGTTGTTGCACCACAGCATCAACCGTCCAGCCCATAGCTGTTTCCAAATCCCTCAAGGGCTGGAACAATGCGGGCCACTTTGTAGAGCGTTTTCGCGGGGGAGTTGCGGGTGCAGATTCAGGGACATTACGAGCTTCAATTCGAAGCCGTGCGCGAAGCTTTCGCCGCACTGTTCGACGATCCCCAGGAACGCGGCGCAGCGTTGTGCATTCAGGTCGGCGGAGAAACTGTTCTCGATCTTTGGTCCGGTACCGCCGATAAGGACGGCGCTGAGGCCTGGCACAGCGATACCATCGCCAACCTGTTCTCCTGCACCAAAACCTTCACCGCTGTCACGGCACTGCAACTGGTCGCTGAAGGCAAGTTGCAGCTCGATGTTCCGGTGGCCCGCTATTGGCCGCAGTTCGCCGCCGCCGGCAAAGAATCCGTCACCCTGCGCCACTTGCTCTGCCATCAGGCCGGTCTGCCGGCCCTGCGCGAGTTGTTGGCGCCCGAAGCCCTTTACGACTGGCAAACCATGGTCGACGCCCTGGCGGCCGAAGCACCGTGGTGGACGCCGGGCACCGGTCACGGGTACGCCGCGATCACTTACGGCTGGCTGATCGGCGAATTGCTGCGTCGTGCTGATGGTCGCGGCCCCGGTGAATCTATTGTCGCCCGTGTCGCCAAGCCACTGGGCCTGGATTTCCACGTTGGCCTGGCCGATGAAGAATTCCACCGCGTGGCGCACATCGCTCGGGGCAAGGGCAATGCCGGCGATGCGGCCGCGCAACGTCTGCTGCAAGTGACCCTGCGCGAACCCACCGCCATGACCACCCGCGCCTTCACCAATCCGCCGTCGGTGCTCACCAGCACCAATAAGCCGCAATGGCGACGCATGCAGCAACCGGCGGCCAACGGCCACGGCAATGCGCGCAGTCTCGCCGGTTTCTACGCCGGACTGCTCGACGGCAGCCTGCTCGAAAGCGACATGCTTGAAGAGCTGACCCGTGAACACAGTCTCGGCGAAGACAAGACTCTGCTGACCCGGACCCGTTTCGGCCTTGGCTGCATGCTCGATCAACCGGACGTGCCCAATGCCACCTACGGCCTCGGCCCACGGGCGTTCGGTCATCCGGGGGCGGGCGGCTCCATCGGTTTTGCTGACCCTGAGCATGATGTCGCGTTTGGTTTTGTGACAAATACCCTTGGGCCATACGTCTTGATGGATCCACGCGCGCAAAAGCTCGCGCGGGTGCTCGCCACTTGTCTGTAAAGCGTCAATAGAGGTTCCTGGACTGGAACCTCGACACGATTTTCGATTCAAAGCGACTGTTTATCCGGGCGATAGTGCTCTGATTTTTCATTACTTCATTTTGTGGATTTTCAATGTCATCTAAAAAGACGCTCGCCCTGGCCCTGTGTGTTGCGATCACCGGTTGCGCACAGACCCCGAAAAACGATGCGGACGGCAGCCATTGGTGGCCGTTCGGATCTTCGGATAAGGTGGCGGCCAAAGAGCCGGCCCCGGCCCCGTTGAAGCCTGCCGCCACTGCCCCGGTTGCCAAAGCTGAGAGTAGCAACCCTTGGTACTGGCCGTTCGGTTCCGATGATTCGGCGACCAAGACTGAAGTAAAAACCGAAACCAAACCCGCCGCCGTGGCCAAGGCTGACGCCGAGGCGGGCGGCAAATGGTGGTGGCCGTTCGGTGGCAAGGATCAGAACACGGCCAAAATCGTGCCGATGCCTGATCCGAAAGTCACCCAGGCTTGGCTCGACGATTACGAGCCACGCCTGCGCGAAGCGGTCAAGGACAGCAATCTGCAACTCGAACGTCGCGACAACGTGCTGGTCGTAACGGCGCCGGTCGAAGGCTCGTTCAACCCGGATCGTCCGGCCATGCTGCTGCCGGTCACCCTCGGCCCGTTCACCCGCGTGGCGAAAATCCTCGAAGCTGATCCGAAAACCGCCGTGCTGGTTCTGGGGCACAGCGACTCCAGTGGCGCCGCGCCCGCCAACGTTAAACTGAGTCAGGAACGTGCCCAGGCCATTGCGGCGATTTTCCGTCTCAGCGGCTTGCAACGTGATCGCCTGATGCTGCGCGGCATGGGCTCCGAAGCGCCGCGTGCGGCCAATGACAGTGTTGAAGGCCGTGCCCTGAACCGTCGCGTGGAACTGCTGGTTACTCCGCAGAACACCATGGTTGCACTGCTGAGCAAATACAACATGCCGGCGCCGAGGCCAGTGACCCTGGTCGCTAAGCAAGACGTCAAGCCAGCGGCCAAACCGGTGACCCCGGCGCCAGCCGCGAAGAAAGCAGCGGCACCGGCCACTAAAAAGGCGCCGGTCAAGAAAGCTGCTGCCAAGGCACCGGCGAAAAAAGCCCCTGCCAAGGCTCCAGCGAAGAAAACTGCTCCAGCCAAAGCCGCCGCGACCGACAAGAAAGTCGCCGCGACCGATGCCACCAAGAAGTGATCCGCTAACGAAAAGGAATGCGCCATGACCCAGGCTCTGGCTGATATGCGTCGTGATTACACTCGGGATGGTTTGACCGAGGCTCAAGCCCCGGGCGAGCCGTTTGCGCTGTTTCACCAGTGGTTCGCTGACGCGGTGAAAACCGAGCAGGCGCCGGTGGAAGCCAACGCCATGACCCTGGCCACGGTTGATGCGCACGGGCGTCCGCATTGCCGCATTCTGCTGCTCAAGGGCTTGGATGAGCAGGGTTTCACCTTCTTCACCAACTACGACAGTGCCAAGGGCCAGCATCTGGCGGCCAATCCGTTTGCCGCCATGACCTTCTTCTGGCCGTCCCTTGAGCGCCAGGTGCGTATCGAAGGGCGGGTGGTGAAGGTCACGCCTGAGGAGTCCGATGCGTATTATCAGGTGCGTCCGCTGGGCAGCCGCCTCGGTGCCTGGGCGTCGCCGCAGAGCCGGGTGATCAACGGGCGTGGCGAGCTGGAAGATCTGCTCAAGTCTACCGAGCAGCGCTTCAGCGACACCCAGCCAGACTGCCCGGAACACTGGGGTGGCTACCGTTTGTTGCCCGAGCGCATCGAATTCTGGCAGGGTCGTCCGAGCCGTCTGCACGATCGCCTCAACTACCGTTGGCAGGGCGCCGACTGGATTCTTGAACGTCTGGCACCTTAAGCAGTCTATCGAGCCGGATAGCCTGCCTTAGCGGCCTCAAGCCACTTGGGCAATAATCCAGAAAATCCTTGGGTCAGCGGCGCAGGAAATGGAAATTGGCGCTACTGTTGGGTGAGTTCGCAGGGCGCCTGTACCGCGCCTGAATGAAAACAACTTTATCCGGGCGGCGCCGTGACAGGCGTCAAGCTGCGGAGTTTAATGAATACCTGTCCTTTGGAGTTGATGCTATGCGTAAGTCTGTTCTGCTGGTTGCTTCCTTTTCCACGATGGCGATGTTGCTTACCGGCTGCCAATCGAGCCTGACCGGTGACTCCTACTCCCGTGACGAAGCGCGTCGCGTGCAGACGATTCGCATGGGCACCATCGAATCCCTGCGCCCGGTGAAAATCGAAGGCACCAAAACCCCGATCGGCGGCGCTGCTGGCGCAGTGGTCGGCGGCGTTGGCGGCAGCGCCATCGGTGGCGGTCGCGGCAGCATCGTCGCAGCGGTCATCGGCGCGGTGGCGGGTGGTCTGATCGGTTCGGCGACTGAAGAAGGCCTGACCCGTACCCAAGGTGTGGAAATCACCGTACGCGAAGACGACGGCAGCATGCGTGCCTATGTGCAGCAGGTTCAGGAGAATGAAGTGTTCCGCGTTGGCGAGCGCGTGCGCATCTCCACCGTTGGCGGGACCAGCCGCGTTTCGCACTAAGCGCGAGCGAGCGGTAAAAGAAAACCTCGATCAGGTGACTGGTCGGGGTTTTTTTGGTGCTTTTCAGCTTCTCTGAGTCAGGTTTGTTAGTCCTCGCGACAGAGCCCGATGCAGTAAGTCAAATCGTCCCTGAAGGGCGTGTTGACGAGTTGCATGATTTCTCTGGCTTGAGTTTCCGTTAGATCATGTTCACCCATCGGTACATCTTTCAGAGACTCCCACCCCATGACGTTAAGAACCGCCTGCTCTGAAGTGTGCGGCACATTTTTGTCATATTGCAGTGAGTTGTCTGGATTCGGTTCAGGGAAAAACCCGGAAAGAGCTAAAAAATCATTCTCGAATACTCAATTGTCACTTGGTCGTGGTGCGTCTTTCGCGGGCACCGAGCAGGATCAGGTCGCCGTAATCCTTCAGACTATCGGTCGGCACCATTCCCGAAGGGTTGGCGTAGTCGATGATCGCGTCCGGCAACTTGCAGGATTTGGCAAAAACGCTGCCCGCACGCGGAATTTCGGGTTTTGTCGCAGCCACTTCACCGTTGCGCTCGAAAGCTTCCTGCCGCGCCAGCATGGCGTCGTAAGCGTTTTGTCTGGCATCGTGCGCAGCCAGTTCACTGGCCGTCATATAGCGGTAGGTGACGTAATGCCCGTCGCCTTGTGGTGGGTTGGGAACCCGGGGAATGTCCTTGTTGCGAGCCACTGATCGTCCTTTCGTTCATCCATCGACAGTCCCACGGAAGGGGGGCGCGACGTTAACGAAGCAGGAAATTTGTGGCTGTAGGACGCGTCTTTAAAGACGAGGGTTTTTTTTGCTATGTCGCGGGAGAATGGCTAGAAAGTTGATTTGTGGTGAGGGGATATCCCCTCACCACAAGTGTTCTATGTAGCAGGCAAAGTGTTGTTTCGACGGCTCGCCGCCGCCGTCACCGCATACCCGATCAATGCCGCCAGAATCGAGCCGGTCAGAATGCCCATCCGGTCCATCCCGGCGTAATCGCTGACACCTGGCTCAAAGGCCAGCGAGCCGACGAACAGGCTCATGGTGAAGCCGATGCCGCAGAGAATCGCCACGCCCAGCACCTGACCCCAATTCGCGCCTTGGGGCAGGGTGGCGATGCCGATCTTGACTGCCAGCCAGGTCAGGCCGAACACGCCAACGGTCTTGCCCAGCAGCAGGCCCACAGCGATACCCATCGGTACGTGGTGGGTGAAGCTTTCGACGGTGACGCCGCTCAGCGACAAGCCGGCGTTGGCGAAGGCGAACAGCGGCAGGATGCCGTAGGCCACCCACGGGTGCAGTGCGTGTTCTAGGGTCAACAGCGGCGAAGGCTCGGCGTTTTTTGTCCGTAGCGGAATGCAGAAGGCCAACGTCACGCCGGCCAGCGTTGCGTGGACGCCGCTCTTGAGTACGCAAACCCAGAGGATCAGGCCGATGATCATGTACGGCCCGAGCTTGACCACCCCAAGGCGGTTCATCGCCACCAGCGCGGCAATGCACGCTGCCGCCAGACCCAGTGACAGGGTCGAGAGTTCGCCGGAGTAGAAGATCGCAATAATCACGATGGCACCGAGGTCATCGATGATTGCCAGGGTCATCAGGAACAGTTTCAGCGACACCGGCACGCGCTTGCCGAGCAGGGCCAGCACGCCGAGGGCGAAGGCGATATCGGTGGCGGTTGGAATCGCCCAACCGTCGAGGGCCGGCGGGTTGTCACGGTTAAGGAACCAGTAGATCAGCGCTGGCACGACCATGCCGCCGATCGCCGCGGCACCGGGCAGGACAATCTGCGAGGGTTTCGACAATTGGCCGTCAAGCACTTCGCGCTTCACTTCCAGACCGATCAGCAGGAAAAACATTGCCATCAGACCGTCGTTGATCCACAGCAACATGGGTTTGGCGATTTTCAACGCACCGATCTGCGCCACCACCGGCGTATCGAGCAGCCCGGTATACAGCCACGACAGTGGCGAGTTGTTGATAATCAGAGCCAGAATGGCCGCGGCGATCAATAACAGACCGCTGGCAGCTTCCAACTGAAAGAAACGCGTGAAAGTGCTACGCAGAGGCAAGGTCGCTCTCCATCGAATAGTCAAAAGGTGGAACACCCTAACCCGTAGTGTTGGTTGTTAAAACAAAAGTTATATTCTTTTTTGTTATATGTCGTTACAGAGTGGTTTACCGCTGGCCCTGCTGAGCCTAGCAGTTGCCAGACATATTGAAACTCAGCTGTACCTGTGCCTGATGCAGGTTTTTTCCTAAGCTAACGGTTGAGCCTTTTGACGAGGCTGATTTCCTGCCAGATTCAACGAGAACCCTCACCATGAGCGACAACCGACAGTGGGCCCGCGAAGCCATCCGAATCATTGAAGCGGACTTCCAGCGCAGCGCCGACACCCACCTGATCCCCTTGCCGCTGCCGGGTTTTGCGGACATTGAGTTGTACTTCAAGGATGAGTCCAGCCATCCCACCGGCAGCCTCAAGCATCGGCTGGCGCGTTCGCTGTTTCTCTACGCGTTGTGCAATGGCTGGCTCAAGCCCGGCGCCCCGGTGATCGAGGCATCCAGTGGGTCGACGGCGATTTCCGAGGCGTATTTCGCACGGATGCTGGGCTTGCCGTTTATCGCGGTGATGCCTGCGACCACCTCCAAGGAGAAGATTGCCCAGATCGCTTTCTATGGCGGCCAGAGCCACCTGGTGAAAGATCCGACGCAGATTTACGCTGAATCCGAACGTTTGGCCCGTGAGCACGGTGGCCACTTCATCGACCAGTTCACCTATGCCGAGCGCGCCACCGACTGGCGAGCGAACAACAACATCGCCGAGTCGATTTTTCAGCAAATGCGCTACGAGAAGCACCCCGAACCGAGTTGGCTGATTTCCAGCCCCGGCACTGGCGGCACGACAGCAACCCTTGGCCGCTACGTGCGCTATCGCCAGCACTGCACCCGCGTGTTGTGCGCCGACGCCGAACGTTCGGTTTTCTTCGATTACTACAAGAGCGGTGATGCGAGTCTGCGTCTGGATTGTGGTTCGCGGATTGAAGGCATTGGCCGGCCTCGGGTGGAAGCCTCGTTCTTGCCCAAGGTGATCGATGCGATGGTCAAAGTGCCGGACGCCTTGTCGCTGGCGGCCATGCATTATATGGCGCAGCGTCTGGGCCGGCATGTCGGAGGGTCAAGCGGCACCAACCTGATCGGTGCGCTGATGGCGGCGCAGCAGATGAAAGCAGCGGGTGAGTCGGGGTCGATCGTTGCGATTCTGTGCGACGGCGGCGAGCGCTATGCCGACACTTATTACGATCAGGACTGGCTCAAGGCGCAGGGTTATGAGTTGGAGGGGTTGATTGCAGCGGTGGCGGCGACAGCCGAGCGCGGTGAGGCGCTGCCAGCTTCAGTGTTGCGCGCCAATATCTGAATAAAACGCAGCAACCAATGTGGGAGCGGGCTTGCTCGCGAAAGCGTCGGGTCAGTCACCATTGTCGTCGACTGACACACCGCCTTCGCGAGCCAGCCCGCTCCCACAGGTTTAAGTGATCAAGCTTGCAGGCCGAGAATGTCGCGAGCCACAGCTTCGGCGATGCGAATGCCATCCACACCCGCCGACAGAATCCCGCCCGCGTAACCCGCGCCTTCACCGGCCGGGAACAGGCCTTTGACGTTCATGCTCTGCAACGACTCGTTGCGGGTAATGCGCAACGGCGACGATGTACGGGTTTCAATCCCGGTCAGCACCGCATCGTGCAGCGAATAACCGCGAATCTGTTTCTCGAACGCCGGCAACGCTTCACGAATCGCTTCAATGGCGAATTCCGGCAAAGCCAGCGCCAGATCGCCGAGCGCTACGCCCGGTTTATAGGACGGTTCAACTTCACCCAGTTCGGTCGAAGGTGTGCCATTGATGAAGTCACCCACCAATTGCGCCGGGGCCTTGTAGTCGCTGCCGCCGAGAATGAACGCGTGAGATTCCAGGCGTTCCTGCAGTTCGATCCCGGCTAGCGGTCCGCCCGGATAATCGACTTCCGGGGTGATGCCGACGACGATGCCGGAGTTGGCGTTGCGCTCGTTACGCGAGTATTGGCTCATGCCGTTGGTGACCACACGGTTCGGCTCGGAAGTCGCCGCTACCACGGTGCCGCCCGGGCACATGCAGAAGCTGTAGACCGAACGACCGTTCTTGGCGTGGTGCACCAGTTTGTAATCGGCGGCGCCGAGTTTTGGGTGGCCGGCGTATTTGCCCAGTCGCGCACGGTCGATCAGCGATTGCGGGTGTTCGATACGGAAACCCACCGAAAACGGCTTGGCTTCCATGAACACGCCGCGGCCGTGGAGCATGCGGAAGGTGTCTCGGGCGCTGTGGCCCAGAGCCAGAACCACGTGCCTGGAATGCAAGGTTTCGCCGCTGCCCAGTTCGACGCCGACCACTTGGCCGTCTTCGATCAGGACATCGTTGACGCGCTCCTGGAAGCGCACCTCACCCCCCAGGGCGCGTATCTCTTCACGCATGGTCTCGACCATACCGGTCAGACGGAATGTGCCGATGTGCGGTTTGCTGACGTAGAGGATTTCTTCCGGTGCGCCGGCCTTGACGAACTCGTGCAGCACTTTACGGCCAAGGAACTTCGGGTCCTTGATCTGGCTGTACAGCTTGCCGTCGGAGAACGTGCCCGCGCCGCCTTCGCCGAACTGCACGTTGGACTCGGGGTTGAGCACGCTTTTACGCCACAGGCCCCAGGTGTCCTTGGTGCGCTGGCGGACTTCGGTGCCGCGCTCGAGGATGATCGGCTTGAAGCCCATTTGCGCCAGCAGCAGGCCGGCGAATATGCCGCACGGGCCGAAGCCGACCACGATTGGGCGTTGACTCAGATCGCTCGGCGCCTGGCCGACGAACTTGTAGCTGACATCCGGCGCCACGTTGACGTTACGGTCATCGGCGAACCTGCCCAGCACCTTGGCCTCGTCGCGTACGTTGAGGTCGATGGTGTAGATGAAGCACAGTTCGGAGGACTTTTTGCGCGCGTCGTAGCTGCGCTTGAACAAGGTGAAATCGAGCAAGTCATCGCTGGCGATGCCCAGACGTTGCACGATGGCGACGCGCAGGTCTTCTTCGGGATGATCGATTGGCAGCTTGAGTTCAGTGATTCGTAACATGGCGAGGATCCGGGTTCGCGGGGCGCACAACTGCGCCAGGGCGTTTGAAGGCCGCGATTATAAGCCGCAAAGGCCGGATCCGGTGAGGCAAAAACGCTCAGTCGTTGCGCGATCCGCCGAAATACCCGCAGCCTCGCTGCACTTTGCCATCGATACGCAACTCGGCACTCATGTGTTGCACGCTGCCTGTATGGCTGTCGACGCAGCGTTGTGGCGCGACCCACAATTCGATGCGTTGATTGTTGGCTTCGCTGCTGAGATTGAAGCGGCCGTCGCCCAATTGCTCCTCAACATAAGGCACGGCGAGTGGCGGTTGACCTTCGCGGTCGATGACCATGCCTCGACCGCTGACCTTGACGTTCCATTCCGGGCCGTGGCCGGCGGCGCGCAGGATCAGCAGTTTGAAATTCGGATCATCACAAGCTGTGCCGGAACGCTCGACGCGATAGAGCTGGGCCAGGTCGAGGCGGTCGCCGGCAATTTTCCCGCGTACGTCGGCGAACAGCTTGCCTTGCTCGTCGGCGAGGGTTGCGGCCTCTTGCAGGATGCTGGTGCCGCCAATGTCGTTGACCACGAACTGGCGCTGATCCTGGCACGACTGGAACACCAGTTTGCCGTCGGCAGCAGTCAGTTGCCCCTGCATCCGCGTCTGCCCGACATGGGAGGCACTTTGTCGCGGGCCATCAAGCAACTGGCAGGCGGCAAACAACGGCAGCAGGGTAACAAGGACTAACGAACGGGCAACACGCATCTTCGGCTCTCCAGACAAGTGCCGCCACGTTACGCAGGCTTACCGTTCATCACAAGGGTTTAGCCCACGCGAAACGTCTGACCGGTTTGCAGGCCTTCGACACTTTTTGCGTAGGCCAACGCCACATCCGCCGCGGGAACCGGCTTGTAACCACGGAAATACGGGGCGTAACTGCCCATGGCTTCGAGCAACACGGTCGGGCTGATCGAGTTCACGCGCAGACCGCGTGGCAATTCGATAGCCGCCGCACGCACGAAGCTGTCCAGCGCGCCGTTGACCAGTGCGGCCGAGGCGCCACTGCGGATCGGATCGTGGCTGAGTACGCCGGTGGTGAAGGTGAACGAAGCGCCGTCATTGGCAAATTCACGGCCGATCAGTAGCAGGTTGACCTGGCCCATCAGTTTGTCCTTGAGGCCGAGTGCGAAGCTGTCTTCAGTCATCTCACCCAACGGGGCAAAGGTCACATTGCCCGCAGCACAGACCAGTGCATCGAACTTTCCGGTCTGTTCGAACAGGTTGCGGATCGACGCGCTGTCGCTGATATCCACTTGCAAATCACCGCTGTTTCGACCGATACGAATGACTTCGTGGCGCTGAGAGAGTTCTTTGTCTACGGCTGAGCCGATGGTGCCGCCAGCGCCTATCAACAGAATTTTCATCGAACTGTGCCTCAAGTAATTGAACGAGGTTTCAGTCTAGAGTGGTTTTTTCTGCGGATAAGCGTGCTAATGGGCAACCTTTGGTTTTCAAATGGAAACAATCCATGAGCGAAATGGATGATCTGGCCGCGTTTGCCGTGTTGATCGAGGCCGGTAGTTTCACTCTCGCAGCGCAGCAACTGGGCTGCAGCAAGGGGCAGTTGTCCAAGCGCATCAGTCAGTTGGAAGCGCAGTTTTGCGTAGTGCTGCTGCAACGCACGACTCGGCGTTTGAGCCTGACGGCGGCGGGTGCGGCGTTGTTGCCGCAAGCCCAAGCGTTAGTCGTCCAGGTCGAAAGAGCGCGTCAGGCATTGGCGCGCTTGAAGGATGACATGGCCGGCCCGGTGCGCATGACCGTTCCGGTGTCGCTGGGAGAAACCTTCTTTGAGGGGCTTCTGTTGGAGTTCTCGCACAAATATCCCGAAGTGCAGATTGAGCTTGAGCTAAACAACAGCTATCGCGATTTGTCCCGGGACGGTTTCGATCTGGCGGTCCGTAGCGACGTGGCCAATGACGAACGACTGGTGGCCAAACCGTTGCTGGCCTGGCAGGAAATGACCTGTGCCAGCCCCGCCTACCTCGAACGTTTCGGCGAGCCTACGACGCCGCAGGCACTCGCTGAGCATCGGTGTTTGCTCAACAGCCACTACAGCGGGCGCGAGGAGTGGCTCTATCATCAGCATCACGAGTTGCTGCGGGTACGGGTGTCGGGGCCGTTCGCCAGCAACCATTACAACTTGCTCAAGAAGGCCGCGCTCACTGGTGCCGGGATCGCCCGTTTGCCTTCGTACCTGCTGCAAACGGAATTGGCTGACGGGCGATTGCGCTGGCTCCTGCGCGACTATCAGACCCGCCGTATGCCGATGTACCTGGTGCATCCCTATCAGGGGGGCTGCCCAAACGCACACAAGTGCTCGCCGATTATCTGATCGACTGGTTCAAACGCAGCGGTGAGGCGCTGGATCGGCTTCAGCGATAGCGTTTGGCAATCAGATGATCAATCGAGATTTTCCCCGGCCCGGTCGCCATCAGATACAGCAACACTGCCGCCCAGGTACCGTGAGTCGGGTAGGCATCCGGGTACACAAAGAGCTGAATGGTCAGGGTCATGCCCAGCAGCGCCAGCGCCGAAAACCGTGTGGCGAAGCCGATCAGAATCAGAATCGGAAAGAAGTGCTCGGCGAACGCGGCCATGTGCGCGGCGATTTCCGGCGACAGCAGCGGTACGTGGTATTCGCTCTTGAACAACGGGATCGTCGAGTCGGCCAGCCGTGGCCAGCCAAGTTCAAAGGTGCCATCGATCAAGTCGATGGCCAGCCCCTCGACCTTGGTCTGCCCTGATTTCCAGAACACCGCGGCAATCGAAAAGCGAGCAATGAAGGCAATCAGGCTGTGGGGGATTTTTTCCAGCAGCCTGATGGCGGCAGCGATGAGGTTGTTCATGGGCACTCCTTGTTGTTGTGCAAATGGCTGATGGCGTTGTGGGCGATCAGCAGCGCCAGAATTTGGCTGAGGTCGAACGCGGGGCTGTTTTCCACGGCTGCCAGTAGGGGATGGCCGTCGATCAGATTGCCGATAAACACCCTGGCGCCGTGTTCAAGGGCAAAGACTTCAACGTCGAGACCGTTGCGCAGCACCAAGGCGTGTTGTCCCTGGCTGATGTTGATGCCTTCGAGCGTCCCGTCGTGTTGATGCGCGGCCCAGATCGCGACCACGGCATAGGCTGAATCGAACAGGTGCAGTGACGGATGTAGTTGGAAACACAGCTCGCCCAGACCTTGCGGGTTGGCGAGAGCGGTGCTGATCTGATCATGTTGCAACGGGGCTGCGTCGGCGGCGTGATAGGCGAGGGTGCGCAAGCGTTCAAGCCGTGCGACATCGGCCAGATAGGGCACGCTCGTGGCCGGGCCAAACGTGGCGATGAAGTCCGCCAGACCTGCGCCATAGCGGCTCATCAGCGGACTGTCAGGCGGCTGGCGCTGTATGAAAATGGCCGCCATGGCACGGAAAAACGCCTCACCGACCAATTGCGCAACCACCGGGTAGCTGTCAGCCAGTGCGTTGATCAATGAACTTTGCACATTGTTGCGATATACCGAAAAACGACTCGCCGGATCGGCGCCGTTGGCGCTGCACAGGCCCTCAGGGCAAGGTAACTGTAGGTCAAGTAGCGCAGCGCTGAACGCCGCTTGAGTGCTCATGGCTGACTCCCGGCGTGCGTCAAAAGGTTCTCGGCCTGCTGCGCCTCGGCCAGCAAAACATCGAACGCCGGCACCTGATTGTCACGTTCGATCAACGTAGCCACTGGGCCGATACGCTCCAGCACTTGCCGGTACAAACCCCAGACGGCTTGATCAATCGGTGCGCCGTGATCATCGATCAGCAAACGGTCGCCGAGGCTGTCGCAATCTTCGGCGAAACCGGCCAGATGAATCTCGCCAACCACGTGCAGCGGCAGGGCATCGAGATAGGTCAGCGGATCACGCTGATGGTTCACACACGACACATAGATGTTGTTGACGTCCAGCAACAGACCGCAGCCGCTGCGGCGGATGACTTCAGCGATGAAGTCGGGTTCGTCGATGGTTGAGCGCTGAAACGCCAGATAGGTCGCCGGGTTCTCCAGCAACATGGGGCGTTTGAGGGTGTTCTGCACCTGATCGATATGGTCGCAGACGCGGTTCAGTGTCGGCATGTCATACGCCAGCGGCAATAGGTCATTGAGGAACGCCGGGCCGTGGCTCGACCAGGCCAGATGTTCGGAAAACGATTGTGGTTGATAACGCTCGATCAGCGCGGCCAGCCTTTGCAGATGTTGGTCGTCCAGTGCGCCTTCGGCGCCAATGGACAGCCCGACACCGTGCAGTGACAGCGGATACTGCTGGCGAATCAAACCGAGAAAATGGTGAAACGGGCCGCCGGCCACCATGTAGTTTTCGGCATGGACTTCGAAGAAACCGATGTCCGGCAAGGAACCGAGCACTTCACGAAAGTGCCCGGTCTTGAGCCCCAGCCCGGTACGGGGCGGGAGCCCGGTGTGGGCTGCCTGAGTGCAGGGGAGGGCAGGTTCGGGAGATGTGAACATGATCGTCACTCAGGCAGACCGGGTATCAGGACTTGGCGTTGAAAGCTTCCATCTGACCGAAACCGGTCGGCGAGGTTTTGCTTTCGGTGGTGGCGCAGGTGCCTTTAGGAACGAGTTTCCAGGCGTTGGCCTGATAGTCCATTTTAGAGGTGCCGGCGCAAGTGGTGCCTGCACCTGCGGCACAATCGTTATGACCTTTCATGGCTACGCCGAAGCATTTTTCCATGTCATCGGCAGCGTGGGCGGTGGAGACGGCGGCGATGCTCAGGGCAGAACCGAGGGCCAGAACCAGGGCAGTGGCGGACAGGGTGCGAGTGGTAGCAGTCATGATGTTTCTCCAGTCTTGTTCAGGGTTTTTACAAGCGGTTTGCGCTTGCATACCCCTCTAGAGAAAGCTCATGGCAATGCGTTACAACCCACCGCAAATTTTTTTCAAAGACCCCTGTAGAAGCTGTCGCAGCGCCAGCCCCTTCCGGGGATCGCGTATCGAGATGTGTTCTATAGTCATTTTGGAGGCCCATCGAAGCGGGCCTATTTACCAGGACGGTATCTCATGACAAAGGATCGCTCGCTTTCAGCTGTGCTATGGCGCAGAACTTCATCCTTGGCTTTGGCCTGCACGTTGCCCTTGATGTTCTCGACGGTTGCAGCCCAGACAGTCTCCGATCCGCTGGACACGCTCAGACGCATCAACCACAACTACAACACCCTCAAGGACGCCTGCCAGGAACCCGATACCGCCGCCGCACGCGGTCTCTATTACTGCAGTGGCGTGACTTTGCGCATGGTCAATGACGGGCCGTTCAACCCTTGGGACTACAGCCCTTACGCGATCAAGATCGGCGCAACGTCCTACTCATGGATCCGCAAGGATCTGAGCACGCGAATCCTCATTCACCCGGCCGGTTTGGTCCTGCGCACGCCAACCGATGCTGCGGCTTTGAACTTGCCGGTCAAGGAGCAGGGTTTCACCTGCATCTACGCCTTCGATGGCGGTACCGGGCCTGAGCGCAAATGGTACGGCTGCGGTTTCTTCGACAGCCGCGAACCACCGCGTGCCGCGCAAGGCGTGATGAACAACCGCAATGCCGCGTTGGCCTACGGTACCTGTGCAGAAGCGGGCGTCACCACTGCCGAGCAATGGACACAGAAATACACCGGGCTGATGAAAGGGCCGATCCAGTACGGCCAGTGTTCCTGGAACGCGGAGAAAACCAGCGACTGGCACGCGATGATCCGGGTGCACGAGTCCCGGCCCAGTACCACCAACAGGGATCCTTTTTCCTTCAGTGGCCAGGTCAACGAGTTCATGTTGAAAAATGCCACGGCGACCAGCGACGGCAGCGAAAACATGAAGTACATCGATGCCTTCATCTACAACGTCAACAGCACGCAAAACTTCGCCACTCGCGGTGATCAGGCGCCGCCGAAACCCGAGAATGGCCTGAACAGTGCGCGCAATTTTCAAAAGAAACTTCAGGCTCAAGGCTACAGCGTGCCGATCCTGCGGCTGGATTTCACTAAGCCGGCAGCGGAGCGCTTCAGCTACGTGGCGGCGGATCAGGCGATCGACGAAATGGTGGTGGCGGGTGCCCCTGCCCCCAAGTACATCGCCGCAGCGACGTGGATCGAGCGTTACGATCCCGGCAGCAAGAAAAACGAATGGTCGCTCAAGGTCACGCCCACCGCTCAAGGCAAGGCGATTCAGGCCAGTGATCAAGAGGCTTTGTACAAGGAGCTGTTCGCGTTGCGTGGCGCCGACAGCCAGTGGCGCGACAACGAAAAATCGGCGGGCAGCATGCGTGGACAACTGAGCTGCCTGATCCAGAACTATCCGGCCAAAACAGAATGGAACCTTGAACCGTTCCGTCCCAATGTCAGCCCGCAGCAATCAGCGAAAGCCGGCTGCAATCCGGTGGCGCCCACGGCTGCGCAATACATCGCTTCTGCCGACTGGATCAAACGTTACGACCCTGGCACCCGCCAGGATGAATGGAGCCTGAGCATCGTGCCGACGGCGGTGGGGCGCGCGCTGCCCAGCGAGCAGATCGGCGCTTTGTACGACCAGTTGTTCGCTCTCAAGGGCACGGACAGCAACTGGCGCGACAACGAAACGTCCGCCGGCAGCATGCGTCAGCAATTGAACTGCGTGCTGGTCAATTACCGCAACAAGACGCCATGGAATCTCGAGCCGTTCAGGCCCGCGTTATCGGACAGCGAAACCCGGGCGGCGGGTTGTAACCCGGTCCCGCGTTGAAGGTGTGTGTTGTCTAATCAAGGAGATGCAAGCCATGCAAAAACGTTTGAACACAATCGCGCCATTGCTCTTGTTACCGCTGCTGGTGCAGGCGACATGGGCCAATGCCGAGTCATGCGACGAGACCCTGAAAAAGGTCGAAACGTTGTACAACAAAACCGTCGACAGCTGCGGTCAGGATCCCGCCTCGGACTGTTCGGGATTGTTGGTGCGCGGCACGCACCGTGCCGATCCGGCCAAGGGGCAGAAGTGGGATGTGTGGAATCCCAGCCCGAAAGCGCTGGAGCTGGGCACATTCGCCGCCTCTTATATGCGTGCCGACGGCATCAGTTATGAAGACCCCGGCATGAGCACGCAGAACGGCTACCTCATTACGCCGAGGGATCTGGTACGCGACCCCGAAGCGCCGGTGCATGTCTATTGTGCGTTTCCCAACGACGCCTGGACTGATTTTCGCAACGACCGCGGCTGTGGTGACAACAAAAACACCGCCCCGACCGAGGCGGTCTGCCAGGCCATGAAACCGCCGATTTCGACGCCGAATGCCTGGGTGGCGCACTTCACCCAGTACAACAACAATCGACAGCAGGACCAGTTGCAGTGCGGTTTCAATATGCGCAATCCAATGAGCAGCAAGGATAGGGTCGACGCCTTTCGCAACTTCATGGGCGCACGCAAAGTCATCAACAGCCGTGAGTTTCAGACGCAGACGGAGTTGCGCCTGGGCAACCCGAAAACCGACGAACTGCCGATTCTGGCGTTTTTCTACAGTGACCAGCGCGGCTTGAACGATGCCATGGCCAACCAGCGCGACTACAAGGCCAAGACCGGCAAGGATCGCAACATCATCAAGATCGATTTCCCGAGAACCCCGGTCGGCAAGGCCAGCTTCTCGTGCATCCAGACTGCAACGCCAGCAGCGCCGAAGTTCTGCGAAAAATACATCGAGTCGAGCGCTTGGGTGCAACGTCCCGACCCGAAACTGGGACCGAACACCTGGTCACTGCAAGTCGTGCCGACCGCGTGCGGCCGCGCGATCAAGGATGATCAGACCGACCGGATGTTTGCCGAGTTGTACAACAAACACAAAGACGATCAGCAATGGCGGCAGTACAGCGTCAACGGCGGGTCGTTGCGGCGGCAGATGGTTTGCCACCTCGCGGCGACCTATGAGGGCAAGCCTGTGCGCAACAAACCCGAGTGGAACCTTGAACCGGCACGTCCTTACGTCGATCAGGCCACTGCCGTAGCCCAACACTGCAACCCTTATTAACGGCTTTTGATTTTGTGGGGGCGGGCTTGCTCGCGAAGGCAATTTTACGTTCAACACTTGTGTTGGCTGATCCACCGCTTTCGCGAGCAAGCCCGCACAAAGGGTTTTCGGTGGGTTGAAGGTTTGTAGCGTGCACAAAAAAACGGCCCGAAGGCCGTTTTCCTGTTTCACGAAAAGCCTCAACCGCCCAGATACGCCTCGCGTACTTTCGGGTCGGTCAGCAGCGCTTCACCGGTGCCTTGCATCACCACGCGGCCGTTCTCCAGAACGTACGCGCGATCAGCGATTTTCAGCGCCTGGTTGGCGTTCTGCTCGACCAGGAACACCGTCACACCGTCCTTGCGTAGCATTTCGATGATGTCGAAAATCTGCTGGATGATGATCGGTGCCAGGCCCAGCGACGGCTCGTCGAGCAGCAGCAGTTTGGGCTTGCTCATCAGCGCACGGCCGATGGCGAGCATTTGCTGTTCGCCGCCGGACATGGTGCCGCCGCGCTGGTTGAAGCGTTCTTTCAGGCGTGGGAAAAGGCCGAGAACCTTGTCCATCTGTTCCTGATAGTCGCCCTTGTCGGTGAAGAAGCCGCCCATGGACAGGTTTTCTTCAACGGTCAGACGAGCGAACACCCGACGACCTTCCGGTACCACAGCGATGCTTTTGCGCATGATCTGCGACGAGTCCTGGCCGACCAGTTCCTCACCCATGTAGCGGATGCTGCCGCTGTGGGCTTGCGGCGAGCCGCACAGCGTCATCAGCAGCGTGGACTTGCCGGCACCGTTGGCGCCGATCAGGGTCACGATCTCGCCCTGACGGACTTCGACGTTGACGCTGTGCAGGGCCTGGATCTTGCCGTAGAAGGTGGAAACGTTTTCGAACTGCAGCATTTACGCTTCCCCCAGGTAGGCTTTGATCACTTCAGGATTGTCGCGGATCTGTTCCGGCGTGCCGTCAGCCAAAGGTGTGCCCTGGTTGATCACCACGATATGGTCGGAAATGCTCATGACCAGTTTCATGTCGTGCTCGATCAGCAGCACGGTCACGTTGTGCTCTTCACGCAGCACGCTGATCAGCGCCTTGAGGTCTTCGGTTTCCTTCGGGTTCAGGCCAGCAGCCGGTTCGTCGAGCATGAGGATCCGTGGACGGGTCATCATGCAACGGGCGATTTCCAGGCGACGTTGCTGACCGTAAGCCAGGGTGCCAGCGGTACGGTTGGCGAACTCTTTAAGGTTGACCTTTTCCAGCCAGTACTCGGCAAACTCCATCGCCTCGCGTTCGCTTTTGCGGAACGCCGGGGTCTTGAACAGGCCGGACAGGAAGTTGGTGTTCAGGTGACGGTGCTGGGCGATCAACAGGTTCTCGACCGCCGTCATGTCTTTGAACAGCCGCACGTTCTGGAAGGTGCGTACCACGCCTTTGAGAGCGATCTTGTGACCCGGCAGGCCTTGAATCGGTTCGCCGTCGAGCAGGATGCTGCCGCCGGTAGGCTGATAGAAACCGGTCAGGCAGTTGAACACCGTGGTTTTGCCCGCGCCGTTCGGCCCGATCAGTGCAACCACCTGTTTTTCTTTCACGCTCAGCGCCACGCCGTTGACCGCCAGCAAGCCGCCGAAGCGCATGCTCAGATTTTCGACTTTAAGGATCTCGCGGCTCATTTGCTCAGCTCCATGTGTGGGCGTTGCATCGGCAGCAGACCTTGTGGACGCCAGATCATCATCAACACCATCAGGGCACCGAACATCAACATGCGGTACTCGCTGAACTCACGCATCATTTCCGGCAACAGGATCATCACCACGGCCGCGAGAATCACGCCCAGTTGCGAGCCCATGCCACCCAGCACCACGATGGCGAGGATGATCGCCGACTCGATGAAGGTGAAAGATTCCGGTGTTACCAAGCCCTGACGGGCGGCGAAGAAGCTGCCGGCGAAACCGGCGAACGCGGCCCCCAGAGTAAACGCCGAAAGCTTGATCACGGTCGGGTTCAGACCCAGCGCGCGGCAGGCAATTTCGTCTTCACGCAGCGCTTCCCATGCACGACCGATCGGCATGCGCAGCAAGCGGTTGATGACGAACAGCGCGGCCAGTGCCAGCAGCAACGCAACCAGGTACAGGAAAATCACCTTGTTGATCGAGTTGTACTGCAGGCCGAAATACTCGTGGAAGGTCTGCATGCCTTCTGCTGCCTTGCGTTCGAAGGTCAGGCCGAAGAACGTTGGCTTCTCGATATTGCTGATGCCGTTCGGGCCACCGGTGATGTCGGTCAGGTTACGCAGGAACAGACGGATGATCTCGCCGAAGCCGAGGGTCACGATCGCCAGATAGTCACCGCGCAGACGCAATACCGGGAAGCCCAGCAGGAAGCCGAACGTCGCCGCCATCAGGCCGGCAATCGGCAGGCAGATCCAGAAGCTCAGCCCGTAGTAGTGCGACAGCAGCGCGTAGCTGTAGGCGCCGACGGCATAGAAGCCGACGTAACCCAGGTCGAGCAGACCGGCCAGACCGACCACGATGTTCAGGCCAAGGCCGAGCATCACGTAGATCAGGATCAGCGTTGCGATGTCCACCGCGCCACGGGAGCCGAAGAACGGCCAGACCAGCGCGCCAAGGATCAGCGCGATGATGATGTAGCGTTGGGTGGTCGGCAGTGTCAGGAAGTTGCTGGCCTTGGCCGGGATCAGCGGCATGCCGGGCGAGGACTTCCACGCTTTGCTGATCTGCTGGTTGAACAGCACACGCAGGAACATCAGCACCGAGCAAATGGCGATGGTCGCCAGAATGGCCGGGCTGGTGTTATGCACTTCAAGGTTGATGCCGACGATGGTCAGTTTCAGACCGAGTACCGGGTAGGCCACAGCCCACACCAGCAAAGCGCTGAACAGCGCCTGTTTAAGATTCCTAGTCATACTTTCTCAACCTCCGGACGGCCCAGAATGCCGGTCGGACGGAACAACAGCACCAGAACCAACAAGCCGAAAGCCACGACGTCCTTGTACTGGTCGCCGAAGATATCGGCACCAAAGGCTTCCGCCACCCCAAGCACCAGCCCGCCGAGCATGGCGCCGGGAATGCTGCCGATGCCGCCCAGTACCGCAGCGGTGAAGGCTTTGAGGCCAACGAGGAAACCGGCGTTCGGGTTGATCACGCCGTATTGCATGCTCAGCAGCACGGCCGCGATGGCCGCCAGCGCAGCACCAATGACGAAGGTCAGGGCGATGATGTTGTTGGTGTTGATGCCGAGCAGGTTGGCCATCTTGATGTCTTCGGCACAGGCGCGGCAGGCGCGACCCAGGCGAGACCGGGAGATGAACAGCGTCAGGCCGAGCATGGCGATGAGGGTCACCACGAACACCACGATTTGCATGTAGGAAATCAGCACTTCATGTGCGCCACCTGGCCCGAAAGTAATGTTGCCCGGAATCAGGTTGGGGATGGATTTGTCCTTGGAGTCTTGCGCCAGCAGAACCGTGTTCTGCAGGAAGATCGACATACCGATGGCGGAAATCAGCGGGATCAGACGGTTGCTGCCGCGCAGGGGGCGGTAGGCGATCCGTTCGATGCTGTAACCGTAGGAACTTGTCACGACGATGCTCGCGATGAAAGCGGCGGTCATCAACAGCGGTACGTTGTCGATTCCCATCATGGCCAGCCCGGCGATGGCGATGAACGCCACGTAGGAACCGATCATGTACACCTCGCCGTGGGCGAAGTTGATCATTCCAATGATGCCGTAGACCATCGTATAGCCGATGGCAATCAGGGCATACGTGCTGCCAATGGTCAGACCATTAACCAGCTGCTGGAAGAAGTGATAGAGGTCAGGCATTACAACGCTCCTAAAAACCTGATACGCATTTCACTGGTGGAGTCATTTTCCCGCCCGGCCCCGTGGATCTTTATCCACTTCGAATCCGGGTTTTGCCAGCGAACCGCTGATGACGGTTTTGAGATTTTCAGGTGGGGAGACTGGCGGATCACGCCAGCGCGGCCCATACATTCGTAAAACAAAGCCCACGGCACGCCGTGGGCTTTATTGGCAGTCAGTCAGGCAGGGCCTTACTGAGGCGAAGCTTCAGTTTTTGGTTTGCCGAAGTGCCACTCGTAAACCACAAATTTGAAGTCCTTCAGGTCGCCCTTGGCGTCAAAGCTCAGCTCGCCAGTCGGGGTTTTGAAGGTGCCAGCGTGGATGGCTTCAGCCACTTTGGCAGTGTCTTCGCTCTTGGCGGCAGCGATACCGCCGGCAATCACTTCAACAGCCGAGTAGGACGGGAACACGAAAGGACCGCTCGGGTCTTCTTTCTTCGCCTTGAAGGCATCAGCCAAGGCGATGTTGGCCGGATCCTGGTCGAAGGATTTCGGCAGGGTTACCAGCAGACCTTCGGAAGCGTCTTTGGCGATCTGCGAAATGGAGTCGTTACCCACGCCTTCTGGGCCCATGAACTTGGCTTTCAGGCCTTTTTCAGCGGACTGACGCAGGATCAGACCCAGCTCTGGGTGATAGCCGCCGTAGTAAACGAAGTCGACGTTGGCTTGCTTGAGCTTGGCGATGATCGAGGAGAAGTCCTTGTCGCCGGCGTTGATGCCTTCGAACACGGCCACTTTCACGCCGTCTTTCTCAAGCGTGGATTTAACGGCAGTGGCAATGCCTTCACCGTATTGCTGTTTATCGTGCAGAACAGCGACGACTTTCGGCTTGACGAACTTGGCGATGTAGTTACCGGCGGCAGGGCCTTGGGCGCTGTCCAGGCCGATGGTGCGGAAGATCATTTTGTAACCACGGGCGGTGATTTCCGGGCTGGTGGCAGCCGGGGTGATCATGATCACGCCTTCGTCTTCGTAGATGTCCGAAGCAGGCTGAGTGGAGCTGGAGCACAGGTGACCGACCACGAATTTAACGCCGTCGTTGACGACCTTGTTCGCGACCGCTACCGCTTGTTTCGGATCGCAGGCATCGTCGTATTCAACGGCTTCGAGCTTCTTGCCGTCGACGCCGCCCTTGGCGTTGATTTGTTCGATGGCCATTTTCGCGCCACTGAACTGCATGTCGCCGTATTGGGCTACTGGACCGGTTTTTGGACCGGCGATACCGATTTTGATGGTGTCAGCTGCGAACGAATGGCTGGCAACACCGGCCAGAACCATAGCGGCAAACAGTTTGGAAATCTGCTTAGTAGCCTTTGTCATAGTACTCCACTCTTACTGTTGTAATTTTTTTGAGTTCTGGCGCCGTAGCAGCAGAACCGGGTCAGATATCTTTGCGATACCCTCCGGAAATGCCCCCGGCAACTGTACCGGTACAGTGTAGAGCGCCGGTTGTAAGCCTGGGAAGCAGGCGCCGAGGGACAAAACCTGGAGGTGTCGCATTTTTGAATGAAAAAGACAGAATTGCGGCGGGGCGTTCGTGGGCATATATCCCAATCAGCAGCATTCCTTGGCGTTCCTGCTGTTTTCGTTCGGTGCAGCTATTTGCAACCGGGTTTTGCTGGCGGACCACCGACGTTATTATTCGCGTCGATTTCTTTTCCGGACAGTTCCCATGAATCAAGAACCTAGCACCCTCTATGCCAAGCTGCTTGGTGAAACCGCATCTATCACCTGGAAAGAGTTGGAGCCGTTCTTTGCCAAGGGTGCCCTATTGTGGGTCGACCCAAGCCTTGATTTGATCGCCGCTGCCGAGGCCGTGGCCTCGGACGATGGTGCCAAAGTGGCTGCCTGGTTGGCCGAAGACAAGGTCGCCAAGCTGTCTGAAACGCGGGCACTGGATCTGTTTGAACGCGATCCGCAGATGTGGGCAGTGGTCGTTCGCCCATGGATTATGGTCCAGGAAAGGGCGCAGGTCTGAAGGGTTGCGCCTTTGTGGTGCGTGACACCCTCAACGAAAAGTGTGTAGCCGAGTAGCGTGATGGCACGTTGCCGTGAAGAAAGGCCACAAGCGAGGGTGGCTTCACGGTGACGTAAACGTAACGGGAACAGTTTAGTAAGCAGCCTAACGGCTGCTTAATTGTTTCTGGATGTTGGAAAGGTTGAGATCTTCAGTGAACTTGAGGGCCTCCTCGCGAGCAAGCCCGCTCCCACAGGGGAATGCATTCCACATGTGGGGGCGGGCTTGCTCGCGAAAGGGGCGACTCGGTTCTGGATCAGACCGTGAACGACTTGCCGGTATGGTTATTCAGCGAAATAACCTTGGTCTTGCCAATCCGGTGACGATAGATCTCGCGCAGGTACTTGATCGCCTTCTTCACACAATCACGCGACAGGCGAATGTCATTGATCGAGACAAACTTCTCTTTGTCGTTGATCAACTCGCGATACTTCTTCTCGTACATCGGTTTGATTGCGTACCAGTTGGTGTCGAGGATCTTTGCCGGGTTCTCGAACTCGTTGAGCAGTTCATCGATACGGTCTTCGTCGAAGTCCTCATGGATGATGAAGTCGAGGATCGAATTGTCCAGCGTCTCGTCGAAACGGTACGGGTTCTTCGCAAAGCAGCGCTTGATGAACGCCACGATCAGCGTCAGGAAGTCATCCGACAGGCACGGGCTCTTGGCGATGAGGGTGGTCAGCGACAAGTTGGCCGAGGCCCCGATCACCAGTGCGTAGCGCTTGAGCGTGGTGTTGGGGAACAGGCTGTTGAGGTGGGTCTTCAACCGGTTCAGGTCCATGTACGACAGCTTGTAGTCTTTTGGCAGCGAAACGATCGAGACCACCGACGAGCAGTTCTTGAAGAAGTGCAGGTCGTGCAGCGCGGCAGCGTCGTAGCCGGAATTCTTGTACTGCTCCAGCGAGGCGCGATAGCGCTTGGATTCGATCGGCAGCAGGCTGATGCCTTCGATGGCCTGGGTCACTTTGTTGAAGTGCGGCAGGTCGATCGAGCGGAAGAACAGATCATCGATGTTCAGGCGCTGTGGCTCTTTGTCGAACACCTTGAACTTGTCGCTGCTCGGCGGCGGCGTTTCCGGCACCACCGATTCGGCGTAGGCAATCGCCACCGGGCCGGCCAGACTCATGAACAGGTCGTTGGCGTCGAGGCGAATGGTTTCGCCGATGTCGATACCGGCGCGGCGGAAATAGTTCTGGTCGTAGTCAGTCGTGACCGCCTGCGCCGTCAGAATATTGAAGATCTGCTGCGAGATGTACTGGTTGGCGTGCTTCTCCATCGCATTGACATCAATGTTCTGGATGTTGCCGTCATCGCTCTCTTCGGCGTAACGCATGATGTCGTTGGAGATCAGCATCATTGCGTTCCATGGGCGGATACGGCCCATGACGCTGGCTTCGCTGCTGTCTTCATTGGCGAAGTTGTAGGAGAAATCCCACTCTTCCGACAGGTATTTGCACAGCAAGCGACCGGCGTTGATGTGCAGCGCCTCGGACATTTCGCTGCGGTGGTCGGAGATGTTCGGCAGCACGCAGATGCCGCTGGTGAAGATCGGCTCGAACACGAACGAATGACCGCTCTTGCCGTCATGCTCGTCCATCGGTTTGGTGTCGAACGTCTTGTTCATGTACGAGTGCTGCTGGGCTAGGCCGAATTCCGAAGCCATGCCCGAACCGGTACCGCCGCCGGCACTGAAGATCGAAAAATACAGGCGCGACTGGTTGGCCTTGATGCCGCAGCTGTCGATCAGGTAGGAGTGGATCATTTTCCAGTCAGGGCTGGAGAAACGCTGGGTGTCCTTGTTGAGGATGATCTTGGCCAGGTACTGGCCGAGGATCGGCGCGTTACCGGCGCCACCGGCGTGGACTTCGGACAAGTCCATGATTTTCATTTTGCTGTAGTCGCGCAGGAAGCCGCTTTTCTCGCCCTTGCGCGAGAAGCGGATACGCCCGGCGATGTCTTTGTCGAGATCGCCGAGCATCACCAGCGGCTCAACCAGAAACACCGGTTTGCTCGCTTTGTTCTGGCCGATCCGCAGGTTGTTTTTGATCCACTGAGCCGGGCTGTAGCCCTTTTCGGCGTAGCGCTTGTCCGGCGACAGGCGATCTTCGTTATTGAATTCGTTGAGGTAGAACTTGCGCGCGTTGTAAACCAACTCGGCCACGTCGAGGGCGATGTTGGAGCCGCAACGACCGAGGCCGATCAGGCACACCGACGGGAATTCCTGATCGTTGTGCTGTTCGTTGTCGCCTTCCAGGTGCGGCGGACGCGGGAACACCAGATCACGCAGGCCGTCGAGGTTGTCGAGGATACGGTCGGTATTGGTTTCGGTGAAATACAGGTATTGCTGGGTTGAGAGCGGGCGCGAGGGAACCAATGGCTTGGACGATGACGGGCTGTTCGCAGCGGGGCTCGCGGTCAGATCGGATACCGCTGTGGCGGGATTGTTTTTAGAAGTCATTGTGCGCCATATACCTGGACTGGTTCGGCTCGATAACCAATGTCAGCGAACCTCACGGAATAAGATCTCGCGTCTTTTTTGCGCGAATTGAGCCCGAGCGTCAGGGATTTGGCCTGACTGTCGCTGGGGGGAATCCTTTCCTGATCGATGATGAATCGGCCATTATTCGGCGATCTTTAATCAAAAGGAGGCTAAATGATGTCAACGCTACCTTCGTTGGGATTCGCCGGAATCGGTCTGATGGGCCTGCCGATGTGTCGGCGCCTGTTGGCGGCGGGCTATCCGCTGACGGTGTGGAATCGCAATCCGGCCAAGTGCGCTGCGCTGGTCGACGCCGGTGCCCGACAAGTCGCCAGCCCGGCCGAACTGTGCGAACACGCCGAGGTGGTGATGCTGTGCCTGGCTGATACGGCGGTGGTGCGTGAGGTGGTGTTCGGCCCGGCCGGCGTTGTCGAGGGCGCGAAGCACGGTCAGTTGCTGGTGGACTTTTCCAGCCTTGAACCGACGGCGACGCGTGAGATGGCGGCTGAACTGGCAGACAAAACCGGTATGCGCTGGATGGACTCACCGGTGTCCGGCGGCGTGATCGGCGCCGAGGCGGGCAGTCTGGCGATCATGGTCGGTGGCGATGCGGCGGACCTTGCGCGCGTGCGCTCGGTGCTGCTCAATCTCGGTCAACGTGTTACGCACATGGGTGGCATCGGTGCGGGACAGGTGACCAAAGCCTGCAACCAGATGGTCGTCGCCTGCAATGCACTGGTGATCGCCGAAGTGGTGGCGCTGGCCGAACAGGCCGGGGTCGATGCAAGCCTGATTGCCGAAGCGCTGGCCGGTGGTTTTGCCGACTCCAAACCGTTGCAGATACTCGCCCCGCAAATGGCTGAAAGCCGTTTCGAACCGATCAAATGGCATGTGCGCACGCTGCTCAAGGATCTCGACACGGCGGTGAAATTCTCTCGCGAGCAGGGTTCGGCGACGCCGATCAGCGGATTGGCCGCACAACTGATGCGCCTGCATGGGGCGCAAGGCTTTCTGGAGAAAGATCCTGCGACGCTGGTGCAAATGTACCGCGCGCCAGAATCAACGGATTGACCGCAGGTGAATGTTTGCGCTGATTGATTTCTTCCAGTACCGGGCGCAGTTCGTCCATTGGTACCGGACGACTGAGCAGGTAGCCCTGAATGAAATCGCAGCCCGAACGCTCGAGAAATTCGTACTGCGCCAGGTTTTCCACGCCTTCGGTGACCACCTGCAAATGCAGGGTGTGCGCCATGACGATGATCGCCTGGACGATCTCCATGTCCGCCGTGGCTTTGGGGATGTCCAGAATGAAGGAACGGTCGATCTTCAAGGTGTTGAGCGGCAGGCGCTTGAGGTAGGCCAGCGATGAATAGCCGGTGCCGAAATCGTCGATCGACAACGACACGCCGAGGGCACGGATCTGCCGCAGTAGCACGAGTGTGTTGGCAATGTTGCCCATCAGGGCGTTTTCGGTGACTTCCAGTTCCAGGCGCTCCGGCGCGACACCTGCCGTGCGCAACGCACTTTCGATTTCGTCGGGCAACGCTTCCCGTGTGAGGTTGAGCGGCGAGCAGTTCCAGGCGATTTTCAACGCTTCGCAGCCATGGCGCGACAACTCGCCCAGGTCCTTGCAGGCACGGCGCAGCACCCAATTGTCCAGTTCGGCGATCAGACCGTTGTTTTCGGCGATGCTGATAAAACGGTCCGGCGTCAGCAGACCCTGTAACGGATGCTGCCAGCGGATCAGCGCTTCGAGCTTGGTGACCCGACCGGTTTTCAGTTCGAAAATCGGTTGGTAATACAGCATCAGACCGTTTTCTTCACCCAACGCCTGGCGCAGTTCTTCCTCCAGCTGCAGCTCCATGCTGGCTCGGCTTTTCAGGTTGGAATTGAAAAAATGCAGGCCATTGCGCCCCGCGCCCTTGGATTGATACAGCGCCAGATCCGCGTGTTTGAGCAGTTCCTCGCAGGTGGAACCGTCGTCGGGATACAGACTGATGCCGATGCTGGTGGTCATTACCATGCGCCGTCCGGCCAGCTCTATCGGCTCTTTCATTCTCAGCATGATGCGTTGAGCCATGTTGCGTGCTTCTTCACGGTCGTTCAGCCCGATCAGGATGCAAAACTCATCCCCGCCAAAACGCGCGACTACATCGTCATGGCTGCGCACTGAGCCTTTGATGTGATTGGCAATCACTTTGAGCAATGCATCGCCGGCGTCGTGACCGAGGCTGTCGTTGATGCGTTTGAAGTGGTCAATGTCGAGAAACATCACCGCGAGCATGCCGCCCTCGGTGGTTTTCTGGCTGAGTTTCTCGGCGAAGATCTGGTTGAAGCCGCGACGGTTGATCAGGTTGGTCAGGGCGTCGTAGTTGGCCGCTTGTTGCAGCGACATACGCGCTTGATCAAGTTGGCTGAGCAGGGCGTTGACCCGGCGCAGGTCGTGTTCCTTGTTCTGCAGTTTCTTGTCGGCCAGCGCGGCGCTGATTGCACTGCCCAGGATCAGCAAGATGATCAGCGCCACGGTCAGGCCCAATTGCAGGTGGTTGGTTTCCGCTGGCAGGGGCGGGACGTTGCCCGGTGGCAATACCCATTTCAACGCGGCCATCGCGGTGAAGTGCGTACTGAAAATACCAGCGCCGAGGATCAGCGCGGCGCCGTACTTGAGCATCTGATGAAACAGGCCACTGCCTTCGCGCAGATAGCGCGCCACCCATAACGCAGCGAAACTGGAACCCATGGCGATTACGATCGACAGCACGAACAAGAACGGTTGGTAGTAGAGGGGGGCGTTCGATTTCATGGCTGCCATGCCAACGTAATGCATACCGGCGATGCCAAGCCCGATCAGCAGGGCGGTTTTGAGGCAATGCACCAGACTCGGTTGCGCCTCGCTCAGCGTGTGCATCGCCAGCCATGAGGCCAGTAGCGCAATCAGCAGGGAGAACAGGGTGATCGGCAAGTCATAGTGGATTTCGATCGGGGCCTGGAAGGCGAGCATGCCGATAAAGTGCATGGCCCAGATGCCGCCGGCCAGACACGTCGCGCCGACCCAGCGCCACACCCGCTGCGAGCCCGGGGCTTCGGCGTGACCGACTCGTTCGGCCATGTCGAGGGTGGCAAAACTCGCGGCGCACGCGACCAGATAGGCCACCAGCATCAGCAAGGGGTTGTGTGTGCCATTGAATATGACCTGCCCGCTCTCCGGCAGCTCGGCAACAAACTGCAAACCAAGCCACTCCATAGCATGCCCCGTCTCTGAAGTCGTCACTACCGCGCGGTTAACGCAGGCGAATGTCTGGAGTATAGAGGCGGTTTTTGCTGCAGAAGCCGTAGTGGCACATTGGCGGTAATGATTTCGGCATTACCGCAATAGCGATTGGCGCTAAGCGTCAGGCGATCTTTTCCAAAGGGATTTCGGCCCAGCCCTCTTGCAGTGGCGGCAAGCCGAAGCGGGCACGGGCGGCGTCGCAATCGGGGTTGTGTTCACCGTTTTCCCAGGACGCCTCGAACTCGCGGCAGGTGCTGGAGCGCTTGTCGTAGATCGTGCATTGCACCGTACTGCCGACTTCGCCAGCCAACGAGGTGCAGCGCGGTGGTTTGCGGTCAGTGCCGATCATTGCCACCCGGCTTGGGGTGATTTGCGTGACCAGTTCATCGGGGACTGTACCGCCAGAGGATGAGCACTCACCCCAAAAGAAAGACACACGAAAATGGGAACAGCAGGCACCGCAATTCAGACACGGACTGACTTCGGACATGGGCGGGGGTATCAAAGGGATTGATCGGAAGATCCGGACGGATCCGGCGGCCATTCTAGGCTTCGCCACGGGCTTGGGAAGGGGGGCGCGGAACTATTTTTTTGTGGCAGTTTTTTTCGACAAAAGCCCCGGTTTTCGGGGGATTGCAGCGTTATCAAGAGCTTACGTTTCGTTACAGTGCGATGGCCCGATATCAGGCAGACGAATGATCACAGACAGCCCCTGTGCGGCTGACTAGATTGCAGGTTCCGGGCTCGGATGCGTCGGCAGTGAAGCCCTATAACAATAAAGAGACGGACCCATGCAGAACTCGACCCAAGCGGCGAATGCCTGGCGCATTCTGTTCCTGCTGTTCCTCGCCAACCTGTTCAACTTCTTCGACCGCACCATCCCGGCGATCATCATTGAGCCGATCCGCATGGAATGGCACCTCAGCGATTTTCAGTTGGGGATCATCGGCACTGCCTTCACCATCGTTTATGCCGTCGCCGGCCTGCCTTTAGGGCGCATGGCCGACACCGGTTCGCGTAGCAAACTCATGGGCTGGGGTTTGGCGACGTGGAGCGCGTTGACCGCCGTCAACGGCTTGGTGGGCAGTTTCTGGAGCTTCCTGATCGTGCGCATGGGTATCGGCATCGGCGAGGCGAGTTACGCGCCGGCGGCCAACTCGCTGATTGGCGACCTGTTCCCGGCCCATCGTCGGGCGCGGGCCATGGGCATCTTCATGCTGGGCCTGCCACTGGGGTTGCTGTTGGCATTTTTCACCATCGGCGCGATGGTCAAGGCGTTCGATAGCTGGCGGGCGCCGTTCTTCATCGCTGCTGTGCCGGGGTTGATCCTCGCGATTTTCATGTTTTTCATCAAGGAGCCCAAGCGCGGCGCTGCCGAAGCCGTGCAGGTTTCCCAAGAGAAGGTCGACAAGCCGATCCGTCGCGTTCTGGCGGTTCCGACTTTTCTGTGGCTGGTGATGGCCGGGTTGTGCTTCAACTTCGCCACTTACGCCTGTAACTCGTTTCTGGTGCCGATGCTGCAGCGCTATTTCCTCATGCCATTGCAGGATGCGGCGGTGGCGACGGGATTGATCGTCGGCGTCACCGGGTGGATCGGCCTGACGCTTGGCGGCTGGATCGCTGACAAGATTCATCAGCGGGTGGCCAGTGGCCGACTGTTGTTTGCGGGGTTCAGTCTGATCATCTCGACGCTGTGCACGGCGTGGGCACTGCATGCCGGGCGAATCGAAATAGGTGTGTTTGTCGCGGTGTTCAGTGTCGGTTGGCTGTTTGCCTACAACTTCTACACTTGCGTGTACACGGCGATTCAGGACGTGGTCGAACCGCGCCTGCGGGCCACGGCGATGGCGTTGTTCTTTGCCGGGTTGTACCTGCTGGGCGGTGGTTTGGGACCGGTGGTGGTAGGCGGGTTGTCGGATCATTTCGCGCACACGGCGATGTTGGCCGAGGGTGCTGAGCAAATGACCGAGGCTTATAAAGCCGTTGGCTTGCATGACGCCATGTACCTGATTCCGGTGGCGCTGTTTTTGACGATGGTGTTTCTGTTTTTGGCCTCTCGGTGTTTTGTTCGCGATGCCAAGCGGATGAAGGAGGGGTTGGTGGCTGTCGTTGAACCTGATGGAGCAGTGGCGACTGCATAATCGCTTTCGCGAGCAAGCCCCACCATTTGAAATGCATTCCAAAGTGGGGCTTGCTCGCGAAGAGGCCGACAGCATCACCCTGTTAATTGCCCGCCAAACAAAAAGGCCCGCATCACTGCGGGCCTTCTTGTTTTCAGCGGTGGGGCGGGGCGGTTTAACCCGCTACCAACACCCGGATCGCTTCCAGGCGCAACGCCGCTTTATCCAGCATCGCCAGGCCCTGCTCACGCTGCTCGCGCAAGGCAACCAGTTCGCTGTCACGCACGGTCGGGTTGACCGCTTGCAACGCGGTCAGGCGCGCCAGTTCTTCGTCGGTGTCGGCCGCCAGGCGGCGGCGAGCCTCGGCCACGCGTTCGGCGTGACGCGGGGTGATCTTGTCTTCACCGGCGTTGATCCGTGGTGTCAGTTGATCGCGCTGGGCCTGAATGAACTTGTTGGCGCTGGCACGCGGCACGCTCTCCAACTGATCGTTCAGGGTTTCGAACGACACGCGTGCCGACAGGTCGTTGCCGTTGGCGTCGAGCAGGCAGCGCAATGCGGCCGGCGGCAGGTAACGGCCCAGTTGCAGCGAGCGCGGGGCAACCACTTCGCTGACGTAGAGCAGCTCCAGCAGCACGGTGCCCGGTTTCAGCGCCTTGTTCTTGATCAGTGCGACGGCGGTGTTGCCCATCGAACCGGACAACACCAGATCCATACCGCCCTGCACCATCGGGTGTTCCCAGGTGATGAACTGCATGTCTTCACGCGACAGCGCCTGGTTGCGGTCGTAAGTGATGGTCACGCCTTCGTCGTCGCCCAGCGGGAAACTGGCGTCGAGCATCTTCTCGCTCGGCTTGAGGATCAGGGCGTTTTCCGAATGGTCTTCGCTGTCGATGCCGAACGCGTCGAACAGGGTTTCCATGTAGATCGGCAGGGCGAACTGATCGTCTTGCTCAAGGATGTCCTCGACCAACTGATCGCCTTCGCCCGAACCGCCGGAGTTGAGTTCCAGCAGACGGTCGCGACCGGTGTGCAGCTCTTCTTCCAGACGCTCGCGCTCGGTACGCGCTTCGTCGATCAGCGCTTGCCACTCGCTATCGTCAGCTTCTTCGAGCAGCGGCAGCAGGCGCGAGCCGAACTGGTGCTGCAAGGCGTTGCCGGTCGGGCAGGTGTTGAGAAACGCGTTCAGCGCTTCGTGGTACCACTGAAACAGGCGCTCTTGCGGGCTGGTTTCCAGGTACGGCACATGCAGTTCGATGATGTGCTTCTGGCCGATTCGGTCGAGACGACCGATACGCTGTTCCAGAAGATCCGGGTGCGACGGCAGGTCGAACAGCACAAGGTGGTGAGCGAACTGGAAGTTGCGACCTTCACTGCCGATTTCCGAGCAGATCAGCACTTGTGCGCCGAATTCTTCATCGGCGAAGTAGGCGGCAGCGCGATCACGCTCAAGGATGTTCATGCCTTCATGGAACACCGTGGCCGGGATGCCGGAGCGCACGCGCAAGGCGTCTTCCAGATCCATCGCGGTTTCGGCGTGGGCGCAGATCACCAGCACTTTGGTGCGCTTGAGCATTTTCAGCTGATCGATCAGCCATTCGACGCGCGGGTCGAATTTCCACCAGCGTTCTTCTTCGCTGGCATCCGGCTGGGCCTGGAAGCTGACTTCCGGGTACAACTCGGCATGATCGCCCAGCGGCAGTTCCAGATATTCGTCCGGGCACGGTAGCGGGTACGGGTGCAGTTTGCGCTCCGGAAACCCCTGCACGGCGGCGCGGGTGTTACGGAACAGCACGCGGCCGGTGCCGTGGCGGTCAAGCAGTTCACGCACGAGGCGAGCGCTGGCTTCGGTGTCGCCATCGTTGACTGCGGTCAACAGGGCTTCGCCTTCGTTGCCGAGGAAACCATGAATGGTCTTGTGTGCTTCAGGCGACAGGCGCCCTTTGTCGAGCAGTTCCTGCACGGCTTCGGCCACCGGGCGATAGTTCTCGCTCTCGGCGCGGAATGCGGCCAGGTCATGGAAACGGTTCGGATCAAGCAGGCGCAAACGGGCGAAGTGGCTGTCCTGACCGAGTTGTTCCGGAGTGGCGGTGAGCAGCAGCACGCCCGGGATTACTTCAGCCAATTGCTCGACCAGCGAATACTCGGGGCTGGCCTTTTCTTCGTGCCAGACCAGGTGGTGCGCTTCGTCGACGACCAGCAAGTCCCAACCCGCGGCGAACAAGGCGTCCTGCGCCTTTTCGTCGTCGACCAGCCATTCCAGCGCGACCAGCGCCAGTTGGGTGTCTTCGAACGGGTTGGTGGCATCGCTTTCGATGAAACGCTCTTCGTCGAACAGTGCAACTTGCAGGTTGAAGCGGCGGCGCATTTCCACCAGCCACTGGTGCTGGAGGTTTTCCGGCACCAGGATCAGCACGCGGTTGGCACGGCCCGAGAGCAGTTGGCGATGGATCACCAGACCGGCTTCGATGGTTTTACCCAGGCCCACTTCGTCCGCCAGCAAAACCCGCGGCGCGATACGGTCGGCGACTTCACGGGCAATGTGCAACTGGTGCGCGATCGGCTGCGCACGCACACCGCCCAGGCCCCAGAGCGAAGATTGCAACTGGCGGCTGGTGTGTTCGAGGGTGTTGTAGCGCAGGGAGAACCAGGCCAGCGGGTCGATCTGCCCGGCAAACAGACGGTCGCTGGCCAGACGGAACTGAATGAAGTTCGACAGCTGGGTTTCCGGCAGTGTTACCGCTTCGTTCTGCGCGTTGAGGCCTTGATAGACCATCAGCCCATCGACATCGTCGACTTGCTGCACGGTCATCTTCCAGCCTTCGAAGTGGGTAATGCTGTCACCCGGCGAAAACCGCACGCGGGTGAGGGGCGCATTCCGTAGCGCGTACTGGCGGGTTTCGCCAGTGGCCGGGTAAAGCACGGTCAACAAGCGGCCGTCCTGTGCCAGAACGGTGCCTAAACCAAGCTCTGCTTCGCTGTCACTGATCCAGCGTTGCCCCGGTTGATACTGCTGCGCCATGCTGCCTGACTCCCACCTTGAAAAAGCGGGCTATCTTAACGGAATGAGGCCCCGAGGCCAAAGGATTAGGAGCCGCGCCCAGCTTTTATGTGTTCAGGGAAGATTAGGCCATGCGTCGGTTTCAGGAAGTGGCAGGGCACCTGTGAGTGCCAATCCGGTCACAAGTTTGCGACCGACGGCTCAAGCCATGATCGCTCAAGCCGATAGCCTGCTGACAGGAGACCCTCTATATGCTGCCACCGATGCTCCCCCTGAGCGCTGTGCCGATCACTTCCCAGCAGGACCCGATCCGCCAGCGCCCGGACATTCCTCCGGTGGTGCCGGTGCAGGAAAGCTCCAGCGAAAGCACGATCGACCTGCAAAAGCGCGACCCGGAAGAGGCCGCGCTGCAATTGCGCGAGGAACAGCGCCGTCAGCAGGAGCGCGAGCGTCGCCGCCGCGAAGCGGATGAAGACCCCGAAGAACATCTCGCCGTGCCAGGCACAGAACTCAATGCCGACAACACCGTGCCGGTGGTGCCGCTGATGGAAGATCAGCCGCGTCAGGGCATGTGGGTTGATATCGAGATCTGATGGCTGGTCAGCGCTGACGTCAGGCTGCATTATTGACGCAGTCCTGCCGGTGATCTGGCAGTTGTGTTTTCTTCAAGCGATGCATCGAACGCCATGAGCCAAGACGACAAGCTGATCGACCTCAGTACCGAACGCGCCAAACGCGTGCATGACCTCAACGAGAAGCGTCTGAATGAAGTGCGCAATGCCTTCGAACAGGCCATGCCGTTGGGAAAAGCCAAGAAAAAGTCGAAAAACAAACCGAAAAAGCGTTGATCTCCCCCTGCATCCTTTGATGCAGGTCAGTTATTTTCCCGCCTTTACTCCTCTTCTTCAGTGGCATTGACCTCGGTCAATTTCCGCGCCTGCCTGATTGGTTAACTTAGCTCCATCGCAGCAGAGCAGGGGCCAGGAGGCCAGTCATGTTTTTCGATAACGTGGTGTTTGCCGGAGTCCTGACAGTGGGCCTCATGGTTCTGTTTTTTGCAGGGTTTGGATTTTTTATCTGGAAGGATGCGAATAAACGCAAGAAGTAGGTTCTTCTGGATTGATGAGCACGCAAGGCATTTTGGGCGACTTCGGTTGCCCTTTTTTTTGTGTGCTTGGCGGCCTGCGGGCCAACCATGCTTTGGTCGGTGTATACGTTTTGAAAGGTGGGCTTGCTCGCGAAGAGGCGGCCCAATCGCCCCATCTCTGCCAGTGTTACCTTTTTCCCGAGATGAACAAAAAAGGCGCGATCCTCTCGAATCGAGCCTTTTTCATTTTCTGCTGTCTATCAGCTACCCAGCACCTTGGACGCCAGCCAGAACAATCCGGCCGACAGTGCCACGGTTGCCGGCAGGGTCAGAACCCATGCCAGCAGGATGGTTTTAACCGTCCCGCCTTGCAGGCCGCTTTTGTTGGCGACCATGGTACCGGCCACGCCCGAGGACAGAACGTGGGTGGTGGACACCGGCAGGCTGAAGATGTTGGCCAAGCCAATCATGCTTGCGGCGGTGATCTGGGCTGACATGCCCTGTGCATAGGTCATGCCTTGCTTGCCGATCTTCTCGCCGATGGTTTTTACCACGCGCTTCCAGCCGACCATGGTGCCCAGACCCAAGGCCATGGCGACCGCCAGAATTACCCAGAACGGGGCGTATTCGGTGGTGGTGGTCAGATCTTTACGCAGTTTGTCCAGATCAGCTTTTTCGCGAGCCTGAAGGCCCGGCAGCTTGGCGACTTTCTTCGCAGTGTCGTCCAGGCAGAGCAGATAACGACGCACTTCGATGCGGCTGTCGGCCGGCAGGGAGTGGTAGTCCGCTACACCCTTGAGGGTGTGGAGCAGGGCGGAGATGGTCGGTTCGGTCTGCTGCGGGTTGCAGCGGAATTTCTCCGGCAGGTCGCCTTCGACACTTTTGCCCAGGGCCAGGAACTCGCCGAGGGTTTCGGCGTTGCGCTGGTAGAACTGGCTCAGGTGCAGGGTGGCGTCGCGGGTACGTTCGATCTGGTAAGTGGTGCTGTTCAGGTCGAGTACGAACTGAGCAGGCACGATACCGATCAGGACCAGCATGATCAGGCCGATGCCTTTCTGACCATCGTTGGAGCCGTGCACGAAGCTCATGGCCATGGCTGACATCACCAGTACCAGGCGATTCCAGAATGGCGGGTGCTTCTTGTCGTCGATCTTGCGGCGTTGTTCCGGTGTCTTGTGCATCTTCGACAGCGGGCGCCACCATTTCAGGCCAACCAGCACCAGGCCTGCAACCAGGAAACCGGCCATTGGCGAGAACACCAGCGAGGCGCCGATATCGATCGCTTTCTGCCAGTTAACCCCGTCGGCCAACGGAATATCGTTGATCAGGGCGTTGGCGAGGCCGACACCGAGAATCGAACCGATCAAGGTGTGGGAACTGGAGGCGGGAATACCGAAGTACCAGGTGCCAAGGTTCCAGGCGATGGCCGCGGCGAGCAAGGAGAACACCATTGCCAGGCCATGGCCCGTGTTCACATTGATCAGCAGTTCAACCGGCAGCAAGTGAACAATGGCATACGCCACGCCAACGCCGCCCAGCAGCACGCCGAGGAAATTGAACACACCGGAAAAGAACACCGCCAGGTGAGGCGGCATGGCTTTGGTGTAGATAACAGTGGCTACCGCGTTAGCGGTGTCATGAAATCCATTGATGAACTCGAAGGCGAGGACAAACGTCAGGGCGAGCAAGAGGCTCACAAGCACCCAAGCATCCAGTCCGCTGAATAAATCGATCATGAAGGTTTTCTGACCCGGTCGTAAGGGGGCGCGATTATGCCAGAAAAGTCTCGAAATCGATGCCCTACCTGCTCATTGGTAACATTCTTCTTCGATTTAATTTGTTGCAGAGCGTTAAAACCCAGCGTTACGCAGGGTTTTTTAATCTATTGGTTTTATTGAGAAAAACCACTGAAGGTGAGCGTTTTTCAGGCAGTGTCGCTGGCTCAAACGCTTGTCTGAAATATCTCTGAAACCTGTCTGAAGCATGCCATTGGCCTTTAGGGCGGTGCATAGCTGCCGCTGCCCGCGGATAGCGGGCGCGCAAGGCATCGTCGATACACCGCGCTTGTAGCCGGTGCGCGCACGACCTTCGAAATAATCAAAACCCGTGGCTCATGGCTCTTCGGCTTTGAGTTCCTTTTCGATCTTTTCAATCTCTTGCTTGAAGACCTGATCCTGAACGGTGGCGCGCTTACGCCAAGGCTTGCGCTCCGGTTCGGGCTGAGCGGCGTAGGTGGTGACTTCCCCGCCGTAAACTTCCTTGTAACGTTGTTCCTGGCGCTCAAGTTCCGCGCGCAGTTCGTCTTTCGTCACAGTGCTACCTGTTTGAGTTGAGATAAATATCTGGTGAAACGCACTGCAACGAATCAATTGAACAGACCCGTCGAGCGCGCCACGCCTGAACAGGCATTGGTGGCATCGGCAGGGCGATCAAGACTTCCGTGTTACAGGCGGCTACGGCACCAGATTAAAACTGACGCAGCATCAGTTTCCTGTTTCAGCGAGCGCTGGCGTTGCATGAATAATGAGCGTCAAGCGCTGGCTGGGGCTGACGACGATGGATATCGCGAAAGCCAGTGGCGACCTTGCTGATTAAAAAATCGCGGCCTCACTGGGGTGCATTATAGCGGCCGATTCAGGAATGACTATCTTTGCCAAGTTAAAAACGGTTCTGGATGTGTGATTGTTTTGTTACTCGCAACTTTTGTCGCTAGTTGAAGTGCAGGTAAATCGTTATTTGCCACGCGTTCTGTTTTTGGCGCCATTTACTCGATCAACTAAGGGGGCGATTCAGTGTGTCAGCGAAGTTGGGCGAGCGGATCAAGCGGTGATGCGGGCCTGTGGGTTTGTTGCGATTATCGGTCGGCGGTTCGATAATCGCCCGATCTTGAGGGGCGTTGCTTGTGTATTAGCCCGCGAGCCGTTTGTATAGCCACTGATCCGAGCCGGATAAAGGACCTGAAATGAACGATCAAATGCGTAACTCCTTCACCTCCGTGGCGCCGCCGATCGTCGCCTCGCCGGCCAAGCGGATCCAGGCGTTGACGGGCGATCCGGATTTCATGACCTCGCTGGCCCGAGGCCTGGCCGTGGTGCAGGCGTTTCAGGAGCGCAAGCGGCACCTGACCATCGCTCAGATCAGCCACCGCACGGAAATTCCCCGTGCTGCCGTACGCCGTTGCCTGCACACCTTGATCAAGCTCGGCTACGCCACCACCGATGGCCGTACCTACTCGTTGCTGCCGAAAGTGCTGACCCTCGGCCACGCTTATCTGTCCTCGACGCCGCTCGCCGTCTCGGCTCAGCCTTACCTCGACCGTATGAGCGAGCAACTGCACGAAGCCTGCAACATGGCCACGCTCGAGGGCGACGACATTCTCTACATCGCCCGTTCGGCGACGACTCAACGGCTGATTTCGGTGGATTTGTCAGTGGGCGGGCGCCTGCCGGCCTATTGCACTTCAATGGGCCGCATTCTGCTGGCCGCGCTGGACGACACGACCTTGGGTGAATACCTCGACCACGCCGAACTGGTGGCCAAGACCAGCCGCACGATTCACACGCCCGAGGCGTTGCTCGAATGCCTGCAAGAAGTGCGGCAGCAGGGCTGGTGCATCGTCGACCAGGAACTGGAGCAAGGGCTGCGTTCGATAGCGGTGCCGGTCTACGACGCATCGGGCCAAGTGGTGGCGGCGCTCAACGTCAGTACCCACGCCGGCCGCGTCAGCCGCAGCGAGCTGGAACAGCGCTTCCTGCCAGGCCTGCTCAGTGCCAGTCGCGACCTCAGTGCGCAGTTGTTCGCCTGATGAAGCTGTTCGATAAACGCACAGTGTTGCGTTTATCGAATTGACGCTAAAACCCTCGGATCATTAATGTCGCGGCAGCGTCATCCGGCGCTGACGTCAATGGCCTCGCCGGACTGCCGACCCCCATAATAATGACAAGAGGCAACTCCCCATGTGCACGTTCCCCGACTGTCAAAGCTTTAGCCCGTGTTGCCGGGTTCACCGCAACGCCTGATTCACACCTTCTATTCTTGTGACCGTGCCGCTCTCTGGCCGGCCCCCGTTCGACTGCGTTTTTTGCGTGGAATAAAAATAATGAACCAGCCTCAGTCCGCTGTAGGTCAATGCCTCGACGTGCAGACCTTCATCAATGCCCAACCGATCTCGCGCTACCAATGGCGGGTGGTGATCCTGTGTTTTCTGATTGTGTTCCTCGATGGTCTCGATACCGCCGCGATGGGCTTCATTGCCCCGGCGTTGTCCCAGGACTGGGGCATCGACCGCGCCAGCCTCGGCCCGGTGATGAGCGCTGCATTGATCGGCATGGTGTTTGGCGCCCTCGGTTCCGGCCCGTTGGCTGACCGTTTTGGGCGAAAAGTCGTACTGGTGGGCGCGGTCCTGCTGTTCGGTGCATTCAGCCTCGCGTCGGCGTACAGCAGTAATCTCGACCAACTGCTGGTGCTGCGCTTTTTGACCGGCCTGGGTCTTGGCGCCGGGATGCCCAACGCCACCACGCTGCTCTCGGAATACACCCCGGAGCGCAAGAAGTCGCTGCTGGTGACCAGCATGTTCTGCGGCTTCAACCTTGGTATGGCTGGCGGTGGATTCATTTCGGCGAAGCTGATTCCAGCGTTCGGCTGGCACAGCCTGTTGCTGATCGGCGGGATTCTGCCGCTGATCCTCGCCGTCGTACTGCTGTTCTGGCTGCCGGAGTCGGCACGTTATCTGGTGGTGCGTAACCGTGGCACCGACAAGGTGCGCAAGACCTTGGCACCGATTGATCCTGTCGTCGTCGCCCAGGCCTCAAGCTTCAGCGTGCCGGAACAGAAAACCGTCAAGGCACGCAACGTGTTCGCGGTGATTTTCTCTGGCACCTACAGCACCGGTACGCTGCTGCTGTGGCTGACCTACTTCATGGGCCTGGTCATCGTTTACCTGCTGACCAGTTGGCTGCCGACGCTGATGCGTGACAGTGGCGCGAGCATGGAGCAGGCAGCGTTCATTGGCGCGTTGTTCCAGTTCGGCGGAGTGTTGAGCGCGGTCGCTGTGGGATGGGCGATGGATCGGTTCAATCCGCACAAGGTCATCGGCACGTTCTACCTGTTGGCCGGCGTGTTTGCCTACGCGGTAGGGCAGAGCCTGGGCAACATCACGCTACTGGCGACGCTGGTGCTGGTGGCGGGGATGTGCGTGAACGGTGCGCAATCGGCAATGCCTTCGCTGGCGGCACGGTTCTATCCGACTCAAGGGCGGGCGACCGGGGTGTCGTGGATGCTGGGGATTGGTCGGTTTGGCGCGATTCTCGGGGCCTGGATGGGCGCGACGCTGTTGGGGCTGGGCTGGAACTTTGAGCAGGTTTTGACGGCGTTGGTGATTCCGGCGGCGTTGGCGGCGGCGGCTGTGGTGATCAAAGGGATAGTCAGCCACGCGGATGCGACTTGAGTTTAAAGGGGAAGAACATTTGTTGAATGTTCTGGCCCCTTCGCGGGCAAGCCCTTTCCCACATTGAAATGCATTTCAAAATGTGGGAGCGGGTTTGCGCCGGGCGGCGTTCCGACGAAGCTTTTGCTGTCGATTGTTAGGGTGGTAACAATCTGTTCGATAAACGAACACTCAGTCGATTATCGGATTGTTTGGCGATTTTCCCAGGCTTAATCTGCAGTGACTCCGGCGCTGAACCTCGCGCCTTTTTATCACTGGCGATTCATTACAAAAACAGGAGCCCGCTCCATGGCTGAGATCCTTTCGCTGCACGACGCGGTGAAGCAATTCGTCAACGACGGCGACACGGTCGCGCTCGAAGGCTTCACTCACCTGATCCCTACGGCAGCGGGTCATGAAATCATTCGTCAGGGCAAGAAAGATCTGACGCTGGTGCGGATGACGCCTGACCTGATCTACGACCAACTGATCGGCGCCGGTTGTGCACGCAAGCTGATTTTCTCCTGGGGCGGTAACCCGGGTGTGGGTTCGCTGCACCGTCTGCGCGACGCGGTCGAGAAGCAGTGGCCGCACCCGCTGGAAATCGAAGAACACAGCCACGCCGACCTGGCCAATGCTTACGTGGCTGGCGCCTCCGGCCTGCCGTTCGCGGTGCTGCGGGCTTACGCCGGTTCAGACCTGCCGAAGGTCAATCCACTGATCAAGTCCGTCACTTGCCCGTTCACCGGGGAAGTGCTGGCGGCGGTCCCTGCGGTACGCCCGGACGTCACCGTGATCCATGCGCAGAAAGCCGACCGCCAAGGCAACGTTCTGTTGTGGGGCATTCTCGGTGTGCAGAAAGAAGCGGCACTGGCCGCCAAACGCTGCATCGTCACCGTGGAAGAAATCGTCGACGACCTCAAGGCTCCGATGAACGCCTGTGTCCTGCCGGCCTGGGCCCTGAGCGCGGTTTGCCACGTACCGGGCGGTGCGCATCCGTCCTACGCCCACGGTTACACCGAACGCGACAATCGTTTCTATCAGGCGTGGGATCCGATTGCCCGTGACCGTGAGACGTTTACCGCATGGATCAACGAATACATCCATGGCTGCGCTGACTTCAGCGAGTTCCAGGCCAAGTTGGCCGCTGCTTCGGAGGCCAAATAATGACGTACTCCACCAACGAAATGATGACCGTCGCGGCGGCCCGTCGCTTGAAGAACGGTTCGGTGTGCTTCGTCGGCATCGGCCTGCCGTCGAAAGCTGCGAACCTGGCGCGCCTGACGTCATCGCCGGACGTGGTGCTGATTTACGAATCGGGCCCGATTGGCGCCAAGCCCAGTGTGTTGCCGCTGTCCATCGGTGACGGTGAGTTGGCGGAAACCGCTGACACCGTCGTACCGACCGGTGAGATTTTTCGCTACTGGTTGCAGGGCGGGCGCATCGACGTCGGTTTTCTCGGCGCCGCGCAAGTGGACCGTTTCGGCAACATCAACACCACGGTGGTCGGCGATTATCACGCACCGAAAGTGCGCTTGCCGGGTGCCGGTGGCGCGCCGGAAATTGCCGGCTCGGCGAAGAGTGTATTGATCATCCTTAAACAGTCGGCGCGTTCGTTTGTCGACAAGCTCGACTTCATCACCTCGGTCGGTCATGGCGAGGGTGGCGATTCACGCAAGCGTCTGGGCCTGCCGGGTGCCGGACCGGTGGGCATCATTACCGACCTGTGCATCATGGAGCCGGAAGCGGGGACTCACGAGTTCGTGGTCACCGCGCTGCATCCGGGCGTCACCCGCGAACAAGTGGTTGCCGCCACTGGTTGGGCGATCCGGTTTGCCGACGACGTTGAAACGACTGCGGCACCGACTGACGTCGAACTGACCGCGCTGCGCGATCTCGAAGCGCGCACCGCCGCCGCCCATGGCCAGGCACCGGGAGAAGCATGATGCGTGATGTGTATATCTGCGATGCGATTCGTACGCCCATCGGCCGTTTCGGCGGTGGTCTGTCTGCCGTGCGTGCCGATGATCTCGCCGCCGTGCCGATCAAGGCGCTGATGGAGCGCAATCCGTCTGTGGACTGGAGCGCGATCGACGAGGTATTCCTCGGCTGCGCCAACCAGGCCGGCGAAGATAACCGTAACGTCGCACGTATGGCGCTGCTGCTGGCTGGCTTGCCGGAAACCGTTCCGGGCGTAACGCTCAATCGTCTCTGCGCTTCGGGTATGGATGCGGTGGGTACGGCGTTCCGCGCCATCGCCAGCGGTGAGATGGAGTTGGCGATTGCCGGCGGCGTCGAGTCGATGTCCCGCGCGCCGTTCGTGATGGGCAAGGCCGACGCGGCGTTCTCTCGCAACATGAAACTGGAAGACACCACGATTGGCTGGCGTTTCATCAACCCTTTGATGAACGCTCAGTACGGCGTCGATGCGATGCCGCAGACCGCTGATAACGTCGCCGACGACTATAAAGTGTCGCGCGAGGATCAGGACGCTTTCGCCCTGCGCAGCCAGCAACGGACTGCCGCCGCACAGGCCGCCGGCTACTTCGCTGAAGAAATCGTCGAAGTGCGGATCGCCCACAAGAAGGGTGAAACCGTGGTCAGTCAGGACGAACACCCGCGCGCCGACACCACAATCGAAGCTCTGGCCAAACTGAAACCGGTCAACGGCGTGGGCAAAACCGTCACCGCCGGCAATGCCTCGGGCGTTAACGACGGCGCCGCGGCGTTGATTCTGGCCTCGGCTCAAGCCGTGAAAAAACATGGCCTGACTGCCCGCGCCAAAGTGCTGGGCATGGCCAGCGCCGGTGTCGCGCCACGCGTGATGGGCATCGGCCCGGTGCCGGCGGTGCGCAAACTGATCGAGCGCCTCGGCGTGGCGGTCAGCGATTTCGACGTGATCGAACTCAACGAAGCGTTCGCCAGCCAAGGTTTGGCGGTGCTGCGTGAACTGGGGCTGGCGGACGATGCGCCGCAAGTTAACCCCAATGGTGGGGCGATTGCCCTGGGGCACCCGTTGGGCATGAGCGGTGCGCGCCTGGTGCTGACCGCGTTGCATCACCTGGAAAAGACCGGTGGCAAGAAAGGTCTGGCCACCATGTGCGTCGGTGTCGGACAGGGTCTGGCCCTGGCCATCGAACGCGTTTGACGCACAGCGGCAAGAACAAGAACTGAGGAAAGCGAAATGACTGACAAGCCTGGTTACCGTCGCCCGCAGGAAGGCACCCAGCCTGAGTACCTGCACCCGACCTATCAATCGACCAATTTGCGCTCGCCATCCAAGCCTTTGGTGCATCTGCCGCATTCGCTGTCGGAGATCACTGGGCCGACCATCGGTGCCGAGCGTGTGGCTGAAACCGACAACGATCTGACTGCGCAGCACAGCGGCGAACCGCAGGGCGAGCGCATCATCATCCACGGCCGTGTCCTGGATGAAAACGGTCTGCCGGTGCCGGGGATTCTGGTGGAGATCTGGCAGGCCAACGCGGCCGGTCGCTACAACCACCCGCGCGACCTGCACGACGCACCGCTGGACCCGAATTTCACTGGCACCGGCCGCACCGTGACCGACGCCGATGGCTGGTACCAGTTCCAGACCATCAAGCCCGGCGCCTATCCGTGGGGCAACCACCACAATGCCTGGCGTCCGGCGCACATCCATTTCTCGCTGTTCGGGCCGAGCATCCTCACCCGGCTGGTGACGCAGATGTATTTCCCCGGTGACCCGTTGCTGGCTTACGACCCGATCTACAACTGCGTACCGGACACTTGGGCCAAGGAGCGTCTGATCGCTGCTTTCGATCTGGAAAAAACCATTCCTTCCTATGCTCTCGGTTACCGCTGGGACATCGTGCTGCGCGGCCGTGAAGCCACGCCGATGGAGAAATAAAATGCCCCTGACTGCAACCACGTCCCACACCGTCGGGCCGTATTACCACATCGGCCTGACCTGGCTGAACCGCGAACACCTGGCTGTCGAACAAACCCTCGGCGAGCGTGTGGCGATCACCGGGCAAGTCGTCGATGGCAACGGCGACATCGTCAACGACGCCATGCTTGAAGTCTGGCAAGCCAATGCCGCCGGCAAATACGACCACCCGGAAGACGAACAAGACAAACCGCTGGACCCGCACTTCGAAGGTTTCGGTCGCGTTCCGGTGGATGCCGAAGGACGCTTTCGTTTCACCACGATCAAACCGGGCACAGTCGAGGGTTTGAAGGGCTCGACCCAGGCGCCGCATCTGGTGGTGTTGGTGTTTGCTCGCGGGTTGGTGAAGCACTTGCTGACGCGGATTTACTTCGAGGGCGATCCGGCGAACGTGAATGATCCGCTGCTCGAATGCGTACCGGCCGAGCGCCGTCGGACATTGCTGGCCAAGCCGGATGCGGCGGGTGTGTATCAGTGGAATGTGGTTCTGCAGGGCACTGATGCCGAGACGGTGTTCTTCGATTATTGAAGAACGCCTCCCCGCGGGTCGTCCCCGCGCTCTGCAGGGGACGGATATCTCCGTGGAACGGGAGTGTTGCAAAGTATGTCTAGACTCTCACTGTCCCTATTGAGTGAAAAACAATGACAACCACCACTTCCCATTACACCGGCGAAGAGCGCAGCAAGCGTATCTTCGCCATCGTCGGTGCCTCGTCCGGCAACCTTGTCGAATGGTTCGACTTCTACGTCTACGCCTTTTGCGCGATCTATTTCGCCCCGGCGTTTTTCCCCTCCGACAACCCCACGGTGCAGTTGGTCAACACCGCGGGCGTGTTCGCCGCCGGGTTTCTGATGCGACCGATTGGTGGCTGGATCTTCGGTCGCCTGGCGGACAAGAAGGGCCGCAAGGCCTCGATGATGATCTCGGTACTGATGATGTGCTTCGGCTCGTTGCTCATCGCCTGTCTGCCGACCTATAACACCATCGGCGTATGGGCGCCGTTGCTGCTGTTGTTCGCGCGGTTGCTGCAAGGTCTGTCGGTGGGCGGCGAGTACGGCACCACGGCGACGTACATGAGCGAAGTGGCGCTCAAGGGGCAGCGCGGGTTTTTCGCCTCGTTCCAGTATGTGACGTTGATTGGCGGGCAATTGTTGGCGGTGTCGCTGGTGGTGATCCTGCAACAGTTCCTGACTGAAGAAGACCTGCGTGCTTACGGCTGGCGGATTCCGTTTGTGGTCGGCGCGGCGGCGGCGGTGATTTCCTTGCTGCTGCGACGTTCGCTGAAAGAAACCAGCAGCAAGGAAATGCGTGAAAACAAGGACGCCGGCAGCATCACCGCGTTGTTCCGTGACCACAAAGCGGCGTTCATTACTGTGCTGGGTTACACCGCGGGTGGTTCGCTGATTTTCTACACGTTCACCACTTACATGCAGAAGTACCTGGTGAACACTGCTGGCATGCACGCCAAGACCGCCAGCTACATCATGACCGGCGCGCTGTTCTTGTATATGTGCATGCAGCCGCTGTTCGGCATGCTCGCCGACAAGATCGGCCGACGTCATTCGATGCTGTGGTTCGGCGCCCTCGGTACGCTGTTGACCGTGCCGATCCTGCTGACGCTCAAAAGCGTCAGTAGCCCATTCCTGGCCTTTGTGCTGATCACGTTGGCATTGGCCGTCGTGAGTTTCTACACCTCGATCAGCGGTCTGGTGAAAGCTGAAATGTTCCCGCCCGAGGTGCGCGCCCTCGGCGTTGGCCTGGCGTATGCGGTGGCGAACGCGATCTTCGGCGGCTCGGCGGAATTCGTGGCTTTGAGCCTCAAGGCCGGCGGCATGGAAAACGCCTTCTACTGGTACGTTACGCTGATGATGGCGGTGGCCTTCCTGTTCAGCCTGCGCTTGCCGAAACAGGCTAAATATTTGCACCACGACCTCTAACCCGAAACGCGGGGGCCAATGTGGCCCGCGCCAGCAAGGACTTCTATGACTCAGCGACCGGGCAATCAATTGTTCGATGCCTATTTCACTGCCCACGATATGCGCGAAGTGTTCTGCGATCAGGGCCGTGTGCAGGCGATGCTCGACTTCGAAGCGGCACTGGCCCGGGCCGAAGCGCGTGTGGGGTTGATTCCGACGAGTGCTGTTTCACCCATTGAAAACGCCTGCAACGCCGGGCTCTATGACTTCGCCGCGTTGGGCGAGGCGATCGCCACGGCGGGCAACTCGGCGATTCCATTGGTCAAGGCGTTGGGCAAGCAGATCGCCGCAACGGATGCCGAGGCCGAGCGTTATGTGCATTTGGGCGCCACCAGTCAGGACGTAATGGATTCCGGGCTGGTACTGCAATTGCGTCAGGCGCTGGCGTTGATCGAACGTGATCTGGCACAACTGGCGAACTCGCTGGCGATCCAGGCACAACGTTACGCCGCAACACCGCTGGCCGGGCGTACCTGGTTGCAACACGCGACGCCGGTGACCCTCGGCATGAAGATCGCTGGATGGCTGGGCGCTGTCACGCGCAGTCGTCAACGTCTGCGCGAACTCAAACCACGTTTGCTGGTGCTGCAATTCGGCGGCGCGTCGGGGACACTCGCAGCGCTCGGTGAACAGGCCTTGCCGATTGCCCAAGCCTTGGCCGAAGAACTGCAACTGACCATGCCGGAACAGCCGTGGCACACCCAGCGCGATCGCGTGGTGGAGTTCGGCGCGGTACTTGGATTGATCGCCGGCAGCCTCGGCAAGTTCGGGCGCGACATCAGCCTGTTGATGCAGACCGAAGCGGCGGAAGTTTTCGAACCCTCGGCGCCGGGTAAGGGCGGTTCTTCGACCATGCCGCACAAGCGCAACCCGGTCGGGGCGGCGGTGCTGATCGGCGCGGCGACGCGGGTGCCGGGCCTGGTTTCGACATTGTTCAGTGCCATGCCCCAGGAGCACGAGCGTAGCCTCGGTCTGTGGCATGCCGAATGGGAAACCCTGCCCGAGATCTGTTGCCTCGTTTCGGGATCACTGCAACAGGCGCGATTGCTCGCTGACGGCCTGGAAGTGGACGCCGCACGCATGGCCCGTAACCTCCAATTGACTCAAGGGCTGGTGTTGGCCGAAGCGGTCAGTATCGTCCTGGCGCAACGGGTCGGTCGCGACACCGCGCATCACTTGCTCGAACAATGTTGCAAACGTGCAGTGGCCGAGCAACGGCATCTGCGTGCCGTGCTCGGTGACGAGGCAAAGGTTACCGCCCAACTGAACAATGCTGAACTGGATCACTTACTCAACCCCGCCCATTACCTCGGACAGGCACACGTCTGGGTCGAACGGGCGGTGGCCGAACACAACGCTTTGACTGTCTGAAGGAGAGGGCTGTGGCTTTCGTTCAACTCGCCGATGGCGAACTGCACTACAACATTGAAGGCCCGGTCGATGCGCCGGTGCTGGTGCTGTCCAACTCGCTGGGCACTGACCTGCACATGTGGGACGCGCAAATGCCGGCGTTCACCGAGCATTTTCGCGTGCTGCGGTTCGACACCCGTGGCCACGGCCAATCGCTGGTGACGCCAGGGCCGTACAGCATCGAGCAACTGGGCCGCGACGTGCTGGCGCTGCTGGATGCGCTGCACATCGAGCGCGCGCATTTCTGCGGTCTGTCGATGGGCGGCTTGATCGGCCAGTGGCTGGGGATCAACGCCGGGCACCGTTTGCACACGCTGATCGTGTGCAACACCGCTGCGAAAATCGGCGAGCCAGCGGTGTGGAACCCGCGCATCGAAACCGTATTGCGTGACGGCGCGGCAGCGATGGTCGCCCTGCGTGATGCCTCGATTGCCCGTTGGTTTACCCCGGATTTTTCCGCGGCCCAGCCGGCAGCGGCCCAGCAGATTACCGACATGCTCGCGGCCACTTCACCTGAAGGCTACGCGGCCAATTGTGCGGCGGTACGTGATGCCGATTTTCGTGATCAGATCGCCTCGATCACTGTGCCGTTGCTGGTGATCGCCGGCACTGAAGATGCTGTCACGCCGCCGTCTGGCGGGCGTTTCATTCAGGAGCATGTACGTGGGGCCGAGTACGCCGAGTTCTACGCGGCGCATTTGTCCAACGTACAGGCCGGTGCGGATTTCAGTGATCGCGTGTTGGATTTTTTGCAGGCTAACTGAGGACGTTTTTGTGGACGAGAAACAACGTTACGACGAAGGCATGCAAGTGCGCCGTGCGGTGCTGGGTGATGCTCACGTTGATCGGAGCCTGACCACGCTGACCGAGTTCAACTCGGAGTTCCAGGAGATGATCACTCGCCACGCCTGGGGTGATATCTGGACGCGTCCGGGGTTGCCTCGCCATACCCGCAGCCTGATCACCATCGCCATGCTGATCGGCATGAACCGCGAAGGTGAGTTGAAACTGCACCTCAGGGCCGCAGCCAATAACGGCGTGAGCCGTGACGAGATCAAGGAAGTGATCATGCAGAGCGCGATCTATTGCGGGATTCCTGCGGCGAATGCGACGTTCCATCTGGCCGAATCGGTTTGGGATGAACTGGGTGTTGAATCCCGAGAGTGATCTAGCCTGCTCCCCGAGTTGAAAAACGATCAACTGGGGGAGCAGGCGTGCGGTTACAGCAAGCTGATCGGATAGCTGACGATCAAACGGTTCTCGTCGAACTCGTTGTTGCTGAAGTCGCGGCGAATGGTCGAGTTGCGCCACTTGACGTTCATGTCCTTGAGCGCACCGCTTTGTACGGTGTAACCCAGTTCCGATTCACGTCCCCATTCCTTGCCATCGGTGGTGGTCGCGGTATGCACATTGTCGCCGCTGATGTAGCGGTTCATCAGGGTCAGGCCCGGGACGCCGAGAGCCGCGAAGTTGTAGTCGTGGCGCAGTTGCCAGGAGCGTTCCTGAGCATTGTCATAACTGGCGTTGTAGCTGTCGTTGGCCAAGGTGCCGCCGCTGGTGCCGTTGACCCGCATCCACGCGCTGTCGCCGGTGAGTTTTTGCAAGCCGACGTAGAAGGTGTTGCCGCCGTATTTGGCTGAGAACAGACCCGACCAGGTCTTGTTGTCCAGATCGCCAGCGCGGGCGCTACCGTCGTCCTTGCCGTAGAAGAAACCGAGGTTGGCGCCCAAGGTCCAGTCGCCCAGCGGCTGGCTGTGGATCAGGTTGATGTATTGCTGGCTGTAGATGTCCTTGAGTTCGGCATTCCACAGACCGATTTGTGTGCGTTTTTCATTGAACACATATTCGCCGCCCTGGAAGTTGAATCGATCGGAGGTGAACGCCGCTTTGCCGGACATCGACATGTCGCTCATGCTGCTGTCGTCGCGCGGGCTGTTGGCGCGGAACTGGCCGCCGTAGAGTGTCAGGCCGTCGATTTCCTTCGAGGTGATCTGCCCGCCACGGAAGGTTTGCGGCAGTGAGCGACCGTCGTCCGAACGCAGGATCGGCAACACCGGCATCCACTCGCCGACTTTCACTTCTGTCTGGGAAAACTTCGCTTTGAACGCCACGTTGGTGCGCCCGAAGTTGTCCGCCGGGCGGCCGTCATGATCCAGCGGCAGCAACTGCGTACCGCCAGTGCCTTTACCGCCATCGAGCTTCACCGAATACAGGCCCAGCACGTCCATGCCGAAACCGACGGTGCCTTGAGTGAAGCCGGATTTGGCGTCAAGGATGAAGCTTTGTGTCCACTCTTCAGCCTTGCCCTGAGCCTTGGTCGGGTTGGTGAAGTTGCGGTTGATGTAGAAGTTGCGCAGGTTCAGGTTGACCTTGGCGCCTTCAACAAATCCGGCTTCTTCAGCCGCAGCGGGCAGCGCGGCGCCGACCAGGGCCAAGGCGATCAGGCCAGGAAATACGTAAGGCGCAGGGGAAGCTGTCATGGATTGGATCTCTCTGGTTTTTGTAGTCGAACGGGGGCGCTGCCGCCGCTTTCGGGGTGCAGATATGGAATGCAATTGGGGAGACGAAGCGAAGGCGATCAGCCGGAAAGGGCAGGGCGCGGGGGCATGGTGTCGAACCTGTTGTTATTGGTTTTGTGGAGCGAATGGTGCGGGGCGCGGAGGCGGGGTTTCAATCGGGGAAAGCGGGTTTTGGGCGATTATCGAACGCAAGATTGTTCGCGATTTTGTGGTGAGCTGAGGGCCTCATCGCTGGCAAACCACCGATGAGGCCAGTGCCGACAACATCACGTTCTGCCAGACAACAAAAAGCCCACCAAACGGTGGGCTCCTTGTGTCCATCAGATGATCAGAACAGCTTCATCTTCGGTGCTTCTTCTTTCAGCGGTTCGTTCTGCGCGGTTTGCGCATTCCAGCCACCGCCGAGAGCCTTGTACAGGTTGACCGCACTGGTCAGTTGCGCAAGGCGATCGGTGATCAGCGACTGTTGCGCGCTGAACAACTGACGCTGGGCATCGAGGAAGGTCAGGTTGCTGTCGACGCCGATGCGATAACGACGCTCGGCCAGGCGGTAGTAATCCTGGTTGGCCTGCACAAAGTCACGCTGCGCTTGCAACTGATCGGTGTAGGTCTGGCGGGCGGCCAGGCCATCGGCGACTTCCTGGAAGCCGGTTTGAATCGCCTTCTCGTAGTTCGCCACGCCAATGTCCTTTTGGATCTTGGCGTAGTCGAGGCTGGCGCGCAGACTGCCGGCGTTGAAGATCGGCAGGTTGATCTGCGGCTGGAACAGCCACGTACCGGAACCGCCCTTGAACAGGCCGGACAGATCCGGGCTCAGGCTGCCCGCGTTGGCGGTCAGGCTGATGCTCGGGAAGAACGCTGCGCGCGCTGCGCCGATGTTGGCGTTGGCGGCCTTCAGGTTGTACTCGGCTTGCATGATGTCCGGACGACGTTGCAGCAGATCCGAAGGCAGACCGGGCGGTACGTCGCTGAGCAGGTCGTCGGCCAGCGGTTTGGCCGCTTGCAGATTGGCCGGGATACCGGTGCCGAGCAGCAGAGTCAGGCTGTTTTCGTCCTGCGCGACCTGACGGGTATAACGCGCCAATTGGGCACGGGCATTTTCCACCGAGGTACGCGACTGAGCCAGATCCAGTGCCGAAGCGACACCGACTTCATTGCTGCGGCTGGTCAGCTTGTAGCTTTCTTCGAAGGCACCCAGGGTGTCTTGTGTCAGCTTGAGCAGTTCCTTGTCGGCCTGCCAGGTCATATACGCATTGGCGACGCTGGCGACCAGACTGATCTGGGTGCTGCGGCGCGCTTCTTCGGTGGCGAAGTATTGTTGCAGCGCTTGTTCGCCCAGGCTGCGAACCCGACCGAACAGGTCGAGCTCGTAGGCGCTGATGCCGACAGTGGCGGAGTAGGAGCTGGTGATGCCCGCTTCACCGGTCTGCGAAGCCCGCGCCGGAACCCGCTGACGGCTGCCGCTGGCATTGGCCGAAACGGCCGGGAACAGGTCGGCACGCTGGATGCGGTATTGAGCCGCATAGGCATCGATGTTCAGCGCCGCAACACGCAGGTCGCGGTTGTTTTCCAGCGATACCTGGATCAGCTGTTGCAGGGCAGGGTCGTGGAAAAACTGCTTCCAGCCCTGCTCGGCAGCGGCTTGCGCCGGTGCCTGGGCCGGCGAATACGCCGGGCCCTGAGGGTATTGGCCTGCAACCGGTGCTTCAGGCTGCTGATAATCAGGTATCAGCGAGCAACCGCTCAGCACGAAGGCCGCGACGGCGAGGGAGAGTAGCGACTTGCTCATTGGCCAGCCTCTTTAGGAGTTTCTTTGGCGTCATCCTTGCCGGCGTTTTTGCGCTGGCCAATGGACGACACGGTGACGAAGAACAGTGGAACCCAGAAGATCGCCAGGATCGTGGCCGTGAGCATACCGCCGATTACCACCGTACCGATTGCGTGTTGGCTACCTGAACCTGCGCCGCTGGAAATCGCCAGAGGTACCACGCCGAGGATAAACGCCAGCGAGGTCATGATGATCGGACGCAGACGCATGCGGCAAGCCTCGATGGCTGCGTCGCGCAGGCTGGCGCCCTGTTCGTGCAGCTCCTTGGCGAATTCAACAATCAGAATGGCGTTTTTCGCCGCCAGACCGATGGTCGTCAACAGGCCCACCAGGAAGTACACGTCGTTGGACAGGCCGCGCAGACTGGTCGCGAGCAGAGCACCAATGATCCCCAACGGCACCACGAGCACGACTGCGATCGGAATCGACCAGCTCTCGTAGAGTGCCGCCAGACACAGGAACACCATCAACAGCGACAACGCGAACAGTGCAGGGGCTTGCGACCCTGCCAGACGCTCTTCATAGGACAGACCGGTCCAGGAGATGCCCACGCCTTTCGGCAGTTTCGCGGCGATGGCCTCGACTTCAGCCATGGCTTCACCTGTGGAGTAACCCGGAGCCGGGGCACCAAGGATTTCCACCGCCTCTACGCCGTTATAGCGCGAGAGCTTGGGCGAGCCGTAGATCCACTCGCCCTTGGCGAATGCCGAGAACGGAACCATGCTGCCGCTGGCGTTGCGTACGTACCACTTTTTCAAGTCTTCCGGGTTCATGCGCGAATCCGGCTGACCTTGCACGTACACCTTTTTCACGCGACCGCGGTCGATGAAGTCGTTGACGTAGCTACTGCCCAAGGCAATCGACAAGGTGTTGTTGATGTCGCTGATGGTAATGCCGAGGGCACTGGCCTTCTCGTCGTCGATTTCCAGCTGGAACTGTGGCTCGTCATTCAGACCGTTCGGGCGCACCTGCGACAGCACCTTGCTCTGCGCCGCCATCCCGAGGAACTGGTTGCGTGCCTCCATCAGTTTTTCATGACCGATACCGGCGCGGTCCTGCAGGAACACGTCGAAACCGGTGGCGTTACCCAATTCCAATACCGCCGGCGGGGCGAAGGCGAACACCATCGCGTCACGGAAGGTAAAGAAATGCTGCTGGGCGCGAGCCGCCAGTTTGAACACGCTGTTCTCGGCGTCACGTTCGTCCCATGGCTTGAGCATGATGAACGCCATACCTGAGCTCTGACCACGGCCGGCGAAGTTGAAGCCGGTCACGGTGAACACCGAGGCAACCGTGTCACCTTCACCGCCGTCCTTGGTCGGACGCAGCAGGTACTCACGCATTTCATCCACGACCACCTGAGTGCGCTGGGCACTGGAGCCGGCCGGGGTTTGCACTTGAGCGAACAGTACGCCCTGATCTTCTTCCGGCAGAAAGGACGAAGGAATACGCATGAACAGCCAGATCATGCCGATCAGAATCAGCGCGTAGGCCAGCAAGTACGGGACCTTCTGACTCAAGATGTTGCCGACGCCGCGCTCGTAGCTTTTGACGCTGCGGTCGAAGTTGCGGTTGAACCAGCCGAAGAAGCCTTTTTTCGGCGTGCCATGCTCACCATGAGGAATCGGTTTGAGCATGGTCGCGCAAAGCGCCGGGGTGAAGATCAAAGCTACCAGCACCGACAGGCCCATGGCCGAGACGATGGTGATCGAGAACTGCTTGTAGATTACCCCGGTCGAACCACCGAAGAATGCCATCGGCAGCAATACCGCCGACAGTACCAGCGCGATACCGACCAGTGCGCCCTGGATCTGGCCCATGGACTTCTTGGTCGCTTCCTTCGGTGACAGGCCTTCTTCCGCCATCACCCGCTCGACGTTTTCCACCACGACGATGGCGTCGTCCACCAGCAAACCGATGGCCAGCACCATACCGAACATCGTCAGGGTGTTGATGCTGAAACCGGCGGCGGCGAGGATACCGAACGTACCGAGCAATACTACCGGCACCGTCATGGTAGTGATGATCGTGGCGCGGAAGTTTTGCAGGAACAGGAACATCACCAGGAACACCAGCACCACTGCTTCGACCAGCGTGTGGACCACGCCTTTGATCGATTCAGTCACCACCGGGGTAGTGTCGTACGGGAATACCACTTCCATGCCTGGCGGGAAGAACGGCTTGAGGCCGTCGATGGTAGTGCGCAGGGCCTTGGCCGTGTCCAGGGCGTTGGCGCCGTTGGCCAGTTTCACTGCCAGACCGGAAGCCGGGCTGCCATTGAACTGGGCGCTGATCGCGTAGTTTTCACCACCGAGCCCGACGTCGGCGACGTCTTTCAAGCGAACCTGAGAGCCGTCCTTGTTGACCTTGAGCAGGATTTCCTTGAACTGCTCGGCGGTTTGCAGACGGGTCTTGCCGATGATCGTTGCGTTCAGTTGCTGACCTTGCACGGCCGGCAAGCCGCCGAGCTGACCGGACGAGACCTGAACGTTCTGCGCCGCGATGGCGGTTTTCACGTCGACTGGCGTTAGGTTGAAGTTGTTCAACTTGGCCGGGTCAAGCCAGATCCGCATCGCGTACTGGGCACCGAAGACCTGGAAGTCACCGACACCGGCGGTCCGCGAGATCGGATCCTGCATGTTCGACACGATGTAGTTGGACAGGTCGTCCTTGGACATGCTGCCGTCACGCGACACGACGCCGATCACCAGCAGGAAGTTTTTCACTGCCTTGGTCACACGGATACCTTGTTGCTGCACTTCTTGCGGCAACAGCGGAGTCGCGAGGTTCAGCTTGTTCTGAACCTGCACCTGCGCGGTGTCGGAGTTGGTGCCTTGCTCGAAGGTCGCGGTGATGGTCATGCTGCCGTCGGAGTTACTTTCCGACGACACATAACGCAGGTTGTCGATACCGTTGAGCTGTTGCTCGATCACCTGAACCACGGTGTCCTGCACGGTTTGCGCCGAAGCGCCCGGGTAGGTCACGGAGATCGCAATGGCCGGTGGCGCAATGCTCGGGTACTGGTTGATCGGCAACTTGAGGATCGATAGTGCCCCGACCAGCATGATCACCAGGGCAATTACCCAAGCGAAAATCGGACGGTCGATGAAGAATTTTGACATGGGTTACTCCCCTTTGCCGCCAGCGGCTTTATCAGCTGCCTGTGCGGGGGCCGGGTTCTTTGCGCCGATATTGGTCGCTTCGGTCGGTTTGACCTCGGCGCCCGGTTTGACGAATTGCAGGCCTTCGGTGATCAGACGATCGCCGGCCTTCAAGCCGTCTTCGATCAGCCACTGGCTGCCGACGGTGCGGCTGGCCTTGAGCTGACGCAACTCGACCTTGTTGTCCGGACCAACGACCAGTGCGGTCGGTGTGCCTTTGAGGTCACGGGTCACGCCTTGCTGCGGGGCGAGGATCGCGGCGCTGTTCACACCCGCCTGCAACTGGGCGTGGACGAACATGCCAGGCAACAAGGTGTGATCCGGGTTCGGGAACACGGCGCGCAGGGTCACGGAACCGGTGGTCTGATCGACCGACACTTCAGAGAATTCCAGCTTACCGTCGAGCTTGTACTGGCTGCCGTCTTCCAGGGTCAGTTTGACCGCAGCGGCGTTGTCGCCGGCTTTTTGCAGGCGACCGCTTTCCAGCTCACGGCGCAGTTCAAGAAGTTCAACTGAAGACTGGGTCACGTCGACGTAGATCGGGTCGAGCTGCTGGATCGTCGCCATCGCGTCGGTCTGGCCGTTGCTGACCAGCGCGCCCTGCGTGACCGAAGAGCGACCGATGCGGCCGGAAATCGGCGCATAGACCTTGGTGTAGCGCACGTTGATCTGCGCGCTCTGCAGGGACGCTTCCGATTGCATGCGGTTGGCCACGGCGGTGTCGTATTCCTGGCGGCTGACGGCCTGCTCATCGACCAGTTGTTTGTAGCGGTCGGAGATCGACTTGGTCGAACGCAGGTTCGCTTCGGCGCTTTTCAGGGTCGCTTCATAGACCGATGGATCGATCTGATACAACTGCTGGCCGGCTTTAACGTCGCTGCCTTCCTTGAACAGTCGCTTGAGAATGATGCCGTTGACCTGTGGGCGAACTTCAGCAATGCGGAACGCACTGGTGCGGCCCGGCAGTTCGGACGTGAGGGTAAACGCTTGTGGTTGCAGGGTGACAACGCCGACCTGAGGAGGCGGAGCGGCTGGGGCCGCTTCTTCCTTTTTACATCCGCTGAGCAGCGATGCCAGGGCGACGGCAGTGACCAGAGCGGTAACAGCTGGCTTGAATTGCATGAAAATCCTCGGGTCAGGCGCGCGAAAAACGCACAAGAAGTGTGGAAGTAAAAAAATCTGCCGGGTGGATAAGTAGCTTGCTAAGGAATATACTTACGTTCATGGTTGTTTGTAAACACCTTGGCGCTGTACCCACCCTGTTACAAAAAACGTCGCAAGGTTCGAAATTGTAGGCCGGGGAGTCGATCCGCGAGAGATCGCCCCCTCTTTATTCAGCGGATATTCAGCCATCCCTGAAACATCCTGTTTGAGGTTTTACTGTCATGGTCCGTCGTACCAAAGAGGAAGCTCAAGAAACCCGCAGCCAGATTCTGGAAGCGGCAGAGAAAGCCTTCTATGAAAGGGGCGTCGCTCGCACGACGCTGGCGGATATCGCGAGCATGGCCGGCGTCACGCGCGGCGCCATCTACTGGCATTTCAGCAACAAGGCCGACCTGGTCCAAGCCATGCTCGATAGCTTGCACGAGCCGCTGGATGAACTGGCCAAGGCCAGTGAGAGCGAGGATGAACTTGACCCGCTGGGCTGCATGCGCAAGCTGCTGATTCATTTGTTTCATCAAGTTGCACTGGACCCGAAGACTCGGCGTATCAACGAAATTCTGTTTCATAAGTGCGAATTCACCGATGAAATGTGCGATCTGCGCCAGCAGCGCCGGACGGCCAGTCTCGATTGCAATGTGCGTATCGGGCTGACCCTGCGTAATGCGGTGAATCGCGGCCAGTTGCCTGAAGATCTCGACACTGCCCGTGCAGCCATCAGCATTCATGCCTATATAGATGGCCTCCTGTATGGCTGGCTGTTAGCTCCGGACAGCTTTGAGTTGCATGCCGAAGCCGAGCGCTGGGTCGATACAGGGTTGGACATGCTGCGCTTAAGCCCCAGTCTGCGCCGATGAAAACAAGCGCGTAATGGGCACAGCTTATGTCAATTGGCCCGCTTTTATATACGTTTGCGGTTCGCAGTTTATAGGTAGCGAGCCACGCATTTTGTAGTGATTTTGTGTCGCCTGTGTGAAGGAATGTTAGCGGCCCCAATACCGGGCACCCAAGAAAAAGCCCCGGCTCTTGCGAGTCGGGGCTTTTGCGTTTCTGCATTAAGACTTACAGCGTCGGATAGTCGATGTAGCCAACCGGGCCTTTGCCGTAAAACAGCTCAGGACGCGGCTCGTTCAGCGGTGCATCGGCCTTAAGGCGTGCCGGCAAATCCGGGTTGGCAATGAATGGCACGCCGAACGCCACGGCGTCAGCCTTGCCGGCCGCCAGCCAGGCATTGGCGCTGTCCTTGGTGAAGCGTTCGTTGGCGATGTACGGGCCACCGAAAGCTGCTTTGAGTTGCGGGCCGAGGCTGTCGGCGCCTTCTTTCTCGCGGGAGCAGATAAACGCGATGCCACGTTTGCCCAGCTCGCGAGCCACGTAAGTGAAGGTTTCAGCCAGATTGTCGTCGCCCATGTCGTGGGAGTCCGCGCGCGGTGCCAGGTGAACACCAACACGCCCTGCGCCCCAGACTTCGATGGCGGCGTCAGTCACTTCCAGCAACAGGCGGGCACGGTTTTCCAGGGAACCACCGTAGTTGTCGGTGCGCTGGTTGGTGCTGCTTTGCAGGAACTGGTCGAGCAGATAACCGTTGGCACCGTGGATTTCCACACCGTCGAAACCGGCGGCTTTGGCGTTCTCGGCACCGGTGCGGTAGGCGTCGACGATGTCGGCGATCTCAGCGGTTTCCAGTGCGCGTGGGGTTGGGTAGTCGGCCAATGGGCGCACCAGGCTGACGTGACCTTTGGGGTGGATGGCGCTCGGTGCGACCGGCGCTTCACCATTGAGGTACGACGGGTGAGAAATCCGGCCGACGTGCCACAGTTGCAGGAAAATCTTGCCGCCAGCGCCGTGAATGGCTTTGGTCACGTTAGCCCAGCCGCGCACTTGATCGTTCGACCAGATGCCTGGGGTGTCCGGGTAACCAACGCCCATCGGCGTTACCGAAGTCGCTTCGCTGAGGATTAGGCCGGCAGAGGCGCGCTGCACATAGTACTCGGCCATCAGCGCGTTCGGCACGCGGCCTTCGTCGGCGCGGCAGCGAGTCAGTGGGGCCATGATGATGCGATTGGACAGCTCGACGTCGCCCAGTTTGATCGGATCGAAAATAGTTGCCATGTGTACAACCCTCGTCAGTGAAGTGGTTAATCAGTGGGTAGCAGGGGCCAGATCGGCATTGCCGTTCTGACGGAAAGTAATCAGGGTCACCATCAGGGCGAGCACTGCCAGAGCGGCTGCGGCCAGAGGCACGCTGGTCAGCCCGAAACCGTGAGCGATAACGCTGCCGCCGACCCAGGCGCCAAGGGCGTTACCGACGTTGAACGCGCCGATGTTCAGGGTCGACACCAGGTTCGGTGCAGCCTTGCCGAAGGTCACCACGTTGATTTGCAGGGCCGGCACGGCAGCGAACGAGGCGGTGGCCCAAAGGAACAGGGTGATTTCAGTCGGGATCAACGCGACGCTGCTCCAGCTCAGCACGGTGGAAACCACCGCCATCGCCACGAACACGCCGATCAGGGTGGCGCCGAGGCGTTTGTCTGCCAGTTTGCCGCCGATGATGTTGCCGACCGTCAAACCGAGGCCGATCAACAGCAGGGTCCAGGTCACGCCTTTTGGCGAAACACCAGTGACATCGCCCAGCAACGGGGCGACGTAGGTGAAGAGGGTGAACATCGAGGCGGCGAACAGCGCGGTCATGCTCAGCGACAGCCAGATGCCGGCGCCTTTGAGGGCGGCGAGTTCGGCGCGCATGTCGAGTTTTTCTTCGTCACGCTTGGCCGGCAGGAAGCGGATCAGGCCGATCAGCGCAATCACACCGATCACGGTCACTGCCCAGAAGGTCGAACGCCAGCCGGCTTCCTGACCCAGCGCAGTACCCAACGGCACACCCAGCACGTTGGCCAGGGTCAGACCGGTGAACATCAACGCGACTGCCGAAGCGCGTTTGTTCGGTGCCACCAGGCCGGCCGCCACCACCGAACCGATACCGAAGAATGCACCGTGGCACAGCGCGGTGACGACACGGGCAAACATCAGCACGTTGTAATCACTGGCCATGGCGCAGAGCAGGTTGCCGACAATGAAGATGCCCATCAACGCAACCAATGCAGCCTTGCGCGGCAGTTTGGCGGTGGCCAGTGCCATGAACGGCGCACCGATGGCCACGCCCAGGGCGTAACCGGTCACCAGCCAGCCGGCGCCCGGGATCGACACACCGAGGTCGGCCGCCACATCGGGCAGCAGGCCCATGATGACGAACTCGGTGGTGCCGATGGCGAAGGCGCTCAAGGCCAAAATGAGTAGCGAGAGGGGCATGTGCATCAATTCCTTGGAGGAGCGCTGAGCTCTTTGACGATGGCGTCGAGGAACGCCTGAATCACGTCCTCGTTGCGCTTGAAGAAGTTCCACTGACCGGCCTTCTGGCTGCTGATCAGCCCGGCGCGTTGCAGCGTGGCGAGGTGGGCGGACACCGTCGATTGCGATAAGCCGCAACGCTGGTCGATCTGCCCGGCACAGATGCCGTACTCGTGGTTGTGAATCTGTTCCGGAAACTGGACTTTGGGGTCTTTCAGCCAGATGAGGATGTCTCGCCGTACTGGGTGTGCCAGGGCTTTTATTATTTCGTCGAGGTCGAGGTTCATGGCTTGGGCTCGTGATGTCTGTAGCGCTATATCGCGATGAGGCGAACTTTAAATCGGTATTTCGCGATATACCAATATGATTTTGATCTGAAGATCATGTAAATCGGTATATCGGGTTATAACGATATGTTGAGTGTAACGATGAAGGCGCAGTGCTAAGCTGCGCCCATGAACTATCTCGCACATTTGCACCTCGGTGGCCAGCGCCCGGGCCAATTACTCGGCAGTTTGTATGGCGACTTCGTCAAAGGCCGGCTGCAGGGGCAGTTTGCGCCCGAGGTCGAGGCGGCCATCCAGTTGCACCGGCGGATTGACGTCTTCACCGATCGCCATCCGCGGGTGGACATCGCGTTGCGGCGGTTTTCCGCTACTCGAAGACGTTATGCCGGGATCGTCCTCGACGTGTTTTTCGACCATTGCCTGGCGCGAGACTGGCGTTTGTACGCCGACCAGCCGCTGGAGCAGTTCACGACGGACGTCTATCGAGTGCTATCGCTTGAGCGACAACTGCCCGAGCGTCTGGCGAAGATCGCGCCGCACATGGTTGCCAATGACTGGCTGGGGTCGTATCAGGAGTTTGAAGTGCTGGAGCAGGTGTTGCGCGGGATCTCCCGACGCTTGACCCGGCCGGAAGAGTTGGCGGGTGCGATGCAGGAATTGCGGCGTTTGTATGAGCCGTTGAGTGAAGATTTTGCGTTGTTCTACCCACAACTTCAGGATTTCGCCCAACACGCCGAGCCATTGAAAACCTAATGCGGGCTCGCGAAAGCGGTGTATCAGCCAGCATACATGCTCAATGGCACACCGCTTTCGCGAGCAAGCCCTCTCCCACAGGGGGACTCGGCCGCTGTCAGAGCCTGTGTATCAGGCCGCGATTGCCGGGCGCATCGGTGTCTGTTGTGTGTCCGGGATTGCCCCAAACAACGCCTTCTGCACCGCCTGTTGTGCCTCGAACGCCAGCGCCGCGCGTTCCCGGCCCTGGCAGGCAATCGGCTTGAGCAGATGCACTTCGACATCGGCGCAATCATTGCTGAACAAACGCATCAAGTGCGACAGCAAGTCATCGTCACCAATGAACGGTGCCAGCGGGTCGATATCGCCGTCACGCAGATAACGGATCGCCACCGGTTGCAGCATCACCTGCGAATCAATCGCCGCCGACAACAGACGACCATGAAAGGTGCGCAACGAACGGCCGTCGGTGGTGGTGCCTTCCGGGAACATCAGCAGCGGATGGTCGGTTTGCAGGTGACGGGTCATCTGCTTGCGGATCAACTGGCTATCGCCCGAACCCCGGCGGATGAACAGGCTGCCGGCCTTCGCCGCGAGCCAACCGGCGACCGGCCAGGTGCGTACTTCGGCCTTGGACAGAAACGACAGTGGCGTGAGCATGCCGAGCAGGGGAATGTCAGTCCATGACACATGATTGCTGACCCACAGCATCGAGTGTGTTGGCAGCTCGCCGTGAACGGTCACGCGAAAGGGCAGGGCGTTGCTCAGGCGTGCCATGAAAAAGCGCGACCAGCGCTGTCGGCGCTCCATCGAATGGGCCAGGCCAATACGCTCAAAAACCCCGAAGACACTGGCCATGGTCAACCCCAGCGTCACCACCAGCAGCACTCGCGCGATTCGCGCGTACACCCGCAATCGGCTCATTACACCGCCGCCTTGAAGTGCTTGGCGTAGCGTGGGCAGAGTTCGTCGCGCTTGAGCAGGATGAACACGTCGGCGACCTGAAAGTCTTCGTCCCAGCACGGCTCGCCGCAGATTTTCGCCCCCAAGCGCATGTAGGCTTTGAGCAGCGGCGGCATTTCAGCAATCACGTTGGACGGAATATCCAGGGTCGGCAGCGGATTTTTCGGCTCGGCACGCAAATGTTCAGTGCACAGATAACGTTCACGCAGACGCTGCATGATCGCGTGAGCCTGCACGCCGCCGTCCTGCATCGGGATGCTCGCGCAGCCCATCAAATAGCTGTATCCGCCCTGATTGAGCACTTCGGCCAGTTCGCCCCACAGCACGGCGATGGTGCCGCCGTTGCGGTAGGCCGGGTCGACGCAGGTGCGGCCGATTTCCAGGATCGGGCCTTTCAAATGCGCCAGGCCATGCAGGCTGAATTCTTCTTCGCTGTAGAACTTGCCCAAGCTGCTGGCGGCGGTGTGGTCGAGCAAGCGAGTGGTCGCCACCAGGCGGCCGGTGTTCAGGTCACGCACACCGATGTGGCTGCAGTGAACATCATAATCATCCATGTCCAAACCCAGTTCAGCGCCTTTCAGTTTGGCGTTGAACTCGCCGCTGAACACGTTGAAACGCAAGGCCTGGGCTTGCTGCAAGGCCTCGGCGCCGATCAGGCGTTCGGCTTGCAGGCGGCGTTCATTGCCGGTGTCGCTGATGCGGGCGATCTGAGTCATGTGAATCTCCGTACGGGCCTTTAACCCGTCGTGGGTTGCAGCCGATCGACTTTCTTTATGCAGCCGTGTTGTGCAAAGTCAGGCTATGTAGCCCCGGTGTCATCGCCATGAACGTTTGGTGATGCTTATATGACAGCCCACGAGGAGCCTCTTATGCCTTGGCCCGATCTGCTTGAAAGCCGTGAACGAATGCCCGTCGTTGCTGACCTGGCAGAAGGTTTTGCGGCGTTGTTGCACACGCTGGGCAACGTCACGCCGTTCGAATTGGCGGTGACGGGAGGGCGGTTGATGGCAACGCCGGGGCTGGCGTTTCTGGTCGGTTATCAAGCGGCGTTGCGCATGCTTTGGCCCAGCGCACCGCTGAGCCTTGGGGCGTTGTGTGCGACTGAACAGCGCAGTTTGCGCCCGGCGGATATGCAAACGCGGCTGACCGATTTGCATCTGAGCGGGCGCAAGGATTTCGTCACCGCTGGCGATGCGGCGGACTGGCTGCTGATCGCCGCGCGCAGTGAAGACCCCGGCCAGACGCCGCGCCTGAGCCTGGCGGTGGTGTATCCCGGCGAACCCGGTGTGCGCGTGGAAAAACTGCCGGCGCTGCCGTTGATGCCAGACATCAGCCATGGTCGGCTGCACCTCGATGGCGCCCTGTGCGAATTGCTCGCCGGGGATGGCTGGGATGCTTACGTCAAACCGTTCCGCACCCTGGAAGATGTCTATGTGTTGAGTGCGATGACCGCGTGGTTGTATGGCGTCGGGCAGGACAGCGATTGGCCACAAGCGCTGCAATTACGCTTGCTGGCGTTGTTGGCCGGGTGTGCCGAAATGAGTCGGCAGCCACCCAATACCCCGGCCGGGCATGTGTTGCTGGGTGGGTTGTTTGCCCAGTTTGAGGCGCTCAAGCCTGAAGTCGATCAGGCATTGGCCGATGGGAATCCCGAGTGGGCGGCGATGTGGCAGCGTGATCAAGGCGTGATGCAATTGGCTTCGGGGGCCAGGGCCAAGCGGCTGGCCAAGGCTTTGGCGCAGGCCTGACCGGCCTTTTCGCGAGCAAGCCCGTTCCCACAGTTTGATTGCATTCCAACTGAAGGAACTCGAATACTTGCTCGCGAAGGGGCCCTGAAAACACCACACATTTGTCATAAACCCCGACTACCCTCAGCAGGTTATTTTCAAGAGCCCTCACCATGTTCAAAGGCCTGCTCCTGCTGCTGATCAGTTTCACCGTTCAGGCCGGGCAATGGCCCGGCGAGCAATGGTCGACGGGCCCGCAGCTCACTGGCCCAGCGGTTGAGGAACTGGAGACCTACGCCTTCCCGCCCCGCGACGACACCACCCGCCAAGGCATGCGCACCGACGCGTTGCTGGTCATCCGCGACGGCCAGATCGTCTACGAACGCTACGCCGGCCCGACCACTGCCGACACCCCGCACCTGACTTGGTCGATCAGTAAAAGTCTGATGGCCACAGTCCTGGGTGTGGCGTACGGCGAAGGCCTGTTCAGGCTTGATGATCCCGCCGTGAAGTTTTACCCGGCCCTGGAAAAACACCCCGCCATCACAATGGCCGATCTGCTGCACTGGGCCTCTGGCCTCGACTGGCAGGAAGACTACGAATACGCGCCGCTCAAATCCTCGGTGGTGGCGATGCTTTATACCCGTGGTCATCGCGACATGGCGGCGTTCACGGCCAATCACGACAGCTATGCGGCACCGGGGCGGTCGTTCAGATACTCCAGCGGCGACAGCAATCTGTTGTCGGCCGCGCTGAAAACCATCGTCGGCCCGCAGCGTTATCCGCACTATCCGTGGACGGCCCTGTTTGACCCGTTGGGCATACGCCATGCCGTGTGGGAAACCGATGCCAACGGCACGTTTGTCGCCTCGTCTTATGCCTACCTCACCGCACGGGATCTGGCGCGGGTCGGCCTGTTGATGGCCCGCGACGGGCGCTGGGCTGATCGGCAATTGCTGCCCAAGGATTGGCTCGCCTTCAACCTCAAACCCTTCGCCGGCTACAAGGCCCATCAGGACGAAGCCGTCCCCGGCGGCCAGTGGTGGCTTAATCGCCCGGTGGACGGTGGCGCATCGCCCTGGCCCGACGCACCACCCGACACCTTCGCCGCGCTCGGCCATTGGGGCCAGGCCCTTTACGTGATCCCTAGCGAGAAACTGGTGATCGTGCGCTACGCCGATGATCGCGACGGCCGCTATCGCCACAACGAACTGCTCAAACGTGTGCTGAAGGCGGTGCAGCCATGAAGCGCTTCTTGCTGGTGCTGTTGGTCGTGCTGCTGGGCTGGATTGGATACGAACGCGAAAACCTGTGGGCCTTCCCCGACATCATCAGCGCCTACACCGCCAAGGAATATTGTTCGTGCCGTTACGTGATGAACAACGAGGCCGAATACTGCCGGGGCTATGTGAAACAGTGGCTGCCGACCAGCCGTTTCAACGAAGAGCCCGCCAGCAAGACCATCACCGTCAGCGGCATGGGGCGCAGCAACAGCGCCCAGTGGTCGGGCGAACGCCAAGGCTGCCGCCTCAATCCTTGATGTGCTCGTCCCCCTGTGGGAGCGGGCTTGCTCGCGAAGGCTGTGTGTCAGTCACCACAAATGTTGCCTGTGCCGGCGCTTTCGCGAGCAAGCCCGCCCACGGGAACTTTTCCAGCCAATGGACTGGCGAGGATTGAAAGTTTGCAATAACGCCACGGGCGGTTAATGTTCGGCTCAGGTTTATCGGCCCCACGAGTCTTCAATGTTCAACCGTTCCCTGTTTGCAACCCTGTCCAGCCTGTTATTGGCCGCCGCTGCGCTGCCCGCGCAGGCCAACTGGTATCTGGATGGCGAGTCGTCGCGGCTGTCGTTCGTCAGCACAAAAAACGCCAGCCTTGCCGAAGTGCAGCGCTTTCTGGTGTTGCACGGCAAAGTCGACCCCAATGGTCGCGCCGAAGTCGAAATCGAGATGGACTCGATCAACAGCGGCATCCCTCTGCGTGACGAGCGTATGCGCAAGGAGCTGTTCCAGATTGAGCAGTTCCCCGCTGCGACCATCACCACCCGGATCGACCTGCGCCCGATCAACGATCTGGCCCCCGGCGCACAACTTGAATTACGTTTGCCGCTGACCGTCAACCTGCACGGCAAGCAACATGAATACCCCGCCGAGTTGCTCGCAACACGTCTCGATGACCGGCGCTTTCAAGTGGTGACGCTGGAGCCGCTGGTGATCAATGCCGAGGATTTCGACCTGGCTCCGGGGCTTGAAAGCTTGCGCAAACTGGCCGGTCTGTCGGCCATCAGTCTGTCGGTGCCGGTGGGTGCGGTGCTGATCTTCACGGCGCGCTGACATGCGCGGCGCGGTGTTTGCGTGGCGTGACGGCAACCACTTCGAGTTGTTGATCGACGGCCCGCAATTCTTTGCGCGCATGCTCCAGAACATTGCCCAGGCCAAAGAACAGGTCGAACTTGAGCTGTATCTGGTCGAGGCGGGCGCCTGCGCCGAAACCATCGTTCAAGCGCTGGTGCTGGCAGCCGAGCGCGGTGTGCGTGTGCGGTGTCTGTTCGATGATTACGGCAGCCTCGCGTTTACCCTCAATCTGCGCCAGCGCCTGATCCAGGCCGGGGTCGAACTGCGGTTTTACAATCGTCTGAGCTGGCGACGCTGGGTTGGCAATTTCTATCGTGATCATCGCAAGCTGTTGCTGGTTGATCGATGTTCTGCAGTGGTCGGTGGTACGGGCGTCACCGACGAGTTCTGGACGCCAGGCCACAACACCAGCGAATGGCATGAAGTGATGGTGCAGATCAGCGGTCCATTGGTCATCGACTGGCAATTGCTGTTCGACCGGCAATGGATCGCCAACCGCTATCGCCGCGCCTGGCGCCCGGCCGCGCATTTTGGCCTGCCGCGTTTACCCCGTGTGCCGGATAAAGGCGACGGCATGGGCCGCGTGGCTTACGCCGACGCCCGCCAGCATCGCGACATTCTGCAGTCGCTGTTCCGTGCCCTGAACAGTGGGCAGAAACGCATCTGGATGGCCACGCCGTATTTTCTGCCGACCTGGAAAATCCGCCGCTCCCTGCGCAAGGCCGCCGCTCGTGGCGTCGATGTGCGTTTGCTGCTGACTGGCCCACGCACCGATCACCCCTCCGTGCGCTACGCCGGGCATCGCTACTACCCGCGCTTGCTCAAGGCAGGGGTGCAGATCTTCGAATACCAGCCGTGTTTCCTGCATCTGAAAATGGTGCTGGTGGATGAATGGGTCAGCATCGGCTCGTGCAACTTCGATCACTGGAACCTGCGTTTCAATCTGGAGGCGAACCTGGAGGCACTCGATCCGTCGTTGACGGCGGCGGTGCGGGCGAGTTTCGAGAAGGACTTCGGCTTGAGTCAGCGGGTGAGCCTGGAGGAGTGGCAGCGTCGGCCGTTGTGGCGGAGGGTCAAGCAGCGGGTGTGGGGGTGGGTGGATCGGTTGGTGGTCAACATTCTCGACAGACGCGGTTAACGCCAATTCCGAAACCAGTGGATTCCAATGTGGGAGGGGGCTTGCTCCCGAAGGCGGCATGTCATTGAGCATGTATTTAGCTGATACACCGCATTCGGGAGCAATCCCCCTCCCACAATGGCCCCTCTCACACGGGCATGTGTGGCCTGAATAGTTACAGCAGTTCGAAGCTCTGCTGCGTCACGTCTTGCGAATCCAGGCCGATCTGCACGTTGAACTTGCCAGGTTCGGCGGCGTACTTGAGCTGGGCGTTGTAGAACTTCAGGTCATCCTCGGTGATGGTGAAGTGCACGACTTTTTGTTCGCCGGCCTTGAGCATGATTTTCTGGAAGTTCTTCAGTTCCTTCACCGGGCGGATCATCGAACCGGTAACGTCCTGAATGTACAACTGCACCACGGTTTCGCCGTCGCGCTTGCCGGTGTTTCTCACCGTGACACTGGCGTCGAGCTTGCCGGTGGCGTTCAGGGTGGTCGACGACAGTGCCATGTCGTTCAGGCTGAAATCGGTGTAGCTCAAGCCATAGCCGAACGGGAACAGCGGGCCGGTCGTGTCGTCGAAATACTGCGAGGTGTAGTTGCCCGGTTTGCCTGGCGTGAACGGCCGGCCAATGCTCAGGTGGTTGTAGTAGGTGGGAATCTGCCCCACGGATCGCGGGAAGGTCACCGGCAGTTTGCCCGACGGGTTGTAGTCACCGAACAGCACATCGGCGATGGCGTTGCCGCCCTCGGTGCCGCTGAACCAGGTTTCCAGAATGGCGTCGGCCGATTCCTTTTCCTCAAGGATGGTCAGTGGACGGCCGTTCATCAGCACCAGCACCAGCGGTTTGCCGGTCGCTTTCAGAGCTCGGATCAACTCGCGCTGAGTTTCCGGGATGTTCAGGTCGGTGCGGCTGGAGGATTCGTGTGACATGCCGCGGGATTCGCCCACTGCCGCAACGACCACGTCAGCGTCTTTGGCGGCTTTCACCGCTTCGTCGATCAACACGTTGGCCGGGCGCGGATCATCCACCACTTCCGGTGCATCGAAGTTGAGGAAGTTCAGGTAGTCGAGGACCTTCTTGTTGCTGGTGATGTTGGCGCCACGGGCGTAGATCAGGTTCGACTTGTCGCCGATGACCGCGCTCATGCCATCGAACAGCGTGACTGATTGCGCCGGCTTACCGGCCGCCGCCCAACTGCCCATCATGTCGATCGGCGCCTTGGCCAATGGACCGACCAGCGCGATTTTCGCGGTTTTCTTCAGCGGCAGGGTTTCGTTCTGGTTTTTCAGCAGCACCAGGCTGCGCCGCGCCACTTCACGAGCCTCGGTACGGTGCAGGCGGCTTTCGGCGTAGGTATCGGCCGGATCGTCTTCAGCCTTGCCGATGCGCAAGTACGGGTCCTTGAACAGGCCCATGTCGTACTTGGCGGCGAGCACTTCGCGCACGGCGTTGTCGATGTCTTTCTGTTCGATCTCGCCGGACTTGAGCAGGCCCGGCAGCTCTTTGCCGTACAGGGTGTCGTTCATGCTCATGTCGATGCCGGCCTTGATCGCCAGCTTCGCCGCTTCACGACCGTCGCGGGCCACGCCGTGCTTGATCAGTTCGAAGATCGCACCGTGGTCGCTGACTGCCAGGCCTTTGAAGCCCCAATCCTTGCGCAGCAAATCGTTCATCAGCCAAGTGTTGGCGGTGGCCGGAATGCCGTTGATCGAGTTCAACGCGACCATCACACCGCCGGCACCGGCATCAATCGCGGCGCGGTACGGTGGCAGGTAATCCTGGTACATCTTTACCGGGCTCATGTCGACGACGTTGTAGTCACGACCGCCCTCGACCGCGCCGTACAGGGCGAAGTGCTTGACGCTGGCCATGATGCTGTCGGCGGCGCTCGGGGTCTGGCCCTGATAAGCCTTGACCATGACTTTGGCGATGCGCGAGGTCAGGTAGGTGTCTTCACCGAAACCCTCGGAGCTACGGCCCCAACGCGGATCGCGGGAGATGTCGACCATCGGGGCGAAGGTGATGTCGAGGCTGTCGGCCGCCGCTTCTTTGGCCGCCACGCGTCCGGACAGGCCGATGGCGTCCATGTCCCAGCTCGACGCCAGCGCCAGCGGAATCGGGAAAATCGTACGGTGACCGTGGATCACGTCGTACGCAAAAAACATCGGAATCTTCAGACGGCTGCGCATGGCCGCGTCCTGCATCGGACGGTTTTCCGGGCGAGTGATCGAGTTGAACGTGCCGCCGATGTTGCCCGCGGCGATTTCCTTGCGGATCAGTTCGCGGGGCATTTCCGGGCCGATGCTGATCAGGCGCAACTGGCCGATCTTCTCTTCGAGGGTCATTTGGCTCATCAGGTGGCTGATGAACGCGTCCTTGTTTTCCAGGGGCACCGGGGTCGTGGCGGCCAATACGTGATGACTGGCCAGGCTGACGAGCAGACCCAGCAAACACAGCTTCTTCATGAATGTTTTTCTCAAGGGCCCAAGCGGCAATGCAATGCCGGCCAGCCAAAATTTAGGGAGCGACTATTGTTGTTCGGGTGCCGGCTCAAAAATACCGAGCCCAAAAACCATAGCCGACACTCGGTAGCGTGAACGCGCAGGGCACTTTTTAGCCCATTCGCCCGTCGCATTCCAGTGACGAGGCCGATTATGCCCCAAGAGCCGGTCCCGAAGTTTTCGCCGACGGTTTTTAATGAAATGTGCCAAGGAGCATCGCTTTGATGAATGTCAGCCCAATCAACCGCTCGCGTTTGCAGGTCGCCACATTGCTGGTACTGGCCACGGTATTGACCGCGTGTGGCATCAACAACATCCCGACCCTCGACGAGCAGGCCAAAGCGGCCTGGAGCCAAGTGCAGAACCAGTACCAGCGCCGCGCTGACCTGATCCCCAATCTGGTCGAAACGGTGAAAGGCTACGCCAAGCATGAAGAGGCGACCCTGACCGCCGTGATCGAGGCGCGGGCCAAGGCGACGTCGATCCAGGTGGATGCCAGCACCCTCGACAACCCGCAAAAGCTCAAGCAGTTCCAACAGGCGCAGGATCAACTGAGCGGCGCGTTGAGCCGTTTGATGGTGGTCTCTGAGCGTTATCCGGACCTGAAGGCCAACCAGAACTTTCTGGCCTTGCAATCGCAGCTTGAGGGCACGGAAAACCGTATCTCCGTGGCGCGGCGCGATTTCATTCTGGCGGTGCAGAAATACAACACTGAAATCCGCACCTTCCCGGGACGCCTCTGGCACAGCGTGATGTACAGCGACCTGCCGATCCGCGAAACCTTTGAAGCCACCACCCCCGGTGCAGAAAAGGCGCCCGAAGTGAAGTTCTGATCCGAGGTTGCCCATGCGTGTGTTGAAAATGGGCCTGGTGCTGATGCTGTGGCTGTTCGCCGTCAGCGCCCGGGCCGAGTTGACGTTCCCGGCGCTGAGCGGGCGGGTGGTGGATGACGCGCAGATGATCGAGCCGTCAGTGCGTGCGCAACTGAGCCAGCAGTTGCAGGCGCACGAACAGGCGACCGGCGAGCAATTGGTCGTGGTGACGCTGCCGGATCTGCAAGGCACCACCATCGAAGATTTTGGCGTGCAACTGGGCCGGCACTGGGGCATCGGCCAGAAAGACAAAAACAACGGCGCATTGCTTATCGTCGCCCGGGACGAGCGCAAATTGCGCATTGAAGTCGGTTATGGCCTGGAGGACCGGCTGACCGATGCGCAGACGTCGGTGATCATCCATCAAGTCATCACGCCTGCCTTCAAAGCCGGCCACTTCAGCAAAGGCATCAGCGACGGCGTCGCGGCGATGCTGGTGGTACTGGGGGGTAATCCGCTGGACGAGCCGTCGACGGTGTATGAGCCCAGCGGTGATCCTTCCGATGATTTCATCTCTCGGCACCCGACGTTGTTCGTGTTTTTAGTGATGTTGTTCATCCTGACGGTGTTTGTCTGCCAGATGCTCGGTATCCTTCCCGCCGGCCGTGGCGGCTCCGGTGGTGGCGGTGGCTTTGGCGGTGGAGGTTTCGGCGGCGGTGGAGGCGGGGGCGGGGGCTTTAGCGGCGGCGGGGGCAGTTTCGGCGGCGGTGGTTCGTCGGGCGGCTGGTGAGCACACAACAATAATGAGCAGGCACTCTTTGACATGGCATTACTGACTGAACACGAACAACGCAAAGTCGCCGAGGCGATCGCCCGCGTCGAGCGCGACACCGACGCGGAACTGGTGACCGTGCTGGCCGCCCGCGCCGACGATTACGCGTACATCCCGTTGATGTGGGCCAGCCTGCTGGCGCTGGTGGTACCGGGCGTTGTGCATTACCTGACCGGCTGGCTGACCATGCGCAGTCTGCTGCTGGTGCAGTGGGGCATTTTCATTGTGCTGTGTCTGTTGTTTCGCTTGCCGAAGATCACCACTCATCTGGTGCCTCGCCGGGTGCGTCACTGGCGCGCCTCGAATCTGGCACGTCGGCAGTTTCTCGAACAGAACCTGCATCACACGGTGGGCAGCACCGGGATGCTGATTTTTGTCTGCGAGGCTGAGCGGTATGTGGAAATTCTGGTGGACGAGGGCATTTCCCGGCGACTGGACAATAAAAGCTGGGATGCCATTGTCGCGGCGTTTACCGAGCAGGTGCGGCAGGGGCGCACGCTGGAAGGGTTTGTCACCTGCATCGAGGCGTGTGGCGAATTGCTCAAAGTGCATGTGCCGGTGACGCAGGTACGCAATGAATTGCCAAATCGGTTGGTGGTGTTGGGTTAAATCTCAGGGCGCAGCAGTCCCTTGTGGTGTGGGGGCGGCGCAGTTTATGCCGTTCGGTAAATAAGAGCGTGTCCCCAACCCGCATCCCCCCTAAAATACCCGCCACTCCCGATTCGCCCCGTCCGAGGCCGCTTGTTCATGTCCGTCACCGCCCCCACCGCGCCATCCGCGCCGGATCACCACGCCCAGTTCATCGAGTTGCTGCAAACCAGCCTCGAACAGAACGGCTTCATCAAACTGGTGCTGGCCAAGTACGTCGGCGAAGAGGCGGATTTGCAACGGGTCATCATCAAACCGGTGACGGTCAAGGCGCAGCCTAACCTGTCCTTCGTCTATCGCTACAAGACCCGCGACATCACCAAGAACCTGCCGTTGCTGGAAGGCGTAGCGATGATCGCCGCGCTGTTGCCGGCCTCGTTCAAAAATGCGCATTTGCTGGCGTTGGCTGACGAAGCACAGCTCGAATACAGCAAAAAGGGCAAGCCTTCGCTCTTCAGGAGCAAACCTCAGCAATTGCGTGAGGCTCCGTCCGCTGAACACAACCGCGAGAAAAACCGCTTTCTGGAGCTGAGCCGTCCGTTCCTCAAGGATCTGGGCGTGACCAACGCGCAGCACGAGCTGATCCCGGCAATGTCGCGCAAGTGGAAGCAGATCAACAAGTTCATCGAAGTGTTCAGCCATGCCCTGACCTCGTCACCGCTGGCGCTGGACAAACCGGTGCGGGTCGCGGATTTCGGTTCGGGCAAGGGTTACCTGACGTTTGCGATTCACGACTACTTGCGCAACACCTTGAAGGCCGAGGGCGAAGTCACCGGCGTCGAGTTGCGTGAAGAAATGGTCAACCTGTGCAATAGCGCTGCGGCAAAGCTGGATCACCCGGGGCTGGTATTCAAATGCGGTGATGTGCGCAGCGTCGCGCCGAGCGAACTGGACGTGATGATCGCCCTGCATGCCTGCGACATCGCCACCGATTACGCCATCCATACGGGCATCCGTTCGGGCGCCTCAATCATCATGTGCTCGCCGTGCTGCCACAAACAGATCCGCTTGCAGATCCAGAGCCCGGCGCTGCTCAAGCCAATGCTGCAATACGGTTTGCACCTGGGGCAGCAAGCGGAGATGGTCACCGACAGTCTGCGCGCGCTGTTTCTTGAGGCCTGTGGTTACGAAACCAAGGTGTTCGAGTTCATCTCGCTGGATCACACCAACAAGAACAAGATGATTCTGGCGGTCAAACGCGCTGAGCCGGTGGACCCGGCTCAGTTGCTGGTGAAGATTCAGGAGTTGAAGGCGTTCTACAACATCAGCGAGCACTGCCTGGAAACCCTGCTGCGCGCTGACGGTTACCTCTGATCCTGTGACAGCGGCGGTGCGCCGATTCGACTTGCTCGCGAAGGCGTACTGACAGTCAACGAAGCTGTCGGCTGTCAGGGGCCCTTCGCGAGCAAGCCCGCCCCAGAGTATTTGCGTGCCACACACAACCTGTGATCGACGCAGAACCTGTGTGCGGGCTTGCCCGCGAAGAACGATAACTCGGTAGTAGTCGGTTATTACCTGCTCGTCCCGATAAGGTCTACCTTGAATACTCCCGCAAGCCCTTTCCCAGAGGAGTCCTCCCCATGGCCGCGAAAAAGATCCTGATGCTGGTCGGCGATTACGTCGAAGATTACGAAGTCATGGTGCCGTTCCAGGCCCTGCAAATGGTCGGTCACACCGTCCACGCCGTGTGCCCGGACAAGGCTGCCGGCAAGACCGTACGCACCGCCATCCATGACTTCGAAGGCGATCAGACCTACAGCGAAAAACCCGGTCACCTGTTCGCACTCAATTTCGATTTCGCCAAGGTCAGCGAGGCCGATTACGATGCGCTGCTGATTCCTGGCGGTCGTGCCCCGGAATACCTGCGTCTCAACGAAAAAGTCCTCGAACTGGTGCGTGCCTTCGACAAGGCCGGAAAGCCGATCGCCGCCGTTTGCCACGGTGCACAGTTGCTGGCGGCAGCGGGCGTGCTAAAAGGACGTGAATGCAGCGCCTATCCGGCTTGCGCGCCGGAAGTCCGACTGGCGGGCGGCACGTACATCGACATCCCCGTGACCGACGGCCACGTTCAAGGCAATCTGGCCACCGCGCCGGCTTGGCCTGCGCATCCGAACTGGCTGGCCGGGTTCCTCGGTCTGCTGGGCACCCAAATCACCCTGTAACGAGGATTCGCCCATGTGCGAGCTCTACGTCAAGGCCGACCCGATCCTCTACGAATCGCGCTCGCGTTCATTGCGCATCTGCGGGGTGGTGACGACGTTGCGCCTGGAGAACCAGTTCTGGGACATCCTCAGCGAAATCGCCGAGGTCGACGGTATGACCACTAACCAGTTGATCGCCAAACTGTACGAAGAGGTGATGGATTATCGCGGGGAGGTGGTGAACTTTGCGTCGTTCTTGCGGGTGAGTTGTACGCGGTATCTGAGTCAGCGTCGGGTGGCTGAGACGCCGTTGTCGGTGGTGCGTGCGCGGGTGAAATAGCCGGGACCGAGTCGCCTCATTCGCGAGCAAGCCCGCTCCCACAAGGGTAATGCGTTCCAGATGTGGGAGCGGGCTTGCTCGCGAAGAGGCTGGTTCAGGCGACAGAAGTCTGAGGCTGGTCTTTACTCATTGGCGCGTAACCTCTCAACCGCCAAGGAGAAACGAGCATGTCCGGATGGTACGAAGTCAGTAAAAGCAGCAACGGCCAGTTCAGGTTTGTGCTGAAAGCCGCCAACGCTGAAACCATTCTCACCAGCGAGCTCTACACCACCCGCGCGGCAGCCGACAATGGCATTGCTTCGGTGCAGACCAATAGCCCGCTGGATGGACGCTACGAGAAAAAAACGACGAAGGACGGGCATCCGTACTTCAACCTCAAGGCCGCCAACCATCAGATCATCGGCAGCAGCGAGTCGTACTCCTCAGACGCCGCTTGCGCCAAAGGCATCGCCAGCGTCAAGGCCAACGGGCCAACCAAAACCATCAAGGACAAGACCCTGCCGGTTCTCTAAGGAACGTTGAAGGTCAATAGGTGGGCGGGCTTGCTTGCGAAGGCGTCAGGCCCGCTGACATCAGACCTCGACGGGTACCGAAAGCTTCGGGCTCCCCAACGCATGCGTCTTGGCATCAAAAAACCGCAACTCAACCCCTGTCCCTTCAAACACCTTGGCGTAATGCCGCTTCTGATGCTGAATGAACGCCGCACTGCGCGGATAAATCGAGATCGCCACGGCGTTCGGTTTCGCCAAACGCAGCGCCCGGACAATGTGAGCGTCCTGCTCACTCAAGGCATGGCCGAAGATGCATAAACTGTCGCCATGCGCCAATAACTGCGCATAACAGAACGACAGATAATCCGAGCTGCGAATGGTTTTGAGTTTTTCGGCACTTGGCCCTTCAGTGACGAACAACGGCACGTCATCCAGGGTTTTGATCGTGTTGTTGATCGCAAAACTGCCGAGCAGCGTGCCCTCGGTGGAGGTCAGTTTGCGCGCGGTGCCGTCCTGATTACGCACCAGATGCAGACCACCGTGCAGATACAGCAAGCGCGGTTTTTCAGTCGCACTTTCACTCAGATCAAAACTCGCATTCGTGCCATTGAACAGATCGTCGATGGTCTCGCTTTTGTGCTGCAGCGCCCAATAGTTGAGCAAGTCGTAATTGGTGGTAAACACCGTGCGATAGCGCGCCAGTTCTCCGTTGAGCGTGGTCAGCGTCGAGGCCTGAACCCGTCGCCACGGGATATGAACGGCGTGCACGGCGTTGATCAGCGCTTCCTTGATCGCGTAGTAGCGATTGCGCGGTGCGGCTGAGCTGATGGCCAGTGCCTTGTTCACCCGGCTGGTGGTTTTCAGTGCGCCCAGTACCTGCTCGAAGCTGCGCGTGTGCATCGCGTCGAACACGGCCAGTTCCGACGGGCTCAGCGGTTTCTCTTCCACGGTGCGGGCGTTTTCGAACAGCGAGTCGTAGCCGAAGTCGTCCCACACGGCGCGACTGGCGCCGTTACCCACCAGCAAACCCTTGAACTCGGTCGCGGCGCGCAAGGCATTCCAGTCTTCGAGGGTGGCGTCGACATCCAGAAAATCGGTCATTGCGTGGGAGGTCTCAAAACAAAGGGGCTGATGGGCGGCGACTTTATCACGAGCAGGCATTGAGCCAGATCAACATCCGGTGTGACCGATCAGTCGATCCTGTGTGCGTCCGCCGGATCGCAGCAGTCGATTCGGCCCCAGTCAGGAGAGGCGCATGAGCAGCACTTTTTTCATTCCGGCCGTAAACATCATGGGCAGCGGATGCCTGGATGAAGCCATGGTCGCGATCCGCAACTATGGTTTTCGCAAGGCGCTGATCGTCACTGACGCGGGGCTGGCCAAGGCGGGCGTGGCGGCGATGGTCGCCGAGAAACTGGCGATGCAGGACATTGATTCGGTGATCTTCGACGGCGCCAAGCCGAACCCGAGCATCGCCAACGTCGAATCCGGACTGGGGCTGCTCAAGGAAAGCCGCTGTGATTTCGTGGTGTCGCTGGGCGGTGGTTCACCCCACGACTGCGCCAAGGGCATCGCTCTGTGTGCGACTAACGGCGGGCAGATCCGCGACTACGAAGGCGTCGACCAATCCACAAAACCGCAACTGCCGCTGGTCGCCATCAACACCACCGCCGGCACTGCCAGCGAGATGACCCGGTTCTGCATCATCACCGACGAATCGCGCCACGTAAAAATGGCCATCGTCGACCGCAACGTCACGCCGCTGCTGTCGGTCAACGACCCGGCGCTGATGGTCGCCATGCCGAAAAGCCTGACCGCCGCCACCGGCATGGACGCACTGACTCACGCCATCGAAGCCTACGTTTCAACAGCCGCCAACCCGATTACCGACGCCTGCGCGCTGAAGGCCATGACCCTGATCAGCAACAATCTGCGCCTGGCCGTGCGCGATGGCAGCGACCTCATCGCGCGGGAGAACATGGCGTATGCGCAGTTCCTCGCGGGTATGGCGTTCAACAACGCTTCGCTCGGTTTCGTGCATGCGATGGCGCACCAGTTGGGCGGTTTCTACGACTTGCCCCATGGCGTGTGCAACGCCGTGTTGCTGCCTCATGTGCAGACGTTTAACGCGTTGGTGTGTGCTGAACGTTTGACCGATGTGGCGCAGGCCATGGGGGCCGATGTTCGCGGTTTCAGCCCTGAGGAGGGCGCTCAGGCGGCGATCAACGCGATCCGTTGTCTGGCCAAGGACGTCGAGATCCCCGGTGGTTTGCGTGAACTCGGCGCCAAACTCACGGACATCCCGATCCTGGCCACCAATGCTCTGAAAGACGCTTGTGGCCTGACCAACCCACGGGCGGCGGATCAGCGCCAGATCGAGGAGATTTTCCGCAACGCGTTTTGAAGTGCGCGGATTGGGCGAACAGCCTGAACGGTTTGTTCGCCTGGCCTTACGTCTCGTCGCGTACCGAAAATGTCCGGATACGCGCCCAATCGGAAACCTTGCCCGCCACGCGGTGAATGGCCGAAATCCGATGGGGGCCTGCCGACAATGGGCTCGATGCCTGTGCTTGCCAACTCAGGTCGCCCTCCACCGTTGCCGAGGCAATCCACAGGTTGGCGTCGAGGTCAATAATGTCCACGATGCCACCGGGCTGTCGTACATCGCCTGATAAAACCGCAGCGTTATCCGTCTGTTCTCCTTCCAGCGGCGTGCCAATCGCAGGTGCATTGACATCCGGTTGCAGGAGGACATTAAACAAACGAATGTCAGTCCATGGGGATGTTTCGTCGTCGAACGTTTGGCGGGCGTGAATACGGTGTGGTCCCTGCGCAAGATCGCCACTGAAACTAAAGGCCCATCGGCCATTCGCGTTGACGGATCCTTTTCCGTGCAACTGTGTGTGTTCGATGTCCCACACTTCGACAAAAGCGCCGGGTACCCCGATGCCCAGTAAGAGTGTTGCCGGGCCCGTTTCGGCGTCTGCGGCAGGGTAGGTGATGACCGGGGCAGGCACTGACTCAATTTTGGAATGGGGCGAAGCGCTCATGACGTGCTCTCGTTGCCGGGTGGAATGAAGCGAAAGGTTGGCACGGTTCTTTTTCTAGAGAACCTGTAAGAAGTAACAGTTCTTTAGGTTTTTTTGTTCGATGAATAATTGCGATTTCTTCTAAAAGACTGTCATTTCTATCAGTTGTGGTCTGTGGGGGACTCGGATCGAATGGCCCGGGAAACGGATCAAACCCGATCTCTTGAGGAGCCTACGAACATGTCACGAACCAACGCACGTGAAGCGCAGTCAGCCGGTGAAATGGATCGTTCCTTTGCAAATGCCGGGTTGCAAACGCTGCAGTTCCCCACTGCACACAAGACCGTAGGTCAGGGTGTGGCGACAACGCCCACCGGTCAGATCATGGTCAGTGCGACCGTCACCGATGCATCGGGCAGTTTGTGTTATGGCTTGGCGCGTCTGCGCGCCGATGGTCATCTTGATACGACTTTTGGCCAGGCCGGCTATGTCGTGGGGCAATACAGGCGTGATGTGCCCTCACACGGCGGGAAACTCAGCATCGATGCGAGCGGCGGGATCTGGGTGTGCGGACTCATCAAAGGGACGTCTGTCGATTACGAGCAAATCATTGCGCGCTTTCTGCCGGACGGTTCGCCTGATCTTGAGTTCGGTGACAGCCAGAGCGGTTACAAAATTATTCCCATGCGCGTTCCTTCTCTCTTCGGTGCGGTTGCCGGAAGCCTGGAATTGGCGCAATCGGACCAAAAAGCGGCGGCGCACGACAGGTTGCTTTTCGCCACTTCGAAACAGGGGGGCGCGCTGCTGACGCGCTTTTTCCTCGATGGCAGCGATGACACCGCGTTTAATGCCAACGGCTGGATCTACATCACGCACCCCGGAGTCGCCATTCAGTTGCAAGGCGTCACGCAACTGAACAGTGGGCTGATACTGGTTTATGGCAAGACAGAAGTCACCCATCAGGGGTGGATCATGGCGTTTGAAAATGCCGGACAGGTTGCGAAGTCATTCGGCAATGACGGTACTTTGCTGTTGAACATTCGCAATGAAGGCACTCCGCTGGAAAGCTCGGTGAACGGCATCGTTGAGCAGTCGGCACAGCGCTTACTCTTGATCGGCGCTGCTGTCGAGGCGGCTGGCGGGGAGAAGCGTCAACATGCGTTCATGACCGGTATCACCCACGCCGGAGAAATTGATCCGTCGTTCAATGGCGGCGCGCCGGTTCTTAGCGCTTCGACGCAACCGCAGGAACTCAAGAGCTGGGTTGCTGGGTTTGTAGTGGATGATTCTGCGGATCAGCGCATTGTCGCCGTGGGTCAGACCTCGGGAGGGCATCGCAATCTGCTGACGGGGGGCTTCCTGAAGGACGGTGCGGTGGACGAGTCGTTTGATCTCGATGGCACGGCCGAGATCGACTGGATCGCCGGCGATGCCTGCTTGCAAGACGCTTCAGTCGTGGTGCTGGGAACAAAGAACGACTCCGCACAGTTGATCCGATTGCTGACGCACAGTTGATATCGAGTTGAAGCACGGTTTTTTGGGGGGAATGAGCGGTCTCGCGATGGCAGTGCACTGCGTGGCACCGGCTAGCTCCACTGGTTTGACTGGACCGTATTAGGTAGTGGCCATTTAGAGTTCACTCGGTTGAAACCGTTCGTTCAGGAGGGGATAGTGCGCGGCTGAAAAGCTATCGAGGAGCGGGATGTGACAATGAAGTCTGGATTGATCGGCGGTGTGGCGCTGTGCGGGTGGCTGATGGCGGGGCAGGTGTTTGCCGATTGCACGCCGGCGCCGGTAATGGGTGACGAGGATTTGTCAGTCTGCAAGGACTGGCCGGCTTACCCGGGACTGACCATCAGCGCCAAAACCCGGTTCACCCGTGCCGCCGCTGGCGCGCTCAGCACCCATGATCTGGACCTTTCGGTGCTGAAAGACGCGCAACCGAAGCCGATTGCGACTTATCACCAGGCCACTGCTTTCGTGATGGATGGCGTCAGCTTGCGCGAGCTGACACTGGATACGGCTCGCTACAAACTCACCCCCGACCTTCGCGCTTTTGGCGTGCGGGCATTGCTCACCAACGGTTCTCGCCTCAATCCACTGGAAGAAAATCAACTCTCGCTCTACGTCAGGGAGGGTGAAAAATTGCGCCCAGTCCTGCGTCAGTTGGTGGTTTATGAGTACGGCGGCGAGTGGGATGACAACTGCGCTGGGGAGCGCTTCGAGATCTCAAGAACTATCGATATCGCTAAAACGAGCTCCCACGGTTACGCAGACTTGATCGTCAAAACCCAGCAAACAGGCACGAAAAGCGAAGGTGAAGGGGACGCGTGTGAAGATAAAACCACCGTCTACAGCCCGGTTTTGACAACCTTGCGCTACGACGGAAATTCTTACGTCCTGCCACCCGGTTTCAAAGGTCTGTAGCCAGCCTGCCAACAACGATTTTTATCAAGGAAGAACCATGCTCATCCCCACCAGACTCCTTATCGCCCTCGGTTTTCTGGCTGTCACTGCCCAAGCCCAAGCCGCCTGCACCACAAACGCCTTCGACGGCCAATCACTGTCACGCTGCATCGTCTGGCCGGCCTTCCCGAGTCAGGCGATCGCGGTCAAGTCCACCTACCTTGCTGATGCCGGTGGCGACGATGCCGGGGTGTTCGATCTGGATCTGGCGATCGTCAACGCCAGCAATGCCAAACCCGTCGCCACTTACCGTAAACCGGGCGCGTACAACTCCGATGCCGTGCGGTTTGATGATCTGCGCGTCGACACAGGCCGCTACCGACTGGCACCGGACGTCCGTGCTTTTGGCCTGCGTTCGAAGTTCGTCCACAGTTCCCACGCCATTCCCTACGAGAAAACCGATCTGGCGCTGTATGTGCGCGAGGGCGATACCTTGCGCCCGGTGCTGGAAGGTTTGGTGGTCTACAAGAACAACGGCGAATTCATGAGTGATTGCGAGGGTTACGCCAGGAAGATCCGCAGAACCGTCGAGGTCGGTTCATCAAGTCACTACGGTTTCGCCGATCTGATCGTCACCACCAGCGGCACCAAAATGAAAAACACCCAATCGGGAAAACAGTGCATTTCAAAAAACACCAACCTGAAGAAAACCCGAATCACCCTGACCTACGACGGCCAACAATACGTCGTGCCTGAAGACCTCAGAGGTTACTGAACCGATGCTCACCGGCCTCAACCATCTGACCCTCGCCGTCCGGGATCTGAACCGCAGCCTTGGGTTCTATCGCGATGTGCTTGATCTGCGTGTCGAAGCCACTTGGGACGCCGGCGCCTATCTATCGCTGCCTGGGCTTTGGTTGTGCCTGTCGCTTGATTCGAAGCGCGGCGACGAGCCCTGCGCCGACTACACCCATTACGCTTTCAGCCTGAACGCCAAGGATTTCGCGCTTTTCGTACAGAAGCTAAAAGCGGTGAACGTGCGGGAGTGGCGAGACAACCGCAGCGAAGGTGCGTCGTTCTACTTCCTTGATCCTGATGGTCACAAACTGGAAGCCCACGTCGGTGATCTCGCTTCGCGGCTAGCGGCATGTCGGCTGAATCCGTACGTCGGCATGCGTTTCTACGACGAGTCCTGACCCGACGCGTTGAGCTGATATAGACTGGCCATCATTTGCGTCGTCATGTGCAGGTGTTCCATGACCCCATCGTTGTTAATGGCCGTGCTGGCCTCGGGTTTCATTTATGGCATCACACCGGGGCCTGGTGTGCTGGCGGTGTTTGGCATCGGCGCGGCGCATGGGCGCAGAGCGGGGGCGGGGTTTCTGTGTGGGCATTTGCTCGGTGATGTGGTCTGGTGCAGCACGGCGTTGATCGCGATTGTCGGCGCCCGGGAAATCGGCAGCACCGCGTTTGATGTGCTCGGCGTGCTCAGTGGTTTGTATCTGTTCTGGCTCGGTTGGCGGGCGGTGCGTGCCCAGCGCCGCAACGGTGACGAGCCCCAAGGCGCGGCACGCAAGCCGTTCTGGCACGGCATTGTGTTTGGCCTGACCAACCCCAAGGCCTACCCGGTCGCGGTGGCGACATTTACCGCGCTGTTGTCCAGCCGCGCCGAATTGCTCAACTGGACGATGCTGCCGGCGCTGATCGCCTTGAGCTTTCTCGGCGGGTTGTTGGCTTACGCTATCCTCATCGGCGTTGTCGGCGCGCAGCGGGTGCGTATGCTGTATCAACGCCATGAGCGGCTGATCACCCGTTTGTGTGGCGTGATGTTCATTGGTTTCGCCATCAATGCGCTGGTGCATGCACTGCCTGGGCTGATGCCGAACAGGGCTTGATTTTGTTTGCAGGGATGAGCTCTCAAAAGGTCATGGATGGTTGATCAATGCTGCAATACTCGGACACCCAAACTGAACCATGGAAAGCCGAAATTCCGCGCCATTGGCGAGTTTTATCGACCTGTTACTGGACGCCGTTTGTGCAGTCGACAAGCAAGGCCGCTTCGTTTTTGTCAGCGCGGCCTGCGAGCGGGTTTTCGGCTACACGCCAGACGAGTTGATCGGCCGTCCGATGATCGAACTGGTGCACCCGGCTGATCGTCAGCGCACCTTGGCTGCCGCCGGTCAAATCATGGGCGGTGAGCCCAAGCACAACTTCGAGAACCGCTACATACGCAAGGACGGTAGCGTCGCGCACATCCTCTGGTCGGCGCGCTGGTCGGAGGTCGATCAACTGCGCATTGCCGTGGCCCGTGACATTACCGAGCGCAAACAAGCCGAATCGCGACAAGCGGCGTTGTATGCGATTTCCGAGGCGGCGCATGCGGCGGAGGACTTGTTGGCGCTATTCAAGCGCATTCATCTGATCATCGGCGAGTGGCTGCCGGCACTGAATTTCTCCGTGGCGCTCTACGACGATCAGTGCGCTCAGCTGAATTTTCCCTATCACGTCAACGATCACGAGTTGCAGCCTGAACAACCCGGCACCGTCACCGGACGTCTGTGTGCGGAAGTCATCCGTAGCGGTAAGCCGATTCTTCTGACGCCGGACAGTCCCGATTCGGCGCCCGATTTCGCCGCACTGGTGGCGGGGCAGAATTCACCTTGCTGGCTCGGCGTTCCGTTGAACTCGAAAAACGGCACCATCGGTGCGCTGATCGTCAAAAGCCTGCCGGGCGGCGAACGCTACACCGAGCAAGACAAAGAATTGCTGCAATACGTCTGCGCCCAAGTGGCCACGGCCATCGAGCGCCAGCAGTTACACGCCCGTCTGCGACGCATGGCGCAGTACGATCAACTGACGCAATTGCCCAATCGCGAGTTGCTGCGCGACCGTGTGAAGGCTGCGTTGACCTGCGCCCGGGAACAAGCGGGGCACATGGCGTTGCTGTATGTCGACCTGGATCGTTTCAAGCAGGTCAACGACTCCTTCGGGCATGCTGTGGGCGACATGCTGCTGCAAACCGTGGCCAACCGCCTCAAGGGGTGTGTGCGCGAGACTGACACGGTGGCGCGCATTGGCGGTGACGAATTCGTTGTGTTACTGCACAGCGTTCAAGCAACGGAAGATGCCGACAGCGTGGCGCAAAAGCTGCGACAAGTGCTGGTGCAACCCATGCGCCTGGATGGCCACAACTTGCAAATCGAACCGAGTATCGGCGTCGCCCGCTACCCTGAGCACGGCCGCGAGGAACAGCAACTGTTCCGCCATGCCGATCAGGCGATGTATGCCGCCAAACGTCTGAATCATCGGGCGCTGGATATCTGAACGGTGGTCACCGTTCGTCGTGGTAACTGCAACTTTTCTAAACCTTTGTCGGCCAGGAAATTCTCAACTGAGGTGGGCACCTGTTCGCCCGGAGCACGACCCAGCGCAAGAGACTCATGCCGGATTCAAGAAACCCGAACTGGGGGGAAACTTCGCCAACGACCGAACGAAGGCTTCTGAAACGGGTCGCAAAGGTGGGGAAACCACCAAAATGACTGTCGAAAACCGAAAGGGGTTTAGCCCGTTCAGACATCGACGTCGTCGTTGACGGTGGTTTTGATTGAGCGGCGGGGGCCTAAGCTTCCGCTTGAATTTACAGAGAAGGAGGGCGCGACCATGAGCCGGATGGCCACCCGTATACGCACTTTCAGTTTTGTCACCGTACTGGGCCTGTTTGCCAGCAGTGCTTTCGCCCAGTCGCCCGCCGAATTCATCAACGATGCGTCCGCCAAAGGCATGGCCGACATCGAGGCCAGCCGTATGGCGCATCAGAAGACCGAGTCCAAAGAGGTCAAGGATTACACCATCGTGGTCATCAACGACCGCACCACGGCCAACCAGCACTTGGCGAAGATTGCCAAAAAGCTCGATCTTCCCGTCGCGCCCCGTGAAGAAATGGCCGACAAGGCCAAGCAACTGATACCGCAAGTGAAGGACGGCGCGACATTCGACCAGGCCTACGCCGCCAGTCAGGTGAAAGCCACCGAAGAAGCCATTGAGCAGATCCAGCAGCAAGCGCAGACCACCGACGTGCCGGAGATCAAAGCCTTCGCCGATGAGACGTTGCCCAAACTGCAGAATCACCTGCAAATGGCCCGAGCGCTGCAAGCCAGCCGCTAAGGGCCGACCTCAAATAAAAACGGCGCTTTGGCGCCGTTTTTGATTATCAGCAGTCATTCAGGTTCTGCTTCGCTTTGCTCTTCTCGCCCCGTCCTTCAAGGTTCAACACTGCTCCCTCGCCCAGTTTGCGAAAGTGTTCGCGCAACGCCTCCAGTTGCTTCAAATCCAGTGATTCCAAGCCGAGCATGGCGTTCTGCGCCTTTCTGGTGGCTAATTTATTGGGGAGCGCTTGAAATGCTGACACCTGCTGAAACCTGAAAATTCTTATTACAAATCCAGGTGTGTTGCGCGACGTTCGTAGGGAGGTCTGATCAGCCTGTTATCTGTATCGTGGCTTCATGCGCTTTTTGTCCCAAAAGGAAAACACAATGAGCTGGTCCGCCAAACAATACGTCGCTTTTGAAGATGAACGCACCCGCCCGGCCCGCGATCTGCTGGCGGCGATTCCCACGGCGCAGGCCCGCTCAGTGGTGGATATCGGTTGCGGTCCCGGCAACTCGACGGAGCTTTTGGTGCAGCGTTTTCCAGGGGCAAAAGTCAGCGGGCTCGACAGTTCACCGGACATGATCGAAGCGGCGCGCAAGCGCTTGCCACAGTTGCAATTCGACGTGACAGAGATTGATCAATGGGCCGATGCGGGGCCGTTTGATGTGATCTTCGCCAACGCGGTGTTGCAGTGGGTACCGGATCACGCCAGTTTGCTGCCGGCGCTGGCAAGCAAACTCTCGTCGGGCGGCAGTCTGGCGATTCAAATGCCCGACAACCTCAATGAGTCTTCCCATCGACTGATGCGCGAAGTCGCCGCCAACGGCCCATGGGCCAGCAAACTCTCCGGCGCTGCCGGTCAGCGAACCGATATGGCAAGTGCCAGTGATTATTTCTCGATGTTGCGACCGCATTGTGCCCGGGTCGATGTGTGGCGCACGACGTATCACCATCAGTTGCCAGGCGGGGCTGCGGGGGTTGTGGAGTGGTTCAAGGGCAGCGGGTTGATTCCGTTTCTGAACCCGCTGACCGAGGCGCAGCGCACGCAGTATCTGGAGCAGTATCTGGCAGAAGTCGCGAAGGCTTACCCTGCGCTGGCGGATGGTTCGGTGCTGTTGCCGTTTCCGCGGTTGTTTATTGTGGCTACTCGAGAATAATCCAGTAAGGCGCTCAGAGCGTTCGGCGGACGCCAGATCCATTCGCAATGTTACCCTTGAGTTTGCGTGGGAGGGCGGTACCGTTCTTGCCCACGGTACGGGTCTAGCGACGTTTTCAAGAAATATCGCGGCTTTCGGTGTCTGTAAAAGGAAGAGTAAACATAGTGATCTGGTTTCTAGAAGGGCAATCCAGTCAACGGGACATCATTCTCGGTGCGCGCGAGGCGCTGCCGGCCGAAGTGAAGGTTTATGCCTCGCATCGACAGGATCGTCCTGAAATCACCTCGCTTGCCGACGTCAGTTTCACCGAGCCTGCGGACAATCAAGAGCGTATTGATTGGGTCATTTCCACCGCGCTGGCTCATGGAATCAAAGTCGTCCTGGCAGGCCGTGTTGGTCGGGAGTTCGAGCACGATCGGGAGCGTTTCGAGCGCGCTGGTCTCGTCCTGGTCACCGGTGCGCTTTCTTTGAATACATTTGATCTGGTCGATGACAAAAGCCAGTTCACGGCAGAAGCGGAACGCGTGGGCCTGGCCTGCGTGCCAGCGATCACCGCCGCCAATGCCGAAGAAATGTTCGCGGCCTTTCAGACGCTCAGCGCATTGGGCGAAGTCTGCGTCAAACCGGCTGTGGGTATTTATGGTCAAGGTTTCTGGCGGTTCAAGGCAAGCGCTGACCCTTTCCGCTGCTTCGCCAACCCGGATGCGCGTGAGGTCAACTTCGACCTTTATATGCACGCCTACCACTCGGCGGTTACGCCGCCGCCACCGATGCTCGTGATGCCCTACATGCCCGGAATCGAATGTTCGGTTGATATGGTGTGCGAAGCCGGTCGCCCCATTGCTTTCGTTGGTCGTCGCAAAAAAGGGCTGCATCAGGTTTTTGAACGTGAAGGTGCAGCCGTCGAACTCGCCCTCAGGGCCGCCGAGCACTTCAAATGTGATGGCATCGTCAATGTCCAGACTCGCGACAGCTCAGACGGTAAACCACACCTGTTGGAGATTAACGCTCGTTATTCGGGAGGCATCGGTTACACCCGGGCGGCCGGTTTGAACCTCCCCGGCATATTCGCCACTCGCCGACTGGGTTTGCCAGAGCCGCCGGGTGTTTGGCAGCCGAACGTGCGTGTAAAAGGTGTCAGCGTTGCTGCGGTAACACGCCCCTGATATTAAATAGACATATGAAGTCTGGTACCATTTGCGCGTTTGTGTGGTTCGACACCGACCCACGCAGGAAGCAAAACAAGGAGTTTTCAAGGAATGATGGTGCTCGCGCCCGGCGCAAACACCGCAATATCAAGCGCCCGGAGTGAATGGACTCTGGAGTGCGGAAACTCTTCGGCTTTCGGGGAGTATGCCGCGGTTGCCATATTGCCGGTTGATGACAAACGCCGCCCGAAAGGTGAAGCCGCCCTTTTTCAAACGCCACGCGCGTGGATGGAATGGGTAGGTGATCAGCAAAAAGTCGGCTGCAAGCTGAACCTTGATGACATCCCGGCGGGTAGCGACCGCGTGCTTCTTGTGGTTTATACGTTTTCTGCCATCGGCCCGATCAGCGAACTGAGAAACCTGCACCTGCAGGTGGATGGCCAGATCGAGTTCTCCCTGGATCTGCGCGAAAACGGCGAGTCCGCCATCATCATCGGCGAGTTTTACAGCCGCAATCAGCAATGGAAATTTCGCGCGTTGGCCGAGGGTTCTGCCTACGGTCTGGCGGCGCTCGGCCGTCGCATCGGTCTCGAGATCGACGAAGCGCATCCCAAGGGACGCCCAAACGCGCCAGGGGCTGGCCGATCCGCGAGCAGCGCCAGCGGCACAGCATTCGCTGTCTCGGCCAACCATGTCATGACCTGCGCCCATGTTATTGAAGGTATGCGTGAGATTCACATCGCTTCGTTTGACGGGCGCTATCGTGTCGACCCCGTGGTGATTGATCGGCGTAACGATATTGCCCTGCTGCGGGTGATCGATTCCCCCGTGTTGAAGCCAGTGGCCTTCAAATCCGGATTCGGTTGCGATCTGGGTGAAGACATTGTCGCGTTGGGTTTTCCACTGGCCGGTTTTGCCGGTGGCGGCGTCCACGTCACTCAAGGTGGGGTGTCGGCGCTGTTCGGTTTGCACAACGACGCCAGCCTGTTGCAGTTCACTGCTGCCATCCAGCCTGGGTCCAGCGGCAGCCCGCTGTTTGATTTTTCGGGAGCCGTGGTCGGCCTCGTCACCTCATCGGTACCCGATGCACAGAACATGAATTTTGCGGTGAAAGCGTCGCTGCTGATTTCTTTCCTTGATGCCTGTCGTGTTGATGGCAAAAAAAACGCATCTGGCCAGACGTTCACCGCGGCGCAGATAGCGCGCGAAGCTCAAACATCAATGTGGCGGGTGGAAGCTACCAATCTCTGATTCATCTTTGAATTGAAACCCACCGAAGAGGCGCTGGATCGTGATCCTACGCCAAGGCAGGAATTTGTTAATGGAACCTCGTACAGCAACGAAAGCGCTGAGCGCACAACTGATGCGTGGACGTCTTGACGTCAACGTTGATGATGCTGTCATTGCCCCCGACTCACTGTTCGGCTTCGCCGAGCGTCGTAATCCGAAGCGGGCATTCCTGTTCGTGTCTAAAGTGCTCGGACGACATATTCCGGTGCGTCCCTCGGTGATGGCCGCCAGTTTTGAAAGCCTGGCCGCAGAAATTCCGGCGGATTTGCCGGGGCCTGTCCTGGTTATCGGCATGGCCGAAACCGCCGTCGGCCTCGGTGCCGGCGTGCATCGGGCATATAGCGCCACTCGCCCCGATACGGTGTATATGGTCAGCACCCGTCATCCCACGGGAACCGAGTTGTTTACCCGTTTTGAAGAAGAGCACAGCCATGCCAGTGCGCATCTGATTCACTTGCCAGTCGATCCGCAAGTGCGTGAGCAGATGCTCAATGCCCGTTCGCTGGTGCTGGTTGATGACGAGGCCTCGACGGGCAAGACGTTCATCAATCTGCACCGTGCTCTGGTCGATGCCGGTCTGGACAAGGTCGAACAAGTCGTGACCTGTGTGCTGACGGATTGGTCCGGCGGCGCAGTGCGTGCTGCGCTGGGTGATTGCGCGCATCAAGTGTCGCTGTTGCAGGGTTCTTACCAATTCTTCGAAGACCCCGATGCGCCATTGCCCGATATGCCTGCGGTGGGCACTATCGCCGCCGGTGACTGGCCGGTGAATTCGGATAATGACTGGGGACGCTTGGGCGTGCGCTCTGTTGGCGACTCGTTGGCCCCAGACCTTCACGTACAACCCGGCGAGCGGATTCTGGTCGTGGGCACCAGTGAGTTTGTCTGGCGTCCGTTCTTGCTCGCCGAACGTCTGGAGCGCGCGGGCGCGGATGTGCATTTCAGTTCGACCAGCCGCTCGCCGATTGCACTGGGCCACGTGATCGAGCACGCCTTATCGTTCGCTGATAACTACGGTCTGGGCATTCCCAACTTCCTCTACAATGTGCGCCCGGGTCAATTCGATCGGGTGCTGATCTGTTCGGAAACCCCAGCGCAGGCGGTCTCTGCCGAGTTGCTGCAGACTTTGAACGCGCAGGTGATCGTCGATGACAATTAATCGCCCCTTGGCGTTGGTTGATCTCGACGACACGTTGTTTCAAACCGCGCGCAAGATGAAAGAAGGCACACCACGCCACACGGCGACACTTGATATACATGGCCAGCCCAACGGCTACATGAGCCCTGTGCAGAAGTCGATGGCCGAATGGCTGCTGGCAACGACCGATGTGGTAGCGGTAACGGCGCGCAGCGTAGAAGCGTTCACGCGGGTCAAGCTGCCATTTCAACAAGGCGCCATTTGCTCCCATGGCGGTGTGATCCTGGGACCGGACGGCAAGCTCGATCAGGCCTGGCAGGACCGCATGAGCGATATCCTCGCGGCCTACCAAAGCCGCCTGCCGGAGCTCAGTGAGGCGACGCTGGCCATTGGCCGGCAGTTGGGCATTTCCTTGCGCGGTTGGGTGGTTGAAGAGCAGGGGTTGCGCCACTACGTGGTGACCAAGCACAACGAATCCAGTGACGAGGTGCTGAGCGCGGTGCTGGCTGAAGTTCAGGCTCAGGGATTGCTGGATGGCATGCATATTCACGCCAATAGCAACAACCTGGCGTTCCTGCCGCAGGGCTTGTCCAAGCAGGCAGCGGTTCAGGAGTGGTTGCGCCGTGATCGTGAAATCAACGGTGAACGCCCTGTGCTGGGCTTTGGCGACAGCATCACCGATCTGGCCTTCATGGAGGAGTGCCACCTGTGGGCGACTCCGACGCGCAGCCAATTGGCCAAGCGGGCAGGGGCTTCGATCCATGAATGAAACCATCACCGACCTGGTAACGGTGGGCAGCGGAAGCTATGCGCCGGATGACGTGCATTTCCTGTTGCAGGCCGTGCAGATGGACGTGACGGACGTCGAGGAAAAAGAGCGACTGATTCAAACGAAGCAGAAGCACTATTCTGAAATGATCAGTCAGGAAAGCGCCCCAAGTGAAACTCACAAGGCACTGTACGAGCGTGTTCTGGCGCAAAACGGTGCGCGCATGGCCACGGATGTTCAAGCACTGGCGCTAGGTTTGAATGAGGCGTGTACCGGCACGTCTATCGTGCTGGTGTCGTTTGTACGCGCCGGCCTCCCGCTGGGTGTGCTGTTGCGTCGTGCGTTGATCGAGATGGGGCGCGAAGCCTTCCATTACGGCATCAGCATCGTCCGTGATCGCGGCATCGACACGGTTGCCCTGGAGGCCATCATTCAGACTCACGGGGCCGAGAACATCGTCTTCGTCGATGGCTGGACCGGTAAGGGCGCGATCAGCGGCGAAATTCAGCGCAGCCTGAGCGCTGATGCACGCTTCCCGAAATCTCCGCGACTTGTCGTGCTGGCCGATCCTTGCGGCCGAGCGTGGATGGCGGCGTCCGCCGAGGATTGGGTCATCCCCTCGGGGATTCTGGGAGCCACAGTCTCCGGTCTCGTCTCACGTTCGATCTGGCCTGTAAACGGCGGGCTGCACGGCTGCGTGGTCTATGACCACCTGCAGGAGCACGATGTGACACAGGTATTCATCGAGCAGATCGAAGCCCAGCGCAAAGTCTTGGGCATCGTCCCCAAAGCCCTGCCGTGGACCGACGAACAGCGTCTCGAACTCCAGGGCGCGGCCACCCACGTCGTCGAATCGCTGGCGGCACGTTTTGAGGTGACCAATCTCAATCGGGTCAAGCCGGGCATCGCCGAGGCGACACGCGCCGTGTTGCGTCGTGTCCCGCACCATGTGTTGATCCGCGACCGTAGCGACAGCGATGTGCAATTGCTGATGCACCTGACAGAAGCTGCCGGCGTTCCAGTCGAGGAGGTCGGTGCGCAGTTGGGGCCTTACCGGGCAGTGACGATCATTCGGAGTCTGGGCTGATGAAGACCCTCTCGCCCTATGCCCTCGGTGCCACGCTTTACATGCCCGCCACCCGGCCGGATCTGCTTGATGTGGTGTTCCGAAGCAAATTGCCGGAACTTCGCTCCCTGGTGGTTTGCCTCGAGGACGCGATTGCAGACATTGATATCGAAACGGCGCTGGCCAATCTGCATGGCTTGCTGACGGTTATCGATCAGCGTGGCGGTCGTCCCGAGGGCGGCCCGTTGTTGTTCGTTCGCCCGCGTGACTCGCAGATGGCTGCGGTACTCAACGACTGGCCGCTGATGTCGCATGTCGATGGATTCGTCATCCCGAAACTGACGCTGGCCAATCTGGGCGCCTGGGAGCAGGCCGTGACTAATCCCGCGCTGTTCCTGATGCCGACGCTGGAAACCACAGATGTCTTCAATCCTGGCGCCATGGTTGAACTGGGGCAGGCGCTCAAGGCCAGCCTCGACCAGCGAATCATCGCCTTGCGCATCGGTGGAAACGACTTGATGGGCAGCCTTGGCCTGCGTCGCAATCCGAGCACCACGCTCTACAGCACGCCGATGGGATACGTGATCCCGATGTTGGCAGGGGTCATGGGGTCGCAAGGTTTTGCGTTGACGGCACCGGTGTTCGAGCAACTGGCGTCGCCTCAGTTGCTCAAGGAAGAACTGGAGTTCGATATCGCCCATGGTCTGGTCGGCAAGACCGCCATTCACCCCAGTCAGATTGAAATCATTCAGGACACCCTGCGCGTCAGCCTCGAGGATTTCAACAGCGCCAAACTGATCGTCAGCGACGTAGCACCGGCGGTATTCAGGCATAACGACGCAATGTGTGAGCCCGCGACCCATTACAAATGGGCGACCCGGATTCTTGAGCGCGCGCGGTGGCACGGTATCCGTCATGCGGAAGCCGGTGCCGGCGAAACATCGATTCGTCTGGCTGAGGCCTCAGGATGAAAGAGCAGATCGACAATGCAACCGCGCTGCAGCGGCCAGTCCTTGCGGTGTTCGACTTCGACGGCACATTGACCCGGCACGACAGTTTCGTACCGTTTCTGAAGTTTGCATTCGGAGCACGGGAGTTCAATCGGCGCCTGCTCAGTCTGGCGCTACCCAGCCTGCGATTCGTCGTGCGGCGCATGAGCCGTGACGAACTCAAGGCGCAGTTGATTCGCACGTTTCTGACCGGTGTGAAGCTTGAGTGGCTGCAACAGCAAGCCGCGAGTTATTGCACGCGGGTCTGGCCGCGATTGATGCGTCCTTCGGGCTTGCTGGCGATTGAGGCCGAGATCAAATCCGGCGCGGTGGTGACGCTCTGTTCAGCTTCACCGGCGCTGGTACTGCAGCCTTTCGCCGAGCGTCTTGGCGTCAGTTTGATCGGCACCGAACTGGAAGTGGTGGACGGCGTATTGACCGGGCACATCACCGGCAACAACTGCAGATGCGAGAACAAAGTCCAGAGGCTTGAGGCTGTCTACGGCGTTTTGCAGCAATTCCGGATCAAAGCCTGGGGCGATACCCGAGGTGATCATGAGTTGCTCGCCGCAGCCGAAGAACCGCACTGGCGGCATTTTCATCCGGCATGGCGTCGTGGACGTCTGCGAGTCGCCAATGGAATAAATCCGGGCGTGCGCGGTGCGCAGGCCGACCTGCATGTGGCGCGCACATCCGATCGCCACATGAACACCGATGACCAACAAGGAGCGTAACGATGGCACTTACCCTGAGCAAAAAACAGTCCATTTCCCTGGAAAAAACCGCCGGCACTGCGCTGACCAGCGTCAGCCTCGGCCTGGGTTGGGACCCGGTAAAGGCCGGTTTTCTCGGCAAGTTGATGGGCAATGGTGGTGAAATCGACCTGGACGCTTCGTGCATCCTGCTCGACGCCAGCCTTCAACCGATCGACCTGGTGTGGTTCCGCCAACTGAAATCTCAGGACGGTTCGATCCAGCATTCCGGCGACAACCGTACCGGTGAAGGCGCGGGTGACGACGAAACCATCCACGTTGATCTGCAGCGTCTGCCGGCGGTCGTCCAGCACCTGGTTTTTACGGTGAACAGCTTCACCGGGCAGAACTTCGAAAAAGTCGAAAACGCCTACTGCCGCATCGTCAACGCCAGTAACAAGAATGAGCTGGCCCGCTTCAATCTGTCCGAGCGTGGCGCCCACACCGGCATCGTGATGGCTAGCCTGTCTCGTGATAGCGATGGCTGGAAGTTCACCGCTATCGGCCAGACCACCAACGGCCGTACCGCCGATGACCTGGTGAACCTGGCCGTTCAGGCGCTGCGCTAATGGCCACTCTTGCTCCGGGCGGCAACGCACCCGTTGCCAGCGGCCCGCTTCGCGTCGACATCAATTATTCGCCGATTCCAGGCGCCGATATTGATGTCTCGGCCTTCGCTCTGGGAACCACGGCAAAGGTTCGCGGCGATGGCGATATGTGCTTTTACGGTCAGCCGAGTGTGCTGGGCGGTGCGGTCACCTTGTCCGACTCCTCGGCGGGTCGCGCGGTGTTCACAGTTGACCTGAGCCGACTGGAGCCGGCCGTGGAAAAGGTCGCACTGACCGCCACGATCTACGAAAACAAGGCCAGTTTCGAGCGCGTCTCGCAGCTGTCGGTCGTGGTGTCCGGTGGTATCGAAGCGCAGATCTCTACCAGTGGCATGAAGGAAACCGCGCTGATCCTGGGCGAGTTTTATCGTCGCCAGGGTGAGTGGAAATTCCGTTGTGTTGCACAGGGCTTCAACGGCGGGCTTGAGCCATTGGCCAAGCACTTCGGGGTCGATGTCGCCGCGCCAGCAGCGGCGCCAGCACCCGCTCCAACACCCGTGCCGCCTGCACCTGCGGCGCCGAAGTCGTCGATCAGCCTGAGCAAGGTGACCCTCGACAAGACGCGCAGCTCTATCAGTCTGGAGAAGACCGCGGCCGGTTTCGGTGAGATCAAGGTCAACCTGAACTGGAACAAGCGCAGCTCTGGCGGCTTCTTCAAAAGCAGTTCTTCGATCGACCTCGACGTGGGTTGCCTGTACGAGTTGCAGGACGGTGAGAAGGGCGTCGTGCAAGCGCTTGGCAACTGCTTCGGCAGCCTGAACCAAGAGCCTTACATTCAACTGATGGGTGACGACCGTACCGGCTCTGTCGCCGGTGGCGAGTGGCTGCACATCAATGGCGCGAAGTGGGCTGAAGTACGCCGCATCCTGATTTTCGCCTTCATCTACGAAGGGGCTCCTAACTGGCGCGAGACCGATGGCGTAGTAACCATCTACATCCCGAATCAGCCGGAGATCGAGGTTCGCCTCAACGAAGAGGGCGGACGCGATGGTATGTGCGCCATTGCGATGCTCGAAAATGACAACGGCGCCGTCAAGGTTTCCCGGCGGGTGGATTTCCACCGTGGGCATTCTGCGGTGGATAAAGCCTACGGCTGGGGCATGAACTGGCGCGCCGGTTCGAAATAGTTACCTTGGCGGGGCTTGGGGCCCCGCCCTTTTAGAGGACTTCAAAATGCTTGCATGGCTTAAAGAAAACGCTGCATTGGCACGCGACAAACTGACCTCTGAGGTCAGCAAGTTCAAAAATCAGAAATTCATGGATGCCACGACCGCAGCCTGCGCATTGGTCGCTGCTGCAGACGGAGAGATCTCCTCCGCCGAGAAAACCAAAATGGCCGGGTTCATCAACAACTCGTCAGAATTGAAGGTTTTCAACATGGCCGACGTCATCAAGTCCTTCAACGCTCACTGCGAAAAGTTTGAGTTCGACTTTCAGATCGGTCAGGCGGAAGCGCTGAAGACCATCGGCAAGATCAAGAACGATGCGGGTGCTGGCCGCTTACTGGTCCGTGTTGCCTGCGCCATCGGCGCGTCGGATGGCAACTTCGACGACAAAGAAAAAGCGGCTTGCCGTCAGATTTGCCTTGAGCTGGGTTTGAACCCGGCTGATTTCGAACTTTAAGGAGCTGTACTTGGACAGTCACATTGGATTTCCCCCACTGACCATGGCGGTATTCGTCGGTATTGCGCTGGGCGCACTGCTGCTCGACATGGTTACGCACCGTGGCGACAAGCCCATTTCGCTGGCTAAAGCCTCAATCTGGTCGGTTTTCTGGATTGCCATCTCGCTGGCGTTCGCAGGCTTTCTGTATGTCCAGCACGGGCCGCAGGTCGCGAGCCTGTTTGTCACCGGTTATGCGCTGGAGAAAGTCCTGAGCGTCGACAACCTGTTCGTGTTCATGGCGATTTTTGCCTGGTTCAAAGTGCCTGATGGCATGCGTCACCGGGTGCTGTACTGGGGGATCATCGGCGCGATCGTGTTCCGTGGGATCTTCGTTGCCATTGGCACCGGCCTGTTGGCGTTTGGCCCATGGGTCGAGGTGGTTTTTGCCGTGATCGTCGCCTGGACCGCCATCATGATGCTGCGCAGCGGCGGTGATGACGAAGAAGAGGAGGACTATTCCAAGCACATGGCCTACCGCTTCGCGCAAAAGCTCTTTCCTGTATGGCCAAAGCTGTATGGCCACAACTTTTTTGTGTCCCGCAAGCAACTCGAAGTGGAACTGAAGAAACCTGAGCACCAGGGTATGACGCTCGCGGCCAAAGGCACGCTGTTCGCCACGCCGCTGTTCCTGTGCCTGGTGGTGGCTGAGGTGTCCGACATTCTGTTCGCCTTCGACTCTGTGCCGGCGGTGATCGCCGTGAGTCGCGAGCCGCTGATCGTCTACTCGGCCATGCTGTTCGCCATTCTGGGCCTGCGCACCATGTACTTCGTTCTGGAAGCCCTGAAACGCTATCTGGTCCACCTGGAAAAATCGGTTATCGCACTGTTGTTCTTCATTGCTGTCAAGTTGGGCTTGAATGCAACGGATCATATGTTCCATCACGGCTATACCATCGACGCGAACACCAGTTTGCTGATCGTGATGGTTGTTCTGGCGATAGGCGTCGTTGCCAGTCTGATCTTCCCTGCAAAGGAAGATGCACCGCTTGAAAACCAATGAGTAATCGTCTTCACCACAAGGAGTAATACCCATGGCACTGACTCTTCAAAAGGGTGCAAACCTGTCTTTGACCAAAACCGACCCGAGCCTGAGCAAGATTCTGGTTGGCCTGGGCTGGGATCCGCGTGCAACTGACGGCGCCGAGTTTGACCTGGACGCGAGCGCTCTTCTGCTGGGTGCGAATGGCAAGGTCCGCGGCGAAGCTGACTTCATTTTCTACAACCAGCTGAAAAGCCTGGACGGCTCGGTTGAGCACACTGGCGACAACCGCACCGGTGCTGGCGACGGCGACGACGAAGTGATCAAGGTCGACCTGAGCCGTGTCCCGGCTGACGTAGACAAGGTGGTCTTCGTCGTGACCATTCACGACGCCGAAGCGCGCAAGCAAAGCTTTGGTCAGGTGGGTGGTTCCTTCATCCGTGTCGTTAATGACGTGACCAGTGCCGAAGTGGTTCGTTACGACCTGGCTGAAGACGCCTCTACTGAAACAGCGATGGTGTTCGCAGAGCTGTATCGCCACAACGGCGAGTGGAAATTCCGAGCCGTGGGTCAGGGTTACGCCGGCGGCCTGCGCGCCTTGGCCAACTCCTACGGTATGAACTTCTAAGCAACCCCCAACAAAAGGAATCTGAACATGGCTGTAAGTCTGTCCAAAGGTGGCAACGTTTCGCTGTCCAAAGAAGCTCCGGGCCTGTCCGAAGTGATCGTGGGCCTGGGTTGGGATCCGCGTGTCACTGACGGCGCCGAGTTCGACCTGGATGCGTCGATTTTCATCGTCGGTGAAAACGGCAAAGTGCTCGACGACAACGGCTTCATTTTCTACAACAACAAAACCTCTGCCGACGGTTCCGTTGAGCACATGGGCGACAACCGTTCGGGTGCTGGCGAAGGCGATGACGAACAAGCCACCGTCAAACTCAACGGCCTGGCTGCCGCTGTGAAAAAACTGGTGTTCTCGGTGACCATCCATGACGCCGAAGCTCGCAAGCAAAGCTTCGGTCAGGTGTCCAACGCCTACATCCGTGTGGTCAACAAGGCTGACGGTAAAGAACTGGCCCGCTACGACCTGAGCGAAGACGCTTCCACCGAAACAGCGATGATCTTCGGTGAGCTGTATCGCAACGGCGAAGAGTTCAAGTTCAAGGCGATCGGCCAGGGTTTCGCTGGCGGCTTGAAGCCTCTGGCCGAAGCTCACGGCGTGAGCATCGGCTAACCTGAAAGGGTTGGGAGGGGCCCCCTCGCGAGGGGGCTTTTTCTTGCCCGGCGTTCGGGCAGCGCAATTATCCGCACGCCGTCAGCGAATAATGCCTTTGGCCTTGGCCTCTTTGAGCCAGATCGGGAACTCGGCCATCAGCATGTCATAGAGCTGTTCCTCGCTGATGTCGTGCAGGTCGTCCAGTGCGAAGAAGCCGCAGTTGTCGACCACGCGTCCCGGCAGGGTGTCCAGTTTCTCCAGAATGCCGTAGCCGTGGCCACCGAGCCCGACGAATTGCCAGAAAATCGGCAGGTTCGCCGCGTCGACCATCAGACGAGTGATTTTGCGGCTTTCAGACACGCCGCCGTCGCTGATGAACAGGACATACATCGGCGTGCCGTCGTCGGATTGCTTAAACTGCTCCACGACTTTCTGGATGACTTTCGGCTCATCGTTGATCCGGCTGCCGAGTTCCCAGTTTCTCCAACCTCTATTGTCGGTGTCGATGAATGCCTTGTGATTGCCCAGCGTCACCGGCGAGAGGCGCAACGGCTTGGCGCCGAACGCCCAGCAATCGAGCTCGCCGTCCTCATCGAACGACACCGCCAGCGGCAATAGCCGGTTGACCACTTCCTGCACCCGGCCTTTGGCGTACTTATGGTTCATTGAACCAGAAGCATCAAGCACCAGAACAACCCGGGCCTTGGTATGGGTGAGGTTGGCTTTTTCCAGGCTGATCTGTGCTTTCTTTGCCAGGCTGACCAGATGCGGTGCGGCGTCGGCGATTTTTTTCTCGAGGGATATTTTGGCTGGTGCTGGTGCTGGTGCTGGTGCTGGCGCAGGGCTTTCAGCAACCTCGCCACCGAAGTGATTCACCAGCGCATCCAGACCTTGTGCGTAACCTTGCAGGTTCGAGAGCAAGCGCCATTCGCCGTTCTTGCGATACAGCTCGGCAACCATAATGGCTTTCTCGGCGCTGAACGTCGCCCCGGAAAACGCACATTTAGCGACGGTCTGGCCGGCAGGGTTGGACACGCTGAAGTGACTGGCACCGATAGCGCTCATCGTCCCTTGGCCGTCGATGGAGGCTGTGAACACCAAGCGGTCTATGGAGGTGGGTAACTGCGCGAGGTTGATTTGAAAGCGGCCCTGATCTTCGATTTTTACGCTGGCGCATGGCGTCGTCGGTTGATTGAAAAAGACCATGTAGCGATCGTCTGAAAGTTTGCCTTGCGCGTCGACGCCGAAACAGACGAAATCGATGACGTCGCTGGACTGGATCTGTACCGCGAGTGTGAGCGATTGCCCCTGAAGAATGTTTGACAGGGGGAGCCGCTGTCCTTGGGTGATCTGCATCTTGCTTCCTTGAGTGATGATTTGCTGCCTCGGCGCAACGCGTCGGCGCACGCCGAATATTCTGTTATCCGATAATGCGCGGGCGATTGAATAGCCCGCGCATTATCACCCTAAACCGGCTAGCGACGGTCGATGGGTTTGTGCTCAGCGTTGCACCGCCACCAACATCATCATCGGCCGCTCCTGTTCTTCAGCCAGCGCCGGTTGCGCCGCGATATCCGCATCGCTTGGCCCCCATTCGTTGACATGACGAATGCTGAAACCAGCGCCAATCAATGAATTGAGCAACGTGCCGACCGTGCGATGCTGCTTGATCACGCCCTCGGCCAGCCAGTTCGTTACGCGTTCCCCTTCCATCTGATAACTGTCCAGCGGCCAGCGCTTGCGACCTTCACTGTCGATCAGCCAACCCGGATTGCGCGGTGCCATGAAGATCGGGTGCTCGATGGAGAACACAAAGTGCGAACCCGGTTTCAGCGCGCCGTAGAGGTGGGCAAACAGCCCCGGCAGATCCTTGATGTAGTGCAGCGCAAGCGAGCTGTAAGCCAGGTCAACACTGCAAGCGGGCAAGGCGAGTTGTTCAAGATCGGCGCGTTCGTATCGGATGTTCGCCGCCGTGGTGGTTTCGCGCGCGCGCTCCAGCATTTTTTCCGAGACATCCAGCCCCAGCACGTTAGCCGCGCCCTGTTCACTGGCCCAGCGGCTGAACCAGCCATAGCCGCAGCCCAGGTCCACCACGTTAAAGCCATGCAGGGAGGGCAGCAGCGCTTTGAGCGCCGGCCATTCCGGCGCGGCATCGAGGCCGCCGATGGAACGGTTCATCTGACTGTAGCCCTGGAAAAATTCGGGATCGTCGTAAATGTTTTGAGTCATGGGTGAAGTGCTCTTTTGAGTTCAGTCGTCAGCGGCAAATTGGCCGCGATTGGGATTCCCTCGAAAGTGATGACGCGTATTCGTCGATGGCCGCGCAGGGAGAGGGGGGTGGTCGATGAGGAAATGCTAGCGGGTCGTGCACCAAGTGAGAACCGGTGGAGTGTTGTGGATCTGTAATGTCGGACGAATCGACGTTTTTTGGGTGTGCGTAAACGCTTTCTGAAGGATGTGTTTAGAGGCGTTCGGTGTTACGTCCTGAAGCCTACAAATCCTTGCGTCGTTGCCTACCGGTACGCCAGAATCCGCCGGCTTGTGCGCCTGGGGGGCGGTCGGTAACTTGGTTCGCGTCACTGATTTCCAGTGATCGGGTTTAGCAGCCCGGCTAGGTTTGACCAACGGTTGCACATGCATCTTCCAGTCAGGTTCGCCTGCGCTTGATGGTGGCTGTGCGCATGGCATCTTCGGATGCGCCGGGTTTTTGGTCTTCCTACCGGTCTGCTAACTTGCGCACAGCTGCCACCCTTTCGTATAGCAGCGGGATGGTTGCGGTTACCGATAGAGGAAGATTTCATGTTCAAAGTTACGCCCAACCCCCCAGAAACCGATCCGGCATCCCCTTACGAATCGACCGGCTCAGAAAAATCCCACGAAGCCGCCAAACGCGCCCTCGACCACGGTCTCAACCCAGCAGCCCAAATCATGGGCTCTACCAACGAGCCCGAACCGATGTTTCTCGCCAATCCGGCGTACGACACCGAATCCCTGCTGGCCAACGCCAGCGAAACCCTCGGCTCGGCCACCACCATGCTCAACAACTTCGCCGCGCTGCTCGACAACTCGCACCGCAAGACCATACTCGGCATTGCGCAGGTCGTCATGTTGGGCGAATTGGCGGTGAATCAGGCGCTGGATAACGTCATGCCTGCGGAGTAGGCGCGGCGCGGCTTTCTACAGCCATGAAAAACCGGTCTTCAAGACCGGTTTTTCATGGCTGTAGCAAAATTCAACCCTGCTGCAAAATTTCTTCAACAGATCCTTCTTCGGGTGCGGCACCGTGACCAGTCCAGGCTTGGTCGGATGCTTGAAGTGATGATGACGGCCTCTGACGCTCACTCAATACCAAATGCCTGCGACGAGCCGGCCGATTAAAAATGGCTATTCACAACACCTCTCTGTGGTGTGCTCGGTGGGTGCTATGCCTACTGGTTTTCTGTGATCAACACTATAACCACCGAGTGGTCATCGTCCGTTGTCGAGATCGTGGCGAGAGGGCGTCTAGAAAAGGAACTGTCGAGGGGCTGGAGAGTGTGTTGCCGGCTTTTGCATTGTTTCGACAAACTGACATGGACCCGTTTTCAGACACAAAAAAACCGGCCATCAAGGCCGGTTTTTTCTGTTTCTGCATCCCCCGTCAAAAAGCATGACGTGAGACCTATATTCGATTGGAGCGGGTAGAGGGAATCGAACCCTCGTCGGAAGCTTGGGAAGCTACTGTTCTACCATTAAACTATACCCGCTCAGAGCGGCTGACTTTGTACCAGAGTCGCCAACGAATTTGAAGTTTTCTTTTGCGTGCGATGGCTTTAAATCGCTGAAAACGGTCAATCGCGGGTGAGCGCTGCGGGTAAGTAAACGAAAATCTCAGCCCGGCAGGCTCGCTCGCGACGACGCTTTTTCAAATGGCCAGTGCATGGTGATCCTGAACAAACGAGTAACGCGTTCGGCTCGCCTGCGGTGCCGGTTTCAGAAAGCCGAGCAGGGCGTTCTGGCTGTCGCGACATGCTGTCTTGTGCTCCATGTCGAGAAAGTGCCCGGTGGCCTGCAGCGTGGTGAAGGTGCTCTGCGCCACATGGTTGCCGAACAGGCGCGCATCGTCGGCGGCGGTGTACTCGTCCCATTCACCGTTGAGAAACAGCACCGGCACGTTGATTTTCTGCGCTGCATTCAAATAGCACAGACGATCACTGTGGAGCACGTCGCTGATGTGGAAGTGCATCTGCCCGTATTCGTGCTCGGCCAGGCTGCTGACGTGGCGGTAGTTGAAGCGCTTGAACAGCGACGGCAGATGTTTGCCGATGGTGCTGTTGACCAGTTCACCGACCCGGTCGCCATCGCGTTGGCCGAGGTAGTCGACGCCGCGCTCCAGGTAATCGAGCATGTGCGCGTTGATCACCGGAGAGAATGAGCTGATCACGGCTTTTTCGATGCGCCGTGGCTGGTGTGCGAGGGCAACGAGTGTGGCGGCGCCGCCCCAGGAAAACGACAACACATGCTCAGCGCCGAAGTGGTCGATCAACTCCAGCAGGATCTGCCCTTCGACTTCTTTCGTCAGATGTTTCTCGTGCAGGTTGTGGGCTTTTGACTTGCCCGCGTAGGGCTGGTCGTAGCAGACCACGTTGAATTGCGGGTGCAGGTTTTTCACAGTCTGTGCAAACGACGCAGTCGTGGCCATCGAGCCGTTGACCAGGATGATGGTCTTTTCTGCGGCGTCTGCGCGATAGAACTCCGTGTAAACCCGATACTGACCCTGTATATCCAGCACAGCGATTTCTGGCCTCATGTCATAAGACTCCTGGCAAGCAAGCGGGTATGCGCGCAAATAGAGATTGCACGAGCTTTGTGACAGGTAGGCATACGCCTGAAATTTGCTTGGCCCATGTCGATCCGGTACGGCAGGTCGACGGGTATTGTTATTGGCGGGCAGTCTGCCGGCTGAGGCGCAGCCCTGAGGGCTGTCTACCGGCAAAAAGTTTCTTAGAGGTATGGTGTGACTCGCCGGTCACATTTCGGCCGACGTCCTGATTCAAGCAGGGGGATCAGGATCGCGCAAGTGCCGTTGGTAAATTCTTCGACGACTTCTGCTGAGCGGTCGCGGGTTTAGAACAATTGAATCTCTTCGGTGCGCAAAGCGCGGTACTCGCCCGGTTTTAGCGCGTGATCGAGCAGCAACGGACCCATGGATTCGCGGTGCAGGCGCAGGACTTTGTTGTTGAAATGGCCAAACATGCGCTTCACCTGATGGTAGCGGCCCTCGACGATGCTCAAGCGCGCCGATCTTGGGCCGAGCAACTCCAGATGCGCCGGTTGCGTGGTCAGATCCTCGAAAGCAAAGTAGATCCCCTCGGCAAACGTGAGCGCGTAGTGCGCGCCAATGTCCTGTTCGGTCTCGACGTAATAGACCTTCGGCAATTTGGTCTGCGGCTGGGTCAGGCGTCGCGACCATGTGCCATCGTTGGTGATCAACATCAGCCCGGTGGTGTTGAAGTCCAGGCGGCCGGCGATGTGCAGGTCGTCTTTGTCCGGCTCATCGATCAGCTCGAGCACGGTCGGGTGTTGTGGGTCGCGGGTGGCGCTGACGCAGCCCGCAGGCTTGTGCAGCATGAAGTAGCGCGCCGGTTTGCCGAGTTGCAGCACTTGGTCATCGACTTCGACGCGGCTGAATTCCAGTACATCGCTGTGGGGATCGATGACGATTTTTCCGTCAACCCGCACGCGCTTTTCCACCAGCAACAGGCGAACCTGCTGACGGTTGTAGCGGGGCAGATTGCTGAGGAAACGGTCGACGCGCATGTTCAGGTTTCGCTGGGTGAAGGGCGCGCATCTTACGGGATTGGCTGGCTGGCCGCTTGCAGTTGCGCCTCGACCTGCGCGCACCGTGGGCACAGGCAGGATTTGTCGCGCAGTTCGGGCGGCAATGCTTCGAGCACTGCCGGGTCGATGCTCACGCCGTAGCACCAGCAGGCGCGGTCGGCGGTGCGCGGGTCGGCCAGGCTGCAGTCGTTGCGGGCACCGCAGGCCGGGCAGAGGTCGGGTCTTTCAATGACGTCAGGCATAAGTCGAGTGAGGCATTTCCACGCAGGTGCGGTTGCGGCCGGTTTGTTTGGCCCGGTACATCGCATGATCGGCCCGGGACAGCAGGCTGTGCAAGGTGTCATCCCGTTGCAGGGTGGTGGCGCCGATGCTCACCGTCAGATTTAGCGTGTGGCCGTTGTAGGCGTATTCGTGTTGTTCGACGTGCTGACGGATCTTCTCGGCAATTTTCTGACCGGTTTCGCCGTCGGTGTCCTTCAGCAAAACGATAAATTCCTCACCGCCCCAGCGGCAGACGATGTCGGCATGGCGCAGGCAGCTCTGTAGATCCCGGGCGAAACCGATCAACACTTGATCGCCTGCCATGTGGCCGTAGGTGTCGTTCAGCACTTTGAAGTGATCGAGATCGAGCAGCAACGCGGTCAGCGATTTGGTTTCGCGTTGCGCTTCGTGCAGGGCTTGCGCGGCCAGCAGATCAAAGCCGCGCCGGTTCGGCAGTTCGGTGAGGCTGTCGAGCGTGGCCTGGGCCTGGATTTTCGATTGAAACCGTTTGATCACGCGGTTCAGTAGCGCCAACACAATCAAGGTCACCAGCAGGCAGATCAGCAGATTGAGGTACAGCGACTGACGGATTTCACTCAGTGCACCGTCTTCGCGTTTATCAACGAACAAGTACCAGTTCAACTCCGGGATAAACCGCACGTTAAGGAAGTGCCCCTGACCGTGGGCGGAATATTCGTAGCTGCCGCTGTGGGGCTTGGGCAATTGGCTGACCAGGCTTTTCATGCTGTCGATTTCGCCGAGGCTCTGGCCAATGTGCGCGCCTTCAGGTCCGCCCTGGGCACCGGTCAATACCAGTCGGCCAAAGGTGTCGACGAAGTACACACTGCGTTGATAGCGCTGTTGGTATTTGTCGATCAGCTTGATCACCGCGTCCACCGTCAGGCCGACACCCGCCGCGCCGATGAAGCGGTTGTGGTAGTCGTAGACCTTGTAGTTGATGAAGAACGTCAGGTTGTCCTTGTTGGCCAGATCCGGGTCGACGTTGATCTCGTACGGGTCTTTCATGTCGCGCACGCGGAAGTACCAGGCGTCACGCGGCTCCTCGACCTTGACCTGCTTGAGCACGCCTTTGGCGTGGTAGTAGGTGAGGGTGCTGTTGGAGACGAAGAACGCGGTGTAGGCGCCGTAATGGGTCATGACTTCGTCGAGATAACGGGTCATCTGCTCGGGGTTCTGTTCGCCGTTTACCACCCAGTCGCGCATGAAGGTGTCGCGGGACATCATCGAGGAAATCAGGATCGGCCTGACAAGGTCTTTCTGGATTTCCGAATACACGGTGTCGGACGTCAGCGGCAGTTCGGTGTTGACGATGTTGTCGCGGATCGACGTGCGCGAGGCGTAGTAGCTGAGCAACGAGGTGGCGAGGAAACCGGCGCCCAGCAGGGCGATCAGCGTCAACACCAGTGAACGTTGGGAGTACAGCGGAGAACGAAGCGGCATGGCAGATCCGTTGGCAGTGGCCCGATGGCAAACATTCTAATGGGACTGCGGGGGAAATATCTGCCCCATGTGCGGCGCGAATGGTCGTTCCTGTATTCGCCTGAAGTGACACCACCCTTTGTAGGTGGGCGCCTGCTCGCGATGGGGCTGTGACACTCACCCATGATGCGGCTCAAACACCTCCATCGCGAGCAGACTCACGCCTGCCAAGGAGCGCCTCAGACCAGGGTTTTCAGATAGGCCCGCCACCCGCCCAGATGGCTGATATCCACGGCGCCTTCCAAGCCATACGGCTCACAGATGAACCCGCTCTCCCAGCGCCCATCCGCCAGTTGCACCTTGCCCAGGCCGAGTGGGGCGGGAATACCGGTAAGGAACGAGCCCAACTCGCTGCTCGGCAACTCCCAGACTTCCACCGCAATGGCCACGCCGCCATCCTTCACCCGGACCATGCCTGGGCGCCTCGGTGGGCCGCCAGCCAAGGCGTGAAGTTGATAGTCCGGCGAGCTGAACGTGGTTTCCAGCAAGCGCCCACCCCGTTGCGTGAGCTGTCCGTTCAACGGCAAACCTTGCAGATGCGCGCCGCACACCACCACACGCGCGCGGTCATTGCGTGCCACGTTCGCAGGTGTTGGCTGCGCGCAATCTTGCTGGCGCTGCAGCGCATCCGCCACGCTCAACAGGTATTGATCGGTGAACGCCCGTCCGAACAGCGTCACGCCCCACGGCAAACCATTGGCCATGAACGCGCTTGGCACGGCGACGGCGGCGTAATCGAGCAGGTTCATGAAGTTGGTGTAGTAACCGAGTTCGGAATTGCGCAGCACCGGTTCGGCGTCCAATTGCGCCAGTGTCACGGGACGGCCGAGGGTCGGGGTCAGCACGCAGTCGAGGTTTTCGAGTGCCTGATCGCAAAGCGCTTTCAGGGCTTGCAGCCGATATTGGGCGCGGAAGGTCTGCACGCCCGTCACCGCCGCAGCCTTGGCCAGCACAGCACGGATCACCGGCAAGACCGCTTGGGGATTCTCTTCCATCAATTCGCCCGCCACGCTGTAGCGCTCGGCGACCCACGGCCCTTCGTACAGCAAGCGTGCGGCTTCCAGGAACGGCGACAAATCCAGCTCGACCGCTTCGCCACCCAGGGCCTGGAGCCGGTCGATGGCATCGCCGAACAGCAGCGGGCCTTCGACGCAGCCGAAAAACTCCAGATCCTGCGCACGTGGGACTCCGAAGCGAAACGGCTGTGGCGCACCGAATGCCGAGCCGTCATTCCACGCCGGATTAGGGCGGCTGTACTCATCCCGTGGATCGAGTTTTGCGGTCAGTGCCAACAACTGACTGGCCTCGCGCGCGGTCGCGGTAAACGTGGTGACGCAATCCAGCGTCCGGCACGCCGGCAGCACCCCGGCCGTGGAGATCAGCCCTTTGCTCGCTTTCAAACCGACCAGGTTGTTCAGGCCCGCCGGTACTCGCCCTGAACCTGCGGTGTCGGTGCCCAAGGCAAAACTCGCCACGCCCAACGCCACCGCCAGCGACGAACCGGCGCTGGAACCTCCGGACGGATAGTGCGGCAACACGCTGTTCGGACATGCGCCGTAGGGTGAGCGGCTGCCGTTGAGGCCAGTCGCAAACTGATCGAGGTTGGTCTTGCCCAGCGGAACCGCCCCCAGCGCAATCAACTGTTCGACGATGGTCGCCGAACGCTGCGGCGTGTACGCGAACGCTGGGCACGCGGCGGTGGTGGGAATGCCCGTTAGATCGATGTTGTCCTTGATCGCAAACGGCACGCCGTACAGCGGCAGGCCGTCGATGTCGCGGCCGTCGAGGGCGGCGAGGTACGGCTCCAGTTCTTCGACACTGAGCAAGTGGATGAACAGGTGATAGTCGGGATTCAGCGCGGCGGCTTTTTCGCGCAGTGCAGGCAGCAATGTGCGGGGTGTTGTTTCGCCCTTGATATAGGCCTGGCGCAGAACATCGAGTTGCAGATTCATGAGTTGATCCTTTTCCAAATGGGTTCAGTCGAGTTCCAGCACCACGACCCGTTGACCTGCGCGCACCGCCGAACCCGGCTGCACACGAATTTCGCGTACGACGCCAGCCATTGGCGCGAGCACGGGGATTTCCATCTTCATCGATTCGAGAATCACCAGCACATCACCCGCCGCGACGCGGCTGCCAGCCTCGACTTGCACTTGCCAGAGGTTGCCGGCGATATGGCTGTCGATGCTCTGCAAGCCGTGCGCCAACGGTGCGTCCTCGGTTGATGGCGGCGCCACTTCTTCGCTGTCGAAGTGCGCCTGACCGCTGGCGATCCAGCGCTCGCGCTCGGCGTTGAATGCGCCTTGCTGTTGGTTGCGAAACGCACTGATGCTGTGCGCTTCACGGCTCAGAAAATCCTGATACTCAGCGAGGTTGAGTTGGCTGTGTTCGATGTCCAGTTCAAAACGCCCGAGGGGAAAATCCCTGCGGATACGCAACAACGCCTCGGCGCTGACCGGGTAAAAACGAATCTGGTCGAAGAAGCGCAGCAGCCACGGTTTGCCATCGAATGCCGCCACTTCGCGATAGCGATTCCACATCTGTAACGTACGCCCGACGAACTGATAACCGCCCGGGCCTTCCATGCCGTATACGCACAGGTAAGCGCCCCCGATGCCCACCGAGTTCTCGGCGGTCCAGGTGCGTGCCGGGTTGTATTTGGTGGTGACCAATCGATGGCGTGGGTCGAGCGGAGTGGCCACCGGCGCGCCGAGGTAGACGTCGCCAAGGCCCATCACCAGATAGCTCGCATCGAACACCGTGCGCTGTACTTCGTCGAGGTTCGGCAGGTCATTGATGCGGCGGATGAACTCCAGATTGCTCGGGCACCATGGGGCATCCTTGCGCACGGTGGTCATGTATTTTTCGATCGCCAACTGACAGGCCGGGTCGTCCCAGGACAGCGGTAAATGCACGATGCGCGACGGCACCTGCAAATCCTTGGCAGCGCACACCGCGTCCCATTCCCCTGCGACGATGCCGAGCAGGTCGGCGAGTGGCAATTGTTCGGGCTGATAGTGAACTTGCAGCGAGCGAATGCCCGGCGTGAGGTCGATCACACCGTGCAGGGCTTTGCTTTCCAAAGCTTGCATCAGGGCGTGAGCGCGGAAGCGCAGGACCAGATCGAGTTCAGGCTCACCGATTTCCAGCAACAGGTGAGTATCCCCGCAGACTCGCGCAACAAGCCGCCGATCCCCCTGACCCAACTCCAACACCACAGGCGACACCAAACCCTGCGGGAGCGGGCTTGCTCGCGAAAGCGGTGTGTCAGGCACATCAATGTTGACGGACACGGCCTCTTCGCGAGCAAGCCCGCTCCCACAGGGGGTATCCCATTTCAGGGCGAGTTCGCGGGCGGTTTTGAGGCCCACCGGGATGAACTGGATTTTATCGCCAGCCTTGAGCTGCCCTAGCTGCCACAGATCGGCTTCGATCACCGTCACCGGGCACACAAACCCGCCAAGGCTCGGGCCGTCCGGGCCGAGGATCACCGGCATGTCACCGGTGAAGTCCACGGCGCCGATGGCGTAGGGATTGTCGTGAATGTTTGAGGGGTGCAACCCGGCCTCGCCACCGTCGGCGCGCACCCATTCCGGTTTCGGGCCGATCAGGCGCACGCCGGTGCGGCTGGAGTTGAAGTGCACTTCCCACGGGGTCGCGAAGAAGGTGTCGATGGCGTGTTCGGTAAAGTATTCCGGTGCGCCGTGAGGGCCGTAGATCACGCGAATCTGCCGCACGGCCGGCAACACGCTGATGTGCTGCGCTGCGAGGTGTTGACCGGCGCTGCGATCGGCCAGCGCCGGTATGTGCAACACGTCGCCAGCGCGCAAGGCACGACCGCCATGGCCGCCGAACTGGCCGAGGGTGAACGTGCTTTTGCTGCCCAGATAGTCCGGCACCTGCAAGCCGCCGCGCAGGCACAGATAACTGCGCGCCCCGGCACCGTTGATGCTGCCAACGTTCAACGTCGCGCCCGCCGGGATCAGCAGCGCGGTGTTCATTGGTACGGTCTGACCATCGCACGCCAAGGCAATCGGCGCCCCGGTCACCGCCACCACCGCCTCGCAGTTGAAGCGCAGCATTGGCCCGCTCATGGTGATTTCCAGCGCCGCTGCGCCGTCGGCATTACCAAGCAGGCGATTGCCCAGACGCAACGCGCGGCTGTCCATGGGCCCTGAGGGCGGTACACCGACGGCCCAGTAACCGAGGCGACCGGGATAATCCTGCACGCTGGTTTGCGTGCCGGCGCTGAGCACTTCAAAGGTATTGGCGCGATAGACCAGGTTCTCAAGGCAGCGGGTCCACGGTTCACCGCTGGCGAACGGGGTGTCGAGCAGAATCTGGCGCAGGTAATCGCGGTTGGTTTCTACGCCGTACAACTGGCTGTCACCGAGCGCCTGATGCAGTTCTGTGCGCGCTTGTTCACGGTTCGGCGCCCAGGAGATGACTTTGGCGATCATCGGGTCGAAGTATGGCGGGATCTCGCAGCCAGCCTCGACCCACGTGTCGATGCGTAACTCAATGCCGTTGGCCGGTGGGAATTCGACAGCCGTCAGCAGGCCCGGGCTCGGCTGAAAATCACGCCCCGGATCTTCCGCATACAAGCGCGCCTGAATAGCATGGCCGCCGGGTTTCAGGTCGCGGTACAAGTCGGCGAGCGGCGCCAGATCACCCGCGGCCAGTTCGACCATCCAACGCACCAGATCCACGCCCCAGACCTGTTCCGTGACGCCGTGCTCGACCTGCAAACGTGTGTTCACTTCAAGAAAATAGAAGCGCTGCGCTGCGCTGTCGAAGACAAATTCAACGGTGCCGGCGCTACGGTAATTGACCGCTTTGGCCAGTTTGATCGCCGCCGCACACAGCTCATCGGCCATGCCGACTGGCAGGTTCGGCGCTGGGGTTTCTTCGAGGACTTTCTGGTTGCGCCGCTGCACTGAACAGTCGCGCACACCGAGGGCGATGACTTCGCCGCGACCATCGCCGAATACCTGCACTTCCAGATGCCGGGCGCGCTGAATGTACTTCTCGATGAACACCCCAGCGTCGCTGAAGTTGTTCTGGCCGAGACGCTTGACCGCTTCGAATGAGTCGCTCAATTCGCTGGCGCTGCGGCACACGCGCATGCCGATGCCACCGCCGCCAGCGGTGCTTTTGAGCATGACCGGGTAGCCGACGTGCTCGCCAGCGATCAGCGCCGCGTCGAGGCTGTCGAGCAGTTCGGTGCCTTCGAGCATAGGGACGCCGTGCTGTTTCGCCAAAGCGCGGGCGGTGTGTTTGAGGCCGAACACTCGCAGTTGCTCCGGCGTCGGGCCGATGAAGGCGATGCCTTGGGTTTGGCACGCTTCAGCGAAAGCGGCGTTTTCCGAGAGAAAGCCGTAGCCGGGATGAATCGCCGTGGCACCGCTTTCTTTGGCAATGGCGAGGATTTTATCGACATCCAGATAAGTGCCGGCCGCTGCACCTTCGCCAAGGCTGTGGGCTTCATCGGCTTGCAGGATGTGCAGGCTGGCGGCATCGGCTTCGGAGTAAACGGCGACGCTTTTGACCTGCAACGGCGCGAGGGTGCGCAGAATGCGGCAGGCGATGGCGCCACGGTTGGCTATAAGGACTTTTTCGAACATGGCATAACCCCTGAAGGGGAAGCGGGCCGTCCCGCCGTTTTTCGACTGGCATCCGGGTCGTCCCGGATGAAAAACACGTTCTCCCAATCAGCACAAAACCCTTGTGGGAGCGGGCTTGCTCGCGAAAAAACTGTGTCAGTCAGCAGGTGTATCTGATACACCGCTTTCGCGAGCAAGCCCGCTCCCACCTTTTGATCAGGGGCGTGCGGACGGTTTCAGGCACTGCCCGGATCGGGCCTGGCACAGGGCAAACAACCAGCGGCGCAAACGGCTGAATTTCAGTTCCATACCAGCAGCTCCGCAGGAGTCGGGTTGTAGGCGTTGCACGGGTTGTTCAGTTGCGGGCAGTTGGAAATCAGCACGATCACGTCCATCTCGGCGTGCAGGTCGACGTATTTGCCCGGCGCGGAAATCCCGTCCTCGAAGGTCAGCCCACCGTCGGCAGTGACGGGGACGTTCATGAAGAAATTGATGTTCGGCCCGATGTCGCTTTTACCCAGTCGGCCGTCGTGCACACAGGCCCGCAGGTAGTTGTCGCGGCAGCTGTGCATGTAGCGTTTTTCCAGGGCGTAGCGCACGGTGTTGCTCTCTTGCGCACAAGCGCCGCCGAGGGTGTCGTGGCGTCCGCAGGTGTCGGCGATGAGGGTCAGCATCGGTTTGCCGAGGTTGGAATAAAGCACGCTGCCGGTGCTCAGGTAGACGCTGTTCTGCCGACGCAAGGTGCGTTGCACGTCGTAGCGCTCTTTGGGATTGGCGACGCTGTAGAACAAAGTGTCGATCGCCTGGTTGCCTTCCAGATCAAGAATGCGCAGGGTCTGGCCGGCCTTGACCTCCATCAGCCAGGGTTCGCCGGCAGGGATGGTCGCGCGGTAGACCGCAGTGTCGGGTTGTCTGTTTTCGCAAACGTCAGCAGTAGCGATGGCAAATGACATGGCGGCGATCCTCAGGCGAACAAACGGTCAGTGTTGATAAAACCGCGCTCGTTCTCGGGGCGCGAGGTGCGGCAGTGTTCGGCGACGCTGGCATCGGCGTTCATCCAGCTCAGCTTCAATGGTTTGGGCGCGTAGTCCGGCGCCGGGTCCATCGGGTGTTGCAGGGCGGTGAGGACGATGAGGGTGTCCATCGGCGCGTACAGTTCGATGTAGTCGCCAGCCTTGGAGTGGTCTTCGACGAAGTGGAAATGTCCCGCTTCATCGACGTTTACGCGGCTGAACAGATTGAGGGTCATCAGCAGGTCGGACAGGCCCAGCCCCCACTTGCCCAGTTCCACCAGCAGGTTGTCGGTGCCATTGCGGAAGAAGCCATTGCGCAGTTCCTGGTAGCGCCCCTGGCCGTACTTGTGCGCGACTTCTTCTGCGCAAAGCACACCGCCGAGGCTGTCGCTCCAGCCGCAAGTGTCGGCGGTGATGGCTGCCAGCACGCGGCCCATGTCCGAATACAGGCAGTGGCCGGTGGTGAGCTTGGCGGTGTGTTGGCATTTGAGGCTGTCGGGCAGGTTCAGCCGCTCGGTTTTTTCGTTGGCGTTGAGCAGGGTCAGGCTGACGTTGGCGCCACCGCGCAGATCGGTCAGGCGCAGCAATTGGCCACGCTTCAACACGAAGGAACGGTGACCGCCACCGGGCAGCATTTCTTCTGCGAACGGTGGGAACAGTTGGGTCGAATCAGTCATTGGAATATGCCTCTCAAGCAGTTCGAAGTGCGCCCGCCAGTGACGCCGGCAAGGCTTCGACGGCGGCGCGTTGGGCGCGGCGGTCGCTGTTCAAAGGGATGTCATAGGTGATGCGTGCGCCATAGGCGCCGGGGGCATGCGGGTCGAGTCGAACCTTGTCGAACACCAGCAAACGAGTGCCCAGGCTGAAACCTTCGGCAAGGTCATGGGTGACCATGAACACCGTCAACGGCGTCTCGCGCCACAGGTCCAGCAGCAGGGCATGCATGTCTTTGCGGATGCCTGGATCGAGTGCGCCGAACGGTTCGTCGAGCAGCAATACTCGCGGTTTCATGATCAGCGCCTGAGCAATCGCCAGCCGTTGCTGCATGCCACCGGACAGTTGCGCCGGATATTTGTCCAGCGCATGACCGAGGCCAACTTTGTGCAGCAGCGCCGAAGCGTGTTCGCGTGCTTCGCGCCTGGCGCTGCCGAACAGACGCCCCAGCAACGGCGAGTGCGGTAGCTCAAGGCCGATGACGACGTTGTCCAGCACGCTCAGGTGCGGGAACACCGAGTAGCGCTGGAACACCACGCCACGGCTGGCATCGGGCTCGCTGGCCAGCGGTTGACCGTCGAGCAGAATCTCGCCGCGACTGGCGGTTTCCTGGCCGAGCAGCAAACGCAGGAAGGTCGATTTACCGCAACCGGACGCACCGACCAGCGTGCAGAACTCGCCCTCGTTGACGTTCAGGTTCAGGCCTTCGAGCACGACCTGATCGGCGTATTGCTGCCAGACGTTTTTCACACGGATGAAGCTCATTTGGCGGCCCCTTCGTACCAGGGAAATGCGCGCCGCGTCAGGTGTTTCAAGCCCCAATCCATCAGCCAGGCGAGGAGGGTGATCCACACGACGTAGGGCAGGATGACGTCCATCGCCAGATAGCGGCGCACCAGAAAAATCCGGTAGCCGAGACCGTCGGTGGAGGCGATCGCCTCGGCGGCAATCAGGAACAACCACGCCGAACCGAGCATCAGCCGCAGCGAAATCAGCAAACGTGGCAGCAGTTGTGGCAGCACCACGCGCAGCATCAAGGTCCAGGTCGAGGCGCCGAGGGTCTGCGCCTTGATCAGCAACTCGACGGGGATTTCCCGGGCGCGCTGTTCCAGATCCCGAGCGAGTGCCGGTGTGATGCCGATCACGATCAGCATTACTTTCGACAATTCGCCCAAGCCGAAAACGATGAACAGAATCGGCAGGATCGCGAGCGGCGGCACCATCGACAGCACCGTCAGCAGCGGTGACAACGGTGCACCGAACAACGGTAATGTCCCGGCAGCGATGCCCAGACACAGCCCGGCCAGGGCAGCGATGCCGAGGCCGATGGCCAGGCGTCGCAGACTCGAAGCGGTGTCCTGCCACAACAGGTAGTCACCGGTACGTTTGTCGGCATTGAAGGCCAGGCGTTTTACAGCCTCGCTCATCTGCACCGCGCTGGGCAGCAGTTTGTCGTTGGGGTTGTCTGCCAGTCGTTCGGCCGAGCCCATGAAGTAGGCGAACAGCAACAGCGCGAACGGCAGGATCACCAGCAACAAGCGGCTCGGACGATCCGGGTGGCGATTGATCAGGCGCATGGCCAAATCCTCCGTGGCTTACAGCTTGGCGTCGGCGGCCATCTGCACGTAGGTCGGATCGAAACGCAGCTTGAGGTTGCTGGTGTCGCCGCTGGTCACACCGTTGGCGAACGACATGCCGACGGCGCTGGTGTCTTTGGCGCCTTCACCGAGCAAACCGTGCTCGAACGAAAACTCGGCGACTTTGCGCATGGTTGCCGGCAGTTGTTCGCTGGTGGCGAAACTCAGCGCTTCGCTCGGGGTGGCGAACAGTTTGGTGGTGTCCAGTTGCGACTGGAACCCGGCGAGATCGGTGCCAGAGGCTTTGGCCATGTGCTCCAGCGCGGCTGTGCTCGCAGCATTTTTGGCGTTCATCAGTTCGACGACTTCGAACCAGGCGCCCGTCAGCGCTTTGCCCAGTGCCGGGTTGTCTTTGAGGGTGGCGCTGTTGACCACCATCATGTCCATGATCTCGCCGGGAATCTGGCTGGAATTAAACACTTCGGTCACGCCCGGTTTGGCCTTGATGTCGGAGAGCATCGGGTTCCAGGTGGTCACGGCGTTGACCTGATCGGTGTTGAACGCGGCGGAAACGTCAGCGTCGGAGGTGTTGACCACTTTCAGGTCTTTCTCGGTCAGGTCCACCGAGTCCAGCGCCCGCGCCAGCAGGTAGTGCGACACCGACAGTTCAACCAGATTGACGTCCATGCCCTTGAGGTCGGCGACTTTCTTGCCTTCACCCTTGAGCACGATACCGTCGTTGCCGTTGGAAAAATCGCTGACGATCAGTGCGGTGCTGTCGACGCCGCCAGCGGCGGGAATGGTCAGTGCGTCCATGTTGGTCATGGTGCAGCCGTCGAACTGGCCGGCGGTGTACTGGTTGATGGATTCGACATAGTCGTTGAGTTGCACGACGTCGATCTTGATCCCGTATTTCTTCGCCCACTTGTCGACAATGCCCTGGCTACCGGCGTACTCCCATGGCATCCAGCCGGCATAGATTGTCCAACAGACGCTGAAATGGTCTTTCTGGGCGGCGGGGGATTGGGTGCTGACAAGCGCGGCGAAGACGGCGGCGAGCAGGGCGGGTAGGCGTAGTCGTGGCATGGTGGATTCTCCAGTTGATCAAGGGCGGACAGGACGGCAGCGGCACCGTGAACGGTGGCTTGTCTCCCGGGCTTTTGTCCCGCCGTGTAACCTCAACTGGAGGTCGCCAACTCTCGGACCAGCCACTCGCAGATGCGAGCCGGAACCCTAGTCAGCCATTGCAAATTGTGGTGCCGCGAACCTGTGATGACTCCTGCACGGGTTTGCTAAAGCGAGAGCCGTGCCAAGTTGTGTTGGGCGCTCTGGCACGGGGTTTCGGATTGAAACGCGAAGGTCGCGTGGGCGGTTCGATGCGTTGAGTTGGTGCGTTGTTGCACCGTGATGCAGCGTGGTCGCCAACGATGGTCATGGCTATCATGGTGACCACCGTTAATCAGCGGCTCAATGACGGCGTTGGCGGATGAACAAGGTTTCATGAATCACTTGTTTCAACTTGTTACAGAAACGCACCAGATTCCGAAAACGTTGTCAGATCATTCGTCAGTCACCGAATAAACGACTGACGCCTGCCAGCGTCGCTGGTGAGGCTACCCGCGGTCCAGGAGGCCGCCATGTATCGCCGAATCCTACTGCTTACCGTGATGCTTTTTTCCATTGGCGGTTGTGTCCCCTACTCCTACGGAGATGGCTACTACCGCTCAGAGGTCTACTCATCCCCCGCGCCGGCGTACTACAGCGGTGGCGGCACTTATTACAGCGGCGGCAGCACGTACTACTCGGCCCCGCGCTACTACCAGCCAGCACCGCGTTACTATCAGCAACCGCGCTACTACCAACCGGCGCCACGCTACTACGAAAGCCGTCGCTGGCAGGGCAATGATCGTGGCGGCTGGAACGGCCACCGTCGCGGCGGTTGGGACAACGACCACCGCGGTCGTGGCAACTACGACCGTCACAGCGGTCGCGGCGATCACAACGGACGTGGCAACCGCTGGTGACTCACCGCAAATAAAAAGCGGCGCATGATGCGCCGCTTTTTTATGTCTGCTGAAAATGAATCGTGTGACCATCTCCTAGGAAATTCTCGGAAGCCTCCTACAGTTTTATTACTGAATACTTGTTAGCGTTTGTCTATGCCTATTGATGTCGCAAGACTTCAATTTAATGGAGGTATATAAATACGGAAGTTTTTTCAGGTATGAATCTGCTTATTATTCACCAGAATTTTCCAGGCCAGTTTCGCCATGTGGCATTGGCGGCGCTTCATAGGCGTTTCAATGTGCTGGCAATTGGGCGAGATACGGCACCGGGTGTCGCCGGGATAAAACTGATTCGTTATCGGTCATCGCAAATAAAGCCAAGGGAGAGTCATCCATATTTACATAAATATGAAGACGCTGTGTTTGATGGCCAGAAAGTGTGCGAGTTGTTGGGGCAGATCAAGCGAAAAGGCTATCGCCCCGATGTCATGCTTGCTCATCCTGGCTGGGGTGAGACGTTATTCATAAAGGATGTGTATCCCGATGTCCCACTTATTCACTTCTGTGAATATTATTATCAATCTCACGGTGCAGATTCGGGCTTCGATCCGGAGTTTTCCTGTGCGGCGAATTCCTCTTCAAGATTAAAAGTCTTGAATTCAATGCATCTATTGAATATTGAGCAGTGTGACATTGGAATTGCGCCTGCCGTGTGGCAGCGAAGTCTTTTTCCGCCAGTTTATCATTCCAAGATTCGTGTTATGCATGAAGGTGTTATTCCAGTTCGAGGATTAGAAACGGTTGAATCTTTAATCCTGTCCAATGGGGTAGTGATCACCGCAGATCAGCCAGTCGTGACATATGTTGCCAGGAATCTGGAGCCTTATCGTGGTTTTCATAGCTTTGTGAGGTCCATTCCTCATATTCAAGCGAAGTGTCCGAGCGCGCAAATAGTCATCATAGGGGGGGACGAGGTCAGTTATGGACGTTTGCCTGTCGGCTATAAGAACTGGCGAGAGCGAATGCTTTCGGAAGTGGATTTCGATAGGTCTAATGTGCATTTCACCGGGAGGCTGTCTTACCAGGAGTACAGGGCTGCTCTGAAACTCTCAAAGGCTCATGTTTACCTGACTTATCCGTTTATTTTGTCGTGGTCATTGTTGGAGGCTATGGCCTCCGGTTGTACCGTGATTGGTTCCGATACCGCTCCGGTCAAAGAAGTTATTGTCCATGGATGTAATGGAATTCTCGTCGATTTTTTTGATTATGAAGCGATAGCTGATGCAGTTTGCAACGTTCTTGAATCTCCGGATGAATTTGACCGAATCAGAAACTCAGCGAGGGAAACGGCAAGAAAATTTGATGTGGAAAACGGCCTGAAGGGTTATTTCCAGATTTTTGAAGATGCGATGGCTGCAAAGTTTTAAAGAGCGGATTTTATCATTTTAAAATGGAAATTTGAAATGTCTAAGATGTCTCGCAACGCAGCCTATAGGCGGTTTAAGGCTTTACTGAAGTATGGATTACTCTTGCTGATGTGCTCTTGGCTCATCAGTGTCTATATCAAATGGGAGAAGGCAGCGGCGAGCAGGGCGATTTACCAAAAGGAACAGGCAGACTGCCGTAGAACGTTGGCGGGTATGGAGCAGGTTCCGATCCATGGCGGGAGCCTTCTTGATCGAACCCGGATACCCGGATTTTATTTCGGCTCCACATTGAAGAGTGACGGATCGTGTATTGCCGATACTCTCGAAGGTTCGTTTTGGTGGACGGGGACTGAACTTCGTACGGAGTATCAGGAGAGCGGGAAAGAGCCACCGTCTAGCTGGAGTTATTTCCGTGTCGCCGCCAGGCTCTATACCCGAAAGGAGTTTATTGAACCGCACTCAATGGGAGGGCGGCATGTGGATTGGCCGGATAACTTGATTGTGAGGCTTAATAACTATCCAGGATTAGAACTTTGGCTTGCTGCTCCTCCTCCCCACTCCAAAAATGAATTTCCCATCACAGCGTTTGTTATGCGTGACTGGCGTCGGCACGACGGAACACCGCGAAAAATTTATTGCGATGGTTTGTATTCTCCGCCCTCTTCATTTTTGTCAGGAGAGTTGAGTGCGGTCGAACTGATTAAGTTCAATAAGGCGCAGTTAGAGGAGCTTGATTTCGGGGGCTTGCAAGCTTTTTGTACGGTACAGCTACATAGCTTCGAATTTGTTGGTGGGGATGCGCGCGTTAGCTTAAGTACACGCTCGCTACGTGGCGCGCCTGAAGCACTTAAACTCATCAGTGAGTATCTTTCAAACTCCATTCTTACAGGGAAGTAACGATGAGTTATGTTTTTAATGATTTGGAAAGATCGTCAATTATTTATGCTGCAAATAGTTGTGGTGGGATGTTGTTTTATTTAGAGAGTGAACGATATACGGCAGTTCCAATAGCGGGGCGGAGTTGTGCTTCTTTTTATAGATTGTTGTCAGATGTCATTCGTGGAAAGCTTGTCGGTGTTGAGGCTTTTGATACGGATGTAATAGGCGTATTGCAGAGCGCCAAACTCTGGCTTGATGTGGCGATTGATGCCAATGGTGGACACGGTGCTTATTCTGCTTTAATTCGTGCCTGTACCCTGCGGCAGGGCGAGCTTAGACTAAATAAAAAGTTTACTGAGGAGCGGATGCAACAGTCCTCGAATCAGGTGGCCGTGAATTTCATGAATGTACTGATGTATGGGGAAATGAGAGACGGTTTGGCTCCATGGACAGTACCTTCAATCAGTCAAATCGCCGCCATTGATGCGAGTGCTATTGGCGAAGTTTTGTTCGAGAAAGAATGTGGTCGGGACGATACGGCTGTTAGTCGCAACGCAGGTTGGTCGGGAACGATCGGTTTCAGTCTGTTAGGCGGAGAGCCTCCCTATGAAACCTGGAGGTTGATTTCTGCTGGAGACCCTGGCTCCGAAATCAAAGGAAGGCATGAACTGGCCGAAGTCAATCGACTCGATGATTTCAAGAATATTTTATTCGCCATAGACTCATACAGTGTCGGCCTTCGGGCAGCAATTAAAAATTTCGGCGTGAATGCAGTTGAGAGTTTGTTTTCTGTACTACCTGAACAAATCAATATTGCAGTTGCCAGCGGAAGCTATAACCCAATCATCCAATACGTTGTCAAAGGCACGCCAATTTCACCGACCGTTAATCTGATATTGCGCTATGGCACCCATGATTTTTTTGACATGTTCCGGCGCACATACGACGGAGACTCTACGGCGGGTCCCACCACAGATGAAACATTTGCGTCTGATGCCTATGAGTTTTTCTCAGCGTTTTCACCCGCTCAGTCCCAAAGCATCGTCACCCGAACCATTGGCGAATATGGCAGCGCAAGTTCGTGGGCAAAACAAGCTGGGCAGAAAACGCCAGTCGGTCAGGCATTACGCAATTCGCTTAAACAGCTGAGTGAAATAGTCATAGAGCGAGACGACGGTTTTCCCGGCCGTGGGCTGGAGCTTTATGACCCGAGTACCGGTGAGGGCGACATTACCGAGCAGTGGCTCTCGGACCGCGCAGAGATGTTGGCCCGTTTGATTTCCAGAACCCATGCCTCGTTCGGAGAAAACACACTGCAGAAATTTTCCTATACCGATATCGCCTCGGGCAAACAGACGCCGATGACGATTGGCGTATCCAATCCGCTGGTCATGTTTGGTGATGACGGCGGGAGAGCTTTCAGTGGTGCGCCAAATGCCGATCACCTGTATGGCGGTGCAGGAAATGATTCGATCGACGGACTCGCTGGTAATGATGTCATTGAAGGTGGTCGAGGCAACGACTCGTTAAGGGGTGGCGATGGGAGCGACACGCTGTACGGCATGACCGGGGATGATGTTTTGGTGGGGGGCAAAGGTAACGATTATCTTGCGGGTGGCAAGGGTAATGATCGGTACGAGTTCGCTAACGGAGACGGCATCGATGAGATTTTCGATGCGGATGTTGAGGGCCAATTGTTGATAAACGGTCTTCCTGTTCCAGCCCTCACGCGCAGTGCTCCTCTAAGTAATACGTGGTTTACGGAAGATCGATCTATAACGCTAACGCTCATCGAAGAAACCGTTGATAGCACGCTTAACATTAAGTACGGCCTGGACGATCTCATCGTCATCAAGCGCTACAAACCAGGCATGCTGGGCGTCCAGCTCCCCGATTATCAACGTCAGCCCATGTCTGCGCCCGACCTGGTTATTCAGGGCGATTGGAAAGCAAAAGACGCCGACCCCAGTATCCCCGGCCATCAACCTGCTTACGATGAATTGGGCAACGCGGTGCTATTGCCCAAAGTTAAGCAACGGAACAAAGCCGACTTACTTTACGGATCAGCCGAAGATGATCTCATCCTTGGTCTGGGCGGATCTGATCGACTGTTCGGCAAGGCTGGAAATGACCGTTTATTTGGTGACAAGCAAACAACCCTGGAAAAAGCCCTGGCTGATAGCGCTAAAGGAAAAGTAAACCGTGGTGATTGGTTAGACGGCGGGCTGGGCGATGATCTGCTGGTCGGAACTGTCTCACGGGATGTCATGCTCGGTGGCAACGGTCGAGATACGTTAGTGGGGGGAGCGGGTGATGACCTCTTGCACGGCGACGATACGACCGGGCTACTGGAGCAAGGCTGGAAATACGAGCGGCATGAAGTTGTACTGGCCCAAGGCGTCATCAGCATGCGCACCACCTTCGACAAATCATCCGTGGCCGATGCCTTGGAAGGAGGCGACGACATGCTTTATGGGCAAGGCGGGCGAGATGTTCTTAGCGGCGGTTGGGGCGATGATCTACTCGATGGCGGCACTGAAGATGATCAGTTGCGCGGCGACGGGGGCAACGACACGCTGGTCGGCGGCAGTGGCAACGACACATTGCTCGGAGACAACCTTGATTGGGGGGGCGGTCTGCATAGCAAGCACCATGGCAACGATCTTTTGGAGGGTGGCGATGGCGACGACTCTCTCGCGGGCAACGGCGGTAGTGACATGTTGTACGGCGGCCCCGGCAATGATGTCTTGCGTGGTGACGACGACGTATTGGACGGTATTGCCGGTGACGCCGCGCATTTCTTCGGACGTGATGTTTTAGAGGGAGGCTTGGGCGACGACACCCTTTGGGGCGGCGGAGCAGGTGATTTGCTTTTCGGTGGCGCAGGTAACGATGAGTTGGTTGGCGATTACCCTCACCACCCGATTCGTTATCACGGTGATGATCTGCTCGATGGCGGTCCTGGGGACGACACGCTCCGTGGGCTAGGTGGCTGCGATACATTGATAGGGGGGGCGGGTGCCGATGCTTTGGATGGCGACGAGCCAAACCTGCAGTACGGCGGAACCAACGATGACTATGTTCGAGGTGATGCGGGAAACGACACCCTTTGGGGTGGTTTAGGCGCCGATACGCTTTACGGTGGTGCTGACGACGACTTGCTGTCTGGCGACTACGAGCAAACTCCTGAGGCCGAGCATGGCGCAGATTATCTGGACGGTGGCTCAGGCAACGATACGTTACTTGGCGGCGGCGGAGACGACACGCTATCTGGCGGGGAGGGTGTGGACTATCTGCGCGGTGATTCAGGAAACAATGTGTTTGAGGGCGGGGCCGGCAACGATTATATGGAAGCGCTGGGCGGAGATGATATTTACCATTTCGGAGCCGGCGATGGGCTCGATGTCATAGTCGACGCGGGTGGCAATAATGTCATGAAGTTTGGAGCCGGATTTTCTGCAGAGAATCTGAAAGCGCAAATTCTTGATATTGAAATGAGCGCGGTATTGCGCCTCTCGAATGGATCGGGTGACGCCGTCCTGATAAAAAATCATCAGGCGTGGCATACCTCGACTTTCAGTTTTATTGATGGTGTGGCCCTGAGTTATCAGGATGTCGTCAAGAAAACGATTGCTCCGATGGCTGTGATCGATCCGCCGGAAATAGAGGCGGTGGACAAAGGAAAGATAGAAAACACGACTGAATCCAGAGATTTAGCGGGTATTCCGGCTCGGCCAACCATTGGTGTTTCCAGCGACGGAGACGAGTTGGATGTGGGTACTGGCATTGAAGAGACGGAAATGTTTCTGGCAGACATTCAAGGGAAGCGTTCGGCAAGTAGAAAGGCGACAGGTTTTACGTTGAGTGACCAAGGAATCTGGGTCAGAAACCAGATAGTAACCACCGATGCGGGCTACACCACCTATATCGACTTGATCAATGAAAGTGTCGAAAACGGATCCCTGTCAGATACGCCGAAGTGGATGAAATCTGTCTCTGGCAGTGCTGTGTACAGTGATAGGCAGACAAGTTCTACATCCCAGTCCAATTTCAAGGATGTAAAGGCAGAAGGAACGGCACCCCCATCGCTCCATCAACCTCAGTATTATCGATCTGGTTCAGGTAGCGGATTTTCGTTTAAAGCGGGGGATGTGGTCGTAGAAGATAGAAAAGACTCAGGCGCCATTGAAGGATGGTTCATCTATCCAGCAGGAAGCTTCGGCACTGGCGAAACTGTCCGTAAAGAATTTCGCTGGAATGTAAAGACCGAAACTATCAAGCACAAGATTGTTCAAGGTGACGATAAAGGGGGACGAGTAAATCTCGAAGTAGGAAATACGTTTCATGGCGGTAAAGGTGATGACCTGGTAGTTGTTTATTCGCTTGCTCCACTTGATTATGGTTCGGTGAATGACAGATTACCGGGCGCTATTTTATCGGCTGGAGCAGGTAACGATACGTTGCTCGGCTCCGAAGGTGCCGACTATTTAATCAGTGGTTCAGGGGTTGATTGGCTTTACGGCGAGAACGGCGCCGATACTTACATGGTGCAAGCGCATGCTGGTGCAACGACCATTATCGCGGATGTGCTGAGTCCAGTTTTTCATCGCCCGGAAGTCGGTGTTTCCGGATGGAGAGACGAGTTTGGGTCAGTGGATCAAGATACTGTCATTCTCCCCGCTGCGGCGAGGCGGGATAAGCTGCAATTAAGTTGGGGGGCAACGTTGATTGAAACAGTAAATGTCGAGTTGGCCCCCGATCCTCCACGCGATGCCCATCGCCATCTGCCGCGGGCAAAAATGCTGTATTCGACACTCGATATAAAATGGGGAACTGGTCAGAAAGTTCGCATTGTTCTACCCCGTGCGGGGGATTTCGAGGGTTACGGCATTGAAACTATAAAGTTCGCTGATGGATCCAGCGTCAGCCTGAAAGAACTTTTAGTGTCGAGTCAATTAGGTCCTGCCCCGGATACTTATCACATGGGTGCACTTGTTGAAGGTACGACGGGTGCCAGATCCATTCGAGAGGGTAAACCCCTGCCGCTTGTAGGTGGTTGCGGTAATGACACTTTAAGCGGGGCAGGTGAAATCAGAGGCATGCAGGGAAATGACGTGCTCTCTGGTAGCGTTGGCGATGATGTGCTGCTGGGTGGTCCTGGTCATGACACATTGTCCGGTGGCGCTGGCAATGACGTTTATATATATGATGGCCTCGGAAGAGACTTGATTGATAACACGGGGGGCGGGATTGATGGAATCGATTTTTCCGAGATGGATCTGCCCATTGGACAATTGAAGTTTCACCGTGAAAGGGATGATCTTGTAATTGTTGTGAATTACGGTATGTCGCCAAAAATCCGGGTGTCCAATCATTTTCTAGGGGGAGATGCTGCTATCAGTTTCATCAGGGTCAAAAAAGAAGAGAAATCGACTCAAGATTATTCAGCGGCCCAACTCGCTGAGTTTCTACATCCTTTTCCACCGCTGCGGGACGCAGAAGATATTTTGAAAAAGAACGACGGCGAAGCAATGCAGGCAACGATGGAAATTATCAAGTTTTACGAGTTGAAATAACGGCCGTTTGAGCGTGCCCGCGACAGGTTCCGAGAAGCAACCATCGCGGGCAATCAATCTTCAATACGGCGTCAGATCCGCCAACGGATGTCGCCCCTCCCAAACCTTGTGAAAGTGCGCCTCGACCACCGCATCCGGCACGCTGCTAACGTCCGGCCAATGCCAGTGCGGCTTCTGATCCTTGTCGATCAGCCGCGCACGGACCCCTTCACTGAACTCAGGATGCCGGCAGCAATTGAGGCTCAGGGTGTATTCCATCTGAAAGACTTCGGCGAGTGACATATAACGGGCGCGGATGATCTGTTCCCAGACCAGATGAGCGGTCACCGGCGAGCCTTCGCTCAGAGTCTTGGCAGCGCGGGCGAGTAACGGGTCGCTGTTGTCGCGTTGCAGGCTGATGGCTTTCCACGCACAGGTGACGTCGCTGACGTCGAGCAGATCGTCGATTTGCTGACGACGCGGCAGCCACTGCGCCTCTGGCATTTGCGCCACGGCTTCCTGCTGCAAGGCTTTGAGCAGGCTGTTGAGTTGCATGTCGGTCTGTTCCTGCCAGTTCAATTGCAGCAGGCCTTCGATCAGTTCCGGTTGTTGTTCGTCGAGCATAAAACGGTCGGCCAAGCCCAGATCAATCGCATCGCGCCCGTTCAGGTGCGCGCCGGTCAGGCCGAGAAACAAACCGAGCTTGCCCGGCAGCCTTGAGAGAAACCAACTGGCACCCACATCCGGATACAGACCAATGGTGATCTCCGGCATCGCCAAGCGGCTGCTCGGGGTGACGATCCGCGTGCTCGCGCCTTGCAACAAGCCCATGCCGCCGCCCAGCACGTAGCCGTGGCCCCAACAGATCAGCGGTTTGGGGTAGGTGTGCAGGCTGTAATCCAAACGGTATTCCGCGCTGAAAAACTGCGCGGCCAGTGGCGGCACTTCGCCGGGATGGGCGCGACAGGCTTCCACCAGGCTGCGCACTTCACCGCCGGCGCAGAAAGCCTTGGCGCCGTTACCGCGCAGCAGTACGCAGACGATTTGCGGATCCTTGGCCCAAACGTTCAGTTTGTCGCTCAAGGCGTTGATCATTGGCAGGGACAACGCGTTCAGCGATTTTTCAGCATCCAGGCTGGCGATACCGATGCGGGCGCCGTCGGTGCCGGTGAGTTCTTCGAAGTGCAGATTCATCGTGACCTCGATCGGGAATTTGAGCGTTCAGTATGATCGCTGTGTGGGAAAGTGCCGGATCTGCGTCAGATCAATTGACAAGCGTGGTCGGCTTTCCTAGGGTTCGCCCCATTGTTTTTGCCGGGTATGACCATGACTGCTGACGACCGTATCAAACTCGAACCGAGCTGGAAGGAGGCACTGCGTGCCGAATTCGACCAGCCTTACATGGCAGAGTTGCGTAACTTCCTGCAGCAGGAGCGGGCGGCCGGCAAGGAAATCTATCCGCCGGGGCCGCTGATTTTCAACGCGCTGAATTCGACGCCGCTGGATAAAGTCAAAGTGGTGATCCTCGGCCAGGACCCGTATCACGGCCCGGGCCAGGCCCATGGCCTGTGCTTCTCGGTGCAACCGGGCGTGCCGGCGCCGCCGTCGCTGGTCAACATTTATAAAGAGTTGAAGCGCGACCTGAACATCGACATCCCCAACCATGGCTATTTGCAGAGCTGGGCCGATCAAGGCGTGTTGATGCTTAACACCACCATGACGGTGGAGCGCGCCACCGCCAACGCGCACAAGGACAAGGGCTGGCAGTTTTTCACTGATCGAATCATTGAGTTGGTCAGCGAGCAGCAGCCGCACCTGGTGTTCATGCTGTGGGGCGCCCATGCGCAGAGCAAGCAGAAGCTGATTGATGCGACCAAGCATCTGGTGCTGACGTCGGTGCATCCGTCACCGTTGTCGGCTTATCGCGGCTTTTTGGGTTGCGGGCACTTCAGCCGCACCAACAAGTTTCTTGAGCAGAATGGCGAAACGCCGATTGAGTGGCGCCTGCCGCCTGTTTGATGGGTTGACCGGGTTGGCCCCTTCGCGAGCTTGCTCGCGAAGAAGGCAACTCGGTCTGTCAGTGTTACTCGGGATTGCGGTTCCAGTACTTGAACAACGGCTCCGCCAGAAACAGCACAAACAACAGCCGCATCACCTGCATCGCCGTCACCAGCGGCACCGACAGTTGCAGGGTCTGCGCCGTCAGACTCATTTCAGCGATACCGCCAGGCATCATGCCCAGGGTCAGCGAACGTAGATCCAGATGGGTCAGTGTGCTCAAGCCCAGCGCCGCCAATGTTGCGATCAACATGGTCAACACCGTGCCGATCAACGTGCGGCCCATGAACGATGGCGCCCGCCGGAAGAATTGCCGGTTGAAGTGGCAGCCCAAACCGCTGCCGATCAGCCACTGGCCAATCTGACTGCCGCCATCGGGCAGACCGATGTGCAAGTCCCAGCCAATGCTGATCGACGCGCTCACCAACAGCGGCCCGAACAACCAAGGATTGGGTTGACGCAGTCGCTCCCAGACCCAGGCGAGCAGGGCGCCTGCCGGAAACAGAAGCGCCAGCCAGCGCCAGTCGACGCTGCCCGCGTGGGAAATAGGCGTGCCATCGCCGAGCAAATACTTGAACGCCGCCGGCACACACAACACCACCACCAACACACGCAAACTCTGCCCCGCCGCGACATGGCTGAGCATCGCGCCGTTGCGTGCGCCGAGGTTGACCATCTCACCCGAGCCGCCGGGCATGCTGGAAAAAAACGCGGTAGCTCGATCTTCGCCGGTACGGCGCATCAGCCACACACCGACCACCGCCGACACACTGGTGACCAGCGCCCCGAAGAAGATCAAACCGAAATGACTCAGCACCTGTTCCATCACCACCGGGGTGAAGTGCAGGCCTATGCCGATCCCCACAATCCACTGGCCGCATTTGCGCCCGCCAGGGATTTCGCTCAATTGCCAAGGGGTGAGGCAGCGCACGAGGATAATCGCCAACAACGAGCCGACCATCCACGGCAGTGGCCAGCCGATCTGGCTGGCGATATAACCGCCAAGCAGACCGACCAGCGGCGTTCCCCACCAGGTCTTGAGCGACCGATCAGACACCGGCAATGGCGCGACGGGCAGCGGAACGTTTGCGCCAGATACGGATGATTGGCATCAAGAGCATGATCCCCGTCAGCACCCAGCAACCGAGGGTGATCGGGCTCGACCAGAGGATTTCCAACGCGCCGTTGGAGATCGACAGGGCGCGGCGCAGGTTCTGCTCCATCAGTTCGCCGAGGATGAAGCCCAGTAGCAACGGCGACAACGGGAAGTCCAGTTTGCGCAGGATGTAGCCGAAGATACCAATACCGATCATCAGGAACAGGTCGAACGTGGTGGCATGCACCGCGTAAACGCCGATCCCGGTGATGATGGCGATGACCGGCACCAGTGCCCAGTTCGGCACGGCGAGGATGCGGGTGAAGATGCGGATCATCGGGATGTTGAGAACCACCAGCATGAGGTTGGCGATGAACAACGAGGCGATCAGGCCCCAGACGATGTCCGGTTGTTGCTGAAACAGCAGTGGGCCCGGCGTGATGTTGTACAGCGACAGCGCGCCGATCATCACCGCGGTGGTACCTGAGCCTGGAACACCGAGGGTCAGCATCGGCACCAGTGCACCGCAGGCGGCGCCGCCGATGGCGGTTTCCGGGGCTGCGAGGCCACGGACATCGCCCTCACCAAATTTGCCAGTGGCGCCGGCAAGACGTTTCTCGGTCATGTAGGCCACGGCGCTGGCAAGCGTCGCACCGGCCCCCGGCAATACGCCCATGATGAAACCCAGTACGCCGCAACGCAGGTTCACCGTGAACACCGACGCCGCTTCCTTGAAGTTGAACATCATGCGGCCGGTGGCTTTTACCGCTTCCTGGCCGTGGTGGGTTTTTTCCAGCAGCAGGAGGATTTCGCTGATGGAGAACAGGCCCAGCACCAGCACGACGAACTGAATGCCGTCGGTCAGGTGAATGTTGTCACCGGTGAAGCGATACACGCCGCTGTTGGCGTCGATGCCGACGGTCGACAGGAACAGACCGATCAGTGCCGCAATAAAGGTTTTCAGCGGTCGATCACCGGCCATGCCGCCGAGACAGACTATCGCGAAGACCATCAACACGAAGTATTCCGCTGGACCAAAGGCAATCGCCCATTTCGCCAACAGCGGGGCGAACAGCACCATGCCGCAAGTGGCGATGAACGCGCCGATGAATGAACTCCACGCCGACAGCGACAACGCCACGCCAGCCAGACCCTTGCGGGCCATCGGGTAGCCGTCGAGGGTGGTCATTACGGTGGAGGCTTCGCCAGGAATGTTCAGCAGGATCGAACTGATTCGCCCGCCGTATTCGCAGCCCAGATAAACCGCCGCCAGCAGAATCAATGCCGATTCCGGCGGCAGGCCGAGGGCGAATGCAATCGGGATCAGCAAGGCCACGCCGTTGATCGGGCCCAGACCCGGCAGCAGGCCGACGACAGTGCCGATCAAGGTGCCGCAGAGCGCGGTGACCAGGTTGTAAGGGGTTAGCGCGACGCCAAAACCCTGACCCAAATAGCCAAGAGTATCCATATCAGTTCTCCAGAACGTCGAGCAGGCCGAGGGGCAGCGGAACGTCCATCACGCGGTCGAACAGCAGGTAAAGACCGACGGCCATCAGGCTGATGATCACGATGCTTGGTAGCCAGCGGCCGCCGTACAGGCGCGCCATCGGTATCCCCGTCAGGATGCTGGCGATGACGAAACCAAGGGGTTCGAAGGTGCCGGCGAAGACCAGCAGCAGAATCACGCAAATACCGATCTTGGTCAGGGTTTCACGATCCAGCGGCGGCTCGTCATCTTTGCTTTTGATCGGTGCCGGACGAAACACCATGTACAGCAAGGCCAGGCCCATCAGACCGAGCATCAACAGGGGAAAGGCGCGAGGGCCAACCGGTTCGTAAGAAAAGGCTGCCTGATACGGCCAGGCCATCAGTGCCAGGCCGACGCAGGCCAGCAACAGCACCGAGGCGAAAATGCGTTGAATAAGCATGGGGAACTCCTGTGCTGCGGCCCCCGGCGAGCGGGGCCGC
>NZ_JAIHLQ010000149.1 GCF_019733355.1 Pseudomonas baetica | reverse complement strand
CCGCGCGCGCGGTCGATGAAGCGGCCGGGGTAGTCGTAGTCTTCGAGATCCGGTTCGGCGTCTTTGCTATCGAGAGCGCCTTCAGGTTTGTAGGCCGCTTCCATTTGCAGGCGCGGTTTTTCGAAGTCGTAATCGCGGCGGGTGACGCGGCGGGTGCGGGTTTCCAGGCGCAGCTTGAAGCCTTTGATCACCGGTTCGTCGGCGACCATGCCGCTGCCCTGCACGTAAGCGGTCGGCTGCCCGAGTTTCGGGAACACGGTCTGGTCGTCGCCGAACACCAGCAGGTGGGCTTTTTCGCTGTGCTGGAAGTGGTAGTGAATGCCTTCCTCTTCGCACAGACGCTGGACGAAATGCAGGTCGGTTTCGTCGTACTGCACGCAATAGTCGCGATCCGGGCA
>NZ_JAIHLQ010000148.1 GCF_019733355.1 Pseudomonas baetica | reverse complement strand
GCATGTCCCCGGTAGCCAGCGTCTGCAGATTGCCGTGGCGGTCGAACAGCTTGTCGAAGTCAGGGGGCGGGTCGCCCGGTTTCCAGCGCACGCCGCGGTTGCTGGTCGAGTCGATACACATCTGGACGGTGTGATTGGCTCCGGCCCGTACGTGGCACAACTTGATCAGGTTTCCACCGGGGTCGTACTCATAGGTCTGGGTGTAGTTGAGGCGGTTGTTCGGGTCGGTCGGTTGCGGCAGGCCGGGAATGTCCGAGAGCGGGCCGTCGTCATAGCCGGTGGCGCAGGTCAGTCGGTACAGCGAGTCGTAGCAGAAATCACGGTGACCCTCGATGAGCTGGTTGGCAAACCACACCGGCTGGAAGGCGTGGTCTTCAATGCGGGTGATATTGCCGACCGGGTCGTA
>NZ_JAIHLQ010000147.1 GCF_019733355.1 Pseudomonas baetica | reverse complement strand
TCTCCATGACCGACAAACGCAAAGTATTCGACGACAGCTTCAAGCTGGAAGTTGTAAAGATGATCAAGGACCAGGGCCTGAGTGTTTCACAGGTTTGTCGTGATCTTGATATTGGTGATACGGCCGTTCGACGCTGGGTACAACAGTATGAGGCCGAGAAGTTGGGGCAAGCCGGGATCGGCAAGCCGCTGACCTCTGAGCAACAGCGTATTCGCCAGTTGGAGCAAGAAAACCGTCAGCTCAAGATGGATAACGATGTATTAAAAAAAGCCACCGCCTTCTTTGCCCGCGAGCTGAAGTAACGTACCGCTTGGTTCGGCAGCTGCAACAGAAGGCTTATTCGGTGGCGTATGTGTGCCGTTTGTTGGGGGTTAGTCGATCCGGCTTCTACGAGGCCAACAAGCGCGC
>NZ_JAIHLQ010000146.1 GCF_019733355.1 Pseudomonas baetica | reverse complement strand
GTGGTGTCGCTGGTCACCGACTCTTCCAGCACTTGCGGCTGCTTGCCTTCGTGGAGGATTTCAGTGAGCAGCCACAGGTCGTTCCACGTCGGGTTGGCGTGGTCGGTCAGGGCAAGAAAATGTCCGCTGACCAGAATCGGCTGGTCGCTGCTACCTTCGGCCAGTCGATAGTCGCTGCGATGACGTTCCAGCGCGCGATTAGACAAATGTTTGCCGCGGTCACGGTCAACGAATCGGCCCGGGTAATCGTAATCTTCCAGGTCCGGCTGAGCGCTGCTTTTGGCATCGCTTTCCAGCTCGATTTTCGGTTTGACGAAGTCGTAATCGCGCCGCGTGGTACGGCTGGTGCGGGTAGCCAGGCGCAAACCAAAACGTTTGACCACCGGTCTGTCGGCGACCAGTCCGGAATCTTGT
>NZ_JAIHLQ010000145.1 GCF_019733355.1 Pseudomonas baetica | reverse complement strand
CCAATGCTCACTGCTAGTAAAACGGGGACAGACTCTGAGGGATCCCCACAAATCTACTCCAGGCTCTGCGCCTGATGATGCACCTCATCGCGCAGAGCTTTCTCCAATTTTTCCCAGTCTCCGCTGCCTCCGAACTCTATGCACCTACGCCAGTATTCCAGGCCAAGCCGCCACAATGAAAGCACTCGTCGTTCTCTGAGACTGTTGCTTTGATATCGCCGCTCCAAGTTACTTTGGCGAGCCTGAAGCCCCGTTAAAAAGAGCAGGTAATTGGCGAGAGCGGCAATCAACAGCAGTATTTCAATACGATGCAGGCAATGGCTGCGATGTAGATTCAGACCCAATCCCAAGTGCTCACTTTTCACATCTCTGAAACCTTCCTCAATTTGCATGCGTCGTTTGTAAACCGCCACGA
>NZ_JAIHLQ010000144.1 GCF_019733355.1 Pseudomonas baetica | reverse complement strand
AAGCGGCCTACAAACCTGAAGGCGCTCTCGATAGCAAAGACGCCGAACCGGATCTCGAAGACTACGACTACCCCGGCCGCTTCATCGACCGCGCGCGCGGTAAATTCCTCAGCCAACGCGCCCTCGAACGCCATCGCGCCGACTACCGCCAGGCTGAAGGTCGCGGCGACCAGACCACACTGGTCAGCGGCCACTTCATGGAAATGTCCGACCACCCGCGCACCGAGTGGAATGACCTGTGGCTGCTCACCGAAATCGTCCACGAAGGCAAACAGCCGCAAGTCCTCGAAGAAGGCGTGACCAGCGACACCACCGACAACAAAGACGACTTCCACCAGGGCTACCGCAACACCTTCCTCGCCACCCCGTGGGACGTGTTCTACCGCCCGGCCCTCGAACACCCGAAACCCCGCGT
>NZ_JAIHLQ010000143.1 GCF_019733355.1 Pseudomonas baetica | reverse complement strand
GCCGGCCGCGCAAGGCGTGCTGGCAGCCGTGCAGACCCTGCGTGAGATGAACGCCGACAACCTGCGCAAGGTGCCGGCCGATGCACCCACGGCCTTCATCAAGCCGCGCTGGAAGCCGCTGGTGATCACCCCGGAAGGCCTCGACCGGAAATTCTACGAAATCTGCGCCCTGTCCGAGCTGAAGAACGCCCTGCGCTCCGGCGACATCTGGGTCAAGGGCTCGCGGCAGTTCCGCGACTTCGACGACTACCTGCTGCCGGCCGAGAAGTTCGCCGCACTCAAGCGCGAGCAGGCCCTGCCCCTGGCGATCAACCCGAACAGCGACCAGTACCTGGAAGAGCGTTTGCAGCTGCTGGACGAGCAGTTGGCCACCGTCACCCGCCTGGCCAAGGACAACGAGCTGCCCGATGCCATCCTCACCGAGTCAGG
>NZ_JAIHLQ010000142.1 GCF_019733355.1 Pseudomonas baetica | reverse complement strand
TCCGGCAAGCAATTGGCCCGGCAGGCGCTGGAGCGCCATCGCAGCGACTATGAATTGGGTGATGGTCAAAGCGATCAGGCACATCTGCGCTGTGGCCATCTCTTCGAACTGACTGAGCACCCGCGCAAAAGCTGCAACGACCTGTGGTTGTTGCTCAGCGTGTCGCACACCGGCCGCCAGCCCCAAGTGCTTGAAGAGTCAGTCACCAGCGACACCAAAGCCGCGGATGGCTTCACCCAAGGCTATCGCAACACCTTCCGTGTGATTCCCGCCGAAGTCGTTTTTCGCCCGCCACTGCCCGCGCTTCGCCGCCCACTGGTCAGCCAGACCGCCCGCGTTACAGGGCCGGCCCATGAAGAAACGCATTGTGATGAATTCGGCCGCATTAAATGCGAGTTCAATTGGGACCGCGCCGAACTCAACAGCGAGCGCAGCAGT
>NZ_JAIHLQ010000141.1 GCF_019733355.1 Pseudomonas baetica | reverse complement strand
ACCCCAAGCAATCTGGTTATACTGTGAAGACGACATTCGCCGAAAATTCGAATTTCTCAATTAAGAGAACTCACAAATTTTACCTTAGCCTGAATAAACACCAGTGAAAGTGCTATCCAGTCTATCTTTCTATCACATACCCAAATTTTTAAAGAACGATCTAATCAAAGACTAGAAATCAACATTCATCATCACGTCGATGGAATGCTCATTTCTAAGCTTTCACATAAAAAGTAGCTCTTAATACATACAGAGAAACTTCTCGTCTTCTTCAATGAATCAAGCAATTCGTGTGGGAACTTATGGAGCAGCTGATGTCGTCGATTAAGGAGGTGATCCAGCCGCAGGTTCCCCTACGGCTACCTTGTTACGACTTCACCCCAGTCATGAATCACACCGTGGTAACCGTCCTCCCGAAGGTTAGACTAGCTACTTCTGGT
>NZ_JAIHLQ010000140.1 GCF_019733355.1 Pseudomonas baetica | reverse complement strand
TCCTGGCAGTTGTGCATTTTGTTGTTGATGGCGACGATGATCGCGTCTTCCAGTTTGGTGGTGTAGTAGTGCTCTTGGGTACCTTGAGCCGAAGTACGGAACCACTGGATAACGATTTCGCTCATGCGCTCGCCGGAGGTCAGAGCAGCTTGCAGCAGAGGCGAAGCCTTGTCGTAGACCTTGGTGATCACAACTGGCTTGTGAACGCGCTGACCGGTTGGCTGACCGGATTGCGGGTCACGCGGGATGATCACGTCGTGGCTGAACGCCTGAACCATGACCTGGTCTTCGTGACCTTCCTGGTAGGTGTTGCCAACGGAGTCGGCAGTGAAGGCGCCGGCAGTGATCAGGCCTTGTTTTTCGCCGGTAACCGACATGTACGCTGGTGTTGCCATGGGGTGCTCTCCTTGCGGATAAATTTAAGGTGCCCGGGAGGCGAAATCGCCCGG
>NZ_JAIHLQ010000013.1 GCF_019733355.1 Pseudomonas baetica | reverse complement strand
AGCCCGCTCCCACAGGGGAACGCATTCCAAATGTGGGAGCGGGCTTGCTCGCGAATCGATTTTGAACAAGACGAGGACTTGGGATGAAAACCCTCTGGCAACACTGCCACGTCGCAACCATGGCGCAAGGCGTCTACTCGATCATCGAGGATGCGGCCATCGTGACGTCCGGTGCGCACATCGAGTGGATCGGCCCGCGCAATCAATTGCCATCCGGCGAATACCCGGCGGTCAATGACTTGCAAGGCGCGTGGGTCACCCCCGGCCTGATCGACTGCCACACCCACACGGTGTTCGGTGGCAACCGCAGCGGCGAGTTCGAAAAACGCCTGCAAGGCGTTAGCTACGCCGAGATCGCCGCGGCCGGCGGCGGCATCGCCAGCACCGTGCGTGCGACGCGCGAAGCGAGCGAAGACGAATTGTTCGCCAGTGCCGCCAAACGCTTGAAAAGCCTGATGCGTGACGGCGTGACCACGGTCGAGATGAAATCTGGCTACGGCCTCGATCTGGCCAATGAGCGCAAGATCCTGCGCGTGATTCGGCGTCTGGCTGCCGAACTGCCGATCAGCGTGCGCAGCACCTGTCTGGCCGCACATGCGCTACCGCCGGAATACAAGGATCGCGCTGACGATTACATCGATCTGGTCTGCACCCAGATGCTGCCAGCGTTGGCCGCCGAAGGTTTGGTTGATGCCGTGGATGCGTTTTGCGAATACCTGGCGTTCTCGCCGGAACAGGTTGAACGCGTGTTCATCGCTGCCCACAAACTGGGTCTGCCGGTGAAGCTGCACGCCGAGCAATTGTCCTCGCTGCACGGCTCCAGCCTGGCGGCGTGCTACCACGCGTTGTCGGCCGATCATCTGGAGTTCATGGACGAAGCCGACGCCATCGCCATGGCCGAATCCGACACGGTCGCGGTGCTGCTGCCGGGCGCGTTCTACTTCCTGCGTGAAACCCAACTGCCGCCGATGGAAGCCCTGCGCAAGCACAAGGTGAAGATCGCCATCGCCAGCGACCTCAACCCCGGCACTTCGCCAGCGCTGTCGTTGCGCCTGATGCTCAACATGGCCTGCACCTGTTTTCGCATGACACCGGAAGAAGCGCTGGCCGGCGCGACGATTCATGCCGCGCAAGCGCTGGGCATGGCTGACACCCACGGTTCGCTGGAAGTCGGCAAGGTCGCGGATTTCGTCGCCTGGCACATTGATCGTCCGGCGGATCTGGCCTATTGGCTCGGTGGTGATCTGGACAAACGCGTCGTGCGTCACGGCGTCGAATCAAGTCTGTAGGAGAACGGTTGTGGATAAGGTTCTGAATTTCAAACAAGGTCGTGTGCCGCTGTTGATCAGCATGCCTCACGCCGGTCTGCGCCTGACGCCTGCGGTCGAGGCTGGCCTGATCCCGGATGCGCAAAGCCTGCCGGACACTGACTGGCACATTCCGCAGCTCTATGACTTCGCCGAAGAACTCGGCGCCAGCACCCTGGCGGCCGAGTACTCGCGTTTCGTCATCGACCTGAACCGGCCGTCCGACGACAAACCGCTGTACGCCGGCGCCACCACCGGGCTGTATCCCGCGACTTTGTTCGATGGCATCCCGTTGTTCAAGGAAGGCCAGGAGCCTTCGAAAGAAGAGCGCGCGACTTACCTGGAGCAGATCTGGACGCCGTACCACCGCACCTTGCAGGAAGAACTGGCGCGGCTGAAGGCCGAGTTCGGTTACGCGTTGCTGTTCGACGCGCATTCGATCCGCTCGATCATCCCGCACCTGTTCGACGGCAAACTGCCGGACTTCAACCTCGGCACCTTCAATGGCGCCAGTTGTGATCGGCAACTGGCCACGGAACTGGAAGCGATCTGCGCTCGCCACGGCGAGTACAGCCACGTCCTGAACGGACGCTTCAAGGGCGGCCACATCACCCGCCATTACGGCAACCCGGCCGAGAACATCCACGCCGTGCAACTGGAACTGTGCCAGTGCACCTACATGGAAGAGTTCGAGCCGTTCCGCTATCGCGCCGACTTGGCCGAGCCGACGCGGGTGGTCCTCAAGGCGCTGCTGCAGCACTTTATTGCCTGGGGCCAGAAACACGCTCTCAAGTAACAACACCATCCCCTGTGAGAGCGGGCTTGCTCGCGAAGGCGTCGGAACAGTCAATATTGATGTCGACTGATACGGCCTCTTCGCGAGCAAGCCCGCTCCCACATGTTTTATATGCAGCAGAAAAATCGCGGTAGTGCACAGGCATGCTTATTGACGTAAATCGGGTTTATGATGCCCAACGGCAGAATAATAGAAGTCCCCCCAGGGATGACCTCGACCCCTTACGGAGCGCGCAATGCAGACTTTGTTCCCGCAGATCAAACCTTACGCCCGGCACGATCTGGCTGTCGATGACACGCATACGTTGTATGTCGACGAGAGCGGTTCACCGCAAGGCTTGCCGGTCGTGTTCATCCACGGCGGCCCTGGCGCCGGTTGCGACGCTCAGAGCCGACGCTATTTCGATCCGAACCTGTACCGCATCGTCACTTTCGACCAGCGCGGTTGCGGACGCTCCACCCCGCACGCCAGCCTGGAAAACAACACCACTTGGGAACTGGTCGCCGACCTTGAGCGCATCCGCCAGCACCTGGGCATCGAAAAATGGGTGCTGTTCGGTGGTTCGTGGGGTTCGACCCTGGCGCTGGCCTATGCACAAACTCACCCGGAGCGCGTGCATGGCTTGATCCTGCGCGGGATCTTTCTCTGCCGCCCGCAGGAAATCGAGTGGTTCTATCAGGCTGGCGCCAGCCGCCTGTTCCCCGATTACTGGCAGGACTACATCGCGCCGATTCCGCTGGACGAGCGCGATGATCTGCTCAGCGCCTTCCACAAACGCCTCACGGGTAACGACCAGATCGCCCAGATGCACGCGGCCAAAGCCTGGTCGACCTGGGAAGGGCGCACCGCGACCCTGCGGCCGAACCCGCTGGTGGTCGATCGCTTCTGCGAACCGCAACGCGCCTTGTCGATTGCGCGCATCGAGTGCCACTACTTCACCAACAATGCTTTCCTCGAACCGAACCAACTGATTCGCGACATGGGCAAGATTGCTCACTTGCCGGGCGTGATCATTCACGGTCGTTACGATGTGATCTGCCCACTGGATAACGCCTGGGAACTGCATCAGGCGTGGCCGAACAGCGAGTTGCAGGTGATTCGCGACGCCGGTCATGCCGCGTCCGAACCGGGCATCACCGACGCGCTGGTGCGTGCCGCCGGTCAAATGGCGCAGCGCCTGCTCGACCTGTCGCCCGAAGAAGCATGAAGGGCCTGTTACAGCGAGTGCGTGGCGCTCGAGTAGAGGTGGCGGGCGAGGTAGTGGGTGCGGTCGATCAGGGGTTGCTGGTCCTGGTGGCGATCGAACCAGACGACACGCGTGTCAGCGCCGACAAACTTCTGCATAAGCTGCTTAACTATCGGGTATTCAGTGACGCCGAGGGCAAGATGAATTTGTCCTTGGCGGACGTGGGTGGCGGGTTGCTGCTGGTCTCTCAGTTCACCCTGGCCGCCGACACCAAAAGCGGGTTGCGGCCGAGCTTTTCAACGGCGGCGCCACCGGCTCTGGGCGAGGAATTGTTCGACTATCTATTAAGCAAAGCGAAACAGGTGCATGGCACTGTGGCATCAGGTAGATTCGGCGCTGATATGCAGGTGCATTTGGTCAACGATGGCCCGGTTACCTTTTTGTTACAGACCTAAAAGCACCTGAAACACCTTCTTTAGGAAATTTCGACTGTTTTTAGGGTGTTTTCGCGATAAATACTTTGTTACCCCTGATGCGTTGTCATGCGGGCTACTAGATAATCGCGCGCTATGGGGATCAGCGTTCGTTGGTCCATTTTTGACTTAGGTAGAGACTTGTCTGGATCCGATTGGGGAATCATTTTGCCCCAGCGGAGTCGGAACAATGCTCGCCAACCTGGCATATAGATAGCTGGCCGTTGGTTTTTTGATCTGTTTTCGGCGAGGGTTGCTCGTGATTGTTAGTCCCTGTAATGCAGCAAAATTGTCTGCCAAACGCGTTCGAAGTGCTTTGGTAGCGGGCTCCGCGCTCCTGTGCCTGCTCAGCGCCGGTCAGCTTTGGGCGTTCAATCTTGACGATGTATCGGCCAAGGCTAAAGAGCTGGCCGGACAGAAGTTCGAAGCCCCCCGCAGCAACCTGCCGAACGAATTCCGCGACATGAAATTCGCGGACTATCAGAAAATCCGCTTCCTCACCGAAAAGGCTGAGTGGGCTGATCAGAAGACCCCGTTCAAACTGTCCTTCTATCACCAGGGTATGCACTTCGATACACCGGTGAAAATCAACGAAATAACGGCTAACACCGTCGAAGAGATCAAATACGACCCTTCGCGTTTCGATTTCGGCGATCTGAAATTCGATCCTAAGGCCACCGATAAACTGGGTTATGCCGGTTTCCGTGTGCTGTACCCGATCAACAAGGCCGACAAGCAAGACGAAATCATGACCATGCTGGGCGCGAGCTACTTCCGCGTCGTCGGCAAGGGTCACACCTACGGTCTTTCGGCTCGTGGCCTGGCCATCGATACCGCGTTGCCGTCGGGCGAAGAGTTTCCGCGTTTTCGCGAGTTCTGGATTGAACAGCCGAAGCCGGCTGACAAGCATCTGGTGATCTACGCCCTGCTGGATTCGCCGCGTGCCACCGGTGCCTATCGTCTGATCCTGCGTCCGGGCAGCGACACCATTGTCGACGTCAAGGCGCAGATGTTCCTGCGTGACAAGGTCGGCAAACTGGGCATCGCCCCGTTGACCAGCATGTTCCTGTTCGGCGCGAACCAGCCGTCCAAAGTCCTCAACTACCGCCGTGAACTGCACGACTCCAGCGGTCTGTCGATCCATGCCGGTAACGGCGAGTGGATCTGGCGTCCGCTGAACAACCCTAAACACCTGGCCGTGAGCAATTTCAGCGTCGACAACCTGCGCGGTTTCGGTCTGCTGCAACGTGGCCGTGACTTCAGCCACTACGAAGACCTCGACGACCGCTACGACAAGCGCCCAAGCGCCTGGATCGAGCCGAAGGGCGACTGGGGCAAGGGCACCGTTGATCTGGTAGAGATTCCGACCGCCGACGAAACCAACGACAACATCGTTGCGTTCTGGAGCCCGGAAAAAATGCCGGAGCCGGGTCAGCCGCTGGACTTCGCCTACCGCATGCACTGGACCATGGATGAAGCCGCGATTCACGCGCCGGACAGCGCCTGGGTTGCGCAGACGCTGCGTTCGACCGGTGACGTCAAGCAATCGAACCTGATCCGTCAGCCCGATGGCAGCGTTGCCTACCTGGTCGACTTTGAAGGTCCATCGCTGGCGGCGCTGGCCCCGGACGCTGACGTTCGCAGCCAGGTCAGCGTCGGTGACAACGCCGAACTGGTTGAAAACAGCGTGCGCTACAACCCTGAAACCAAGGGCTGGCGCTTGACCCTGCGGATGAAAATCAAGGATGCGAGCAAGTCGACCGAGATGCGTGCCGCACTGGTGCAGCCAGTGGTAACCGCTGATCTGGCCAAGTCTGCGGTGCCGACGTCTAACTCGTCCGTTGCCAAGGCCGACAAGATTGCCGCCAAGCAACAAGCGAAAGCCGACAAGGAAGCCAAGGCAGCCGAGGCCAAACAGGCAGATGCCAAGCCAGACGCAGAGGCCAAGGACAAGGCCAACAAAGACGCCAAGCAGCCAGCCGCTGCGGACGCGGCCCCAGCCACACCGGAATCGGCACCGACTGAAGAAGTCCTGACCGAGACCTGGAGCTATCAGTTGCCTGCCGATGAGTAACTCTCAAGTACAGCCAGAGACTCTGTCCGAGTATCTGGCGCATCTGCCGATGACCGACGAGCAGCGCGCGGAACTCGCGGGCTGCCAGTCGTTCAGCGAGCTGCATGAACGCCTATCGTCCTCGACGTTCGGCGCGCCGACCGAAGCCGCCCAGGCTTCGGTCGGCAAGCGCCTGACCCTGAGCACGGCCGAAGCGCTGGAAGATGCGCAAATGCTGGTGCTCGACGCCAGCGGCCGGGTCAGTCTCAAGGCCACGCCGCCGATTCGTCGCACCAAAGTCGTGCCGGAGCCTTGGCGTACCAATGTTCTGGTGCGTGGCTGGCGCCGCCTGACCGGCCGCACCAACCCGCCGCAACCGCCCAAAGACGAAAACGTGCTGCCGGCCGCGCGCTGGCGCACCGTCGGTTCGATCCGTCGCTACATTCTGTTGCTGCTGATGCTCGGCCAGACCATCGTCGCCGGCTGGTACATGAAAGGCATCATGCCGTACCAGGGCTGGTCGTTCGTCGACCTCGACGAAGTCCTGCACCAGCCGCTGCTGCAAACCGCCACGCAAGTGCTGCCGTATGCGCTGCAAACCAGCATCCTGATTCTGTTCGGGATTCTGTTCTGCTGGGTGTCGGCCGGTTTCTGGACCGCGTTGATGGGCTTCCTCGAGTTGCTCACCGGTCACGATAAATACCGCATCTCCGGCAAAAGCGCCGGCAACGAGCCGATTGCCAAAGACGCCCGTACCGCGCTGGTGATGCCGATCTGCAACGAAGACGTGCCCCGGGTATTTGCCGGTCTGCGCGCCACCTTCGAATCGGTTGCCGCCACCGGTGATCTGGATCGTTTCGACTTCTTCGTGCTCAGTGACAGTAACGACACCGACATCTGCGTGGCCGAGCAACAAGCCTGGCTGGACGTCTGCCGCGAAGCCAAAGGCTTCGGCAAGATCTTCTATCGCCGCCGTCGCCGTCGTGTGAAACGCAAGAGCGGCAACCTCGACGACTTCTGCCGTCGCTGGGGCGGTGACTACAAGTACATGGTCGTGCTCGACGCCGACTCGGTCATGAGCGGCGAGTGCCTGACCAGTCTGGTGCGCTTGATGGAAGCCACGCCGGACGCCGGGATTATCCAGACCGCGCCTCGTGCGTCGGGCATGGACACCCTGTATGCGCGCATGCAGCAGTTCGCGACCCGCGTGTATGGCCCGTTGTTCACTGCCGGTCTGCACTTCTGGCAGTTGGGTGAATCCCATTACTGGGGTCACAACGCGATCATCCGCATGAAGCCGTTCATCGACCACTGCGCCTTGGCGCCGTTGCCGGGCAAAGGTGCGTTCTCTGGGGCAATCCTGTCTCACGACTTCGTTGAAGCGGCGCTGATGCGTCGTGCCGGCTGGGGCGTGTGGATTGCCTACGACCTGCCGGGCAGCTACGAAGAGTTACCGCCCAACCTGCTCGACGAACTCAAACGTGACCGTCGCTGGTGCCACGGCAACCTGATGAACTTCCGACTGTTCCTGGTCAAGGGCATGCACCCGGTGCACCGTGCGGTGTTCCTGACGGGCGTGATGTCGTACCTGTCGGCACCGTTGTGGTTCTTCTTCCTGGTGCTGTCGACCGCGCTGCTGGCGGTGAACACGCTGATGGAACCTCAGTACTTCCTTGAACCGCGTCAGCTCTATCCGCTGTGGCCGCAATGGCACCCGGAAAAGGCAATCGCGTTGTTCTCGACCACCATCGTGCTGCTGTTCCTGCCGAAGTTGTTGAGCATCATCCTGATCTGGGCCAAGGGCGCGAAAGAGTTCGGCGGCAAGTTCAAGGTGACGCTGTCGATGCTGCTGGAAATGCTGTTCTCCATGCTGCTGGCGCCGGTGCGGATGATTTTCCACACCCGTTTTGTTCTGGCCGCGTTCCTGGGCTGGGCCGCCACCTGGAACTCGCCACAGCGTGACGACGACTCCACGCCATGGAGCGAGGCGGTCAAGCGCCACGGGCCGCAAACGCTGCTGGGTTTCTGCTGGGCGCTGTTGGTGATCTGGCTGAACCCAAGCTTCCTGTGGTGGCTGGTGCCTATCGTCGGTTCGCTGATGCTGTCGATCCCGGTGTCGGTGATTTCCAGTCGTGTGGGTCTGGGCTTGAAGTCCCGTGACGAGAGCCTGTTCCTCATCCCTGAGGAATACAATCCGCCACAGGCGCTGCTGGCCACCGATCAGTACACCCACGAAAACCGCTGGCACGCACTGAACGACGGCTTTGTCCGCGCCGTGGTCGACCCGCAGCAGAACGCTCTGGCGTGCTCGCTGGCGACGGCCCGTCACGGCCAGGCCGAGCCGATCGAGTGGCTGCGTCAGGAGCGTGTGCGTCACGCACTGAAGGTTGGCCCGGCGGCGCTGAGTAACCATGATCGCCTGCAACTGCTGAGCGATCCGGTCGCTTTGGCGCGTCTGCATGAGCAGGTCTGGGCCGACGGTCACGCCGAGTGGCTCAATGCCTGGCGCGCATCGGTGAAAGCCGATCCGCACGCCCCGCTGCTGCCGCTGCGACCGGTGAGTCTTCAGGCTCAGCCGGCCTGATGAGAAAACCCCGCGAAAGCGGGGTTTTTTATGGCACTGAAAAGTCCCACAGCCTAGGTAAGCCACAGCGAATGAGTCGAACACAACCGTTGTGGTCGACTCATTCACCTGTGGGCCGGCTTGCTATCGATAACATTACCTCGGCCCGAAGCGAGCCGAGGCAGATCAGTGACCTCAAACCTTGAATCGGCCCACCAGCATCTGCAAATGCGTGCCCAACCGCGCCAGTTCAACGCTGGACGCTGCTGTCTCTTCACTCGCCGCCGAGGTCTGATCCGACACATCACGCACGTTCAGCACGCTACGGTTGATCTCTTCGGCCACGGCGCTCTGCTGCTCGGCTGCTGCCGCGATCTGCTGGTTCATCGCCTGAATCGCCGATACGGTGCGGGTGATGCTTTCCAGTGAGCCACCGGCGCGGCGGGTCAGCTCCACGCTGCTGTCAGTCAGGCTGCGGCTGTTGTCCATGATCGTCGCCACTTGCTGGGTGCCGTTTTGCAGGCCTACGATCAGTTCTTCGATCTCTTCGGTGGACTTCTGCGTGCGCTGGGCAAGGCTGCGCACTTCGTCAGCAACCACCGCGAAGCCACGGCCGGCCTCGCCCGCACGCGCCGCTTCGATTGCCGCGTTGAGCGCCAGCAGGTTGGTTTGCTGGGCCACGGATTTGATCACGTCGAGCACGCTGCCGATCTTGTCGCTTTCGCGTTTAAGTTCGCCCATGGCTTCGGTGGAGTGGCCCACTTCAACGGCCAGGCGTTCGATCTGGGTGATCGCCTCACCCACCACCTTATCGCCTTCGCGGGCCTGCTGGTCGGCGGCAACGGCGGCTTCGGAAGCCTCTTCGGCGTTGCGCGCGACTTCCTGCACGGTGGCGGCCATTTCGTTCATGGCGGTGGCGACCTGGTCGGTCTCGATCTTCTGATTGTTGACCCCGGCGCTGGTCTGCTCGGTCACGGCCGACAGTTCTTCGGCAGCGCTGGCGATCTGGGTGACGCCTTCGCTGATGCCACCGATCAACTCGCGCAGGCCTTGGGTCATGCTCTGCATCGAGCGTTGCAATTGGCCCAGTTCATCGCGACGCAGCGAGACGAGGTTGTGGGTCAGATCGCCGGCCGCCACGCGTTCGGCGACCTGCAGGGTCTGATTCAACGGAATGATGATCTGTCGGGTGATCGCCCACGCAGCCAGCAGGCCGAAAGCTACCGCCAGCAGGGTGGCGATGATCAGCATGTTCTTGGCGTGTGCGGCATCGGTGTCGCGCACGATGGTCTGGGATTCGGTGAGTTTTTTGCTCACGTCGAGGAGGATGTCGCCCTGAGCCGACATGATTGCCTTGGCCTTGGCGGTGTTGATCTGGGAGTCGCGGAACTGGGCGACCGCTGCGCGATAGGCCTTGATTGAGTCAGTGGCCTGCTGCAGGTTGGCGATGTGCTGCTCCGGCAGCTTCGATGGCAGGCTCTCGAGATTTTTCAGCGCATTGTCGATGGCGTCCAGCGCCGGCTGCTCAGCATCGGCCTTGCCGCTGTAGGTGTAGCCGCGCACCTGATAGCGCGCCTGCTGCAGCAGTTTGCTCAGTTCGATCACGCTGTTGAATTGGGCGACGCTGTCGCCCTGCAGCATGGATTTTTCAACTTCCGAAATCTTCGCCACGGCGTTGTCGGCATTGGCGCCAAGCTTGCTGCGGGCGTCTTCGCGCTGAACGGTGGCCTGGGTCATGTCGGCAAAGGCGCGTTTGTATTCGGCGACGGCGGCCAGTTGCTGATCGACCATTGCCGCATCGGAGGGTTGCTCGATCAGGGTGCGAGCGGTTTGCAGGCCGCTGTCGAGTTTGCCAAGCAGTTCGTTGACTGTGCCGGGACCTTGTTCGCCACGACGGGCTTCATAGTCCAGGCGCGCCAGGCGCAGATCCTTGGTCAGCTCGTTTAGGCCGGAGATGAAACCAAGCTTGTCGCCACGGCTGATGATGCCGCTCATGCCGGTCCAGCCGGTGAAAGTGATCAACAGCGTCAGCAACAGCACCAGGCCGAAACCGATTCCCAGCTTGCGTTTGACGCTGACGTTTCCAAGACTCTCGGCTAACCAACGGTACATGCGACGACTCCCTCAGACCACTCATTGGACTTATGGGAACTGTATCGGCTGGGTGATGGCAATCTGTAACGCCATTTGTCCGCCACAGGGGATGTGGCGAATTTAGAACAGGCGGGCGAGCAGGGCGGTCACGGCGGTTTCAACCCGCAAAATGCGCTCACCCAGTTGCACTGGTTGCAGGCCGGATTTGGCCAGCAGATCGATTTCGTAAGGGATCCAGCCACCTTCGGGACCGATCGCCAGGGTCACCGGTTCGTTGAGTGCGCGTGGGCACGGCGGGTAGTTGCCGGGATGGCCGACCAGGCCGAGAGTGCCGTTGGTGATGGCTGGCAGACGGTCTTCGACAAATGGTTTGAAGCGTTTCTCGATGATGATGTGCGGCAGGACGGTATCCCGGGCCTGTTCGAGGCCGAGGATCAATTGTTCGCGGATCGCTTGCGGTTCAAGAAACGGCGTCTGCCAGAAGCTCTTTTCGACGCGGTAGCTGTTGACCAGAATCACTTTCGACACGCCCATGGTCGCCACGGTCTGGAACACCCGACGGAGCATTTTCGGGCGGGGCAGGGCCAGCACCAATGTCAGTGGCAGCTTGGCCGGTGGCGGTTGGTCGAGGGTGACGCGCAACTCAGCTTCACCCGCTTCCAGGCGCAACAACTCGGCCGAACCCATCAACCCGTCTATACGCCCGACCCGCAGGCTGTCACCGACTTCCGAGCGGTGAACTTCCTGCATATGGGTCAGGCGACGATCACGCAGCACCACACGGTCGGGCGCAATGAAATCGGCCTCTTCGAGCAGCAGCAGGTTCATGCCTGGGTCGCTGGCGGCGGGTCGTTGTGATCGTCGGCTGCTTCTTCCGGGCGTTCGCGCTTGCTGACCAGGCTGCCGAACAGAATGCCGATTTCAAATAGCATCCACATCGGCACGGCCAGCAGGGTCTGGGAGAAAATGTCCGGCGGGGTGAGGATCATGCCGACCACGAAGCAGCCGATGATCACGTACGGGCGGATCTTCTTCAGGTATTTGACGTCGACCACGCCGATCCACACCAGCAGCACCACGGCCACCGGGATTTCGAACGCCACGCCGAAGGCGAAGAACAGCGTCATGACGAAATCGAGATAGCTGGCGATGTCGGTCATCATTTCCACGCCGGCCGGGGTGGCGGCGGCGAAGAATTTGAAAATCAGCGGGAACACGAAGTAATAGGCGAAGGCCATGCCGGTGTAGAACAGCAGGATGCTGGAAACCAGCAGCGGTACGGCAATGCGCTTCTCATGCTTGTACAGGCCTGGCGCGATGAAGCCCCAGATCTGATGCAGAATCACCGGAATCGCGAGGAATAGCGAAACCATCATCGTCAGCTTCAACGGCGTCAGGAACGGCGACGACACGTCGGTGGCAATCATCGTCGCGCCCACCGGCAGGTACTGGCGCAGCGGCGTCGAGACGAAGGTGTAGATCTGCTGGGTGAACGCGAACAACCCGGCGAAGATGATGAAGATCGCCGCCACGCAACGCAGCAGACGGGTGCGCAACTCGGTGAGGTGCGAAACCAGCGGCATGTGCTGGTCGTTTTCGGGAAGATCGCTCATGGGGCTCGCGGCGGCAATGTGGGGTCGTGAGGGGCCAGCGCTACGGGCGCGGCGGCTGGAGCAACGTGTTCAACCGAGGTTTCTGCTGCAGCGGGCACCGTTTCTGCCTGTGTGGCAACGGGTGCAGGTGTCAGCGGAGCGACTGCGGCAGGGCTGTGAATCGTCTGCTCGCCCACATGTTCAACCGGTGTCGGTTCCTGCTGAACCGGCGTGAAGATCTTCCGCGCCTCCTGCTCCAGCGACAGAATGTGCTCGTTGTGCAGTTGCCGACGGATTTCGTCAGCGCCGATTTCACGTTCAACTTCCTGTTTGATCGCGTTGAAGCTGCGCTTCAGTCGCCCGACCCACAGGCCGGCGGTGCGTGCAGCGCCCGGCAGTCGCTCGGGGCCCAGCACCAGCAGGGCAACGAGGCCGACGAGCAGCAGTTCAGTGAAGCTGATACCAAACATTAGTCAGTGCTCACACGTCTTTGCGGATCGGCTCTTCAACTTTCTGTGCCTGCACGTCGATGGTGTGCGGCGCATTGGTCTGAGCGGTGGCTTGCGGCTGCACTGGTGGCACCGGTTGCGCAGGCGTCACGGTTGGATCGGCGGCTGGCTTCTCGTCGTCGTTCATGGCTTTGCGAAAGCCCTTGATCGACTCACCCACGTCGGTGCCGAGGTTTTTCAGTTTCTTGGTGCCGAACACCAGCACCACGACTACCAGAATGACGATCCAGTGTTTCCAGTCAAAAATGCCCATGTTGCAGTTCCTCTCTCAAAGTTGTTCAGGCGGACGGACGCGAGGCTTTCTCGACGTGTCCGGACAGACCGAAGCGACGATCCAGTTCATCGAGCACAGCCTGCGGATGCTGCCCCAGTTGGGCGAGCATGACCATGCTGTGGAACCACAGGTCGGCGGTCTCGTAAATCACGTCGCTGCAATCACCGCTGATGGCGGCGTCCTTGGCGGCAATAATGGTTTCGACCGACTCTTCGCCGACTTTCTCCAGAATCTTGTTCAGACCCTTGTGATACAGACTAGCCACATACGAGCTGTCGGCAGCGGCGCCTTTGCGCTCTTCGAGCACTTCGGCCAGACGGGTCAGGGTGTCACTCATGTTTGTGTCCTGCGCAATAGATGGCGTGCGGGTCTTTGAGTACCGGGTCGACTGTTTTCCAGTCGCCGTTTTCGAAGACACGGTAAAAGCAGCTTTGACGGCCGGTATGGCAAGCAATATCGCCGATCTGTTCAACCATCAGGATGATCACGTCGGCGTCACAGTCCAGACGCATTTCATGCAGGGTCTGTACGTGGCCGGACTCTTCGCCCTTGCGCCACAGCTTGCCACGGGAACGTGACCAGTAGATGGCACGGTTTTCCGCGGCTGTCAGTTCCAGCGCTTCGCGGTTCATCCAGGCCATCATCAGCACGCGTCCGGTCTTGTGATCCTGGGCAATCGCCGGCACCAGGCCATCAGCGTCCCACTTGATCTCGTCCAGCCAGTTTTTCATCTTCGACTCCGACAGCGAACCCGCACTTCTAATAGTCGGGTTCAGGCGTTGAAACAGTGTGCCAGCCGATCATGGAACTGGCTATCGGCGAACGACCAGATACAAGCCGACAGCCACCATGATCCCCGCAGGCCAATGCCCCAGCTCGTTCAGTGGGCCACCGGCGGCGAGGACCGTACCGCCCGCCAGATGGGCACTGCCAAGCAGGCGCAGGAACCAGTCGTCCTTGCGTTTGTGCCACGGTGGCGGTGGGTCGTTGGCATGTGGCTGGGACATGCGTTCGAGCAGGTCGCGGGCCATATTGGCCAGGTGCGGCAACTGTTCGAACTGGCTCTGCACGTTGCCGATCAAGGTTTTCGGGCTGACGCGCTCGCGCATCCAGCGTTCTAGGAACGGCTGCGCGGTGTTCCACAGATCCAGATCCGGGTACAGCTGACGGCCGAGGCCTTCGATGTTCAATAACGTCTTTTGCAGCAGCACCAACTGCGGCTGCACTTCCATGTTGAAGCGCCGCGCCGTCTGGAACAGGCGCATCAGCACCTGGCCAAATGAAATATCTTTTAATGGTTTTTCGAAGATCGGCTCGCACACGGTACGGATCGCCGCTTCGAATTCGTTGAGTTTGGTTTCTGCCGGCACCCAGCCCGAATCAATGTGCAGTTGCGCCACGCGGCGGTAGTCACGCTTGAAGAAGGCGAACAGGTTGCGTGCCAGGTAATCCTGATCCTCGGGGGTCAGGCTGCCGACGATGCCGCAGTCGATCGCGATGTACTGCGGGCTCCACGGGTTGACCGTGCTGACGAAGATGTTGCCCGGGTGCATGTCGGCGTGGAAGAAACTGTCGCGGAATACTTGGGTGAAGAAGATCTCCACGCCGCGTTCGGCGAGCATTTTCATGTCGGTGCGCTGGTCGGCGAGGGTCGCCAAATCCGTCACCTGAATTCCGTAGATACGCTCCATCACCAGCACTTTCGGCCGGCACCAGTCCCAATAGACTTGCGGCACGTAGAGCAACGGCGAGCCTTCGAAGTTGCGCTTCAACTGGCTGGCGTTGGCCGCCTCGCGCAGCAGATCGAGTTCGTCGTAGATGGTTTTTTCGTAATCCTGAACCACGTCCACCGGGTGCAGCAGACGGGCATCCGCCGATACTTTTTCGGCGGCGCGGGCGAGGATGAACAGCCATGCCAGATCCTGCGCGATCACCCGCTTCAGGCCCGGGCGGATGACTTTGACCACCACTTCTTCGCCGGTTTTCAGTTGCGCGGCATGTACCTGTGCGACCGAGGCCGAGGCCAGTGGTTTGACGTCGAAGCGGCTGAAGACTTCGTCGATCTTTCTGCCCAGTTGCTCTTCGATCAGCTTGATTGAAACCTGCGAATCGAATGGCGGCACGCGATCCTGCAGCAGCATCAGTTCATCGGCGATGTCTTCCGGCAGCAGGTCGCGACGGGTCGAGAGAATCTGCCCGAACTTGATGAAAATCGGCCCCAGATCCTGCAATGCCAGGCGTAAACGCGCACCCCGGCTCAGATCCAGCGGCTTGCGCGCAAACCAGCGCCACGGCAGCACAAAGCGCAGCGCCAGGAGGAACCAGGGCAGCGGCAGATCGAACAGCAGGTCATCGAGGCGGTAGCGGATCACGACGCGCTGGATGCGCAACAGACGGCGGACGGCAAGCAGCTTCATGCGTTATCGCTTGGGTCGAGGGATCGGGAAAGGCGCTCGAAACGCGCCTCGAGACGTTCCAGATCAAGTTTGATCCGGTCCAGTTCGCTGAACCGCGCTTCGGCTTCGCGCTGCCCGACGAGGGTGCGTGATTCTTCGGCGAGGTATTCGGCGAGGTTCTGGTTGAGACTGGCAAATCCTTGTTGATACCAGCGTGCGCGGCTGCGCAGATGTCCACCGACCAGTTGTGTGGCGACCGGGCCGAGCCAGCGCGAGAGTTCGTACTCCCAGTCCAGCTCGAGATCCTGCAACACACCGGCCAGTTCCAGCAGCACACCGCTGTCGCCATCGAGCTCGACTTGCGGGGCATGCAGCACCGCGGTCTTGTCTTTGCTCAGGGCCAGTTTCACCAGGCTTGAAGCCGGAGCGCGCAAGGTGCAATCGACGCCGGTTTCCCAGTGGGAGGCCAGCATCAGACCTTCATCACTCGGCAGGATGAACAGTTGCAGCGCCGGGCTGCGGCAATCGACGGCAATCACTTTGCCAGTCAAATGCGCCAGCCGCGGCAGCGCCGTGCTGTCGAGACGCAGCACCCGGTTCAGGCCGAGTTCGACGCTGGCCAGCAGCCCGGTGAGCAGCATCAGGGCTTGATGCCGCGGTGCAGGGCGACGATGCCCGAGGTCATGTTGTGATAGGTCACGCGGTCGAAACCGGCGTCGACCATCATCGATTTCAGGGTTTCCTGATTCGGGTGCATGCGGATCGACTCGGCCAGGTAGCGATAGCTCTCCGAATCGTTGGTGATCAGCTTGCCCATCAGTGGCATGAAAGCGAACGAGTAGGCGTCGTAGGCTTTGGACATCAGCGCGTTGGTCGGCTTGGAGAATTCCAGCACCAGCAGACGGCCGCCGGGCTTGAGCACGCGCAGCATCGAGCGCAGGGCGTCTTCTTTATGCGTCACGTTGCGCAGGCCGAAAGCGATGGTCACGCAGTCGAAATGGTTGTCGGGGAACGGCAGTTTTTCAGCGTCCGCCTGAACGAATTCGACGTTGCCGGCCACACCCAGATCCAGCAGGCGGTCACGGCCGACCTTGAGCATGGATTCGTTGATGTCAGCCAGCACAACCTGGCCGGTCGGGCCGACCAGATGGGAGAATTTTTTGGTCAGGTCGCCAGTGCCGCCGGCGATGTCCAGCACGCGATTACCGCTGCGCACGCCCGACAATTCGATCGCGAAACGTTTCCACAGACGGTGCATGCCGCCCGACAGAAGGTCGTTCATCAAGTCGTACTTGGCGGCTACGGAGTGGAACACCTCAGCGACTTTTTCCGCTTTCTGGCTTTCCGGAACGTTTTTGAAGCCGAAGTGAGTGGTGGGTTCGGCATCGCTGCCTTTGCGCTGATCAGTCATATCGCTGTCACCAAAAGAGAATGCGCGACATTCTAATCCCCAAGCCATGCTTTGTCTTGGAATGGCTAAAGGTAAGATGGGCAACCTTCGGGACGATTTGCCGCAGATGCGGTCAAGATTTACCGACAAGCATTCATAAAGCAGGAGTCATTCAATGGCCCGTATTAGTGTTGAGCGTGCCCACAACCTGGGTAAGGAAGCGGCCCGCGAGAAGGCCGACAAGCTGGCGCAGAAACTGTCCGATCAATATGGCCTGGAGCCGCAATGGTCGGGCGACACCTTGAACCTCAAGCGTTCGGGCGTTAAAGGTGCGGTGCATGTCGCCGACGATTCGATCAGGGTCGACGTGGAGCTGGGTCTGATGATGTCGGCCATGAGTGGCATGATCAAAGCCGAGATCGAGAAGGCGCTGGACAAAGCGCTGGTTTGATTTCTGCCTGAAATGAAATCCCCCGGTGGGGGCTTGCTCGCGAAAGCGGTCTGTCAGTTGATGAGTCTGTTGACTGATAAGAGGCTTTCGCGAGCAAGCGCGCTCCCACATTTGTTTCGTGGTGCTCCTGCTGTTTATGTCAGTTGTTAGGGTGCCGTTTCTAATTTTTCTGCCTACTTTGTGCCTGAGCCCGACACTTTCGCGGGCAGTTCCTCAAACCTTCTGCGCGTGAGGTGCACCATGGCCAAAGTAATTTTGAAGAAAAAAATCGACGCTTCGACTTCTGCTCTGAGCGACGTGAAATCCTATGCCCGCAAGATCTGGCTGGCAGGCCTGGGTGCCTATGCCAAGGTCGGCCAAGAGGGCAGCGACTACTTTCAAGAGTTGATCAAGGCTGGTCAAACGGTTGAAAAGAAAGGCAAAAAAGCCGTCACCGAAAAACTCGAAGCAGCCAACACCGAGATCGATGAAGTCAAGGGTGAGGTCAGCTCTTTCAAAGGTCGCGTCGAAGTTCAACTCGACAAGGTCGAGAAGGCGTTCGACTCCCGTGTTGCAAGCGCCTTGAATCGTATCGGCATTCCGTCTAAACATGACGTTGAGACACTCTCTGCTAAGCTCGATGAGCTGACGGCATTGCTCGAACGCGTCGCGCGTAAATCTTAAGGAGAACGGGATGGCTGGTAAAAAGAACACCGATAAAGAAGGCAGCTCGTGGATTGGGAAAGTCGAAGACTACTCCCGCAAAATCTGGCTGGCTGGTTTAGGCGTGTACTCGAAGATCGACACTGACGGCAGCAAACTCTTCGATACATTGGTCAAAGACGGCGAGAAAGCCGAGAAGCTCACCAAGTCTGTGGTTGGCAAAAAGGTCGATGCCGCCAAGGATTCTGCTTCTTCGGCCAAGTCGCGCATCAGTGGCGTTAAAGATCGCGCACTGGGCAAGTGGGACGAGCTGGAAGGGGCTTTCGACAAGCGCCTGAACAGCGCGATTTCGCGCCTGGGTGTTCCGAGCCGCAATGAAGTGAAAGCGCTGCACAGCAAGGTGGAAACCTTGACCAAGCAGATCGAAAAACTTACCGGGGAGAAAGCTCGCCCGGTAGCGGCGAAAACCGCTGCAGCCAAGCCAGCAGCCAAAACGGCGGCGGCCAAACCAGCAGCGAAAACCGCGGCCAAGCCACTGGCTAAAGCGGCTGCAAAACCTGCGACCAAACCGGTTGCTGCCAAAGCCGCTGCCAAGCCTGCTGCAAAAGCTGCGGCCAAACCAGCAGCTAAACCTGCCGCCAAGCCAGCAGCGAAAACCGCAGCCGCCAAACCTGCTGCCAAGCCAGCGGCCAAACCGGCTGCGGCGAAGAAACCGGCAGTGAAAAAACCGGCCGCACCGAAAGCCGCTGCGCCGAAACCGGCCGCTCCAGCGGCCAAGCCTGCCACTTCGGCAACCCCGGTGAGCACGTCGAACTCCGCCGCTGCACCGACTCCGGCGGCAACCCCGACGGTTGCATCGACCCCGTCGACGCCAACCAGTCAGTCCTGATTTTTCAGGAAGCAAGAAAACGCCCGGCCTGCGAAGGTCGGGCGTTTTTGTTTGTGTAGATAATCTCAAGACCACTGCGAACCCCTGTGTGGGCTTGCTCGCGAAGGCGGCATTCCTGTCACACAAGATGTAGCGGATGTACTGGCCTCTTCGCGAGCAAGTCCGCTCCCACAGGGTTCTTGGTGTTTGCGATCAATCGTGATCTTCCAGGTATTGCAGCGCCATCCGCTCCGTCGCCACCTTCACCGGCGGCAGCAAGTGCGGCGCCACCAGCATCATGATCTGGTAAACAACCAATCTGACCTCACCTTCGCGATCAAGAATTCGCTGATAGTCCAGTGAAAACAGCAGTGTCATGGTGATCTGCTCCACCAATTGCCCCAGCGCCTGCGTATCGCTGACCAACTGCCCTGCCGCCTTCAACCGCGCCAGCAACGATGCCAGTGTGCGTTTCAAGGCATTGAGCAAATGACGAATCCCCTTCGCCAGTTTCGGCAGGCGTCCGGCCAGGTTCGACAGGTCCTGAAACAGGAACCGATACTGCGCCAGTCGCTCAACGATCAGATGCAAGAACAGCCAGTAATCCTCCGGCGCCAACTCCACCTCCGGCGGCGGATCCAGCAGCGGCGCCAGTTCATTCTGGAAACGTTCGAACAGTCCGAGAATCAGTGGCTCCTTGCCGTGGAAGTGGTAGTAGAGGTTGCCGGGGCTGATCCCCATTTCATTGGCAACTTCCATGGTGGAAACGTTCGGCTCGCCCTTTTCGTTGAACAGTTGCAGAGCACATTCGAGAATCCGGTCGCGGGTTTTCATCCAGTCTTCTTAGAAAAAGTCGGTTAAGCGTCAGCGCACATGCACGTAAGTGCCGGGTGCTGCCTCCATCGGTGGATAGTTCGGGTTGCCGAGGGTCATCTGGGTTTCGTGCTGGGCGCCGGAGCGTTGCTGAATCCATTCCAGCCACTGGGGCCACCAACTGCCGTCGACGTGTTTGCCGTCGTAGTACCAGGCGCGCGGATCGCTGCTCATCTTGCCGTTATCGATGTAGGCGGCTTTCGGGTTGGTCGGTGGGTTGAGAATGCTCTGTACATGGCCGCTGTTGGACAGCACAAAACGTCGATCACCCCCCAACAGCAAGGTTGAGCGATACACCGCATCCCATGGGGTGATGTGGTCGTTCATGCCGGCGACGCTGAAACTGTCGACAGTGACTTTCTGCAGATCGATCGGCGTACCGCAGACCTCAAGACCACCGGGGTGGGTCAGCGGGTTGTGCTTGAAGAAGTCCAGCAGGTCGCCGTGAAACGCGGCGGGCAGGCGTGTGTTGTCGTTGTTCCAGTAAAGAATGTCGAAGGCTGGCGGCTCTTTGCCCAACAGGTAGTTGTTGACGAAGTAGCTCCAGATCAAATCGTTGGGGCGCATCCAGGCGAAAACCTTGGACATGTCGCGACCCTCCAGCACGCCCTTCTGATAGGAACGGCGTTTGGCGGCTTCAAGGGTTTGCTCGTCGGCAAATAGCGTGGCCGGGGTTTCGATCTGGCTGTCGAGCAGGCTGACCAGATAGGTCGCGCTGGAGACCCGCCGCAGTTGCCGTTTGGCTTGCAAATGCCCTTGCAGAGCGGCGATGGTCAGCCCGCCGGCGCAGGCGCCCATCAGATTGATCTCGCGGGCGCCGGTGATCGCCCGGCACACGTTCATCGCTTCTTCCACCGCTTCAACGTAAGTCGAAAGGCCCCATTCGCGGTGGCGCACATCGGGGTTGCGCCAACTGATCATGAAGGTTTGCAAGCCGTTTTTCAGGGCGTATTGGACGAAGCTGTTTTGCGGACTGAGGTCAAAAATGTAGTACTTGTTGATTTGCGGCGGTACTACCAGCAGTGGCTTGGCGTACTGTTTTTCGCTCATCGGTCGATACTGGATCAGCTCCAGCATCTCGTTGCGAAACACCACTGAACCGGTGGTGGTGGCGACGGTTTTGCCGACTTCGAATGCTTGCTTGGTGACCTGTCGAGGCAGGCCGTCGTTGTGCAGCAAATCATCAAACAGATGACTGAGGCCGCGCACCAGACTGTGGCCGCCGGAGTTGAACAACTCCTTGATCGCCAGCGGGTTGAGCAATGTATTGGACGGTGCTACTGCGTCGTTGAGCAGGGTGAAGGCAAACTGCGCGCGCGCGCGATCGTCCGGGCTCATGTTGCTCTCGTCGATCCAGCTTTTGACCTGTTTCTGCCAAGCCAGATACGCCTGCAGACTGCGCCGGTAAAACGGATTCAGGCTCCATGCCGGGTCGGCGAAGCGGCTGTCCTGTGGATTGGTCGGGTGCAGGGTTTCGCCCAGCAGCACGCGGCCCAATTGGCCGCCGAGTTTCAACGCGTGCTTCGCACTGTGGATCGGGTTGCGCAAGCCATGGGCGGCCACACTGCGCAGGGTCGAGATCAGGTCTCGGCCTCGCAGCCCGGCGATCGCACTTTGTGCATTGATGAACACGGCGGAGCTGGGTACAACGCCCTTTGCTGGTTTTTCGCGCATGTATCAACACTCCTTCGTCTTCAGGCCAAAAACAAACTCACCGAACCAGAACACCATAGTCGCTGTTGCGGGTTGCTGCCTGCGCGGCGTCCTGCCACGCACTGTGTATAAAGCACTGCATAAAGCCTGCCGCTGCGGTCAGCCGCCCAGCGGTGTCGGGTGCGGGTGCATCACCGCGCGCTGACGTTCCTCCTCGAGGAATTTCATGATGATCGGCGCCACGGCTTCGGCGCGGGTAATCAGGAACAGGTGACCGTCATCGATGATGTGCAACTGCGCGTTGGGAATGCGCCAGGCGAGCATGCGCATGTTGACCAACGGGATCAGTGGATCGTCATCGCCGGCCAGCACCAGCGTCGGCTGGTGGATCTTGTGCAGCCAGTGAATGCTGGTCCAGCCCAGACCGGCGAATAGTTGCCAGTAGTAACCGAGCTTGCCCGCCGAGCGCACTTTTGCTGCGTGGCTGGCGGCCAGGGTCGGGTCACGGCGGAACGAACCGCCGTAGATCAACGGTGCGATACGGATGACATGGGACGGCTGAATGTAGCGCCGGGGGCTGGCCATCATCCACAGCACTTTCGGTTTGCCCGGCACCATCACCGCACCGGCAGCGGTTGCCGCCAGCACCAGTTTCTTGCAGCGCTCGGGGTAGTCGTAGGCGAACTGCTGCGCGAGCGCGCCGCCCCACGACACACCGATCACGTTGACCTGACCATAGTCGAGATAATCGAGCATCCGTGACGTCAGCTTGGCCAGGCCGGGAAAGCGATACGGTCGGTTCGGCGTCGAGGAGCCACCGACACCGGGCACGTCGAAGGCGATCACTTCCAGATCCGGGTCCAGCGCCGCGACAAACGGAAACACCAGCTCCAGGTTGGCGCCGATGCCGTTGAAAATCAGCAAGGGCGTCAAGTGAGGCTTGCCGGGGCGCACCGCCGTGCGAATGGTCTGGCCATCCAGATCGACGGTACGGAATATGAACGGTTGCGGCATGCTTCAGGCCCTGTGGGTCGATCTCAATATCACCCTGAACCCTTGTGGGAGCGGGCTTGCCCGCGAAGGCGTCATGTCAGTCAATATCGATACTGGCTGAACGATCGCTTTCGCGAGCAGGCTCGCTCCCACATTGGGGATGAGGTGTGTCAGTTACCGCTCATGTACATAAGTGCCCGGCGATGCTTCGCCTGCCGGATGTGCCTTGTTGCCCAGTTTCAGTGGAGCCTTTTTCAGATTGCCCGAGCGCTCGGCCTGCCACGCCTGCCAGTACAGCCACCAGGAATCAGTGTGCTTGGTCGAGTTCTCTTGCCAGTCATCGGCGTTGGCGGCCATCCCTTCGCTGGTCATGTAGCGCGATTTCGGATTACCCGGCGGGTTCAGAATGCTCTGGATGTGGCCGCTGCTCGACAATACGAATTCAACCTTGCCACCAAACAACTGCGCCGACTTGTAGCAGGACTTCCACGGGGTAATGTGGTCGTTGGTGCCGGCCAGCGAAAAGATATCGGCGGTGACTTGCTTGAGGTCGATCGGCGTGCCGCACACTTCCAGTGCATTGGGGCGGATCAGTGGATTGTTTTTGAACATCTCGATCAGGTCGCCGTGGAACGCGGCCGGCAACCTTGTGGTGTCGTTGTTCCAGAACAGAATGTCGAACACCGGCGGCTCATTGCCAAGCAGGTAGTTGTTGACCCAGTAGTTCCAGATCAAGTCGTTGGGACGCATCCACGCGAAAACCTTGGCCATGTCTTTGCCTTCGAGCACGCCGGCCTGATACGAGTGACGCTTGGCGGTCTCCAGGGTCTGCTCGTCGACGAACAGGGCAACGTCGCTGTCCAGGGTGGTATCGAGCACGCTGACCAGCAGTGTCAGGGCGTTGACCTTGTTCTGGCCAAGGGCTGCGTAGTGGCCGAGCAGGGCGGTGCAGGTGATGCCACCGGAGCAGGCGCCGAGCATGTTGATGTCTTTGCTGCCGGTGATCGCGGTCACCACATCGACCGCTTCTTTCAGCGCATCGATGTAGGTCGACAGACCCCACTCGCGCTGGGCCTTGGTCGGGTTGCGCCAGCTGACGATGAACGTCTGCACGTTATTGCGCAGGCAAAAACGCGCCAGGCTCTTGTCCGGGCTCAGATCGAATACGTAGAACTTGTTGATTTGCGGCGGCACGACGAGCAACGGACGCTCGTGGACTTGCTCGGTGATCGGCTTGTACTGGATCAGTTCCAGCACGTCGTTGCGAAACACCACCGCGCCTTCGGTCACGCCCAGGCTCTTGCCGACCTCGAATGCGCCCATGTTGACCTGGCTCGGCATACCGCCGTTGTGCACCAGATCCTTGGCCAGATGCGAGAGGCCGTCGAGCAGGCTTTTGCCGCCGGTCTCGAAGAAGCGTTTGACCGCCGCCGGGTTGGCTGCCGTGTTGGTCGGGGCCATGGCTTCGGTCATCAGATTGATCACGAAATGGCCGCGAGCGATGTCTTTGGGTGACAGGCTGCTGTCGTCGATCCAGGCGTGGAGTTCCTTGCGCCACGCCAGGTAAGTTTGCAGATAACGTTTGTAGAGCGGGTTCTGGCTCCACGCAGGATCGGCGAAACGACGGTCATCGCCTGCCGGTTGCAGTTCGGATTTGCCGAACAACACGTTCTTCAGTTCGAGACCGAAATGGGTGACGTGCTTGACGCTATGGATCGGTTGTCTGATGGCCTGTTTCAGCACCATACGAGCAGAGGCCAGCAGATCCTTTCCGCGCAGCCCAACGACGGGGTTAAGCCCCAGAGTGTTTTCCGAGGCTTGATACTTCAGGTCATCGTTATTCTTGTTACTCATCTACGACGCTCCATTGTCCTGAGACGAGTACCCGGTTTTCTGCTGTGCAGTTCCACAGCCAATGCCAGGTACTACTGCTCGGGTGACCGTTAATTCTGCATAGCTGCTTTACAGTCGTAGAGCACTGCAGGGAACTTGCCAGCTCCATTGGTTACCCGAGTTTAATTTTTTTCGCAAGCGGGCCGATCCTCGACGCCGCAGCAGAGCATTCAAACAGATGAATTTAGAAAATGCCCTCTAAAGAGCAAGACGCTGGGACTAGAGCATCAGCTTGACGATCGACTGATCCGGATCGCGGGTTTTTCCGGCCGCTTTGAGCTCAGCCAGATAATCGGCCCAGAGTGCGTCATGACGTCGCCCCAGCTCATAGAGATATTCCCAAGTGAACAAGCCGCTGTCGTGGCCGTCGTCGAAGGTCAGTTTCAGTGCGTAGTGACCGGCCGGTTCCAGCTTGCTCAAGCCAACGTTGAGCTTGCCGAATTGCAGGATGGGTTTGCCATGGCCCTGGACCTCGGCGGAGGGGGAATGCACACGCAGGAATTCGGCGGGCAGGGTGAATTCCTCGCCGGACGCGTAGGTGAGCGTCAGGGTTTTCGAGGCTTTGTGCAGTTTGATGTCGGTGGGAATTGAGGTCATGGTCTGGCGTCCGTTGTGTGGGCGACCCTGATTCAAATGTGGGAGCGGGCTTGCTCGCGAAAGCGGTGTGTCAGCCAATATTGATGTCGACTGCCACGGCCTCTTCTCGAGCAAGCCCGCTCCCACAGGGTCCGCTACCGCTGTAAGTATGGCTTACAGGATATAACGGGACAGGTCTTCGTTCTGCGCCAATTCGCCGAGGTGGCTGTTGACGTACGCCGCGTCGATCAGGATCGGCTTTTCATCATGGGTGCTGGCCATATCGCCGGCACTGAACGACACCTCTTCGAGCAGACGCTCAAGCAGCGTGTGCAGACGACGGGCACCGATGTTTTCGGTCTTCTCGTTGACCTGCCAGGCGATCTCGGCGATGCGCTTGATGCCTTCGGGCTGGAACTCGATGTTCAGGCCTTCGGTTTTCAGCAGCGCGCAGTATTGCTCGGTGAGCGAGGCATGCGGTTCGCTGAGGATGCGCTCGAAATCTTCCGGGCTCAGGGCCTTGAGTTCGACGCGGATCGGCAGACGACCTTGCAGCTCGGGCACCAGATCGCTCGGTTTGCTCAGGTGGAATGCGCCGGAGGCGATGAACAGGATGTGATCGGTCTTGACCATGCCCAGCTTGGTGTTGACGGTGCAGCCTTCGATCAGCGGCAGCAGGTCGCGCTGCACACCTTCACGGGAGACATCGGCGCCGCCGACATTGCCGCGCTTGGCCACCTTATCGATCTCGTCGATGAACACGATGCCGTGCTGCTCAACGGCTTCCAGAGCCTTGGCCTTCAACTCTTCTTCGTTGACCAGGCGCCCGGCTTCTTCGTCGCGTACCAGTTTCAGCGCTTCTTTGACCTTGAGCTTGCGGGACTTCTTCTTGCCCTTGCCCATGTTGGCGAACAGGGACTGCAACTGGTTGGTCATTTCTTCCATGCCTGGCGGCGTGGCGATCTCGATGCCGGCCACTTCGGCGACTTCGATTTCGATTTCCTTGTCATCCAGTTGGCCTTCGCGCAGACGCTTGCGGAACAGCTGACGGGTGTTGGAATCGGAGCTAGGCGCTTCTTCGTTGCTGAAGCCCATGCGCGCCGGTGGCAACAAGGCATCGAGGATGCGGTCCTCGGCGGCGTCTTCAGCGCGGTGGCGCACGCGGGTCATTTCCTGCTCGCGCAGCATCTTGATCGCCGCGTCAGCCAGGTCGCGGATGATCGATTCGACGTCGCGGCCGACATAGCCAACTTCGGTGAACTTGGTCGCTTCGACCTTGATGAACGGCGCGTTGGCCAGTTTCGCCAAGCGACGGGCGATCTCGGTTTTACCGACGCCGGTCGGGCCGATCATCAGGATGTTCTTCGGTGTCACTTCAACACGCAGCTCTTCAGGCAACTGCATCCGACGCCAGCGGTTGCGCAGGGCAATCGCGACGGCGCGCTTGGCATCGTCCTGGCCGATGATGTGGCGGTTGAGTTCGTGGACGATTTCGCGGGGAGTCATGGACATAATAATTGGCGGTCCTCAAGCAAAAAAAGCCGTGGCACAGGGGCCGTATCAGGCTTCTTCAGCGAGATCCTGCTCCTCAATGGTCTGAGTGTGGTTGGTGAATACACAGATGTCGGCGGCGATACCCAAAGCGGTTTCGACGATTTCACGGGCCGACAGGTCGGTCTTTTTCAGCAGCGCGCTGGCCGCAGCCTGGGCGTAACCGCCACCGGAACCCATGGCGATGAGGCCATTTTCAGGTTCGACCACGTCACCGTTACCGGTGATGATCAACGAGGCATCCTTGTTGGCGACCGCGAGCATGGCTTCGAGGCGGCTGAGGGAGCGGTCGGTGCGCCATTCTTTGGCAAGTTCGACGGCGGCGCGGATCAGGTGGCCCTGATGTTTCTCAAGCTGGCCTTCGAAACGTTCAAAGAGGGTAAAGGCGTCAGCGGTGGCACCGGCAAAACCGGCGATGACCTGGCCGTGGTACAGGCGACGAACTTTCTTGGCGTTGCCTTTCATCACGGTGTTGCCGAGAGAAACCTGGCCGTCGCCGCCCATGACGACTTTGCCGTGGCGGCGGACTGAAACGATGGTGGTCAAGGGAAGAGTCTCCACACTGCGGGGCGAAAATGCCTTATGCCCATTCATATGGGGGTGGTGAAGCGGATTTCAACCGGGGAGGGCGCAGGGGGACGAACGGCGAGGGCGTATCAGGATTATGGGGTGTCAGCCATGACACCTTCGCGAGCAAGCCCGCTCCCACAGGGTTAGCGCAGATCCTGTGGAAGCGGGCTTGCTCGCGAAGAGTGATGACGCGGTACCGCTGATGGGATCAGCGGTTCTGGCGTTGTTGTAACAACAGGTTGCTAAAGCCAGCGCCGGCCAGTTGCTTCTGGGCCGTGGTCAGTTGTTCGCGGTTGCTGAACGGACCGACCAATACGCGATACCAGGTTTCATCCTTCACGGTGCCGGACTCAACGGCCACCGACTGACCCAGCAGGATGATTTGCGCGCGCACCTTGTCCGCATCGGTTTCCTTGCGGAACGAACCGGCCTGCAGGAAGAACTTGGTCACCGGCGCCGCTTTGCTCACGGGGGGGGCTGGCGGCGGGGTAATCCCGGCCAGCGCTGCCTGAGCTCGTGCTGTGTCGATCTTCGCCGCTTCGGCAGGTGTTACCGGCGTCGTCGGGATGGTCGGCACTTGTGGCGTCGGCAGGGTTTTCTCCGGCACGGCGTCGGGCGGTACGATCACTTCCGATTCCGGCAGCAGGGTGTAGAAGTCGTACTTCGGCTTCACGGGCTGCGTCGGGCTCGGCGGGGTCTTGTTGGCCTCGGCGATTTTCGACGCTCTCTGCTGCTGTTGTTCGACCTTCTCACGCTTGACCGTGTCGCTGCCCTTGCCCGGTTCAAGTTTCATCAGGAACACGATGAACGCACCGACCGTCAGGCCGATGGCCATCCACAGCCAGCCCGGAATCGGTTGCTTCGCAGGGGCTTGGTAACGGCTGGCGCCACGCTTGGGTGCAGGTTTTTTCTTGGCAGCCAACTTACATACGCTCCAGAGTTTCCAGACCCAACAGCTCCAGGCCTTGCTTGAGGGTGCGGCCCGTCAGCGCGGCCAGACGCAGACGGCTCTGCATCTGTGCTGGCGTCTCGGCAGCGAGGATCGGGCAGTTCTCGTAGAAGCTGGAGAACAGGCCGGCAACGTCGTACAGGTAGGTGCAGAGAATGTGCGGCGTGCCTTTGTCGGACACGTTGTTCAGCACTTCGCCGAACTGCGCCAGCTTCGCCGCCAGCTCTTGCTCGTGCGCCGCTTCCAGAACGATCTGACCGTCGACTTCGCTGAAGTCCTTGCCCAGTTTGCGGAACACGCCGGCCACGCGGGTGTAGGCGTACAGCAGGTATGGCGCGGTGTTGCCTTCGAAATTGAGCATCAAGTCGAAGTTGAAGCTGTAGTCGCTGGTGCGGTGCTTCGACAGGTCGGCGTATTTCACCGCGCCGATGCCGACCACTTTGGCGATGTTGCGCAACTCGTCTTCGGCCAGCGTCGGGTTCTTCTCTTTGACCAGGCTGTAGGCGCGTTCCTGGGCTTCGGTCAGCAGATCGATCAGCTTCACGGTGCCGCCGTCACGGGTCTTGAACGGACGGCCATCGGCGCCGTTCATGGTGCCGAAGCCCATGTGTTCCATCTCCATCGGATGGGTCACGAAACCGGCCTTGCGCGCCACGGCAAACACTTGCTGGAAGTGCAGGGCCTGACGCTGGTCGACGAAGTACAGCGCGCGATCAGCCTTCAATTTGCCACTGCGGTAGCGCACGGCCGCCAGGTCAGTGGTGGCGTACAGGTAACCGCCGTCGGCCTTGACGATGATCACCGGCAGCGGCTCGCCGTCGGCGTTCTTGAATTCGTCGAGGAACACGCACTGAGCGCCGTTACTCTCGACCAGCATGCCGGCGGCTTTCAGGTCGTTGACCACGTTGATCAGGTCGTCGTTGTAGGCGCTTTCGCCCATCACGTCGGCCATGGTCAGTTTGACGTTGAGCAGTTCGTAGATCTTCTGGCAGTGCGACAGCGAGATGTCCTTGAACTTGGTCCACAGCGCCAGGCACTCGGCATCGCCGGCCTGCAACTTGACCACTAGGCCACGGGCGCGGTCGGCGAACGCTTCGGATTCATCGAAACGCTGCTTGGCGGCGCGGTAGAAGTTTTCCAGATCCGACAGCTCATCGCTGGTGATCGGGTTTTCTTGCAAGTAAGCCATCAGCATGCCGAACTGGGTGCCCCAGTCGCCTACGTGGTTCTGACGGATCACGTCGTCGCCAAGGAACTCAAGAACACGGGCCACACCGTCGCCGATGATGGTCGAGCGCAAGTGGCCGACGTGCATTTCCTTGGCGAGGTTGGGTGCCGACAGGTCGACCACGGTGCGCTGCGCAGTGCCGGCCTTGCGCACGCCAACATGGGCGTCAGCCAGCGCGGCGTCGAGGCGGTTGGCCAGGGCCTGAGTGTTCTGGAAGAAGTTGATGAAGCCGGGGCCGGCGATTTCCGCTTTGGTGACGTTCTCGTCGGCCGGCAGCGCGGCGATGATTTTTTCCGCCAGGTCGCGTGGCTTCATGCCCGCTGGCTTGGCCAGCATCATGGCGATGTTGCTGGCGAAGTCGCCGTGGGTCTTGTCGCGGGCGTTCTCCACCTGAATCGCCGGCGTCAGGCCTTCAGGCAACACACCTTCGTTGACGAGTTGGGTGAGGGCTTGTTGGATCAGCTGGCGGATGGTGTCTTTCATGGTCTTCTCTTTCGACCGCAAGCGCGGCGGCGCATCGATGCGCGGGTGGAAAAACTGGGCATTATCCGTTGCGAAGACGGGCTTGCCAACCTTAGCAGGCAGCTTATGGATATGTGGTGACAATTCGGGCCTTTTCGCGAGCAAGCCCGCTCCCGCAAGGGATCGGTGCCAGACACATAATGTATGAACGCCGCAGATCCAATGTGGGAGCGAGCCTGCTCGCGAAGGCGATCTTCAGGTCAATACAGATCCACGGGATCGACATCCAGCGACCAGCGCACCGCCCGCCCACTCGGCATCTGCTCCAGCACCAGCAACCAACTGGCGAGCAACCGATGCAGTGGCCCCCTCGCTGTCGCCTGTAAAAGTAGTTGCGCACGGTAGCGCCCCGCCCGCCGTTCCATCGGTGCCGGCACCGGCCCGAGCAATTCGATCCCGCTCAGATTCTGCTCAGCCAACAAACGTTCGGCCTCGCTGCATGCCTCATCGAGAAAGCCTTCGGCCTGCCCCGGCTTATGCGCTTCGGCGCGCAACAGCGCCAAATGCGCAAACGGCGGTAAGCCGGCGGCGCGGCGCTCGCTCAACGCCTGTTCGGCGAAAGCGAAGTAACCCTGCTCGGTCAGTTGCACTAATAAAGGATGGTCGGCCAAGTGCGTCTGGATGATCACTTTGCCTGGCTCTTCCGCTCGTCCGGCACGCCCGGCAACCTGAACGATCAACTGCGCCATTCGCTCGCTGGCGCGGAAGTCGCCGGAGAACAGCCCGCCGTCGGCATCGAGGATCGACACCAGCGTTACTCGCGGAAAGTGGTGCCCCTTGGCCAGCATCTGCGTGCCGACCAGAATGCACGGCTGGCCCTTCTGAATCGTCGCAAATAACTGATTCATCGCGTCCTTGCGCGAAGTGCTGTCGCGGTCAACGCGCAGCACCGGGTAATCGGGGAACAGAATCGCCAGCCGTTCTTCAGCACGCTCGGTACCGGCACCTACGGGGCGCAGATCAACCTTGTTGCACTTGGGGCACTGGCGCGGCACGCGTTCGACGTAACCGCAATGGTGGCAGCGCAGTTCGCCGTGACGCTGGTGCACGGTCATCCGCGCGTCGCACCGAGAACATTCGGACATCCAGCCGCAATCGTGACAGAGCAGCGTCGGCGCAAAACCTCGACGGTTGAGGAACACCAATACCTGCTGGCCATTGGCGAGCGTCTGGCCGATAGCTTGCTGCATCGGGCCGGAAATGCCGCTGTCCAGCGGACGACTTTTTACATCCAGGCGCAGGAAGCGTGGCTGCTTGGCACCGCCGGCGCGCTCATTCAGTCGTAGGAGGCCGTACCGACCGGTGTAGGCGTTGTGCAGACTTTCCAGCGAAGGCGTGGCCGAACCCAGGACGATCGGAATGTTTTCCTGTCGCGCGCGCACCAGCGCCAGGTCGCGGGCGTGATAGCGCAGGCCTTCCTGCTGTTTATAAGAACCGTCATGCTCCTCGTCGATGATGATCAGGCCCGGGTTTTTCATCGGGGTGAACAGCGCCGAACGGGTGCCGATAATAATGTCGGCCTCGCCATCGCGGGCGGCAAGCCAGGCGTCGAGGCGCTCGCGATCATTGACCGCCGAATGCAGCAGGGCGATGCGCGCATTGAAGCGCTGCTCGAACCGCGCCAGGGTTTGCGGGCCGAGGTTGATCTCCGGGATCAGCACCAGCGCCTGCTTGCCAGCTTCGAGGGTTTCGCGGATCAGTTGCAAATAGACTTCGGTCTTGCCGCTGCCGGTGACACCGGCCAGCAGAAACGCGTGATAACTGTCAAAACCTGCGCGAATCGCTTCATACGCGGCGCGTTGCTCAGTGTTGAGCGGTAATTCCGGCTGCGCGAGCCAGTGCTCGTGGCGTGCACCGGGTGCATGCCGGCGGATTTCGACTTGCACCAGATTCTTGTCCAGCAACAAATCGAGGCTGTCCTTGCTCAGCATCAGCTTGCTCAGCAACTGATGGGAAACGCCGTGCGGGTGTTGGGCCAGGGTGGCCAGTGCCTCACGTTGGCGCGGGGCGCGTGCGACACGCGGATCATCGAGGCTGGCGCCGGGGGTGATCGACCAGAAGCGTTCCTGTCGGGCTTCGGCCAGTTCGCCCTGACGCAACAGCACCGGCAACGCCCAGCTCAGAGTGTCGCCAAGGCTGTGCTGATAATACTGCGACGTCCACAGGCACAGCTTGAACAGCGCCGGTGGCAGTGGCGGCGTGGTATCGAGCAGGGCCAATGCCGGTTTGAGTTTTTCCACCGGTACTTCGCTGGTGTCAGTGACCTCGACCAGAATCCCGATCATCTCCCGCCGGCCGAACGGCACCCGCAGACGCATGCCCGGTTGTAACTGGGCGCGCAGCACGCCGGCCGGGGCTCGATAGTCGAACAGGCGGCGCAAGGGCGAAGGCAGGGCGAGGCGCAGAATGGCGTCGGGCACGCGGGGGGTCTCTATCAGCACAAAAGAAGGGCGAGCGCAGATCAATTGTGGGAGCGGGCTTGCTCGCGAAGGCGGTGTGTCAGGCGCCGTAATATTGGGTGAGACGCCGTCTTCGCGAGCAAGCCCGCTCCCGCAGGAGAATGTGTTCGAGGCCGGGAGCCTAGCAGACGGTCGGTCTAAGGGACAGCTTGCACGATTGACATTGTCTGTTAGAATCCGCGGCCTAATTACGTGCGGTATTCAACAATAGTGTTGGATGGCGGCACGCTAGCTGAGGAAGACACCATGAAAGCTGATATCCACCCGAACTACCCAGAAATCGCTGTTACCTGCAGCTGCGGCAACAAATTCGAAACTCGTTCGACCTTCGGCAAGGCCCTGTCGATCGACGTTTGCAACGAATGCCACCCGTTCTACACCGGTAAGCAAAAGACTCTGGACACTGGCGGCCGCGTTCAGCGCTTCGCCGACCGTTTCGGTGCTTTCGGCAAGAAACCTGCTGCTGCAGAGTAAGGTTGAAGAGCCCGGTGGGCTGTTCCTCACTGCTGAAAAAGGCGTCCCTCGCGGGCGCCTTTTTTGTGTCCGCGATTTGGCTGTCCGCAGCGCAAGCCTTCTGTCCTGCGCCCTCGGGGCTGACTACCGTGGCAGTGCAGCGCGTGGTCGATGGCGATACCGTGCGCCTGAGCGACGGGCGCAGCGTACGCATGATTGGTCTCAACACGCCTGAACTGGGTAGGCAGGGTCGCAGCGACGAACCGTTAGCCGTGGCGGCACGCAAGCGCCTCGAAGCGTTGGTGGCTGGCAGTGGCGGACGTGTCGGTTTGCTCCCCGGCAAGCAAGCGAAAGACCATTACGGTCGTACGCTCGCTCACCTCTATAGTGTCAGCGGCGCCAATCTTGAAGCGCAAATGCTCGCCGACGGCCTCGGTTTTCAGGTCGCCGTGGCACCGAATGTCGATCTGGTGGCCTGTCAGCAAGCCGCCGAGCGCAGCGCGCGACAGGCTGGGCGAGGCCTCTGGCGGCAATCACCTGTACTGAAAGCGGAGCAGATCCAGCGCTCGGGTTTCACGGTGGTCAGTGGTCGTGTGAGCAAGGTGCAACGCAATCGAGGCGGAATCTGGATCGAGTTGCAGGGCGCAGTTGTATTGCGCGTTGCACCCAATCTGGTCGGACAATTTGACAACGCTCGCCTGCAAGCGCTGAAGGGCAAGCAGATCGAAGCTCGTGGCTGGATGGTTGATCGTTCGCGTCGCGGTGGGTTGCAACCGGGTCAGCCGCGTTGGCTACTGCCACTGACCGATCCGTCGATGTTGCAACGCGTTCGCTGAGTAAAGTTGTAGACATTTTTTCTGCTGATTGTGAACAGTCAAGCCCTTGCCCGCCGTGGCTCTTGGCCCAAAGTCGTAGTGCCGGGCGCTTGACAGGGGTGACTGCTCAGTCTTGTGGGGACTTTGCGAGGCGCGTATCCTCGCTGACCAGTCTGTCCAACAGTAAAAAAGCGGAATGCCAAAATGTCTGATCTGAAAACTGCCGCTCTCGAATATCATGCCAATCCTCGTCCGGGGAAGCTGAGTGTCGAGCTCACCAAGGCCACTGCTACCGCCCGCGACCTGTCGCTGGCCTACAGCCCCGGCGTAGCTGAACCAGTGCGTGAGATCGCTCGCGATCCTGAACTGGCCTACAAGTACACCGGCAAGGGCAACCTGGTTGCAGTCATTTCCGATGGCACCGCGATTCTCGGCCTGGGCAACCTCGGCCCATTGGCTTCCAAGCCTGTAATGGAAGGTAAAGGCGTACTGTTCAAGCGCTTCGCTGGCATCGACGTTTTCGACATCGAAGTCGACTCCGAAAGCCCGCAAGCCTTCATCGACACCGTCAAGCGCATCTCCATCACCTTCGGTGGCATCAACCTGGAAGACATCAAGGCACCCGAGTGCTTTGAGATCGAACGCGCTCTGATCGAGCAGTGCGACATTCCGGTGTTCCACGATGACCAGCACGGCACTGCAATCGTGACCGCTGCAGGCATGATCAACGCCCTGGAAATCGCTGGCAAAACCCTGGCTGACGCCAAGATCGTCTGCCTGGGCGCTGGTGCTGCTGCCATCTCCTGCATGAAGTTGCTGGTGAGCATGGGCGCAAGCATCGAAAACATCTTCATGGTTGACCGTACTGGCGTGATTCACTCCGGCCGTGACGACCTGAACCAGTACAAAGCCGTGTTCGCCCACGCCACCGAGAAGCGCACCCTGGCTGACGCTCTGAAAGGCGCTGATGTGTTCGTTGGTCTGTCCGGCCCGAACCTGCTGAGCGCTGAAGGCCTGCTGTCGATGGCGGCCAACCCGATCGTGTTCGCGTGCTCGAACCCGGATCCGGAAATCTCCCCGGAACTGGCTCACGCCACCCGTAACGACGTGATCATGGCCACCGGCCGTTCGGACTACCCGAACCAGGTCAACAACGTACTGGGCTTCCCGTTCATCTTCCGTGGTGCCCTGGACGTTCGCGCCAAGCGCATCAACGAAGAAATGAAAGTGGCTGCTGCCAACGCCCTGCGTGAACTGGCCAAACTGCCAGTCCCTCAAGACGTGTGCGATGCCTACGGTGGTGCCCCGCTGACATTCGGTCGTGAGTACATCATTCCGAAGCCAATGGACCAGCGCCTGATCACCCTGATCTCCGATGCCGTGGCCAAAGCTGCCATCGAGACCGGTGTGGCAACCCTGCCGTATCCGAAGAACTACCCGCTGAAAAGCGTCGATGACGTGTTCAACGGCTAAGTCGTTGTAGCGCTTCAACCAAAAGCCCCGGCTCGTGAGAGTCGGGGCTTTTTTATGTCTGGCGGTTTTGTGATGTGGCTCAGTGCCTCTTCGCGAGCAGGCTCGTTCCCACCTTGAAATGCATTCCCCTGTGGGAGCGAGCCTGCTCGCGAAGGCGTCAGCGCAGCCAATATCTCAGATGGCAGGCAATAAAAAGCCCCGCATCTCAATCGAAGGCGGGGCTTTTTGGCAGATCAGGATCAGAACAGGTCGATCGGCGCCTGCTCATCCGCCGGCAACGGGCTGCCCGGCGCAGTGCCATTGCCCAGCTCATTCACCGACGGCGGTGTGTCTTCAGCCTTGAACAGCTCGAAGTACGCCCCAGGCGTGCTCGGCGTAGCCGCACGGCCGCTGACCGGATCAACCCGCAGGCTTAGAATGCCTTCCGGCTCAGGCTGCACATGCGGCGGCTTGTCCTTCAGCGCAGCTGACATGTAGTTCATCCAGATTGGCAGCGCCACCGTGCCACCGAATTCACGGCGGCCGAGGCTTTCCGGCTGATCGAAGCCTGTCCAGACCGTGGTCACGTAATCGGCGTTGTAGCCAGAGAACCAGGCATCTTTCGATTCGTTGGTCGTACCGGTTTTACCGGCGATGTCGCTGCGACCCATGGCCAGTGCGCGACGGCCGGTGCCGAGCTTGATCACGTCCTGCAACATGCTGTTGAGGATGTAAGTAGTACGACCATCGACGATCCGCTCGGCCACTGCCGGCACTTGCGGTGCTGCTGCGTTGTCTGCGGACTCGCCCGGAACCGGCGCCGTGTTGACGGTGAGCGGTTGAGTGGCCGGCGCCGCGATGCCGTCCGTGGCCGAGCCGCCCTGCGGCACGGTTGGCGGGTTGGCGACGAATAGCGTGTCGCCATTGCGGCTCTCAATCTTGTCGATGAGATACGGAGTGATCTTGTAGCCACCGTTGGCGAACGTGCTCCAACCGGTAGCGATCTCCATCGGCGTCAGGGTTGCGGTGCCCAGCGCCAGAGACAGGTTCGGCGGCAGATCCTGCTTGTTGAAGCCGAAGCGGGTGATGTAGTCAATGGTCTTGCCGACGCCCATCGCCTGCAGCAAACGGATCGACACGAGGTTGCGTGACTTGTACAACCCCTCGCGCAGACGGATCGGACCCAGGAACGTGTTGTTGTCGTTCTTTGGTCGCCAGACCTTGTCCATGTATTCGTCGACGAAAACGATCGGTGCGTCGTTCACCAGGCTGGCGGCGGTATAACCGCTATCCAGCGCCGCACTGTAGACGAACGGCTTGAAGCTTGACCCTGGCTGACGCTTGGCCTGCATAGCGCGGTTGTAGTTGCTCTGCTCGAAGGCGAAACCACCGACCAGGGAGCGAATCGCACCGTTCTGTGGATCCAGCGACACCAGCGCACCTTGCGCTTGCGGAATCTGGCTGAATTTCAGCGAATTGTCCTTCTGGCGCTGTACGCGAACCAGATCACCGACCTGCGCGACATCCGACGGCTGACGCGGGTTGGCGCCCATGCTGTTGGTGTTGAGGAACGGCCGCGCCCATTTCATGGTGTCCCAAGCGACATGTTCTTCACCGGTACGGGTCAGCACTTGCAGGCCATTCTTGTCGACCTGGGTGACGATCGCAGGTTCCAGGCTGCTGATGGTGCGCTGCTTGGTCAGTTCGTTGGCCCACGCCTCATGGGTCTTGCCCGGCAGGCGCGATTCAGGCCCGCGGTAACCATGACGCTGGTCGTAGGTCATCAAACCTTCGTGCAGCGCAGTATTGGCCATTTCCTGCAGGTTGCTTGGCACCGTGGTGGTGACGCGGAAGCCTTCGGTGTAGGCGTCGCTCCCATAGCGGCCGACCATTTCGGCGCGGGCCATTTCGGCGATGTACGGCGCGTTCACTTCTGGCGTCGGCACGTGATAGCTGGCGTTCAGCGGTTCATTGATCGCGGCGGTGTAGTCCGCCTCGCTGATCTTGCCGAGTTTGTACATGCGCCCCAGGATCCAGTCGCGGCGTTCTTTGCTGCGCACCGGGTTCGCCAGCGGGTTGAAGCGCGACGGGGCTTTCGGCAGGCCGGCGATCATTGCCATTTGCGCCAGGCTGATGTCGCGGATCGACTTGCCGTAATACACCTGCGCCGCCGCCTCGATGCCGTAGGCGCGGTTGCCCAGATAGATCTTGTTCACATACAGCTCAAGAATCTCGTCCTTGGTCAGCTGTCGTTCGATTTGCAGGGCCAGCAAGATCTCGGTGGTTTTGCGCGAGAAGCTGCGTTCGCTGCTCAGGAAGAAGTTCTTCGCCACCTGCATGGTGATGGTGCTGCCGCCGGACTGAATGTGGCCGCTTTTGACCAATTGCGTCGCGGCGCGCATCAGGCTGCTCGGATCGACACCGTAGTGATTGGCGAAATTGTCGTCTTCAGCACTTAGTAACGCATTAATGAAGTTGGGGGGAATGTCGGCGAAACGGATCGGAGTCCGGCGCATTTCGCCAAATTCTGCGATCAACTTGTTATCGCTGCTGTAGACCCGGAGTGGAATCTGCAACTGAATGCTTCTCAGCGCCTCCACAGATGGCAAACCCGGACTAAGGTAAAGATACGCGCCGCTGAGACCTAATAGCAGTCCGCAGAAAACGGCGACGATGGACCAACCGAAAAATTTCAGCAGACGAATCAAGGCTTTTGGACATCCAGGGCAAAGAATGAATTTGGCGACGGGGTTCCGGCTATACACAGAACGGCCCGCGCGGGCAGTAAAAAGCGGAAAAAATCGCTGGGCATTATAAGCACTTTTCTGCCGGAGGCGTCATTGGCGCTTCTGTCAAGACGGGGTGAAGGAACGCAATGCGTATTACAGAGTCCGTAACTCACGGAAAGTCATAGGGAATTGGTAGTGCTGGGACTCTTCAATAAAAAGGCCAATACGTTACTGGGGATCGACATCAGCTCCACGTCGGTGAAGCTGCTGGAATTGAGCCGTCAGGGTGACCGCTACCGGGTCGAGGCATACGCGGTGGAGCCGTTGCCAGCTAACGCTGTGGTCGAGAAAAACATCGCCGAGCTCGAAGGTGTCGGCCAGGCGCTGAGCCGAGTGCTGGTCAAGGCGCGCACCAGCAACAAGAGCGTGGCGGTGGCGGTGGCCGGTTCCGCGGTCATCACCAAAATCATCGAAATGGACGCCGGACTGTCAGACGACGAGCTGGAAAACCAGCTGAAGATCGAAGCTGACCAATACATTCCCTATCCGCTGGACGAGGTTGCTATCGACTTTGAAGTCCAGGGCGTGTCGCCGCGCAACCCCGAGCGAGTCAATGTGTTGCTCGCCGCCTGCCGAAAGGAGAACGTCGAAGTCCGTGAAGCAGCCCTCGCGCTCGCTGGGCTGACGGCTCGCGTGGTGGACGTCGAGGCGTATGCGTTGGAGCGCTCGTTCGGCCTGCTCGCGACGCAACTGGCCGTCTCTCAGGAGCGCCTGACCGTGGCGGTGGTCGACATCGGCGCAACCATGACCACCCTCAGCGTTCTGTACAACGGCAAGATCATCTACACCCGTGAGCAATTGTTCGGCGGTCGTCAACTGACCGAGGAAATCCAGCGTCGCTATGGCCTGACCGTCGAGCAGGCGGGGCTGGCGAAGAAACAGGGTGGCCTTCCCGACGACTATGTCAGCGAAGTGTTGCAGCCGTTTCGTGAAGCGCTGGTGCAGCAGGTTTCGCGTTCGTTGCAGTTCTTCTTCGCCTCAGGGCAGTACAACGCGGTCGATCACATTCTGCTGGCCGGCGGCACCGCATCGGTGTCGGGTCTGGATAGATTGATCGAGCAGCGCCTCGATACGCCGACTCAGGTGGCCAACCCGTTTTCCGACATGGCCTTGAGCAGCAAGGTCAACGCCGGGGCCCTGGCCAGTGACGCGCCGGCCCTGATGATTGCCTGCGGGCTCGCGCTCAGGAGTTTCGACTGATGGCGCGGATCAACCTTTTACCCTGGCGTGAGGAGCGCCGCGAAGCGCAGCGCAAACGTTTCCTGCTGGTGCTGACGGGCGTGTTGGTCGGCTCTGTGGGCGCAGTGTTTATCGCTGATCAGATCATCAATACTGCCATCGCCCGGCAAATGGCCCGTAACGACTACATCGGCAAACAGATTGCCTTAGTCGACGAGCGGATCAAGCAAATCAGCGAGCTTAAGGCCCATCGCCAGCAATTGCTCGAGCGCATGAACATCATCCAGGACTTGCAGGGCAATCGGCAGGTCATCGGGCGGATTTTCGATCAACTGGCGCGCACTTTGCCCGATGGCGTGTATTTCACTGACGTGAAAATGGCTGGTAAAACCCTGTCGATCAGTGGGGCGGCGGAGTCGAACAATCGTGTTTCCGAGTTGATGCGCAATCTGGAGGCGTCCGATTGGTTCGAAGCGCCGAGTCTGAACGAAGTGAAGGCAGCTTCAGCCGACCAGGTGGAACAGGCCAACGTCTTTCAACTGACAGTTCGTCAGACCCAGCCGAAGACGCTGGAGGGCGAGCAATGAAGCCGTCCGAATGGCTGGAGAGTCTGCGCAACGTCGATTTCAACGATCTGGACACCAGCAACATCGGTTCCTGGCCGGCCGCGGTGAAGGCTATCGCCGGCGCGCTGTTGATGGTTCTTGTATTGGCGTTTGGCTATAACTTTTTCATCAGCGACATGGAAAACCAACTCGAAGCCAAGCGCCTGGAGGAGGCCGCGCTCAAGGAGCAGTTCGCCAGCAAGGCGCATCTTTCGGCCAATCTCGAGTTGTACATCCAACAGATGAAGGAAATGGAAAACTCCTTCGGCGTGTTGTTGCGGCAATTGCCGAGTGACACTGAGGTGCCGGGTTTACTGGAAGACATCACCCGCACGGGATTGGGTAGCGGCCTGGAGTTCGAGGAGATCAAGCTGCTGCCGGAAGTCACTCAGCCGTTCTACATCGAACTGCCGATCCAGATTACCGTCACGGGCTCCTATCACGATCTTGCCACTTTCGTCAGCGGAGTGGCCGGGTTGCCGCGCATTGTCACTCTGCATGATTTCGAACTGGCGCCGGCCAATAAGGAAGGTGTGTCGAAGTTGCGCATGAGCATTCTCGCCAAGACTTACCGCTATAACGACAAGGGGCTGCAGAAATGACCCTGACTCGTTATCTCGCGCTGTCGGCGGCGCTGCTGGCATTGAGCGGGTGTGGCGGCAGCGAAGGTTTCAGTGACCTCGACGCCTATATGAATGAAGTGCGTCTGCGCCCGGCGGGCAAGATTGAACCCACGCCGACATTCCGCACTTACCCGAAATTCACGTATAGCGCTGCCAATCTGCGCAGTCCGTTCTCACGTCAGGTGCGTGTCGATCTGGCCGGCCAGAAGCACGGTTCGCGCAACGTCAAACCGGACCCGAACCGGGTCAGGCAATACCTCGAAGGCTTCAACATCGAGCAGTTTGAAATGGTCGGCACGATCTCCAATGCCAACCGCGCCTTTGCGCTATTGCGTGGGGCGGGCGGGGTGCATCGCTTGAAGGTCGGCGATTACCTGGGGCGCAACGACGGGCGCATCGTTGCCATCAGTGCCACTCAGGTCGATGTGATCGAAATCGTGCCCGACGGCGAAGGCGCCTGGCTGGAGCGTCCACGCACCATTCCTTTGAAAGAGCACTCATAGTGGAAGTCGAATAATGAACAGGATTTTCTCCACCGTCGGTTTTTCGCTATGGATAGCGCTGATGTCGCCGATGGTACTCGCGGCCAATCTGAAGACGCTGGACGTGGCGGCATTGCCGGGTGATCGCATCGAATTGAAGCTGTCGTTCGACGGCCCTCCACCGCAACCCAAGGGCTACACCACCGAATCCCCGGCGCGGATCGCCCTGGATTTGCCCGGTGTAGCCAGCCAGTTGGCCAAAAAGAATCTCGATCTGGGCCGCGGCAATGCGCGTACGGCCACGGTGGTTGAAGCCAAGGATCGCACGCGGCTGATCGTCAGCCTGACGCAGCTTTCGCCTTACAGTACGCGGGTCGAGGGTGACAATCTGTTCGTGCTGGTAGGTCAGGGTGCTCCAGCGGCCATGCCGCGTCCCGCAGCTGTTGCAGCGCCGCGTGTGACCACGGCGGCGCCTCCCGCCACGGCGTTCGTCGCCAAGGCCCGAGCCATTCGCGGGGTTGATTTCCAGCGCGGTACCGCAGGCGAGGGCAACGTGGTCATAGACCTGTCTGACCCGACCATCGCCCCGGATATTCAGGAGCATGATGGCAAAGTCATCCTCAGCTTCGCCCGCACCCAGTTACCCGACAAGTTGCGGGTGCGCCTCGACGTCAAGGATTTCGCCACGCCTGTGCAGTTCGTCAATGCTGTCGCGACCGGCGATCGCGCAATCATCACCATCGAGCCCAGCGGCACTTTCGATTACTCCACATTCCAGACCGACAACAAGCTGACCGTCAGCATTCGTCCGATGACGATGGACGATCTGCAAAAACGCAACGCCGACCGTCAGGCCTACACCGGCGAAAAACTCTCGCTGAATTTTCAGGACATCGATGTGCGTTCGGTGCTGCAACTGATCGCTGATTTCACCAACCTCAATCTCGTGGCCAGCGATACGGTGCAGGGCGGCATCACCTTGCGCCTGCAAAATGTGCCGTGGGACCAGGCACTGGATCTGGTGTTGAAAACCAAAGGGCTGGATAAACGCAAGATCGGCAATGTGCTGCTGGTGGCGCCGGCCGATGAGATCGCCGCCCGTGAGCGCCAAGAGCTGGAATCGCAGAGGCAGATCGCCGAATTGGCACCGTTGCGCCGTGAACTGCTACAGGTGAACTACGCCAAGGCCGCGGACATCGCCAAGCTGTTCCAGTCGGTGACCAGCGCCGAAGCGAAAATCGACGAGCGCGGTTCGATCACCGTCGATGAACGCACCAATAACATCATTGCCTACCAGACTCAGGATCGTCTTGATGAACTGCGGCGGATCGTGGCGCAACTGGATATTCCGGTGCGGCAGGTGATGATCGAGGCGCGAATCGTTGAGGCCAACGTCGATTACGACAAAAGCCTGGGCGTGCGCTGGGGCGGCTCCATCCAGAACAAGGGCAACTGGAACACGTCTGGTGTGAGCAACGGATCTTCCACCACCATCGGAACGCCGGGCAGCACCAGCACCAACTCGCCGTTCGTCGACATGGGCACCGTCAACAACACGTCCGGGATTGGTATCGCTTTTATTACTGACAACGTGTTGCTCGATCTTGAGCTGACGGCCATGGAAAAAACCGGCAACGGCGAAATCGTCTCGCAACCGAAAGTCGTCACCTCCGACAAGGAAACCGCCAAGATCCTCAAAGGCACCGAAATTCCCTACCAGGAAGCCAGCTCCAGCGGCGCTACCTCGGTGTCGTTCAAGGAGGCTTCGCTGTCGCTGGAGGTGACGCCACAGATCACGCCGGACAACCGCATCATCATGGAGGTCAAGGTCACCAAGGACGAACCGGACTACCTGAACAAAGTGCAGGATGTACCGCCAATCAAAAAGAACGAGGTCAACGCCAAAGTGCTGGTCAATGACGGCGAAACCATCGTGATTGGGGGCGTTTTCTCAAATACTCAAAGCAAGGTCGTAGATAAGGTGCCATTTCTTGGCGATGTGCCGTATCTTGGCCGCCTTTTCCGGCGTGATGTGGTTTCGGAGAAAAAATCCGAGCTGCTGGTATTTCTCACTCCGCGTATCATGAATAACCAGGCGATTGCTGTGAGTCGTTGATTCTGTGCGAAATTTGATTCTTGTAGGACCGATGGGCGCTGGAAAAAGCACCATCGGCCGGTTGCTGGCCAAAGAGCTGCGCCTGCCGTTCAAAGATTCCGACAAGGAAATTGAACTGCGCACGGGCGCCAATATCCCGTGGATCTTCGACAAGGAAGGCGAGCCGGGCTTTCGCGACCGTGAGCAGGCGATGATTGCCGAACTGTGCGGGTTCGATGGCGTGGTGTTGGCGACCGGCGGTGGCGCAGTCATGCGCGATGCCAATCGCAAGGCCCTCCATGACGGCGGGCGTGTGGTGTATTTGCACGCCTCTGTCGAACAGCAGGTTGGCCGCACCTCCCGCGATCGCAATCGGCCGTTGCTGCGCACCGCTGATCCGGCGAAAACCCTGCGAGACCTGCTCGCGATCCGTGATCCTCTTTATCGGGAAATCGCCGATCTGGTGGTGGAAACCGACGAACGGCCGCCACGCATGGTGGTGCTCGACATTCTCGATCGCCTGGCGCAGCTTCCACCCCGTTAAAGCATCGCCCGAAATGCGCTATCCTCGGCGTCCTGTCACAGCCCGTCGAGGTTGTGGCGGATGGCGTGCGAGCGGCGTCATACCCGCTATAGGCCGCAGACAACCAATAATTCAGGGCAGGACGCCTGCTTCCATCTTCACTGTGGGGACACATGCAGACACTCAAGGTCGATCTAGGCGAGCGCAGCTACCCGATTCATATTGGCGAAGGTTTGTTGGATCAGCCGCAACTGCTGGCTCCGCATATTCACGGGCGGCAGGTGGCAATCATCTCCAATGAGACCGTTGCGCCGCTCTATCTCGAACGTCTGACCCGCAGCCTGGCGCAGTTCTCGGTAATTTCCGTGGTGTTGCCCGACGGCGAAGCCTTCAAGAACTGGGAAACCCTGCAACTGATCTTCGACGGCCTGCTAACCGCCCGTCATGACCGCCGCACGACCGTTATCGCTCTTGGCGGCGGTGTGATCGGCGACATGGCCGGTTTCGCCGCTGCCTGCTATCAGCGCGGTGTCGATTTCATCCAGATTCCCACCACTTTGCTGTCCCAGGTCGATTCGTCGGTGGGCGGCAAGACCGGTATCAATCATCCGCTGGGCAAGAACATGGTTGGCGCGTTCTATCAGCCGAACGTGGTGCTGATCGATACCGCTTCCCTGAAGACGCTGCCCGAGCGCGAATTGTCGGCGGGGCTGGCGGAAGTCATCAAGTACGGCCTGATTTGCGACGAGCCGTTTCTGACCTGGCTCGAAGACAATGTAGACGCCCTGCGCGCGCTGGATCAAAAAGCCCTGACCTACGCTATCGAGCGTTCCTGCGCAGCCAAGGCTGCGGTGGTCGGCGCCGACGAGAAGGAAACCGGGGTGCGCGCCACGCTCAACCTCGGCCACACCTTCGGTCACGCTATCGAGACTCACATGGGCTATGGTGTCTGGCTGCATGGTGAGGCGGTCGCGGCTGGCACCGTGATGGCGCTGGAAATGTCCGCGCGTCTGGGCTGGATCAGCGAGCAGGAGCGTGATCGCGGTATTCGTCTGTTCCAGCGTTCAGGTCTGCCCGTGATCCCGCCTACTGAAATGACCGAAGCCGATTTTCTTCAACACATGGCAATCGACAAAAAAGTGATCGACGGTCGTCTGCGCCTGGTGTTGCTGCGCCGGATGGGCGAAGCGGTAGTGACCGACGATTATCCGAAAGAGGTTCTACAGGCCACGCTGAGAGCGGATTACCGCGCCTTGGCACAGCTTAAAGGTTAATAAGATTCCGATGACTAGTTTGCATGCCGACGAGGCGTTCCTCGGCCATTTTCAGTTAAGTCACGACCCCTTCGCCCCGCGGGTGCCGGGCTTCAAGTTCTTCCCCGCCCAGCGCAAACCGGTGCTGGGACAATTGCATCATCTGGCGCGTTACAGCCAGTTGCTGCTGGTGGTCACCGGCCCGGAAGGCAGCGGCAAGACCCTGCTGCGTCAGGCGCTGGTCGCCAGCACCAACAAACAATCTGTGCAGAGCGTGGTGGTTTCTGCCCGCGGTGCTGGTGATGCGGCTGGTGTGCTGCGCCAGGTGGCTCGGGCGCTGAACGTCGCTCAGGCCGATGTTGGTGCGATTCTGGATCAGGTGGTGCAACTCGCGCTGACCGGCCAGGAAGTCTATCTGCTGGTGGACGATGCCGAGCAACTCGACGAATCGGCCCTCGATGCGCTGATGGCACTGGGTGCCGGCGCGCCGGAAGGTCGCCCGCATGTATTCCTGTTCGGTGAATCGTCGCTGATCGCTCAACTCGAGGCCTTGCAGCTCGAGGAAGAACGCTTCCACGTCATCGAACTGCAGCCGTACACCGAAGAAGAGACCCGCGAGTATCTCGACCAACGGCTCGAAGGGGCAGGCCGGGGTGTCGAACTTTTCACCGCGGATCAGATCTCTGATATTCACGAAAGCGCCGAGGGTTGGCCGGGTAACATCAACCAGGTCGCTCGCGATGCTCTGATCGAAGTCATGATTGCCAGCCGCTCTGCGGTCAAGCGTCCAAGTATGGGGTTTAACATGCCGAAGAAACACGTATTGGCGATTTCTGCCGTCGTTGTGGTCGCGGTTGCCGCCGCCTGGTTGATGCCGGGTCGCAGCAAGGCACCAACCACAGGCGCGCCAGCCAATGAACAGGCACAACTGCCATTGGGTCAGGGCGCAGCGAATGGCGGTGCTCCAGCCGTCGAATTCGCCGGTAATACACAGCCGATGCCGTTGCCGCTGGTCGGCAACTCGCAACCCGTCATGCGCGGCCCATTGGCCGAAGCGGCTGGCGGTATCACCGAAGGCGACGACGGCGTGCCATTGGAAGGCTCCAGCGATACGCCGCCAACCGTGACCACTTCGGCGCCACCGGCGGGTGTTCCGGCCGGTCCTGCACCGACGCCGGCACCGGCACCGACGCAAGTGGCTACTGCCAAGCCTGCTCCGGCAGCGCCAGCAGCCAAACCGGCTCCAGCGCCTGCCAAGCCAGTCGCCGCCGCTAAACCGGCCGAGAAGCCGGTTACTGTCGCCAAAGCCGCCGGTGGTAGCTGGTACGCCGGTCAACCGACGGGCAACTACGTGGTGCAGATCCTCGGCACCAGCTCCGAAACGAGCGCACAGAACTTCGTCAAAGAGCAGGGCGGCGAGTACCGTTATTTCAAGAAAATGCTCAACGGCAAGCCTCTTTACGTGATCACCTACGGCAACTTCGCCAATCGTGACGCGGCTGTTTCTGCCATCAAGGCCTTGCCAGCGAAGGTTCAGGCTGGTAAACCTTGGCCTCGCACTGTCGCCAGCGTCCAACAGGAACTGGCAACAACTCGCTGAAGATTCGGCGGCCTTACCCAGGCCGCCTCTCCAAGCACCTCAAAATTTCTACGAGTGCGCGCGTCCTTCCAGGTCGCGTGCCTTGTGGTGTCTGCGTCACAGTAGTCTTTGAGTCGTTGCGGTCAAAATTAAAAAAGTTTTGACTAGCACAGCAGATCGCTTTAAACCTTTCACAAATGCGACATGAATTTGCGACATTTCGTCGTCAAATTTGTGAGCCTCTGTGTCGCTGTGTACAATGACCACCCTTTTGCCCCCGCTAAGCCGGCGTACGTTCGGCGCGGAACGCAAGTGGTTGAATTGAAAAGAAATTTGCCTCGAAAAGAGGCAGCCTGGTGAGAAAGTGTCTATGAAAGCAGGTCTGTACCAACCAGATGAATTCAAGGATAACTGCGGTTTCGGCCTGATAGCCCATATGCAGGGCGAGCCCAGTCATACCCTTTTGCAAACGGCCATTGAGGCCCTGACCTGCATGACCCACCGCGGTGGGATTAATGCCGACGGCAAGACCGGTGACGGTTGCGGTCTGCTGATTCAAAAGCCCGATACGTTCCTGCGTGCGATTGCCCAGGAAGCCTTCAGCGTTGAACTGCCCAAGCAATATGCCGTGGGCATGGTCTTCTTCAATCAGGATTCGGCCAAGGCCGAAGCTGCTCGCGAAAACATGAACCGCGAGATCCTCGCTGAAGGCCTGCAACTGATCGGCTGGCGCAAAGTGCCAATCGACACCAGCGTCCTTGGTCGCCTGGCCCTTGAGCGCCTGCCGCAGATCGAGCAGGTCTACATCGGCGGCGAAGGCCTGAGCGATCAGGACATGGCGGTCAAGTTGTTCAGCGCCCGCCGTCGTTCGTCGGTGGCCAATGCCGTCGACTCCGACCACTACATCTGCAGCTTTTCGCACAAGACCATCATTTATAAAGGCCTGATGATGCCGGCCGACCTGGCCGCGTTCTATCCAGACCTGAGCGATGAGCGCCTGCAAACCGCGATCTGCGTGTTCCACCAGCGCTTCTCCACCAACACCCTGCCGAAATGGCCGCTGGCCCAGCCATTCCGCTTCCTCGCCCACAACGGCGAGATCAACACCATCACCGGTAACCGCAACTGGGCCCAAGCCCGTCGGACCAAGTTCACCAACGATCTGATGGATCTGGAAGAACTCGGCCCGCTGGTCAACCGTGTCGGTTCCGACTCCTCGAGCATGGACAACATGCTCGAACTGATGGTCACCGGCGGCATCGACCTGTTCCGTGGCGTGCGGATGATCATTCCGCCTGCGTGGCAGAACGTCGAAACCATGGACCCGGATCTGCGTGCGTTCTACGAGTACAACTCGATGCACATGGAACCGTGGGACGGCCCGGCCGGCGTGGTCATGACCGACGGTCGCTACGCGGTGTGCCTGCTCGACCGTAACGGTCTGCGCCCGGCGCGCTGGGTCACCACCACCAACGGTTTCATCACCGTTGCCTCGGAAATCGGCGTCTGGAACTACCAGCCAGAAGACGTGATCGCCAAGGGCCGCGTAGGCCCGGGCCAGATCCTCGCCGTGGACACCGAAACCGGGCAGATCCTCGACACCGATGCGATCGACAACCGCTTGAAATCCCGTCATCCGTACAAGCAATGGCTGCGCAAGAATGCCCTGCGCATTCAGGCGACCATGGAAGACAACGATCACGGTTCGGCTTTCTACGACGTCGATCAGCTCAAGCAATACATGAAGATGTATCAGGTCACGTTCGAGGAGCGCGATCAGGTCCTGCGTCCGCTTGGCGAGCAAGGCTACGAAGCCGTGGGTTCGATGGGCGATGACACGCCGATGGCCGTGCTGTCGCAGCGCGTGCGCACGCCATACGACTATTTCCGCCAGCAGTTCGCGCAGGTCACCAACCCGCCGATCGACCCGCTGCGTGAAGCGATCGTGATGTCGCTGGAAATCTGCCTCGGTGCCGAGCGCAACATCTTCCAGGAATCGCCGGAACACGCCTCGCGCGTGATCCTCAGCTCACCGGTGATTTCCCCGGCCAAGTGGCGCTCGCTGATGAACCTCGACCGCCCGGGCTTCGAGCGGCAGATCATCGACCTCAACTACGACGAAAGCGTCGGCCTCGAAGCGGCCATCCGCAACGTGGCCGATCAGGCTGAAGAAGCCGCGCGCGCCGGTCGTACCCAGATCGTCCTGAGCGACCGCCATATCGCGCCGGGCAAGCTGCCGATTCACGCCTCGCTGGCCACCGGTGCGGTACATCACCGCCTGACCGAAAAAGGCCTGCGCTGCGACTCCAACATCCTCGTTGAAACCGCGACCGCACGCGATCCGCACCACTTCGCGGTGCTGATCGGTTTCGGCGCCTCGGCGGTCTATCCGTTCCTGGCTTACGAAGTGCTGGGCGACCTGATCCGTACCGGTGAAGTGCTGGGCGACCTCTACGAGGTGTTCAAGAACTACCGCAAAGGCATCACCAAAGGTCTGCTCAAGATCCTGTCGAAGATGGGCATCTCGACCATCGCTTCGTACCGCGGTGCGCAGTTGTTCGAAGCCATCGGTCTGGCCGAAGAAGTGTGCGAGCTGAGCTTCCGTGGCGTGCCGAGCCGCATCAAGGGCGCACGTTTCGTCGACATCGAAGCCGAGCAAAAAGCACTGGCCACCGAAGCCTGGAGCCCGCGCAAGCCGATCCAGCAGGGCGGTCTGCTGAAGTTCGTCCACGGTGGCGAATACCACGCCTACAACCCGGACGTGGTCAACACCCTGCAAGCCGCCGTGCAGCAGGGCGACTACGCCAAGTTCAAGGAATACACCTCGCTGGTGGATAACCGCCCGGTGTCGATGATTCGTGACCTGTTCAAGGTCAAGACCCTCGACACGCCGCTGGACATCAGTGAAATCGAACCGCTGGAATCGGTGCTCAAGCGCTTCGACTCCGCCGGCATCTCGCTGGGCGCCCTGTCGCCGGAAGCTCACGAAGCCTTGGCCGAAGCCATGAACCGCCTCGGTGCGCGTTCCAACTCCGGCGAAGGTGGTGAAGATCCGGCGCGTTACGGCACCATCAAGAGTTCGAAAATCAAGCAGGTCGCGACGGGCCGTTTCGGTGTGACTCCGGAATACCTGGTCAACGCCGAAGTGCTGCAGATCAAGGTCGCCCAAGGCGCCAAGCCAGGCGAGGGCGGGCAACTGCCGGGCGGTAAAGTGAACGGGCTGATCGCCAAGCTGCGTTATGCAGTGCCGGGCGTAACGCTGATTTCGCCACCGCCGCACCACGACATTTATTCGATCGAAGACTTGTCGCAGCTGATTTTTGACCTCAAGCAGGTCAACCCGAAGGCGCTGGTTTCGGTGAAACTCGTCGCCGAAGCGGGCGTTGGCACCATCGCTGCCGGTGTGGCCAAGGCCTACGCGGACTTGATCACCATCTCCGGCTACGACGGTGGCACCGGTGCTTCGCCGCTGACCTCGATCAAATACGCTGGCGCACCGTGGGAACTCGGCCTCGCCGAAACCCACCAGACCCTGCGCGGCAACGACCTGCGCGGCAAAGTCCGGGTGCAGACCGACGGTGGCCTGAAAACCGGCCTCGACGTGATCAAGGCAGCGATCCTCGGCGCCGAAAGCTTCGGCTTCGGTACCGCGCCAATGATCGCGCTGGGCTGCAAATACCTGCGTATCTGCCACCTGAACAACTGCGCCACTGGCGTTGCGACTCAGAACGAGAAGCTGCGCAAGGATCACTACATCGGCACCGTCGACATGGTGGTGAATTTCTTCACCTACGTCGCCGAAGAAACCCGTGAGTGGCTGGCCAAGCTCGGCGTGCGTTCCCTCGAAGAGCTGATCGGCCGCACCGATCTGCTGGAAATCCTCGAAGGCCAGACCGCCAAGCAAAACCACCTGGATCTGACCCCGCTGCTGGGCAGCGATCACATCCCGGCGGACAAGCCTCAGTTCTGTGGCGTTGAGCGCAACCCGCCGTTCGACCAAGGTCTGCTGGCCGAGAAAATGGTCGAGATGGCGACATCGGCGATCAACGACATGAGTGGCGCCGAGTTCGACCTGGACATCTGCAACTGCGACCGTTCGATCGGCGCGCGGATCTCCGGCGAAATCGCTCGCAAGCACGGCAACCAAGGCATGGCCAAGGCGCCGATCACCTTCCGCTTCAAGGGGACGGCCGGTCAGAGCTTTGGCGTGTGGAACGCCGGCGGTCTGAACATGTACCTGCAAGGCGATGCCAACGACTACGTCGGCAAAGGCATGACCGGTGGCAAACTGACCATCGTGCCGCCGAAGGGCAGCGTTTATAAGACTCAGGAAAGCGCCATCATCGGCAACACCTGCTTGTACGGCGCCACGGGCGGCAAGCTGTTCGCCGCCGGCACCGCAGGCGAGCGTTTCGCCGTGCGTAACTCCGGTGCTCACACAGTTGTGGAAGGCACTGGCGATCACTGTTGCGAGTACATGACCGGTGGTTTCGTCTGCGTCTTGGGCAAAACCGGTTACAACTTCGGTTCTGGCATGACCGGTGGTTTCGCCTACGTGCTTGATCAGGACAACTCTTTCGTTGACCGGGTCAATCACGAACTGGTGGAAATCCAGCGGATCAGCGGCGAGGCGATGGAGGCTTATCGCAGCCATCTGCAAAACGTGCTGAACGAGTACGTCGCCGAAACCGACAGCGAGTGGGGTCGTGAACTCGCCGAGAACCTCGATGACTACTTGCGCCGTTTCTGGCTGGTCAAGCCTAAGGCTGCCAACCTGAAATCGTTGCTTTCCAGCACTCGTGCCAACCCGCAGTGATATGCGCCTGAAGAGTTTGATGAGGTTTTAACAATGGCTGAACGTCTGAATAACGACTTCCAGTTCATCGATGTCGGGCGCAAAGATCCGAAGAAGAAACTGTTGCGTCAACGCAAGAAAGAGTTCGTCGAGATCTACGAACCGTTCAAACCCCAGCAGTCGGCCGACCAGGCCCACCGCTGCCTGGGTTGCGGCAACCCGTATTGCGAATGGAAGTGCCCGGTGCACAACTTCATTCCCAACTGGCTGAAGCTGGTGGCCGAGGGCAACATCCTCCAGGCCGCCGAGCTGTCGCACCAGACCAACACCCTGCCGGAAGTGTGCGGTCGGGTGTGCCCACAGGATCGTCTGTGCGAGGGTGCCTGCACCCTCAATGACGGCTTCGGCGCGGTGACCATCGGTTCGGTCGAAAAGTACATCACCGACACCGCGTTCGCCATGGGTTGGCGCCCGGACATGTCCAAGGTCAAACCGACCGGCAAACGTGTCGCGATCATCGGTGCTGGCCCGGCAGGTCTGGGCTGTGCCGACGTGCTGGTGCGTGGCGGTGTGACCCCGGTGGTGTTCGACAAGAACCCGGAAATCGGTGGTCTGCTGACCTTCGGTATCCCCGAGTTCAAGCTGGAAAAGACCGTGCTGAGCAATCGTCGCGAAGTCTTCACCGGCATGGGCATCGAGTTCCGCCTCAACACCGAGGTCGGCAAAGACGTGACCATGGAACAACTGCTCGCCGAATACGATGCAGTGTTCATGGGCATGGGTACTTACACCTACATGAAGGGCGGTTTTGCCGGTGAGGACCTGCCGGGCGTTTATGACGCGCTGGACTTCCTGATCGCCAACGTCAATCGCAACCTGGGCTTTGAAAAGTCGCCGGAAGATTTCGTCGACATGAAAGGCAAGAAGGTTGTGGTGCTCGGCGGCGGCGACACGGCGATGGACTGCAACCGCACGTCGATTCGTCAGGGCGCCAAGTCGGTAACCTGTGCCTATCGTCGTGACGAAGCGAACATGCCCGGCTCGCGCAAAGAGGTGAAGAACGCCAAGGAAGAAGGCGTGAAATTCCTCTACAACCGCCAGCCAATCGCCATCGTTGGCGAAGACCGCGTCGAAGGCGTGAAGGTGGTCGAGACCCGTCTCGGCGAACCGGATGCCCGTGGCCGTCGCAGCCCAGAGCCGATCCCGGGTTCCGAAGAGATCATCCCGGCCGATGCCGTGGTCATCGCTTTCGGTTTCCGTCCGAGCCCGGCGCCGTGGTTCGAACAGTTCGAAATCCAGACCGACAGTCAGGGCCGCGTCGTTGCGCCTGAGCAAGGTCAGTACAAGCACCAGACCAGCAACCCGAAAATTTTCGCCGGTGGCGACATGGTGCGCGGTTCCGACCTGGTCGTGACGGCGATCTTCGAAGGCCGTAATGCCGCCGAAGGGATTCTGGATTACCTGGGCGTCTGATCACTTTTCAACCTGAAATGCGATCAAATTGTGGGAGCGGGCATGCTCGCGAATGCTTTGTATCAGTCATCCGATGTATTGACTGACACGCCGCTTTCGCGAGCAAGTCGAATCGTCGCACCGCCGCTCCCACATTGGTTTCAGGGTGTTGCTGAAATCGCTGTAATCAGCGCGACAAATTGACCCGATAGACAAAAGGCTGACCTGCATCCGTGCCTTTTGCGTCGCGCTCTGAGAAAATGCCCGCACTTTTTTTCCGGATGCCGACATGACTGCCCTGAAGAACGACCGTTTCCTCCGCGCCCTGCTCAAGCAACCCGTTGACGTCACCCCGGTGTGGATGATGCGTCAGGCCGGTCGCTACCTGCCGGAATACCGCGCTAGCCGTGCCCACGCCGGTGACTTCATGAGCCTGTGCATGAATCCGGAATTCGCCTGCGAAGTCACGATGCAACCGCTCGACCGCTACCCACAACTGGACGCGGCGATCCTGTTTTCCGACATCCTCACCATTCCCGACGCGATGGGCCAAGGCCTGTACTTCGAGACCGGTGAAGGCCCGCGCTTCAAGAAAGTCGTCAGCACTCTCGCCGACATCGAAGCTCTGCCGATCCCTGATCCGCACAAAGACCTTGGCTACGTGATGGACGCGGTCAGCACCATCCGCCGCGAACTCAATGGCCGCGTGCCGTTGATCGGTTTTTCCGGCAGCCCCTGGACCCTGGCCACTTACATGGTCGAAGGCGGCTCGTCGAAAGACTTCCGCAAGACCAAAGCGATGCTCTACGACAACCCGCAAGCCATGCACCTGCTGCTGGATAAACTCGCGCAGTCGGTGACTTCGTACCTCAACGGCCAGATCATGGCCGGCGCGCAAGCGGTGCAGATCTTCGATACCTGGGGCGGCAACCTGTCGGCGGCGGCGTATCAGGAGTTCTCGCTGGCCTACATGAAGAAAATCGTCAGCGGCCTGATCCGCGAGCACGACGGGCGCAAAGTACCGGTGATCCTCTTCACCAAAAACGGCGGTCTGTGGCTGGAAAGCATCGCCGAAGCAGGCGCCGATGCACTGGGCCTGGACTGGACCTGCGACATCGGTAACGCCCGCGACCGCGTCGGCGACAAAGTTGCGCTGCAAGGCAACATGGACCCGACCGTGCTTTATGCAAAACCGGAAGCGATCCGCACCGAAGTCGGGCGCATTCTGGCCAGCTACGGCAAGGGCAGCGGCCACGTGTTCAACCTCGGCCACGGCATCACGCCTGAGGTTGATCCGGAACACGCGGGCGCCTTCCTGCGCGCCGTGCATGAGTTGTCGGCGCAGTATCACGAGTGATCGACGCCCAGCTCTAAGTTCAGCAAAGCAAAACGCCCGGCAAATGCCGGGCGTTTTTGTTTCCACGATCCGGAGCCGAAAACAGATCAACTGTGGGAGGGAGCAAGCCCCCTCCCACAGGGGATTTTTGTCAGGCTTTGACGCCGCCCAACGGCGGCAACTTCGCCAGCTTCAACGCCAACAACAACGCCACCAGCAACAGCGCGCCGATAAACAAACCAATCCCGTTCCACCCGCCCAAGTGCCAGAACACCCCACCCGCCGTCCCGGCAATGCTTGATCCGGCGTAATAGCTAAACAGGTAAAGCGAAGACGCCTGTCCTTTGGCTCTGGTCGCCCGCCGCCCGATCCAGCTACTCGCCACCGAGTGCGCCCCAAAGAAGCCAAAGGTGAAGATCAGCATGCCGATGATGATCAGCGGCACAGGGGTGAACATCGTCAGCGCCAAACCTGCAAACATCAGCGCAATCGTCGCCCACAACACTTTGCGCCGCCCCAGTTGGTCCGCCAGCGAACCGATCTTCGCCGAGCTGTAGATCCCCGACAGGTACACCACCGACAGCAGGCCCACGAACACCTGATCGAGGTTGTACGGCGCCGCCAGCAGGCGATAGCCGATGTAGTTGAACAGGGTGACAAACGCGCCCATCAGCAGGAACGCTTCAAGGAACAGCAACGGCAAACCGGCGTCGCGAAAGTGCATGGTGAAGCCGTCGAGCAGGCTGCGCGGGTGCAGCGAGCGCGAACGGAAGTTGCGCGACTCCGGCAGGATTTTCCAGAACACCGCCGCCGCAATCAGCGCCAGACCGCCAATCACCAGCATCGCCGTGTGCCAACTGACGAAGTCGATCAGCACCCCGGTGATCAATCGTCCGCTCATCCCGCCAATCGCGTTGCCGCCAATGTACAAGCCCATCGCCAGGCCGATGTGCTGCGGGTGAATTTCCTCGCTCAAATAGGTCATCGCCACCGCCGCCAGACCGCTCAACGACAGCCCGATCAGTGCGCGCATGATCAGCACACCGTGCCAGCTCGGCATCATTGAACTGGCGATGGTGCACAGCGCCGCCGCGAACAGTGCAGTGACCATCACCGGTTTACGCCCGACCCGATCGGAAATCGGCCCGGTAATCAGCAGGCCGATAGCGAGCATGCCCGTGGCCACTGACAGAATCAGGCTGCTCTGCGCCGCGTTGATCCCGTATTCGTGGGACAGCAACGGCATCATCGGCTGCACGCAGTACAGCAGGGCAAAGGTCGCAAACCCACCGCTGAACAGCGCCAGTACCGTACGCATGAACATCGGCGTGCCTTTTTCGATGTAGATCTCTTGCCGCTCGGCGACGACATCGTCCGCCGCTGTGGGCGGGACTTCATGAGCAAGAGGGGCAGCGGCGGTTTTCACATCAGACCTCGAAGGGCACGGCCAGGCAGGCAATGAAAAAATCATATAGCTGGCTAATGTTTCTATCCAATATATTGTTCGACATGTTTGATAGCTTTAACGACCTAATGGGGTTTTCATGGAACTGCGCCACCTTCGTTACTTCATTGCCGTCGCCGAAGAACTGCACTTCGGCCGTGCCGCACAGGCATTGGGCATCTCCCAACCGCCGCTGAGCCAGCAGATTCAGGCGCTGGAGCAAGAGGTTGGCGCGCGACTTTTCGAGCGTACCAATCGTCGGGTCGAGTTGAGCGAGGCCGGTCGGCTGTTCCTGGAAGAGGCGCGGTTGGTGCTGGCGCAGGTCGATAAGGCGGCGGACGTTGCCCGGCGTGCGCAACTCGGGGAGTTGGGGGAATTGAAGATTGGTTTCACCTCGTCGGCCCCGTTCAACTCGACCATTCCCCAGGCGATCTTTTCCTTTCGCCAGCGTTTCCCGGCGGTGCACCTGAACCTGCGGGAGATGAGCAGTACCCAAGTGGCTGAGGCGCTGGTCGATGAGTCGATCGAGGTCGGCATCATGCGCCCGCTGGGGTTGCCGGATTCGTTGAGCGTCGTCGAGTTGATGCGCGAACCGCTGGTGGCGGTGCTCAGTACCAAGCATCCGTTGGCCCAAGGCAGCGAGGAAGGCCTGTTCCTCTCGGCGCTGGCGCTGGAACCCTTCGTGTTCTTCCCGCGCAGCTATGGCAGCGGTCTCTACGCACAACTGCTCAGCCTGGCTCGTGACGCCGGCTTCAGTCCGCACTTTGCCCAAGAGGCCGGGGAGGCCATGACCATCATCGGACTGGTGGCGGCGGGGTTGGGCGTCTCGGTATTGCCTGCGTCCTACCAGCGGATGCGCATCGACGGCGTGGTCTACCGGCCGCTGCTGGATCCTGAAGCGGTTTCAGCGGTGTGGCTGGTGCAGCGCAAGGATCAGAAATCACCGATGGCCAAGGCGTTTGTCGACCTGCTCACGCGCAAGGTCGAGCCTTCAATTGGGTGATGGCTGCGGGCCTCTTCGCGAGCAAGCCCGCTCCCACAGGGGGCCGCATTCCAGAGTGGGGCGGGCTTGTTCGCGAAGGCCTTCGCACCAGCACCACCTCTTTTATGGCAACCGCACCAGATCCCCCTTCAACGCTACCCGCGTGACAAAAATCCCCGCCCGACACTCATACGTATTCAAATCCTTGCGCACATGCTGGTCGTAATAACTGACGATATTGACCACCGCATTCGCCCCGACCCGCTTGGCCTCGGCCTGCAACCTGATCAGGTTCGACTGCAACACCCACTCGCAGGAATCGTGATCGCTCTTGTTGAAACCGTTGGTCTTCAAATCACTGATCACATCGCGTTGCAGCAACTGCTGAGTGCCCTGCGGCCCATTTCCGGCCAGATAAAACTTCACACTGCCATCCAGCCGCCCGGCACGAATCGCGTGCGACAACACCGTTTCGAAGGGCATGTACATCAGATTGGTGGCATGGCTGGCGCTGGGGAGCAGACTGAAGAGCATCGCGGCGATCAGGGCTTTCACTTGCATGGTCATCTCCTTGACTCAGTGAGCGAAACTCAACGATTTAACGAGTGTAGAACTAGTCATCCTCCTTTGTGGTGGAGATAAGAGCGGCCAACCCCGAGACATCAAGCAAGCCAGGCTCATCGCGGAGTCCTGGCAGGAGAACAATCCATGACCGAACAATTCGCTCGTTGGGACTCAGCCGAGTACCTCAAGACAGAAGAGGACATGGCTAACTATCTCGATGCCTGTATGGAGGAGGCTGGAGACGATCCGGCCTTCATCGCCAAGGCGCTTGGCACCCTTGCGAGAGCGCGAGGCATGACTCAAGTCGCACGTGACGCTGGGCTTTCCCGGGAGAGCCTCTACCGCGCATTGTCAGGTGAAGGAAACCCCGAGTTCGGGACAATCGTGAAAGTAGTGAAAGCTTTAGGACTGAAGTTACATGCCAGCACTTGAGTTGAGTCGAACGACAAAGGGCGCCAATTCAGGCGCCCTTTGTCGTTTCTACAGTCCCACCAATCCACGTACGCCAAATCCCCACGCAACGCCACGCTCGACACCAACATCCCAGCGCTGCACTGGAATTTCCGGTGTCTTTGTAAAGGTCACGCTGGTCGACGCTGGCGATGTTGATTACGGCATTGGCGTCGGGAGCAAGCTCCATGACGACAATGCATCACCGTCTTACTGAACCTTCGCCAGATCGCCCTTCAACGCAACCCCCGCCAGAATCGCGCCCGCGTGGCATTCGTACGTCTGTGCATCCTTGCGCTCGTTGCTCTTGTAGAAGCTGACGATATTGGTCACTGCATTGGCCCCGGCATTTTTCGCCGCTTGATGCAGGCTGATGATTGCCGATTGAACGACCCACTCGCAGGCGACGGTGTCGGATTTGTTGAAAGCGTTGGTTTTCTTGTTGGTCACGGCGCCGGGGCTGAGTACGGTGACTTTGCCGGCCGGGGTGTTGCCGGCCAGATAGAACTTCACGCTGCCATCGATTTTGCCCGAGCGGGTCGCTTCGGCGACGGCCTTGTCGAACGGCAGGTAAACCGCCGTGTCACGGGCCTGGCTGACGGCCGGCAAGGCGCAGAGCATCAGAGTGAAGGCAGCGAGTTTCTTGAAGTGCATGGAGGTCTCCTTGACCTGGATTAATTCGGTTGCGGCCAGCGGCGGAAAATCAACGAGGTGTTGACGCCACCAAAAGCGAAATTGTTGTTCATCACGTAGTCGTGATGCATCGGGCGGAATTCGCCGCGCAGGTAATCGAGTTTGCCGCAGTGCGGATCGACCTCGTCGAGATTGAACGTGTGCACGTACAGATCGCGATTCATCATCTCGATGCTGAACCACGACTCCAGCGCCCCGCAGGCTCCGAGCGTGTGGCCGAGGAAACTCTTCTGCGAGCTGATCGGCATGCGTTCGCCGAACAAGCTGCTGGTCGCCAGTGTTTCGGCAATGTCGCCCTGTTCTGTCGCCGTGCCGTGACCATTGACATAACCGATGGCCTGCGGCGTCAGCCCGGCGTCTTCCAGCGCCAGTTCCATTGCGCGGCGCATGGTGGTTTGTTCCGGGCGGGTGGTGTGCTGGCCGTCGGCGTTGCTGCCGAAACCGACGATTTCGGCATGGATATGCGCGCCGCGAGCGAGGGCGCGTTCCAGCTCTTCGAGCACCAGCATGCCGCCGCCCTCACCGATCACCAGACCGTCGCGGCCCTTGTCGTAGGGGCGAGGGCTGGTTTGTGGCGCATCGTTTTTCAGGCTGGTGGCGTAGAGCGCGTCGAAGACCATGGCTTCGGTCGGGCAGAGTTCTTCGGCACCGCCAGCGAGCATCAGCGGCAAGCGACCGAACTTGATCGCCTCATAGGCGTAGCCGATGCCCTGACTGCCGCTGGTGCAGGCGCTGGACGTCGGGATCAGGCGCCCGGTGAGGCCGAAGAAGATACTGATATTGGCGGCGGTGGTGTGCGGCATCATTCGCACGTAGGAGTTGGCGTTCAGGCCTTCTGCTACCGAGTTCAGCAACATGTTGCCGAACGCTTTGATCTCGTCGGTGCTGCCGGTGGACGAGCCGCAAGCCACGCCCATGCGCCCGTCCCTGATCGATTCGTCGCCGAGCAAACCGGCATCGGCGAGGGCTTTTTCCGCCGCGCCGACGGCGAGTCGCGACACCCGGCCCATGCTGCGCAGTTGTTTGCGCGTTCAATGTGCAGGGACGACAAAATCATCGATGGGCCCGGCCAGACGCGTATTGAGTTCGCTGAAGCGATCCCACTCGTCCATCCGCCGAATGCCGCTGCGGTTGGCCGCGAAGTTGCCCGAGATGGTTTCCCAGTCGCTGCCCAGCGAGGTGATGCCGGCCATGCCGGTGACGACAACGCGCTTCATCAGCACAAGCCTCCGTTGACCGCCAGGACCTGGCGGGTGATGTACGAGGCTTCCGCCGACATCAGGAAATTCACCGCACCGGCCACCTCTTCAGGGGTGCCCATGCGTTGCGCGGGGATCATTTTCATCAGTTCTTCCACCGGCACGTTTTCGTCGAGCATCGCCGTGTCGATCAGGCCCGGCGCGACGCAGTTAACGGTGATTTTGCGCTTGCCCAGTTCAATCGCCAACGCTTTCGCCGCACCGATCACGCCAGCCTTGGAGGCGCTGTAGTTGACCTGGCCACGGTTGCCGATCAAGCCCGACACTGACGTGATGCAAACAATGCGACCGGCGGCTCGGCGGCGGATCATCGGCATCATCACCGGGTGCAGGACGTTATAGAAACCGTCGAGGTTGGTGCGCAGTACCACGTCCCAATCGTCGTCGCTCAGCGCGGGGAAAGCGCCGTCGCGGGTCAGGCCGGCGTTGAGCACGACGCCGTAATAGGCACCGTGGGTTTCGACGTCGGCTTCGAGGATGCTTTTGCAGGCTTCGCGATCGGCTACATCGAATTGCAGGATGCGCGCGTGGCGGCCCAGCGCTTCGATTTCAGCCTGTACCGCTTGCGCCTCGGCAACGCCGCTGCGGCAATGCAGGACGATGTCGTGCCCGGCTTGCGCCAGGCGCAACGCAATGGCGCGGCCGATGCCACGGCTGGAGCCGGTGACCAGTACGGATTCAGTCATCGTTCGACGCCTTTTTCTGTTCAAGATAATCAGCCGCCGCAGGTGGGCGGAATACATTCAGCCGGGCGCTGGCGTGGATGCCGTCAGCGTTGATATGGCATTCGAATACGCCCATGCCGTTGTCGTCTTCCAGCGAGCGGATGCCGTGAACGGTCAACTCGCTGCCAGCCGCGAACGCGGCGACGTTGCACTCGAACTTGCGCGTGCCGAGCAGGAAGCCCAGCTCCACCGGATTGCCTTTCAATCGTGCATGGCAACCGGCGAAGGCAGCGACGCTTTGCGCCATCAGTTCGATGCCCACCCACGCGGGCAGGCTACCGTCGGGCAGGCTGAACAGGCCGTCAGGCTTGACCGTGAGCCGGGTGTAAATCTGCTCTTCATCGAAGCTGATGATCTTGTCGATCAGGATCATGTCGCCGGCGTGCGGCAGTAATTCGGCGAGCGGCCAGTCGGTCATGGGGCGTCTCCGATAATCAGGCTGACGTTGTTGCCCCCGAAGGCAAACGAGTTGCTCATCAGGTAGCGCGGTGCAATGGACGTCAGGCGTTCGCTCGCAGTCACCCACTTGAGCGGCGGCAGCGCGGGATCGGCCTGGCCATCCCAGACGTGCGGTGGTAGTGCGTGCTCGTGATTGTCGGCGCTCAGGCTCAGCCAACAGAAAGCAGCTTCCAGCGCACCGGCAGCACCAAGGGTGTGACCGGTCATCGGTTTGGTCGATGAGCACGCCACGCCGTCGGGAAACAGCGTGGCGACGGCTAGGCTTTCCATGGCGTCGTTGTGTTGGGTCGCGGTGCCGTGCAGGTTCAGATAGTTGATCTGCGCTGCCTGCAGGTGGGCGCGACTCAAGGCTTTGTGCATCGCTTGCAGTGCACCGCGGCCGCTCGGTTCCGGGGCGGAAATGTGATGCGCGTCAGAGCTGGCACCCGCCCCGAGCAAGGCAATGGCCGGGCCGTCGCCTCGTTGCTTGCTCATCACGAACAGCACCGCCGCTTCACCGATGTTGATGCCGTTGCGGTTGGCCGAGAACGGATTGCAGCGCTCGTCGGACACGGCTTCCAGCGACGAGAAACCGTTGAGGGTCAGCTTGCACAAACTGTCGACACCGCCGCACAGCACCGCGTCGCACAGGCCCAGATCAAGCAGGCGCTGTGCGCTCATCAAGGCGCGGGCGCTGGAGGTGCAGGCGGTAGAAATCACATAAGCCGGGCCGCTCAATTGCAGCCAGTCAGCGAGGAAGTTGGCCGGCGCGCCGAGTTCCTGTTGCCGATAGTCATACTCGACCGGGAACTGCTGCTCGCGAATGAAGTGCGCCAGGCCACGACTGGCCTCGTCGATGCCCGAGGTGCTGGTGCCGAGCACCACGCCGATGCGCTCGCGGCCGTAGGTCTGGATCGCCTGATCGATGTCTTCGCGGATCTGCAGCGCGGCTTCCAGTAACAGTTGATTGTTGCGGCTGCTCTGGTCCGCGAGCGCTGGTGGAATCGGCGCCAGTTCACCGTGCACCGCCGCCACCGGCAGTTCGCGATTTGCCACCCAGCCTGATTCGTGGCACATGCCCGAGCAATCGCCAGCAAACAGCTGGCGGGCCACTTCTTGTTTGTCGCGACCCAAGGCGCAGATCACGCCGAGGGCATTCAGGTAGGCAGTCATGGCGTCGGTTCACCGAGTGGGGACACGCGATAGTGCGGGCCTTGAGGCAGGTTCACATCGAAGCTCAACGGTTGTGAATAACGAATGTTCCAGCGCGGCGCCAAGGAACGTTGCCCGTCGTGCTGCTGCGCGGCGGGGTAATTGCGTAGCAGTTCGCCGGACGGGGTCAGGGCAAACAGCAGCGCGGCGAACAGTTCCCGGGCCTGCGGGTTGGGCGGCAGCAGACCGTCGGCCTGCCAATGACCGTCGATCAATTGCTGGCGCGCTTGAGGAATGCCGAGCGGGTCCATCATCGACCAGCGAATGCCGGGGCCTTCGCGCTGGATCACCAAGAGCCAGTCCTGACGCTGATCGGCCTGGAGTCGCTCGATGTGCAGTTGCAGCGGCAGCGGCAGTGTTGGATTGCCTGCTGGCAATGGCGCCTGACTGGCGCAACCACTCAACAGGGCCGTTACCAAAAATACCAGCCACACCACAACCCCTGTGGGAGCGGGCTTGCTCGCGAAGGCGTCGGCACATCCGGCATCAATGCAAGCTGATCCACCGCTTTCGCGAGCAAGCCCGCTCTCACAGGTTAGGAGTTGCATCAGCAAGCCCCTGCTAATGGTTTTCGGGCGACAACGTTCACCAACGTTTCCTCCCGCTGGCCAAACGGCTTGGGCTTGCGCAATCCAAACCGTTCCAGCAAGCCAAAATCTTTCGAGCGGCTCCACCACAAATACGGGTACGAGACATTGCGCTCGCCAAACTCGAAACCTTGTTCACGAATCATCTGCAGATACTGCGCCGCACTCTTCTGCACATGCATCGGATGACGGAACAGCCAACGAATCACCCACGTATCAATGTAGGCCTCGGTTGACTCGGCGAACAGCAGATAGCCACCCGGTTTGAGCACGCGATAGAACTCGGCCAGGGCTTTTTCCTGTTCGACCAAGTGATGGAACGTCTGGTGACAGAACAGCAGATCAACGCTGGCATCCGGCACGTTGAGGGTTGCGCAATCACTGCCGATCAACTCGACGTCCAAACCCTGCCGCGCCGCTTCTTCACCGCTCAATTGAAGGCTGTGCGGATCGGCATCGATACCGATCAACCGTTGCGGGGCGAAGGTCTGGCGCAGGTAGCGGAACGACTTGCCCTGGCCGCAGCCGGCGTCCAGCAGCACCGGGTTCGCGGGCAGCGTTTCGCTGAACAGGCTGCGTAAATCGTTGATCGCTACACGTAACACATGGTGCTGCCAGGTATGGCTGCGCAGGAACCAGAAACCGAAGCGGGTTTCCTCGACGTAGCTGTCGCTCAGGTAACTCATGGGGCGTCCTTTGCACAAAGTTCGGAAATCATCTTCAGCCGGCGGCGCGCTTCGCTGACGAACGGGTTGCGTTCGTCCCAGGCGTAACCGGCGAGGATCGAGCAGATCATCCGGCGAATCTCCGCCTGGCTGTCTTCATAAAAAATCACGTCTTGAAAAGTGCCGGCGTACCAGCCCTCGACGTAGCAGCGGAAGGTGTCGACGCCACGTTTGAGCGGCTCGGCAAATTCGCTTTGCCAATCGACGGTTTCGCCTTGCAACTGACGGTGCAGCACGGCCGCGGCCATGCTCGCCGAACGCATGGCGATGGTCACGCCCGAGGAGAACACCGGGTCGAGAAACTCAGCGGCATTACCGAGCAAAGCGAAGCCCGGCCCGTGCAGGGTTTTGACGTTGGCCGCGTAACCGCCGAGGGTGCGCGCCGGGGTGTCCCACACGGCGTTGTTCAGCACGCTGGCGAGGCTGGGAGTCTCGGCGATGAAACCGCGCAGGCAGGCATCGAGATCAGCATCGCGACCCGCGAAATGTTCTGCGGCGGCGACCACGCCCACCGAGCAGCGGCCGTTGCTGAACGGGATCGTCCAGAACCAGATATCGCGATGTTGCGGGTGTGTGGTGACGAGAATTTTTTCGCGGTCGAAGGCCGGGTGGTCGATGTGGTCTTCGACGTGGGTGAACACCGCTTGGCGCACTGGGAAATTCGACGGCGCTTCGAGATCGAGCAAACGTGACAGCACGCGCCCGTAACCACTGGCATCGAACACGAAATCCGCCTCGACGCGGTACTCACTGCCGTTTTCGCGGCGCACATCAAGGTGTGGTTTTGCCCGGTCGAAATCGACGCCGACGATGGCATCGCCATAGCGGATTTCAGCACCTTGCAGCGCCGCTTGGTCGGCCAGCAGTTTGTCGAAATCGGCGCGTTGCACCTGGAATGTCGTCGGTTTGCCGTCGGTGAAGGTGTCACTGAAATCGAACGCGCTGTAGCGCTCGCCCCAGGCAAACGCCGCGCCGGTCTTGCGCTGGAAGCCAGCGGCGTTGACGGCGTCGAGCATGCCAGCCTCTTCGACGAAATCCAGGCAATGACTGAGCAGGCTTTCACCGATGGAAAAGCGTGGGAAGTGCTGGCGCTCGATCACCAGCACATCGTGGCCCTTGCGCTTGAGCAGCGCGGCGGCGATGGCGCCGGAGGGGCCAGCGCCGATGATGACGACCTGGCGACGCTGCGTTTCAATGATGGGCATGTGAACTCTCGGGCGCGATGGCGGTGGTATTCAGGGGCGTGTGGACATGACGCCCGGCCCAAGGGGCAAGAATGAAGCTGAAGGCCAGTCCGAGGCTCACTGACAGACCGAAGTTGCTCACCGCCGGTGTGCTCGACACCGCCAGCAGGCCGAATGACAGCCACGTCGTCACGGCGGCCAGCAACGTGCCGAGCAGGCTGACCGCCGCGCCGCCAACCTGCTCACGCATGAGGATCGCGTAATCGACGCTGATGGCCGTGACCAGCAACAAGCCGAACAGACTGAACAGAGTCAGCGGCTGGCCGAGCCAGCCAAGACTGGCCAGGCTGCACAGCGCCGCGAGTAATGGCAGGGCCACGATGCGCAACGCGCCGACTAAACCGAACGGCACGATCAGCACCAGTACGATCAACACGCAGGAGGCGAGTTTCAGTTCGGCGGCGCTGACCTGGGTCGCGGCGAAAACATCATTGAGCTTGCCGAGACGATCCACCAGGACAACGCCCGGCAGGTCTTGCGTCTGCACCCGCAACAGCGCCGGGTTGTTCAGGCCTTGCAGGCTGGTCATCGCCGCAACGCCCTGCTCGGTCGGGCCCAGCCATAGCGTGCGATAGGGTTCGCCAAGTGGGCCGGCCAGCGCGGCGTCGATGTCCTTGGCGGGTAGATTTTGTAGCTGTTGCAGTTCGTTTTGCAGCGCGGCGAGGGGCACGCCGAGGTCGAGCAGCGGTTGCCAGTGCTGCGCCAGTTTGTTCAACGCATCGCGTACGTTCTGCTGCTGACCAGGCGGGCTGACCAGTTGATCGAGCGCCAGATACCCTTGCAGCTTGTCGAGGTTGACCAGTTGTTGCAGACGCCCGCTTAGCGCGGCCTGACGTTCGAGCAATTGCTGCTGATTGGTTGCGCGAATCAGGAAGAACTGGCTGGTCGGCTGATAGCCGGTGATGCGTGCGATGGTCTGCGCTTCATCGGTCAGGCGTTGTGGCGTGCCGACCCATTGGCGGATGTCGTTTTTGCTTTGCAGTTGTACCAGGCCGCCGATGCAGAAGGCGATCAGCAGCGCCAACAGCACCGGTGTGCGGATGTGTTCGAGCAGCCTTTCTCGCAAATTCACCAGACGCTCGGCCAGATGCAGTGGCCATTGTGCCGGGCGCAGTTCGACATTCCTCAACAGCGCCGGCAGCAGGCACACCGCCGACAGGTACGCACCGAGCAACCCGGCGGCGGAGAACACGGCAATTTGGGTCAGCGCCGGGAAGGGCGTCCACGCCAGTGCCAGATAACCGATGGCGCTGGTGATCAGGCTCAAGGTCAGCCCGGGCAGGGTCAGACGCAAGGCCGGCCAACTGCGCCAGGGCTTGAAACTCCAGCTCTTGGACAGGTAGTGCAGCGGGTAATCCACCGCCACGCCAATCAGGCTGGAGCCCAGTACCAGCGTCATCACATGCATGTGGCCGAACAGCGCCACACACGTCACCGCACCAAACAACATGCCGACCAGCACCGGCATAAACGCCAGCAACACCTGCCATCGGCGAAAGGCGAGCAATAGCAGCAACAAAACACCGACGGTGGCACCGCCGCCGACCCAGGTCATCTCGCGAGTGGCTTGCTGTTGACCATTGGCCGCGTACAGCAGACCGCTGGCGGCCAGCAGTTGCACGTCTGATTTAGCCGCTTGCTCGCGGCTGTTTTGCAGCAGGGCGGCGACTTGCAGCGGCAGGTTCATGTCGAAGGCGTTGCCAGTGGTGCGCGCGCGCAGCATGACCCAGCTCTTGCCGTCGGCATCAGCGACCAATGCACCGCTGCCGATGTCCAGTTGCACTGCGCCGTGCTTGGGCTGGCTGTTCTGGATGCGCCCGGTCAGACCCAGCCAGTCATCCTGACTGGGTACCAGACTGAAGCCGGTAAAGGGGTCGTACAGCGCCTGCACCCGTTGCTGGATGAAGGCGTCGGGATGTTCACTGAGCAACTGCCGATCATTCGCCGAGAGCATCGCCAGCCGGCCGTCCAGCAGTTGCGTGCGCAGGGCCGGCAGGTCCGCTTGCAGGTTCCACTGCACTGTTTCGAACAGTCCGCTGGCTTGCCATTGCTCGCCCAGGGTCTGGGCCATGGCCACCGCTTGCTGACGATCAGTGTGGCCGACCAGCACCAGCATTTCGCGGTTGAGCGGTTCCTGCATGCGTTGTTCGGCGCGCAATTGGAGGGCGTCAGGGTTTGTGCCCGGCACCAGTTCCATCAGGTTGGCCGACAACGGCGCACCGTTGCGCCACTGCCAACCGGCCAGTGCGATCACCGCCAGCAGCAGGATCAGAAACAGCCACGGCAGCCTGCGTTCACTCGGCAAAGTCATGTTGCTCCGCGTCGCTCAGCGGTTGGTCGGCGGTGCTGTCCTGCATGCGCAGTACGGTGCTGTCGCCCTGGGTTTCCAGCAGTTCGATGGTTTGCACCAGTGCGCCGCCGTTGATGTTGATCTGGTTGAACACTTGCTTGAGCAGCAACGAGCGCGGGGTCAGGGTCAGTGTCCACTTCTGCGCATCGCCGCTCAGGGCCAGTTCGAAATCCCGTTGCAGACCGCTGCTATCACCTTGCAGCACGGCGAGGAACAAACGGTTCTGTTCAGCCCCGGCGCTCTTGTTCGGCAGCCATTGCCAGCCACTGGCGTCACGCCGGGCAATGCCTTTGGCGCTGATGCGGTAGTCTTGCTGCAGCGGGGTTTTCAGCCGCCAGAGCAGGCCAAGATTTTTGGCGAGGACGAAACGGCCCTTGCTGACCAGCGGCTGAGGCAGGGCGCGCAGGTGTTTTTCCTGAATGAACTGGCCGTGGATCACGTCCGGTTTGGCCAGTTGCTCGCTGAGCTGTTGCAGGTCGAAGGCGTTGGCCAACGTCGACACGGCCAACAGCGCCAGCGCGCCGAGACTTCTAAGAAACAGGTTCATCGCAGCATCCTTTCCACGGCATCGGTGAAGACTTTCGGCGAGGCCAGTTGCATCTCGCGACGGCTGACCTCGACCGCGACCTGCACCGAGCTGGCGCGGGTCAGGCGTTCGCCGGTTTGTAGGTCGGTGATCAGGTAGTTGATCTTAAGACGGTTTTCCCACTCGACCAGACTGGCGCGCACGTTCAGCTTCTGGCCGAACACCGCGCCACGCACATAGCGCAGTTGCAGGTCGATGATCGGCCAGGCGTAACCGGACTCGACCATGTGTGTGTAGTTGTGGCCGATCTTGTCCAGCAGCGCGCAACGCGCCACTTCGAGGTATTTGACGTAATGGCCGTGCCAGACCACGTGCATGGTATCGACGTCAAAGAACGGTACGAGGATTTCCGTATCGGCGTGAAGCACTCCGGCACTACGCATGCAACCTCCAGTGTTGCGCGGCGATGCGTTGCAGGCACAGGCGCAGTTCGCCTTCCAGTGCACGGTCTTCGATGACCGGCGGGAAGTCATGGGCGAGTTCCTCGTGCATCGCGGCCAGTGCGGGTGGCAGTGGCCGAGCGTCTGCGGCCTGACCTCGCAGCCACACGCCTTGGTTCGCGGCCAGCAGCGTGGCGGCGGCAACCTGTTCGGTCAGTTCCAGCACGCGGATCGCGTCGCGGGCAGCGATGGTGCCCATGCTCACCTTGTCCTGGTTGTGGCACTCGGTGGAGCGCGAGAAAACGCTGGCCGGCATGGTGTTTTTCAACGCTTCGGCGGTCCAGGCGCTGGTGCCGATCTGCACAGCCTTGAAGCCGTGGTTAAGCATCGCCCGATCAGCCGTAGCGCCGGACAGATTGCTCGGCAAGCCGTGGTTGTAACGCTCGTCCACCAGCAACGCCAGTTGACGGTCGAGCAGATCGGCCACGTTGGCCACGAGGTTTTTCAGGCTGTCCATGGCGAACGCGATGTGCCCGCCGTAGAAGTGCCCACCGTGCAATACGCGCTCGGCTTCGGCGTCGATGATCGGGTTGTCGTTGGCGCTGTTGAGTTCGGTCTCGATAAACGAACGCAGCCAGTTCAGGCTGTCGGCCAGTACGCCGAGCACGTGCGGGGCGCAGCGCAGCGAATAGCGATCCTGCAAACGATGCAGCGGCGCAGTCGGCGCGTCGATGGCCAGATCCTTGCGCAGCCACGCGGCGACCTGCATTTGCCCCGGATGCGGCTTGGCGGCGAACAGGCGCTCGTCGAAGTGCTCCGGATTGCCTTGCAGCGCCACCACGTTGAGCGCGGTGATGCGCGTGGCCAGTTGCAGCAGGTAATCGGCGCGGGCGTAGGCGAGGCAGGCGAGGCCGGTCATCACAGCGGTGCCGTTCATCAGTGCCAGCGCTTCTTTGGGGCGCAACACCAGCGGCGTCCAACCGAGTTCGCGATGCACATCGGCAGCCTGACGGCGTTCGCCACGGAACATCACTTCACGTTCACCGGACAGCGTTGCCGCAACGTAGGACAGCGGCGTCAGGTCGCCGCTGGCGCCGACAGAACCCTCTTCGGGGATCAGCGGCAGGATGTCGTATTCGAGGAAGGCGTGCAGACGCTCGAGCAGTTCAATCCGCACCCCGGAAACACCGTGGCACAGCGACTGCAAGCGCGCCGCCAGCACGGCGCGGGTGGCTTGGGCGTCGAGCAGTTTGCCCAATCCGCAACCGTGGAAAGTGTAGAGATGACGCGGCAGCGCTTCGACGTGATGCAGCGGCACCGCGACCACGCAGGAATCGCCGTAACCGGTGGTCACGCCGTAGATCACGCCTTCCTTGTCCAGCAGCGAATCGAGGAACCGTGCGCCTTTGGCGATGCGTTCACGGTAAACCGCGTCGCTCTGCAACTGCACGGGCGCCTGACGGTTGGCCAGGGCCAGCACGTCTTCGATGCGCAAAGGGCGTTCGCCGAAGGTTACCGGCTCATGGGTTGGCGTCGTCATCGGTCTTCCAGAAAGGGTAAAAGTTGAACCATTGTTGCGGCGCTTCGAGGCAATAGTGACTCAGGCGCTGCGCATAGCGGGTCGCCCACTGATGAATGACCTGCTCGCGCTCGCTGCGCTTCCACACCACGGCGTCAGCGAACGGTTCGAGGGTCAGGCGGTAGTGGCCATCGGGTTGCTTGAGGCACATCAGCAGGTTGACCGGGCATTTGAGCAGACCGGCCAGCAGCCATGGCCCCTGTGGGAACGGTGCCGGGTGGCCAAGAAAATCGACGGTCACGCTGCGCCCACCGTGCAAAGGCACGCGGTCGCCGGCAATCGCCAGCCACTCGCCACGCTCCAGGCGTTCGTGCAGTTGCAGCATGATCACCGGGTCGAGTTCGCTGACCTGAATCAGGCGCAGATTGGTCGCCCCGGCCTCGCCGAGCAAACGGTTGAACTGCTCGGCGTGCTTGGTGTGTACCAGCACATTCATGGTGACCTTTTCGCCGATCTCGGCCAGTGCGCGGCACACTTCGAGATTGCCCAGGTGCGCGCCGACCAGCAGTTGCCCGCGACTGCCGCGCAACTGATTGCGCAGCAGCGCCGGATCGATGATTTCGATCTGCTCGATTTTGAGTTTGCCGTTCCACACGTCGAGCTTGTCGAGCATCGAATCGGCGAAGGCCATGAACTGGCCGAACACCCGCCAATGGTTCGGCTGCAAGTCTTCACGCAGGCTCCAGTCGGCCAGGCGTTGCTGGTATTGCCAGGTACTGCGCCGCGCGACTCGCCCAAACAGGAAAAAGTACAGGACGATGCCGTACAGCAATGGGCTCAGCAGCCGACGTCCAAGGACTTTGGCGGCGAGCGCGGTGAATTTCATCAACAGGAAACTGCCGCGTTCCTCGCGGTCGGCCCAGTGTTTTTTGTCGGTCTCGGTATTCATCGGCGCCACCGCCGCCAGAGGATCAGCGGAAAGCGCAGCAACATGCCGAAGAACAACCGGGTGTGCATGCTGGAAATCAGTGCGTTGTCGTGGAACAGACGGAAGTGCGAGACGCCATCCAACGGGTAATGCACGCTGGTTTGCAGCCAGCGCATCGGTTGATTGCGCCACGACAGGCGCACCAGAATGTCCGAGTCGAAATCCATGCGTTTGCCGACTTTCGCCGAGTTGATCAACGCCAGCGTCGAGGCCAGCGGATACACCCGAAAACCGCACATCGAATCGCGGATCTGCAGCGAGAGCGTGTTGATCCACACCATCACATGGGTCAGGTAGCGGGCGTACAAACGGCCCTTGGGCACGCTCTCATCGAACAGCGGATAACCGCAAATCATCGCTTGTGGATGCGCTCGGGATTCTTCGACGAAACGAGCGACGTCGTGCAAGTCATGCTGGCCGTCGGCATCGACCTGCAGTGCATGGCTGAAACCCAGTCTTGCGGCTTCGCGCAGGCCGGTCATCACCGCGCCGCCCTTGCCCTGATTGGCAGTCAGGCGCACCAGAAAAACGTTGTCGCGTTCGGCCAGACCCTCGAGCACGCGCGCGCAGGACGGCGTGCTCGCGTCGTCCACCAGAATGCATGGCAGGCCTTGGGCGAGCAGGGCCTCGATCACGGTGGTGATCGCGGTTTCATGGTTGTAGACCGGGATCACGGCGCAGGGGTTATGCATGAGCGGTCTCCAGCAAAATCCGGCCGCTGGAGCAGGTGGCGGTGTCGTTGCGATAGGCGAAATACAGCTTGCTGCGTTCGGGATCGAAGCGCAGGTGCAGCTGAATTTCATCGCCGGGGCGCACCAGTTGCTGAAACTTCAACACTTCCATGCCAACAAACGTGCCGGGCAGGTTCAGCAGTTGACGGCCGAGGTTCAGCGCCCATTCCACTTGCACCACGCCCGGCAACACCGGGGCTTTGGGAAAGTGGCCGCTGAAATAGGCCAGGTCCGGTGGAACACTGAGTTGCAGGCTCCATTCACCGTCGATTTCGAGCTGTTCCAGCACGTCGGGGGCTTTCGGCCGGGGCGCCAGCAGTAGCGCTTCGACATCGGCCTGCGGCAGCTTGCCTTGGCTGTTCAGCGGTAATTGACGCAGCAGACGCCAGCGACGCGGCAGCGCGAGGGCTTCGCAATGCTCACTGAGGTGCTTGCGCAGGGCTTCTGTGAGGCTGCGGCGGCCATGTTCACGCAGGGCAAACAGGCCAGACTCGCTGAGCACCAGCAAGGCGCCCAGCGATGCACGGTTTTCCTGCACCACACCCAGACGCGCTTCAGCGACCCAATCGTGGGCGACCAAGGCGTGCTCCAGCATTGGCAGCGAGATGCGTTTTTCTTCGAGTTTGACGATCCGGTCCAGTCGCCCGAGCAGTTCGAAACGACCATCGGCGCTGATGCGTGCAGCGTCGGCGGTGTGTTCGACATGCCCGGCGGGCAGATAGGGTGAGGCGATCAACAGTGCGCCGTCGTTGTCCTGAGTCAGTTCGACGTCGGCGAAGGGTTGCCACAGCGCTGCGCCCTGACGCCAAGCGATGCCACCGGTTTCCGAGCTGCCGAGGATTTCCGTCGGCCACTGTTGCAGGCGTTGATGCAGGCTCTGTGCGGCTTCTGCCGGCAGCGCGCCACCGGAGGAAAATACCCGGCGCACTGCGCTCAGGGCCGGCCAGTCGAGGTTGTCACCCATGCGCTTGAGCAGCGCCGGGCTGGCGACCCAGGCAAAGGTCGAGTGCTCGCGGCTGGCGCGTTGCAAATCTTCGCAGAAGGCCAGTTGCTTGCGCACGAACGTTCGACCCGCGCACAGCGGCCAGAGCACACGGAACAGCAAACCGTAGATGTGCTGAGTCGCGACACTGCCGATGATGCAGGCTTCACCGAGATCCGCACCCCAGAGCTGCTCCAGCGCGTGGACTTCATTGGCCAGTTGGCGCAGGGATTTGTCGATGCGTTTGGGCTCGCCGCTGGAGCCGGAAGTACACAGGCTCAAGCGGCACTCATCGAGATTCAGCTCCGCGCCGGGCAATGGCGGCTGAGCGAAGTCCCCTAAATGGCTGTCACCGCTTTGATCGGTCAGCCACAGGTCGACTTCATTCGACCAGCGCTGACGGGTCTGCGCTTGCAGATCCGAGGGCAGCAACACGCTGACCCCTGCGCGCCAGGCGCCTAGCAGGGCGATGGCCAGATCGGCGGCATCCTCCAGATGCACGGCCAAACGCCGCACACCCTGAGCTTGCAGGCTGGCGGCAACGCTTAGCGCCTGCTCACACAGTTGCGCGTGATCGAGTGCCGGTGCGTGGCTGATCGCTCGCGCCGGCAGGGCCTTGAGCAATAGCTGCTCAAGTTTTATCCAGTTCATGTACGGCCTCTCACCCGTTGTCGTATCAGCCATTCAATGGCAAACATCAGGCCGATCAATCCGTAGGAGATCAGGCCGGTGTACAACATCCACCAATTCAGCGGCGCCCACAGCGTTAGGAGGGCGGCGCACAAACCGTTGCAGAAGAAAAAGATGCTCCACGCTACGGTGACCTTGCGGGTGTAGCGAATCGCGTTGGCGGGCAACTGCGGCTCACGCAGCCGCGCCAGCCGTTCGACCATCGGTGGGCCGAATTTCAGGCTCAGGCTGAACAGCACCAGCATGAAACCGCTGATCAGCACGGGGTACCAGCGCAGCAGCAATGGGCTGTCGAACACCGCCAGCAGCAGGCAGAACACAATGGCCACGCCGGCCATCCACAGGCTGCCCGGCTTGCGCTCGCCGGTCAGTGCCCGCGCCAGCCACAGGCTGCCCAGCAGCAGTCCGAACTGCCACGGGGCGAAGTGCTCCATGCCGAAATACACCGCAAAGGGGTACAGCAGGCCGGCCAGCAACAGGCCGAGGCCGATCAATCGGCTCATGCGGTCGGTTGAACCAGACGGTAGACCGCCTCGACCACGTCACCAACGGTACGCACCGATTTGAACTCTTCGGCGGCGATTTTCTTGCCGGTCTGGCGTTTGATGTGATCAATCAGATCGACCGCATCGATGCTGTCGATTTCCAGATCCTGATACAGGTTGGAGTCCAGGCTCACACGGGCCGGGTCCAGTTCGAACAGCTCGACCAGGGCATCGCGCAGGGTGTTGAAAATGTCATCACGAGTTTGCATGGTCCGGTCTCAAGCTGCCTGTTTTGCCGTGACGAATGCCGCAAGGCTCGCCACGTTGGAGAAATGGTTACGGGTGTCTTTGGCATCAGCATCGATCTTGATGCCGTATTTTTTCTGGATCGCCAGACCCAGTTCCAGTGCGTCGACGGAGTCCAGGCCCAGGCCTTCGCCGAACAGTGTCTGATCGTCGCCAATGTCTTCAACGCTGATGTCTTCGAGGCCGAGGGCGTCGATGATCAGCTCTTTAATGTCCCGATGCAGATCGCTCATCTTGGGCGAGCTCCTTAATAAAGTAAGAGTGCAAATAATCGTTGAGCTTGCGCGAGGCCTGCGGTGCAGGCCCTTGCGCTGCGAATGTCTGTGGGTCTATATCGGCGCCGACACGAAAACTGAAGTGCACACGGCGACTGGGGATCCGATACCAGGGTTCGGCTTTGGTCAAAGTGGTCGGGCTGACCGTAATGATCACCGGCGTTAGGATCTTCGCACCCCGCAGGGCAATGGCTGCGGCGCCCCGATGAAAGGCGGGTGCCTGTCCCGGTTGAGTGCGCGTGCCTTCGGGGAAAATGATCAGGGTCTGGCCGTTTTGCAGAGACTCGGCGGCGGCATCGAGCATGTCCATGCTGCCGTCGTTGCTGATGTATTCGGTGCTGCGCAGCGGACCCCGGGTGAAGGGGTTTTCCCACAGGCTTTTCTTCACCACGCAATTGGCTTGACGCACGAGGCCGATGAGAAACACCACATCGATCAGCGACGGGTGGTTGGCGATGATCATTTGCCCCGGTCGGCCCAAACGTTCGGCACCTTGAATGTCGTAGGTCAGCACGCCGGTGCGGGCCATGAACCGTACGAAAAACCAGAACAGCCGACTGACGGTCTGCCTCGCACGCTGGCGGTGGGCCAGGGCATCGCCGGGCAGGCAGGCGAGCAGCGGAAACACCAGTACGCGAAGGCACAGTCCACCGAGCCCGAACAGCGCGAAACTGGCGGCGGTGGCGAGCAGGCGCCAGTAGTAGGCGTCACGTTTTTTCTCGGTCATGGGTTGCGTTGCCAGGTCCATACACGATTTTTCCAGGCATGTTGGCAAAGGGGTTGTTGGCCGAGCAGGGTGCGCAACAGACTCAGTGCGTGGGGCCATTGTGCTTTGGACAGTGCTTGCGAGGTGCTGTTCAGGCTCAGCCGCCAGTCGGTACCGGGGGTCAGCAACAGGCCGAGTGCGTACGGAAACGGCACATCGTCGATCCACTGCGAATAAGCTTCGGGCGGCTGTTCTTCGGTGATCACCAGCAACACCGCCGGAGCGCCTTCGTTGAGCAGGGCGGCGGCTTCAAGCATGCCGTGTTCGAGGCCGTCGCCCGCGGCAGCGAGGGCAGTCATTTCGCTGGTTTCGCCGCGCATGATCGACCACAGGCCGATGATCGCGTTGTGCACCGACAGGCTGAACTGAGTCGGTGACAACGGTTCGTCCTTGGCAAGATCACTGAGAATTTCGTAAGTGCGCGGGGTTTCGCCGTGGCGGGAGACGAACACCAGCGGCAGGTGTTCCCGTCCGTCGGCCAGCGGCCAGCCGACACTGAAGGCCATTCGGGCGAGGCGACTGAGTCGGCGCCGCTGCATGGCCGGCAAAAACGATACATCGGGCGCGGCATCACTGCTCTGGAGCACGACCGGTTGTCGGCTCCAGGCCTGCCAGGCGTCCACGCTGTCGAGCCCCGGGGCCCACGCGCGCCATTGGGCGATGTTGAAGTTGATCACGGACGTTCATCCCGCCCCTGCGGGCTTCTGTTGACGCATTTTGAGTCGCCAAAGCCGCGGCGCAGATGAGCCGACTGCGCTGGAGGTGACGTGGCGCTTGGCGCCGGGTGGCGCGCATTATCCCGGTGCAAGGAGTGTGTAGCAAATGCTGGTTACATTTTGCGCAATGAAATGTACCGAGTGGTTCGCGATAAAACTGTCACTTGGCCATTATCCACACTGAATGCGGTCTGTCTGTCGGACATGTCGGCGTTTGATGGCGGTTTTTACGCTGCCTGTCGCCGGATATTGATGTATGACCTTGTAGTCCGTGTCGGTGAAGGTAGCGAAGCACGGTCGCCCGCATCTACACTCGGTCATTCTTTGATACACGGAGGTTTTGTCATGCGGCGCGTGGTGTTCAATCAGAAAGGTGGTGTAGGCAAATCCAGCATTGCCTGCAATCTGGCGGCGGTCAGCGCCAGCGAGGGTTATCGCACGCTGTTGGTGGATCTCGATGCCCAGGCCAACTCCACTCAGTATCTGACGGGGCTCACTGGCAACGACATCCCGATGGGTATTGCCGATTTCTTCAAGCAGACCCTGTCTTCTGGACCCTTCTCGAAAAAGAATCAGGCGGATATCTACGAAACGCCGTTCGACAACCTGCACATCATCACCGCTACCGCCGAACTCGCGGACTTGCAACCCAAGCTCGAAGCCAAACATAAGATCAACAAACTGCGTAAGTTGCTCGATGAGCTGTCGGAAGATTACGACCGGATCTACCTCGATACGCCGCCGGCTCTGAATTTTTATGCGGTATCGGCGCTGATTGCCGCAGATCGCGTGCTGATCCCCTTCGATTGCGACAGCTTCTCGCGTCAGGCCCTGTACGGCTTACTGGCGGAAATCGAAGAGTTGAAGGAAGACCACAACGAAGGGCTGGAAGTTGAAGGCATCGTGGTCAACCAGTTCCAGGCCCGGGCCACTTTGCCGCAGCAGATGCTGGACGAATTGATTGCCGAAGGCTTGCCGGTACTGCCGGTGTATCTGACCAGTTCAGTGCGCATGCGCGAGTCGCACCAGGCCAGCACGCCGCTGATCCACCTCGATCCGCGACACAAACTGACCCAGCAGTTTGTCGAGTTGCACAACCTGCTCGAGGACGCCTGAGGTGCTGAGACACACTTAACCCTTGTGGGGAGCGGGCTTGCTCGCGAAAGGGCCGTCACATCAATACTTTAATTGACGGATCCGACGCCTTCGCGAGCAAGCCCGCTCCCACATGGGGTTTTGGGTGTGTCAGATGCCCTGGCTATGCAGCCAGCTCATCAACTGCGGCAACGCAAACGCGCCACTCTGACGCGCCACTTCCCGGCCGTTCTTGAACAGAATCAGACTCGGTATCGAACGAATCCCCAACTGCGCCGACAACTGCTGATTCGCCTCGCTATCGAGCTTGGCCAACCGACACTTGCCCGCCAACTGCGCCGCCGCCTGCTCGAACACCGGCGCAAACGACTTGCACGGCCCGCACCAGTCGGCCCACACGTCAACCAATAGCGGCAGATCGCCCTTGATCTGGCTGGCGTAGTCGCCTTGCTTGAGTTCGAACGGTTTGCTCAACAGCACCGCGGATTTGCAGCGGCCGCACTTCGGCTGGTCGGCGAGGCGCTCGGCGGGGATGCGGTTAAGGCCGTTGCAGGAGGGGCAGGGGATCAGGAGTGGGTTGGTCATGTTCGGCTCGGAGAAGGTTAACGATGCGTACGCCTTATCTGGAGACGCACGAATCGCTTATCAAGATGGAGTCCAGCCCTTTAAGAAGAACAACTGATCTCCAAATGCTTGCCCCACTCCGGCGGCCGCTCTGCATAAGTCTCCATCCCCGGCTGCTCCTCGAACGGCTTGCTCAGCACCGCATGCAAACGGCGCACCTGCGAGTAATCTCCTTGCTCAGCCGCATCAATGGCTTTCTGCGCCAGATAATTACGCAGGATGTACAGCGGATTCACCGCGTGCATCCGCGCCCGGCGCTGTTCCTGATCAAGCGTGCCTTCGCGGGCAACCCGCGCCACATAACGCTCGCCCCAGGCATCGAAACCTTTGATATCGACGAAGTCGTCACGCAAGCGTGCGACGGCCTGCTCCGGTGAGGTTTCACCCAAATGGCGGAAGAACAGCGTGTAATCAACGCCGCTGTTCTGCATCAGTTGCAGCAGGTTTTCCAGCAGCAATTGATCGTCATCTTCAGCGGTGGTGAAACCGAGTCGACGGCGCATCAGGTCCAGGTAATGCGCTTGAAACAGCGGCAAATACAGGCCCAGGGTTTCGCGCAGGGCTTCGACGCTGATGAACGGCGTCAGCGCCTGAGCCAGTGCGCTGAGGTTCCACTGGCCGACGGGCACTTGATTGCTGAACGAGTAGCGGCCCTGATCGTCGGAGTGGTTGCAGATGAAGTTGGCGTCGAAATCATCAAGGAAGGCGAACGGGCCGAAGTCGAAGGTGATGCCAAGGATCGACATGTTGTCGGTGTTCATCACGCCGTGGCAGAAGCCGTAGGCCTGCCATTTGGCGATCAGTTCGGCGTTGCGCTCGACGATTTCGCGGAACATCGCCAGATACGGTTCCGGTTGTTCCAGGCATTCGGGGAAATGCATCGCCAGTACGTGCTCGCCGAGTTGCTTCTGCTGCTCGGGGCGCTTGGTGTAGTAGAAGTATTCGAAGTGGCCAAAGCGGATGTGGCTCGGCGCCAGGCGCAGCACCATCGCCGCGCGCTCCTGCTTTTCGCGCCAGACCGGCGTGTCGGAACCGATCACGCAGGCTGCCCGCGACGAAGGAATGTTCAATGCGTACAGCGCTTCGGACGCGAGGAACTCACGGATCGACGAACGCAGTACCGCCCGGCCATCGCCCATGCGCGAAAACGGCGTCTGCCCGGCGCCCTTGAGGTGCAGGTCCCAGTGTTCGCCCGCCGCGTTGTAGACCTCGCCCAACAGCAAACCGCGCCCATCGCCCAGTTGCGGCGTATAGCCGCCGAACTGATGCCCGGAATAGATCATCGCCCGAGGTTCAGCGTCGGCCCACAGTTTGTGGCCGCCAAACAATTGGGCGAATTCCTCGGTTTCAGCCGTTGCCGGGTCGAGGTCCAGCAATGCCATGGCCGCGGCACTGGCGACGACCAGACGCGGATTGTCGATCGGCTCAGGCAGCACGTGGGCTGAGAACGCATCGCCCAGGCGGGCGAAGCGATTGTCGAAGGTCAGTTCGTCGAGGGCTTTCAAGGGCCTGCTCCAGCAGAATGTCCGAGCATTCTGCTGGGATTAGACCGGTTAGTCGAGTTTGGCCGGCGGTGGCTCTTGTGTCGGTTTCTGGCCGTCGACCACCGCTACGTCGGTTTTCGTCTTCGGCTCGACGGGGACCAGCTTGTATTCCTCGCCTTGAAGATTCTTCAGGTAAATCTCCATCTGGCGGAACGAGATGTTGATGTGATGCGTCTTGAACTCGCGGTTGATGAAGCGGTTGACCTCGTCGATCACCGGGTTGCGGTCACCGAGATCGCGCACATGCATGCGCAGTTCATGGTCGAGGGTGCTTTCACCGAAATTGAGGAAGTACACGTGCGGCTCGGGTTCTTTGAGCACTCGCGGGTTTTCCCGGGCGGCCTTGAGGAGCAGTTCCTTGACCAGATCCAGGTCCGAACCGTAATCCACACCCAGCTTGAGTGTGACCCGGGTAATGGTGTCGGTCAGCGACCAGTTGATCAGTTGCCCGGTGATGAACGTCTTGTTCGGGACAATGATGTCCTTGCGGTCGAAGTCGGTGATGGTCGTTGCGCGGATGCGGATTTTGCTCACCGTGCCCGACAGGTTGCCGATGGTGATGGTGTCGCCGATCCGCACCGGGCGTTCGAACAGGATCATGATGCCGGAGATGAAGTTGGCGAAGATCTCCTGCATGCCGAAACCGAGGCCGACCGACAGCGCCGCCACCAGCCATTGCAACTTGTCCCAGCTCACGCCGAGTGTCGACAGGGTCGAGACGAAGCCGACACCCGCGATCACATACGACAGCAGCGTCGTCGTCGCGTAGGCACTGCCCTGGGCCAGATTGAGTTTCGACAGCACGAACACTTCAAGCAGGCCCGGCAGGTTGCGTGCCAGCGCGAAAGTGATACCGATGATGATCAGCGCGCCGAGCATGTCGCCGATGCTGATCGGCACCATGCTCATGTTCGAGCCAGTGCCGCTGGTGTATTCGTAGAGGGTGATGTTGTCCAGGTAGGAGAACACCGAGATCAGATCCGACCAGACCCAGTACAGTGCGGCGATGAAACCGCCCAGCAGCGCCAGACGGATCAGGCGCAGCGACTGTTCGTTGACCTTTTCGATGTCCAGGGTCGGTTCTTCAATCACCGCTTCGCCTTCACCGGCTTCTTTTGCGGCCTGGCGTTTGGCCAAGGCGCGCTGGTAAGCCAGACGCCTTGCTGCAACCGCCAGGCCACGGACGAAGGTGGCTTCGATCACCAGCCAGAACATCAGCAGATAGAGGGTGTTGATCAAGCGATCGCTGAGCTTCAGTGCGGTGTAGTAGTAGCCGAAGCACACGGCGGTGAACAGGGCGATCGGCAGCAGGGTGAACATCACGCCGAGGGCTTTGCGAAACAGCGAGGTGTTTTCGTGGGCCGGGCTGCTGATCAGCAGGCGACTGAGCAGCCATGCCATCAGGGCGTAGCAAATCAACACCACCGGCATGCCAAGTACGTCGTCGGCCAGTGCTGCCGGTTGCAGTTCGGCCACGGCAACCACCGCCACCAGCGCCAGGACCACCAGCCCCAGCCGCCGCACCCAGCCTTGAAGGAATTCGACCTGCGGTTTTTCCCAGCGAAAGTGCAACTCCGCCACGCCGCCCGGCGCAAGAATCCGGTAAGCGGTGTAGAACACCAGCCACGCCTGACCCATTTGTATCAACGCCGCGCCCATGTTGGTGTTCTGTCCGCGTGCATCGATCTGCAAGGCCAGGCCGCACAGGCCCAGACCGAGCGCCACCGGCATCGCCAGCAGGATATTGATCAGAATCGCCTGCGGGGTATGCCACTGGCTGTCGCGTTTGAAGTGGCCGATGTCCTGGTGAACCTTGTTCAGGCGCGCATACAGGTTTTTGCGGCGCAACAGCAGTGCGCCGATCAGCAGCGCCAGCGGCAGGAACAGCAGCGGTCGCTGGGTCAGGCCGTCGGTCAGCTCGCTCAGGCTGGAAGCCCACGGCAGGGTGTCGACCTGACGCTTGAGGCGTTCCGGCACGCCGCGCATCCATTCCAGATCCAGCGGTTTGTTGCTCGGGATCCAGAACATCTGCTCATCGAGGGTCGCGCGCAGGCTTTGCGCAGTGCTCAGCAGTTGCTTCTGATTGAGTTGCAGGGTGATCGATTCGTTGAGCACCGCGCTCAGTTCGCGGTTCAGGCGCTCCAGCAAGTCGGCGCGGGTGTTGGCCAGATCCAGCAGGCTTTTGCGCAACGGCGGGGTGACTTGTTCCGGTGGCTGGGTGGACAGCAGGTTGTCGACGTAGGTTGACGGATTGCTCAGCAGCTCACGCTGTTGGCTGACTTCGAACTGATACAGGCGAATGTCGGCAATCTGGTCCGCCAGATCGCGGTCGACCTTCAAGCGCGGCAGGGCCTGTTTTTGCTTGTAGAGAATCTTCGACAGCAACAGGCTGCCCTTGAGCACGTTGATCTGCTCGTCCAGAGCCGAATCGCTTTGGGTCAGGGTGTCGAGTTGCTGCTTGGTTTGCAGATTCTGCTGGGTGACTTCGTTGAGGCGGTCGGTGCTTTTGAGCAAGTAGTCCGAGAGCTTCAGGTTGGCCGTGCTTTCGCTGGCGAGCAGGCTGCTGCCACCGGCCTTCTGCGCTTCGATCGACTGCTGGGTGACGGTTTCCTGCGACTGCGCCAGTCGTTTCTGGTTGATCAGGGTTTGCAGTTCCTGAATCTCGTGGTCGAGGCGGTCGGATTTCTCCGAGAGCAGGTCGTGCTGGGAATTGCCCAGATCCTGCAACTGGCTGTTGCCGGCCAGTTCCTGACGGCGCAGCGGGATCAGCGCGTTCAGCGCTGCCAGTTCAGCGTTCAGTAGGTCGCGTTGCTCGCCGCTGATGGTTTTTCCGCTGTCCTTGCCGGACTTGAGGATGTTGTTGATCTGCTGAATGCGCGTCTGGCTGGCGGAGATTTCTGCCTGAGCGCGCTCGGGACGAGTCTGCGCAGTGATGATCAGGCTGTTGGCGTCGGCCAGGGCTTTTTGCAGATCGCTCTGCTGGGTGGAGCGATCGGTGAGGATCTGTTCCAGTTGCTGAATCGACTCTTTGGGGAAACGCTGCGCCACCGGCACCACACTGCTGGCCTTGAGGCGCGTCAGTTCACGGGCGTTTTCGATGGTCTGTTTTGGCGCGGTCGCGAGTTGTTGCTTGAGGTCGATCAGTTTCTGTTCGTAATCACTTTTGTTGTTGAGCTGGTTGAGCGTGTTCTGCAGAACGGTTTGCAGGGTCTTTTTATCGGCATCTGGCAGTTTGCTGTCGGCGAGTTTCTCCAGGCTGGCCTGCACGGCTTCGCTGGACGGCGGTTCGGCGGCGTAAAGCGGGCCGACGGTAAGACTCAGGCCCAGCAGGGCCGCGATAAAAAAGGAGCGCAGGGTAGGCATAGAGACCGGTCAAGCAAGTGATAGTGGAGGCAGTTTAGAGGAAGAGTCCGGGGCCCGGGCGACTTCCTTCGGGGAATCTGACGCCCACTTTGCCAATCTTGTTCCCGTCCATGACCGCGACGGTCCAGTGGGTGTTGTTCCACTCCACCTGGTCGCCCACGATCGGTGCCCCGCCGACTTTCTGGGCAATGAAGGCGCCCAGGGTCATGGCGGGATCGATGCCCTCGGCCGGCAAGCCATAAAGGGCGGCAACCGCTTTAAGCTGGGCGTCTCCTTCGAGCACGAAGTCACCGAAGAAACGCAGGTCGAGCCCGCGTTGCGGTGCCTGACTGAAGAGTTTTCCGAGGGCTGGCAAGTTGTGTTCATGGCCGATAACACAGAGCAAATCATCGACCTCCAACACCGTACTACCCGACGGATGGAGCAGTTGCTGACCACGGAAAAGGGCGGCAATACGCGTGCCTTCGGGCATTTTCAGTTCTCGCAGGGGCGAACCGATGCACCATTTCTCCGCACCGAGCTTATAAACGAACAGCTCCCACTCACTGGTGATATGCACTTCCAGCGCGGACCGAGAGATCGGCGCGGGCTCGGGCGGCACCGTGACCTTGAGCCATTTGGCGACCCACGGCAGGCTCGTGCCCTGCACCAGCAGCGAGACCAGCACGATGAAAAACGCGAGGTTGAAGTACAGCTGCGCATGGGGCAGCCCGGCCATCAGCGGGAACACCGCCAGAATGATCGGCACCGCACCGCGCAGACCAACCCAGGAAATGAACGCTTTTTCGCGGCCATGGAACGCCTTGAACGGCAGCAGGCCAACGATCACTGACAGCGGCCGCGCGAACAGAATCATCCACAGCGCCAGGCCCAAAGCGGGCAGGGCAATCGGCAGCAAATCGTGCGGCGTCACCAGCAAGCCCAGCACAAGGAACATGCCGATCTGTGCCAGCCACGCCATGCCGTCGAGCATGTGCAGGATGCCGTGGCGACTGCGCACCGGGCGGTTGCCGATCACCAGGCCACACAGGTAAACCGCGAGAAAACCACTGCCGTGCAGCGCGTTGGTCAGTGCGAACACCGCCAGACCTCCAGCAATCACCAGAATCGGATACAAGCCGGCGGCGAGGTTGATCCGGTTGACCAGTTGCAGCATCAGCCAACCACCGCCCAGACCGATCACGCCACCGATACCGAATTCGCGGATCAGGTGGGTCAGCAGGCTCCAGTGCAAGCCGGTCTGGCCGCTGGCGAGCATGTCGATCAAGGTCACGGTGAGAAACACCGCCATCGGGTCGTTGCTGCCGGATTCGATTTCCAGGCTGGCCGACACCCGTTCATTCAGGCCTTTGCCGCCGAGTAGCGAGAACACGGCGGCGGCGTCGGTTGAGCCGACGATGGCGCCGATCAGCAAGCCCTGGATCAGGTTCAGATCGAACAGCCATGCAGCCGCCATGCCGGTCAGCCCGGTGGTGATCAGCACCCCGACCGTGGCCAGTGACAGCGCCGGCCATAACGCCACGCGGAAACTTGAAACCCGTGTGCGCAAGCCGCCGTCGAGCAGGATCACCGCCAGTGCGAGGTTGCCGACCAGATAGGCCGTCGGGTAGTTATCGAAAATGATCCCGGCGCCATCGACCCCGGCAGTCATGCCGACCGCGAGAATAATGACCAGAATCGGGATGCCGAGACGCGAAGACAGTGAGCTGACAAGAATGCTCGCACCTACCAGCAACGCGCCGATCAAGAACAGGCTGTTGATGGTCGTCGCATTCAAAGGCAGTACTCCAGAAGCGTGAAGACGGGCACAAACTGACCATGCAGTCTGCGTGCCAGCGATTCTAACCTGTTGAAATGTGATGCTGTCAAAAAGGTTTTTACACTGAGGATGCCAGATCGTTCCCACGCTCCGCGTGGGGATGCCTCAATGGCCGCTCTGCGTGCGCGTTGGGGCGCGGAGCGTCCCGGGCTGCGTTCCCGCGCAGAGCGTGGGAACGATCAGTGCAGTAACTGCCATGGGCTCCGATCTTGCTGTTAAAGGCTGAACCGCCCAACCATGTTGTTCAGGTCCAGCGCCAATCGCGACAGCTCGTTGCTCGCCGCACTGGTCTGATTCGCCCCGGTGGCCGATTGCACCGACAGATCGCGGATGTTCACCAGGTTGCGATCCACTTCTCGCGCCACTTGTGCCTGTTCTTCGGCGGCGCTGGCGATCACCAGGTTGCGCTCGTTGATCTCGACGATGGCGGTGTTGATGGTGTCCAGCGACATCCCGGCACCACGGGCAATATTCAGCGTCGATTCGGCGCGCTCGGTGCTGTTGCGCATCGAGTCCACGGCGTGTTCGGTACCGCTTTGAATGCTGCCGATCATGCGCTCGATTTCGCTGGTCGACTGCTGAGTACGATGGGCCAGGGCGCGAACTTCATCAGCCACTACCGCAAAACCACGCCCCGCCTCACCGGCACGCGCCGCTTCAATCGCCGCGTTCAGAGCCAGCAGGTTGGTCTGGTCAGCCAGACCACGGATCACGTCGAGCACCTTGCCGATGTCACGGGATTCGTTGGCCAGGTCGCCGATCAACGTCGCGGTGCTCTGCACGTCGGCGCTCATGCGTTCGATGGCGCTGACGGTTTCCTGCACCAGGTCACGACCGTCGCCGGCCGAGGTAGTGGCGTTCTTCGAGGCTTCCGAGGTGCTGACTGCGTTGCGGGCAACTTCTTCAACCGCGCTGGTCATCTCGTTGACCGCAGTGGCGGCCTGTTCGATTTCATTGTTCTGCTGAGTCAGGCCGCGAGCGCTTTCGTCGGTGACACTGTTCAGCTCTTCAGCGGCGGAGGCCAACTGCGTGGCCGAACCGGAGATCCGTTGCAGGGTGTCGCGCAACTTGGACTGCATCTTGGCCATGGCCGCCAGCAGACGCCCGGCTTCATCGGTGCCGTCAACGTGGATCGGCTGGGTCAGGTTGCCTTCGGCGATGGTTTGCGCCGCTTCCAGAACCTTGGCAATGGGCTTGGTGATGCTGGTGGTCAGCAACCAAGCGAACAGCAGGGTCAGACCGGTAGCGATTACCAGCAGGGCGACAACCAAGTCGAAAGCCGTAGCGTACTGCTCGGCCGCCTGTTCGTTGGTGTCGCGCACCTGTTTGTCGTTGATCTGCATCAACGTGTTAAGGGCGGTGTTCATCGCTTCGGAGTTGTTCAGCAACTCGGTGTTGAGCAAGTTGCGCAGTTCATCCACCTGATTGTTGCGCGACAGGTTTTTCATGCGCTCTTCGATCTGGCGGTATTGCCCCTGCAACTGCACGTATTGATCATAGGTCGCACGCTCCTGAGCGCTACCGATCAACGGCTCGTAAGCTGTTTGGGCCTTGCGGATCTGCGCGTTGCGCGTGTCCAGCAACTCCATGGTTTTCTGCTGAACGTCCGGTTCGCGGTTCACCAGCAAACGGTACGAGAGCACGCGCAGACGCAGCGTCAGTTGCGTGAACTCATCGAGGTTCTTGATGCTTGGCACGCTGTTGGAGGTGATGTCCTCGGCGGCGCCGCGGATTTTGCTCATCTGGTTCAGGGCGAACACGCCCAGGATCAGCATCAGGCCGCCGATCAGGGCAAAACCGGTGAAGGCCCGAGGGGCGATATTCATATTGCGAAGGGACATGTGCGGATACCGAAAAGGGCCGCATCCATGCGGGCTGAAACTGCTGTATGGATGACTTATCGGTCATGCGACTAAAGTCTTGAACCGGTGTGCGTATTTGTCGCACAGCCCCTCTGGCGACGAAGTGCAGGAACCAGATCGGCAGATCACAGTCTTTTAAACTCGCAGGAACGGTCGCCCACCAGGAAAATCAAGGCTTTGCGCCGGTTTAACCCTGGCATCTGTGGTGACTTTTCTTTATCGTACGCGCCCTTTGAAAAACGCTTGGAAGATCAAAATGTTGGAAGCATCCCTCAGCCAATTGGAACAGCTCGTCAGCGACCTGGTGCAACAGAACCAGACCCTTGCGCAAACCAACCAGACCCTGGCTACGGAACTGGCCCAGGCCAAGGATGAAAACGAGAGCCTGCAACTGAACCTGATGGAGCAGGAAGAGAAGCACGGCGCCACCGCAGCGCGCATCCAGGCACTGGTTGATCGCGTCAACGCAGGTCCCGTCAGCGCATGAACCACCAGACAGCAGGGGTAAAAGTCATCTCCATTCTTGGGGAGGACTATTCGATCAAGGCACCGGCCGGGGAAGAACAGACCCTGCTGGACGCGGCCGTGATGCTCAAGGCCACGCTGGAAGACACCAAACGCAAATACCCGACCCTGATCGGTGATCGTTTGTTGGTGCTGGCGGCGATGAATCTGTGCTCTCAGCAGATTGAAATGAAGAAGCAGCACCAGGAAGAACTCGACCGTTACCAAGAGCAAGTCAGCGCCACGGTCGACACCATCGCCAAGACCATCAATCAAGGCTGATGGCGTTGCGCACAACCAAAGAATAGATTGTCGGTTTAGTTGTATACAATCGGCACGGCTGTTGCATTGTTTCGGCCACTTATTCTTTGGGGGTGCTCCATGCAGTTGTGGCGACGCAGTATTCAATGGCAGCTGATTCTCAGCATGGGCACCGCCCTGCTGGTCAGCATTCTGATCGTGGTTGGCATTTATACCCTGGTGGTCAACCGCCTCGCCCAGAGCTATCTGGTCGAACAAGCGTTGCCGTCGAGCATCGAAGCGACGCGCAACGACATCGAACGTATCCTCGTTCAACCCCTCACCGCCGCTAAAGACATCGCCAGCAATTCCATGGTCCGCGACTGGCTGGCCAATGGCGAAGACAGCAGCAAAACAGCGGCCTTCGCGCAGTATCTGGAAGGCATCCGCGCCGAACACAAGGCATTTACCGCTTTGATCATCGGCACTGACTCCAATCATTACATCACCGAAAAAGGCCTGGATCGCACCCTCAGTCGCGCCAAACCGGCCGATGCCTGGTTCTATTCCTTCCTCGACAGCACTCAGCCGCGCACCCTGAATATTGACAACGATGGCGCCACCGGCGAATTGGCGCTGTTCATCGATTTGAAGGTCGAGCAGGCTGGCAAAGTGGTCGGCGTCGCCGGACTTGGACTGAGCATGAAAGAGCTGTCGGAGCTGATCCACAACTTCAGCTTCGGCGAGCACGGCAAGGTCTATCTCGTGCGTTCCGACGGTTTGATCCAGGTCCATCCCGAGGCGCAGTTCAGTGGCAAACGCACCCTCGCGGAGCAGATCGGTGCGGCGGCGGCGCAATCAGTCCTCGGTCAAAAAAATGCGGTCAGCAGCAGCTTCCAGCGTGATGGCGAGGACTTCCTTGCGTTCAGCCTGCCTTTGCGCGATCTGGGCTGGACGTTGGTGGCCGAAGTGCCGCAGTCGCAGATCTACGCTGAAGCCCGGCGGGCGATGTGGCTCAGTGGCGGCATCGGGCTGGCGGTAGCGCTGGTGTGCCTGGCGCTGGTGGTGTGGTTGGCCCAAGGCTTGGTGCGACCGATTCGTCAGGTAACAGCCGCGCTGGTAGCCATCGGTAGCGGTGGTGGAGATTTGACCCACCGGTTAGATTCCAGTCGCGCTGATGAGCTGGGCGATCTCGCTCGCGGCTTCAACCGCTTCCTCGATAGCCAGCGCGGGATGATTGGCGAAGTGCTGACCACCAGTGAGCGTTTGCGCACCGCCGTCGGCCAAGTGGCCAAGGTTGTGGATAACACCGCCGAGCGCTCTGGTCGTCAGCAGGAGATGACCGACATGGTCGCCACCGCCGTCCATGAAATGGGCCTGACCGTACAGGAAATCGCGCAAAACGCTGGCAACGCAGCGCTCGCCTCGCAAACGGCGCGCGATGAAGCCATGCAAGCGCGAGAAGTGGTCGGCGGCTCCATCCGGCATATAGAAAGCATGTCTGACGAAATCGGCGTGGCAGCGGGCGCGGTGGGAGAACTGGCGCATCAAGTGGCGTCGATCGACTCGGTGCTGGCGGTGATTCGCGGGGTCTCCGAACAGACCAACCTGCTGGCGCTCAACGCCGCCATTGAAGCGGCGCGCGCCGGGGACATGGGGCGTGGTTTTGCGGTGGTGGCGGACGAAGTGCGTACCTTGGCACGCCGCACGCAGGCATCCACCGACGAGATCCAGCAGATGATCGGCAACCTCAAGCAAGGCGCGGAAAACGCCGTGTCCTCGATGCGCACCGGTCAGGCAGCGACCGGCACCGGGGTTGAGTCGAGCCAGCGTACCGGGGCCTCGCTGACCGCGATTACCGGGCAGGTCGAGCGCATCAGCGACATGAACCATCAGGTGGCGACAGCGACGGAAGAGCAATCGGCGGTGACCGAAGAGATCAATCGAAACGTACAGGGCATTTCCGATCTGGCCCGGGCCACGGCGGGCGAGGTTCGGGCGTGTCGTGAGGATTGTCAGATGCTGCAGAAGCTGGCAGATGATCTGGCGCGACAGATGGGTGGGTTCAAGTTGAGTTGAGTTCAGCCTTTTTTCAAAAGAACCGGCGCGCCTGATGTGGCGCGTCGGCGTGACCTTGGATCAGTTGTTTCACGCCAGAAGAATTTCCCGTCCGTAAAAGTCGATGCCACCAATAGTCTCCAGGTAGAAAACGCGTTTCTCTTTGACTGTCCGCATGTCTTGATTGACGACATAGCTATCACCCACCGCCAGGGTCCGGAACATGTCGTCCTTGCTGAAATCCGTCACGCTGACATAGCTGTTGTTCGGAGCGATGACGGTGACTTGATAACGCTCGCCTCTGAGGGTGTAACGTTTCCCGGTGATTCGCACTGCCTTGGGATCTTTCACAACATCATTGATTCTGGCGGAAAGTAGAAACTGGTCTTCAGTGAGATTCACATAAGGATCGATTTCGGTGACGGCTGTTTCATCGTTCAACCCCGCGCCGCCATAGACCACCGACCGCCATTGGTTGGCGCTGAGCCGGGTGTAGTCTTTGTAAGAAACCCGGTTGGTGGTTTCGTACCGGTCTTCAGCACAAATGATCTCAAACATTCCTGCCGCCGTCGTTTCAACGCTCGGCGCGTCATTGTCGGGCGAGGTAGTGAGGCTGATCTGCGACTTTTCATCCGAGAGGCGGTGGTGGTTTTTGCTGGTGACAATGGACTCGCTAGAGTCCTTGTTCGTCCATACCGTACCGCTGCGGGCAGGCGCTTGGGAGATAGCGGCAAGGACGCAATAGTCCAGTGTCACAAGACCTGAGAGTTTGACGGATTGGTCTTCGAGAACATGTTCGCTCATGGTGTTTACTCGGATGAGGTAAGGGAAGCGGACGTTGGTGTCCGTACCTGCCGGGCAACTGCAAACTACATGTCAGGCGAAAACAGCCTATCTCCAGTTCCCGATCTCCACACCTGTAAAACCTGACAGGTGTGAAGACCGTTGAAGTGTGTTCGGGACATCGCATGGGCGATGATTCAGAACCAGGCATCCTGCATGCTCAGACACGTTTCATCCCGCGCCTCGAGCAACGCCAGCTCATGGTGGCAACCCGGCACTTCCCACGTCAGGAAATACCGCGCCGCCTGCAACTTGCCCTTATAGAAATCAGCATCCGCCGCATTACCTTTGGCCAGGCCTTCCTCCGCGCGAATCGCCTGCTCCAGCCAGCGCCAGCCAATCACCGTATGCCCGAACACTTTCAGATACAGCGCCGAATTCGCCAGGCTGCTGTTGACCTTGCCTTGCGCCAGATCGGTCAGCAAACCAATGGTCACCACTTGCAGGCGCGCGACCAGTTTCTCCAGCGGCTCACGCAATGCGGTTAGCGATTCGTACGCGGTGGCACGTTCGGCGGTGTCGGCGATCAACCGGATCAATTGCTTGAGCCCCGCGCCACCGTTCTGCGCCAGTTTGCGCCCGAGCAAGTCAAGCGACTGAATGCCGTGGGTGCCTTCGTGGATCGGGTTCAAACGGTTGTCACGGTAATACTGCTCCACTGGATATTCGCGGGTGTAACCGTGACCGCCGAGGATCTGGATCGCCAGTTCATTGGCCTTCAGGCAGAACTCCGACGGCCAGGATTTGACGATCGGCGTCAGCAAATCCAGTAGCTCATGCGCCTGTTTGCGCTCGATTTCGGTTTCCAGTGTTGTGGTGTCATCGAACAACCGCGCGGCGTAGAGGCAGAGGTCAAAAGCCCCTTCAACGTAGGATTTTTGCGTCAACAGCATGCGTCTGACATCGGCGTGCTGAATGATCGCCACCGGCGCCGTGGTCGGGTCTTTGCTGTCCGGGACGCGACCTTGCGGGCGTTCGCGGGCGTACTCCAGCGAGTAGAGATAGCCGGCGTAACCGAGCATTACCGCGCCCATGCCGACGCCGATCCGCGCTTCGTTCATCATCTGGAACATGTAGCTCAAACCTTGATGCGGCTTGCCCACCAGATAGCCGACACACTCACCGTTATCGCCGAAGTTCAGTGCGGTGGACGTCGTGCCGCGCCAGCCCATCTTGTGAAACAGCCCGGCCAACAGTACGTCGTTGCGTTTACCCAGGCTGCCGTCATCGTTGACCAGAAACTTGGGCACGATAAACAGCGAGATGCCTTTAACGCCAGCGGGGGCGTCCGGCAGTTTGGCTAGCACCATGTGCACGATGTTTTCCGACAGCGGGTGATCCCCCCCGGAAATGAAGATCTTGTTGCCCTTGAGGCGGTAAGTGCCGTCGGACGAAGGTTCGGCGCGGGTACGAATATCCGACAGCGATGAGCCCGCATGCGGCTCGGTGAGGGCCATGGTGCCGAAGAAACGGCCGTCGATCATCGGTTGCAGGAAGCGCTGCTTCTGTTCTTCGGTGCCAAAGCTCTCGATCAGATTCGCCGCGCCCATGGTCAGGAACGGGTACGAAGTCGAAGCCGCGTTGGCCGACTGGAAGTGCGCAAAGCACGCTTGGGAAAGCAGAGTAGGCAGTTGCATGCCACCAGCGTCGAAACTGCGCGCAGCGTTGAGGAAGCCAGCCTCAAGGAAGGCATCCACCGCCGGTTTCACCTCGGGAATCAGAATCGCCTGGCCGTCCTCGTAGCGCGGCTCGTTCTCGTCGCCCTTACGGTTGTGCGGCGCGAAGTATTTCTCGGCGATGTTGCGCGCCGTACCGATGGCGGCGTCGAAGGTTTCGCGATTGTGTTCGGCAAAGCGCTCGCGCCGGGTCAGGCCCTCGGCATCAAGGACTTCATACAGCTCGAAAGCCAGATTGCGGGAACTGAGCAGCGTCTCGGACATGGCGGCCTACCTGAAATTTTGGGTTGGGCCGAGTCTAGGCTGGGGAATAAAGGCTGAACAGGATGATTGATGGCGGTGATGCAGGAATGAGGGCAACACTAATCAAATGTGGGCGCGGGCTTGCTCGCGAATGCGGTGGGTCAGGCAACATTGATGTCGACTGATTCTCCGCATTCGCGAGCAAGCCCGCTCCCACAGGGGAATGACATTCCAGGCAAGCATTGCGGTTGCCTGGAATTACAGCGTGTTAACCGATAGTCATCAGGCTGGCGTTACCACCCGCCGCTGCCGTGTTGACGCTCAACGCCCGCTCAATCACCAGACGTTCCAGCGCAATGTTGGTCTCGCCCTCGGACAGGCCCTGAACGCCAACAATTGCGCCGGCGCGCTTGGCGATTTGCTGGCAAACGCTGCGCAACTGGTCGGAATGGCCATGATGCAGAACCGCATCAAACACCACCTCGTCCTTGTTCCAGTCAGCAACCCGGTTGATTCGTGCCTGAATCTCCTTCGGCAGACGAGCGAACAACGCCTTACTGATGTCGGATTCCGGCCACACCGCTGAACCGCCTACAGCCAATACCGCCGCCAGTTGCGTCAGCAGATCACCTTCGACGTCCGCCAGGCACAGCACGTGCTCGCGCGGCAGGATCGCGTAGCTGTTCTTCTCGCCGGTCGGGCCCGCGAGAACGCGGGTGATGCCGCTCTGCGATTGTGCGGCGTACTGCGCGCACAGCGTGCTCAGTTGCGCGTACTTGTTGCTTTCAGCCCAGGCTTTCAGGGCTGTCAGCGGCTTGCTCATGGCGTCGCGCAAACGAACGTCCGGGGCGACGACAGCATCACCGCGAGCGAAGGATTGTTCGATGGCGTCGGTAGGACGCGTCGACAGCAAGCGGTACAGATACAGCGGGCCACCAGCCTTCGGACCCGTACCCGACAAGCCTTCGCCGCCGAACGGCTGCACGCCGACCACGGCACCGACAATGTTGCGGTTGACGTAGACGTTACCGGCGTTGACGTTGTCGATCACCTTGGCGATGGTCTCGTCGATGCGGGTGTGCACGCCGAGGGTCAGGCCGTAACCGGATGCATTGATCTGGCCGATCAACTGGTCGATCTCTTTACGCTTGTAGCGAACCACGTGCAGCACCGGACCGAAGATCTCGCGTTGCAGTTCGTCGAAGCTTTCCAATTCGATCAAGGTCGGCATGACGAAGGTGCCGCGTTTGACTTCTTCGGTGTCGGCGATCGCCACCTGGTAAACGTTACGACCTTTATCGCGCATGCCCTGGATGTGCTTGTCGATGCCAGCCTTGGCTTCGGCGTCGATCACCGGGCCGATGTCCACGGACAGGCGCTCAGGGTTGCCGAGTCGAGCCTCGGCCATCGCGCCTTTGAGCATTTCGATGACACGATCGGCGGAATCTTCCTGCAAGCACAGCACACGCAGGGCCGAGCAACGCTGACCGGCGCTATCGAAGGCCGAGGACACCACATCAATGACGACTTGTTCGGTGAGTGCCGAGGAGTCGACGATCATCGCGTTCTGGCCGCCGGTTTCAGCGATCAGCGGAATCGGGCGGCCCTGGCTGTCGAGACGGCCAGCGATGTTGCGTTGCAGCAGACGCGCCACTTCGGTGGAGCCAGTGAACATCACGCCTTTGACGCGCTCGTCACCGACCAGACCGGCACCGACGGTTTCACCACGACCCGGCAGCAGTTGCAGCACGCCTTCCGGAATACCGGCTTCGAGCAGCAAACGCACGGCTTGCGCGGCGACCAGCGGGGTTTGCTCTGCAGGTTTGGCCAAGACCGGGTTACCCGCAGCCAGTGCCGCAGCGACCTGACCGCTGAAGATCGCCAGCGGGAAGTTCCAAGGGCTGATGCACACCACCGGGCCCAGTGGGCGGTGGGCGTCGTTGCTGAAATCGTTGCGCGCCTGCACCGCGTAATAACGCAGGAAGTCGACCGCTTCACGGACTTCGGCAATGGCGTTGGCGAAGGTCTTGCCGGCTTCACGCGCCAGCAGGCCCATCAGCGGCTGGATCTCGCCTTCCATCAGGTCAGCGGCACGCTCCAGAATCGCGGCGCGTTCGGCGGGCGGGGTAGCCTGCCAGATCGGCGCAGCATTGAGGGCGCATTGAATCGCGTTGTCGACGTCTTCGACGGTGGCTTCTTGCACATGACCGACCACATCGCGGTGATCCGACGGGTTCAGCACCGCTGCCGGCGTTTCGTTGCTGGAAGCGCAGCCGAGCATCGGCGCTGCTTTCCAGTCGTTGTGCGCGGTCGCGAGCAGGGCGCAGGACAGCGACGCCAGACGATGTTCGTTGGCCATGTCGATGCCGCTGGAGTTGGCGCGCTCGGCGCCATACAAGTCACGCGGCAGCGGGATGCGTGGGTGCGGCAGGCCGAAGCCACCTTCCACGGTTGCCATTTGCTCGATCTGAGCAACCGGATCGGCCACCAGTTCCTGAATTGAAATCGACTGGTCGGCAATGCGGTTGACGAACGAAGTGTTCGCGCCGTTTTCCAGCAGACGACGGACCAGATACGCCAGCAGGGTTTCGTGGGTACCGACCGGCGCGTACACGCGGCACGGACGGTTCAGCTTGCCTTCGGAAACTTTGCCTACAACCTGCTCGTAGAGCGGTTCGCCCATGCCGTGCAGGCACTGGAATTCGTACTGGCCCGGGTAATAGTTCTGACCGGCAATGTGGTAAATCGCCGACAGGGTGTGGGCGTTGTGCGTGGCGAACTGCGGGTAGATGACTTCCGGCACCGACAGCAGTTTGCGTGCGCAGGCAATGTAGGAAACGTCGGTGTACACCTTGCGGGTGTAGACCGGATAGCCCTCCAGGCCTTCGACCTGAGCGCGCTTGATTTCGCTGTCCCAGTACGCGCCTTTCACCAGACGGATCATCAGGCGATGACGGCTGCGGCGCGCCAGATCGATCACGTAATCAATCACATACGGGCAACGCTTCTGATAAGCCTGGATCACGAAACCAATGCCGTTCCAGCCCGTCAGTTGCGGTTCGAAGCACAGGCGCTCGAGCAGATCCAGCGACAGTTCCAGACGGTCGGCTTCTTCGGCGTCGATGTTCAGGCCGATGTCGTATTGCTTGGCCAGCAGGGTCAGCGACAGCAGGCGTGGGTACAGCTCTTCCATCACGCGCTCGTACTGCGCACGGCTGTAACGCGGGTGCAGTGCCGACAGCTTGATGGAAATGCCCGGGCCTTCATAAATCCCACGACCGTGGGAGGCTTTGCCGATCGAGTGAATGGCTTGTTCGTACGACGCGAGGTACTTCTGCGCGTCGTGTTCGGTGAGTGCGGCTTCACCGAGCATGTCGTAGGAATAACGGAAGCCCTTGGCTTCGAACTTGCTCGCATTGGCCAACGCTTCGGCGATGGTTTCGCCGGTCACGAACTGCTCGCCCATCAGGCGCATGGCCATGTCGACGCCCTTGCGGATCATCGGCTCGCCGCTCTTGCCGATGATGCGGCTCAGCGACGACGTCAGGCCGGCTTCGTTGTGCGTGGACACAAGCTTGCCGGTCAGCAGCAGGCCCCAAGTGGCCGCGTTGACGAACAGCGAAGGGCTGTTGCCCAGGTGCGGATGCCAGTTGCCGGTGCTGATCTTGTCGCGGATCAACGCGTCGCGAGTGCCTTTGTCCGGGATGCGCAGCAGCGCTTCGGCCAGGCACATCAGCGCCACGCCTTCCTGGGACGACAGGGAGAATTCCTGCAGCAGGCCCTGAACAATGCCTGCACGACCGCCGGCACTCTTCTGGTTACGCAGTTTTTCCGCGATGGTCGCGGCGAGCTTATTGGTGGCTTCGGCCATCGTTGCCGGCAGTCGCGCCTGCTCGATCAGCATCGGCACCACTTCCGGCTCGGGGCGACGGTAAGCGGCGGTGATCGAAGCACGCAGTACCGATTGCGGCAGGATGCTTTCAGCGAATTCGAGGAAGCACTGGTGGGCGTGATCGGTGTGGACTTCGCCCGCGTCATCGGCGTCCTTGGCGGTCAGGCCGTTCAGCTCGGTCAGGGTTGCACCACCCTCGAGTTTTTCCAGGTAATTGAAAATTGCCTGCTTGATCAGCCAGTGCGGCGTGCGATCAATCGAGGTTGCGGCCGCCTTCAGGCGCTCGCGGGTTGGGTCATCGAGTTTGACCCCAAGGGTGGTGGTAGCCATATTTTTATCCTCATGGTTGCCACAGTTGCGTGGCATCAGCTGGCGGCAAGATTAGCCGCGCGTTGAAAGAGGTGCAACCGGGTGCAACCCTTTTTTGTCGGAAAAACAGGCAGTTCGTCAGGAATTAATTTCTGGCACGAAAGTGCTGCCCCTGCTTGGTGCTTTTGCTTCTAGCCAAGAGCCATGACTGCCACAAAAGGGAGCAAAAACGGGGCGATTGTCGATAAATCCGACTAGGTGCAACTTATTCGGTCGAAACTGGTTGCACCTTATTTGATTTGTTGCATAGCATTCGCGCCCAAGGTGCAACCGGGATACCCGGTGTACCGGCTGGTGGCTTTCCTGGGGAAACATCAGTCCTAAATGCGCGGGATACGGAATCGTCTGCCAAACTTAGTCGTTTGTGCACGATTCACCACCGTTGCTACATAAAAACAAAGCCAGGGCGTAACTCAATGAGCGTAAGCAATCCAACCCTGATCACGTTCGTGATCTACATCGCAGCAATGGTGCTGATCGGCTTGATGGCCTATCGCTCCACCAACAACCTTTCTGACTATATTCTTGGCGGCCGCAGCTTGGGCAGTGTCGTAACGGCCCTGTCTGCCGGTGCTTCCGACATGAGTGGCTGGTTGCTGATGGGCCTGCCGGGCGCCATCTACATGTCCGGTCTGTCTGAAGGCTGGATCGCCATCGGTCTGGTGATCGGCGCCTACCTGAACTGGCTGTTCGTCGCCGGCCGTCTGCGTGTGCAGACCGAGCACAACGGTGATGCCTTGACCCTGCCGGACTACTTCGCCAGCCGCTTCGAAGACAAAAGCGGCTTGCTGCGGATCATCTCGGCGATCGTGATTCTGGTGTTCTTCACCATCTACTGTGCTTCCGGCATCGTGGCCGGCGCCCGTCTGTTCGAAAGCACCTTCGGCATGTCCTACGAGACGGCGCTGTGGGCCGGTGCTGCGGCGACGATTGCCTACACCTTTATTGGCGGTTTCCTCGCGGTGAGCTGGACTGACACCGTGCAAGCCACGCTGATGATCTTCGCTCTGATCCTCACGCCGATCATCGTGCTGCTGGCGACCGGTGGCGTCGACACCACGTTCCTGGCCATCGAAGCCAAGGACCCAAGCAACTTCGACATGCTCAAGGGCACCACTTTCATCGGCATCATCTCGTTGATGGGCTGGGGTCTGGGCTACTTCGGTCAGCCTCACATCCTCGCGCGTTTCATGGCCGCTGATTCGGTGAAATCGATTGCCAAGGCTCGCCGCATCTCCATGACCTGGATGATCCTGTGCCTGGCTGGCACCGTGGCTGTTGGTTTCTTCGGTATCGCTTACTTCTCGGCGCACCCGGAAATGGCAGGCGCAGTCACTGAAAACCCTGAGCGTGTGTTCATCGAACTGACCAAGATCCTGTTCAACCCATGGGTTGCCGGTGTCCTGCTGTCGGCGATCCTGGCGGCAGTGATGAGTACCCTGAGCTGCCAGTTGCTGGTGTGCTCCAGTTCTCTGACGGAAGACTTCTACAAAACCTTCGTGCGCAAATCCGCTTCGCAAACCGAACTGGTCTGGGTCGGTCGCACCATGGTGCTGTTGGTCGCACTGATCGCTATCGGTCTGGCGTCCAATCCGGATAACCGTGTACTGGGTCTGGTGTCCTACGCCTGGGCCGGTTTCGGTGCCGCGTTTGGTCCGGTTGTACTGATCTCGGTGATCTGGAAAGGCATGACCCGCGACGGCGCACTGGCCGGTATCCTGGTCGGCGCGATCACCGTGGTGGTCTGGAAGCATTTCGAGCTGATGGGTCTGTACGAAATCATCCCGGGCTTCATCTTCGCCAGCCTGGCTATCTTCATCGTCAGCAAACTGGGCGAGCCAACCAAAGGCATGGTGCAGCGCTTCGAAGCGGCGGAAAAAGATTTCCACCTGAACAAGTGATTGCACTGAGCTGAGGCTCACAGAAAACGGCCCGTCTCCAACAAGAGGCGGGCCGTTTTTTTGTGCCTGCACTATCTCTGATTCACCACCATCCCCTACAGGAGCGAGCAGGCTCACTCCTATAGGGGGTGGTGGTTTTGAGGGCTGTGTCTGTAGTCGGATGCGTCGATTTTCGGAGGATTATTCGACAGTACAAGTAGGGGGAATCTGATTTTCCCGTCACCCGCTCAGCACCCCTTGCCCCTCATGCAGAATCGCCCGCCCTCATTCTGCAGAGAGACATCGGATGTTCGCGCCTGCCAATCAACCGCGTTTCACGTTGACCCTCGAAGGCGCCCAGCATGACCTCAAGGTTCTTGAGTTCACGGGCAAGGAAGCCATCAGCCAACCCTTTCGTTTTGAACTGGAACTGGTCAGCGAGCGGCCGGATCTGGACCTGGAAAGCCTGCTGCACTGTCAGGCGTTTCTGAGTTTTGATGCAGACGGTTCCGGCGTCCATGGTCAGATTTATCAGGTTGGGCAGGGCGACTCCGGGAAACGTCTGACGCGCTATCACGTAAGCCTTGTCCCGCGTCTGACATACCTTGGGCAGCGGATCAATCAGCGGATATTCCAGCATCAGACCGTGCCGCAGATCGTGGCGCAGATCCTTAAGGATCACGCGATTCTGCGCGATGCCTTTGAGTTTCACCTCGGCAGCGACTACCCGCAGCGTGAATATTGCGTGCAGTACGCCGAGAGCGATCTGGCGTTCATCCAGCGCCTGTGTGCGGAAGTCGGTATTCATTACCACTTTCAGCACAGTCCCGAAGGCCACTTGCTGGTGTTCGGCGATGATCAAACCGTGTTCCCGCGATTGGCGCAACCGAAGCTGTATTTGCCGGGAAGTGGCATGGCGGGCGGAGGGCCAGCGATCAAGCGTTTCAACGTTCGCGTGGAAACCCGTACCAGCGTAGTCACCCGGCGCGACTACAACTTTGAAAAGCCGCGCCTGCAACTGGAAAGCCGCATCGACGGCGAGCAGCGCCCGGTGCTGGAGGATTATCACTTTCCCGGACAATTCGATGATCGGGAAACCGGCAAACACCTGGCTCAACGTGCACTTGAGCGGCATGCCGCCGATTACCGTCAGGCCGAAGGCATCAGCGATGAGTCGGCACTGGTTAGCGGACATTTCCTGCAACTTACCGAGCATCCGCGTCAGGACTGGAACGATCTCTGGTTGCTGACGGCCATTGAACACCGTGGCCGACAGCCGCAAGTGCTGGAGGAATCGGTGACCAGTGATGGGGAAGAGTTCCAGGGTTACCGTAATACCTTTCTCGCCACACCGTGGGACGTGTTCTTTCGCCCAGCCTTGGGGGCGAAGCCGCAGGTGCGCGGGTATCAACCCGCCGTCGTCACCGGGCCTCAGGACAGCGAAATACATTGCGACGAATACGGTCGGGTCAAGGTGCAACTGGCCTGGGACCGTGACGGCGAGTTCAACGAACATTCCAGTTGCTGGCTGCGGGTCGCCACGGGTTGGGCGCACGACGGCTACGGTAGTGTGCTGATCCCAAGAGTCGGCATGGAAGTGCTGGTCGGGTTCATCGATGCCGATGCCGATAAACCGTTGGTAATGGGTTGCCTGCCAAACGCCGCCACCCCGGTACCGCTGGACCTGCCGGCCGAGAAAACCCGCAGCCTCTTCCGTAGCCAGAGCAGCCCCGGTGGCGGGGGCTACAACGAACTGCGCATCGAGGATAAAAAAGGCGCCGAGGAAATCTACCTGCGCGCCCAGCGCAACTGGACGCAGCATGTGCTGCACGATCAGCAGGTGCAGGTCGACAACCAGCGCAGCATCGTCGTCACCGGCACCGCCAAACATGAGCTTAAGGCCGATGAACAACGCATCACCCACGGCCAGCGCCAGACCGAGGTGAAGCAGGATGATCATCTGACGGTGGTGGGTGATCGGCATATCCGCGTGAGCAGTCAGGCGACCAGCGCCAGTGCGCAATTCCACGTCAGCGCCGGCCAGCAAGTGGTGATCGACGGCGGCGCGAGCGCGACGATTCAGGCGGGCGGGCAGTGGATCAACATCGGCCCCGGCGGGATTTTCAGCAGCGTACCGATTGTTGTGGGTGGCGCGCCGATGGCGGCGATGAGTGCGGCGCCGAGTGTGCCGGGGTTGCCGGATACATTGGCGGCGGCGCCGGCGGCAATGCTGACGGCCGCGCAAATTATGAGTTTTAAAGGCGATGCGCCGTTCTGCGAAGAGTGCGAGCGCTGCAAGGACGGTGTCTGTGCAGCCTGACTTGCTTGAGCCGCGCGCATGGTTGGCGCGTGAACCGCTGAAACCGGCAGAGCAGTTGTTCGCGATCTTCAGCAATGCCAGTGATGCCAAGCCGCCGCCGGTGACATCGAGCCCGATCTGGGCGGACACGATTTACGCCGAGTGGGACGCGGTGATGCCCTATGTGGGAATTGTCGCGGCGGACAGTGAGTTTCTGGATTGGGTGGCGACTACCGAGTCCCGTGACTGGGGCTGGTTGGCGGTGTCTTCGGCGAGCCTGGAAGTGGTGGTCGAGCATTTTCGCAGCCTGAGTCAGGTGCTGATGCCGAGCGGTAAAACGGTGTTTTTTCGGTTTTGGGATGGGCGGTTTTTGTTGCCGATCTTGCAGTCCGATGCAGTGGATGCGGCGCAGCTTTTGCCGATGATTTCACGCGGACTGATCAATGGTCAGGCCTTGGACATCGGGGGGCGGGCGCAGGTTTCGGGGCGTGTGTTTCCTTGGTGGACGGTGCCTGACTCGGTGTTGGCTTCGGCGGGGAATGACGTCCGGGTGGGCAACGCCGTGCAGTGGCTGAGCGAGGAGCATCCCGCATTGTTCGAGGCATTTCCCGAGGCGGTTTTGCGCTGCAAGGTCGGGCAGTTTTTTGAGCGTTCAACGTCGGAAGAATCGTCGCAATCGGCGTTGTTGGCGTATTTGCTGGCAGAGTCGGAGTGACATTTCCGGGCGAAGGCTTCGGACGTTTCCTTCGAGTTGCGGCGGTTTTCATGAACTGGTGGGCGGTGATTTTCGGGGATAGTCTTGAACTGTCACCGCAGATGCGGCGACAGGGTGTAGGAGCCTTGATACTAGAAGAGTGCATAAACGTCGTTGCCCGATTTGCGGCAGTCTACGTGCGTCCGTAAGATCATTTGCGGCGGCTATGCGCGGGCACGCTTCGGCGTGGCCGAGTTCTCTGGTCTCGGTACTCCTACCCCGCGCATGGCTGCCACCCAAACCTGTAGGAGGGCGATGGTGGAAGCTCATTTCACTACCAGAGGTTCAAAAGATGACAGCGCTAAAACCGGATCCACCCTACGAAAAAATCATCCCCCATCCCGACAATCGCTTCATGGCCCTCACCGGCAATTGCAGCGACATGCCCACCCTGTTCATCGACACCCACGTCCCCTCCGACATCCTGATGGACGCTGCCAACCATCGCATCCGCACGGTCGTCCAGGTGCTGGAAAACCTGTGCATGCGCGGCTCGATCGAGTGCGACTCGATGATCCTCAGCGACTTCGCCCGGCTCTGCGTGATTCCGTTACGTGATGGGTGTGATGTCCTCGATGTCATCGGCAAGCGGTTGCGCGCGATGCCTTCCTGAATTTTCAGGAGCAAGATCAAAAGATCGCAGCCTTCGGCAGCTCATAGAATTCCCTGTAGGCGCTGCCGAAGGCTGCGATCTTTTGACGTTGAGGGTACGGCAGTCAGTCTGCGATGTAGCGATCCTGAGTCTTGATAAAACTGTCGAAAGCCTCTGAGTTGTAGACCTCCAGGCACCCATAAAAAACGACATTGCTGTTCGAGTGTTTGCTGATCGACGGTGTCTGCTCGTAGGCCGCATACACATAGTTTCTGGTTTCTTTATATGGATCGTGCAGCGCTTGCAGCGTGTCTTCATTTTGCAGGACGGAGTGCATGCCTTTGCCCATGAACGAGTAAGCACCAGCGGACAGACCGATGTCCTTTTCCAATGCTGAATTTTCTTTGAATGGCTTCAGGATGCAGTGACTCAAACCGTAGTTCTTGAGCATTTGGCGGGCCTGCGCAATGTGGTTTTCGCCCGAAACAGCGTGCATTGAGCCGATCAGGCACAGAGAGAAAAAGATCGGGTGACGCATGGGGTGGACTTCCTGTCGGCGAGTACCTGCCAGTTAAGCGAGATAAATGACCTGTGGCGAGGGGGGTGGGTCAGATTCTTAACATGTAAGAGGCCGCTCAGCCGCCACCCCCTGACTTGCCGCCCGGTAAAAGGTAAACTTTGCGCCCTTCGCAGGAGCAGCCATGAATTATCGTCACGCCTTCCATGCCGGCAATCACGCCGATGTGTTCAAACACCTGACCTTGACCCGCCTCATCGCCCTGATGTCGCGCAAGGAGCAGCCGTTTGCCTATCTCGACAGCCACGCCGGCATCGGTCTGTATGACTTGCAGGGCGATCAGGCCAATCGCACCGGTGAGTACCTGGAAGGCATCGCGCGGTTGTGGGATCAGCCCGACTTGCCGGCGCTGACCGCCGACTACATGAAGGTGCTGCACGCGATGAACCCGGATGGCCAGTTGCGCTATTACCCGGGCTCGCCGGAGCTGGCGCGACGTCTGACCCGCCCGCAGGATCGGCTGATGCTCAACGAGAAGCACCCGCAAGACGGCGTGCTGCTCAAGGACAACATGGCCGGCGATCGTCGGGTGAAAGTTCATCTGGGCGAGGGCTGGCATGTGGCGCGGGCGATGTTGCCTGTGCAGGAGAAGCGTGCGGTGATGTTGATTGACCCGCCGTTCGAACAGCTCGATGAAATGCAGCGGTGTGCGGCATCGATGAAAGAGGCGATTGGCCGGATGCGCCAAACCGTGGCGGCGATCTGGTATCCGGTGAAGGATCAGCGCGCGTTGCGCCGTTTCTATCAGGACTTGGCTGGCACCGGTGCGCCGAAGTTGCTGCGCGTGGAGTTGCTGGTGCATCCGCTGGACACGCCGAACAGCCTGAACGGCTCCGGGATGGCGATTGCCAATCCGCCGTGGGGGCTGGAGGAAGAGTTGCGTGAGTTGCTGCCGTGGCTGTCCAAGAAATTGGGCCAGACCCAGGGTGGGTGGCAGATGGATTGGTTGATTGCCGAGAGCTGATCACTGAGTGATCGTTCCCACGCGTAGCGTGGGAACGATCAGCAAAGGGGTTTAATTACCCGCCAGGCTCGGTGGCATGCACACGCCGGTGCCGCCAATCCCGCAGTAACCTTCCGGATTTTTCGCCAGATACTGCTGGTGATACGCCTCGGCGAAGTACACGGTCGGCGCCTGTTCGATCTCGGTGCTGATTTCACCCAGGCCCGCCTTCGACAACTCAGCCTGATAGGTCGCCTTGCTCTTCAGCGCCGCTTCCAGATGTGCAGGGCTGGTCGCGTAGATCACCGAGCGGTACTGGGTGCCGATGTCGTTGCCCTGACGCATGCCCTGCGTCGGGTTGTGCAGTTCCCAGAACATCGCCAGCAGCTCTTCGTAGCTGACCTTGGCCTTGTCATACACCACCAGCACCACTTCAGCGTGGCCGGTCAGGCCTGAGCAGACTTCTTCGTAAGTCGGGTTCGGCGTGAAACCGCCGGCGTAACCGACCACGGTGCTGACCACGCCTTCACGTTGCCAGAAGCGACGTTCGGCGCCCCAGAAGCAACCCAGACCGAAAATCGCAAAATCGACGTCCTGGAAAAACGGGCCAAGCAGCGGGGTTTCTTCGAAGACGAAGTGCTTTTCCGGCAGGGTCATCGCGGTTTCGCGGCCGGGCAGAGCTTGATCTTTAGTCGGGAGCACGTTTTTGTTCACCAGAATTTCCGAGCGCAGAACCATGATCGTTCCTCTCAGTCAGGATGGGATGTAAAAAGTCAGACCGCCAGTGTGCCCAATGATGCCCAGTTAATCACTAGTCAAAATGTGCGGCTTTCTCACGGGGGAGGGGTTACAGGCAGAGCGGGCCGCGTGGGTAGCGTTTGAGGGCCTGGATCAGCTCGGCGCCCGGGATCGGCCGGTCGAACAGGTAGCCTTGGCCGACATCGCAGCGATGACGACGCAGGAACGCCAGTTGTTCGGCTGTCTCGATACCTTCGGCCACGACTTTGAGTTTCAGGTTGTGGGCCATGGCGATCACCGCGGAGGTGATTTCCATGTCGTCCTGGTTGTCGGGGATTTCGTGGATGAAGCTGCGATCGATCTTGATGACATCGATCGGGAATTTTTTCAGGTAGCTGAGCGACGAGTAACCGGTGCCGAAGTCGTCCATGGCCAGGGTCAGGCCTAGGCGCTTGAGCTGATCGAGTTGCAAGTGCGTGTCTTCGGTGGCTTCGAGCAGCAGGCCTTCGGTCAGTTCCAGTTCGAGCAGATTGGCCGGCAGCGCTTCTTCCTTGAGGATGTTGGCGATGGAGGAGACCAGGTCAGGGTCGGAGAACTGCTTGGGCGACAGATTGATCGCCACTTGCAGATTGCCCATGCCGGCGGCTGTCAGGGCTTTGCTCATGCGACAGGCCTGACGGGCGATCCATTTGCCGATCGGAATGATCAGGCCGGTTTCTTCGGCGACGCTGATGAACTGGTCCGGGCGAATCATTCCGCGTTCCGGGTGATTCCAGCGCAGCAGCGCTTCCATGCCCAGCAGGCGACCACTGCGCAAGCACAGTTTTGGCTGGTAGAACACGTCCAGTTCATTCTGGGTCAGGGCGCGGCGCAGGTTGTTCTCAACGAACAGTTTGTAACTGGCCTCGGCATTCAGCGCCTCGGTGAAGACTTGCACCTGATGTTTGCCGTTGGCCTTGGCTTTGTGCAGGGCCAAACCGGCGTTACGCATCAGGGTTTGTGGATCACGGCCGTGCAGCGGCGCGCAGGCCAGGCCTACGGAGCCGGTGACGCTGATCAATTGGTTGTCGACGAACATCGGTTTGTCGAGGGTCATCAGCAACTGGCTGGCGATCTGTTGGCCGGCTTCAAGGTCGGTGTTGTCGAGCAACACAGCGAATTCGTTACTGGCGAAACGGGCGAGGCTGCCGCTCGGGCTCAGGCTATTGCGCAGACGGCGGGCGAGGCTGATCAGCAGTTTGTCGCCGGTCTGATGGCCGAGGCTGTCGTTGATCCGTTTGAAATTGTCGATGTCCACCAGCAGCAGGCTGATCGGGGTGTCGCTATCCCGGGCGAAGCGCTCGTCCAGATTGCGAATAAATGCAGGCCGGTTGCCGAGGTTGGTCAGGTTGTCGGTGTACGCCAAACGCTCGATGCGTTGCTGCGCCAATTTGGTCTGGGTGATGTCTTCGTAGATGCCGATGTAATGCGTCAGCTCACGGTTGTCGCCGTACACCTTGGAGATCGACAACTGGCCCCAGTACGGTTCGAGGTTTTTGCGGCGGCTCTTGAATTCGCCCTGCCAACTGTTGCTCTTGGCCAGCGCCGAGGGCGCGTCGAACAGCAGCTCGCTGAGGTTTTCCAGGGCCGGCAGTTCCGACAGACGCTGGCCGTGGACTTCCTCGGTGGTGTACTGGGTGATGGCGGTGAAGCTGGGGTTGACGTACTCGACCACGCCGTCGCAGTTGACCAGCAAAAAAGCGTTGGCACTTTGCTCGACCGCACGCTGGAACAGGTGCAGGGCGCTGGTGGCGGTGCGGCGATTGTGGTTGTTGATCACTTGTGCGAACTGGTCGGCCAACTCACCGGCGAAGGCAATCTCGTCGGACTGCCAGGCGCGGGTGACACCGGTCTGTTCCAGACACAACACGCCGACTACTTGGCCGTCGACGCGGATGCTGGCGTCGAGCATGGCATTGACGTCACGCGGGCGCAGGGCCTCGGCCATTTCGCGGGTGCGCGGGTCGCGCATCGCGTTGTGGGCGTCAATGGCGCGGCTACTGTGCAGCGCCTCCATATAGTCGGGGAAGCTGCTGACGTCGATCACGTCGGGCAGGATGTACTCCTGCGTCGCGCGGTGGTAAGCCGAGATCGGCACCAGTTGCTGGCCGTCGAGGTTCCACAGGCTGGCGCAGTCGATTTCGTAGATATCGCAGGCACAGCGGGTGATCAGTTCGGCGGCTTCCTGCAGCGAGTTTTGCGAGCTGTAGCGTTGGCGGGTGAGCAGCAGAATCAAATCTTGCTGGGCACGTACGCGTTCGAGATGTTGCAGTTGTTCCTGCTGGGCGCGCTGGTTCAGTTCAAGAGCGATTTGCAGACGGGAATTCTGGGTTTCGAGGTCAACGGAGGGCAGTGGCGGCGCATCGTCAAAGACGTTATCAACCGCCAGCAGATAGCCGCGCAGCAGATGACGGTTGTGCTGTTTATACGCCTCGCCGAGTTCGAGGATGCTCAACACGCCTGCCATGGTGTGCAACGTGTAGCGCACCAGATAGTGCGGCCCCGTGCTGAGTTGCTGCTGGATCGCGTCATGCAGTTGATAACGCGCTTCGGGCTCCATCAGGCTGGCGTAAGGCGAGCCAACCAGTGCGCAGAGTTCGACGGCCGGTTGACCGAACTGGCGTTCGCAGTTGGGATCAAGAAACAGCATCGCCCAACTGGCTTCATTCAAGCGCTCGAAACGCAGCATGCCGAGCCGGGAGGGCACAGGCAACTGTGTCACTACCTCGGCCACCATACGGCTGGCGGCATCGGGTTGGCTCTTCATGAAGGAAACTCGCTTGGAAATATGCTGAACGCGCCGGGCTCTCGCCCTCTTTACTGTTGCCTGCGGCAAGGTTGCATCATTGCGGCACTGACTGACAAGAGTGATGAAGGCCAAGTGCTATAAGAATGTGTCGGCTGCTCGGAGCATTTCTGCAGTGGGTGCGATAAAAGAGCCAAAGATCGCAGCTTGCGGCAGTGCCTACAGGGGGTTGAAACTTATGCAGGCGCTGCCGAAGACTGCGTTTTTTTGCGTTTCAGCGCAGTTTCAGGCTGATGGTTTGCAGCTTTTTGCCGTCGCGATCGTGGTAATTGACCAAAATTTGATCAGTCTCGACCACCAGGTGGGCGAAGTTGTCCTTGCTGACCACCTCGCTGGTCAATTCATGCATATAGTCGCCCGCCGCCGTGCGCACCAACGGCTGATCAAGGATGAAGGTGGACGCCTTGGCGTACGGCAAGAGTTTGCTGTTGCACAGCGGCGAGGAAACGATGGTGTGGACTTCAAAGTCCGGGTCTTGGCTGTGTGTCAGGCGCGACGTCAGTGAGCCGTGTACGTCGCCAGAAACGAACACGACATTCTTGATCTGTCGGGTGCGGATGGTTTCGAGCAGGCGCAGACGCTGTTCCGGAAAGGCTTTCCAGGCGTCATCGCCGTGAAGCTTGCGATCCGGGTAGAACATGACGCTGGTGACCACGAACTTGACCCGTGCCGGGCTGTTGATCAGCCATTTAAGCAATGCTTGCTCTTGCGCCTCATCGAGAATGCGGCGGTCACTGGCTGACAAGTTGCGGCGAGTGCGACTGTCGGTCACAAACCACTCGATATCGCCGTCGCTGAATTGATACCAATAATGCTTAAGCGTTGAACGATCAACTTGACCACTCGTTGTGAGTGAGTGTGCCGGGCTGTGACTGACTTGATACAACTCATAAGCGGCCATGGCATTGCGATACAACTCGTGATCGGATTTACCGGCGTTTGCCGGCCAGTTGTCTTCGATCTCATGATCATCAAGAATCATGTAGGTCGAAGTAGTTGACATCAGTCGTTGTATGTTGGGTTGTGAAAACGCTGCGCGGTACTTTGCAAGAATATCTTTATATTCCCGATCCGGTGCAATCAGGTTCAGGTCATCGACATAGATTTGGTCTCCCGTCATGAGCGTTGCACTGATCGGCGGCTGTGCGCCTTCGATCAACTGGTTTATAGATGCAAAGATCCGGTCGCCTAAATGGGGCAGCGATGCGATACCTGCTGTCATGCGCAGGTAGCGGCATGAGCCGACGATGTAAGCACGAGGTTGCAAGGCCTTGCTGGAGCGGGTGCGAAACCGGTAAATCTCCCTCGGCCACTGCAGCGGCAACTCCGCCACACTGTGGACGGTATGCACGGGATTCATCGGGCTGAACCATACCGCCTGGTACTCATACTCGGTATCAGTACTCAAGTTGTTGAGTGTCAGTACTTCCGTCATGTCGCGTAGCGCGCTTAACTTGGCGAATGTGCCTTTTGACCAGTGTTGTGATCCGGAACTGCGGTAACGGATTGCAGCAAATACTGCTGCATTGCTTTGATAGTCACCGCGAATAAGGATTCGCGCATGGTTAGTTGTGATGTGGCCGATGAGTGGGCCAATAGTCGGTTTGAACATGTTCGAATCCATTCGAATTAACGTTTGATTTGGAATAACTAAGGCAAGAATTTTTAATTAACTTTGCTGTATCAAGACTAGTTATGTAGGGAACAAAAATATCGTCGCGAAGTGGACGGTGGTCGTAGCTGATGTCAGTACAACCTGTGGGAAAAAACCGCAGCATGGTTTTCGCGAGACAAAAAAAAGCCCCGTCAAACTGACGGGGTTGAGGTGCGAGCGTGTGGCGCTCGAAAACGTGAAGCACAAGCGGCCCTCCGTTACCGGAGGGCCGCTTGGGATTACAGCAGGATGGTGCGGATGTCCGCCAGCAGGCTGCCCAGACGCTGGGTGAAGCGTGCAGCGGCGGCGCCGTTGATCACACGGTGATCGTAGGACAGCGACAGTGGCAGCATCAGTTTCGGCTGGAAGGCTTTGCCGTCCCAGACTGGCTGGATGGTTGCCTTGGAAACACCGAGGATCGCCACTTCCGGCGCGTTGACGATCGGCGTGAAGCCGGTGCCGCCAATGTGGCCGAGGCTGGAAATGGTGAAGCAGGCGCCTTGCATGTCGTCAGCGGTGAGCTTCTTGTCGCGGGCTTTGGCGGCCAGCGCAGCGGCTTCGGCGGCCAGTTGCAACAGGCTCTTCTGGTCGACGTTCTTGATGACCGGTACCAGCAGGCCATCCGGGGTGTCGACGGCGAAACCGATGTTCACGTATTTCTTGCGGATGATCGCTTTGCCGCTTGGCGCCAGCGAACTGTTGAAGTCCGGCAGTTCCTTGAGCATGTGCGCGCATGACTTGAGCAGCAGTGGCAGGATGGTCAGCTTGACACCAGCCTTCTCTGCAACGGCTTTCTGGGCAACGCGGAACGCTTCCAGCTCGGTGATATCAGCCGAGTCGAACTGAGTCACGTGCGGGATGTTCAGCCAGCTGCGGTGCAGGCTCGACGCGCCGATCTGCATCAGGCGAGTCATCGGCACTTCTTCGATTTCGCCGAAACGGCTGAAGTCGACGACCGGAATCGGCGGGATGCCTGCGCCACCGGTTGCGCCAGCAGCAGCGGCCGGTGCTTCCTTGGCCTTCTGCATCATCGCTTTGACGTAAACCTGCACGTCTTCTTTGAGGATGCGACCGTGTGGACCGCTGGCGCCGACAGCGTTCAGTTCAACACCGAACTCACGGGCCAGTTGACGCACGGCAGGGCCAGCGTGCACTTTGGCGCCCGGCTTGGCCGGCGCCGCAACCGGCGCGGCAGCAGCAGGTGCAGCGGCTGCCGGAGCAGCAGCGGCAGGCGCAGGAGCACTTGGCGCAGCAGCGGCTGGAGCCGGGGCAGCAGCAGGGGCCGCGCCTTTGACTTTCAGCTTGAGGATCAGGTCGCCGGTGCCGACTTCGTCGTCCAGCTTGATGGAAACGCTTTCCACCACGCCAGCAGCAGGCGATGGAATTTCCATGCTCGCCTTGTCGGATTCCAGAGTGATCAGCGATTGATCAGCCTCGACGGTGTCGCCAGCCTTGACCAACACTTCGATGATCTTGGCCTTGCCGGCCGAGCCGATGTCCGGAACGTGGATGTCCTGAACGCTGTCGGCTACAGGTGCCGCTGGAGCGGCAGCAGGAGCCGGCGCAGCAGCAGCGGCTGGCGCAGCGGCCTGAGCTGGAGCGGCTGCAGCCGGTGCCGCAGCACCTGCCACTTCCAGATCCAGAATCAGGTCGCCCGTGCCGACTTCGTCGTTGAGCTTGACGCTGATGGCCTTGACCACGCCCGCAGCAGGCGACGGGATTTCCATGCTGGCCTTGTCGGATTCCAGGGTGATCAACGATTGATCAGCCTCGACGGTGTCGCCGACCTTGACCTGAATCTCGATGATCTGGGCCTTGCCCGACGAACCGATGTCCGGCACGTGCACTTGCTGAACCGAAGCGGCAGCAGGGGCAGCAGGGGCAGCGGCTGGCGCGGCAGCAGCAGGTGCGGCGGCCGGTTTTTCTTCGGCTTTGGCAGCAGGCGCGGCGGCAGGCGCAGGGGCCGCTTGCGCGGCGCCCTCGACTTCCAGCTCAAGCAGTTCGTCGCCTTCTTTCAGGCGGTCGCCCAGCTTCACTTTCAGGCTTTTGATGACGCCAGCCTTCGGGGCCGGCACTTCCATGCTGGCCTTGTCCGATTCCAGAGTCAGGATGCTCTGGTCGGCTTCGATGCGGTCGCCGACCTTCACAAACAGTTCAATTACTTCACCTTCACCGCTGCCGATGTCAGGTACGCGAATGAGTTCGCTCACAGAGTTTCTCCTCAGCAGTCCAGTGGGTTGCGTTTTTCCGGGTCGATGCCGAACTTGGTGATGGCTTCAGCCACGACCTTAGGTTCGATATCGCCACGGTCAGCCAGTGCTTCCAGGGCTGCCAGCACCACGAAATGACGGTCGACTTCGAAGAAATGACGCAGTTTCTTGCGGCTGTCGCTGCGGCCGAAACCGTCGGTGCCCAGGACTTTGAATTCCTTGGACGGTACCCACTGACGGATCTGCTCGGCGAACAGCTTCATGTAGTCGGTAGAGGCGATAACCGGACCTTTACGGCCGCTCAGGCACTCTTCAACGTAGCTCTGCTTAGGCTTCTGGCCAGGCTTCAGGCGGTTGCTGCGCTCTACGGCCAGGCCGTCGCGACGCAGTTCGTTGAAGCTGGTGACGCTCCACACGTCGGCGCCGACGTTGAACTCTTCACGCAGAATCTTCGCCGCTTCACGCACTTCACGCAGGATGGTGCCGGAGCCCATCAGCTGTACGTGGTGTGCCGCTTCGCGGGTGTCTTCTTCGAGCAGGTACATGCCTTTCTTGATGCCTTCTTCGGCACCGGCCGGCATGGCTGGCTGCTGGTACGACTCGTTCATCACGGTGATGTAGTAGAAGATGTCCTGTTGCTCTTCGGTCATCTTCTTCATGCCGTCCTGAATGATCACCGCCAGCTCGTAGCCGTAGGTCGGATCGTAGGTGCGGCAGTTCGGGATGGTGGCAGCCAGCAGGTGGCTGTGACCGTCTTCGTGCTGCAGGCCTTCACCGTTCAGGGTGGTACGGCCGGCGGTGCCGCCGATCAGGAAGCCACGGGTACGGCTGTCGCCAGCGGCCCAGGCCAAGTCGCCAATACGCTGGAAGCCGAACATCGAGTAGAAGATGTAGAACGGGAGCATCGGCTGGTTGTGGCTGGAGTACGAAGTACCGGCGGCGATGAAGGAGCTCATGGCGCCCGCTTCGTTGATGCCTTCCTCAAGGATCTGACCTTTCTGGTCTTCCTTGTAGAACATCACCTGGTCTTTATCGACTGGCTCGTAGAGCTGGCCAACGGACGAGTAGATGCCCAGTTGACGGAACATGCCTTCCATACCGAAGGTACGGGCTTCGTCCGGGATGATCGGTACGATGCGCGGGCCGATTTCCTTGTCCTTGACCAGTTGCGCGAGGATCCGCACGAACGCCATGGTGGTGGAAATTTCGCGGTCGCCGGAACCGTCGAGGATAGCCTTGAGGGTGTCCAGGTCCGGCGTCGGTACGCTGAAGCTCTTTGCGCGGCGCTGAGGCACGAAACCGCCCAGTGCAGTGCGACGCTCGCTCAGGTAACGGGCTTCGGCGCTGTTTGGCTCTGGCTTGAAGAACGGCAGGTTCTCCAGCTCTTCGTCCTTGACCGGAATGTCGAAGCGGTCGCGGAACAGCTTCAGGCTTTCAACATCAACTTTCTTGGTGTTGTGCGCGGTGTTTTTCGCTTCGCCGGCACCGGTGCCATAACCCTTGATGGTCTTGGCCAGGATGACGGTCGGTTGTTCTTTGTGGTTGACCGCTTCGTGGTACGCCGCGTAGACCTTGTACGGGTCGTGGCCGCCACGGTTGAGTTTCCAGATCTCGTCGTCGGACAGGTCTGCAACCATCGCCTTGAGTTCTGGCGTGTTGAAGAAGTGTTCACGGACGAACGCGCCGTCTTTGGCTTTGTAGTTCTGGTACTCGCCGTCGATGACTTCGTCCATGCGACGTTGCAGGATGCCGTCGACGTCTTTGGCCAGCAGTGGGTCCCAGAAACGGCCCCAGATGACTTTGGTCACGTTCCACTGAGCACCACGGAACACGCCTTCGAGTTCCTGGATGATCTTGCCGTTGCCGCGAACCGGGCCGTCTAGGCGCTGCAGGTTGCAGTTGATGACGAAGATCAGGTTGTCCAGTTTCTCGCGGCCGGCCAGGGAGATCGCGCCCAGGGATTCCGGCTCGTCGCACTCGCCGTCGCCCAGGAAGCACCAGACTTTCTGTTTGCCCGGCTGGATGAAACCGCGATGTTCCAGGTACTTCATGAAGCGTGCCTGGTAGATCGCCTGGATCGGGCCCAGACCCATGGATACGGTCGGGAACTGCCAGAAGTCAGGCATCAGCCAAGGGTGCGGGTAGGACGACAGGCCCTGACCGTCGACTTCCTGGCGGAAGTTGTTCATCTGGTCTTCGGTGATGCGGCCTTCCATGAACGCACGGGCGTATACGCCTGGCGAGGTGTGGCCCTGGAAGTAGATCAGGTCGCCGCCGTGTTCGTCGGTCGGGGCCTGGAAGAAATAGTTGAAGCCGATGTCATACAGGGTCGCGCTGGAAGCGAAGCTGGAGATGTGACCACCCAGGTCAGAATCTTTCAGGTTCGTACGCATTACCATGGCCATCGCGTTCCAGCGTACCAACGAGCGAATGCGGCGTTCCATGAACAGGTCGCCAGGCATGCGTGCTTCGTGAGTCACCGGGATGGTGTTGCGGTAAGGCGTGGTGATGGCGTAAGGGAGCTGCGAGCCGCTGCGGGTCGCGAGTTCGCCCATACGGGTCATCAGATAGTGAGCACGGTCTTCGCCTTCTTTGTCGAGAACCGATTCCAGGGCGTCCAGCCATTCCTGGGTTTCGACGGGATCGAGGTCTTGCATGGCTTGCTCCAGGGCGGAAAGGCTTCCAGAATCGGTTGCCTGAGTTTGCGACTGGCCTTGTGGGCAGACGATTTAAAATTCTTGGATTGCCGACAGGTTGTTCCGGCGGCGTGTAGTTTTACTACAAATCTTCCGGCATTTCAGCCTTTCGGATGTATAGACGAGTAGTAAAACTACAGATGAAAGGCTTGTGGCCTCTGACTGTGTTGTGAGAATAATCGTTAAGGTTGGTCGATTACCATCCAGAAAAGGTGAAAGTTTGATGTTGGCTGCCAAAGAAAAAGAAATATCAGCTATTTCTAACTTTTGTTCGACAGTCCTTCGCGTAGCGGGTTTTCATTATTCACTACAAACGGCCATTTCCACGCCGATCAAGGATAGACCATGACCCTGCCCGTGCTTGCCGAACTGCCCGCCATTCTCCTGCCGTTGGTCAGCCGATCCGAGCAGTCGTTGCGTACGGCCGTCGCTTCGCTGGAAGACGATCGCGGCTTCTCGACCTGGACGCCTGAGCGCTGGGCGCAATTCGCTCGCGTCACCGCGGCCAGCGAGTTTGTCATTGAACAGAGCGTTCGTGACCCTTTGATGTTGCTGTCGCTGGTGCAATCCGGCGAACTCGACCGCTCCTATGCGCCGGGTGAACTGTGCACGCAGATTGCTACTGCCGTAAATGCTGCGCAGACCGAAGATGAGCTCGGACGCGTGTTGCGTCGTCAACGTGCGCGCCATCAAGTGCGGATCATCTGGCGTGACCTGACCCGTCAGGCCAACCTGGTGCAGACCTGTCGCGACCTTTCGGACATGGCCGACGCCAGCATCGACCAAGCTTATCAATGGCTGTACAGCCGCCATTGCCAGCAATTTGGCACGCCGACCGGGCGTCGCAGCGGCGAGCCGCAGCAAATGGTCATCCTCGGCATGGGCAAGCTCGGCGCGGTCGAGCTTAACCTGTCCTCGGACATCGACCTGATCTTCGCCTACCCCGAGGGCGGCGAAACCGTCGGCGTGAAGCGCGCGCTGGATAACCAGGAATTTTTCATCCGCCTCGGTCAGCGTCTGATCAAGGCCCTCGATCCGATGACCGTCGATGGCTTCGTGTTCCGCGTCGACATGCGCCTGCGCCCTTACGGTTCGTCCGGCGCGCTGGTGCTGAGCTTCAACGCACTGGAGCAGTATTACCAGGATCAGGGCCGCGACTGGGAGCGCTACGCGATGATCAAGGCGCGGGTGGTGGCCGGTGATCAAGTGGCCGGTGAGCAGTTGCTCGACATGCTGCGGCCGTTCGTTTACCGGCGTTATCTGGATTTCTCGGCGATCGAAGCACTGCGCACCATGAAGCAGTTGATCCAGCAGGAAGTGAGGCGCAAAGGCATGGCCGACAACATCAAGCTGGGCTCGGGTGGCATCCGCGAGGTGGAGTTCATCGCCCAGGCCTTTCAACTGATTCACGGTGGCCGCGATCTGAGTCTGCAACAGCGTCCTCTATTAAAGGTGCTGAGCACGCTGGAAGGGCAGGGGTACTTGCCGCCAGCGGTGATCAGCGAGTTGCGCGAAGGTTACGAATTCTTGCGTTACACCGAACACGCGATTCAGGCGATTGCGGACCGCCAGACCCAGATGCTGCCGGACGGCGCTCAGGATCAGGCGCGAATTGCTTTCATGCTCGGGTTTGCTGACTGGGCGTCTTTCCACGAAAAACTGATGTTCTGGCGCGGCCGCGTGGCCTGGCACTTTGCGCAGGTGATCGCCGATCCCGATGAGGAAGAGGGCGCCGAAAGCGAAGTGGTGGTGGGCGGTGAATGGCTGCCGTTGTGGGAAGAGGCGCAGGACGAAGAGGCGGCGTGCCGTCAGTTGGAAGAGGGCGGGTTTCGCGATGCGAGCAAAGCGCTGAAGGCACTGGCGAGTCTGCGCGGCAGTCCGCAATTGCGCGCGATGCAGCGATTGGGGCGTGAGCGTCTCGATGCGTTTATTCCGCGTTTGCTCGCCCAAGCGGTCGAGCATGACAACCCGGATCTGGTGCTTGAACGTGTGCTGCCACTGGTGGAGGCCGTTGCCCGGCGTTCGGCTTATTTAGTGTTGCTGACCGAAAACCCCGGCGCGCTGCGCCGTTTGCTGACGCTGTGTGCGGCGAGCCCGTGGATTGCCGAGCAGATCACCCGTTTCCCGCTGCTGCTTGACGAATTGCTCAACGAAGGTCGGCTGTTCAAGCCGCCGCTGGCGCCGGAATTGGCCGCTGAGTTGCGCGAGCGTCTGACGCGAATTCCCGAAGACGACCTTGAGCAACAAATGGAAGCCCTGCGCCACTTCAAACTGGCGCACCGCTTGCGCGTCGCGGCTTCGGAAATCGCCGGCAGTTTACCGCTGATGAAAGTCAGTGATTACCTGACCTGGTTGGCCGAGGCCATTCTCGAACAAGTGCTGGCCCTGGCCTGGCGTCAAACGATCGCCAAATACGGCACGCCGCTGCGCACCGACGGCACCTTGTGCGATCCCGGCTTCATCATTGTCGGTTATGGCAAAGTCGGCGGTCTGGAGTTGGGGCATGGTTCCGATCTGGATCTGGTGTTCATCCATGACGGCGACCCGCAGGCCGAAACCGATGGTCCGAAACCGATTGATGGGGCGCAGTTCTTCACCCGACTCGGCCAGCGGATCATTCACTTGCTGACGGCGCAGACCAACTCCGGCCAGCTCTATGAAGTGGACATGCGTCTGCGTCCGTCCGGTGCGTCCGGGCTGTTGGTGAGTTCGCTCGGCGCGTTTGCCCGCTATCAGGAAAATGAAGCATGGACGTGGGAACATCAGGCTTTGGTGCGCGCTCGGGTGTTGGTCGGCAGCCAGGATGTCGGTCAGGCCTTCGAGAAAGTCCGCGCTCAAGTGTTGGGTAAAGCGCGGGATCTGGCGAAGCTGCAACAGGAAGTCAGCGAAATGCGTGCGAAGATGCGCGACAACCTCGGCAGCAAGAGCACCGCGGCCGGTACGGCGGCAAATGCCTTCGAGGCCACGGCGCCGTTCGACCTCAAGCAGGACGCCGGAGGTATCGTCGATATTGAATTTATGGTGCAATACGCGGCCCTGGCGTGGTCGCAAAGCCATCCGCCACTGCTGCGCTGGACCGATAACATCCGCATTCTGGAAGAGCTGGAACACGAAGGGCTGATGCCTGCCAAAGATGCCAGCCTGTTGCGTGAGGCGTATAAAGCCTACCGCTCCGCCGCCCACCGACAGGCATTGCAGAAGGATGCCGGGGTGATCCCGGGTGACCAGTTTGCCGATGAACGTCGGCAGGTAGTGCGGATCTGGCGCGAGTTGGGGCTAAGCTGAAGTGCGCCAATAATGAGATTCAAAAGTGGGAGCGAGCCTGCTCCCACAGTGATCTGCGGTGAGCCGCAGATATGTGAACAGATGCAAAACCCTGTAGGAGCGAGCCTGCTCGCGATAGTGGAGTGACACTCGACAGTCATGTTGAAGGTAATGACCCATCGCAAGCCGCCGGTGTTCCTGCTGTGATTCTCGAGGCGGGGAGGCGTAATGCCTCCCCGGTTCGTTTTTGGAAACCACATGAATATTCTGATCGTTGGGCCCAGTTGGGTCGGTGACATGGTGATGGCGCAGACACTGTTTCAGTGTCTCAAGCAACGCCACCCGCAATGCGAAATCGACGTACTGGCCCCTGAGTGGAGCCGGCCGATCCTTGAGCGCATGCCGCAAGTGCGCAAGGCCTTGAGCTTTCCGCTCGGCCACGGCGCGCTGGAATTGGCGACGCGTCGGCGTATCGGTAAATCTCTGGCCGGTCAGTACGATCAGGCGATCCTGTTGCCCAACTCGCTGAAGTCGGCGCTGGTGCCGTTTTTTGCCGGCATCAAGACACGTACCGGTTGGCGCGGCGAGTTCCGCTACGGCCTGCTCAACGACGTGCGCACTCTCGACAAAGAGCGTTATCCGCTGATGATCGAGCGCTTCATGGCTCTGGCTTATGACGCGAACGCCGAGCTGCCAAAACCTTATCCGCGTCCGAGCCTGCAAATCGATCCGGTGAGCCGCGAAGCGGCACTGGCCAAATTTGGCCTGACCCTTGATCGCCCGGTGTTGGCCTTGTGCCCCGGCGCCGAGTTCGGCGAGTCCAAGCGCTGGCCGTCGGAGCATTACGCCAAGGTTGCCGAGGCGCGCATTCGTGAGGGCTGGCAGGTGTGGCTGTTCGGTTCGAAGAACGATCATGCGGTGGGCGAAGACATTCGCGCGCGACTGATTCCCGGCTTGCGTGAGGAATCGGTGAACCTCAGCGGTGACACGTCCTTGGCCGAGGCTATCGATTTGATGTCCTGCGCCGATTCGGTGGTGTCCAACGACTCCGGTCTGATGCACGTCGCCGCCGCGCTGAACCGGCCATTGGTGGCGGTCTACGGTTCGACTTCGCCAGGCTTTACTCCGCCGTTGGCTGAGCATGTCGAAGTCGTCCGTCTGGGCCTCGAATGCAGCCCGTGCTTCGACCGCACTTGCCGGTTCGGCCATTACAACTGCCTGCGCCAATTGATGCCGGACGCGGTCAACGATGCTTTGCAGAAATTGCAGGGCTCTGTGGTCGAGGTTCATTAAGTTGCGGGTATTGCTGATCAAGACTTCATCGCTGGGCGACGTGATTCACGCGTTGCCGGCGCTGACCGACGCAGCTCGGGCGATTCCCGGGATCAAGTTCGACTGGGTGGTGGAAGAAGGCTTCGCCGAGATTCCGACCTGGCACCCGGCCGTTGGCAAGGTGATTCCGGTGGCGATCCGCCGCTGGCGCAAAAATCTCTGGCAGACCCTCAAGAGCGGCGAGTGGAAACGCTTCAAGCAAAGCGTGCGCGCGAGCAAGTACGACTTGGTGATCGACGCCCAGGGCCTGCTGAAAAGTGCCTGGCTGACTCGCTACGTCAAGGCACCTGTGGCCGGTCTCGATAAAGGTTCAGCGCGTGAACCGATCGCGGCGCGTTTTTATGATCGAAAGCTCGCCGTGGCGCGGGGGCAGCACGCCGTTGAGCGGGTGCGTCAGCTGTTCGCCATCGCCCTCGGTTATGACCTGCCCAAGGGCCTGGGCGATTACGGCCTGAGTGTCGAGCGACTGGTGGAGTTGCCGCGCAAGAGTGCTTTCGTGGTGTTCCTCCATGGCACGACGTGGGACACCAAACACTGGCCGGAAGCCTATTGGCGTGAGCTGACCGAACGTGTCGGTTACCTCGGCGTCGGCGTGAAGCTGCCGTGGGGCAATCCGCTGGAGAAGGCCCGTGCCGAGCGTATCGCCGCGGGATTCAAGCACGCCGAAGTCTTGCCGAAGCTGAACCTGGCCGGTGTCGGCAAAGTGTTGGCCGGCGCCCAAGCCTGCGTGGCAGTGGACACCGGTCTCGGCCATTTGGCCGCGGCGCTGGATGTCCCAACGATTTCGCTGTTCGGCCCGACCAATCCGGGCCTGACTGGCGCCTATGGCAAAGTGCAGATTCACTTGGCCAGCGACTTTTCGTGCGCGCCGTGCCTGCAAAAGAAATGTACCTACCAACCGACTGCGCAGGATGCCCGTCAGTTTGACCTGAAACGCGAGCAGCCTCTGTGCTTCACGCGTGTGAATCCCGAGCGTGTCGCCAGCCGACTGAGCACGTTGTTAATGGCTGAGGAGCTGCGCTGATGCAATTGGCATTTGTCCTGTACAAGTATTTTCCGTTCGGTGGCTTGCAGCGCGACTTCATGCGCATCGCCCTCGAATGCCAGCAGCGCGGCCACCAGATTCGCGTCTACACCCTGATCTGGGAAGGCGATGTACCGCCCGGTTTCGAAGTGCTGGTGGCGCCGGTCAAGGCGTTCTTCAACCATCGGCGCAACGAAAAGCTCACCGCGTGGATGGAGGCCGATCTGGCCAAGCGGCCGGTGGATCGCCTGATCGGCTTCAACAAAATGCCGGGTCTGGACGTTTACTACGCCGCTGACGGTTGCTTCGAAGACAAGGCGCAGAACCTGCGCAACTCGCTGTATCGCCGCTGGGGCCGCTATCGCCACTTCGCCGAGTATGAGCGTGCGGTGTTCGCCAAAGACGCGAAGACGGAAGTGCTGATGATTTCCGAAGTCCAGCAGCCGTTGTTCATCAAGCATTACGACACGCCGATCGAACGCTTCCATCTGCTGCCGCCGGGCATTGCCCAGGATCGTCGGCGCCCGGCGGATGCCGGTGAGATTCGCGCCGGGTTCCGCGCTGAATTCAACCTCAAGGACGACGATCTGCTGCTGGTGCAGATCGGCTCCGGGTTCAAGACCAAGGGCGTGGATCGCAGCCTCAAGGCGCTGGCCGCGTTGCCCGCTGAGCTGAAGAAACGTACCCGGCTGTTTGTAATCGGCCAGGATGACCCCAAGTTGTTCCAGATGCAGAGTGCAACTTTGGGCCTGGGCGACAACGTGACGTTTCTCAAGGGCCGCAGCGATATCCCGCGGTTCCTGCTCGGCGCCGATCTGTTGATCCACCCGGCGTACAACGAAAACACGGGCACGGTGCTGCTCGAAGCGCTGGTGGCCGGTTTGCCGGTGCTGGTCAGCGCGGTCTGCGGTTACGCCCATTACATCGCTGAGGCGGATGCCGGGCGGGTGCTGGACGAGCCGTTGGAACAGGCGCAACTGACGCAGTACCTGGCCGATATGTTGAACGACGATGCTGCACGCGCGGCCTGGAGCCGCAACGGTGTGGCCTTCGCCGAGACGGCCGACCTTTACAGCATGCCGCAGCACGCGGCCGATGTGATTCTGGCGGAGCACGCTTAAATGAAGTTGATGCTGGCTGAACCGTTCAAGAGCCTCTGGGCTGGACGCGACCCGTTCACTGAAGTCGAAGGCTTGCAGGGCGAGGTTTACCGCGAGCTGGAAGCCCGCCGGACATTACGCACGGAAGTCGACGGCAACGGATTTTTCGTCAAAATCCACCGCGGCATCGGCTGGGGCGAGATCTTCAAGAACCTGCTGACCGCCAAGCTGCCGGTGCTCGGCGCCGGTCAGGAGTGGAAGGCCATCCAGCGTTTGCAGGAAGTCGGCGTGCCAACCATGACCGCCGTTGCCTACGGCGAGAAGGGCAGCAACCCGGCCGATCAACACTCGTTTATCGTCACCGAAGAGCTGGCGCCGACTATCAGTCTGGAAGACTTCAGCATCGACTGGGTCAAGCAGCCACCGCAGCCGAAACTCAAGCAGGCGCTGATCGCCGAGGTGGCGCGGATGACCGGCATGATGCACCGTGCCGGCGTCAATCACCGCGACTGCTACATCTGCCACTTCCTGCTGCACACCGACAAACCGGTGACTGCCGAGGACTTCAAGCTCTCGGTGATCGACCTGCACCGTGCCCAGACCCGCGCGAAGATCACTCAGCGCTGGCGCAACAAGGATCTGGCGGCGCTGTACTTTTCCGCACTGGACATCGGTCTGACTCGTCGCGACAAACTGCGCTTTCTCAAAGGCTATTTCCAGCAACCGCTGCGCCAGATTCTGGCTGAAGAAGCGCCGTTGCTGAGCTGGCTGGAAGGCAAGGCCAACAAACTCTACGAGCGAAAGCAGCGTTACGGGGATGCGCTCTGATGGCGGGTTGGACTCTTGAGCCGCAATACAGTCATCTCGCCGAAGATTTCGGCAGCCTCGAAGCCGTATTTGCCCTGCAAGGCGAGCGCCTGACCCGCGATCCGCTGTCCGAGGTCATTCGCGTACAGCGCAATGGCGTCAACTATTACGTCAAACGCTACGTCGGCGCCGGTAAAGGCTTGCGCCGGTATCTTGGCAAGCCGCGGGTGAAGATGGAGTGGCAGAATCTCAAGCGCTTCGCCAAGTGGGACATTCCCACTGCCGAAGTGGTGGCTTGGGGGCTGGAGCGCCGTGGCGCGGCTTACGATCGAGGGGCGATGATCACTCGCGAGCTGGACAACACTGAAGACCTCTCGGCACTCGCCGAGCGCAAGGATCCGAAACTCAAGGATCGTGCCTGGGTCGATGGCGTCAGCCGGCAATTGGCCGCTTATACCCGCACGATGCACGATCACCGTTTTACCCATAACGATCTGAAATGGCGCAACCTGTTGATCGACGACCAAGCGCGCATATTTCTCATCGATTGCCCCAATGGCGAGTTCTGGCGCGGCTTCTGGCTCAAATATCGGATCACCAAGGATCTGGCCTGTCTCGACAAGCTCGCCAAATATCACCTGTCCAATACCCAGCGCCTGCGTTTCTATAAGCAATACCGCCAGTGCGACCGGCTGAATGCGGCCGATAAGAAACGGATTCGGCACGTGGTGAGATTTTTCGAGGGACGTGAATGACTGATTTTCTGGCCGAAGAAGACCGTGCGCTGCTTGAGCGCCATGGCCTGGGCACTTTTGACGCGCTGTGGGCCAAGCAGTTGGAAGCGGTAGATGAACCGAATACGGCCCGTGGCGGCTGGAGCAGTGTTTTCCGTCTGGATCTGGAAGGGCAGGGTTACTACCTTAAACGCCAGAGCAATTACCTGACGCGCACCCTGCATGCGCCCTTTGGCGAGCCAAGCTTTGCGCGCGAGTTTCGTAATATCAGCCGATATCGCAAGTTGGGCATTCCCGCGCTGCAAGCGGCTTTTTTCGGTGAGCGCAAAGTCGATGGTGAAGTGCGGGCGATCCTGTTGACGCGCGCGCTGGACGGCTGGAACGATCTGGAATCGCTGCTCGCGAGCTGGTCACAGCTCAGCACCGCCCAGCATTCGGCCATCCTCAAGGCCTGCGGGCTGCTGGCTCGGCATCTGCACGGCGTGCGTCAGGTGCATGGCTGCTTCTACCCCAAACACATTTTTCTGCGGGCCACCGGTGACGGGTATCAGGCGCAACTGATCGACCTGGAGAAAACCCGGCCGTTGTTGTTCGGCATGCGTGACCGGATCAAGGATCTGGAGCCCCTGCAACGTCGCGCAACGGCGTGGGGCGAGCCGCAACTGCGTGAATTGCTGGCGGCTTATCTTGATCAACCGACCACCAGTACGCTGCTCGATCATTGGCTCGTCCGTCTGACCGCGCGCCGCAGTCACAAGGAGACTCGCTGATGCAATTGTCCGAGCTGGCCGGTGCCGGGCGAACCCCGCAACTGCCACTGACGGTGACCCTGGCCGATGCGGCCGGTGTTGCGGATTTGCAGTTGCTGAGTCTGCTGCGGGTCTTGCCGGGGCAGCGCTACGTCGGCGCTGGTGTCTGGCGCGGCCGGCCAGTGCTGGCCAAATTGCTGGTCGGGAGCAAGGCGTCCCGGCATTTTCAGCGTGAGCTGGACGGCGTGCGCTTGCTGGCCGCCCAAGGCATGACCACGCCGTTGCTGTTGGCCGATGGCTTGAAGGACGGTGAGGGTGGCTGGCTGTTGTTCGAGTTCCTTGAAGGCGCCGAAAGCCTTGGCGATGCCTGGGCGAAAGTCGAGTCGCTGCCGGTGCTGGCGGATGAACAGTCGGCGGTGCTGGCCGAGGCGCTTGGCGCCATTGGCGAGCTGCACGGCAAGGGGCTCTGGCAGGAAGATTTGCATCTGGACAATCTGCTGCGTCACGGCGGTCAGTTGTACTTGATCGACGGTGCTGGCATGTGTGTGGAAACCGCCGGTCAGCCGTTGTCGCGACAAAAGGTTCTGGAAAATCTCGGGGTGTTTTCCGCCCAGTTGCCCAAGGCGCTGGAGCCGTTTACCGAAGAACTGTTGGTGTATTACTTGCTGAGCAACAGCGAGCACGCGCTGCCGCTGGAAGCCTTGCAGAAACAGATCGACAAGGTGCGCCGCTGGCGTCTGAAGGATTACCTGATCAAGGTCGGCCGTGAATGCACGCTGTTTGCCGTCCGGCGTGGTGCGTTCGGCTTGCGCGCAGTCCGTCGCGAGGAAGAGGCGGCGATGGTGCCGGTGCTTGAGCAGGCCGATGCGTTGCTTGATAAGGGGCATCTCTACAAGACTGGCGGCGCCGCGAGCGTCGGCAAGGTCGAAGTTGGCGCCCGCACGCTGGTGATCAAACGCTACAACATCAAGGGATTTGCCCATTGGCTCAAGCGGTTCTGGCGCCCGAGTCGTGCCTGGCATTCGTGGCGCGAAGGCAATCGCCTGGCTTTTCTCGGTATTGCCACGCCCAAACCACTGGCAGTGCTGGAGAAACGCTTCCTCTGGTTGCGCAGTCGCGCCTATCTGGTGACCGAGTTCCTGCCCGGGCCGGACATCATCGAGCGCTTTGCGTCGTACGTTGAAAGTGGCGAGGCGCCGGAGTCCGAGTTGGTGGCGCTGGATCAATTGTTTGCCCGATTGATTGCAGAACGCATCAGTCATGGCGACTTCAAGGGTCATAACCTGTTCTGGCAGGATGATCGCTGGGCGCTGATTGATCTCGACTCCATGTGCCAGCATTCCTCGGTGGGCACCTTTGCCGGGGCTTATGCGCGAGACCGGGCGCGGTTCATGCGTAACTGGCCGCAGAGTAGCGCGCTCTATCAGGTGATCGATCAGCGTTTGCCCAAAGATATTTCCAGCGTTGACTGAATAGATTCTTCGAGCCTTTCGCGAGCAAGCCCCTCCCTTGGAATGCATTTCTCCTGTGGGATCAGGCTTGCTCGCGAAGAGGCCAAAAAACCGCTAAGAACACAGTGTGCGCAACAGCGGACAAGCATCACTGACTTGTCCTACAGCGTCATCAGAAGCCATGAACTGTGCCCGCTGCAGCCCCGATGCTAATTTGCCTGACGACTTCGGAGGGCGAATCTTGACCATAAAACAGGCTGTGACGCTGGGTGCTTTTTCGTGGGTTTTGGCCGGTTGTGGCAGTGCCTTGACCGTATTGCAGGATGATGCCGACGTCGCACGGGACATGCGTAAGCAAAAAACCTACTGCCAGTCCATTCCGCGCATTTACAGTGGGTTGGCGTACGATTTCTGCGTGTTGAACGCACCGCCTGATCCAGGCGGCCATCTTGTCCCGTTCGTGTTGCTGGACTTGCCCTTGTCCGGGGTGTTCGACACCGTTGTGCTGCCTTATACGATTTATCGTCAGGCCACTGAAGGCAATATCGGTATTTACTGGCGCAAGGGCGGTTATTGAGTCTTCTGGCAAGGTTTATCCAAACCATTCGCTGTGGGTCAATTCGCACAGGGTAATTCCCGTCATGTTTACGCTATAATCCCGCCCTTTAGCTGTCTCTCGCCCGGAGTGAGGACACATAAATCTTCAAGGCGCATCGCGCCTGAACGCAGACTAAAGAGGCTAGACCCCTGTGGCATTGACGATTCTTGGCCTGTCCGGCGCCCTTAGCCATGATCCTTCAGCCGCCTTGTACATCGACGGCAAGCTGGTGGCGGCGGCTGAGGAAGAGCGCTTCGTACGCGATAAGCATGCAAAGAACCGCATGCCCTACGAATCGGCGAAGTTCTGTCTTGAACAGGCCGGTATCAAACCGTCCGATGTTGATGTGGTGGCGATCCCGTTCGCGCCAATCAGCTTGTTCGGCAAGGCGCGCTGGCACTACGCCAAGCGTTACTGGTACGCCCCTGATCGTGCGCTTGATGCAATCCTGATGGGCAACCGTCGCTACAAGCGCTATCGCAACAAGATTGTCTGGTGCCTGGAACAACTGGGTTTTGATCCGAAAAAGATCAAGATCGAGCCGGTCGAACACCATTTGGCTCATGCCTCCAGCGCTTACCACTGCTCCGGTTTCAAAGAGAAAACCGCGATCCTCGGTATCGACGGCAAGGGCGAGTACGCCACGACCTTCTTCGGTTATGGCGAAAACGGCAAGATCCACAAGATCAAGGAATTCTTCGACCCTGACTCCCTCGGCGGCTTGTATGGCGCGATCACCGAGTTCCTCGGTTTCGAGATGCTCGACGGCGAGTTCAAGGTCATGGGCATGGCGCCTTACGGCGATGCCAGCAAATACGATTTCTCGCGCCTGGCTTCGTTCGAAAATGGCGAGTTGGTGATCAATACCGACTACGCTAACGTGATTGGGCTGCGTCGCTACAAAGAGAAGGGCAAAGGTTTCTACTTCTCGCCGAAGCTGATCGAATGGCTCGGGCCGAAACGTGAAGGTGACATCGCTGATGAACCTTACATCCACTACGCCGCGAGCATGCAAGCGCTGTTCGAGAAACTGGCGCTGCAGATGATCGACCATTACTTGGGCGACGTGCTCAAGGAAACCGGCAAACTGGCTTTTGCCGGTGGCTGTGCGTTGAACGTCAAGCTGAACCAGAAAATCATTGCTCGTGACGACATCAAGGAGCTGTTCGTACAACCGGCGTCCGGCGATGCCGGCACCGCGGTCGGCGCAGCCGCCTATGTGTCCCACGCCCGTGGCGTTCCGGTCGAGAAGATGGAACACGTCTACCTCGGCCCGTCTTACAGCAACGAAGACGTGATCGCCGCCTGCGCCCGTCACGAGAGCAAGCCGGTCTGGCGCAAGCTCGACAACATGCCCGAGCAGATTGCCAAAATCATGGTTGACGGCAATCCGGTGGCCTGGTTCCAGGGCCGCATGGAATTCGGTCCGCGTGCGCTGGGTGGCCGTTCGATCATTGGCTGCCCGAGCGTCCCCGGTGTCGCCGACCGCATCAATCATCAGATCAAGTTCCGCGAGCGCTGGAGGCCTTTCTGCCCGTCGATGCTCGACACCGTTGCCCCACAGATGATCAAGATCGATCACCCGGCGCCGTTCATGACCTTTACCTTTGAAGTGGCTGAAGAGTGGAAGACCCGCGTGCCGGAAGTCGTTCACGAAGATGGCACTTCCCGGGCCCAGGTACTCAAGCGCGAATACAACCCGCGCTACTACGACATGATGAAGGCGCTGGAAAACCTGACCGGCAACGGTGTGTCGCTGAACACCTCTTTGAATCGTCGTGGAGAGCCGATGATCTGCTCGCCGACCGACGCGCTGAACATGTTTTTTGGCTCCGATCTGGAATACCTGATCATGGAAGATATTCTGGTAGTCAAAGAAGGCACAAACGCTTATGACACGCTCGGCTGAACGCCATGTGCTGCAGTTCTGTCACGGCTATGACGGGCCGTTCCTCGACTGCGCGCGGCAGTACGCCAGCCTGTTCGCGGGCACAGGCTATCGGGTGACCACGGTCTTTCTGACCGGAGTCGCCGATAGCGAAGTAGCCGCGGCGTGTGCTTCAGATGAAGTGTTGTTCATGGAATACAGTTCCAAGGCTATTCGTGGCCTGAAGCTGGGCGCCATCGGCGATCTGCGAAAGATCGCCGCTTCACGCAACTTCAGTTTCTGTATTGCCCATCGTTTCAAGCCGATTTACATCGCCTTACTGGGTACTTCGCTGCCGGTGATTGGCGTACACCACGCGTTCGACGATTACAAACGCGGCACGCGCAAGCTGTTCGCGCATATTTTTCGTAAGCGCCTGAGTCTGCTCGGGGTGTCTGATGCGGTGCGTGACGATATGCGCCGATATCTGCCGAAGTGGCCAGCAACGCGGATTCAGACGTTGTACAACCGCATCGACGTGGCTGCCTTGCAAGCTTCTCAGATGTCAGCCGGCGAGGCTCGGGAGACACTGGGGCTGGCGGCGGATGCGTTTATCGTCGGTAACGTCGGACGGCTTCACCCGGACAAGGATCAGGCCACGCTGTTGCACGGTTTTGCCGCGGCTTTGCCCGGTCTGCCGGACAACAGCCAGTTAGTGATCCTCGGCGAGGGCCGTCTGGAGCAAGATCTCAAGGAACTGGCTCGCGAGCTGGGTGTTGGCGACCGCGTGATGTTTCTCGGTCAAGTGTCGCAAGCGCGCAATTACTTCCGCGCGTTTGACGTATTTGCCCTGAGTTCTGATCACGAGCCGTTCGGCATGGTGCTGCTGGAGGCGATGGCCGCCGGTGTGCCATTGCTGAGTACTGCGTGTGGTGGGGCAAAGGAAGTGGTTGAAGGCGTGGGCATTCTGTTCCCTATGGGCGATGCCGAACACCTTGCACAAGGCCTGCAACATCTGGCGGGAATGAACGATCAACAGCGTCTTCAGTGCGCCGAGCTGATGCTCGAGCGTTTACGTGAGCGTTTCTCCGACAGCGCGGTGTACGACACCTTCTGGCGTTTGCCGCAAGTTACCGATCTGGCACCGAGGGGCTGATGCTCAACCGATTTCAAGGCTGGCGCGAACGTGGCTGGTCGCCCGTTGACGCCTCCACCTATGCAACAGCCTGGCAGCGTTTTGGCGGCAGCGTCGCGACTCACCCGCTGGTGGTTGAGCGTCTGGCCGATCTGGCCGGTATCCCGGTGCGCTATCTGGCGTGGGAGCAGGACGGTGAAGTCAAAGCCGCGATCCCGACCTGGGGCCGCGATCTGGCCTTGTCCAAGGATGTACTCAAGCGCAGCGGGAAAAAAGGCTTGTTCGACCTCGGCAACGCTGAGTTGATCTTGCCGGCTGCCGCTGATGCTCAGGCTCCATTGCGTCATCGCGCCCGTTATCTGTCGGCGCTCAACGAAAACCGCTTCAGCGGTATGAAGTTGCAGACTGAACAACTGGCCATGGCCCGTACGCCCGAAGAACTGTCGAAGAAATTTCGCTACAACCAGCGCCGCGAATTGCGTCTGCTGGAAGAAGCGGGCGGGGTGGTGCGTCCGGTCGGCGAGTTTTCCAGTGCCGAGTTGGCGGCGATCTACTGCGATCTGTTTCAGCGTCGCTGGGGTTTTCCGGCCACCGGCGCGGCGCGCATGGCGGAGGTCATCGAGCTGTTGCGCGATCTGTTGATCGGCTCGGTGATCTTCCTCAACGACGCGCCGATTGCGATTCAACTGGTCTATCGCGTTGAAGCGCCGCAATGGATCAGTGTTGAGTACGTCAATGGTGGCGTTGATCCCCAGACCCGTGAATTCAGTCCCGGTAGTGTACTGAGCTTCCTCAATACGCAAAGCGCCTGGGAGCATGCTCGGGCGCTGGACAAACCGATGCGTTTTTCTTTCGGTCGTGCCGACCGTGAATATAAGGATCGGTGGTGCAATCCTGTGCCGGTGTTCACCGTATGAGTCAGCCCATGAGCCGTAAACAGCAATTGCTCAAACGCCACCGGCGCAACAAGCGTATCGCTCTGCTGGTGGCGCTGATCGTAATGATCTCAGTCGGCGTGCTGGTTGCTTGGTGGCTGCCATTGTTGCTCGCGGTGGTCGGCTGGATCGCCCATGAGGCCTGGTTTGCCGATCATCTGTTCTATTCGCCGAAAGACGATTATCAGTACAGCTTTCCACCATTCACACCACAACCCAAGGTTCATTTGAACGGCGAACAGTTGCGTTTGGATGACGGCGTGATGCTGGTGGATGATGCCACGTTGATTCTGCAGGTGCGGGTCAAAAGCACTTGGCTGGGACGTTTCCTTGACCCTCGGATCGAGTTGGTCGGTGGCGCTCACCCTGATTCGCAAACCTTCGAGCGTGGCGTCAGCGGCCAGCGTTATCTGAACCTCAGTGGTCATGCACACACCCTTTCGCAGGGGCGGCTGCGCTTGCGGGGGCGTTTCTGCCGGGTGGCCGGCAAGGCGGTCCTGTGGGTGCTGGAGCAGCCGGATTATCGTCGTCAGCGCGTGATGGTGATCGCGCCGCATGCGGACGACGCTGAACTGGCGGCCTACGGTTTGTATAGTCAGGCCGACGAAGCCTGGATTGTCACCCTGACGGCTGGTGAGATCGAAGCCGAACATTATCAGCAGATGGGCATGAACAAGGTCGAGGCTGCCAGGCTCAAGGGCCGTCTGCGCGCCTGGGACAGTCTGGCCGTGCCGCGTTGGGCCGGTGTGCCGCAGGAGCACTGCGTGCAGCTCGGCTATTTCTGTCTGCAACTGGCAGCGATGCAAGCCGCGCCGAATCAGTCCGTGGGCTCGCGTGAAGCCGATCTGAATGACACGCGACTGTTTCGTCAGTTGAACCCGTTCACCTTGCCCGGTGATGCCGACGGTGCGCCGACCTGGAACAATCTGCTGGCTGACCTGCGTGAGGTTCTGTTGCGCGCACGCCCGGATGTGATCGTGCTGCCGCACCCGACGCTGGATCCGCATCCCGACCACATCTGCGCCCAGCAAGCCGTGGTTGAAGCCTTGAGCCATCTTGACTGGCAACCGACGCTGCTCGGTTACGCCAACCATCTGCACGACAACGACCGTTGGCCGATGGGCGACACAGGGCAGGGAATTGCGCTGCCGCCGGCCTTCGATCCGGCCGTTCCGATGCAGCCACTGTGTCTGCCTCTGTCCATAGAGCAACAACGCGACAAGGCGATGGCGCTCGGCATGATGCATGACTTGCAACCGCCGGCATCACTCAAGCGTCGCCTGCGACGATTGATTCAGTGGCAGTTGGCCAGTAGAGTGCCGTCGGTCTACGGCGAGAATGAATTTTTCAGGAAAGCGGTCAGGCGTCAGGAGTTGTTCTGGCTTCTCAGGCGTGGTGACACTCCTGTTAAGCCGCGTTAATGACATTCGCAGACTGGACTTGCCATCGCCGTTATTTCTCTCCGCATCGACTGGCTGGCTATGGCCTGTTTTCGATTCATGAGCGTCGGGTGGCGGGGCACTTGTATCTGATGTGCAACACCGCGCTCAAGCGCGAGTGGTTCATAAAGATCAAGGACTGGCGGCAACGGTTTACCGATCAGACACATCATGCGATGGACGAAGGCGCATCCAGCCGCATCGGATGGCGATCGTCCATTGTCGTATTCCCATTTCGTTTGCTGAAAACGCAACGAATGGTCTCGATTCTCTCAGCCGAATCAGGCCGAAATCAGGCGCATTGCCGCCGGTCATGCTTGGATCATCAATGCAACGGGTTTCCACGAGGGGTCTTATGAGTCAACGATCTAAGGTCCTGCAACTGCAGCCTGATTACAACATCAAGGCACATGACTTTGCCGATCTCTCCGAGCAGATCGTCAAAGCCCTGCCGACGGATCGCTATGAGGTGACTGCAGCGTTTCTGCGCGGTAAACCCGCACCCGGCGAACCGGTGAGCCGTTCTGATCATTCGGTGTATTTCGAGTTTTCCGATAAGTCGCTTAAAGGTATGCGTCTGCGGGCGATGTGGCAGTTGTACAAGTTCTGCCGCCGTGAAAAGTTCGATGTGGTGATCTGCAATCGCTTCAAACCGGTGAACATGATGTTGACGCTCAATCGTTGGCTGAAGGTGCCGTTGTGCATTGGCATTTCCCACGGTTTCGGCGAATACGACCGCTTTTATCGACGCCGCCAGACCCAGCGCCTGATCGATCGGCACTGGCGGTTCGTCGGTGTCTCACCGGCAGTCAAACAGTACCTGCTCGATTGCGACTGCGGTTTCACCGACCGGAATACTTACGCCATCACCAATGCAATCGACATCGAACAGGCCGAAGGCTTGCAGCATAGCCGCGAGCGAGCGCGCGAACTATTGGGGATCGACTCGAATGTGCGGCTGATCGGCGCGCTGGGGCGGTTGGTATCGGTCAAGGGCCACACTTATCTGTTGCAGGCTTTCGCGGCGTTGAAGGACAAGTATCCGAATACTCAGTTGGCGATCATTGGTGCCGGCCGCCTGCAGGAGCCGTTGGCTGCCGAGATCGAGCAACGGGGTCTGAGTGGTCGTGCGCACCTGCTGGGTTTCAAGGAAAACGCCCTGCAATACGTGCGCGCCTTCGATATCTGGACCATGCCATCGTTGGCCGAAGGTCTGGGCCTGGCACTACTCGAAGGCATGAGCGGTCACCTGCCGGTGATTGCCTCGAACGTACCGGCCATGTTGCCGCTGATCGAAGGTGCCGGTGGTCTGGCGACCATGCCCAAGGACGTACCGAGCCTGGTCGCGGCGCTCGATACCTACCTCGCACTGTCGGATGACGAACTCAAGGCCAAGGGCGAGCAGGCCTACCGTTATCTGCAGGAGCAACACGACATTGAGGTGTTCCGTCAGGCGTACCTGGACCTGATCGACTCCGGCCTGGAACAGGCCCGCAAGGAGCAGCAGCCGTGAGCGAAGGACAAACCATGCGCGAAGAACAAACTGCAAGCGACCGGCAAACACTCGTCACCGTCATCATTGCCTCTTATAACCACGGTCCATACATTGAGGAGAGCATCCTCAGCGTCCTCGACCAGACCTACAAAAACATCGAATTGCTGGTGATCGATGACGGCTCGAAGGACGACAGCGTCGAGCGCATCACTGCGTTGCAGGCGCAGCACGGATTCGATTTTCGCGTGCAGCAGAATCAGGGGCTGACCAATACGCTCAATGGTGCAATCGCGCGTGCCAAGGGCAGCCTGATCGTGCCGTTCGGTTCAGACGACATCATGTACCCTGATCGTATTGCCATCCAGGTGGCCTACATGGACGGTAAGCCGGAAGTGGGAATTTGCGCCGGTAACATCGAGTTGATCGATGCCGACGGCAACCTCTATCCAGAGAAGCGCCAGCGCCGGGATGTGCCATTCCGGCGCCTGGATTTCGATGACATGTTCCTTGAGCGCAAGCCGTACCCACCGGCCCCGACCCTGATGATCCGTCGCGAGGCGCTGGAAGCGGTCGGTGGTTTTGATCCGACGATTCGTCTGGAGGACTTGTTGATCGAGTTGAAGGTGACCCGGGCCGGCTACTTTATCGATGGCCTGAGCGTCGTCATGGCGCGCTACCGCAAGCACGCCACCAATTCGTACAAGAACCATCGCTTCATGATCGAAAACATCCTGCGCACTTACGCGTTGTTCAGTGATCACCCGCTGTACGACGAAGTGCGCTACAGGTTTCTCAGTTCCATGTTCCTCAAAGCGTCCAACCGCGATCGCAAGCTGGCCAGGGAACTGCTGGCGCAGATTCCATTCAAGGCATGGAACAAGAAGACCTGGCGCGGATTGGCGCGGATGTATCTTTCCCCGCTGGAAAAAGACTGAGTCACAAGCCGCTCAGGATCAGTGAGCGGCTTCGTTGGCATGGCAAGTTGATCGTGAATCCGGCGAACCGGCTTCGTCCTCAATGCTCGCTTGTTGGCCCATTGCTTGCCAGCACTTGCTTTTGCAATTTATCCACTGCGGATGGCGACGCCATCGTGGCATATCCCTGTAGCAGCGCATCGAGGTGATCCTCGAACAGCCAGCGTTTGTCTACGGTGTAGCGCTGCATATGGCGCAAATTGCGCTGGCGCAGCGAGTTGCTCAATGCTGAAGGGTAGATGCACAGATCCGCCAGATCGATCAGCCCGAACTCGCCATCCTCCAGCACAAGTACGTTGCCCAAGTGCAATGAGCGGAAATACACGCCTTTTTCATGCAATTGCGCCATGAACTTGCCGAAGCGTTCCACCAGGGCCTGGCGGACAGCGGGAGCGGTGATGCTCTGCAATACCTGGCGCAGCGTGTGCCCTGGCAATGGCGCATAGTGCACGGCACTGCTGCCGTCGTCGAGGCGATACAGGTTCAGGATTTGTGGTGTGGGAATGCCCATTAGACGCAGTTGTTCGCTGTTGACGGCGAAGCGTTCGGAGTACGGGTTGAAACTGCCAGAGGTGTACCAGCGACGACGGCGGAACAGCTTGAGGAAGCTGCCATCGCTCAGGCACAGGACTTTGGGGCCAAGACCGTCTTCTTCAACTATTTGAGCGTCGCTGCTCAGTTGCTGAAAGTTGGCCGGTGCCAGTTTTTGAACCGGTATTGTCAGTAGACGACGTGCGCGCTGATTGATACTCAGCGCAGCGATCAGTGCCAATGGTATCCACAGCAGAAACCAGTGTTCCTTGGGGCGTGAGATGATCCCTCCACCCTCTGTCAGCCCGGCCCCGATGCCGAACACCACCCAGGTCGAAGCGATGATAAGCAACGGCTGCACACGCAAGCGCCAACTGCTCAGCAGTCCCCACGCCTGGAAGAACAGCCATGGCAGCAAACCGAATATCCCTACGTAATAGAGAACACCCAGCACAAAACTGTGCGGTTCCTCGAAGTTCACCCCAAGGCCGGGGTCGACGCTGAGGCTTGCGCTGTAGCCATGGCCGATCCATGGATGCTCGGCCACCTTAAGCAGAACCTGCCGCCAGATTTCCAGCCGGTATGAATCGCCACGCTCAATGATCATTTGCGAAAACACTGTCAGCACGGCAACGCCACTGAGAAACAGTGCCGCTAACAGGCCCAGTGAGCGCCGATTCCAGCAGATCAAGCACAGCCACAAAGCGGCCAGCGTCAGAGCGACCAGTGGGGTTCTGGAGCCGGTGCCGATTACGGCGATAAACATGATCGCCATCGCCGGCACGCTGAGCCACATCATCTGGCGGCGCTTGCAGGTCATGGTCACACTCAGCCAGTAGGCGCTGAAAAAACCGAAGAGATGCGAACTGAGCAGTGGATTGTCGAACGCCCCACCCCCGATCAGGCGCATGCCCGGTTCATACACTCGTGCAAACGTGAACAGAAAGAAAGTCGTGGCAATCAGTGCGACCAATGCGGCGGTGAACAGCAAGGGTTGCAGGATGTCGCTGCGATAGCGCACCAACAGATAGCAACCGACAAACAGCAGCAGTGTATGCAATGGCGGTTTGAGCTTCCCGTCGAAGGGTTCATCCGACGGTCCCCAGGCAAGACTGAGCAAGGCCCAGGCAACGAACACGATGGCTGCGATGAAAATCGGTTCGCCCAGCAGCGCCCTGAGTTCACGAGGGCGCAGGCACAGCGCAATCAGCGCCGGAATGCTGAACAGCCCGTAATACAGTTTGTGAAGCTGACTTCGGCCCGGCAAAAAGAAAAATGCACAGAGGAGCAAGAAATAGCCGGTTGGAAGAATCCACCGGCTAATGAAATCGAAAACTCGATTGGACGTACTGCTGAAGCCGCGAAGTTGCATGCTGTGAGATTCAATCCTGAAGTTGATCGGCCATTCGGGTGATGGCTATTTGATGCTGAAAAAGATGCCTAACAATAACAGCCTTTCACCGATTGCCAGAACCCTTGAGAAGCTGTGCTAAAGTCTGCGTCCTTTTTATCGACTTTCGCGTGATATGACCGACTCCAGTCTCGCCGCAAGCCCTTCGAGCTTGAAAATCTACTTCCGCCTGCTCGGCTACGTCAGGCCGTACATCAGTTTGTTCCTGATCAGCATTGTCGGTTTTTTGATTTTCGCTTCGACGCAGCCGATGCTTGGCTACATCCTCAAGTATTTTGTTGACGGCCTGTCGAACCCGGAAGCGGTGCTGTTCCCCTCCGTGCCCTACCTGCGTGACCTGCAACTGCTGCAGGCTGTGCCGCTGCTGATCATCCTGATTGCTGCGTGGCAGGGTCTGGGTTCTTATCTGGGTAACTATTTTCTGGCCAAGGTATCCCTCGGCCTGGTGCATGACTTGCGGGTGCAGCTGTTCAATAACCTGCTGGTCCTGCCCAACCGCTATTTCGACAAGCATAACTCCGGTCATCTGATTTCGCGCATTACCTTCAACGTGACCATGGTCACAGGGGCGGCGACAGATGCGATCAAGGTCGTAATCCGTGAAGGCATGACAGTGATCTTCCTGTTTGTCTCCTTGATGTTCATGAACTGGAAGCTGACGTTGGTCATGGTCGCGATCCTGCCGCTCATCGCTCTGATGGTGCGCACCGCGAGCAAAAAATTCCGCAAGCAGAGCAAGAAGATCCAACTGGCCATGGGCGACGTTACCCACGTGGCCTCGGAAACCATCCAGGGCTATCGTGTCGTGCGCAGCTTCGGCGGCGAGGTCTACGAACAGAAGCGCTTCTTCAATGCCAGCCAGGGCAACACCGACAAGCAACTGCGCATGACCCGCACCGGTGCGATCTATACGCCGTTGCTGCAACTGGTGATCTACAGCGCCATGGCTGTGTTGATGTTCCTGGTGCTGTTCCTGCGCGGTGACGCGTCGGCCGGTGACATGGTCGCCTATATCACTCTGGCCGGCCTGTTGCCCAAGCCCATCCGTCAGTTGTCGGAAGTCAGTTCAACAATTCAGAAAGGCGTGGCCGGTGCCGAAAGCATTTTCGAGCAACTGGACGTCAAGCCTGAAACCGACACTGGTACGGTCGAGCGCGATTCGGTGACCGGTCGTCTTGATGTGCGTAACCTGAGCTTCACCTACCCGGATACTGAACGTCAGGTGCTCGATGACATCAGCTTTTCGGTCGAGCCCGGGCAGATGGTGGCGCTTGTCGGCCGTTCGGGCAGCGGCAAGTCAACGCTGGCCAATCTGATTCCGCGTTTCTATCACCACGACAAGGGCGAAATCCTTATCGACGGTGTGGAAGTCGAGCAGTACAAACTGCTTAACCTGCGCCGTCATATCGCCCAAGTGACCCAGCACGTGACCTTGTTCAGCGACACCGTGGCCAACAACATCGCTTATGGCGATCTGGTTGGCGCACCGCGTGAAGACATCGAGAAGGCTGCGCATGACGCATACGCGATGGACTTCATTTCGCAACTGCCTGAAGGCCTGGACACCCAAGTCGGCGAGAACGGGGTATTGCTTTCCGGTGGCCAGCGCCAGCGCCTGGCGATTGCCCGTGCATTGCTCAAGAACGCACCATTGCTGATTCTCGATGAGGCCACCTCGGCTCTCGACACGGAATCCGAGCGGCACATTCAAGCGGCGCTGGATCAGGTCATGAAGGGCCGCACCACGTTAGTGATTGCTCACCGTTTATCGACCATCGAAAAAGCCGATCTGATTCTGGTCATGGATCAGGGGCGGATCGTCGAGCGCGGTACTCACGATGAACTATTGGCGCAAAACGGTTATTACGCGCGTCTGAACGCGATGGGGCTCGACGCCCCGGCCGAAGACATCGCCTGACTCAGCGTTCCTGTTCGTTCATTGATGTGCCCAAATGCGCTTGCAGGCGCGTAGGCGTCGCGGTGTTCAAAAGCTGGCGCCCGTCGTACGGGTACGAAGATCAATTCCAGGCGCAGTTTGCCGTGGCGTTCAGGTTTTCCTCGTCGGCCCGAGAATTCTGCTCCTGTGGACCAAGCGCTGGGTTCGGCGGGCTTATCAGCGTGATTACGAACTGCTCGCTTATGGGTGAAGCACTGTCTGTACCGCTGCTGTCGAGTGTCGGATCGATACCGAAAATCTCGAGTTGTCCGAGGCAGGCCGGCAATTCGCCGCCCATTTGCTCAAAAAACAAGCAAAGGCAATAGCTGTTTCATCCTGTTGCAGCCCGCACACAAGCCTGCGCCAACCCTGTGTTAATATCGCGCCCCTGTTCATTTTGTATGTGGGTTGCTCCATGAAGTTGTCCATGCCGCGATTCGATCAAGCCCCAGTCTTGGTGGTCGGTGATGTCATGCTCGACCGTTACTGGCATGGCGGAACCTCACGGATTTCCCCTGAGGCTCCGGTGCCGGTCGTTAAAGTCGAGCAAATCGAAGATCGTCCGGGCGGTGCCGCCAACGTTGCCTTGAACATTGCCGCGCTGGGTGCGCCGGCGTCCCTGGTCGGTGTGACCGGTGACGACGAAGCCGCCGACAGCCTGAGCAACAGTCTCAAGGGCGCGGGCGTACGTGCCTTGTTCCAGCGCATTGCGCACCAGCCAACCATCGTCAAGCTGCGGGTGATGAGCCGGCACCAGCAACTGCTGCGTATCGACTTCGAAGAACCGTTCGCCACTGACGCACTTGCCCTTGGCTCGCAGGTCGATGACTTGCTTGAAGGCATCAAAGTGCTGGTGTTGTCCGACTACGGCAAAGGTGCATTGAGAAACCATCAGGCCCTGATCCAGGCGGCACGCGCCAAAAACATCCCGGTGCTGGCCGACCCGAAAGGCAAGGACTTCTCGATCTATCGTGGCGCCAGTCTGATTACCCCGAACCTCAGTGAATTCGAAGCCATCGTCGGCGGTTGTGTCGATGAGCACGAACTCGTCAGCAAGGGTGCGACGCTGATGCACGACCTGGAACTCGGCGCCTTGCTGGTAACACGGGGCGAGCACGGCATGACGTTGCTACGCCCTGATCAGCCAGCGCTGCACCTGCCTGCCCGGGCCCGTGAGGTATTCGATGTGACCGGTGCCGGTGATACTGTGATTTCCACCCTCGCGGCAGCCATCGCCGCCGGCGAAGATCTGCCCCACGCGGTGGCTTTGGCCAACCTGGCAGCGGGCATTGTCGTTGGCAAACTTGGTACGGCGGCCATCAGCGCCCCGGAATTGCGGCGCGCGATTCAGCGTGAAGAGGGGTCCGAACGCGGCGTGTTAGGTCTTGAGCAGTTGCTGCTCGCAGTGGCCGATGCACGGGCGCATAACGAAAAGATCGTGTTCACCAATGGCTGCTTCGACATTCTGCATGCCGGTCACGTGACCTATCTGGAACAGGCGCGGGCCCAAGGCGATCGACTGATCGTCGCAGTCAACGACGATGCTTCGGTCAGTCGCCTGAAGGGGCCGGGTCGCCCGATCAACAGTGTCGATCGGCGCATGGCCGTGCTGGCTGGTCTTGGGGCGGTGGACTGGGTGATCAGCTTCCCTGAAGGCACGCCGGAAAACCTGCTACGCGAAGTCAAACCGGATGTGCTGGTCAAGGGGGGCGATTACGGGATCGACCAAGTGGTCGGCGCGGACATCGTGACGGCATATGGCGGCACCGTGAAAGTGCTGGGGCTCGTGGAAAACAGCTCGACAACGGCGATTGTCGAAAAAATCCGCAGTCGCTGATCAGATGAATTTTTGCCGTTGTGTACTGCGTGTGAACGGATTTTGCCTTGGGGATCGAGCCGTTTCCGATGATGTTGGCAAAGTTGAGTTCGCTGCGCTTGCCCGCTTACGTCGCGTGGTCAATTAACTTATGAAAGTCATGCTCCTGGTGATGGACGAGCAGCGGGTCATTCTCGACCGGCTCTACGACATCGTTCAGCAGAATTGTGATGAGTGTTTCATCTATCGTTTGAGCAAGCAGCAACAGATGAACCTGGGGCCGTTTCTGGCCTCGGTTGATTATCAAACCTTCGATCGTGTGGTGATCTTCTCCCGGGTCAAGCGCCTGACCAGGCAATTGCGGGTGCTCAAGTGCATTCCCGGGTTGATCTTTCTCGAACACGACGCGTACCAGAACTACATGCCTGCCAGTAAATACCGTGGCGTGTATTCGCGTCTCTATCGTCGTCTTCCGAGTTGTCGGGCGTTGGTGTCCGGTGCCGTGGTTGCCCGCAAAATGCTGGCTGAAGGCATTGATACAGCGTTCGTTTCAAAGGGTTACGACGAACAGATGCTGCACAACACCGGTGTCGAGCGGGACATTCCCATCGGCTTTCTCGGTAGCCTGAAAAGTACCGAGTATGCCCAGCGCAAAGCGCTGCTCGAGTCGTTGGCGCAGCGTACCGGCATGCTGGTGACCCGGACCGAATCGGGCTCGGAGTATCTGGAAACGCTCAATCGCATCAAGATTTTTGTCAGCGCCGACATCGGCATGAACGAATTCATGATCAAGAACTTTGAAGCCATGGCCTGCGGTTGCGTATTGCTGGCCTGGAGTCAGGGCGAAGAAGACCAGTTGCTCGGCTTCGAAGATATGCACAACACGGTGTTTTATCGCAGCGAAGCGCAAGCACTGGAAAAGATCAAACTGCTGCAGGACGACCCGGAGTTGGCGCAACGTATCGCCAGCAATGGACAGGTGTTCGCACAAAGTCGCTATTCCTTTGCCCGTGTGGGTCAGACGTTGGCTGCTGAAATCCAGCGCGAGATGCGCCCATGGCAATCGCCTTCGGCGCTCACGCGGTTCTGGGTGAAGTTACGTTACGGGATGAAGGTGCCGTTCTGAATGATGGACGAACACATGGCGCTGGACGCGCTACCCGGCGGTGACCAGTCTGTTCTGGACGCCTTGCCTGAGCCTTTGCGCGAGTGCTTGGGCCGTGCCGCTCGTGTCGTACTGATCGCCAACAATCCGGCTATTACTGTGGCGGATTTTCAGGCGCTTAACCTTGGCGTCGACGATGTCGTGGTCAGCTTCAATACCTGCATCAAGGCTCCGCTGCTCGACTCGCGGAGCGTGAATGTCTTCGTGCACGGGTACAACGCACCGGATGCGTATTTTTTCGGCCTTCCCTACGGGCCGGATGTGCAGCGGCTGTTCGAGCAGGCAAGTGAGCGCTGTTTCACCTTGCTGGTGGGCTGCGCCGCGCCGATGTGTCCGTTGCCGCGGGTAGCCATGTACTGGGATCGCATCCCCTTGCCGCCGCTATGGCACTATCCGGTCGATCGTCCGGGAGGCAAGCGTTACGTGGGGCCCTCCACGGGTTTCAACACGCTGGTGCTGTTCGATTGGTTGCGCGGCCATACCGGTTATACCTATCAGCTCATGGCCCTGGGTTTTTCCAACGAGGCCGGAAAATTGTGGGGTGGCCATGCCTGGGATTATGAGCGGGACTGGCTACGGGCGTCGGACGTCTTCGTGGTCCCTCTGCAGCCACGTCGCTGGTGGCAAAAGCTGCTTCGCCAAAAATAAAAGGTGCTGTTGAGTGTTGAAAATTGCCGTGGCTTTTTTCGGGATCCCGAGAAACTCGCAAATTTGCTTTCCTTCCATCGAGCAGAACGTACTGGCGCAGTTGCCTGTTGGCAGCGACGTAAAGTGCTTTTATCACCTGTACAAAATCGATGAAGTGCAGAACACGCGATCTGGCGAGAAAGGCGAACTGGCGGCTGACAACTATCAGCCGTTCGAGACGATGACGGGAGCGCTGACTTCCACTGAAGACGTGTTGGAGCGTTGGGATTTCGAGCAGGTCAAAGCACAGGGCGATACCTGGGCTGATGACTATGCATCGCTGCGCAACCTGATCTTTCAGCTCAACTCACTGCACACTGTCACTACGATGATCGAATCCTTCAGTCCGGATTTCGTTGTCTTCGTGCGACCAGACAATTTTTTCCACAACCCGCTTCCCGCCTATGTGTTCAATCACCAGGAAGCCAGGCGGCACAATGCCTACATTCCTGACTGGCAGTGGTGGGGCGGGCTGAATGATCGATTTGCCATTTGTGGGCGCGATACCTACGTCGCGTATGGCAAACGGATCGAGCGCATCTTCGACTTCTGCCGCGCGACGGGAAGAAAGCTGCACTCCGAGCGCCTGCTCAAATATGCATTGCAGCAGGCGGGCACCAAGATTTGTACGCTACCGACCCAGGCCTCCCGAGTTCGGATCACCGGCGCCTTTGCCGAAGAATCGTTTTCGGCCAAGCGCGGCATGGGCAAGCGCGAAAATCGTTACTTCCATTTCTTCGCAACACTGCGCACATGGATGGATCGTCGTCGCTAGTTGGCTATTTGCTCGCGCGTTTCTTGCCGATACCCACCAGACGCAGAGCCTTGAGACTCAATTGCTTGAGTCCTGGGCGAGGGGGCTCTGCCGGTTGCAGTCCCTGCTGCACGAGCCAGTCTTTCCAGCGAATCCGCTCTTCGCGCACGACCCACCCTTCCTGGCTCGCAAAGCTCTCGGCCAGGTAGAGTCCGCGGGTGCTGGCCGGCATGAGTTTGTCGCGCTTGAGGGTGTACAACTCGGCCACTGGCGCGCCGTCCTTGAGCGGCATCAAGTACAGATCCGGGCGTTTGCGGTCGAGCCGCGCCACCAGTTGATCACCCTCCAAACGCTCATCGACGTGGAACAGGCTCAGGGATTTGGCTTCCTTGGGCACCTCCAGCCGCAGGTCATAGATCAATTGCAGCGACGCGGTTGGCAAATGCACATACGCCCGCGGACGTTCCAGCAATTGCAGATTGGCGCAACGAATAGGCCGCGCCGAGCCGGACAGCGGCGTCAGGCGAAACGGCAGGGCCTCGCGATAATGCAGCGCGGCTGAGTAGGGCGCCGGCAGCCACGTATCGTTGAAGCGCCCGCCGAGCCAGCCTTCCGGGGTTTCCAGCAGACACTCTTCGGCGATCTCTTGAATGGCGGTGTGCAGCGGGATGTTCAGTTCGTGGGCCGGCACGTAACCGGAAATCAACTTGAGCACCACGTCGCCGCGATCCTGGCGCCGCTGACGCACCAATACCCAATAGTCGCGACCCTGCCAATGCAGGGTCAGTCGCACCGACACCCCGAGGTTCGCCAGTTCCAGTGAGAAGCGCTCGGTGTCGGCCACGCTGACCGGTTTGCGCCGCTGCAAGGTCTGGGTGAAATTCAGCGGCATACCGACGCTCTGATACGTCAGGCCTTCGGGCGTTGCTTCGACGAACAGTGGCAGCGTCTTGAAGTTGCTCGGGTTCTTTCTGATGAGCGTGCGCGCCATATCGGCTCCTGCTTAAGGCCGCGAAGCGGCGTCAATGACCACGAAGGACTTGGGCAACGGTCGCAACGTTATGGGCGAGGTGCAGCGGATTGATCGTCCCGACAATAGCACTGGCTACGCCAGGCTGGGCAAACAGCAACTCGAAGCTGGCCTGCACCGGATCCACGCCCGGGCTCAGGCAAACGTGACCGCTGGCCAAGGCTTTTTTCACCAGGATGGCCTTGCCGTGAGCAGCAGCATAGTCAATGACAGCCTTCTCGTTTTGTTCGTTCAGATTGTAGGTGACCATCGCGCAGTCGCCTTGCTCCAGTGCTTTCAACCCGCCTTCGACGGTTTTGCCGGAGAAACCGAAGCCGCGGATCTTGCCTTCAGCCTTGAGCGCCGCGAGCGTGGCGTAAACCTCTTCGTGGTCAAGGATGGCGATGTCGTTGCCATCGGAATGCACCAGCACCAGATCGATGAAATCGGTTTCCAGACGTTGCAGGCTGCGCTCCACCGACATCCGGGTGTGCGCTGCGCTGAAGTCGTGGCGGGACTCGCCGTTGGCGAACTCTTCACCAACCTTGCTGACGATCACCCAGTCCTGACGCTGACCACGCAACAGTGGGCCGAGGCGTTCTTCGCTGCGCCCATAGGCCGGGGCGGTGTCGATCAGATTGATGCCCATGTCCCGAGAAAGTTTGAGCAGCCTGCGCGCGTCGTCGTCGTCGGGAATCTGGAAGCCGTTGGGGTATTTCACGCCTTGATCACGGCCGAGTTTGACGGTGCCCAGGCCCAACGGCGAAACCATCAGGCCCGTGCTGCCCAATGGGCGGAGCAAGTCGTGCAGGGTTGCAATCGTCATGGCAGCAGTTGCTCCCAGGCCGGAACGCCCATGAGTGGTTTCGGCAGCGGCGGTAATGGCTCGGCGGCTTGCGGCTGGATACCGTCGCGTTGCAGCGAAGCGATCACGCGATCAGCGAAGTCCGGTGCGAGCGCCAGTTTGGTGGGCCAGCCGACCAACAGGCGCCCCTCTTCGGCGAGGAAGGCGTTGTCCGGGCGCGTCAGGCCGGTTTGCAGCGGTTCGGCACGGTCGACGCGCAAGGTCGCCCATTGCGTGGTGCTGAGGTCGATCCACGGCAACAACTGAGCGATTTCTTTTTGCGCCGTGGCGATCTGCTCGGCAGGTTCTCGAGCCACGCCTTCGCTTTCGGCGATGTCGCCGCCCATGTACCAGACCCACTGACCGTCTGCGGCCGGATGGGTTGTCACGGTGATGCGCGGTTTGGTGCCACCGCCCAGGCAGTGGGCGTACAGCGGTTTCAGACCCGGACCTTTGGCGATGATCATGTGCAGCGGACGGCGTTGCATGGCCGGTTGGCTTAGGCCCAGAGCTGTGAGCAGTTCAGCGGTACCGGCGCCGGCACTGAGGACGATGCGCTGGGCGCGGATTTCGCGACCGTCGACGTTCAGGCCGACCAGCACGCCCGCTTCGAGCAGAGGCTCGATGGTGCGTCCGGCCAATAGGCCATCGCCGGCCAGATCGGCCAGACGCTGGATCAGGCCCGGCACATCCACCACCAGTTCGGCGAGACGATAGACCTTGCCCTTGAAACGCTTGTCTTGCAGGGCAGGAGGCAGTTGTTCGCCTTTGACCTGATCGACACGGCCGCGCACGGCTTTGCTGGCGAAGAAACTGGTGAGGTTGCCGGCGAGGGTGCCGGGCGACCATAGGTAGTGAGCTTCGGACAGCAAGCGCACGCCAGACAGATCCAGCTCGCCGTTACCCGCCAGCGCTTCACGCCAGCGCCGTGGCATATCGGCGATGGCTTCCGAGGCGCCGGTCAGCGCACCGTGCAGCGCGTACTTGGCGCCGCCGTGGATGATGCCTTGGGATTTCAGACTCTGCCCGCCACCGAGGCTGGCGCTTTCCACCAGCACGGTCGAAAAACCCTGACGACGCAGGCGTGCATTCAGCCAGAGGCCGGCGACACCTGCGCCGACAATCAGAACGTCGGTGGAAATAACGGATGGCATGCAGCGACCTCAGTGTTCAAGACGAGGGCGCAGTATACAGACTCGGGAAAGAGCGGGATTTGTCGATGATCAACAGGGCTGACGCAAAACCAATGTGGGAGCGAGCCTGCTCGCTCCCACAGGGATTGAGGTTGGCGTTAATGGCCGGCGGTTTTCGAGAAGAGCTGGATGACGACGACACCCAGGACAATCAACGCCATCCCCAGCATCGCCGGCAGATCCAGCTTCTGCCCGTAAACGAACAGCGCCGCGACACTGACCATGACGATCCCCATTCCGGCCCAAACGGCGTAAGCGACACCCACCGGCACCGTTCGCACCACCAGCGTCAGCATCCAGAAAGCGATGCTGTAGCCAACAATCACCAGAATCAGTGGCAGGGGTGTGCTGATGCCTTTGACCGCCTTCATCGAAACGGTGGCTATCACTTCGGCGCAAATGGCGATGGCCAGGTAGACGTAGGCGTTCATGGTTCAAATCCTCATGGAAAATGTTGCTTGCTGAGGCGGCATTCTAGTGACTCCTCAGATGGGGTAAAGTCATTACCTATCTGTTCTAGAGATAGGTTGGTGGATCAGCATGCAGTGGAATCTCGATCAGTTGCGGGTGTTTGTCGACGTCGCTGAGCAGCGCTCGTTCTCCGCCGTAGCGCGGCGGCAACGCAAGGCGCAGTCAGCCATCAGCAGCGCGATTGCGATGCTGGAGGACGACTTGGGGGTCAGCCTGTTCCAGCGTAGCAGCGGGCGTCAACCCAGCCTCACCGAAGCGGGTGAGGCGCTGCTTGAAGAGGCGCGGGAAGTGTTGCGGCAATGCGAGCGCCTTAATGGTCGGGCCATGGCGATGATGCGCGGCCAGGAGGCGCAATTACGCGTGGCTCAGGATGAGGCGATGCCGTACCAGGCGCTGGTGGAGAGTTTCGGCGCGTTGGCCGAGCATTTCCCCAGCCTGGAAGTGCAACTGACCAGCGCCGCCCAAGGCGAAGTGGCGCGCAAACTGGTGGAGCACCGCGCCGATCTCGGGTTGCTGTTCTATCACGATGAAATCCCCGAGGCACTGGAACGTCGGGTACTGGGGCGCGTGGAGATGGTCACCGTCTGCGGAATCAATCATCCCTTGGCGGCGCAGTCCTACGTCACCTGCCAGCAAATGGCGCAACATCGGCAACTGTTGATGTCGACGCAAAACAGTGTTTACCCCGGCAACGATCCGGCCAGCCCGCAGGTGTGGCGCGCCGACAGCTTCTATGTAATGGCCGAGTGGCTGGTGCGCGACCTGGGCTGGGCGTGGTTGCCACGGCATGTCGTGCAGTATTCGGCCTATCAGGGCTTGATGGTCGAGCTCGACAGCGAATGGACGCCGCCGGCGCTGGTGGTCGAGTTGGTCTGGCGCCGCGACGAGCCGCTTGGCCCGGCCGCGCGCTGGCTGGCAGAGCGTTTTGCCGTGCACTTGCGGGCCATCGACGACAAAAGCCGATAAACTCCGCCGCCATGAATAGAACTCTCTACACCGCGCTGTTTTACCTGGGGCTGCCATTGGTGGCGATTCGGCTATGGCTGCGGGCGCGAAAAGCACCGGCGTATGCCAAACGGATTGGCGAACGTTTCTCCTATGGCATGCCGGCGTTGCAACCCGGTGGCATCTGGGTGCATGCGGTGTCGGTGGGCGAAAGCATTGCGGCGGCGCCGATGATTCGCGCCTTGCTGCAACGTTATCCACAGTTGCCGATGACCGTGACCTGCATGACGCCGACCGGCTCGGAGCGAATTCAGGCCCTGTTCGCCAACGAACCGCGCATCCAGCATTGCTACCTGCCGTATGACTTGCCGTGTGCCGCAGCGCGTTTTCTGGAGCGTGCGCAGCCGAAGCTGGCGGTGATCATGGAAACCGAGCTCTGGCCCAACCACATTCATCAGTGCGCCAAACGCGGCATTCCAGTGGCGTTGGCCAATGGGCGATTGTCTGAACGTTCGGCCCGGGGTTATGGCCGCTTCAGCAAGCTGACCGCGCCAATGCTCGCCGAGATGAGTTTTTTTGCCGTGCAGACCGAAGCGGAAGCCCAGCGCTTCCGTGATCTGGGCGCGCGTCCTGAAACGGTCGAAGTGACGGGGTCGATCAAGTTCGACCTGACCATCGACCCGCAACTGCTGCAGCGCGCTGCCGAATTGCGCGGCCAGTGGCAAGCGCTGGAACGTCCGGTGTGGATCGCCGCCAGCACTCACGAAGGCGAAGACGAAGTGGTGCTCAACGCCCATCGTCAGTTACTGGCCAGCTATCCGAATGCACTGTTGATTCTGGTGCCGCGTCATCCGGAGCGTTTCAACTCGGTGCTTGAACTGTGCCAGCGCGAAGGCTTCGCCACGGTGCGCCGCTCCACCGACGCTAACGTCGCGGCTGAAACATCGGTGCTGCTCGGCGACACCATGGGCGAGTTGCTGTTTCTCTATGCCTTGGCCGACAGCGCATTTGTCGGCGGCAGCCTGGTGCCGAACGGTGGGCACAACCTGCTGGAACCGGCCGCATTGGCGAAACCTGTAATCAGCGGCCCGCACCTGTTCAACTTCCTCGACATCGCCGCGCAGATGCGTGAAGCCGGCGCGTTGGTTGAGGTGGATGATGCCGAAGGGCTGGCAGTGGAAGTGCGGCGCTTGTTCGAACTGCCGCGCGATGCGCAGCGCATGGCTGAGGCGGGGCTGAATGTGATGCGCCGCAATCAGGGGGCGTTGCAGCGTTTGTTGGATGGGTTGGGGCGCTTGATCAAGTAACCCTACACAAAAAAAGATCGCCGCCTGCGACAGCTCACGTCGCAGGCTGTGATCTTTTGTTTTTTAAGGCCGCGCCTTGAGCTGCGCCTCAGCAGCCTTGGCCAGATCCGGCGGCAAGAAGTCCTTGTCCGGGTTGTAGTCGGCTTTCAGATAGCGCGTCAGATCCTGCAAGTCACCCGGGTTCAACGTGCCTGCTGCCTGCTTCAAGCGCAGGTTGTCGAGGATGTAGTCGTAGCGGGTGTTGTTGTAGTTGCGCACCGAGGTGTACAGCTGACGCTGGGCATCGAGCACATCGACGATATTGCGTGTACCCACCTGATAGCCGATTTCCGTGGCTTCCACCGCGCTCTGGTTGGAGATGATCGACTGGCGGCGCGCCTGTACCTGCTCGACATCGGTGTTCACCGCACGGTGCAGGTTGCGAGTGTTCTCGACGACTTGCCGGCGCAGGGATTCGCGCTGCTGTTCGCTCTGATTCAGTTGCTCGTAAGACTGGCGCACTTGCGAGCTGGTCAGCCCGCCGCTGTAGATCGGGATGTTCAGTTGCAGCCCCAGCGTGCTCTGTTCGACGTTGCCACGGTACTGCGTGCCGAAGGCGTTCGGATTGGAGAACCCGAGGGCGTCGTTGTCACCTTTTTCGTATTTGGCCACGGCGTCGAGGGTCGGCAAGTGACCGGCCTTGCGTTGCTTCAGGGTCTGTTCGGCGGAGCTGACGGCGTAGTTGCTGGCCAGCAGATTAAGGTTCTGTTTCGCTGCCGTGTCGACCCAGGCCTTGGCGTCGTTTGGCGCTGGCGGCAGGATCGGCAGCGTGTGGACGATGCCCTGAATCGAGTTGTACTGACGGTTGGTCAGGGTGATCAGCGCTTCGAATGCATCATCGACCTGACGCTGGGCGACGATCCGGTTGGCCCGTGCGGTGTCGTAGCTGGCCTGCGATTGCAGCACGTCCGTCTTGTCCGACAGGCCAACATCGAAGCGCTCGTTGGACTGGTCGAGTTGGCGCTTGAACGCCGCTTCTTCCGCTTTGGTCGAGGCCAGGTTGTCCTGGCTGCGCAGCACGTTGAAGTAGCTTTCGGCCGATTGAAGGATCAGGTTTTGCTCAGTGGCAGACAGTTGCAGCGCCGCCTGTTCGTTGACGTCTTTGGCGGCCTGGTACTGGAACCAGCGATCAGCGCGGAACAATGGCTGGGCCAGGGTCGCCTGATAGGAATGGGCACTGCGGCTGGCGGTGGCCGAAGGCTGGTCGATCGAGGTGCGCACGTTGGCGACTTCTGCCCCACCGGACAGGTTCGGCAGCAGCCCGGCGCGGGCCTGCGGTACGACTTCTTTCTGTGCACCGTACTGGGCGCGAGCGGCGGCGAGGTCGGCATTGTTGTCGACCGCTTCCTGATAGACGCTGACCAGATCGGTTTTGGTCGACAAGGGCGCTTCTGCTGCCCAGGCCATTGCGTTGGACGCACAAGACACGGCAAGAGCCAGTGAAAGTTTGCGCAGCATGAGGCGATCCCTAGCAAATATTATGGAAATAATCCGGGCGCCAAAGGTAAGGCGCGGCCCATGCAGCGTCAAGGCGCAGCATGGCGTAGCGAGTGTAGTTGGGCATTGGGGCTGCAACAATCCTGCAAGCACCGGCAATTGCGCCATTCATCATGGTGTTTGCCGCGGTGTTGGCGTTCTTTGCCGCTTGTGTCTAGACTGGCCGGGTTCTTGTCGGGGTGCCTTGCTATGAGGCTGAGATCGAATAATTTCGGATCCCGTTGAACCTGATCAGGTTAGCGCCTGCGTAGGGAACAAGATTTCTCGTCACCCGGCGAGTCCTCTTGTGCTTCGTCCGGGATATTGTTCGACAATCGAACGCTCGACGACGATGCACAGCACCGGTCCTGGTGCGTCCGTGCCTTTCAGGTTCTGCTCCGACAATCCACTGCCTGGATGCTGTCTGGAGAGCCCGTGATGACGACAAAATCAAAAAACGCGATCAACCTGAGTGACTCGGCCAAGGTCGACGAGCAATCGGTCAAACCGTTCACCCGTTCGCAAAAAGTCTACGTTCAGGGCTCACGCCCGGACATCCTCGTGCCCATGCGCGAAATCACCCTCGATGTGACCCCGACCGACTTCGGCGGCGAGATCAATGCGCCGGTCACCGTTTACGATACTTCGGGTCCGTACACCGACCCGAACGTGGTGATCGACGTGCGTAAAGGTTTGGGCGATGTGCGTTCGGCCTGGATCGACGACCGTGGCGACACCGAGCGTCTGGCCAGTCTGAGTTCGAACTTCGGTCGCGAGCGCCTCGCTGATCCTGAGTTGACCAAGCTGCGTTTCGCCCACGTCAACAACCCGCGTCGCGCCAAGGCCGGCGGCAATGTCACCCAGATGCACTACGCGCGCAAAGGCATCATCACGCCCGAGATGGAATTCGTCGCCATCCGCGAAAACATGAAACTCGAAGTCGCGCGTGCGGCCGGTTTGCTCGATCAGCAACACGCCGGCCATAGCTTTGGCGCCAGTGTGCCGAAAATCATCACGCCCGAGTTTGTCCGTGAAGAGATCGCCCGCGGCCGCGCGATCATTCCGGCCAACATCAACCACACCGAACTGGAACCGATGATCATCGGCCGTAACTTCCTGGTGAAGATCAACGGCAACATCGGCAACAGCGCCCTGGGTTCGTCCATCGAAGAAGAAGTGGCGAAACTGACTTGGGGTATTCGCTGGGGCGCGGACAACATCATGGACTTGTCCACCGGCAAACATATTCACGAAACCCGCGAGTGGATCATCCGTAATTCGCCCGTGCCGATTGGTACCGTGCCGATCTATCAGGCCTTGGAAAAAGTGGGCGGCGCGGCCGAAGACCTGACCTGGGAGCTGTTTCGCGACACACTGATCGAGCAGGCCGAGCAGGGGGTCGACTACTTCACCATTCACGCCGGTGTCCTGCTGCGTTATGTGCCACTGACCGCCAAGCGCGTCACCGGCATCGTCTCCCGTGGCGGTTCGATCATGGCCAAGTGGTGCCTGGCGCATCACAAGGAAAACTTCGCCTACACGCATTTCGAAGAAATCTGCGAAATCATGAAGGCCTACGACGTCAGCTTCTCGCTCGGCGATGGCCTGCGTCCGGGCTCGATTGCCGACGCCAACGACGCAGCGCAGTTCGGTGAGCTGGAAACCCTCGGCGAATTGACCAAAATCGCCTGGAAGCACGACGTGCAAACCATGATCGAAGGCCCTGGCCACGTGCCGATGCAGTTGATCAAAGAGAACATGGACAAGCAGCTCGAGTGCTGCGACGAGGCACCGTTCTACACCCTCGGCCCGCTGACCACCGACATCGCGCCGGGCTACGACCACATCACCTCGGGCATCGGTGCGGCGATGATCGGCTGGTTCGGTTGCGCGATGCTGTGCTACGTGACGCCGAAAGAGCACTTGGGCTTGCCGAACAAGGATGACGTGAAGACCGGGATCATCACCTACAAGATCGCCGCGCATGCCGCCGACCTTGCCAAGGGGCACCCGGGCGCGCAGATCCGCGACAACGCTCTGAGCAAGGCGCGTTTCGAATTCCGTTGGGAAGACCAGTTCAACCTCGGTCTGGACCCGGACACCGCCCGTTCGTATCACGATGAAACGCTGCCGAAGGACTCGGCGAAGGTCGCGCACTTCTGCTCGATGTGCGGGCCGAAATTCTGCTCGATGAAGATCACTCAGGAAGTCCGTGAGTACGCGGCCAACCAGCGTATCGAAGCGGTCGACGTGGACGTCGCCCGAGGCCTGGCGGAACAGGCCGAGCGGTTCAAAAAGGAAGGCAGTCAGCTGTACAAGAAGGTTTGATCTGACCTGAGAAGGTGGGGCCTGCAAGGGCCCCTTCGCGAGCAGGCTCGCTCCCACATTGGAATGCATTCTCCTGTGGGAGCGAGCCTGCTCGCGAATGCGGTCAACACAACAACAAATGTCCCTCTGAGATAACCCCCTTGAGCATTCAACCCAGCACTTACTCCCCCGACCTCGCCGTGCCCGCCGACAAGCGTGTGTTCGGCGGTCGTGATCTGTTTTCCCTGTGGTTTTCCTTAGGCATCGGCCTGATGGTTTTGCAGACCGGCGCATTGCTCGCGCCGGGTCTGGGCCTGTCCGGTTCGCTACTGGCCATTTTCCTCGGCACGCTGGTCGGTGTGCTGTTGCTCGCCGCTGTCGGCGTGATCGGCAGCGACACTGGCCTGTCGTCGATGGCCGCGCTGAAACTTAGCCTGGGCAGCAAAGGCGCCAGCCTGCCGGCGCTGCTCAATTTGCTGCAACTGATCGGTTGGGGCTCGTTCGAAATCATCGTCATGCGCGACGCCGCCAGCCTGCTTGGCACCCGTGCGTTCAGCGAAGGTTCGCTGGTTTCGAACCCGGTGTTGTGGACGCTGGTTTTCGGCGCTCTGGCGACATTGCTCGCCGTCAGCGGGCCGCTGACGTTCGTGCGCAAGATCCTGCGTAAATGGGGCATTTGGCTGCTGTTGGCCGCGTGCCTCTGGCTGACCTGGAACCTGTTCGCCAAGGCTGATCTGGCTGCTCTCTGGGCGCGTGCCGGCGATGGTTCGATGCCGTTCGCCGTGGGCTTGGACATTGCCATCGCGATGCCGCTGTCGTGGTTGCCGCTGATTGCCGACTACTCGCGTTTCGGTAAACGGGCGAAGAGCGTCTTCGGCGGCACCGCCATCGGTTTCTTCATCGGCAATTTCTGGCTGATGAGCCTGGGCGTCGCTTACACATTGGCGTTTGCGCCGAGTGGTGAAGTCAACGCGCTGTTGCTGGCCTTGGCTGGCGCCGGTCTGGGGATTCCGCTGTTGCTGATTTTGCTGGACGAGTCGGAAAACGCGTTCGCCGACATTCACTCGGCCGCGGTGTCCAGCGGGATTCTGTTGCGCTTGAAAGTCGAGCATCTGGCCTTGGCCATCGGCGCGATCTGCACGCTGATCGCACTGCTGGCGCCATTGGCGCAATACCAGAATTTCCTGCTGCTGATCGGCTCGGTGTTTGCGCCGCTGTTCGGCGTGGTGCTGGTGGATCACTTCATCTTGCGCAAGCGCAGCACTCAGGTCGCGTCAGCCGCATTGCGCTGGCCGGCGCTGTTGGCCTGGCTCGGTGGCGTGAGCACCTATCACTTGTTGGCGAATCTGTATCCGGATGTCGGCGCAACTCTGCCAGCGCTGGTGCTGGCAGGGTTGCTGCAACTCGTGCTCGTTCGGGCTTTCAGTTACGGCCGGGGAACAGCTCAGGCTTGAGAATGCCGTTCAGGCGCGGATAAGGGATCTTCAGTTCGACGTGACCCAGCGCGTAAGGCGCGAGGGTGCTCACGTCGTACTTGAGGATCACCGCGCCGTAGGTCAGCGCCACGTTCGGGGTTTTCTTGAACGGCCAGCTAGAAACGAATTCCGCTTCCTGATCGAGCTTGGTGCTGATCAGCCAACTGTTGTGCGCAACCTGCGCAGCCTTCCAGAACGCGTCTTCCTGACCCGGCATCAGCATGTCCGACAGGTTCAGCACTTTGTGCTGCTGGCGCGAATAGTTGATGAAGCCGCGACCCGGTGTGCCATGGGCGCCGCCGGTGTCGAGGTAGCTCGACAATTCGATGATCACCAAGCCGTCATGCTGCTCGCGTACTTTCGCCTGCAGATAGCTGCTGTTGCGTGGACCGGCAGTATTCAAGAACTGCTCGCGGTAAGCCGCCAGGGTCGGCGCCACCGATGCGTTCTGTTCGGTGCGGGTCATTTGCAGCAGGCGTTTTTCGATGATGCCGTCCAGGGCAGGCTCTGCCGCGAAATGTACGGTATCGATATTCACCAGCGGGCAGTCGGGGTTGGAACACCCAGGCTTGAGCTGTTCCGACGCATCGCGGGTGGTTTCCAGGGGCGTGCGGTAGTTGGGCTGGAACAGGCTCGCGCACGCGCCCAAGGTCAGGGCGATGGCGGCCACGGAGGCAATTTTGAAAAGCGACATGGGCGTCCTTTCTGAAACAGGGGAAGGCAAAAAGATATCCGCTTCGACTCTCACCGAAGCAGTCAGTTCGCCACTAAGCTAATTAGAGTGGGTTTCGCCTCCACCGTCCATCCCGCTGACGGTAAAGGGGCTGCATCAAACGGTGCGGGCGCGTTAGGATGGCGCGAAGTCGAGGTTGCATGTCACAAAAAGGAACCTCGTAATGGATTTGCAGAAAAGAGGATGCCCATGACTGACTTTGCCAACGCCATTCCGACCGCCGTCGATATCGTGCGGCGCGAAAAATGCTACGAGGGCTTTTACAAGCTCGACTGTTTGCATCTGCGCCATGAATTGTTCGCGGGTGGCATGAGCCGCGAGATCAATCGTGAAGTGTTCGTGCGGCACGATGCGGTCTGCATGCTGCCTTACGATCCGCAGCGCGACGAAGTGGTGCTGATCGAGCAATTTCGCGTCGGCGCCATGGGCAAGGCCAGCAACCCTTGGTTGGTTGAGCTGGTCGCTGGTCTGATCGACAAGGACGAGCAACCGGAAGAAGTTGCTCACCGTGAGGCGCAGGAGGAAGCTGGGCTGGACATCAAGGCCCTGTGGCCGATGACCAAGTATTTCCCGTCGCCGGGCGGCAGCAACGAGTTCGTGCATTTGTATCTGGGGCGTTGCGAAACCGCAGGTGTCGGCGGCCTGCATGGGCTGGAGGAAGAGGCTGAAGATATCCGCGTCACGGTCTGGGCGTTTGAAGATGCCTTGCAGGCTGTGCGCGACGGACGTATTGCCAATGCGGCGAGCATTATCGCTCTGCAATGGCTGGCGCTGAACCGCGCCGAAGTGAGGGGGTTATGGTTGTAAACAAGCTGCGCGATCGTTATCGAGTCGACCTCGTGGGGCTGCAAGCCGCCTGCGAGGCCAACTACGCGCGCCTGATGCGGCTGGTGCCGGACATGCGTAACGACCCAGAGGCGCGACGCATCGCCGTGACTCAGGGCGAGCAGATGCTCGGAGTGCTGGCCCTTGAAGTGCTGCAAACCTGTCCTTACACCACCACGTTGCAGGTGCGCCAGGAACACAGCCTGCCGTGGCTGCCAGTGCCGCAACTGGAAGTGCAGGTCTATCACGACGCGCGCATGGCCGAGGTCATCAGCGCTGAACATGCACGACGCTTTCGCGGCATCTATCCTTACCCGAACGCCGCGATGCATCAGCCAGACGAAAAGGCTCAACTCAATCTGTTTCTGGGGGAGTGGTTGAGTCACTGCCTGGCCTTGGGGCATGAGTACGAAGTCGTACGCTAGTTGTGAACTGCGTCCGGTTCACAGGTTTCCTCTTTCAGTGATCCCCCAGCATAATTGCGGCACTTGACCGATTCCGTGCTTTTGCCTTGGGAGAACGCCTTGCCGAGCGTATCCACGTTGACCACCGCCGATCCGGCGTTGCTGGTGCAGTTGTCCGACAGCCATCTGTTCGCCGAAGCGGACGGTGCGCTGCTGGGCATGAACACGCGTCAGAGCCTGCAAAAAGTCATTGAGTTGGTGCTGGCGCAGCAACCGCAGATCGATCTGGTGCTGGCCACCGGGGATATCTCGCAGGACGGCACACTGGCGTCGTATCAGCAGTTTCGCCAGATGAGTGCGCAGATCAATGCCCCTGCGCGCTGGATTCCCGGCAATCACGACGAACCGCAGATCATGGCGCAAGCGGCAGTGCAGAGTGCGCTGCTGGAGTCGGTGGTCGATGTCGGCAACTGGCGCGTGACCTTGCTCGATTCCGCCGTGCCGGGGTCGGTGCCGGGGTATTTGCAGGACGATCAATTGCAACTGCTGGCCCGCTCGTTGAGCGAAGCGCCGGAGCGCCATCACCTGGTTTGCTTCCATCATCATCCGGTGCCGATTGGCTGCCTGTGGATGGAGCCGATCGGTTTGCGTAATCGCGAGGCTTTTTTCGAGGTGCTGGATCGTTTTCCACAGGCCCGCGCCGTGTTGTGGGGGCATGTGCATCAGGAGATTGATCGCGAGCGCAATGGCGTAAGGTTGCTGGCCTCGCCGTCGACCTGCATTCAGTTCGAGCCGGGCAGTAAAGACTTCAAGGTCGGGGATCAGGCGCCGGGGTATCGCTGGTTGCGGTTGTTGCCAGACGGGCGGCTGGAGACTGGCGTCGAGCGGGTCACTGATTTCGCCTTCACTGTCGATTACGGTTCAAACGGTTACTGAGGCCGCACCGACGCCTTCGCGAGCAAGCCCGCTCTCACAGTGCAATGCTTTCCTTGTGTGGGAGTGGGCTTGCTCGCGAAGGCATCCTTACAAACACCCACGATCCCCCCGACTCCCTGTAAACTCCGCTATCTTTCGCCGACACTCAGGGAGCTCAAATGTCCGGTTCGATCCTCTATATCCACGGTTTCAACAGCGCGCCGGCCTCGAAAAAGGCCTGTGAGCTGGTCGCGGTGATGGAGCGGCTGGGTTTGAGCGGGCAACTGCGGGTTCCGGCCCTGCATCACCATCCGCGCCAAGCCATCGGTCAGTTGGAGCAAGCGATTGCCGAGCTGGGCCGGCCGCTGCTGGTGGGAAGCTCACTCGGCGGCTACTATGCGACTCACCTGGCCGAGCGCCATGGCCTGAAAGCGTTGCTGGTCAACCCGGCCGTCAGTCCGCATCGGATGTTCGACGGCTATCTGGGAACGCAGAAAAACCTGTATACCGATGAAAACTGGGAATTGACCCATGACCATGTGACGGCCCTGGCCGAGCTGGAAGTGCCGGCGCCCCACGATGCGCAGCGGTATCAGGTGTGGTTGCAGACCGGCGACGAAACACTGGATTATCGCCTCGCCCAGCACTATTACCGAGCCTGTGCCTTGCGCATTCAGGCCGGCGGCGACCATGGTTTCCAGGGTTTTGCCGGGCAATTGCCAGCCTTGTTGAGTTTTGCCGGCATTGGCGCCGATGTGTATCAGGCAATCGATTTCACCGCACTGTGAAGTCTTGCCCCTCTTTCATGAATGACTGACGACGAGACCCTATGGCCACTCCCAGCGCTAGCTCTTATAACGCCGACGCCATCGAAGTCCTCTCGGGCCTCGACCCGGTGCGCAAACGCCCCGGCATGTACACCGACACCAGTCGGCCGAACCACCTCGCCCAGGAAGTCATCGACAACAGTGTCGACGAAGCCCTGGCCGGCCACGCCAAATCAGTACAGGTCATCCTGCACGCCGACCACTCGCTGGAAGTCAGCGACGACGGCCGTGGCATGCCGGTCGACATCCACCCGGAAGAGGGTGTTTCAGGTGTCGAGCTGATCCTCACCAAGCTCCATGCGGGCGGCAAGTTTTCCAACAAGAACTATCAGTTCTCCGGCGGTCTGCACGGGGTGGGTATTTCCGTGGTCAACGCCTTGTCGACCGAAGTCCGGGTTCGCGTCAAGCGTGACGGCAACGAATACCAGATGACCTTCAACGACGGCTTCAAGGCCTCGGAACTGGAAATCGTCGGTACCGTCGGCAAGCGCAACACTGGCACCAGCGTGTACTTCGCGCCGGACCCGAAATACTTCGATTCACCGAAATTTTCCATCAGCCGCCTCAAGCACGTCCTCAAGGCCAAGGCCGTTCTGTGCCCGGGGCTGCTGGTCAGTTTTGAAGACAAAGGCACCGGCGAGAAAGTCGAGTGGCATTACGAAGACGGCTTGCGCTCCTATCTGGTCGACGCGGTCAGCGAATTTGAACGCCTGCCGGACGAACCGTTCTGCGGCGCTTTCGCCGGTAATAAAGAAGCGGTCGACTGGGCCCTGCTGTGGTTGCCGGAAGGTGGCGACGCGGTGCAGGAAAGCTACGTCAACCTGATCCCGACGGCGCAGGGCGGTACCCACGTCAATGGTTTGCGTCAGGGCTTGCTTGATGCGATGCGCGAGTTCTGCGAATTCCGCAGCCTGCTGCCGCGCGGTGTGAAACTGGCGCCGGAAGACGTCTGGGAACGCATCGCCTTCGTCCTGTCGATGAAGATGCAGGAGCCGCAATTCTCCGGCCAGACCAAAGAGCGTCTTTCGTCTCGGGAAGCGGCGGCGTTCGTTTCCGGTGTGGTCAAGGATGCTTTCAGCCTGTGGCTTAACGCCAACCCGGAAACCGGTCTGGCGCTGGCGGAGCTGGCGATCAACAACGCCGGCCGTCGTCTCAAGGCCAGCAAAAAGGTCGAGCGCAAACGCGTCACCCAAGGGCCGGCACTGCCGGGCAAACTGGCTGACTGCGCCGGGCAGGACCCGATGCGCTCCGAGCTGTTCCTGGTCGAAGGTGATTCCGCTGGCGGTTCCGCCAAACAAGCCCGGGACAAAGAGTTTCAGGCGATCCTGCCGTTGCGCGGCAAGATCCTCAATACTTGGGAAGTCGACGGCAGCGAAGTGCTCGCCAGCCAGGAAGTGCACAACATCGCCGTGGCCATCGGTGTCGATCCGGGCGCGGCGGACATGAGCCAGTTGCGCTACGGCAAGATCTGCATCCTCGCCGACGCCGACTCTGACGGCCTGCACATCGCAACCTTGCTCTGCGCGTTGTTCGTCCAGCATTTCCGCCCGTTGGTGGATGCCGGTCACGTCTACGTCGCGATGCCGCCGCTGTACCGTATCGACCTCGGCAAAGAGATCTACTACGCCCTCGACGAAGCCGAACGTGATGGGATTCTTGACCGTCTGGTGGCCGAGAAGAAACGCGGCAAACCACAGGTCACCCGATTCAAAGGTCTGGGTGAAATGAACCCGCCGCAGCTGCGTGAAACCACCATGGACCCCAACACCCGGCGTCTGGTGCAACTGACGCTGGGCGAAGATTTCGCCCAGACCTCGGAAATGATGGACATGCTGTTGGCGAAGAAACGCGCCGGTGATCGCAAGGCTTGGCTCGAATCCAAAGGCAACCTCGCCGAGGTGCTGGCCTGATGCGGTTTGGCTGGGCCTTGGCGGGTGCGTTGCTGCTGAGTGCGATGACCGCGTCGGCCGAGCCTGCGCAGGAGCTGCGCTTGCTCTCCGAACATCCGGTCGAAGGCCTGCGCGGCGGCAATCTCTCCGGGCTAGCGATGTGCGGCAATGAGCTGTGGACGGTGTCTGACCGCGATGACGATCAGATCTATCGGCTCAATACGGCGGATCAGGTCTGGCAGGCCGAAACGGTGCGAATCGATGTGCCAAAGGTGCCCGACAGCGGTTTGCCATGGGGTCTGAGTTCGCGAAACTGGGCGGCATCGTTTATCCGGGGCGGCGATCTGGATTTCGAAGGCATCACCTGCGACAGCGCCGGCAATCGCTACATCGTCAGCGAAGGCCATGCAGCAGTGTTGCAGGTGCCAGTCAACGGCCCGGCCAACTGGCTGAAGATCTCGCCGATGATGGTTCGCGAAGCGCGGGCCAGCGGCATGCTCCTGCATTTCAATGCGATATTCGAAGGCCTGGCGATCAACCCAGCAGGCGATCAGATGTGGCTGGCCGCCGAACGGCAAAGCCGTGGCTTGCTGAAGATCAAGCGCCAGCAGACGGTGTGGGATTGCGACGGCCGTTGCGTGCTGCTCAGCGAGAGTGGCAAGGAGATGCAGCCGCCGCAGTTTCCCAAGGCCAAAGCGGTCGATCGGGACTTTTCCGATATTTCGTTGTTCAACGGCAAACTGTTTACCCTTGAACGCAACGCTTTCCAGGTTTGTCGGCGCGATGCGCAGACCGCCAAGGTCGAGCGTTGCTGGTCGTATGCGGCCGAACTGTTGCAGGCCAACCGCCAATACTCACAGAGCTACGGGCTGGAAGAGGCACTGATCGTTGATGCTGAGGGGGCGTGGATCGGCGTCGACAATAATTTTGGTCCGCGTGCCGACGGTGAGGTTCGGCCGGTCGTCTGGCGGTTCGCCGCGCCTGACGGTGGCTGGAGCGCCAAGCCATGAGCCAGCAACCGCCAGGCAAGCGCGCCGGGCGAGTGCTGATGATCCTGGCCTGGTGCGCTGCGCTTTTTCTGGCCACGCGGTTTTTCGGCCAGTGGGAGCAACGCCAGCAGAATCCGAACGTGGTGGTAAGTTCGCAGCAGGGCGAAGGTTTTATCGAAGTGAAGCTGGCCGGTAACGCCCAGGGGCATTTTGTCGCCAGCGGCCAGATCAACGGCGAGCCGGTGGAATTCCTGCTCGACACCGGCGCAACCGATGTGGCGATCCCGGCGGATCTGGCCAAGCGTTTGAAGCTGCAAGAGGGTTTTGGTGTGACCCTGAGCACGGCCAATGGCCTGAGCCAGGGCTATCGTACAAAAATTGACCGCCTGCAACTGGGCGACATCGTGCTGCGGGACGTCCGCGCACTGGTGGCGCCAGGTTTGCAGGGTGATCAGGTGCTGCTCGGCATGAGCGCCCTGAACAAACTTGAATTTACTCAGCGCGGTGGCACCATGCTGCTGCGCCAGACAACGAACCGATGAGGCCCGCATGAGCGACATCCTTGCAGACAGCTTAGACGGCGTAGAGCGCCGCTCGCTGGCTGACTTCACCGAAAGTGCCTACCTCAATTACTCCATGTACGTGATCATGGACCGTGCCTTGCCGCATATCGGCGATGGCCTGAAACCGGTGCAGCGTCGCATCATTTATGCGATGAGCGAACTGGGGCTGGACGCTGACTCCAAACACAAGAAATCGGCGCGTACCGTCGGTGACGTGCTCGGTAAGTTTCACCCCCACGGCGACTCGGCGTGCTACGAAGCGATGGTGCTGATGGCTCAGCCGTTCAGCTATCGCTACACGCTGGTCGACGGCCAGGGTAACTGGGGTGCGCCGGATGATCCCAAGTCCTTCGCGGCCATGCGTTACACCGAGGCTCGCCTGTCGCGTTATTCCGAAGTGCTGCTCAGCGAACTGGGCCAGGGCACTGCGGACTGGGGCCCGAACTTCGACGGCACCCTGCAGGAACCGCTGGTATTGCCGGCGCGTCTGCCGAACATTCTGCTCAACGGCACCACCGGCATCGCCGTGGGCATGGCCACCGACGTACCGCCGCACAACCTGCGCGAAGTCGCCACGGCGTGCGTGCGCTTGCTCGATGAGCCCAAAGCCACGGTCGAGCAACTCTGTGAACACATCCAGGGCCCGGACTATCCGACCGAAGCGGAAATCATCACGCCGCGCGCCGACCTGCTGAAAATGTACGAAACCGGCAAGGGCTCAGTGCGCATGCGCGCCGTGTACCACGTCGAGGACGGCGACATCATCGTCACCGCGCTGCCGCATCAGGTCTCCGGGGCCAAAGTGCTGGAGCAGATCGCCGCGCTGATGCAGGCCAAACCGTCGAAAGCGCCGCAGATCGCCGACCTGCGTGACGAATCCGACCACGAAAACCCGTGCCGCATCGTGATTATCCCGGTCAACAGCCGCGTCGATCACGAAGCGCTGATGCAGCACCTGTTCGCCAGCACCGAGTTGGAGTCGACCTACCGGGTCAACGTCAACATCATCGGTCTGGACGGCAAGCCACAGCTGAAAAACCTGCGCGCCTTGCTGGTCGAATGGCTGGAATTCCGTGTGCAGACCGTGCGTCGCCGTTTGCAATTTCGCCTCGACAAGGTCGAGCGTCGACTGCACCTGTTGGACGGTTTGTTGATTGCCTACCTCAACCTGGATGAAGTGATTCACATCATTCGTACCGAGGAACACCCGAAAGCCAAGCTGATCGAGCGCTTCGCCCTCAGCGAGATTCAAGCTGACTACATCCTCGACACCCGTCTGCGTCAGTTGGCGCGACTGGAGGAAATGAAGTTGCGCGACGAGCAGGACGAACTGCTCAAGGAACAAGCCAAGCTGCAAGCGCTGCTGGGCAGCGAAGCCAAGTTGAAGAAACTGGTGCGCACCGAACTGATCAAGGACGCCGAAACCTACGGCGACGACCGCCGCTCGCCAATCGTGGAGCGCGCCGAAGCCAAGGCGTTGACCGAGCACGATCTGCTGCCGAACGAGAAAGTGACCGTCGTGTTGTCGGAAAAAGGCTGGATCCGTTCGGCCAAAGGTCATGACATCGACGCCACCGGCCTGTCGTACAAGGCCGGTGATGGCTTCAAGACCTCGGCAGCGGGGCGCTCCAACCAGTTTGCGGTGTTTATTGACTCCACCGGCCGCAGCTATTCGGTCGCCGCGCACACGTTGCCGTCGGCCCGTGGCCAGGGCGAGCCGTTGACCGGCCGTCTGACGCCGCCACCGGGCGCATCGTTCGAATGCGTGCTGATGCCGGAAGACGACGCGCTGTACGTGATCGCTTCCGACGCCGGTTACGGATTCGTGGTCAAAGGCGAAGACCTGCAAGCCAAGAACAAGGCCGGTAAAGCCCTGTTGAGCCTGCCGAACAACGCCAAAGTGATCGCGCCGCGTCCGGTGACCGATCGTGATCAGAACTGGCTGGCCTCGGTCACGACCGAAGGTCGCCTGCTGATATTCAAAATCAGCGATCTGCCACAATTAGGTAAGGGCAAGGGCAACAAGATCATCGGTATTTCCGGTGAGCGCGTGGCCAGTCGCGAAGAATATGTCACGGACATCGCCGTGCTTGCGGAAGGCGCAACGCTGGTGTTGCAGGCCGGAAAACGGACTCTGTCGCTCAAGGCCGACGACCTCGAACACTACAAAGGTGAGCGTGGTCGCCGTGGCAATAAACTGCCGCGTGGCTTCCAGCGAGTCGATGCGCTGCTCGTCGAAAACCTCAATTAGGCGTCCCAGAGCGCTCGATCTACGATTTAACGCGTAGATCGACGCTTTGGCGCTGGAGTCGGAACGCATATTCACGGATGATATGGCCTTTCAAGCGCCGGCGTGGCCGAGCGTTCTTCATATTTATTGAGTATTTTCACTGTGGTCAGCCGAGTGGCGGCCACCTGGACGGGATGATGACTGCTCTGCGCCCCCTTATTTTCCTGCTCGCCGGCGTTCTTGGCCTGGCGGGTTGCAGCGTACACCAGCCGGTGTCGCTGTATCAGCTGGACAGCGGAAGTCCGGTTCAGCCTGCGCAAAGCGCAGGCATGGCGGTTTTGTTGGGCCCGGTAGTCGTCGCCGACTACCTGCAACGTGAAACCCTGCTGCAACGTCAACCTGACGGCAGTCTGCAAGCGGCGACCGATGGTCGTTGGGCTGGCAGCCTTTCGTCGGATATCGACCAGTTGCTGCTGCGTCAGGTTGCCGGCCATCTGGACAGCCAACGTGTCGTGCTGGCACCGGCCACTCAGGGTTTTACCCCGGATGCGCAGGTATTGCTGACCATCACGCGTCTGGACTCCGGTGAGAAACAACCGGCGATTCTCGATGCGCAATGGCGATTGATCGACCGTCGTGGCCGAGTGCGTGATAACCGCATCGTCCACCTGCAAGAGCTGCACGCCGGTAGCACGGCTTCGCAGGTTCAGGCACAAGGGATTCTGTTGCAGCGGTTGGCCGATCAACTGTCGGTGGCGCTCAAACCACTGGCCAATCAGCCGCCGTTGGTCGAGGCGCAGCGTAAGCCAGCACCGAAACCGGCAGCGCCTTCGGAAGCTGACAAGCAGCCTAAGATCCCGATGGCTTCGCCGATTCGCACCGATATGGAAGTGTTCCGCTTCTAAGTCTGGTTTGAGTCAAAACAAAGCCCGCCTTGTGCGGGCTTTGTTGTGTCTGCTGTCTGGAAATGTGTGGTTAGGCGTCTGGCCCCTTCGCGAGCAAGCCCGCTCCCACACGGCTTCAATTCCCCTGTGGGAGCAGGCTTGCTCGCGAAGAGGCCGGATCAGACTACGAAAAAGCCCGCAGACAATCACTCATCTGCGGGCTCCTTTACAGCGGGATCAGGCCTCAGGCCCGGCGCTCATGCATCCGTGCCAGTTGCCGCTCCAGCATCGATGGATAAGGCTCCATCAACCGCTCGACACAGCACGCCCCCTCGGGACTGGCGATCGGGCGGATCCGTGCACGCTGACGGATCAGCGCGTCATCACTGATCTTGCGTTCAACCAGCAGCAAATTGCGGCTGTGCTGCGACAAGGCCAGTGCGTCCTGGGCCGAATCGGTCAGCAGCAGATCAATCTGGCTCAGGCCGAACAACTCATCACCCAGGGTCAGGCCCAACTGCAATTGCAGGGTAATGCCACTGTCCGCGACTTCAATCTGCAACTGATGGCCCAGCGCTCGCAGCAACTCGCCGCAGCAGATCGCGTTGGTCAGGTAGTCGTCGCCACTGTCCTCGGTGTGGAACAGCATCAGCGTGCTGCCATCGTTCAGGGTTTCGATCTCGCCTTGATACAGCGAAGCGGCTTGATCGAGGCAATCGCGGTAGCGCTTTTGCAACTCTTCCAGACGGGTCCGAGGCAAACGGCGCAGTTGCTCCTGGGAGCCCAGTTGCACGGCCAGCACTGCCGTGTGCTGAGGCACGCTTGGTGTGGCCTGGCGAATCGGCGGTTGCGCGGTTTCATTCAAGGACTCGTCGCGCAGGTCGGCGAAGGCGTCGTCGTCCTCATCGTCCTCGACGGTGCTGACCACCCGGCGTGCCGCAGGCTTTTGCGCGGCCACCGGCCGGCTCTCGTCGAAGCTCGGGTCGCGCAGGTTACGCACTTCGAACTCAGTCTCGTCGTCTTCGAACTCGGGCTCCGGTTCTGGCTCGGGCTCAACAGGCTCGGGGGCATAGTTGGCGTGTAACTGACGGGCCAGATCGCCGATCTCGTCCTGACGCTCGATACCCGGGGTGTACTCATCGATCCGGCGCAGCCATACGCGCAGTTGCAGGAGCGGCGTGGAGATGTGCCGACCCAGCCGCAGGCTCAGGGCCAACGACAGCGCCAACAGAATCGCACTCAAGATGCCCATGCTTTGCAGGCTGATGGTCATCGGCTGCTGGAACTGATCCATGTCCAGGCTGATGCGCAGTTGCCCGGCGGTCACGTCCTGAAAAGTGATCTTGCTTTCGTACATGCCCTCGGCTTCGCCCAGCAGGCTGTGCTTGGGGCGCTGACCGGACTCGGCGAGGATGCGGTTATCCACGCTGTAAATGGCGGCGTGGGCCACCAGTTTGTTCTTGGTCAGGTTGTTGAGCAGCACGTTGAGGCTGAGGATGTCGTTGGACACCAGCAGCTCCGTGGCGGAGGTGGCGGTCTGCGTGGTCAGGCTTTCGCCCAGCGCATCGGCCTGTTCGTGCATGGCCTGCTTGAATTGCAAACCCATCACGCCGGCATAGATCACCAGCGCCAGAGCGACGAGGATCACGTTATGGCTGGCAATGCGCAATGCAATCGGTACACGGCGGTGGCGCAGTGCACGGAAGATCAGCAGGAAGAAGTTATCGGTTTTAACTGGCGTGGGCCGGTTCACTGAGCTCGGCTCTTTTGTCCGTGAAGTTGACGCGCAGTATAGCGACAGGCCCTAGACCGGCAAAGCGCTCGCGGTGCCCGATGGTCACTGAAAGTGGGTAGAATGCGGTTTTTTTCCAGTTGCGGGGGTGCGCGTTGCGCGAAATCGTCCTGATTAACATCACGGGAGTCGACCGTCCGGGTCTGACTGCGGCCATTACCGGCGTTCTGGCACAAGGTGGTGTGAACATTCTCGACATCGGTCAGGCGGTGATCCACGACACCCTGTCGTTTGGCATCCTGGTTGAAATTCCCGATTCCGAGCAAGGCAAGTCCGTGCTCAAGGACATTCTGTTCAAGGGCTACGAGCTTGATCAGCAAGTGCGCTTCACCCCGGTGTCCGAAGAGGATTACCAACAATGGGTGGGCAATCAGGGCAAGAAACGTCACATCGTCACCCTGCTGACGCGCAAAGTGACTGCCGGGCAATTGCAGGCTGTCAGTTCGATCACTGCCAAATACGGTCTGAATATCGATCACATCGACCGTCTGTCGGGTCGTATGCCGCTCGACACCCCGGCCGACCAAGGCAAGGGCTGCATCGAGTTCTCCGTGCGGGGCGAAGCGGCTGATCCGCAGGCGCTGCGTGCCGAGTTCCTCAGCGTTGCGCAGGAACTGAACGTCGACATCGCCTTCCAGGAAGATTCACTGTTCCGTCGCAACCGTCGTCTGGCGGTGTTCGACATGGACTCGACGCTGATCGAAGCCGAAGTCATCGATGAACTGGCCAAGGCGGCCGGGGTTGGCGAGCAGGTTTCGCAAATCACCGAGCGTGCCATGGCGGGCGAACTGGATTTTCGCGCCAGTTTCAAGGAGCGTCTGGCGCTGCTCAAAGGCCTCGACGTCAGCGTGCTGGACTCGATCGGCGCTTCGCTGCGCCTGACCGAGGGAGCCGAAACCCTGTTCGCTGAACTCAAGCGTCTGGGCTACAAGACCGCGATCCTGTCGGGCGGCTTCACCTATTTCGCCAAGCAATTGCAGGCCAAACTCGGTATCGACTACGTCTTCGCCAACGAACTGGAAGTGGTCGACGGCAAGTGCACGGGCGTGGCGATCGAGCCGATTGTCGATGCGCAACGCAAGGCTGACCTATTGAAAGAACTGGCGCACAAGGAAGGTTTGCGTCTGGAGCAGACCATTGCGGTCGGCGACGGCGCCAATGACCTGCCGATGCTGGCCATTGCCGGGTTGGGCGTGGCGTTCCGCGCCAAGCCGTTGGTCAAGCAGTCGGCGAAGCAGGCGATCTCCACGCTTGGGCTGGATGGCGTGCTGTATCTGCTGGGCTTCCGGGATCGCGACGGGCAGCTCTGACTCTCCAGGGCCAGCGTCGGACTCTTCGCGAACAAACCCGCTCCCACTTTGGAATGCATTTCAAGTGTGGGAGCGGGCTTGCTCGCGAAGGGCGCAACTCGGTCTAAAGCGACTTCCACAACGAATCGAAATCCTCTTCGCTCCCGCCCTGCTGCGCAGCCTCCAGCGAGCGATAGGCAAACTGATTGAAACTGTGCGTACTCGCCACCCGTCGATCCAGTCCGGCGGGGTGTTCCTCGCCTTGGGTGTTGATCAGCACTCTATTGCCTTCCTGAAATGGTAAACGCGGCGCCAGCAAGGTGGCCGGCAAGTCGATCGCGCTGATCTGCGGCAGCAGCAGTCCCCGTAAATAGTGGCTGTGATCGTCCCGCGAGCGCACCAGTTGCAAACCGCACGGTTGTGCATGAGGCGCCACCAGTTCAATGCCCATCTGCGTACCGCTGCCGCGCACCTGCCGGATCCAGCGAATGACCGCGATGCTCCAGCCTTGATTCGTGCTGTCCTGAATCCCGAGCATTTCCCCGGTCTGTAACTCGACGGGGACTTCTTTCGGCCAGCCCAGGCAATAACCACCGGGACTGTGATTGATCACAGGCAGAGCATACGTCGGATAGTGGGGCGTGCTGTCGGTGCTGCTTTCGTCCTCCACCAAATGGTCGTACTGAATTTCTTCGTAGGGCAGAAACTCATCGGCCTTGCTTTGCGGCGCGGCGTCGAACGACTGGCTCCAGCTGTCCTTTTCACCCTGGGTCACGACGCTGCTGAAGTTTGCCACGCGCGCGCCGGGGTGTTTGAGCAGTTCGCTGAACGTGCGTTCGCCACCCAGGTAGAAGTGCAGGGCGCTCATGCCCACGCACACGGTCAGGCTGCCTTGCCCTACGGTGCGCTGAAAACTGCGCTCGGCCGCCTGGCCCCAGGTCGCATGCAGGTGTTGCAAGGTGTCGAAGCTCAGCCCGGCAGGGACGGGCAGCGGCGTCGACGTGTCCTGGCGCTGCAGAAGTGCCTCAATGACATTCACCAGCGGCTGCGGATCGAAGCCGAGCAGTGCGTTTTTCTGCTCATTGCGAAACATGTTGCGATAGCGCGGCCCGGCATCGAGTTCGGCGCTGATCGCAAACAAACCTTCGTCCGGGCTACCGGGATGCAGTTTGAGCAAAGCACTCCACCGTTCGATCACTTCAGCCAGTCGGGCGATCTGGTTCTGCCGCAGTTGATTGCAGCGGGCGCTGCCCAATAGCAGAGCGGCGATGTAAGTCTGTTCCAGGCTCAACTCGGTGGTCAGGCTGGCGAGATCGTCATGCACCTGGCGCTGCTGCAACTGCAATTCACAGGCAATTCGATAGAGCTGATGCAGCTCGAGCCACAGATGCTCCGGCGGCGAACTGTACAACTGCGTGGCGCGCACCCATTGAGCTTTAAGTGCATGGGCTGCCCGTTGCAGGGCCTGGCTGACGAGTGCCGCACGATCCTTGCTGTACTTCGGCACAATGCGTAACACGATCTGTTTGTAGCCGATGGCCAGCTGACCTTGCAGTGTCTGACACAGGTTGCTGATCTTGCGCGAGCGCTCGTCGAGCATGATCGCCTGATGCAGAAAGTGCCGCTCCAGATGCTGGCAGACGAAATACACCTCAGGGCGCAGCAGCTCCAGCAGTTGCAGGCGATTGTCACTGGGGGTGAGCAACAGATTGAGTTCGCCCAGGCCTTGATACAACAGGCGGGCGGTTTCGCCGATGTTGGCTTTGGGCAGGTCGGCGATCCAGCGTTTGAGATCGCGCGGGGTGTGTTCACAGAACGACAGGCGCGTTTGCGTTGGTGTCGGGGTGCGCAATGTCGGTTGGAATCGAGGCTCACTCATGCCATGACCAGCTCCGGAAACGAATGGGGCAATGCCCAAAACTCTAGCAGCTGTGGCCAGGTTCGCGGACTCGTGTGGGTTTTTTTACCGTTTGTCTGCTGGCTCGTTGCCATGTCGCAGGCGCTACTAGGCTCTTAGGCGTGCGATCGGATACGCACGGTCGTACGGCCTGTTGCCAATAGCGGGCAGGTCTCTTCATAACTTCAAGGAGATGAGGTTCATGTCTAAATATGTAGTGGCAAATCAGTGGGGCGGCAGTTCGGCCCCTTGGCATCCAGGTGGAGATTGGGTGCTGGGCGCGCGGGACAACCAGAACGTCGTGGCCATCGAGATCAAGTCCGGCGACGACGGCAAAACCTTCACCGGCACCATGACCTACGCCGGTGAAGGTCCCATTGGCTTTAAGGCGCAACGCACAGGCCAGAACCAGTACAACGTCGAGAATCAGTGGGGTGGCAACGATGCCCCGTGGCATCCGGGCGGCAAGTGGGTTATTGGCGGACGGGACAATCAGAACGTTGTCGCGTTGAGCGTCACTTCCAATGATGGAGGGAAAAACCTCAGTGGCACCAATACCTATGCCAACGAAGGGCCAATCGGCTTTCGTGGGCAAATAGAGTAACGGTCCCCGCGAGTCGTATCCGCCCTTTCGCAGACGTGCGAACGGGCGGATCAGTGGCTACATCAGACTCAGGCTTTTGGCAGCGCCAAACCCTGGCCCATCTGCACTGGCGAGCCAGCCGCCAGTTCTTCAGCCCATTTCACTTGATCCGGCCCGAACAGCACAATTGCCGTCGATCCCAGCTTGAAACGGCCCAGTTCGGCGCCTTTTTCCAGATGGATCGGTGCGCGGGCGGCTTCGTCGTAGCGGAAGGTTTTCAGCTCGCGCTTCGGCGGCGTGACCAGACCGGCCCACACGGTTTCGATCGAAGCCACAATCATCGCGCCTACCAGAACAACCGCCATCGGGCCGCGTTCGGTGTCGAAGATGCACGCCACACGCTCGTTGCGGGCGAACAGCTCCGGCACGTTTTCCGCGGTGGTCTGGTTGACCGAGAAGATCCGGCCCGGGATGTAGACCATTTCACGCAGGGTGCCGGCCAGCGGCATGTGTACGCGGTGGTAGTCCTTCGGCGACAGGTAAATGGTGGCGAAGTCGCCGCCCATGAACGGCGCTGCGTTTGCCGCGTCACCGCCGAGCAGTTCCAGCACGCTGAAACTGTGGCCCTTGGCCTGGAACACCCGACCGTGCTCGATCGGGCCGAGTTGGCTGACGGCACCGTCGGCCGGGCTGAGGATCGCGCCCGGGGTTTCGTCCAGAGGGCGCGCGCCGTCTTTCAGGGCGCGGGTGAAGAACGCGTTGAAGTGCTCGTAGGCGGTCAGGTCTTCAACCAGTGCCTGCGACATGTCCACTTGATAACGCTTGGCGAACCACTGGGTGAACGCATTCTTGAACCAGCGCACGCGGCACTCGGCAATGCAGCCGGCCAGGCGCGACAGCAAATGATGAGGCAGCAGGTATTGGCTGAGGATAAACAGACGCTCTTTCATTAGTTGTCCTTAAAAACCTTAAATCTCGACGGGCGTGTCAGGGTGGTTGCCCCATTCGCCCCAGGAACCGGCGTAGCCCTTGACTCGCGGATAACCGAGGGACTTGGCCACCAGATAAGTGAAGCCCGACCGGTGATGGGTCTGGCAGTGGGTAATGATTTCTTTGTCCTTGGTGATCCCCAGGTCTTCGAGGATCTGCGGCATGTCAGTGCGAATCCGCAGGTTGCGCGCCTTGTCCATGCCCGCGGTCCATTCGAAGTTGACCGCACCGGGAATATGGCCGGCTTTGGCGGCCAGGACTTTCTCGCCGGAGTATTCCAGCGGCCCGCGTGCATCCCAGATCGCGAGGTCGGCGGCGCCGAGACGGCTTTGCAGGTATTCGCGCGTGGCAGTCGGTCCTTCGTGCAGCGTCAATGCCACCGGGCCACCGGCGGCAGGAGGTACCTGGATCGACATCGGCATGCCATCGGCCAGCCACGCCGGCAGACCGCCATCGACATAGTGGTACTTGTCGTGACCGATCACGTCGAGCAGCCAGATGAAGCGTCCGGCCCAGCCGCCGCCTTCGTCGTCATAGACCACGTAGACCGCGTCCTGGCGATGGCCCAGCTCACCGAACAACGCTTCCAGATCGGCTTTGGCCGGCAACAGTCCCGGCGCCGGTGGCTGGCCGAACTGGGTTCGTTTCGGATCGACAAACCGCGCCCCGGGAATGTGTCCTTCGGTGTAGCGGGCGGCACTGGTCAAGTCCACCAGAATCAGGTCGCTTGCCTCGAGCCTGGGGAGCAGGTCGCTCGGTTCGATAACGAGCGGCAAGCCAGAGAAGTCAGACATGTGAGGTCTCCAGAGCACAAAGTGGGGGATTGTAGCGCAGCCTCATCGGCCACGGCTGCTAAAGCTGTGCAGGGCTTTTTCGATGCACTGCGCGGTTTTGCCAAAGGCTTGCACGGTGATATCGGCGAACGGTCCACCGCCCTGATCGGCGACGACGATCATGATCACCCGGCCATTGTTGACCAGTGAGCGCAGGAACAGGTGCTCGCCACGAAACAGCGAGCGCAGGCTTGGCGGCAGCAGGGCAGAGAATTGTCCGTCGTTTTGCGGGTTGATCCGCACCTGCGCCTGTTGCGCGAGCAGCCGTTGCAGGACTTTGCTCTGACTGACCACAAAATTCAGCGCCCCCGCTTCTTTTGGCAGGCCGAATGTTTGGTGCACGCGCAGATTGGACTGGGTGCGATCTGCCATCAGGATCATCACCCGACGCATGCCGCTGGCGACCAGTGCATCACGGGCGGCGACGGTCAGGCTCATGGCATTGGTGAACCGACTCGGCTCGGCCAGCAGTTCGGCGCATTGCCGGCGCCACTGAGTCAGATCTTCGGCGCTCGGGGCGGCGGCCGGGAGCATTCCGGCCGGCAAGCGATGAGTGCCCCACGGCCATAGCAGCGAAACGGCCGGGTGCCACAGATCCGGCATCGCATGGTGACGCGCACTGTTGGCCGCCTGTTGATGCAATTGCTGCTGCACCTCGTCCATCGAAATTTGCAGATAAAGGCTGGTCAGGTACTGCCAGCGCCTACTGTGCGGACTGTCCCACGCCTGTTGCGCCGACAGCGCCAGCCCGTTGGCCAGCAGTACGGTGTTGGCGGGTTGATTGAGCCAGCGGCGCAACGTCGGATCATCGTCCAGACGATTTTGCTGGCGTAACGGGTGCTCGCTGTCGCGGGCGATACGCAGGACTTTGACCAATTCGCGTCGCTCGCTGAGCAGCAGTTTATAGCCTTGCTGCACCCAGACTGGCAGGTGCCAGGCTTGTACCAGCGCCTCGGCGATTTTCAGCAGGCGCACGCCAAACAATTGCTTCTCGACAGTGCGCGCCGATTCGCCCTTGTGGATAACTCGCAGCTCCCACTCTTCAAGCAACTGCGGATACGTCAGCGCCAGCGGCCACAGCGGCGAGAGAAACAGCAGGCTGCCCCAATGAATGTCCTGCCACAGCCGCGCCAGGCGACTGGCGAAAAAACCGTTGGCCTGTTGCGTGGCGTGCTGGCTGATCATTTGCAGTTGCCGAAGGGCCTTGGGAATCTGCATCTGCGGTTCGGCAGGCAGGCGTGCCAGCAGTTCTTCGGTGCGGGCGAGGCCGAGACGGTTGATCGCCACTTCGAGATTTTCCGCCGGTGTACTCATCGTGCCGTGGGTGTGACGATTTGCCTCACGGATGATGCTCAAGGCCAGCGCCGGGCTGTCCTGCATCAGGTCGGCGATGTCGCGCAGAGAACTGCGGTTGTCACGAATGGCCCGGCACACTTTGTCGTGAGCGTCTTGCGGCACGGGCAGGCGCACGCTATCGAGCAATGTCACCCAGCCTTCAAGGGTGGTCGGTTTTACGTGTGGGACGTTCGTTTCATTAGCCATGTCTGGACGAGATCTTCACTGACTGTAGACGCGCCCGGCATGGGCTAAATTGGCTTTTCGCCTGAACTGGCTATAGTCTGGCGCAGTTTTGCCGATAAGTAGAAGAAGAGATTTTTTAACTTCCGAATATGACCTTGAACCCGACTTAAATAAGTACTTTCTACCTATGGCTAAAATTATCGGCATCATCGTCGTATTCGCGAGCGTGCTCGGCGGATACGTGCTCTCCCACGGCAAGATTGCCGCCCTGATCCAGCCCTTCGAGGTGATGATCATCGGTGGTGCGGCACTGGGTGCATTCCTCCAGGCCAACCCCGGTTACATGACGATGCACGTGCTCAAGAAATCCCTGAGCATGTTCAGCTCGCGTTTCAGCCACACCTTCTATCTGGAAGTGCTTGGCCTGATCTACGAGATCCTCAACAAGAGCCGTCGCGAAGGCATGATGGCCATTGAAGGCGACATCGAAGACGCTGCCGCGAGCCCGATTTTCGCCAAGTACCCGGCAGTCCTTAAAGATGAACGCATGACCGCGTTCATCTGTGATTACCTGCGCATCATGTCCTCCGGCAACATGGCTCCCCACGAGCTTGAAGGCCTGTTCGACATGGAGTTGTACAGCCTGAAAGAAGACCTCGAGCATCCATCCCATGCGGTGAACGGCATTGCCGACGCTATGCCGGGTTTCGGTATTGTCGCGGCGGTACTGGGTATCGTGGTGACCATGGCGTCCTTGGGTGAGGGCGATCAGAAGTCCATCGGTCTGCACGTGGGTGCGGCGCTCGTGGGTACCTTCTTCGGTATTCTCGCGGCGTACGGTTTCTTCGGCCCGTTGGCGCATTCCCTGGCGCACGATGCCAAGGAAGAGCTGAACGTCTACGAAGCCATCAAGGCCTCGCTGGTGGCTTCGGCTTCCGGCATGCCGCCATCGCTGGCGGTGGAGTTCGGTCGCAAGGTGCTGTACCCGGCGCACCGTCCAAGCTTTGCCGAGCTGGAACAAGCCGTTCGCGGTCGTTAAGCCATGGAAAATAATCAGCCGATAATCATCAAGCGCGTCAAGCGCATAGCCGGTGGGCATCACGGCGGGGCGTGGAAAATCGCCTTCGCCGACTTCGCCACGGCAATGATGGCGTTCTTTCTGGTGTTGTGGCTGCTGTCCACCGCAACGCCGGAGCAGAAGATCGCCATCGCCGGCTATTTCAAAGACCCGGTCGGCTTCTCTGAAAGCGGCACGCCTTACATCATCGATCTGGGCGGTACACCGACCCTGGCGCCGGAAAACACCCTCAACCCCGAGGTGAAATCCCAGCCGCAACCGGACAAAGTCACCGTCGACACCGATCAGGTCGAAGGCATGGCCGAGCAGGTCGAGAAGGAGCGTCTGGAACTGCTCCTGCAAGAGTTGCAGAACAAGGTCGACGAGAACCCGCAACTGCAGAAGTTCAAGGATCAGATCCTTTTCGAGATCACGCCGAACGGCTTGCGCATTCAGATCATGGACGCCGAGAACCGGCCGATGTTCGACTCCGGTTCTGCACGCCTGAAGCCGTACTTCGAAGACATCCTGCTGGCCATGGCCGACACCATCAAAGCGGTGCCGAACAAGATCAGTATCAGCGGCCACACTGACGCCCAGCCATACATTGGCCGTGGTGATTACGGTAACTGGGAACTCTCGGCCAACCGGGCCAATGCCGCTCGTCGTGCCTTGGTCGCTGGTAGCTATCCGGACGAGCAAGTGGCGCGAGTGGTGGGGTATGCCTCGTCGGCGTTGTTCGACAGGGAGAACCCGTTCAATCCGGTCAACCGCCGCATCGACATTGTCGTGCTGACCAAGAAGGCTCAGGCAGCCATCGAAGGTGCGCAAGGTGCCGAACCGGCGAAACCGGCAGAGCAAGGGCAAAATGGCGCCGCTGCGACGCCGCCGGTCGATCCGAACGCACTGCCGGCGGATCAGCAACCAGTGCCTGCGCACGAGTTGCGTGAACGGTTGAACCTGTTCGACGACGCTGCACCGAAACCGGCCGAGCCGGGAAGTGCGGCGCCGGCGCCGACAGCTCCCCCGGCCACTGCACCGGCCCCCGCGCCGAAGCAGTGACCCCTAAAAAGCCACGGTGACCGTGGCTTTTTTGTCTCTGCCTGCGTCGCATTGACCAATCGCAGTTTTCGCAATCACGGAAGATCAGTTATGGAAAGACTCAAAGCCTATTTTCAGCGGCACGGCCACGCCCCCTTCAAATTTGGTGAGGGGCGGGTCAGTGGTTATATCTCGGCCACGCTCGGGCTGTTGAGCCTGCTCGCGGTGTTGTGCTTCCTGTTTCCCGAGTGGCTCACCACTGCTGAACTGCGCAAGGTCTACGACGAACAGTTTGCGCGTACCACGCTGTTGCTGGGTCTGGTGCTGTCGTTCAGCCTCGGTACCCTGAATATCCTGCTCAACAAACGTAAGCGTCTGGGGATCACCGGGCTGGTCGCGTCCGGGCTGGCGGTATTTCTCGGCGGCACCAACGTGCAGGTCAGTGCAATCGGGCAGACCCCGTACTCGCTGGGTCTGGACTGGTTTGTCCTGGCGCTGCTGGTCTCGGCCATCGTGTTTATTCCGCTGGAAAAGCTGTATTCCAAAGACCCCGAGCAAAACATTCTGCGACCGCACTGGCGCACCGACCTGACCTACTTTTTCGTCAGCCACATGCTGGTGCAATTCATCCTGATTTTTATCACCGCTTCGTCGAGCTACATCGCCGGTTGGGCCGTGTCGCCGGGCTTTCAGGCCAGCGTGCAAAGCCTGCCGCTGGTGGTGCAGTTCCTGCTCGCGGTGCTGGTGGCGGACCTCGGTCAGTACTGGCTGCATCGGCTGTACCACGTTGTACCTTTTCTGTGGCGCCTTCACGCCGTGCATCACTCCAGCACGCACATGGACTGGCTCGCCGGCTCGCGCGTGCACTTCATTGAAATCCTGCTGACCCGCACTGGCGTACTGGTACCGCTGATGCTGCTGGGCTTCGCGCCGCAGGCGTTGAATGCCTATGTGATTCTGGTCGGCGTGCAAGCCGTACTGGCCCACGCCAACGTGCGCATCAAGGGTGGCTGGCTGAATTATCTGATCGTCCTGCCGCGCTACCACCACTGGCACCACGCCCGGCACAAGGACTACATCTACAAAAACTACGCGATCCACACGCCACTGGTGGACATGTTGTTCGGCACCTTCAAGCTCCCGCCGAAAGAATGGCCGGTGCGTTATGGCGTATTTGGCAAAGAGCTGCCGGGCGGGATTGTGCAGCAGCATCTTTATGCGTTTAAGAAGCCTGAACCGAAGTAAGTCAGGCGCAAGAAGAAGCCGCGATGATCGCGGCTTTTTTACGTGTGTGAACGGCTGAATGTTAAATAAAGAAATCTCCTCCTGGCGTTAAAGATTCTTCCTACAGCTATCCATTTTTCGTTTTGATAGGGTGCCCGCCAGTCTTCGCGAGCACAAACCAGGGACGGTTTCGACATCGCGCTCTTTTCCTCTTTGCTTAAGGATAAGCGTATGTTCCGGCCGGCCAATGCGGCGCATTTCTCGTTGCAGATTCCTGC
>NZ_JAIHLQ010000139.1 GCF_019733355.1 Pseudomonas baetica | reverse complement strand
CCGGAAGAAAAAGCTCGTGGTATCACCATCAACACCGCGCACGTTGAATACAACTCGCTGATCCGTCACTACGCTCACGTTGACTGCCCAGGTCACGCTGACTATGTGAAGAACATGATCACTGGTGCTGCTCAGATGGACGGCGCTATTCTGGTTTGCTCGGCCGCTGATGGTCCGATGCCGCAAACCCGTGAGCACATCCTGCTGTCCCGCCAGGTTGGCGTTCCGTACATCGTGGTTTACCTGAACAAGGCTGACCTGGTAGACGACGCTGAGCTGCTGGAACTGGTTGAGATGGAAGTGCGCGATCTGCTGAGCACTTACGACTTCCCAGGTGACGACACTCCGATCATCATCGGTTCTGCTCGTATGGCTCTGGAAGGTAAAGACGATAACGAAATGGGCACCACGTCCGTTCGTAAACTGGTTGAGACTCTGGATAGCTACATCCCGGATCC
>NZ_JAIHLQ010000138.1 GCF_019733355.1 Pseudomonas baetica | reverse complement strand
GCCTTGCCCGAGCACAAGACCCGCACCGTGCTGCGCAGCCACAGTTCACCGCACACCGGCGGCTACAACGAACTGATGATCGAAGACCGCGCCGGCCAGGAACAAATCTATCTGCGCGCCGAGCGTGACTTTGAACAACTGATCCTCAACGACAGCCATAGCCTGATCCGCCGCGACCGTTTCGAACAGGTCGACAACCACAGCACCAGCCTGATCAAGGCTGACGAACGCCACACCACCGACGGTACGCGCAACACCGTCATCGGCAGCGACGACCTGCTCAGCATCAGCGGCAACAGCAGCACCATGGCTGATGGAACGCTGGTGATTCAGGCCGGCCCGCATGCGCGGGTCACCGCGAGCCAAGTGGTGATTGATGCCGGGACAAGCCTGACGCTGACGGCGGGCGGCCATCACATCGTGATCAATTCGGGTGGGATCTTCAGCAGCGTGGCCATCGTCG
>NZ_JAIHLQ010000137.1 GCF_019733355.1 Pseudomonas baetica | reverse complement strand
ACCCTGATCCAGCAACTGCTGCGCTCGCTGTTGAGTTCGGCGCGGTCCCAATTGAACTCGCATTTAATGCGGCCGAATTCATCACAATGCGTTTCTTCATGGACCGGCCCGGTGACCCGTGCGGTCTGGCTGACCAGTGGGCGACGCGGTGCTGGCAGCGGTGGGCGAAACACCACCTCGGCGGGAATCACACGAAAGGTGTTGCGATAGCCCTGAGTGAAACCGTCGGCGGTTTTGGTGTCGCTGGTGACTGACTCTTCAAGCACTTGGGGCTGGCGGCCTGTGTGCGACACGCTGAGCAACAACCACAGGTCATTGCAGCTTTTGCACGGGTGCTCAGTCAGTTCGAAGAGATGGCCACAGCGCAGATGTGCCTGATCGCTTTGACCATCACCCAATTCATAGTCGCTGCGATGGCGCTCCAGCGCCTGCCGGGCCAATTGCTTGCCGGACTTCTCGCTCT
>NZ_JAIHLQ010000136.1 GCF_019733355.1 Pseudomonas baetica | reverse complement strand
GCCCTTGTCTCGCAGGTAATTGTTGATGGTTTCTAGGATGCCCGACGCCAGTTGGTGCTTCTCCAACAGGTGCCGGAAATTCATGATCGTCGTGTCTTCGGGGATCGGAGCGCTGAGCGTCAGGCGAGTAAACAGGCGCATCGAAGTGATCTCGTACAGCGTCTCTTCCATTGCTGGGTCGCTCAACGAGAACCAGTTCTGCAGCAGGTGAATGCGCAACATGGTTTCCAATGGATACGGCTTACGGCCACCGCCAGCCTTTGGGTAATGCGGCTCGATCAATGCCACCAACCCGCTCCACGGCACCACCTGCTCCATCTCGGCCAGGAAACGCTCGCGACGGGTTTGCTTGCGCTTACCGGCGTACTCGAAATCGGAGAAGCTCATCTGACTCATGGGATGGCGGGCTTGTAGAGGGAAGTTGGACGAAGGGCTATTTCAGCACAGGTCAGACGGTCTGTGCTGACTTGATC
>NZ_JAIHLQ010000135.1 GCF_019733355.1 Pseudomonas baetica | reverse complement strand
GCGTGTAGGTGCTGCGTCGCGCAGCAATCTGCCAGATCACTGGCAGCCCTTCATGCTCTGGCCTTTTCTCAACGCCGGTGTAGCCCGCGTCGGCACAGACGACGTTCTCTGCGCCATGCAGCAGTTCTGCAACCTCCGTTACGTCGACCACGTTCGCGGCGGTGCCGTGAACGTGATGCACCAGGCCCGATTCAGCATCCGCTCCGATGTGGGCCTTCATACCGAAATAGTACTGGTTGCCCTTCTTCGTTTGATGCATTTCAGGATCGCGCTTGCCTTCCTTGTTCTTGGTCGAACTGGGCGCGTGGATGATGGTGGCATCGACAATGGTGCCCTGGCGCAACGACAGGCCCTTGTCTCGCAGGTAATTGTTGATGGTTTCTAGGATGCCCGACGCCAGTTGGTGCTTCTCCAACAGGTGCCGGAAATTCATGATCGTCGTGTCTTCGGGGATCGGAGCGCTGAGCGTCAGGCGAGTAA
>NZ_JAIHLQ010000134.1 GCF_019733355.1 Pseudomonas baetica | reverse complement strand
TTGGGCAGCATTTTGGTGCTCCTTTTTCAGGTCAGTGGTAGTAGCCAGGGCCGCGCAGGTTGATGTGTTCGTCGGGCAGTAGCGGCAGGTTTTGCTGGGACAGCGGTAGCTTTTCCAGCCCTTGGCGCAGGATCGATTCAAGGCTTTTGTAGCTGCACGCGCCCAGTGCCAGCGCTCGCTGGCAAGCGGCTTCCAGCCGCTCTTCGCCGTGCTGCTTGCTCAGGCGCAGGATGCCCAGGCAGGCGCGGAAGCCGTGCTGAGGATGGATTCGGCGCTCAAGGATGTAGGCGATAACGCCAGCGGTGTTAGGCCCGGTCTGCTCGGCCCAGCGGATCAGCCGTTGCGGTGTCCATTCGGCGTGCTCCCGGTGGCTCTTGGGCATGTGCTCGGTTTGGGTGGTGTGGCGGCCTTTGTGCAGCGAGCGCAGGTGACTGGCCACCCGCTGGTTGGCGTGGAAGCACTCGACGGTCTTAGCGGTTAGCCGCACTTCGAGTTGGTGCTTCACCA
>NZ_JAIHLQ010000133.1 GCF_019733355.1 Pseudomonas baetica | reverse complement strand
GGTCCTTGGGGTTGATGCACTCGGTGGCACCGAAACTGCGAGCCAACTCGAACTTGGCCGGGTTGGTGTCGATGGCGATGATGCGGCCCGCCTTGGCTTGGCGTGCGCCCTGGATCGCGGCGAGGCCGATACCACCGAGGCCGAATACCGCCACCGAGTCACCGGGTTGCACCTTGGCCGTGTTATGCACAGCACCGATACCGGTGGTCACGCCGCAGCCCAGCAGGCAGACGTGCTCCGGATTGGCATCCGGGTTGATCTTGGCCAGCGACACTTCAGCAACAACGGTGTATTCGCTGAAAGTCGAGCAGCCCATGTAGTGGAACAGCGGCTGACCGTTGTACGAGAAGCGGGTGGTGCCATCAGGCATCAGACCCTTGCCCTGGGTAGCACGTACAGACACACACAGGTTGGTCTTGCCCGACTTGCAGAACAGGCACTCGCCACATTCAGCGGTGTAGAGCGGGATAACGTGATCACCCGGTTTCACACTGGTGACGCCCTCACCTACCT
>NZ_JAIHLQ010000132.1 GCF_019733355.1 Pseudomonas baetica | reverse complement strand
TACACCTACACGCTGAACACCAGCGACGCCGACTTCAAAGCCTTGCACGGCGGCGGCAACGGCACCGAAACCTTCGCCTACACCATCACCGATTCGGACGGTGACACCAGCACTGCGAATCTGGTTTTGCAGATCCACAACAACGACGACCCGGTGATCATCAACGGCTTGAACGTTGAGGGCGGGGAGTTGACGGTTTACGAGAAAAACCTCAGCGACGGCAGTGCACCGGATTCCACGGCACTGACCCAAAGCGGCACCTTCAGCATCACGGCTTTGGACGGCGTCACCACGCTGACCGTCGGCGGCATCGCCGTGGTCACCAATGGCGTGGCCGCCGGTTTCCCGCAATCGGTCACTACACCTTTGGGCAGCACGCTGACGATTACCGGTTTCAACGCGACAACCGGCGTGGTCAGCTACAGCTACACCCTGGTCGATAACGAAGCGCATCCCACCGCCAATGGCGCGAACAACCTACCTGAGCAGTTCGCCGTGACCGTGGTTGATGACAACGGCACCACCGCCAACGCGACCCTCGACATCAACATCATCGA
>NZ_JAIHLQ010000131.1 GCF_019733355.1 Pseudomonas baetica | reverse complement strand
GTGCTCACTTTTCACATCTCTGAAACCTTCCTCAATTTGCATGCGTCGTTTGTAAACCGCCACGATCTTTGCCGGATTCCACTCGCTCTGAACTAAATTGCTGGCCAGCAACCATGGTTCACGCTCACGTCTTGCGGACTGTCGACTGAGCTTACTCTTGGCAATTGACCCCGTGACGCGTTGGTGTTTGCGGCCCTTGGCACAGTGCCGTACGCAATACAAATCGATGAAGTGTGGGGCGCTTCGTGTCATCTCGACACGGCCAAGTGCCTTGGGTGAGGCGGCGGCCAATGCATACAAATTCTTCACCGGTTGCCAGTCAGTTTGATCGCGACGATAAAGTTCGCGATTCCTTATCCGCGCGACGTAATACCAGCCCTGCGCGGCGACAGCCTTCATCCACGGTCGCCGAAAACCCGCATCGGTGACCAGAATCGGGATGCAGTCAACAGGTAGCAATTCGGCCAGCGTTTTGAGTAGGCGATTTTGATACTTGGGACAGCTCTCGCGCTCATGAACGCTTTCATAAACCGGAAATGAGCGTCCCGCCAGAGGGATCGATGCTCTTAGCAAAAAGGCTGTGCCTGAAGCGTCAATTCGAG
>NZ_JAIHLQ010000130.1 GCF_019733355.1 Pseudomonas baetica | reverse complement strand
TCGGAATTGGACCCTCGGCCCTGACCGAAACCATGATTATGCTCAATAAGCATTTCGCCAATGCTGCCTAATCCCCCAACTGGGTGACGCCGCGCGGCCGTGCCCCATGTTTGCAACAGAGCCCGTCGCCATGCTCACCTCGCTTTGGTGCACACGAGTATTGAGCATAGTCGAGATTGGTGCAGATCACTTCTGATATTGAACTGTCAGGAGCTGGCTGCACAACAGCCATTACGCCCAATCAACTGGTGCAGTCGTCTTCTGAAAATGACATTTGGTATCTCTCATAAACGGATGTTTTTGAGAGAACTATCTTCGGCCTTCACACGCACGAAAGGCGGCGAAGCTCCGCCGTTAATCCGTCCGCCGGAGATCTCGCCCAGGCAGGCTGAAGGCCGAGCAAGCCTGACAGGCCCGAAAAGCCCGGCACGGGCGTCGGCGGCGATGACGGCGGCGGCATTATCCAGGGTTGATGATGGAAGTGGAGGATATCGACAACCTCTCGCGCAACCAAGACATCGCGGTCGGACTGCAAGTGATCTTGAAGCCACGGGCCCGTCCCACCCCGACATGGACCTCGATGCCCGAACGGACGTTAGATTT
>NZ_JAIHLQ010000012.1 GCF_019733355.1 Pseudomonas baetica | reverse complement strand
AAAATCTCACGGCGGGTTCGCTTACGTTTACCTGCGTACTCGGCATCGGCGAAAGAAATCTGCTTCATGGGGGGATCAACCGTTCAGCTCATGTGATGGGAGATATTTCACCAGATTTTGAAACCTTTTTCAGAGTTTCCCTAGCGCGGTTTTGCGGTGTGAGGTATCGAGCATCGCGGCGAAGTTGTTGAGCATTTCGCTGGCTGACCCCAGGGTTTCGCTGGCGTTGGCCAGCAGGGATTCGGTGTTGTACTTCGGGTTGGCGAAGTACATGGCCTCGGGTTCTTGGGTGCTGGCCATGATGGCCGCCGCGGGGTTGAGGTAGTGGTCGAGGGCGCGTTCGGCGGCGTCGTGAAATTTTTTTGAGTGGGGGGATTCGTAGGGGGATGCCGGGTCGGTGACCGGCGGATGAGGCGTTGATTTGATCATTTGCTCGAAACCTGATTGGAGTGCCCCCTCTCTGGCTACTAATCAAAGTGGAGGCAACTGTACGCAGGTTAGTAGACCGGGGTTTCGAGCAAGCCGGCGCACCCGAAGGTGCCCTGCGCACAGCTACCATCAAGCGCAGGAATCGCAATCCCTGACTGACAGATACTTGTGCACCAAGCTTGAAACCACGGGCTACTAAACCCGATCACTGGAAATCAGTGACGCGAATCAAGTTACCGATGGCCCTCCAGGCGCACAAGCCGGCGGATTCTGGCGTACCCGTAGGCAACGACGCAAGCTGTTGTAGGCCTGCGGATGTAACGTCTTACGAATGTAAACAACTCGTGGAAATGCCCGTCTTGCCCCGTGCAAACAGCTCAACCAAGCATCCAGCGTTTCAAGTGAACGAGTGACCCACCGTAACGCGGTTTTTCTACAGTTGCGTGGGCGGAGCGAGATGGCTGGGCAACGGGTTTCTCTTTCAAGTGATAACCGGTCAAGGCTTGGCCTGCGCCTGGCGAGGCATGAGCCCGGATGACGCTGAGTGTCGGATAACCTCTAAGGCTGTCGATCTCTCCCCACCAGCGGCCCTCTATGCCAGCGATATCTGTCATAAACCCGATCTCGGTGTAAGTGCTGTCACGCTGACGATAAGTCCCGGCAATCGGGTATCGGTGACCTCGTTCTTCCAGCGTACCTCGGAGCTGGCCGTCGTTTTCTGCATGGGCAATATCTATGCAAAAGCTGTTGTTGTCGTTGCAGAAAATTCCGAGTGGGCCAGGCATGGGGCGTCTTCTTGAACAATTGATGGCATTGCCAACGCTATCGATTCTGGATCTGGTCGCCTACTGTGAAATCTGACAGGTGTTTATATTGTTTGGCGATAGGCGCCCGTTAGAAGTATGCGTTTTGTTGTAAGAGAAAAGAAGTTGCTCGAGTTGATGCTCGATCGAGTGCAATGGTTATGGGCGTTATTCAGAATCGATATTAAAACCTGTCAGGTTTGACAGTGGTCAATTTTAATGTTGGCCGTGAATATCGAGGCTCAAATTAACTGTTCTATTAGCCTCTAAAGGAATTGACCATGGACGACGAATATAGAGCAACTGCGGGGATGAAAGTTGTCGTCGGATATACTTTTAATGATGCGATTTCAGGAGCGCAGGAGCATCGAGTTTTTTCAGGCTTGGTGGAATCAAAAGACGATTCAGCGCTAACCATAATCAGTGATCGCGATAACTACGACCGAAGGACTATCTTGTTTAAAAACATAATCAGTTTTTCATCGGATGCCATCATGTTAAATGTACTAGTAATGTCGGGCGAGCAGGGCGAGTCGGATAATGTGGATGATTATTGTAAATTCTATTTTTCTTCATCAGAGCCTATACGGAATGTTAAGGTGTTAATTCAGTCTGACGCAGACATTCCTCCTGCTAAGCAAAAACTCGTGTTCGAAGGTAAACAACTCGAAGATGGACGAACGTTGTCTGACTATGGCATCAGCGACGAATCTACTGTCCAGTTGTTTATTGCTGAATGAACACGGTGGCTGCCTGAAGCTGTGATCATTTGATCTTGCCTTTTATTTAAAAAGCAAAGTCAAAAGATCGCAGCCTGCAGCAATGCCTAAAGAGGGGGCGTGGGCTGTTTATCGTGATCGATACCGAGTTTACTGAACGTCAACTGCCCACCCTCACTCGTGTACCCGGTGTTGTCCTGCACATGAACCCAAGCCTTGAAGTACCGCGGCTTGTTGCGCCACGTCGCGCTGATCTGTTAATCCCACTGATAACCTGCCGCGCTGATGCCCCTTTCTCTTCGAATTCAGTTTCCAGGCTGACGTTCATCTGAGGTTGTGCAGACGCTACGGGCAAATATTGCCAATCGGTATAAGTAACTGTCAGATCTGACAGTTGCCAGTACTACTATTTTTACTCAGTCTTCAGTCTCCACCAAGTAACGGAGTACTGAGTCATGAGCAAGAAAGATTTATCCCCTATTAAACCGAAAGGCCCTGCCCCTGTATCCATCCCGACGGAATCCACACCGATTGAACCTGAGATCAAAAATTCAAAAGGCCCGGCACCGATTACACTTCCCACAGAGAAAAATTAACCAACGAGTAACGAAAACCCGCAGCCATGCGGGTTTTCGTCGTTGATGCATTAATGGTGGGAAAACTGTTAATGATTGGTAGGCATGGCCTATTTATCGTGATCAATATCCAGTTTGGAGAACGTCACCTGCCCACCCTCACTCGTGTACCCGGTGTTGTCCTGCACATAAACCCCAGCCTTGAAGTACAACGGCTTGTTGCGCCAGGTCGCGCTGATCTTCGAATCCCACTGATAACCCGCCGCGCTGACGCCCAGTGCGCCGCCGGGGCTCAAGTGGATGAGGTAGTTGAATTCGTTATCCAGTTTGATCCCGGTGGCGAGGGTGATGACGCGGCTGTCGTCTTCATCGGGGTGCATGCGCACTTTGATCACCAGGTTGCCGGTTTGGGTTTTGGTCTTGTACTGGTATTCGAGTTTGACCAGCGGTTTCTGGCTTTGGTAAGCGTGGATCTGGCCGATGACGATCTTGCCGGAGCTGGGCACTTTGTTGACCGTGACGGTCGCGCGCAGCAGGTTGTCGGCGTCCGGGTAATACCAGTTGCGCAAGGTGCCATTGCTGTAGGTTTCGCGCAGTTCGGTGCGCGGGTAGATGGCGTTTTCGGTCTTTGATCCGGTCACCGGCGACCAGAAAAACAGCGTGCCGGTGTCGGAATGGAAGTACTGATCCTTGAAGCCCTTCACCAGTTTGGAGGTTTCGACGGTGTACGGCGGGCTGCCGACTGGAACGCTGAGGTTCCAGGTTGCGAGATCGATCATGTCGGTTCTTCCACTCGATTGATCCTGAACGCGCGTGCCAGAAGCTCTAGTCCGCGCCTTTTGGGGGCGGTCTTTATAAGCGTAGAGGCGTTTTTTGTTAACGGCCGTTTGGCAGATGATTGGCGTCAACATCCTGTCGAAATGCCATCTTTCACGGTTTACGCGGGCTGTAGCGACGACCGTTAGTCGGCTAGACAATCATTGGTTAGCTGATGGCCTGATGACAGCTTCTGCTTTTGCCGATCCGGGACTAGAGTGAAGCCTCTATATGTGTACGGTTTTTAACGGAAACCGATCTGATGTCCCGACAAGAGAAGCAGCATGGAATGCGCGCAAACACAGCCAGGTGAAGGCAGCTCAGTCCTATTGATCGTTGATGACTACCCTGAAAATCTGATTAGCATGCGGGCTTTGCTGCAGCGTCAGGATTGGCAGGTGTTGACCGCCGCCTCCGGTTTCGAGGCGCTTAACCTTCTGCTCGAACATGACGTCGATCTGGTGCTGCTGGACGTGCAGATGCCAGGCATGGACGGTTTTGAAGTCGCGCGACTGATGCGCGGCAGCCAGCGTACGCAACTCACACCGATTATCTTCCTCACCGCCAACGAACAGTCTCAGGCTGCCGTGATCAAGGGTTACGCCAGTGGCGCGGTGGATTATCTGTTCAAGCCGTTCGACCCGCAGATCCTCAAGCCCAAGGTGCAGGCATTGCTGGAGCACCAGCGCAATCGTCGAGCCTTGCAACGTTTAAGCCGGGATCTTGAATCCGCCCGGGCCTTCAATGCTTCGGTGCTGGATAACGCCGCCGAGGGCATTTTGGTGCTGAGCGAGGATGGTTTGATTCGCTTTGCCAATCCGGCGATTTCACGGTTGCTCAATGCGCCGGTAAGGGATCTGGAGGGTAAGGAGTTTCTCGACTATCTGCAGAAACCGCACATTCCGGTGTGGGCCGATTCCGAGTTTTACACCCGCTATCAGCTTAGTGAAACGCTGAGACTGCACGATGCGTTATTACGCACGGCGCCGGGCCAGCAGGTGCCGGTGGCGCTGTCTTGTGCCGCGTTGCCCGCCGAGCAACACGCCATGGTGGTGACGGTGCTGGATATGTCGGTGGTGCGCCACTTGCACCAGCAACTCGAATTTCAAGCCGTCACTGATCCGCTGACCGGGCTGCTCAATCGTCGTGGTTTTTACCAGACCGTGGAAAACCTGCTGCAGCGCGGCGAACGCAACGACAGCAGTTGGGTATTGCTGTATCTGGATCTCGACGGGTTTAAACGGGTCAACGACTCACTCGGTCACGATGTCGGCGACCGTGTGCTGCGCTGGGTGTCCGAGCAATTGAAGGCTTGCCTGCGACCGTTCGATATTTTGGCGCGCATGGGTGGGGACGAATTCACGGCGCTGCTGGATCTTGAGTTTCCAGAGCAGGCGGCGAAGATTGCGGAAAAGCTCATCGAACGGGTGTCGATCTGTCAGCAAATCGAAGGACTGGACATCGCCCTCGGCGCCAGTATCGGCATCGCCACTTATCCCGATTGCGGGTCGAACCTCGACGGACTACTGCGTGCTTCGGACATCGCTATGTACGAAGCCAAGCGTGCCGGGCGTCAGCAATATCGTTTCTACGATCACGAAATGAACGGTCGGGCGCGTTCGCGTTTGATGCTGGAAGAAAGCGTGCGTACCGCCATCGAAAACCGCGATTTCAATCTGGTCTATCAACCACAGGTGGCGATCGACAGTGGCCAGATCCGTGGTTTTGAGGCGCTGTTGCGTTGGCAGCACCCGAGTGTCGGCGACGTGCCGCCGGGGCTGTTTCTGCCGTTGCTGGAAGAGGCGCGGCTGATCAGTCGCCTCGGCAGCTGGATTTATCATTGTGGCGCCGGTCAGCGCAAAGCCTGGGAAACCTTGTTTGCCGAAGACCTGGTGCTCGGCGTGAGTTTGAGCAACACCCAGTTCAGCCTGCCGAATCTGGTCACCGAGTTGCGCCAGGTCATGGAGCGGCACGCGTTGCAGCCGCGGCAACTGGAGGTCGAAGTCACCGAAGAGGCATTGATGCAAAACCCCGAGGAAACGCGCAAGCAGTTGCGTTTGCTGCGCAATCTGGGGGTGCGGGTGGCGCTGGATGACTTCGGCTCCGGGCCGTGTTCACTGGCGCATTTGCGCGATCTGGAACTGGATACGCTGAAGCTCGATCGCCATCTGATTGCGCGATTGCCGGACTCCAAACGCGATGCCTCACTGGTCAGCACGGTGATCACGTTGTGCAAGCAATACGGGTTGCTGGTGATCGCCGAAGGGGTCGAGACCATCGAGCAATACCAATGGCTGCAAGCCCACGGCTGCGAGTACGTGCAAGGCTTTTTGGTGGCGCGGCCATTGATTGCCGAAGATGCCGCAAGCTTTACCGAGCCGTTTGACTGGAGCGCGTTGTCCGGCTGAATTCGCTACACTGGCGCACCTTTTTCGAACCGTGTCGCTCGTCCATGACTGTGTTGAAGTATCTCCAGGCCTATCCTGCGCCACTGCAGGATCAGGTGCGCCAACTGATCGCCGACGGGCGTCTGGGTGAATACCTGGATCAACGCTATTCGGGGCGCCACGATGTGCAGAGCGACAAGGCGCTGTACACCTACGCCTTGGACTTGAAGCAGGAATACCTGCGCAACGCCCCGGCCATCGACAAGGTGCTGTTCGACAACCGCCTCGACCTGACCCATCGCGCCCTCGGCCTGCACACCACGGTTTCGCGTGTGCAGGGCGGCAAGCTCAAGGCCAAGAAAGAGATTCGTATCGCCTCGCTGTTCAAAGAGGCGGCGCCGGACTTTCTGAAAATGATCGTCGTGCATGAACTGGCGCATTTCAAGGAATCGGATCACAACAAGGCATTCTATAAATTGTGCGAGCACATGCTGCCGGGGTATCACCAGGTCGAGTTTGATCTGCGGGTGTACCTGACATGGCGGGATATGCAGTGAAGAGCTGTCACGTTGGGAGTGTTTGGATGGATGTCAGCAAAACCAAAAGCAGTTTTTACCGACGTCTCTACGTCGCGTATCTGATCGATAGCGGCTTGGCGCCCAGCGTGCCGGCGTTGACTGAAATCACCGGGATGCCCCGGCGCACCGCGCAGGACACAATTGCCGCGTTGGCGGATCTGGACATCGTCTGTGAGTTCGAGCAGGAAGAAGGCGCCCGCAACCATGCCGGGCGCTATAGGGTTCGTGAGTGGGGGGCGATTGATCGCGGGTGGATCGAGCGCAATTTGGGCCAGATCAAGGCTGTGCTTGAGTATCCCTGAGCCTTGTATCGATTGAACTGACACCTTCGCGAGCAAGCCCGTTCCCACAGGAGAATGTATCCCGACTGTGGGAGCGGGCTTGCTCGCGAAGGGGCCGTCAGGAACGGCGCATCCCGATGTGCGCAATGCCATCCTCCAGGTATTCCTCACCCACTGCGACAAACCCGTACTTGCCGTAATACCCCTGCAAATGCGCCTGTGCCGACAGGTAGATCGGCACCTGCGGCCAATGCCGTTCGGCCTGTTTCAGTGCCTGTTCCATCATCTCGTGGCCCAGCCCTTTACCACGCGCCTGTGCGGAGGTCACTACCCGGCCGATGACCACGTCGCCGCCCTGGGACTCCGGATCCAGCAGGCGCAGGTAGGCGACCAGTTGGCCCTTGTCCCAGCCCATCAAATGGTAGGTGTCGCCCTCCAGATCCTGCCCGTCGAGATCCGGATATGCACATTTCTGTTCGACCACGAACACTTCCGATCGCAACTTCAACAGTGCGTACAACTGCTCTTTGCCCAGATCGTTGTGATGTTTGCAGACCCACTCGATTGTCATTGTCCGACTCCTTGAACGTGTCGCCCGATACTAAGCGCACTGGCCGCAGATGTCTTTATGGCGTAAGAGTCTGTGACAAAGGTCAAAATGCCACTATTCCTTTCTCGCGACAGTGACATCTTTGTGTAATCTGCACAGGAGCGCTGTGCAATGGCTCCAATGAGCTAATGTTAGGGCCTGGGTTTTGCCGGTAAGGGGCCTTGGGGTTTTGACTGAAAACACGCTGGGCTGCTCGCCCGCTAAGGATTTTCAAGCATGCCGCGACTGCATCGAGCCTTTGCTTTGATCGGGTTGCTCTTACTGGCTCAAACCGCCGTAGCGGACAAGTTGCGGCTGGTGTTTGATATCTGGCCACCCTTTACCGATGACACCTTGGTCAACGGCGGTCTGGCCACAGACATTGTCAGCACCGCGCTGGCCCGGGCCGGGTATGCCAGCGATTACGAGCAAGTGCCGTGGGCACGGGCACTGATGGGTGTCGGTGAGGGTCGCTACGATGTGCTGGTCAACGCCTGGTATAACGACGAGCGCACCAGGCTTGGGCAGTTCTCCGGTGAGTACCTGCTCAACCGCGTCCGCTTCCTCAAGCGCAAAGACACGCCGCTCGAATACAGCAACTTGCAGCAACTGCACACGTATCCGATTGCGGTGGTGCGCGGTTACGCCTATTCGGCGACGTTCGATGCCGACACCGCGTTGCAGAGAGTCCCTGTGCATAACTTTGCCATGGCCGTGCGCATGCTCGCGGCGGACCGGGTCAAGTTGACGCTGGAGGACGAGTATGTGGCGCGCTATTACCTGGCGCGTGAATCACCGAAGGTGCGCAATGCCGTGGAGTTTTTGCCCAAGCCGTTGAGCGAGAACAGCCTACATATTCTGGTGAGCCTGAAAAACCCGCAGCATGAGCAGATTGTCGCGGGGTTTGACAAGGCGATAGCGGCGATGAAGGCCGATGGCAGTTATGACAAGTTGTTGAGGCAGCATGGGATGTGAGGGCTGACCCAGATTCTGTGGTGCTGCGATGGCCTCTTCGCGAGCAGGCTCGCTCCCACATGGGTGCTGTGTCGTGCACACATTCACTGTGGGAGCGAGCTTGCTCGCGAAGGCGTCCTGTCAGCCAGCGCCAATCTCATTGGTGTCTTTGATCAAATGCGCCGCCAAGGTACGCAACGGTCCGAGCTGCCGGTAAATCAGCGCCAGTTGTGTCTGCACCAACCGCTGCCCCTCATCAATTTCATCGGGCATCTGTTCCAGCTCATTGGCCAGCGTTTCTTCTTCATCGCTCTGAATCGCAATCGGCTGTTTGCTCGCCAGCCCTTGGGCGATTTCATCGATGCTCGTCGCCAGTTTCACCCCGGCGCCGCCGATCAAGTGTTCGCGCACATCCGCCGGTAATTGCGTTTCCCGGTGTGCGCCCAGCCCCGACAGGTAGCTGAGCAGGGTGTGCGACAGCACCAGAAAACGGAACCCCACATCCGCTTCCTTACGAAAATGCCCCGGCTCCATCAGCATGTTCGCCAGCGTCGTCGACAGCGCTGCATCGGCGTTGTGCGCGTTGCGTCGAGCCAGACGATAAGCGAGGTCGTCGGTTTTGCCAGCGGCGTATTGCTGCATGATCTGGCGCAGGTAGATGCTGTTGCAGGTCAGGGTGTTGGCCAGCACTTTGTTCAGGCGTCGACCCTGCCAGTCCGGCAGGAACAGGAAAACGGCCAGCCCCGCGATCAGACTGCCGAGCAAGGTATCGAACAGCCGTGGCAGGAACAGCCCGTAACCGTCGCCGACCTGATTGAAGCAGAACAGCACCATGATGGTGATCGCGGCGGTGGCCAGGGTGTAGCGGGTGGTGCGGTTGGTAAAGAACACCACGCCGGCAGCAATCGCAAAGCACGACTGCACCAACGGGCTGGGGAACAGATCGAATAGCGCCCACGCTACGGTCAGGCCGATGGCAGTGCCGAAGATCCGCTGGCCGAGTTTACGGCGTGTTGCGCCGTAGTTCGGCTGGCAGACGAACAGCGTGGTGAGGATGATCCAGTAGCCTTGCGATGGGTGAATCAAATGCACCATGCCGTAGCCGATACTCAACGCCAGCGGCAGGCGCAGGGCATGGCGGAACAGCAAGGACGTCGGTGTCAGTTGGGTGCGCAGGCGAATCCAAACGTCTTTCAGATTGCGCGGCGAGCGGTCGAGCAAACTGCTGTCGGTGGCATCGGCCAAGGCATCGGGGTTGCTCGCATCACTGAGCAATCGGTCGAGGGTGCCGAGGTTGGCGGCCAGTGCGCGCAGTGAGCGCAGCAGGCCGCGCCAGGCCGGGTTGCTCTGGATGCGCAGGTGTTCGAGGGAGGCATCGAGGTCGCTCAGGGCTTCAGCGAAACTGGCGTCGTAGACGAAGGGCTGACGCATCTGGATCGATTCGGCCAATGCCCGGCAGGCCTTGCCTTGCTGGCGCAACAGGCGCTGACAACGGAACAGCACGTCGCTGTGGAAAAACGCATCGGCCAACGCGTTGTACGGATAGTGCGAAGAACTGGCGCGTTCGTGGATGTCCTGGGCGAGGAAGTACAGTTTCAGGTAACGGCTGACTTTCGAGCCAGGGCGACCGTTGCCGACGCGGTGCAGGATGATTTCCTTGGCGCTGTTCAGCGCAGCGACCACGCGACCATTTTGCTGGGCCAACTCCAGCCGTCGTGCTTCGACGTCCATCTGCCGGATCGGCTCGAACAGCGACGATTTGAGCTTCAGGTAAAAGCCCAGTTCACGGAACAGTCGCGCCAGGCTTTGCTGCACGGGCTGATTGGAGAACAGCGCCTGCCACAACACCGACAGCAGGCCGTACCACGCGGCACCAGCTACCAGCAGCATGGGCTCGTGCCAAAAATCGATGACAGCGCCGCCGCGCTGGTCAACGCCGATCATTGTGTACACGGAAAGAATCAAGGTCGCCGAGGCAATCGCGCCATAACGCTCGCCGAGCGCACCGAGCATGGTCAGGCCGAAACTGGCCAGTGCCAGGGCAACGGCAAAGACGATGGGGTAGGGGAAGAGCAATTCAACCGACAGCGCGGCGACACTGAAACACACCAGCGTCACGGCGAGCGCATTGAGACGGCCCTGCCAACTGTCGTCGGTTTCGGCCAGGGCGCTGGCGATGATCCCCAGGAACAACGGGATCAGCAGCCCCATTTCATCCTGATACCAACACAGCGCCATGCTGCCGGTCAGGGCGATGAACACCCGCACGCTATAGCTGAATTTATCCAGCGCCCACAGGCGCCGCAAAGACTGACGAAACGAGGTCGAGGACATGAAGTGCGAAGGCCTTCCGAGGCGATGCCGCTAAATTGAGCCAGTAATGACGTCGACGCAATGGCGCCGATCACATCTGACAGCAAAAAGTGTTCCTTTGAGCTCTACACATAACAACTGTGGGAGGGGGCTTGCTCCCGAAAGCGGTGTGCCATTCAACATCAATGTCGACTGATCCACCGCATTCGCGAGCAAGCTTGCTCCCACAGTTTTGATTTTTTTGGGATCAGACGTACTGCGCCGCCGCGTAACCCGAGGCCCAGGCCCACTGGAAATTGAAGCCGCCCAAATGGCCGGTGACGTCGAGCACTTCACCGACGAAATACAGGCCAGGGCTTTTCAGCGATTCCATGGTCTTGGAGGAGACTTCGCGAGTATCCACGCCGCCGAGGGTCACTTCGGCGGTGCGATAACCTTCGGTGCCGGCCGGCACGACTTTCCAGCTGCCCAGCCTGTCGGCGATTTCCGCCAGTTCGGCGTGGGTGTACTGCTTCATCGGTTTGGACTCGAACCAGTTGTCCGCCAGCAAATTGGCCATCTTCTTGGTGAAGATTTCACCCAGCAGGGTTTTCAATTCGCTGTTCGGGCGTTCGGCCACTTGCTGTTGCAGCCACGCGGCGGCGTCGTGATCGGGCAGCAGGTTGATCTGGACCACATCGCCGGATTCCCAGAACGACGAGATCTGCAAGATTGCCGGGCCGCTGAGCCCTCGGTGAGTGAACAGAATGTTCTCGCGAAAGCTCTGATCGTTGCAGCTCACCAGACAATCCACCGACGTGCCGGACAGCTCGGTGCACAGTTCCTTGAGCTGATCGGTGATGGTGAACGGCACCAGGCCGGCGCGGGTCGGCAGCAGTTCATGGCCGAACTGTTTGGCCACCTGATAACCGAAACCGGTGGCGCCCAGTGTCGGGATCGACAGGCCGCCAGTGGCGATCACCAGCGATTGGCACTGGATCTGGCCGAGTGTGGTGTCGAGCAGGTAACCGCTCTCGACTTTCTCGATGGTCTGGATCGACGTGTCGAGGTGCAACTCGACGCCCACCTGATCGCACTCGTCCAGCAGCATGCCGAGGATGTCGCTGGACTTGTTATCGCAGAACAACTGGCCGAGTTTTTTTTCGTGGTACGGCACGGCGTGTTTGCCGACCATGCCGATGAAATCCCACTGGGTATAACGCGCCAGTGCGGATTTGCAGAAGTGCGGGTTCTGCGAGAGGAAATTGCTTGGTTCGGTGTACATGTTGGTGAAATTGCAGCGGCCACCGCCCGACATCAGGATTTTCTTGCCGGCCTTGTTCGCATGGTCGAGCAGCAACACCTGACGCCCACGCCCGGCGGCGGTCAGTGCACACATCAACCCAGCGGCGCCAGCGCCAATGATCACGACTTCGGTAGAGCGCAAAACGGTGTCCTCACAAAGAATTCAAAATTCACCGAAGACCAATGTGGGAGCGGCGGTGCGACGGCTCCCACATTTGATCTCTGTCGGGCAGCAGATCAGTTACAGGATACGTACGCGCAACGAACGGCCCTTGATCTTGCCGTCGTTCAGGCGCTGCAAGGCCTGCATGGCCACGGTACGTTCAACGGCCACATACGCCTGGAAGTCGAAGATCGCGATCTTGCCGACCTGAGCGCCCGGGATACCGGCGTCGCCGGTCAGTGCGCCAAGGATGTCGCCCGGGCGAACCTTGTCTTTACGGCCAGCGCCGATGCACAGCGTAGTCATCGGCGGCTGCAGCGGGGCGAGGCCCTGGGATTTGAGGTTGTCGACCTGATCCCAGTTCAACGGGGATTTCTGCAATTGTTCGATGGCTTGTGCGCGATGCGCTTCACCCGGTGCAACGAGGCTGATCGCAATGCCTTTCTCGCCAGCGCGACCGGTACGGCCGACGCGGTGAATGTGGATTTCCGAATCACGGGCCAGTTCGACGTTGATCACCATGTCCAGCGCATCGATGTCCAGACCACGCGCGGCAACGTCGGTGGCGACCAGTACAGAAGTGCTGCGGTTGGCGAACATCGCCAGCACCTGATCGCGATCGCGCTGTTCCAGGTCACCGTGCAGGCCGACGGCGGAGATGCCTTTGGCGGTCAGGTGATCGACGGTTTCCTGCACTTGCTGCTTGGTGAAGCAGAACGCCACGCAGGACGCCGGGCGGAAGTGGTGCAGGACTTTGGTCACCACGCTCATGCGGTCTTCTGGGGAAATCTCGTAGAAACGCTGCTCGATCTGCGTGTCATCGTGGAACGCTTCGGCTTTGACCGTTTGCGGATCACGCATGAACTTCGACGCCAGTTGCTTGATGCCCACCGGGTAAGTGGCGGAGAACAGCAGGGTCTGACGACGCTCCGGGGTCTTGACGATGATGTCTTCGATCGCGTCGTAGAAACCCATGTCGAGCATGCGGTCGGCTTCGTCGAGGATCAGCGTGTTCAGGCCGTCAAGGACCAGCGAGCCTTTGCGCAAGTGCTGCTGAATGCGCCCCGGTGTGCCGACGATGATGTGCGCGCCGTGCTCCAGCGAAGCGATCTGCGGGCCAAACGACACGCCGCCGCATAGGGTCAGCACCTTGATGTTGTCTTCGGCACGGGCCAGACGACGGATTTCCTTGGCAACCTGATCGGCCAACTCGCGCGTCGGGCAGATCACCAGGGCCTGGCAACCGAAGTAGCGCGGGTTGATCGGGTTGAGCAGGCCGATGCCGAAAGCTGCGGTCTTGCCGCTGCCGGTCTTGGCCTGGGCGATCAGGTCCATCCCTTTGAGGATCACCGGCAAGCTCTGCGCCTGGATCGGCGTCATCTGGGCATAACCGAGTGATTCGAGGTTAGCCAGCATGGCGGCGGACAGCGGCAGAGTATTAAAAGCGGTGGCGATGGTGGTCACGGGACTGGCCTGCAAAACAAAATGTCGCGCAGTGTAGCAGCCCCGTGCCATTTTCTTCGAAAGTTCTGGACGAACAGTGACTAATGTTCGAAGTGTTCTTCCGGGTGTTTGGCGCGCCGGCCGGTTTCCTTCGAGAGTTGCGAGAAGATCGTAGCGGCAAGCATCGCCATGACGCCAACCGTCACGAAGGTCAGTTGGAACGCCCCCAGAACGGTGTCCACGCCGTCATTTCCGGCCTCGGCGGTAAACCCGCCCAGCAAGGCCCCTGCACACGCCACCCCCAGGCTCAACGACAATTGCGCGACCACCGACAGCAAGCTGTTGCCACTGCTGGCGCTGGCGTCGTCGAGGTCGATCAGGGTCACGGTGTTCATCGCGGTGAATTGCAGCGAGTTGATCGCCCCGAGAATCGACAACTGACACAGCAGCAGCCAGTAGGGGGTCTGCCCGCTGACCAGGCCCATGCTTGCCAGCATGATCCCCAATGCCAGCGTGTTGCCGGTGAGCACGATGCGATAACCGAGGCGTTCGATCAGCGGTCGCGCCAGCCACTTGGCAAGCATTGCCGCTGCGGCCAGCGGCAGCATGCTCATCCCCGCTTGCGAGGGCGAATAACCCAGCGCTACCTGCAGCAGCAATGGCACCAGAAACGGCAGGGCGCCGCTGCCCAACCGCGCGAACAGATTGCCGAGAATGCCAACGGCAAAGGTGCGGGTCTTGAACAGTGATGGCGAGAACAAGGGGTTTTCGATGTGGCCTGCGCGCAACCAATAAGCAGCGAGGCAAGCCATGCCGCCGAACAGCAGCAACATCACCCGCAGGTGCGGCAAGTGCAGTTCGCCGAGGCCCTCCATGGCGATGGTGATCAGGATCATCGCCGCGCCGAACAACAGGAAACCCAGGCCATCGAAACGTGTTCGCTCAGTACCGCGCAAGTCGGGAATGAACTTCCATACGGCGTAACAGCCAATGACGCCGACCGGCAGGTTGATCAGGAAGATCCAGTGCCACGTCAGGTATTGCACCATCCAGCCGCCCATGGTGGGGCCGATCAGCGGGCCAAGCAGGCCGGGAATGGTGATGAAACCCATGATCCGCACCAGCTCGGAGCGCGGGTAGGCACGCAGCACCACCAAGCGCCCGACCGGCAGCATCAACGCGCCGCCCAAACCCTGAATGACCCGTGCCCCGACCAGCATGGTCAGGCTGCTCGATACCGCGCAGAGCAGCGAGCCGAAGCTGAACAGCAAGATCGCGCCGAAGAAGATTTTCTTGGTGCCGAAACGGTCGGCGATCCAGCCTGAAGCCGGGATCAACAGGGCCACGGTGAGCATGTAGGCGATGATCACGCCTTGCATGCGTAACGGATCTTCGGCCAGGTCGCGAGCCATGGCCGGCAAAGCGGTGTTGAGGATGGTCCCGTCGAGGGACTGCATGAAGAAAGCGATAGCGACGACCCACGGCAACCAGCGTGTGGTGATGGCGTCGAGAGGCGGGCGGCTGGGCATGGAACCTCTTTCGAATTGGATTAATGCGAAACCAGCTTTTGTGGGAACGGGCTTGCTCGCCAATGCGGTGTATCAGTCACCCTCAATATCGACTGACACATCGCATTGGCGAGCAAGCCCGCTCCCACCGTAGATCTCCAGTGTTCTGGGGATCTTTGTCTTACAGGGTCAAGGTCAGTCGGCTCACCAACGCCCCCGGCAACAACGCCGACGAGGTATTGCGCTGGCTGTACGTACTCGACGAGAGCAGCAACTCACGCTCGGCGGTCAACGCTTCCAGTTGCGAACCCAGCAGGTTGTAGGCGCTGTCGTCGAAACGCATGGTGCTGACCGGTGCCTGGATCTCGCCGTTCTCGACCCAGAAGGTCGCGAAGCGTGTCATGCCCGTCATGCGCGCCGCCGGTTGGTCCGAGAAGTTCAGGTACCACAGGTTGCTGATGTACAGCCCTGTGCCCAACTGCTTGAGGATTTCCGCTTGCGGCAGATCACCCGCCGCCATGTTCAGCGCACTCGGCGATTCGCCGCCACTGGCACCGTTGGCGGTCAAACCGTATTCGGCCGCACTGCGCGAACCGACCAACTGATCACCCGCCTTGCCCTCGACAATCAGGCGCAGATCACTGCGCGGATAACCTTCGCCGGAAAACGCCGGGCTCAGCGAGTCGCTGACTTTCTCATCCAGTGACACCAGCGCACTGAACGCCTGATCGCCGACATACAGCTTTTGCAGCGGACTGCTCTTGCTGGCGATCGACTGCGCGGAGAACCCGCCCCAGCTCAGCATGCCCATGATTTCTTCTAGCGCGGCCGGTGCCAGGTAGGCGCGGTACTGCCCCGGCGCCAAGGTGCGTATCGGACGGCCGAGAAACGCCAATTGCTCGCGCGCCTGCTGGAAGCGTTTGGCGAAACCCTCGCGGCTCCAGTCATGCCCGGCGTAGCTGGCCTTCACCGCTTCGCCATTCTCGTGGAACAGGCTGAAGTCGAAGTTGAAACTGTTCGCCTGGTGCCAGCCGAACGCGCCCGAGGAGCTGGCGAAACCACGGCTGATGGGACCGGCGGCGTAGAAGCCGACCAGGTCCAGGCCTTCGGCCGCTGCGCAGATTTGTTCGACCACATGCTCGGTGTCCGGCAGCGGATGCTCCTGCACATGCGTGCTCTGCCAGCCGTTGTGGTTGAGTAGCAAGTACGGATCCTGCGGCAGCAGCGGCAGGGTTTCTCGCAGTTGTTGCAAGCCTTCGGCGAGGCGTTGCAGGTCGGCTTCCTGATCACCGGACAGGGTGATTTGCAGGTCGGCGTGACGACCGTCATTGACCAGCTTCAGCCCGATGTTGGCCTGTTGCACTTGCCCGGCCTGACGCACCTTGGCGTGGTTGAACCGCACGAATGCCGAGGATTCGGCGGCATAGCTGAGGGTGAACTGTTCTGGCTCGCGCACGCTGTCACGCAGCCAATGGACCATCACCTTGAAGGCGTCGGACTGATTCTTCGAAAGGCTCATCAGGCGTCTCCCCCAAACACATCAATGTTGCTGAAAACGCAGGCCGGCGAGGCATGGCCGACGCGGATGACCTGGTTTGGTTCGCCCTTGCCGCAGTTCGGCGTGCCCAGCACCTTGACGGTGTTGGCGTCGCCGACGGCGCGCAGGCTCTTCCAGAAGTGCGCGGAAATCGCCCGGTAGTTGGGGTTTTTCACCACGCCTTTGAGTTCACCGTTTTCGATCAGTTGGCCCCATTCACAGCCGAACTGGAATTTGTTGCGCGCATCGTCAATCGACCACGAACGGTTGGTGCTCATCAGAATGCCGTGCTCGATGCCCTTGATCATTTGCTCAAGTGGCTGGTCGCCCGGCTCGATGTTGAGGTTGGCCATACGGTCGATCGGCGCGCGGTTCCAGCCGCAGGCGCGGCTGTTGGCGACACCGTCCAGGCCCGCGCGGTATTGCGACAGCGCACCGCCCAATGGGCGCAGCAACAGGCCATCGCGAATCAGAAATTGCTTGCTCGCCTGGGTGCCGTCGTCGTCATGGCCGTAGCTGGCGAGCTCTTCGGGAATGCCCGGATCGAACGTCACGTTGAGCAGTTTTGAACCGTATTGCAGGCTGCCGAAGTCGCTCGCTTTGACGAAACTGGTGCCGGCGTAATTGCGCTCATCACCGAGGATGCGATCCAGCTCCAGCGGGTGGCCGATGGATTCGTGGATCTGCAACATCATCTGGTCGGGCATCAGCAGCAGGTCACGCGGGCCTTGCGGGGTGTTCGGTGCGAGCAGCAGTTGCAGCGCCTGATCGGCCACCTGTGGGCCGGCGCCGACCAGCCCGCAACGGCTGATCACGTCGGCGCCGCCCTGTTGGCCGAAGTTCTCGCGACCGAGGCTGCGAGTCTGGCTGTCGTTACCGTCGTAGGCGGTGACGTCCAGGCTTGGGTAGACGAAACGCTGGGCCTGGCGCAGTTCGGCGCCGGCGCTGCTCAGGTAGATCTGCTCGACGAGGGTGATGCCGATGCTCACTTCCCAATTCACCAGGCGCTCATCCTTTGGCACCGAGGCGGACTCCGCGCTGAGCAGCTCAAAGCAGTCGCTCAGGGACGGGAAGGGTTGTTCGAGATTGGGTGAAAAATAATCAGCGCGGTCGCTGGACACCGGTTGATCGCGCAGGTCGAGCAAGGCGTGGGGCTTGAGCCGCCGGGCTTGCTGTTCGGCGCGTTCAAGGGCGGCTTGCAGGCCTTGTTGCGACAGGTCGTTGGTCGCCGCATACGCTTCGACGCCATTGACGCGCACAGTGAGCATTGCCCCTTCGTCGCGGCTCAGGCTCGGCGGTTCGGCAACGTTCTTGCGCACCGACAGGTGCTGGCCGGATTCGCGAACATACCGCAGGGAAAAAAAATCAGCGCCCGTGCGCAAGGCAGCGAAGCGCTGCTTGAGCTGGGGGTGGAAATCGAACATTCGGGAACCTCCTTGTTATGGAGTTGCGGTGCAGCGACGGTGGGGCAGGGGGTGAAACGGTTGCGCGAGGTCTAGAGTAGGCCTGCGTGGGGGTAGGATCAAGTGAAGAGGGGGTGTAGGAGGAATTACTTGAAGTAGAGGGGTTTGCGTGGAATGTGAGGGCCCCATCGCTGGCAAGCCAGGCTCCCACAGGTTTTTTGCTGAACACGATAGGTGTGAACGACGCAAAACCCTGTGGGAGCTGGCTTGCCAGCGATTAGCCGTGACGCGGTGTTATGTCTTACTGAGCAACAGGCGTGATATCACGCATCGGCTTGCCCTTAACCGGCGCATCGCCCGCTACATAGTAGGCGGCGGTGCTACGCGGCAATGGCTTGCGACCACGGATCTTGTCGGCGATTTTCTCGGCCATCATGATCGTCGGCGCGTTCAGGTTACCGGTGGTGATGATCGGCATGATCGAAGCATCGACCACACGCAGGCTCTGCATGCCGTGCACGCGACCTTCGCCATCGACCACAGCCATTTCGTCGGTGCCCATCTTGCACGAGCAGGACGGGTGGAACGCGGTTTCAGCGTGCTCGCGGATGAACTTGTCCAACTGCTCATCGGTTTGCACGTCGATGCCCGGGCTGATTTCGCGGCCACGGTATTGGTCCAGTGCCGGTTGCTGCATGATTTCGCGGGTCAGGCGGATGCCGTCACGGAATTCCTGCCAGTCCTGCTCGGTGGCCATGTAGTTGAACAGGATGCTCGGGTGCTGGCGCGGGTCTTTCGACTTGGCCTGAACGCGACCACGGCTTGGCGAACGCATGGAACCCATGTGCGCCTGGAAACCGTGCTCTTTCACACCGTTGCTGCCGTTGTAGTTAATGGCGACCGGCAGGAAGTGGTACTGAATGTTTGGCCATTCGAATTCCGGACGCGAACGGATGAAACCGCCGGCCTCGAACTGGTTGCTGGCGCCGATGCCGGTGCCGTTGAACAGCCACTCGGCACCGATGGCTGGCTGGTTGTACCAGAGCAGTGACGGGTACAGCGAAACCGGTTGGGTGCATGCGTATTGCAGGTACAGCTCCAGGTGATCCTGCAGGTTCTCGCCCACGCCCGGCAGATCGTGTACGACCGGGATGTCGAGGCTTTCCAGCAGTTTCGCCGGGCCTACGCCGGAACGTTGCAGAATCTGTGGCGAAGCAATGGCGCCGGAGCACAGCAGCACTTCTTTGCGCGCTTTGGCTTCAACACGCTCTTCAGCGTCGCCCACCAGGTAACGTACGCCAACGGCACGCTTGCCATCGAACAGAATCTTGTCGGTCAGGGCGTGGGTGACGATGGTCAGGGTCGAACGCTGTTTAGCGGTGTCGAGGTAGCCTCGGGCGGTGGAAGCACGACGGCCGTTCGGCGTCACGGTGCGGTCCATCGGGCCGAAACCTTCCTGCTGGTAACCGTTCAAGTCTTCGGTACGCGGGTAACCGGCCTGCACGCCCGCTTCAACCATGGCGTGGAACAGTGGGTTGTTGCCCGCCTTCGGCGTGGTCACGCTGACCGGGCCTTCGCCACCGTGGTAGTCGTTCGGGCCGATATCCCTGGTTTCTGCTTTTCTGAAATAGGGCAGGCAATCCAGGTACGACCAGTCCTCAAGACCTGGCAGTTTCGACCAGCCATCGTAGTCCATCGCGTTGCCACGGATGTAGCACATGCCGTTGATCAGCGAAGAACCGCCGAGGCCTTTGCCGCGACCGCATTCCATCCGGCGACCGTCCATGTGTGGCTCTGGATCGGTTTCGTACGCCCAGTTGTAGCGACGGCCTTGCAGCGGGAATGCCAGAGCGGCAGGCATTTGCGTACGGAAGTCTAAACGGTAGTCCGGGCCGCCCGCTTCAAGCAGCAGAACGGTGACGCCTTCGTCTTCAGTCAGACGGGTCGCCAGGGTGTTACCGGCCGAGCCGGCACCGATGATGATGTAATCGAATTCTTGGGACATTGAATGCACCCTCTTTAGATGTGGTCAGGTCAGGCCTGACGAGCGCTTCGCACTCGATTTGCGAGCAAGCCCGCTCCCTCCTTGGAATGTGGGCTCCGGTGGGAGCGGGCTTGCTCGCGAAGGCGGCTTCGCGAGCAATACAAGACTCGGTCTTAGAACACCGAGACGTAATCGCCCAGCTCGACCTGTACCGATTTGATACGAGTGAAGTTGTTCAGCGAGCTGATGCCATTCTCACGGCCCACGCCCGACTGCTTGTAACCGCCCACCGGCATTTTTGCGTCGGACTCGCCCCAGGCGTTGATCCAGCAAATACCGGCTTCCAGTTGATGAATCACGCGGTGAGCGCGGTTCAGGTCTTTGGTGACGACACCGGCAGCCAGGCCGAAGTCGGTGTCGTTGGCGCGGCGGATCACTTCTTCTTCGGTTTCGTAGGAGAGGATCGCCATGACCGGGCCAAAGATTTCTTCACGCACGATGGTCATGTCGTCGGTGCAGTCGGTGAACACGGTTGGGGCAACAAACGCGCCTTTGGCGAATTCGCCGTCGGTCAGACGCTCGCCGCCGCACAGGACGCGGGCACCTTCTTCTTTGCCCTTGGCGATGTAGCTGAGCACGCTTTCCATGTGCGGGAAGCTGACCAGCGGGCCGAAGTTGGTGTTTTCGTCTTCCGGGTTGCCGATGCGGATGCGCGCAACGCGCTCAAGGATCTTGGCTTCGAAAGCGGCTTTGAGGTGGCTCGGTACGAACACGCGAGTGCCGTTGGTGCAGACCTGACCGGAGCTGTAGAAGTTGGCCATCATCGCGGTGTCGGCAGCGCGATCCAGATCGGCGTCGTCGAAGATGATCAGCGGGGATTTGCCGCCCAGTTCCATGGTCACGTCTTTGAGCGAGGATGCCGAAGCGCTGGCCATTACTTTTTTGCCAGTGTCGGTGCCGCCAGTGAACGAGATTTTCTCGATGCGCGGGTGCTCGGTCAGCCAGGTGCCGACTTCGCGGCCGCTGCCGGTCAGAACGTTGAACACGCCATTCGGCACGCCGGCTTCGGTGTAGATCTCGGCCAGTTTCAGGGTGGTCAGCGAGGTCACTTCGCTTGGCTTGAAGATCATCGCGTTACCGGCCGCCAGGGCTGGAGCGGATTTCCACAGCGCGATCTGGATCGGGTAGTTCCACGCGCCGATACCGGCCACAACGCCCAGCGGCTCGCGACGGGTGTAGACGAAAGAAGTGTCACGCAGCGGGATCTGCTCGCCTTCGATGGCGGGTACCAAGCCTGCGTAGTATTCCAGCACGTCGGCGCCGGTGACGATGTCGACGTACTTGGTTTCGGAGAAAGCTTTACCAGTGTCCAGGGTTTCCAGTGCGGCCAGCTCATCGTTGCGCTCACGCAGGATGTCGACGGCACGACGCAGGATGCGCGAACGCTCCATGGCGGTCATCGCGGCCCAGATTTTCTGGCCCTTTTCGGCGCTGACCACAGCGCGCTCGACGTCTTCCTTGGTCGCACGTTGCACTTGTGCGAGAACTTCGCCGTTAGCCGGGTTGATGGCTTCGAAGGTGGCATCGCTGCCGGCGTCGGAATACGCGCCATCGATGTAGAGTTTTTGCAGTTCGAAACGGGCCATAGTGTCCTCGCAAGTGCATTGGTGGTTGGCGTTGGTCACCGGGTGAGCCATGTAGCTGTGGCATCACTGGTCGGTGACAGTTCAGGGGTCGAGCGTTTTATGTGTGCTCTAACTCACCTGCTTGGCCAATTGGATATCCATGTATTCGTAAGCGATCTGTTGCGCCTGCGCCGTGTCGAAAGCGTCTCCTGACAGCGCGCCGCGCAACCACAAACCGTCAATCAACGCTGCCAGTCCTCGCGCGGCACTGCGCGCTTCTTCGAGCGGCAACACACGGCGAAACTCGCAGCACAGGTTGGAATACAGACGGTGATCGTTGATCCGCTGCAACCTGTGCAAAGACGGCTGATGCATGCTGGTGGCCCAAAAGGCCAGCCAGGTTTTCATTGCCGGGCCATTGACCTGGCTGGCGTCGAAGTTGCCTTCGATGATCACCTGCAGATGCGCCCGAGGGCTGCTGTCTGTCAACGCCTGACGGCGTGCGGTGACGTTCTCGCTGAGGACGTTCATCAGATACCGCATCGTGGCGGCAATCAGGCCGTTCTTGTCCTGAAAGTAATGACTGATGATGCCATTCGAGACACCGGCCAAACGGGCGATCAGCGCAATGCTGGCGTCCCCCATTCCGACCTGATCGACCGCCTGCAATGTGGCTTCGATCAGTTGTTGGCGGCGGATGGGTTGCATACCGACCTTGGGCATCTTGCACATCTCCTTAGGCCTTCCGACGGGCGAATAACGCCTATCGGATTGAGGGCCAGTCTATTTTGTTTTGATTGAACGTTCAATCAACAAAGAATAAGATCTGCGACAAATCGTCGCTGCCTACAGATTTTTCCTACATGTAAGTGGCGATAAAACTGACACCCCAAAAAGCTCGAAACCTGCGCGGGGCATGGCGCGGTTCGCGGTTCGATGGACGTGTTGAAAGGGCAAGACGCTCAGGGCCAGGTTTCGGATGAACGTCCGGACTTTCGGCCACGAAAGCGATTCGCAACGCCATTTCGGCAGGTTCGGGCTTTTTTCGGGGTGTCTTTATATCACCCGCCGGTCGGCTGGCAACTAACCGATTGGTCGGGTGCCGTGTTGCCTTGTGTTCTTCTCTCGCACTGCCTGGAGCATTTGTGCCATGAGTTCTGCCTCGCTTATAAAGACCCCGCCCGAGAAGGTGACGGTCAACGGTTGGGTGTTCTACACCTCTACCGCGTTGATTCTGTTGTTGACCGCCATTCTGATCATCGCCCCGCAAGAGGCCGGCAGAGTGTTGGGTGTGGCTCAGGAGTGGTTGTCGCGCAGCTTCGGCTGGTACTACATGGTGGTGATCGCCGCTTACCTGGTGTTTGTGGTGGGCCTGGCGTTCTCCTCCTACGGAAAACTCAAACTGGGCAGCAAGGACGACACCCCGGACTTCAGTTACGGCGCTTGGGCGGGGATGCTGTTCTCGTCGGGTATCGGTATTTCGCTGCTGTATTTCGGCGCGTCCGAGCCGCTGGATCACTACTTCAATCCGCTGGAAGGCGTGGCCGCCACCAACATGGCGGCGCGTCAGGCGGTGCAACTGACGTTCCTGCACTGGGGCCTGCACGGCTGGGCGATCTATGCATTGGTCGGCCTGGCCGTGGCTTACTTTGCCTACCGTCATAACCAACCGCTGGCCCTGCGTTCGGCGCTGTATCCGTTGGTCGGCGAGCGTTGGGTCAAAGGCGCGGCCGGTCACGCGGTGGACGGCTTCGGCATGTTCGTGACCCTGCTGGGCCTGGTGACGAACCTGGGGATTGGTTCGCTGCAAGTGTCCTCGGGCCTTGAAAACCTGTTCGGCATGGAACACAGCAACACTAACCTGCTGATCGTGATCATCGTGATGAGCACCGTGGCGACCATCGCTGCCGTGTCCGGTGTGGAAAACGGTATCCGTCGTCTGTCCAACCTGAACATCGTGCTGTTCAGCGGTCTGCTGATTTTCGTCCTGCTGTTCGGCCCGACGTTGCACTTGCTCAACGGCTTTGTGCAGAACATCGGCGACTACCTCAACGGCGCGGTGCTGAAGACGTTCGACCTGTACGTCTATGAAGGCGACAGCGCCAAGTCTGACCGCTGGTTGGGCCTGTGGACGCTGTTCTACTGGGCCTGGTGGATTTCCTGGGCGCCATTTGTAGGCATGTTCATCGCGCGTATCTCCCGTGGGCGTACCGTGCGTGAACTGGTCGCCGGCGTGCTCCTGATTCCGCTGGGCTTCACGCTGGCCTGGCTGTCGATCTTCGGCAACTCGGCGCTGGATCTGGTGATGAACCATGGGGCGGTTGAGCTCGGGAAGACGGCGCTGGAACAGCCGTCGATGGCGATCTATCAATTGCTTGAGCACTATCCGGCGTCGAAAATCGTCATCGGTGTGTCGATCTTCGTTGGTTTCGTGCTGTTCCTGACCCCGGCCGACTCTGGTGCGGTGATGATGGCCAACCTGTCCTGCAAGGGCGGCAACGTCGATGAAGATGCGCCGCATTGGCTGCGGATCTTCTGGTCGGTGGTGATCACTCTGGTGACCGTCGGTCTGCTGTTCGCCGGTAACTTCGAAGCCATGCAAACGATGGTGGTGCTGGCCGGTCTGCCGTTCTCGGTGGTGCTGGTGTTCTTCATGTTCGGCCTGCACAAGGCAATGCGTCAGGACGTGCTGATCGAAGAGGAGCAAGCGCAACTGGCCGAACGTGGTCGTCGGGGTTTCAGCGAGCGTCTGACTCAGCTGGACCTGCAACCGAGCCAGTCGGTGGTGCAGCGTTTCATGGACAAGCAAGTCAGCCCTGCGCTGGAAAACGCTGCTGCGCAAATGCGTGCTCAGGGGCTGGAAGTGCAAACGCTGCTGGGTAAATCCAAGCGCTGCATGGGCGTGCGCATCGAGATGGAAGAGAGCAACCCTTTCGTTTACGAAGTGAGTCTGGACGGTTACCTCGCAACCCCTACCGAATCGGTGGCGTCTGAAGAGGCACGTCAGCGTTTCTACCGCGCCGAGGTGTATCTGCAAAGCGGCAGCCAGGATTACGACCTGATGGGCTTCACGCAGGATCAGATCACGCGGGATGTGCTCGATCAGTTTGAAAGCCATCGGCAGCTCCTTGGCCGGGTGTACAGCTAAACAGCAAGTGGCGTGGTGTTTCTGTCTGAAGCACCGCGTCGCCTTCTTCGCGAGCAGGCTCGCTCCCACATTGGCATGCATTTCAACTGTGGGAGCGGGCTTGCTCGCGAAAGGGCCATCAGCCACAACACGGTTTGACCTGACTCCCTGATAAACAAAAACGCCGCGATCCTCTCGCGGCGTTTTTGTGTCCGGGATTATTACCCCAGGTTCTTGCCCAGCAACGCGTGATACAACTCGCTGTCACCGAGAATCCCTACGACCTGATTGTTATCGTGCAGCACCAGTTTGTTGCCCGTCTGATAACGAATCTGCAAGGCGTCACGCATGCCGATATTGGAGTCCACCAGCGTCGGTTTGCGCTCCAGCGCTTCAACCGCTTGCCCCGGTGCCCAGTTCTGCAGGTTGAGTGTCGAGCCGTTCTGCCGCGCGCCTTTGATGGTGTTGCCCTCGGCCAGATCCAGCCACGAGTCGTCGCCCGGGTCCAGGCACACCGAACCGTTGATGCGTTTGCAGTTATCCAGCGTGCGCATCAGGCTGCGCCCGCACAGCACGTTGAGCGGATTGGTGTGCGCCACGAAGGTACGCACATAGTCATCCGCCGGGTTCAGCACGATCTCTTCCGGCACGCTGTACTGGACGATGCGACCGTCCTTCATGATCGCGATGCGGCTGCCCAGTTTCAGCGCCTCATCGAGGTCGTGGCTGACGAAGACGATGGTCTTGTTCAACTTGCGTTGCAGTTCCAGCAGTTCATCCTGCAGGCCTTGGCGGATCAGCGGGTCGAGTGCCGAAAACGGTTCGTCCATCAGCAGAATGTCGGCGTCCATCGCCAGTGCACGAGCAAGGCCGACGCGCTGCTGCATGCCGCCGGAGAGTTCGTCAGGCCTCTTGTTGCGCCATTGGGTCAAACCTACCAGTTCCAGTTTTTCGTCGACCAGTTTCCTGCGTTCCTTTTCCGGTCGGCCCTGCATTTCCAGACCAAAGCTGATGTTCTCGCGAACCGTCAGCCACGGCATCAGTGCGAACTTCTGGAACACCATGGCGATGCGTTTGGTGCGCATCATTTTCAGTTCGGCGGGGGTGCAGGATGCGATATCGATCTGACGGTTTTCGTGCTCGACGAACAGCTTGCCGCGGCTCACGGTGTTGAGGCCGTTGATGCAACGCAGCAGGCTCGACTTGCCGGAGCCGGACAGGCCCATCAGCACGCAGATTTCGCCTTTGTTGATGTCGAGGCTGGCCTTTTCCACGCCGACGATCTGCCCGGTCTTTTTCAGGATCTCGTTGCGGGTCATGCCCTCATCCAGCAGCTTGAGTGCCTCGCGCGGGTCCTTGGAGAAAATTACGTCGACGTCTTCGAAGCGAATGATGCTCATGCGTCACCCCCTGCTTTGGCTTCGGGCTGTTTGCAGATACGGTCGAGCATGATCGCCAGCAGTACGATCGCCAGGCCTGCTTCGAAGCCCAGGGCGATATCAGCAGTGTTCAGTGCGTTGACCACCGGTTTGCCGAGTCCGTCGGCGCCTACCAGTGCAGCGATCACCACCATCGACAGCGACAGCATGATGCACTGGGTGATGCCGGCAGCGATGCTCGGCATGGCGTGAGGCAGTTCAATCCGTGAAAGCAATTGGCGACGCGAGCAGCCGAAGGCCTTGCCGGCGTCCATCAGTTCTTGCGGGACATCGCGGATGCCCAGGTAGGTCAGGCGGATCGGCGCAGCGATGGCGAATACCACCGTGGAGATCAGGCCCGGCACCACACCCAGCCCGAAGAGGGTCAGGGTAGGAATGAGGTAAACGAAGGTGGGTACGGTCTGCATCAGATCGAGAACCGGACGCATCAATGTGTAGAACATCGGTTTGTGCGCGGCGACGATACCCAACGGCACGCCGATGACCACGCAGACCAGGGTCGCGAACATGACCTGGGCGAGGGTTTCCATGGTTTCCTGCCAGTACCCCAGATTGAGGATCAGCAGGAAGGACGCAATCACAAAAGCAGTCAGTCCCCATTTGCGCTGGATGAAATGGGCGAGCACGGCGATGAGGCCGATCAAGACAAAAGGGTTGAACCAGGTGAGCGCAAACGTCACGCCGTGGATCATCGTTTCCAGTGTCACGGCGATTGCGTCGAATGTATTGGCGCCGTGGTCGGTCAACCATTCAACGAAACCCGCGATGTACTGGCCTAAAGGTATTTTCTGATCAATCAGCATGGTAGTGAACGTCCGCATGCAAGGAATAAACAGTCCGGGCGAGCGCACTCGCCCGGCATAAGGCGGTTACTGCGCGAGCTTGGCTTTCACGGCCGCAAGGCCTGGTTTACCGTCAATGGTGGTCACGCCAGCGAGCCAGGTATCGAGCACCTGTGGGTTCTTTTTCAGCCAGGCTTTGGCTGCTGCTTCGGGCTTCATCTTGTCGTCGAGGACATTGCCCATCAGCTCACTTTCCATGTCGACGGTGAACTCCAGGTTCTTCAGCAACTGGCCGACATTGCTGCACTCTTCGACATAGCCCTTGCGGGTGTTGGTGGCCACGGTGGCGGCGCCGAAATCCGGGCCGAAGAAGTCATCGCCCCCGGTCAGGTATTGAATGTGAAAGCGTTTGTTCATCGGATGGGGTGCCCAGCCCAGGAACACGACAGAGGTGTCACGTCTCTGGGCGCGGTCGACCTGCGACAGCATCCCCGCTTCGCTGGATTCCACGACTTTGAAACCGGCGTCTTTCAGGCCGAAAGCGTTTTTGTCGATCATGCTCTGGATCAGACGGTTGCCGTCGTTGCCTGGCTCGATGCCGTAGATCTTGCCGTCGAGTTCTTTCTTGAATTTGGCGATGTCGGCAAAGTCATGCAGACCTTTGTCGTACAGGGCTTGCGGCACAGCGAGGGTGTATTTGGCGCCCTTGAGGTTGGTGCGCACGACGTCCACGGTACCGGCATCGCGGTAGGCCTTGATGTCGTTTTCCATGGTCGGCATCCAGTTGCCGAGGAAAATGTCCATGTTCTTGCCGTCGGCCAGGGACTTGTAGGTCACCGGTACGGAAATCATGGTGGTCTTGGTTTTATACCCCAGTGCGTCGAGTACGACGCTGGTGGTGGCGGTTGTCACGGTGATATCGGTCCAGCCGACATCGGAGAAGTTGACGGTGCTGCATTGTTCCGGTTCTGAAGCCTGGGCCAGAAGAGGAAGACTGAGCATGGCGGCCAACAACAACGAGGGGGAACCTTTCATGGGGGGACTCCTGAGTGTTTTTTGGGCGGTGTTCCGACGGGATACCCGCACTTATGAATGTTGCGGTCGGTAGGTGCGTGAAACGTGTTCTGACACGCAGCCTTGCAATCAAGTCGTAAATGATCATGTACCAGTGCATATCGGACGCCTACAGGTAGGGTCGCATCCAGTACAGGCGTGGTCGCATCTAGTGTCGGTAACGTCGCTTACAGCTTTTTTCCACCCATTGGCGGCTCCCTGGGCCACCAAAAAGCGAGTGGATAGAGCCTCACCGACACACGGCGTTAGTGGACAAGACTACGTCGGTGTCAGACGTCAACCTTACGGCAAAAACCGGAAGATGTGGGAATACCGGCGTCAAGCGTAGCTGCTGCGCCGCCCGGCGCAGCCGTGTCGGGACGTGTTTGAACTTGAGATATTCGCCCATGGCAATCAGCGTTTTCGACCTGTTTAAAATCGGCATTGGCCCTTCCAGTTCCCATACTGTGGGCCCGATGCGCGCCGCTGCTCTGTTCGTGCAAAGCCTGCGAGAAAAGGCCCTGCTCGATGACGTTCGGCGTGTCGAAGTTCAGCTTTATGGATCGCTGTCGGCCACGGGTATCGGCCATGGCAGCGACAACGCGGTGATCATGGGATTGATGGGCGAATGGCCTGATGCAATCGATCCCGCACAGATTGGCCCGCGCATCCAGGCGCTACGCGAAACCGATACGCTCTTGCTGGACGGTCGCCTGACGGTGCCCTTTGTCTGGGCCCGGGACATGCGTCTGATCGAAGAGAACCTGCCTTTCCACCCCAATGCCATGACGCTGATCGCCGAAGGTGATGGCGCTACCCTGCATCGCGACACCTATTACTCGGTCGGTGGCGGCTTTGTCGTGGATGAGGCGCAAGCCTGCAGCGGTGTGGTGGATCTGGATCGCACCGAACTGCCCTATGACTTCTCCAGTGCCGTGGAGTTGTTGGCGCTGTGCAAGCAACACAACTTGCGCGTCGCCGACTTGATGATGGCCAACGAAAAGGTCTGGCGCAGCGAAGAGGAAATCCGCGCCGGGCTGATGAAACTCTGGCGAGCGATGCAAGATTGCGTCGAACAAGGCCTCAAGCACGAAGGCATCCTGCCCGGGGGATTGAATGTGCGTCGGCGTGCGGCGAAGTTGCATCGCAGCCTGCAGGAATTGAACAAGCCCAACGTGATCGGCTCGACGCTGAGCGCGATGGAGTGGGTCAACCTGTTCGCCCTTGCCGTGAATGAAGAGAACGCGGCGGGCGGGCGCATGGTCACGGCGCCGACCAACGGTGCGGCGGGGATCATTCCGGCGGTGCTGCACTACTTTATGAAGTTCAGCGAAGCGGTCACCGACGCCAACGTGGTCGACTACTTTCTGGCGGCGGCGGCGGTGGGGATTCTGTGCAAGAAGAATGCGTCGATTTCCGGTGCCGAAGTCGGTTGTCAGGGCGAGGTCGGGTCGGCCTGCGCGATGGCGGCGGCGGGGCTGGCGGAGATTCTTGGCGCTTCGCCTGAGCAATTGTGCAACGCGGCGGAAATCGGCCTGGAACATAACCTCGGTTTGACCTGCGATCCGGTGGGCGGCCTCGTCCAGGTGCCATGCATCGAGCGCAATGCGATTGCGGCGGTGAAGGCGATCAACGCCGCGCAAATGGCGTTGCGTGGCGATGGTCAGCACTTCATCTCGCTGGACCGGGTGATCCGCACCATGCGTGATACCGGTGCCGACATGCATGACAAATATAAAGAGACCTCGCGCGGTGGTTTGGCGGTCAGTGCGGTTGAGTGCTGAATCAGTGACACCGAGGTGAGTTCTTCGCGAGCAGGCTCGCTCCCACAGGAGCATGCATTCCAAATGTGGGAGCGAGCCTGCTCGCGAAGGGGCCAGACCAGTCAAAACTGCTCGCTAAGTGAACACGCATAATTCAAGACGCCACCTTTTAGCGCGTCGCAATCAGATAAGAGTCTTTCCCACCTGTAACAGGCAATCAGCACACCCTACCGTCCGTCACCTGTGCCTGTGGTGACACTCCTTGCCAACGGCGCGCAGCCCCGTTCCCACAAGTGATACCGATCTGCTCACAGGCAACGGGGCAGAGCTTTCACCCTCGCTGATGGCACTTCAAAACACCTATCGTCTGACGTCTCATATAGACACGTCGTGACGTCGTTTTCAGGAGTTATTGAACGGCCATTCAATTTTAGGCATGGCAATTGCTCTGTCATAACAAAGCCCGTCTCCCACTCGAGAGCGTCGGCAAAAACAAGAGCCTCCGCCTGAGGCCTTCACCCGCTTTGTGTGAGGAGATACCGCGATGACGTCGTTCAACTCAGGGGCTCAACCCCAGAACCGTGCGCCTCAATCCATCGGCTTTCTGCTGCTGGACAATTTCACGCTGATTTCCCTGGCCTCTGCGGTTGAGCCGCTGCGCATGGCCAACCAATTGTCCGGTCGTGAACTGTTTCGCTGGAGCACCCTCACCGTCGATGGCGGCCAGGTGTGGGCCAGTGACGGTCTGCAAATCACGCCCGACGCCTCGATGCACAAAGCGCCTCCTCTGGACACCGTGATTGTTTGTGGCGGTGTCGGTATCCAGCGCACCGTGACCCGTGAACACGTCTCCTGGCTGCAAAGCCAGGCACGTCAGTCGCGTCGTCTGGGTGCCGTATGCACCGGCAGTTGGGCCTTGGCATGCGCCGGGCTGCTCGACGGTTTCGATTGCAGCGTGCACTGGGAATGCCTGGCGGCAATGCAGGAAGCTTTCCCGCGTGTAGCCATGAGCACTCGCTTGTTCACCCTCGACCGCAACCGCTTCACCAGCTCCGGCGGCACCGCGCCGCTGGACATGATGCTGCACCTGATCAGCCGCGATCACGGCCGTGAACTGTCCGCCGCGATCTCGGAAATGTTCGTCTATGAGCGCATCCGCAACGAACAGGATCACCAGCGCGTGCCGCTCAAGCACATGCTCGGCACCAACCAGCCGAAGCTGCAGGAAATCGTCGCGCTGATGGAGGCCAACCTTGAGGAACCGATCGACCTCGACGAGCTGGCGGTGTATGTCGCCGTGTCCCGTCGTCAGCTCGAGCGGTTGTTCCAGAAATACCTGCACTGCTCGCCGTCGCGTTACTACCTCAAGCTGCGTTTGATTCGTGCCCGGCAACTGCTCAAGCAGACGCCGATGTCGATCATCGAAGTGGCTTCGGTGTGTGGTTTCGTCTCAACGCCGCACTTCTCCAAGTGCTACCGCGAATACTTCGGCATTCCGCCGCGTGACGAGCGCGTCGGCTCCAACACCACCCAGCAGGTGGCGATGATGCAGTTGCCGCAGGCGATGGTGCTGTCGCCGCTGTCGGGGCCGATGTCGGCGTTGAGTCAGGCGCGCAATGAGTCGACGTTTGCCAGCGTAAGGCTGTAAACCGAGCCATCGTTCTTCGCCAGCAGGCGAGCTCCCACAGGATGGATGTCGATCACAAAAATGTGGTCAGACACAAAAACTGTGGGAGCCAGCCTGCTGGCGATTGGCTTGTTCAGGCGCTGTGGGTCTGTTGGTAGTGCGCCAATGCCGGCAACAACTGTTTATCGATCGCCTGGCGCACAGCGGGCTGGATGCTGGCACCGCTGGTGTACATATCCTTGACCATTTTGCGCAATTCGAATGCCCGAGCATCGTCCAGACCCAGCACTGCGAATTCACATGCCTGCTCGGCTGTCGAGCCGATCGGCACCTGTAATCCCAATGCCTTGAGCTGTCCCAACAGGTCTTCCTGATCGATCAAATCGGCAAACATCATGAGGCGAATCCTTCTTCAGCAACGGAGGTCGTCACTCGATTCTGGTAGGCAAGGGGAGGGACGGCAAGGGCGATTTGTTGCAGTGGCTGCTACGACTATGAACGGGTCGTTTTCGGCTAACTCGTTGTCAAAGGGAGTGGGCAAACTGGCTTCAGCTTGCAACACGACGGTTTGGTCACCCTCGCACGGCAGCTCCTCAACAGTACCCTCAGCCCCGATCCTGTCACGGCTTGTATCGGGGCTTTTTTTGCCTGTCCGTCAGCGAAACCGATCTGCGCAGCAAACACTCATCTCGCTTGATAGTGGGTTTTACCGGGCCGGTGGCAGGGCGATGACGCGGCCGAGGTAAGCCGGAGCGGGCAGGTCGGCCTGCTCGGCGACGATGGCTTGCAGGTGGCTTTGGGTATCTGCGCTGAACGGTGCCGAGCGCGGGCCGGCGAGGTCGACGTGGAGCAACATTTGCTCGTTGCCGGCCAGCTCCTGGTCTTCACCGACTTTATGCAGGCTGTGATAGAGATGCAGACGTTTGCTGTCGTGACCGATGATTTGCGTGCGTACTTCGACGTCGGTGTCGAGCTTCACTTCGTGCAGGTAATTGAGGTGAAGTTCCAGGGTGAACAACGAGTGGCCGCTGGCTTCGCGGTGGTTGCTGTCCATGCCGAGGCGGTCCATCAGGGCGTCGGTGGCGTAGCTGAAGATCAGCAGGTAGAAGGCGTCGCGAAGGTGGCCGTTGTAGTCGACCCAGTCGGGGATGATGCGGGTTTGGTAGGTGGTGAGGGTGGGCATGGTGTCAGATCCAACATTGATAGTGGCTGGGCTGCCGTCTTCGCGAGCAAACCCGCTCCCACATGGGAATGCGGTCATCTGTGGGAGCGGGCTTGCTCGCGAAGGGGCCGGAACTGTTGAGCAAGGATTATTCGCTGAAACTCATTCCATGCTTCTCCTTGGTAGTCCTCACCGCCTCCAGCACCGCCAGCAGGCAATCATCACGATAGCGCTCCAGTGCCGAAATGCTGCGCTCGCCAAGCTGCTCGCGGGTGCCGTCGACCACGTCATCGATCAATTTTTCGGTCAGCTCCGGTGCCGGCAGGTACGTCCACGGCAACTGCAACGCCGGGCCGAACTGCGACATGAAGTGGCGCATCCCGGCATCGCCACCGGCCAACGTATAAGTCAAAAACGTGCCCATGAACGACCAGCGCAAACCGGCGCCAAAACGAATCGCGTCATCGATCTCGCCGGTGGTCGCCACACCATCGTTGACTAGGTGCAGCGCCTCGCGCCACAGCGCTTCGAGCAAACGGTCGGCGATGAACCCCGGCACTTCCTTGCGCACATGCAACGGGCGCATGCCGAGGGATTCGTAGACGTTCATTGCCGCCTGCACGGCCTCGGGCGAGGTGTGTTTGCCGCCGACCACTTCCACCAACGGCAACAGGTAAACCGGGTTGAACGGGTGGCCCACCACGCAGCGCTCCGGGTGGGTCGAGCTCTCGTAGAACTCACTGGGCAGCAGGCCCGAGGTACTGGAGCCGATCAACGCGTTGGGCTTGGCCGCTGCGCTGATTTTGCTGTGCAACTCCAGTTTCAGTTCCAGCCGTTCCGGGGCGCTTTCCTGAATGAAATCGGCATCGCGCACGCATTCTTCGATGGTCGCGACAAAGCGCAGACGATCCTGCGACGCGCCCGGCGCCAGGCCGTTTTTCTCCAGCGCACCCCAGGCATTGGCCACGCGTTTGCGCAGCGCCGCTTCAGCGCCGGGCGCCGGATCCCAGGCCACGACATCGAGGCCGTGGGCGAGGGCGCGGGCGACCCAGCCGCTGCCGATAACACCGCTGCCCAGGGCGGCGAAGGTTTTGATTTCGGTGATAAAGCTCATGGTCACATCCTGAATAATTCGTAGAAACCTGTGGGCGCGGGCTTGCTCGCGAAGAGGCCGGTACAGCCGACGCATCGTTATGGGCAGAGCCATCGCCTTCGCGAGCAAGCCCGCTCCCACAGGGGGGAAATGAGTGATGATTTATCCGCGCTGGGTCAGGCCCATTTTTTTCCGGCCCTCGGCCGGGGTCAGGACCCGGGCGCCTAAGCGGCTGAGTATCTCGGTGGCGCGTTCGACCAGTTGACCGTTGGTCGCCAGCACGCCTTTGTCCAGCCACAGGTTGTCTTCCAGCCCGACCCGCACGTTGCCACCCAGCAGCACCGCTTGCGCGGCCATTGGCATCTGCATCCGGCCGATACCAAACCCAGCCCACACCGCGTCCGCCGGCAGGTTGTCGACCATGGCTTTCATGGTGGTGGTGTCGGCCGGCGCGCCCCACGGAATGCCCAGGCATAGCTGGAACAGCGGGTTATCGAGCAAACCTTCCTTGATCATCTGTTTGGCGAACCACAGGTGACCGGTGTCGAAAATTTCCAGCTCCGCTTTCACGCCCAACTCGGTGATGCGTTTGGCGCCGGCGCGCAGTTGTGCCGGGGTGGAGACATAAATGGTGTCGCCGTCGCCGAAGTTCAGGGTGCCGCAATCGAGGGTGCAGATTTCCGGCAGCAGCTCTTCAACGTGAGCCAGGCGAGTCAGCGGGCCAACCAGATCGGTGTTCGGGCCGAACTCCATCGGCTTCTCGCCCGCGCCGATTTCCAGGTCGCCACCCATGCCGGCGGTGAGATTGACGATGATGTCGACGTCCGCCTCGCGGATGCGCTCCATCACTTCGCGGTACAGCGCCACGTCGCGGCTGAATTTGCCGGTCTGCGGATCGCGGACGTGACAGTGCACAACGGTGGCGCCGGCCTTGGCCGCTTCCACGGCGGCGGCAGCAATCTGTTTCGGGGTGACCGGTACGTGGGGGCTCCTGGCGGTCGTGTCGCCAGCACCGGTGAGTGCGCAGGTGATGATGACGTCGTGGTTCATGAGGCGGTTTCCTTCAGGCGTGATGGGGCTGTTCGCAGCCCTTTGCGGGCTGCGAAACGGTGATTCAGGGGGGCTTTATTTGCGGGTCAGTTGCAGGTTTTCGGCCGCCGGTTTGCCGTCGAAAGTGGTCACACCTTCGAGCCAGCGCTGTTTGTCTGCCGGGTGATCCTTGAGCCACTGCTTGGCCGACTCGAAGGCGTCCTTGTGATCGAGCAGCGGTTGCATCATCCGGCTCTCGTCTTCAGCGGTGAACGTCAGATTGCTCAGCAGGCGACCGATGTTCGGGCACTGTTCGGCGTATTTCGGCGCGGTGACGGTCCAAACGGTGGCCATGCCCTCGTTCGGGCCGAGCGCGTCATCGCTGCCGGTGAGGTAGGTCATCTTGACGTTGACGTTCATCGGGTGCGGCGCCCAGCCGAAGAACACCACGGCTTCCTTGCGACGCACGGCGCGATCGACGGCGGCGAGCATTCCCGCTTCACTGGACTCAACCAACTGGAACTTGCCGAGGCCGAACTGGTTTTTGGCGATCATCGCCTTGATCTGCGTGTTGGCGCCCGAACCCGGTTCGATGCCGTAGATCTTGCCGCCCAGTTCCTTCTCGAACTTGGCGATGTCGGCGAAGGTTTTCAGGCCCTTGTCAGCCAGATACGTCGGCACGGCGAGGGTGGCGCGCGCGTCTTTGAGGCTTGGAGCGTCAAGGACTTTGACCTGGTTGGCGTCGACGAACGGGGTGATGGTCTGGGTCATCAGCGGGTTCCAGTAGCCAAGGAACAGGTCCAGACGCTGGTCGCGAATCCCGGCGAAGATGATTTGCTGGGACGCGCTGGTTTGTTTGGTGTTGTAGCCGAGGCCGTCGAGCAGGACCTGGGTCATGGCACTGGTGGCGATCACGTCGGTCCAGTTGACCACGCCCATGCGCACGTTCTGGCAAGACGCGGGTTCGGCGGCCACGACGCTGGCGCTCAAGAAAGCGGTACCGCTGAGTGCAAGAACGCAGCTGCTGATCAGTCGTTTCATGTCGGGTTCCTCGGCAGGTTGTTTATTGTGAGTTCCGGCGTCTGTTGCGCCGGTGATGCAAAGTTACGCAGCAACGCCCCCGTCAAAGCGCACTACGGCGACAGGCACTTGCACTGTAGCGACCTGCGCGCTTGAACGACGACGACAATCGGCGTATCAACGAGCCACGCTACCCTTCCTCTCGTTACCCGCGAATCGAGTGCGCCCATGTCTCAGGATTTCTACTTCTTGCTGATGCCGGGGTTCTCCGCCATCGGCTTTATCTCGGCAATCGAACCGCTGCGGGTCGCCAACCGCTTTCGCGGCGAGTTGTACCGCTGGCATGTGCTGAGCGCCGATGGCGGGGCGGTACTGGCGAGCAACGGCATGTCGGTCAACGCCGACGCGGCGCTGGAACCGCTGAAGAAAGGCGCGACGTTATGGGTGGTGGCCGGGTTCGAACCTCTGAAGTTCGCCACGCCGACGCTTGAACATTGGCTGCGACGGCTGGACAACGAAGGCGTCACCCTCGGCGCCATCGACACCGGCAGCTTCGTTCTGGCTGAGGCGGGCCTGCTCGATGGCCACCGCCTGACCCTGCACTGGGAAGCCATTGACGCCTTCAAGGAATCTTATCCACAGCTCAGCGTGACCCAGGAGCTGTTCGAGATCGACCGTCGGCGCATCACCTCGGCGGGCGGTACGGCGTCCATCGATTTAATGCTCGATCTCATCGCTCAGGCCCATGGCCCGCAACTGGCAATTCAGGTCAGCGAACAATTCGTGCTGGGGCGCATTCGTCCGCGCAAAGATCACCAGCGCATGGAAGTCGCCACGCGTTACGGGATCAACAACAAGAAACTGGTTCAGGTGATTGGCGAGATGGAACAACACAGCGAACCGCCGCTGACCACGTTGGCGTTGGCGGAATCGATCAAGGTGACGCGCCGGCAATTGGAGCGCTTGTTTCGGCTGCATCTGAACGACACGCCGAGCAATTTCTACCTGCGATTAAGGCTGGAAAAGGCCCAGCAGTTGTTGCGCCAGACCGACATGAGCGTGCTGGAAGTGAGCATCGCCTGCGGGTTTGAATCGCCGTCCTATTTCACCCGCAGCTACCGGGCAAAATTCGCCCGCTGCCCCCGCGAAGACCGGCATACCGCCCAGGCCTGAACGGATGCACACAACACCCATGTGGGAGCGGGCTTGCTCGCGAATGCGGTGTGTCATTCAACAATGCAGTCGACTGACACGCCCTCTTCGCGAGCAAGCCCGCTCCCACATTTTGATCCTCTGTGCCGGGATGAACGGGTTACTTCTTGAGCAGCGCCGAACACGCGGCTTTATAAGCCTCATGCTGATATTTGTTCAGCGTCCCCGGCAGCTCGAAGTTGTGCTTCTTGGCCTGCGCATTGATCGTCTGTGGCGACAACAACGTCACTTCACAACCATCCAACAACTGAAACACACCCTCGATCTTGAACGTCGTTGGCCCACCGGCAAACTCGCCCTTCTTGCTGCGCTTCTTGATCGCAATCCGGTCAATCGAATGTTCGCGCACAAACGACGCTACCTGCGCGGCGAACAGCTTCACGTTGGCCGCTTCGTCATCGTCGTCGAGGGCGATCTTCTTGGTGGCAAGAGCAACGTGGCTCAGGACCGAACCGTCGAGAGCGGCCACGGCGATGATCGCTTCGCTGCCTTTGATTTCGATGCCGCAGATGTTCATGGGAATTCCTTTGAATGAAGAGGCCAGCCTACAACTCAAGCTGATTGGGCGTGATGCCATACGCTGCTGCAATTTTCTCGCGGGTTGCCTTGCGTGGCTTCGCTACTGTTTCTTGTTGAGCGAACGCCGGCTGGGAAATTCCCAGACGTTTCGCCACTTCTTCCTGAGTCAGGTTCAGGTGTTCGCGCCAGGCACGGATCGGTGTCGCCCCGTCGACCATTCGACTGACCACCTCATGCGGGATCAGATCGGGCTGCATTTTCTGTGCGACGTATTGAGCGTAGGGAATTACTACGAAGGCGGGGTTGCCCTCGGCATCGTTGATGATTTGGATGTCGGCAGATTGATTCATGGCGCTGGGAATATAAGTCTTTTATAAGATATTCGAATCTTTACTTATATTTTCCAGTCGGCCAATCCACAACGTTTGTCGGCATGTTGCCGAACTTCCAGAATTACTCCTGCCCAATCGACTCCAAAAACTCCGACCGTTCATCACTCATCCGCGCCACGCAGTCATTTTGCGCAATCTTGAACGCCTTGCTGCCCGCCGTCGCCGGGAAAGCCTCCACCGCGCAATCTGCATCCCGCGTCTTCAGCCACTGCTGCTGGGCGGTTTTGAGTTTGGCGGTGATGTCGGCCAGTTGCGCGGCGTTCTTGCCGTACGCCGTTTGCATGCGTTCGGTGAGGTTGGCGTAGTTGTCCTTGAGCAGGTCTTCGGCGGTGGTGCGGCTGTAGGTCGAGCATTCCAGGGTCTGGATGTCGTTTTCGACGGCGTCGCACGGGTTGTTGTCGGACTCTTCGGCGGCGTGTACGCCGGTCGCAATCAGGGCCAAAGCCAGGAAGATCGATTTCATTGATGTCGCCGCTCTTATCCAGTGGTGTTTGCAAGATGCGCCAGATTCTGGCTTAAGCGAGCAGGCTTGAACAGGTGGCCGTTCGGGGCGGTTAGTGACCCTTTGTCGCGGATTGACGCTTTCGGCAATTCCCCTGTCGTTTTTGCACCCGGTCGCCCGGGCACCGAGGCATATGCTGGCCCCAAAGCGCCGGCAGACGATTCGGCGCATGAATTGCCAATAAGGGGACGCCTGATGAGCCCAGCCGAATTACACGCCGACAGCATCGTTATCGACGGTCTGATCATTGCCAAATGGAACCGCGAGCTGTTCGAAGACATGCGCAAGGGCGGTCTGACGGCGGCCAACTGCACGGTGTCGGTGTGGGAAGGCTTTCAGGCGACCGTGAACAACATTGCTGCCAGCCAGAAACTGATCCGCGAAAACAGCGACCTGGTGATGCCCGTGCGCACCACGGCCGACATCCGCAAAGCCAAGGAGCAGGGCAAAACCGGCATCCTCTTCGGCTTCCAGAATGCCCACGCGTTCGAAGATCAGATTGGCTATGTCGAGGTGTTCAAGCAGCTCGGCGTCGGCATCGTGCAGATGTGCTACAACACCCAGAACCTGGTCGGCACCGGTTGCTACGAGCGTGACGGCGGCCTGTCGGGTTTTGGTCGCGAGATCGTCGCCGAGATGAACCGCGTCGGCGTGATGTGCGACCTGTCCCACGTCGGTTCCAAGACCTCCGAGGAAGTCATCCTCGAATCGAAAAAACCGGTCTGCTACTCCCACTGCCTGCCGTCGGGGCTTAAAGAGCACCCGCGCAACAAGTCCGATGAAGAACTCAAGTTCATTGCCGACCACGGTGGTTTCGTCGGCGTGACCATGTTTGCGCCGTTCCTTGCCAAGGGCATCGATTCGACCATCGACGACTACGCCGAAGCCATCGAATACGTGATGAACATCGTCGGCGAAGATTCCATCGGCATCGGCACCGACTTCACCCAGGGCCATGGTCAGGACTTCTTCGAATACCTGACCCACGACAAGGGCTACGCCCGCCGTCTGACCAGCTTCGGCAAGATCATCAACCCGCTGGGCATCCGCACCGTCGGCGAGTTCCCGAACCTGACCGAAACCCTGCTCAAACGCGGCCACTCCGAGCGCGTGGTGCGCAAGATCATGGGCGAGAACTGGGTGAACGTCCTGAAGGACGTCTGGGGCGAATAAGCCACCGCACTTCTGAATCCTTTCCCCCGGCCGTCCGCGCCGAGGGCAACACACAAATTTTTCTGGAGTTAAGTTTCCATGGCCAAGATCGCCCCGCAATTGCCAATCGAAGTCGACAGCGAGACCGGTGTCTGGACCTCAGACGCCCTGCCAATGCTCTACGTGCCGCGCCACTTTTTCGTCAACAACCACATGGGCATCGAAGAGGTTTTGGGCGCTGAAGCCTATGCCGAAATCCTCTACAAGGCCGGCTACAAATCCGCGTGGCACTGGTGTGAAAAAGAAGCTGAATGCCACGGCCTGGAAGGCGTCGCGGTGTTCGAACACTACATGAAGCGCCTGTCGCAACGCGGCTGGGGCCTGTTCAAGATCCAGGACATCGACCTCGACAAAGGCACCGCCAGCGTCAAGCTCGAGCACTCGGCGTTCGTCTACGTCTACGGCAAGGTCGGGCGCAAGGTCGACTACATGTTCACCGGTTGGTTTGCCGGGGCCATGGATCAGATTCTTGAGGCTCGCGGCAGCAAGATTCGCACCGTCGCCGAGCAAGTCTACGGTGGCTCCGAAGAGGGCCACGAAGACGGCCTGTTTACCGTCAAGCCGTTGTAAGTCGAGGAACCCGCCATGGCTTTCGAAGCAATGTTCCAGCCGATCCAGATCGGCAAACTGACCATCCGCAACCGCGTGCTCAGCACCGCGCACGCCGAGGTCTACGCGACCGACGGCGGCATGACCACCGACCGCTACGTCAAATATTACGAAGAGAAAGCCAAGGGCGGCATCGGCCTGGCGATTTGCGGTGGCTCCTCCAGCGTGGCCATCGACAGTCCGCAAGGCTGGTGGAAATCGGTCAACCTGGCGGACGACCGGATCATCCCGCACTTCCAGAATCTGGCCGATGCCATGCACAAGCATGGCGCCAAGATCATGATCCAGATTACCCACATGGGCCGTCGCTCGCGCTGGGACGGCGAGCATTGGCCGACCCTGCTGTCACCGTCGGGCATCCGTGAGCCGGTTCACCGTGCGACCTGCAAAACCATCGAGCCGGAAGAAATCTGGCGGGTGATCGGCAACTACGCCACTGCGGCGGCGCGGGCCAAGGCCGGTGGTCTGGACGGCGTTGAACTGTCCGCCGTGCACCAGCACATGATCGACCAGTTCTGGAGTCCGCGCGTCAACAAGCGCACCGACGAATGGGGCGGCAGCTTCGAGAACCGCATGCGTTTCGGTCTGGAAGTGCTCAAGGCTGTGCGCAAGGAAGTCGGCGATGATTTCTGTGTCGGCATCCGTCTGTGCGGTGACGAGTTCCACCCGGATGGCTTGTCCCACGAGGACATGAAACAGATCGCCAAGTACTACGACGACACCGGCATGATCGACTTCATCGGCGTGGTGGGTTCGGGTTGTGATACCCACAACACCCTGGCCAACGTGATCCCCAACATGAGTTATCCACCGGAGCCCTTCCTGCATCTGGCGGCCGGGATCAAGGAAGTGGTGAAAGCGCCGGTGCTGCATGCGCAGAACATCAAGGACCCGAACCAGGCCACGCGCATTCTCGAGGGCGGTTACGTCGACATGGTCGGCATGACCCGCGCGCACATCGCGGACCCGCACCTGATCGCCAAGATCAAGATGGGCCAGATCGATCAGATCAAACAGTGCGTCGGTGCCAACTATTGCATCGACCGCCAGTACCAAGGGCTGGACGTGCTGTGCATCCAGAACGCCGCGACCTCCCGTGAATACATGGGCGTGCCGCACATCATCGAGAAATCCACTGGCGTCAAACGCAAAGTGGTGGTGGTCGGTGCCGGCCCTGCGGGGATGGAAGCGGCACGGGTATCTGCTGAACGCGGCCACGACGTGACCCTGTTCGAGAAGAAGGAATTCATTGGCGGGCAGATCACCACGGCGTCGAAAGCACCGCAGCGTGACCAGATCGCCGGCATTACCCGCTGGTTCCAATTGGAACTGGCGCGCTTGAAAGTCGACCTGCGTCTGGGCACCGCTGCCGATGCGGCGGCCATCATGGACTTGCGTCCGGACGTGGTCGTGCTGGCGGTTGGCGGGCATCCGTTCCTGGAGCAGAACGAACACTGGGGCGCCGCCGAAGGGCTGGTGGTCAGCAGTTGGGACGTGCTCGACGGCAAGGTCGCGCCGGGCAAGAACGTGCTCGTCTACGACACCATTTGCGAGTTCACCGGGATGTCGGTCGCCGACTTCCTCGCCGACAAGGGCAGCCAGGTCGAGATCGTCACTGACGACATCAAACCGGGCGTGGCCATCGGCGGTACGTCGTTCCCGACCTACTACCGCAGCATGTACCCGAAAGAAGTGATCATGACCGGCGACATGATGCTGGAGAAGGTCTACCGCGAAGGCGACAAACTCGTTGCTGTGCTGGAGAACGAATACACCGGCGCCAAAGAGGAGCGGGTGGTCGATCAGGTGGTGGTGGAAAACGGCGTGCGCCCGGACGAAGAGCTGTATTACGGGCTCAAGGACGGTTCGCGCAACAAGGGCCAGATCGACATCGACGCACTGTTCGCGATCAAGCCGCAGCCATCGCTGAGCACCACCGGTGACGGCTACTTGCTGTTCCGCATCGGCGACTGCGTGGCGCAGCGTAATACCCACGCCGCGATCTACGACGCCCTGCGGTTGTGCAAGGATTTCTAACGGCGTGCACAAAACCCTGTGGGAGCGGGCTTGCTCGCGAATGCATTCTGTCAGTTCTACATGAGCTGACTGATCCACCGCTTTCGCAAGCAAGCCCGCTCCCACAGTAAAGCGGATCGTGTTTCTCCAGGCTGTACTGGTGGGAGCTTCACCTATGTTGAACACCCTTCTTCCAATCCTGTTGTTCGCAGCCCTGGGCCTCGGCGTCCTCGGCGCGTTGCGGCGGGTAGCGATGTGGCGTCGGGGCCGGGCCTCTAAGGTCGACCTGATCGGCGGTCTGCTCGCCATGCCCAAGCGCTACATGGTCGACTTGCACCATGTGGTGGCGCGGGACAAATACATCGCCAACACCCACGTCGCCACGGCCGGCGGTGCGGTGGCGTCGATTGTGCTGGCGATTCTGGTACACGGTTTCGGCCTGCATAACCGCATTCTCGGGTATGCCTTGCTGCTGATGACGGCGGTGATGTTCGTCGGTGCGATCTTCGTTTACCGGCGCCGGCTCAACCCGCCAGCGCGGCTATCGAAAGGTCCGTGGATGCGCCTGCCGAAAAGCTTGCTGGCGTTCTCGGCTTCGTTCTTCCTGGTGACCTTGCCGGTGGCCGGGATTCTCCCGGAGAACTTCGGCGGCTGGATCTTGGCGGTGATTCTCGGCGTCGGTGTGCTGTGGGGCGTGTCGGAATTGTTCTTCGGCATGACTTGGGGCGGGCCGATGAAGCACGCCTTCGCCGGTGCCCTGCACCTGGCCTGGCACCGCCGCGCCGAGCGCTTTGGCGGTGGCCGTTCGACCGGTTTGAAACCGCTGGACCTCAACGATCCATCGGCGCCACTGGGTGTGGAAAAACCCAAGGACTTCACCTGGAACCAGTTGCTCGGTTTTGACGCTTGCGTGCAGTGTGGCAAGTGCGAAGCAGCCTGCCCGGCGTTCGCTGCCGGCCAGCCGCTGAACCCGAAAAAACTGATTCAGGACATGGTCGTCGGCCTCGCTGGCGGCACTGATGCCAAATTCGCCGGCAGCCCTTATCCGGGTAAACCGGTCGGCGAACACAGCGGCAATCCGCATCAACCGATCGTCAACGGTCTGGTCGATGCCGAAACCCTGTGGTCGTGCACTACCTGCCGCGCCTGCGTCGAGGAGTGCCCGATGATGATCGAGCACGTCGACGCCATCGTCGACATGCGCCGCCACCTCACGCTGGAAAAAGGCGCGACGCCGAACAAGGGCGCCGAAGTTCTGGAAAACCTTATCGCCACCGACAACCCTGGCGGTTTCGCTCCGGGCGGGCGGATGAACTGGGCGGCGGATCTGAACCTCAATCTGCTGAGCGAGAAGACATCCACCGACGTGCTGTTCTGGGTCGGCGACGGTGCTTTCGACATGCGCAACCAGCGCACCTTGCGTGCGTTCGTCAAAGTGCTGAAAGCGGCCAAGGTCGACTTCGCCGTGCTCGGGCTCGAAGAGCGCGACAGCGGCGACGTGGCCCGACGTCTTGGTGATGAAGCAACCTTCCAGTCGCTCGCCAAACGCAATATCCAGACCCTGGCCAAATACAGCTTCAACCGCATCGTCACCTGCGATCCGCACAGTTTCCATGTGCTGAAAAACGAATACGGCGCCTTCGATGGCAACTATCTCGTGCAGCATCACAGCACCTACATGGCCGAAATCATTCAGGCCGGCGCGCTCAACCTCGGTCAGCACAAAGGCAACAGCGTGACTTATCACGATCCGTGCTACCTCGGCCGTTACAACGGCGAGTATGAGGCGCCGCGTGAAGTGCTGCGCGCCCTCGGCATCGAGATCAAGGAAATGCAACGTTCCGGCTTCCGCTCGCGCTGTTGCGGCGGTGGTGGCGGCGCACCGATCACCGATATTCCAGGCAAGCAGCGGATTCCCGACATGCGCATGGACGACATCCGTGAGACCGGCGCCGAGTTGGTGGCCGTGGGTTGTCCACAGTGCACGGCGATGCTCGAAGGCGTGGTCGAACCGCGTCCGCTGATCAAGGACATCGCCGAACTGGTGGCCGACGCGCTGCTCGAAGACGCCGCGCCAGGCAAGCCGACTATGCCGGCCAAACGTGAACCCGCGGAGGCCCACTGATGAGCGACATTATCCGCCGCGACCCGCGCGCCGAATGGATTGCGCGTAACCGTCTGCACCCGCTGCACGCGGCCATGCAACCGGCGCAACACAGTTGGATGGGCCCCAATGGGGTTATCCGCAAGAACCTCCACGGCATCGGTTTCATCGGCCCCAACGGCCTCAAACGTATCGACCGCAGCGGCGCCCAGCAGGGCGGGGCGGTCAAACGCTCGGCCACGGTTGAAGTGCAATTGCCGCTGCATCAAGTGCCGGCCCCGGCGTTCTACATCAGCGTGGTGCCGGACATGGTCGGCGGCCGCCTGAGCAGCCACGACCGCGACTTGCTCGGCCTCGCGCATCAACTGGCCGGCAAGGACGGCGCGGTGTTGGCCGTGGTCTTCGGCGAGCACAAGGAAAACGCTTTCGCCACGGCCGGCGTTGACCGCCTGCTGGTGCTGGAAGGCGAAGCATTCAGCGGTTATGCACCGGAGCAACGCGTGCAAGGTTTGCGCGCTGTGGATAACCAGTTCAACCCGCGCCACTGGCTGCTGCCAGACAGTCGCAGCGGTGGCGGCGAACTCGGTCGGCGCTTTGCTGCTGCACTGGGCGAACGCCCGGCCACACGGGTGTGGCAGGTCAAGGATCAAGAGTGCATCGGCCGCGCGGGTGCCGGGTTGCAGGATCTCGCTCGTCCGGTGGCTCGCTTGATTCTGGCGTCCGCCGAATGTGCCGAACCGGTCAGCGAAACCCGCCACGAAGCACTGTCGGTGGAGTTATCCACAGCTGTCGCGCGCAGCCTGTCGCGGATCGAGGATCTGGGCGCCGTAGCGGTGGATCCGTCGGCGATCCCGATGGCCGAAGCCGAGTTCATCTTCTCCGGTGGCAACGGGGTCAAGGACTGGGCACTGTTCCACCAGACGGCCGCCGCTCTCGGCGCCACCGAAGGCGCCTCGCGGGTGGCGGTGGACGATGGCTTCATGGCGCGCGACCGCCAGGTCGGTGCGTCCGGCACCTGGGTCACCGCGCGGGTGTATGTCGCGGTGGGTATCTCCGGGGCGATCCAGCACCTGCAGGGCATCGGTGCCTGCGACAAGGTGGTGGCGATCAACCTTGATCCGGGTTGCGACATGATCAAGCGTGCCGACCTGTCGGTGATCGGCGAAAGCGCGGACATTCTTCAGGCCTTGATCGCGGCGGTAGAGGCCTACCGCAACGACGCCAAGCGCGATGCGGCTTAAGGAACGGCTATGAACACAACAATCATCAGTTTGGTTTCAATCGGCGCTCATCCGACCTCCGGCCGGCCACGCCGCGCCGAACAGGACGCACGCGCGGTGGAACTCGGCTTGCAACTGGCTGGGGATAACCTGCAAGTGCTGCATGCCGGCGATGTTGCGGAACCGGCGCTGCGCGCCTACTTGGGTATGGGCCTTGAGCAGATGCATGTGCTTGAGCAACCTGCTGGCGCCGATGCGTTGCCGGCATTGACCGCGTACCTGCGCGATGCCGGGGCGCAGGTGGTGCTGACCGGCAGTCAGGCGGAAACCGGTGAAGGTTCGGGGATGTTGCCGTTCCTGCTGGCCGAGGGTTTGGGCTGGCCGCTGGTGGTCGGGCTGGCGCAGGTCGAGTCGATCAATGACGGTTCGGCGCTGGTGCTGCAAGCGTTGCCCCGTGGACAGCGGCGGCGGTTGAAGGTGAAGCTGCCGTTTCTGGCGACTGTGGATAACGCAGCGCCGAAGCCGAGACAGAGTGCGTATGGGCCGGCACGTCGCGGTGTATTGGAGGCTGCGGATGTCGAGGTTGTCGACGACGAGCTCCTGTCTGTCGCCAGCCTGCAACCGGCCAAACCAAGGCCCAAACGCCTGAAAGTGATCAAGGCCAAAAGCGGCGCCGACCGCATGAAAGCCGCCACCGCCAAAGCCAGTGGCGGTGGTGGGCAGGTGCTTAAAGGCGTCACTCCACAAGCCGGCGCCGAGGCCATCCTCAAACTGCTGATCGAAGAAGGCGTGGTCCGCTGACACCCTTCCAATCCCCTTGTGGGAGCGGGCTTGCTCGCGAAAGCAGTGTGTCAGGCGACATTGATGTTGACTGATACAGCCTCTTCGCGAGCAAGCCCGCTCCCACAAGTGTGTGTTCGGCAAGCTGTCATTTGTTGACATGAAAAATCCCCTGCATTCCTTTGCGATCAGCGTCAGTCAGAGGTTAAAACACCCGCTCAAACCCCCGAGGAGTCAAGTGAATGACCGTTGAGTTTCGACCTGCCCGGCGCACGGATGCGCGCGACATTGCGCGTTTGTTTCAGATCTCCTCGGAGGGCGCCTCGGATTACATCTGGAGCCAATTGGCGGAGCCGGGCGAGCCATTGCTGGATGTCGGCGAGCGGCGTTATGCCCGCGACGATGTGGATTTTTCCTGGCAGAACTGTCTGATTGCCGAAGCCGAGGGCCGCGTCATCGGAATGATGCACAGTTATGTCACACGCGAAAATCCTGATCCGACACCCCCTACCGACCCGGTGCTGGCGCCTTACGCCGATATGGAGGTTGTGGACACGCTCTACATCTCCAGCCTGGCGCTGCATGAAGGCTGGCGTAATCAGGGCTTGGGCGTGCAGTTTCTTGAGTATGCTCAGGCGCGTGCAGAGCACCTGGCGCTCAATGGCTTGAGCCTGATCGACTATGCCGCCAATACCGGCGCAAGAAGGTTTTATGAAAGGCATGGTTTCGCCATCGTCAAAACCTGTCAGGTGACGCCTCACCCGATGATCCGGGTGACGGGTGACGCCTATCTGATGCATCGTGCCTGATACCCGCGAACAACCTACGGTTGAGAGCACGTTACCCACAATCCCTGTTGGCCAATCTGTGGGTAACGTGTTCGCCCATCCCTGCACACCACGCCAATCAAGCCCTGCAGACCCAAGATCAAAAAACAACCAGCCTAAGTAGCGGTTTTTCCGAGCTTTTCTTCCTGAATAACTCAGCGAGTTGCCCCCAATCTCTGTTGGCGCTTCTGTGGATAAGATGTTCGCTATCCGCTGAAGCCTATACAAACCGTGGCTTGCGAAGACTTGATCAAAAAACAGTCAATTCATCTGTTTCCACGGAAAACTCTCCCGTAAACCTTAAATTCACACAGCCTCCAGCGCTTTTCCACAGACCGGGCAAAGTTACCCCCGAACTCTGTTGGCGCTTCTGTGGATAACGTGTTCGCCATCCTCTACAGGCCATTAAAACCGTGGCTTACAAAGATGTGATCAAAAAACACTCAATCTGTTGCGCAAACCGTCGTTCTGGATAAGTCACGATATTTCTTCGCCAATCAGCCAGTTATTTTTCCAGTCATCCACAGTTGTCCCCATTTGCTGTGGGTGGCTATGTGGATAACTTGTTCGCTAAACCCTGTAAGCCCCACCGGCTATAGTCCAAATAGCTATTGATCAGATTTCATACAGGTCTAAGCCGTTGCCTTGACTTCGATCCGGCCCCTGTCTTCACTTTGATGGCACAAGGACAGCGACTACTTATCCACATCTGGTTCAGGGAGAACGCCTGATGGATAGCCATCCCCATCGATCAGCCCACACCCCCCGCAAGTTCTGCGCGCCAGTGCCGCCTTCGCTGCGAAAGCGTTCGGCGCGTCTTGCTGCCATTCAGCGCGCTCAGTTGTAGCCGTTAAATCTGCCCAAACCGCTGTGCTGTCGCCGGGTTAGCCCGGAGGCCAGGTGCCCGTTCGCCCATTGATTGCAGGCAACCGCAGAGTTGCCCCATCTGCCTGAGAGAGGAACCACCACATGACACGGATCGCAACGCCCATCAGCGAGATCAAGGAACACTACGACGTCATTGTCATTGGCTCCGGTTATGGCGGCGGCATTGCTGCGTCGCGCCTGTCCCGGGCTGGTAAACGTGTGTGTTTGCTGGAACGCGGTCGGGAGATTCAGCCCGGCGAATACCCCAACACCATGATTGCCGCCACCGAAGAATTGCAGGTGCATGATCCCGACGGCCACATTGGCTCGCGCACCGGATTGTTCGACCTGCATGTCAATGCTCAGCAAAACGTTGTGGTCGGTTGCGGCCTCGGCGGTACTTCGCTGATCAACGCCAATGTGGCCCTGGAGCCGGAGCCCGGCGTGTTCGATGATCCGCGCTGGCCACAGGCAGTGCGTGAACACCGCGACACGCTGCTCAAGGACGGCTACGCCCGTGCCCGGGAAATGCTCAAACCCAATCCTTATCCGGACACTGCACCCAATCTGCCCAAGCTCGACGCCAACAAAAAGTCCGCGGAGTACCTCAAGCAAGGCGCGCATTTCTACAAGCCGCCGATCAACGTGACCTTCGACAAACTGCCGAACAACCTCAACCACGTCGGCGTCGAACAACTGCCGTGCAACCACTGCGGTGACTGCGTCTCGGGCTGTAACAACAAGGCCAAGAACACCACGCTGATGAACTATCTGCCGGACGCCTGGAACCACGGCGCGGAGATTTTCTGTCAGGCCCAAGTGCGGCATCTGGAGCGTGACGGTGACGGCTGGATCGTGCACTTCCAGTATCTGGACAGCGGCCGTGAGAAATTCTCGGCGCCGACATTGTTCGTGAAGGCTGACATTGTGGTGGTGTCCGCCGGCACGCTGGGCTCCACTGAGCTTCTTCTGCGCTCTCGGGACAAAGGCCTGGTGATGTCCGGCCAGCTCGGCGAGAACATGAGCGGCAATGGCGACATCCTTGGCTTCGGCCACAACTGTGAGCAGACCATCAACGGCATCGGTTTCGGCGCGCACCCGGCCAAGGAGTTGCACCCGGTCGGCCCGTGCATCACCTCGATCATCGACATGCGCACCGAGGGCGACTGGCGCAGCCGCATGGTCATTGAGGAAGGCTCGATCCCCGGTGCTCTCGGCCGGCCAATGGTGCCGAGCATGGCCGGGTTCGCCGAGATGATCGGCGTGGCCACCGACGACAGTTTCAGTGGCAAGGTGAAATACAAGGAACGCGAGGCCGAAAGCTTCCTGCGCGGCCCGTATTACGGCGCGCTGCACAACATGCAGACCTACCTGATCATGAGCCACGACAGTGGCCAGGGGCGGATGGTGCTGGATAACAAGGATCAGTTGCGCATCGACTGGCCGGGCGTCGGCGAGCAGGAAAACTTCAAACTTGGCAATGATCGGCTGTATCAGAGCACCAAGGCGCTGGGCGGCATCTGGGTGGAGAATCCGATCTGGACCAAGCTGCTCAAGCACAGCATCGTCTCAGTGCATCCACTGGGCGGTTGCGTGATGGGCGAGGACGCCGGGCAAGGCGTGGTCAACCACAAGGGCCAGGTGTTCAGCGGCGCTAGTGGCACCGACGTGTACGCCAATCTGTACGTGACTGACGGTGCGGTGATTCCGACCTCGCTGGCGGTCAATCCGTTGCTGACCATCTCCGCCGTCAGTGAACGCAATATGGGCTTGCTCGCCGCTGACCGTGGCTGGCAGATCGATTACACGCTGCCATCCGCACCGAGCAAACAGGTCGCGCCGCCGACCCTTGGCGTGCAGTTTACCGAAACCATGAAGGGCTATTTCTCCCGGGCGTTCACTGCTGCGCAAAGCACCGATCTGAAAGTCTATGAAGCGGCGGCCAAACGCGGCGAGGCAGACAATTCGCCGATCGACTTCACCCTGACCATCACCGCCAACGACCTCAATCGGATGATCAAGGAGCCGGAACACGCCGCGACCATTGTCGGTACGGTCAATGCCTCGGCGCTGTCGCCACAGCCGCTGACCGCAAGCAACGGCGTGTTCAACCTGTTCGAACAATTCGAGGAGCAGGTCGATACGCGCCACATGAAGTACGACATGAAACTGACCGCCGAAGACGGCAGCGAATACTTCTTCAGCGCGTTCAAAACCGTGCCGGAAGACAACGGCGTGCTGAACATCTGGCACGACACCAGCACCCTCTATGTGACGTTGTATCGCGGGCCTGACAAGTCGGGCGAGGTGATCGGCTCCGGGGTGATGCACATCCATCCGACCGATTTCGCCAAGCAGATGACCACCATGAAAGTGCTCAACGCGCGCAACGAGCGCGAGCGCATTGAAGGGCTGGCGCGCTTTGGCAAGTTCTTCGCAGGCATTCTCTGGGAGAGTTATGGCGGGGTGTTTGCCGGTGATATCTACTTCAACCCCGACGCGCCACCACGGCTGAAACGGCCGCTGGATGCGCCATCCCCGGCGGTGCATTTCTTCCCCACCGAGGATGGCGTCGAACTGCGCCTGACTCGCTATCAGGCCGGCAGTAAAGGCCCGGTAATGCTGGTGCATGGTTTGGGTGTGGGTTCGAACATCTTTTCCACCGACACCATTCAGACCAACCTGCTCGAATATCTGTGCAAGCACGATTACGACGTCTGGCTGCTGGATTTTCGCGTGAGCATTCTGCTGCCGGCGAGCAAGAAGGAATGGAACGGCGACCAGATCGCCCAGTACGACTTCAAGGCTGCGATTGCGCAGATTCAACAGCAAACCGCTGCCAAAGACGTGCAATGCGTGGTGCATTGCTATGGCGCGACGACGTTTTTCATGTCGCTGCTGGCCGGGTTGCAGGGTGTGCGCTCGGTAGTCTGTTCGCAGATTGCCGCCGACACGGTGGTTGCCACCGCAACGGGGTTGAAGGCCGGGCTGCACCTGCCGGGGATGCTTGACGCCGTCGGCATCAAATCGATGACGGCTTACGCCGACAGCAAGGAGAACTGGTTCAACAGGCTCTACGACAAGGCCCTCAACGGCTACGCACGGATCGAAGCCCAGGGCTATTGCACCAACCCGGTGTGCCACCGCATCACCTTTATGTACGCGTCGCTGTACCGCCACGACACCCTCAACGAAACCCTGCACGACAACCTGCACGAACTGTTCGGCGAATCGAATATCGAGACCTTCGAGCATCTGGCGCTGATCGTGCGCAAAGGGCATCTGGTGGATTTCAAAGGCAACGATGTGTACATGCCGCACTTTGATCGGTTGACCATGCCGATCTGCTTTATCAGCGGTGCCGACAACCAGTGTTATTTGCCGCAAAGCACGCTCAAGACCTATCAGCGCTTGTGTGACCTGCACGGGCCGGATCGCTATAGCCGGCAGGTCGTGCCGGGCTACGGCCACATCGACTGCATGTTCGGCAAGAACGCGGTGGTTGATGTGTATCCGATCATCCTTGAACACCTGGAGAAAACGGCCCTGGGTTGACTTGAAACCGAGTCGACTGCATCGCTGGCAAGCCAGCTCCCACATTGGGTGGTGCCAGGCACAGATCCTGTGCACACCTCTAGACCCTGTGGGAGCTAGCTTGCCAGCGATAGCTGAAGGTCAGGCACTACATCTCTTGGGTCTGTACAAGGAAATGGATGACATGGACACCTACATCCGCTGGTTTCAACGCTTCATCTGGCTAGGCATTGCGATGAACATGGTGTTCGCGATCCCCGCGCTGTTCGCGCCGGGATTGCTGACATCGGTGGTCGGTTTGCCGCCGCAACTCTCCGATCCGTGGCTGGAAAACGCCGGGATGCTGTTGGTGGGCATCAGCGTGTTTTACATGCCGTCGGGGTTCAACGCGTCGCGTTACGTGGTGCATTCCTGGCTGTGCGTGCTGACGCGGCTGATCGCCGTGGTGTTCTGGATTTACCTGATCAACACCAGTATTCAGGGCTCGGTGTTTGTGCCGATGCTGATGGGCGATCTGAGTTTTTTCCTGATCCTCGGCGTTCTGCTGTACCTGGGTACCACGCCTGAGAATCGACCGCTGGCACTGCTCTGCGAGGGCTGGCGCCAATGGCGCGCCGCGTGGTCGCGACATTGGCAACGCCACAGTTTCAAGGTCGGCACCTTGGTGGTCGTGGCATTACTGGGTTTCATCGGTTACCAAACCTGGTATCAGATGCTGCGCGTGGTGCCAGAGCAGGAATACGCCTCCGACGAAGACCACTACAAATACGCTGCCATCGGCCTCGGCATCGAAGCGCGAATCCCGTATTACCTGTTCGCCGTGCTGCCGCAGATGTGCCCTGAGAAAATGCCCAAGCCCGGTGGCTGGGAAGTCTTCGGTTTTCTCTTCGAGAACGGTAAGGACCTGCCCATTGGCATGGCCAAGCGGCAGATCGGCTACCCGACCGTCGAGCCCAATTGCGCGCTGTGCCACACCGGGTCTTATCGCGCCAATGCCAGCGACGTCGCCGTCAATGTGCCGAGTGCGCCGGCCAATACCTTGCAACTGCAAGCGTTCCAGTGGTTTGCCTACGACTGCGCCAGCGATCCGACATTCACCACCGACGCGGTGATGGCGGCGATCAACAGCAAATTCCAGCTGGGCTTTTTCGAGAAGCTCTACAACCGTTACCTGATCATGCCGATGGCGAAAAGCGCCTTGCTCAAGCAGAAGCAGGCCTACGCCTGGCAGAAGCTGCGCCCGCCGCAAGGGCCGGGGCGCACCGATACGTTCAACCCGACGAAAATGGTGGTGTTCGGCTTCCCGGATGACTCAACCATCGGCACCGTCGACCTGCCGCAAGTGTGGAACCAGAAACCACGCGAATCGATGTACCTGCATTGGGACGGCAATAACAACAAGATCCACGAACGCAACTACGCTGCCGCGATGGCCGTGGGGGCGACAGCGGAATCGGTACTGCCACCCAGTTTCAACCGCGTGACCAACTGGCTGCTCGGCCACAAAGCCCCGGCGTGGCCGTGGGCGCTGGATCAGGCCAAGGTCGCGCAGGGCAAACCGGTCTGGGAGGCGAACTGTGCCGGTTGCCATGACTTCGGCCGTGCCGACACGGGTCAGGTCACCACCAACATCGATCAGCTCGGCACTGATCCGCATCGGCTGGACTCGTTCACCACCGGTCTGGTGGCGGCGTTCCATACCTTCAAAAAACCGCCATTTGACTTCGGCGCCTATCGCAAAACCCAGAGCTACAGCAACACGCCCACCGACGGTATCTGGCTGCGCGCGCCGTACCTGCATAACGGCTCGGTGCCGACCTTGTGGGACTTGCTGCAACCGCCGGAAAAACGTCCCCAGGTGTTCATCACCGGCTCCGACATTTACGACCCGGTCAACGTCGGTTTCGTCACCAGCGGCGCGCAGGCCAAGGCCTCGGCGGACTTCAAGTACGACACGCGGCTGGAGGGCAACCACAACAGCGGTCACCTGTATGGCACGACGCTGTCGGACGACGACAAGCGCGCGCTGATCGAATTCATGAAAACCCTGTGAACCCTTACGGAGAGAGGATTACGCCATGTCACTGGTCAGTCATTGGGAACACGAGTACGACAAGGTCAAAGTACGTATTCACGGCTTGGTCACCCGCATGGAAATGGCCTGGATGAAGCTCGTCAGCGAGCTTGAGCCGCATGAGTTCGAGGCCATCATCAAGCTGCTCCAGCGGGGGCACGATCAGGCGCAGTACGTGCTGAAAAACGGCGAGTTGCCGGACGACGAACCGGGCGTGCCCTGGGAGCTGTCTCACGGCTTGTCGATCTTGCGCATCGGCAACGCCGCGCCGTTGCCGCAGTCGAGCGATCAGCTGCAAACCCGAGTGCTCAAGGACGGCAGCCTGCTCGGTTGTCGCAAGTGGGAACTGCTCGATCTGCTGTGGAGCGAGGCGCTGCTCAAGTGGATCGAAAACCTGCGTCATCACGCGACATTCGGCACCGATCCGGCGGTAGTGCAGATGGAGCGCGACGTGACCCTGGCGATTGCCGGCGACTGGGGCACCGGCCCCTTCGACAGCCACGCGCCGGCGGTGTCGGTGGCCAACCAGATGCAACTGGCCCAGGCCGATTTCACCATCCATCTGGGCGATGTGTATTACGCCGGCAGCCACTCGCAGGAAGACGTCGACATGGCCGGATGGCCGATGGGCACCCATGGCTCATTCACCCTCAATTCCAACCACGAGATGTACAGCGGCGCCCACGGCTACTTCAAGGAACTCGCCAAGCGTTTTCCGGGGCAGCAGGGCACCAGTTATTTTGCGTTGATCAACGATGATTGGCTGGTGGTCGGACTCGACTCGGCGTACGCGTCTGAGGCATTGAACCTTTATATGGACGGCACCTTGAACGAGCCGCAAATCCAGTGGATGAAAGGCTTGCCGAAACGCAAAAAAATCATGGTGCTCAGCCATCATCAGGGTTTCGATATTTCCGGGCACAACAAGACCGCGCTGTATCAACCGGTGTGCGATGCGCTGGGGCGTGAGCCGGATTATTGGTATTGGGGGCATTTGCACAACGGCATCGTCTACGCGCAGCAGGGCGGCTTGCAGGCGCGATGTGCCGGGCACGGAGCGATACCTTATGGCAACGCCAGTGAACTGGACGGGCATTCTCGGGTGTTGTGGTCGGAGACTCAGGATGCGAACGATCCGGCGTATCCGCTGCGGGTGTTGAATGGGTACGCGAAGATCAGGTTGGTGGGGGAGGAGATTATTGAGGAGTTTATTGGTGAGGATGGGTCGGTGAGGTGGTCATCGAAGTGATTGGGTGACTGTGACGGCCCCTTCGCGAGCAAGCCCGCTCCCACAGTTTGAACGCATTCCAAAATGTGGGAGCGGGCTTGCTCGCGAAGCTGTTGCTGTTAGCCCTGAACCGGCACACCTTTGAGGTAAGGGGCTGGCTCGGCGCCGAGGTTGTTCAGCATGCGCTCGCTGTACCAATCGACGAAATTCACCACGCCAAATTCGTAGGTCTTCGAGTACGGCCCCGGCTGGTAAGCGGTGGAGTTGATCCCGCGCTGGTTCTCTTCGGCCAGACGGCGGTCCTGATCGTTGGTCGCGTCCCACACCTGACGCATGCGCTCGACGTTGTAATCCACGCCTTCGACCGCGTCCTTGTGCACCAGCCACTTGGTGGTGACCATGGTTTCCTGGGCGCTGATAGGCCACACGGTGAAGACGATGATGTGGTCGCCCATGCAGTGGTTCCACGAGTGCGGCAGGTGCAGGATGCGCATCGAGCCCAGATCCGGGTTCTTGATCCGGCCCATCAGTTTGGCGCAGCCCTGTTTGCCGTCGAGGGTCATCGACACGGTGCCCTTGAGAAGCGGCATGCGCACGATGCGGTTACGCAGGCCGAAACTGGCATGGGCGTAAGGGATCTTCTCGGCTTCCCAGGCAGCGGCGGAGGCAGCGACGTGATCCTTGAACGCCTGATCGGCGCGTGGGTCGGTGACGTCGTCCCATTCGAGCAGGGTTTTCAGCAGTTCGGGGTGCGAGGCGTTGCAGTGGTAGCACTCGCGGTTGTTTTCCAGTACCAGTTTCCAGTTGGCCTTTTCCATCAAGGTGGTGGTGATCGCCACCTTGGTGTTCTCCATGTCGTACGGTTCCATGTAGTGGTTCAACGTCGACAGGAAGTCATCGATGGCCGGCGGGTTTTCCGCCAGGCTGATAAAGATGTAACCGCCGGCCGTCTTCACGTTCACCGGTTTGAGGCCGTACTGCTTCATGTCGAAGTCGGCGCCCATTTCGGTGCCGGCGAACAGCAGGCGACCGTCCAGCTCATAGGTCCACTGGTGGTAGTGGCAGACCAGTTTGGCCACCTTGCCCTTTTCGCTGGTGCACAGGCGCGAGCCACGGTGGCGGCAGACGTTGTGGAAGGCATGCACCACGCCTTCGGCGCCACGAATGACGATGATCGGGTTCTTGCCGACCTGCAGGGTCAGGTAGTTGCCCTTGGCCGGGATTTCGCAGGTCATGCCAGCGATCAGCCACTCTTTCTGGAAGATTTCCTGCATGTCGATATCGAACAGCCGCTCGTCGCTGTAGAACGGTTGCGGCAGCGAAAAGGTGCGCTCGCGTTCCTGCAACATCTGTGCGGTGGCCTTGCGTGCGGGTTCCAGTGGATCGCCCAAGCTCAGGGTAGTGGTGACGTCCATCGATATGTTCCTCATGGCCATCAGGGTGGCCGGCGAATAGTGGCTGATACGGTTACATCGCAAGGCGCAGAAAATCTGTGTTGATGTGGCGCTGAGTGTGGGCCCGGCGCAGGTCGCAACCTTATCCATGGGCGACATGGCGCAATCTGTTCCCGACGCGTATCCCCTAGTGATAGGGGGCTGGTTGCCATAAGTATGTCAATGTCGCGGATAGGTAAACGGGCCCTCTGCGCTATACGCAGAATCGCCACATGAAGGCCGACAGTCGGCCGTGGAGAACAGCATGTCCAACAGCTTCCTGAATCCGGTCACCACTCAGACCTGGGCCAATGGCCGACACATCGTCCGTTGCGTCAAAGTCATCCAGGAAACCTGGGACGTGCGCACCTTCTGCTTCATGGCGGATCAGCCGATCCTGTTCTTCTTCAAGCCTGGGCAATTCGTCACCTTGGAGCTGGAAATCGAAGGCCAGCCAATCATGCGCTCGTACACCATTTCCAGTTCGCCGTCGGTGCCTTACAGCTTCTCGGTGACCATCAAACGGGTGCCGGGCGGCAAAGTGTCGAACTGGCTGCACGACAACCTGCATGAAGGTCAGGAGCTGGCGGTGCACGGGCCGGTCGGGCTGTTCAACGCCATCGATTTTCCGGGCCCGAAAGTGCTCTACCTCAGCGGCGGCGTCGGTATCACCCCGGTGATGTCGATGGCGCGCTGGTTCTACGACACCAACGCCAACGTCGACATGACGTTTATCCACAGCGCCCGCTCGCCCAAAGACATCATTTACCACCGCGAGCTGGAGCACATGGCGTCGCGGATCGACAACTTCAGTTTGCACCTGATCTGCGAGAAGCATGGTCTGGGCGAGCCGTGGGCCGGGTATCGCGGTTATCTGAACCACAAGATGCTCGAACTGATGGTCCCGGACTTCCTTGAGCGTGAGGTGTTCTGCTGCGGCCCGACGCCGTACATGAGCGCGGTCAAACGCTTGCTGGAAGCGGCCGGTTACGACATGGCGCGTTATCACGAGGAATCCTTCGGCGCCACGCCTCCCGAGGCCCGCGCCGACGCGGTGGAACAGGCCGAACAAGCCGCGGACGCACCGGAAATCGATGTGGCAGACCTGCATCAGGTGGAATTCACCGCGTCCGGCAAGAGCATTCGCGTGGCACCGGGCGAAACCGTGCACGCAGCGGCGGCCAAGCTTGGGCTGATGATTCCGAAAGCCTGCGGCATGGGGATTTGCGGGACGTGCAAGGTCATGAAGCTGGGCGGCGAAGTCGAGATGGACCACAACGGCGGGATCACCGAGGAAGACGAGGCCGAAGGGTTTATCTTGTCGTGCTGCAGCGTGCCCAAAGGCGACGTGCGGATCGAATTCTAGATTTCACCGCAGTACAAATGTGGGAGCGGGCTTGTTCGCGAATGCGGTATGTCATTCAACACTGATGTTGACTGATTTGACGCCTTCGCGAGCACGCCCGCTCCCACAGGTGAGGGTGTTTCAATCCACGAACAGGTCGGGCATCAAAGCGGCGTCGCTGTCCGGCTCGAAACGGTAGTGGTCGAATTCAGTCGCGCCGTGCTCGCGCAAAATCTCTTCATCAATCAACAACCGCCCGCTGATCTGGCGTCCGCGGCTACTCAAAATCACATGCGCCGCATCCGCCATGATCGCCGGCGTCCGCGCATGCTTGAACGACTCCCGACTGCCCAACTGAAATTCGATGGCCGCCGTGGCGATCATGGTCTGCGGCCACAGCGAATTGACGCTGATGCCGTCATTGGCGAATTCCTCACTCATGCCCAGCGTCAGCATGCTCATGCCGTATTTGGTCACGGTGTAGGGGCTGTATTGGGCGAACCACTTGCTCGCCAGATTCAGCGGCGGTGACAGATTGAGAATGTGTCCGGCGGATTTTTTCAGATAGGGCAGGGCGGCTTGGCTGCACAACAGCACCGCGCGGGTGTTGATCTGGTGCATCAGGTCGAAGCGCTTGAGTTCGATGTGTCGCACGCCGGTCAACTTGATCGCCCCGGCGTTGTTCACCAGTGCATCGATGCCGCCGAAATGCTCATTGGCCTGCGCGAGCGCTTTGCGCACAGCCTCTTCTTCACGCACATCCACTTGCAGGGCCAGAGCCTTTCCGCCGGCGGCTTCGACCTCCGCAGCCACACTGTGGATGGTGCCGGGCAACTTGGGATGCGGTTCGGCGCTTTTCGCCGCAATGACGATATTGGCCCCGTCCCTGGCGGCGCGCAGCGCAATCTCACGCCCAATGCCACGGCTGGCGCCGGTGATGAACAGGGTTTTGCCTTGTAGCGACATGCCGATGCTCCTGCTTATTGTTGTGTGAGCGGAGGCTCGACAGACAATGTAGACCAAGTCTTCAGGTGCGAATGAGGAGGGGCGATTGGATTGGGCGAGCTTTTGTGGGAGCGAGCCTTCTCGCGAAAGCGGCATGTCAGCCGACTTCTATGTCGGATGTGCCGGCCTCTTCGCGAGCAGGCTCGCTCCCACAGGGGAGGGGAGCTATCAGGCGGACATGACTTCGCGGATATCACGGGCCAGCTCACGCACGCGTTCTTCTTCGGTGTCCCACGAGCACATGAAGCGTGCGCCGCCCTTGCCGATGAAGGTGTAGAAACGCCAGTTTTTTGCGGTCAACGCCGCAATCGCCGGTTCCGACAGTTGCAGGAACACGCCGTTGGCCTGCACCGGGAACATCAACTCCACGCCGGGAATATCGCTGACCAGCTCGGCCAGCAACTGCGCGCAGTGGTTGGCGTGGCGCGCGTATTTGAGCCAAGCGTCGTTTTCGAGGATGCCGACCCACGGCGCCGACAGGAAGCGCATTTTCGACGCCAGTTGTCCGGCCTGTTTGCAGCGGTAGTCGAAGTCTTCGGCCAGTTTGTGGTTGAAGAACAGAATCGCCTCACCCACGGCCATGCCGTTTTTCGTGCCGCCGAAGCACAGCACATCAACACCGGCCTTCCAGGTCAGATCCGCCGGCGAGCAGCCGAGGAATGCACAGGCATTGGAGAAGCGTGCGCCGTCCATGTGCAGGTGCAGGCCCAGTTCTTTGCAAGTCGCGCTGATGGCGCGGACTTCTTGCGGGGTGTAGACGCTGCCGACTTCGGTGGCTTGGGTCAGTGTGACCACGCGCGGTTTGGGGTAGTGAATGTCCTGGCGCTTGAGCGCGACTTCGCGGATCGATTCCGGGGTGATCTTGCCGTTTTCGGTACGGGCGATCAGCAGTTTCGAGCCGTTGGAGAAGAATTCCGGGGCGCCGCATTCGTCGGTTTCGACGTGGGCGGTTTCCGAGCAGATCACGCTGTGGTAACTCTGGCACAGCGACGACAGCGCCAGCGAGTTGGCGGCGGTGCCGTTGAAGGCGAAGAACACTTCGCAGTCGGTTTCGAACAGATTGCGGAAATGGTCGGCGGCTCGCGCTGTCCATTCATCGTCGCCGTAAGCGCGTTGGTGGCCGTGGTTGGCCTGTTCCATGGCAGCCCAGGCTTCAGGGCAGATGCCGGAATAGTTGTCGCTGGCGAATTGTTGGCTCTTGTCGGTCATGGCCGGCTTCCGTGATCGAAGCGCTTTTGACGCTTCGTTGGTCAATGAGGGTTGCGCACTTTACCGAAGATCATCCGGGGAGCACACGGGATGTCGCTGTCAGAACTTTACAAGGACACGGGCCGATTATGCACCTGAGTCAACGTGACGGCGCGCTGGATCTGCTCAAGTGGTTAGCGCTTGCAAGCATGCTGCTCGATCATCTGCGATATGTCGGGATCAGCGTCGATTGGCTTTACGTGCCGGGGCGGCTGGCGTTTGCGTGGTTCTGTCTGGCGATGGCGGCGAATCTTGCCCGTGATGGTGTGCGCAAGACCGAATGGCGCTATCTGGGGTGGTTGCTGTTGTTCAGTGCCATCAGCGAAATTCCCTATCGGCTGTACATTCCGGATCCCGACACCTTGAACGTGATGCCGACGCTGGCGCTGGGTTTGCTGGTGGCGCGGGGCTGGCAGGATGGAGCGTTGGTTTCGCGACTGCTCGGCGCCGCGAGTCTGCTGCTCGCCGCGCTGTTCTCGGAGCGACTGATGTTCGGTTTGTTCGGGGTGTTATTGCCGTTGGCGATGCTGCTGGTGATTCGTCGTCAATGGTATTTCAACCTGTTGCCGGGGCTGGTGTGTCTGGCGGCGAATCAATGGCAGGTGCTGTTCGAGTCGGCGCAGTTTGGCAACAGCGTGGCGATCCTCGGTCTTGTCACTTGCCTGATTGCGCCATGGCTGGGGATGCTCCTGTTGCGACATGCCCAAACTTGCCAGCCCCCGCCGATGCGCCGCTGGGCTTACGCCCTCTATCCTGCGCATTTTCTTCTGCTGCTCGCCATTCGTGCGGCCTACACATAACCCCTGTGGGAGCGGGCTTGCTCGCGAAAGCGTTGTATCTGACGGCATTGGTGTCGACTGACACTGCGCCTTCGCGAGCAAGCCCGCTCCCACAGGGGGGCTGTGCAGGTTTGAGGATAGTGTTTTCAACGACATTTCCCGCCATGTCGTAAACGCACCTTTGCGTGGCGTCCGTAGGCATTTGAGCTGTCTGCGCCGGTCATACCATCGCATCAAAGGGCACGCCGGTGCCTGACCGAGACGAATGGCGCACCGCCGCCGCTGGGAGAGACGCGATGTTCAGCAAGCAAGACCAGATCCAGGGTTACGACGATGCACTGCTGGCGGCGATGAATGCCGAGGAGCAACGTCAGGAAGATCACATCGAGCTGATCGCGTCGGAGAACTACACCAGCAAACGCGTGATGCAAGCCCAGGGCAGCGGCCTCACCAACAAGTACGCCGAAGGTTATCCGGGCAAGCGCTACTACGGCGGCTGCGAGCATGTGGATAAAGTCGAAGCGCTGGCCATCGAACGCGCCAAGCAACTGTTTGGCGCTGATTACGCCAACGTCCAGCCGCACTCCGGTTCCTCGGCCAACAGCGCCGTGTATCTGGCGCTGATCCAGCCGGGCGACACCATTCTGGGCATGAGCCTGGCCCACGGCGGTCACCTGACCCACGGCGCCAAAGTGTCGTCCTCGGGCAAGCTGTACAACGCCGTGCAGTACGGCATCGACACCAAGACTGGTTTGATCGATTACGACGAAGTCGAGCGCCTGGCCGTTGAGTGCCAGCCGAAGATGATCGTGGCCGGTTTCTCGGCTTACTCCAAGACCCTGGATTTCCCGCGTTTCCGCCAGATCGCCGACAAGGTCGGGGCGCTGTTGTTTGTCGACATGGCCCACGTCGCCGGTCTGGTTGCCGCTGGCCTGTACCCGAACCCGCTGCCGTTCGCTGACGTGGTCACCACCACCACCCACAAAACCCTGCGCGGTCCGCGTGGCGGGCTGATCCTGGCCAAGTCCAACGAAGAGATCGAGAAGAAGCTCAACTCTGCGGTGTTCCCCGGCGCCCAGGGCGGCCCGCTGATGCACGTCATCGCCGGTAAAGCCGTGTGCTTCAAGGAAGCGCTGGAGCCGGGCTTCAAGGCTTATCAGCAGCAAGTGATCGACAACGCCCAGGCGATGGCGAGCGTATTTATCAAACGTGGCTACGATGTAGTGTCCGGCGGCACCGACAATCATCTGTTTCTGGTCAGCCTGATCCGTCAGGGCCTGACCGGCAAAGACGCCGACGCCGCCCTCGGCCGTGCCCACATCACCGTCAACAAGAACGCCGTGCCGAACGACCCGCAGTCGCCGTTTGTCACCTCGGGCCTGCGCATCGGCACCCCGGCGGTGACCACGCGCGGCTTCAAGGTGACTCAGTGTGTAACGCTGGCCGGCTGGATCTGCGACATCCTCGACAACCTCGGCGATGCCGACGTCGAGGCCAATGTCGCCCAGCAGGTTGCGGCCCTGTGCGCAGACTTCCCGGTTTATCGCTGAGCGTTCTGGAGTAAATGACTATGCAACGCTATTCGGGCTTCGGCCTCTTCAAACACTCCCTCAGCCACCACGAAAACTGGCAGCGCATGTGGCGCACGCCCACGCCGAAAAAGGTTTACGACGTGGTCATCGTCGGCGGCGGCGGGCACGGTCTGGCGACGGCCTACTATCTGGCGAAAGAGCACGGCATCACCAACGTGGCCGTGGTCGAAAAAGGCTGGCTGGGCGGCGGTAACACCGCGCGCAACACCACCATCGTGCGCTCCAACTACCTGTGGGACGAGTCGGCGCACCTGTACGAACATGCGATGAAATTGTGGGAAGGTCTGTCGCAAGACCTGAACTACAACGTGATGTTCTCCCAGCGTGGCGTCTACAACCTGTGCCACACCCTGCAGGACATCCGCGATTCCGAACGTCGGGTCAGCGCCAACCGCCTCAACGGCGTCGATGGCGAACTGCTCAACGCCAAGCAAGTGGCTGACGAGATTCCGTACCTCGACTGCACGAAAAACACGCGCTACCCGGTGCTGGGCGCGACCGTCCAGCGTCGCGGCGGCGTCGCCCGTCACGATGCCGTGGCCTGGGGGTTTGCCCGTGCCGCCGACGCCCTCGGTGTGGACTTGATCCAGCAGACCGAAGTGATCGGCTTTCGCAAGGAAAACGGCGTGTGCATCGGCGTCGAAACCAACAAAGGCTTCATCGGCGCCAAGCGTGTCGGTGTGGTGACGGCCGGTAATTCCGGACACATGGCGAAACTGGCCGGTTTCCGTCTGCCGATCGAATCCCACCCGCTGCAAGCGCTGGTGTCCGAGCCGATCAAACCGATTATCGACAGCGTGATCATGTCCAACGCCGTACACGGTTACATCAGCCAGTCCGACAAGGGCGATCTGGTAATCGGCGCCGGTATCGACGGCTACAACGGCTACGGCCAGCGTGGTTCGTACCCGGTGATCGAGCACACCATTCAAGCCATCGTCGAGATGTTCCCGGTGCTGTCGCGGGTGCGCATGAACCGCCAGTGGGGCGGCATCGTCGACACCACCCCGGACGCCTGCCCGATCATTTCGAAAACCCCGGTACCGAACATGTTCTTCAACTGCGGTTGGGGCACCGGTGGCTTCAAGGCCACACCTGGCTCGGGCAACGTGTTTGCCGCGAGCCTGGCCAAGGGTGAAATGCACCCATTGGCTGCACCGTTTTCCATCGACCGTTTCCACAACGGCGCACTCATCGACGAACACGGCGCTGCTGCCGTCGCCCACTAACAGGAGAAATCCCCATGTTGCATATCTTCTGTCCTCACTGCGGCGAACTGCGCTCCGAAGAGGAATTCCACGCATCCGGTCAGGCGCACATCCCGCGCCCGCTCGATCCGGCCAACTGCTCGGATGAGGAGTGGGGCGACTACATGTTTTTCCGCGATAACCCGCGCGGTCTGCACCATGAGCTGTGGGATCACGTCGCCGGTTGCCGCCAGTATTTCAACGCCACCCGCGACACCGTGACCTACGAGATTCTCGAAACCTACAAGATCGGCACCAAGCCGCAATTCACCGACAAGGCTGACCCTGCAAAAACAGCCACGACGGCGCTGGGAGAGAAGGTATGAGCCAGACCAATCGCCTGTCCAATGGTGGACGGATCGACCGCAACAAAGTGCTGAGCTTCACCTTCAACGGTCAGACCTACAAAGGCTTCGAGGGTGACTCGCTGGCCGCTGCGCTGATCGCCAATGGCGTCGACATCATTGGCCGCAGCTTCAAGTATTCGCGTCCACGGGGCATTTTCGCTGCCGGTGCCGAAGAGCCAAACGCCGTGCTGCAGATCGGTGCGACCGAAGCCACGCAGATCCCCAACGTGCGCGCCACACAACAGGCGCTGTATCAGGGCCTGGTCGCCACCAGCACCAACGGTTGGCCCAACGTCAACAACGACATGATGGGGATTCTCGGCAAGGTCGGCGGCAAGCTGATGCCGCCGGGTTTCTACTACAAAACCTTCATGTACCCGCAATCGTTCTGGATGACGTACGAGAAGTACATCCGTAAGGCTGCCGGTTTGGGCCGTTCGCCGACCGAAGTCGATCCGGACACCTACGACTACATGAACCAGCACTGCGACGTGCTGATCGTCGGCGCTGGCCCTGCGGGTCTGGCCGCTGCATTGGCGGCTGCGCGCAGTGGTGCTCGGGTGATTCTGGCTGACGAGCAGGAAGAGTTCGGCGGCAGCCTGCTCGATTCCCGCGAAAGCCTGGACGGCAAGCCGGCGATGGATTGGGTTGCCAGCGTCATCGCTGAACTGAAGGACACCCCGGACGTGCTGCTGTTGCCGCGCGCCACGGTCAACGGTTACCACGACCACAACTTCCTGACCATTCACGAACGCCTCACCGATCACCTCGGTGACCGCGCGCCAATCGGCCAGGTGCGTCAGCGCATCCACCGCGTTCGTGCCAAGCGTGTGGTGCTGGCGACCGGCGCTTGCGAGCGTCCGCTGGTCTACGGCAACAACGACGTGCCGGGCAACATGCTCGCCGGTGCGGTCTCGACTTACGTGCGCCGTTACGGCGTGGCGCCGGGCAAGAAATTGGTGCTGTCGACCAATAACGATCACGCCTATCGCGTGGCGCTGGATTGGCTCGACGCCAGCCTGCAAGTGGTGGCTATCGCCGATGCCCGCAGCAATCCGCGCGGTGCGCTGGTGGAAGAAGCCCGCGCCAAAGGCATCCGCATCCTCACCGGCAGCGCCGTGATTGAGGCCCGTGGCAGCAAGCGCGTGACCGCTGCCCGCGTCGCCGCGATTGATGTGAAGGCGCACGCCGTGACCAGCCCGGGCGAATGGCTCGACTGCGATGTGGTCGCCAGTTCCGGCGGTTACAGCCCGGTGGTTCACTTGGCCTCGCACCTGGGCGGCAAGCCGACCTGGCGCGAAGACATCCTCGGTTTCATACCGGGCGAAGCACCGCAGAAACGCGTGTGCGTCGGTGGCATCAACGGCGTTTACGGTCTCGGCGATTCGCTGGCCGATGGTTTTGAAGGTGGCGTGCGCGCTGCCAGTGAAGCCGGTTTCGCGGCGGTCGAAGGCACGCTGCCCAAAGCCCTGAGCCGTCTCGAAGAGCCGACGCTGGCACTGTTCCAGGTGCCGCATGAGAAGGGCACGGCCCGTGCGCCGAAGCAATTCGTCGACCTGCAAAACGACGTCACCGCCGCCGCCATCGAACTGGCGACCCGCGAAGGTTTCGAGTCGGTCGAGCACGTCAAACGCTACACCGCGCTGGGCTTCGGCACCGATCAGGGCAAGCTCGGCAACGTCAACGGTCTGGCCATCGCCGCCCGTTCGCTGAATGTGACCATCCCGCAGATGGGCACCACGATGTTCCGTCCGAACTACACGCCGGTAACTTTCGGCGCCGTGGCCGGCCGTCACTGTGGGCACATCTTTGAACCAGTTCGCTATACCGCACTGCATGCGTGGCATGTGAAGAGCGGCGCCGAGTTCGAAGACGTCGGTCAGTGGAAGCGCCCTTGGTACTTCCCGAAAAACGGTGAAGACCTGCATGCAGCGGTGAAGCGCGAATGCAAAGCCGTGCGCGACAGCGTCGGCCTGCTCGACGCCTCGACCCTGGGCAAAATCGACATTCAAGGCCCGGATGCCCGCGAGTTCCTCAACCGCGTCTACACCAACGCCTGGACCAAGCTCGACGTGGGCAAGGCCCGTTATGGCCTGATGTGCAAAGAAGACGGCATGGTTTTCGACGACGGTGTGACGGCTTGCTTGGCGGACAATCATTTCGTCATGACCACCACCACTGGCGGCGCCGCGCGTGTCCTGCAATGGCTGGAGCTGTACCACCAGACCGAATGGCCGGACATGAAGGTGTATTTCACGTCCGTGACCGACCACTGGGCGACCATGACCCTGTCCGGCCCGAACAGCCGCAAGCTGCTCAGCGCCGTGACCGACATCGATCTGAGCAACGAAGGGTTTCCGTTCATGACCTGGAAAGAAGGTCTGGTCGGTGGTGTGCCGGCGCGGGTGTTCCGTATCTCGTTCACCGGTGAGCTGTCATACGAAGTCAACGTGCAGGCCGACTATGCGATGGGCGTGCTGGAGAAAATCGTCGAGGCCGGCAAACCGTACAACCTGACCCCGTACGGCACTGAAACCATGCACGTTCTGCGCGCCGAGAAAGGTTTCATCATCGTCGGCCAGGACACTGACGGCTCGATGACCCCGGACGACCTGAACATGGGCTGGTGCGTCGGTCGCACCAAACCGTTCTCGTGGATCGGCCAGCGCGGCATGAACCGTGAAGACTGCGTGCGTGATCAGCGCAAACAGTTGGTGGGCCTGAAACCGATCGACCCGAATGTGTGGCTGCCGGAAGGTGCTCAACTGGTGTTCAACACCAAGCAAGCGATCCCGATGACCATGGTCGGTCACGTGACCTCCAGTTATGCACACAACTCCCTCGGTTATTCGTTTGCCATGGGTGTGGTCAAGGGCGGTCTGAAGCGCATGGGCGAGCGGGTGTTTGCACCGCTGGCCGATGGCAGCGTGATCGAGGCGGAGATTGTTTCCTCGGTGTTCTTCGATCCGAAGGGTGATCGGCAGAATATTTGATGGTTCGGATCCTGTGGGGTGTCAGTGGGTGTGATTCGTCTGATCGATTCGCGAGCAAGCCCGCTCCCACAGGTACCGGATCGTTAATGGAATTTGTGTCAGGCATCAGTCCCCTGTGGGAGCGGGCTTGCTCGCGAAGGCGGCAGTCCAGCCACCACAAGGGCCGGACCAACAGAATTGATATAGGTGCTTTATGACCACAGCCAACGTGTACCAACAACGCCCGACCACCGGTGCCCGTGCCGAGTCGTCGCTGCATCATGCCGACCTCGCCAGCCTGGTCGGCAAGGGCCGCAAGAACGCCGGCGTGATCGTGCGTGAGAAAAAACTCCTCGGCCACCTGACCCTTCGTGGCGATGGCCACGATGCTGCTTTCGCCGCCGGTGTGCACAAAGCCCTGGGCATCGAATTGCCCGGCGCCCTGAGCGTCATCGTCAAAGGTGAAACCAGTCTGCAATGGATGGGCCCGGATGAATGGCTGCTGATCGTGCCCAGCGGTGAAGAGTTCGCTGCCGAGCAAAAGCTGCGTGAAGCGCTGGGCGATCTGCACATCGCCATCGTCAACGTCAGCGGCGGCCAGCAAGTGCTCGAACTGAGCGGTCCGAATGTGCGTCAGGTCCTGATGAAATCCACCAGCTACGACGTGCATCCGAATAACTTCCCGGTCGGTAAAGCGGTCGGCACGGTGTTCGCCAAATCGCAGTTGATGATCCGTCATACCGCTGAAGACACCTGGGAACTGCTGATCCGCCGCAGCTTTTCGGATTACTGGTGGTTGTGGTTGCAGGATGCATCGGCCGAGTACGGCCTCAGCGTCCAAGCCTAGGAGACAAAACGATGAGCCGCGCCCCAGACACATGGATTCTGACCGCCGACTGCCCCAGCGTTCTCGGCACTGTGGACGCGGTGACGCGTTTTCTGTTCGAGCAGGGTTGCTACGTCACCGAGCACCATTCCTTCGATGACCGGCTCTCGGGCCGCTTTTTCATTCGCGTGGAATTCCGCCAGCCTGACGGTTTCGACGAACAATCCTTTCGCGCCGGCCTCGGCGAGCGTGGTCAGGCCTTCGGCATGATCTTCGAGCTCACCGCGCCGAACTACCGGCCAAAAGTGGTGATCATGGTCTCCAAGGCCGATCACTGTCTTAACGACTTGCTCTACCGCCAGCGTATCGGCCAGTTGTCGATGGACGTGGCGGCGGTGGTGTCCAATCACCCGGACCTCAAGCCGTTGGCCGACTGGCACCAGATTCCCTACTACCATTTCCCCCTCGACCCCAACGACAAGCCGTCGCAGGAGCGTCAGGTGTGGCAGGTGATCGAAGAGTCCGGCGCTGAGCTGGTGATCCTCGCCCGCTACATGCAGGTACTGTCGCCGGAGTTGTGCCGCAAGCTTGATGGCAAGGCGATCAACATTCATCACTCGCTGCTGCCGGGCTTCAAGGGCGCCAAGCCGTATCACCAGGCCTATAACAAAGGCGTGAAACTGGTGGGGGCGACGGCGCATTACATCAATAACGATCTGGATGAAGGGCCGATCATCGCCCAGGGCGTTGAGGCGGTGGATCACAGTCATTACCCGGAAGATCTGATTGCCAAGGGGCGGGATATCGAGGGCCTGACGTTGGCCCGGGCCGTTGGTTATCACATTGAGCGCAGGGTGTTTCTCAACGCCAATCGCACGGTCGTTCTCTAAATCGCCATCGCTGGCAAGCCAGCTCCCACAGGGATTTGTGTCGTATACAAAATCTGAATCCAGCCCGAATCCTGTGGGAGCTGGCTTGCCAGCGATGAGGCCATAACAGGCAACACAACAATCAGCATCTGTACCCGAGCACTTAACGCGCTGCCTGCCTGGGCAACGCGGTTCCATAAAAACAACAGCGAGGTGAAAGCATGTCTGGCAATCGTGGTGTGGTGTATCTCGGCGCTGGCAAGGTCGAAGTACAGAAAATCGACTATCCGAAAATGCAGGACCCGCGCGGTCGCAAGATCGAGCACGGGGTCATTCTCAAAGTGGTTTCCACCAATATCTGCGGCTCCGACCAGCACATGGTGCGCGGCCGTACCACGGCGCAGACCGGTTTGGTGCTGGGCCACGAGATCACCGGTGAGGTGATCGAAAAAGGTTCCGACGTCGAAAACCTGAAAATCGGTGATCTGGTTTCCGTACCGTTCAACGTGGCTTGCGGGCGCTGCCGTTCCTGCAAAGAGCAACACACGGGCGTCTGCCTGACCGTCAACCCGGCCCGTGCCGGCGGCGCCTATGGCTATGTCGACATGGGCGACTGGACCGGTGGCCAGGCCGAATACGTGCTGGTGCCGTACGCCGACTTCAACCTGCTGAAACTGCCGGATCGCGACAAAGCCATGGAGAAAATCCGTGACCTGACCTGCCTCTCCGACATTCTGCCGACCGGTTATCACGGCGCAGTCACTGCCGGCGTTGGCCCGGGCAGCACCGTTTACATTGCCGGCGCCGGCCCGGTGGGTCTGGCCGCTGCCGCTTCGGCACGTTTGCTGGGCGCTGCGGTGGTGATCGTCGGTGACGTCAACACCATCCGTCTGGCCCACGCCAAGGCGCAGGGTTTCGAAATCGTCGACCTGTCCAAAGACACGCCGCTGCACGAACAGATCGCGGCACTGCTGGGCGAACCGGAAGTCGATTGCGCGGTGGACTGCGTCGGCTTCGAAGCACGCGGCCACGGCCATGACGGCGTGAAATCCGAAGCGCCGGCCACCGTGCTCAACTCGCTGATGGGCGTGGTGCGCGTAGCGGGCAAGATCGGTATTCCCGGTCTGTACGTGACCGAAGATCCGGGCGCCGTGGACGCTGCCGCGAAAATGGGCAGCCTGAGCATCCGCTTCGGTCTGGGCTGGGCCAAATCCCACAGCTTCCACACCGGCCAGACCCCGGTGATGAAGTACAACCGCCAACTGATGCAGGCGATCATGTGGGACCGCATCAACATTGCCGAAGTGGTCGGCGTGCAAGTCATCAGCCTTGATCAGGCGCCGGAAGGGTACGGCGAGTTCGATGCCGGCGTGCCGAAGAAGTTTGTGATTGATCCGCACAAGTTGTTTAGTGCGGCGTAAGTTATTACCAATAAAAAAGGGCAACCCGTCGGGTTGCCTTTTTTATTGGTGAATCAAACGGGCTATTTAAATTCGCATTTGCTGGCGTCACCGTCAGTGGTTGCACAATCATCCGCTTTCCAATTGCTTCCAGTGCCTTTGACCGGTGTGCCGTTCCGGTAACCAGCCGAGGCACCGAGGTCGTCCTTGCCTTCATATCGGCAAATGACAACTGAATTGGGAGTGTCTTTGTCTTTCAGGCGTGCAGAGGTGAAGGTGAGATCTTCGGCATCCTGAGAGTGGGTCACTGAGAGAGTCGGGCAAGTAGCGGCATAAACAGTGCTCATCATGGCCAGACTGAGCAAAACGCCGGCGGTCATTTTCAGCTTCATCATTTGTACTCCGTTACATAAAGGGAGCAGAAATGGTCGCTTTGATAATGCTTGCCGCCAACTGTCAGATCTGACAGGTATCTAGTTTGATTTGAAATAAAGGTGCCAGGTAATCGGCCATAAATGGCTTAAACAGATCGCAGCCTTCGGACGTTCTTTTGATCTTGGCAATTAGAGGGCTGCCAAAGCACCCTGATAAAGCACCGGCCCCGTCGGCTGCCCGGTCGGCGAACCACCCTTGGGCTCCAGACTCACCGCCAGCGCTATCGGCTTGCCGATCAACACCTTCTGCGCCTCGCTCAACTCAACCTTGCCTTTGCCTCCCGCCGGGATCACCCCCAGCGAGATCGGTTTGCCATCGGCCGCAATTGCCCACAGTTCCAGGCTGCGATCCGCATCAATTGCCGCCAATGTCAGCGGTTCGACTTGCAGGTAATCGGCATGCGCCTGGACCTTCAACGCCGGTTGCGCGTCGGCGCTCAGAAGGGTCGCGGTGTAGCGGGTGTCGTCGCGGTTGTACAGGGAGCCGAGCAATACCAACACTACCAGTGAACAGGCCGCGGCGCTGACGCGCAGCCAGTTCCAGAAAGGCCGCTTCTCGGGTACATGCAGCACTTGTGGCTCGATCCGCGCGGTGATGCCGTGCCACACGCGGTCAGGCACCGGATGTTCCGGCAGCGCTTCGGTCAAAGAAACCAGGCGTTCCTGCCATTGCGCCAGTTCAGCCCGCAGTGCCGCGTCATCGAGCAGCAACTGTTCAAAACGTCGCCGCGCCGCCGAGCCCATCAAACCAATGGCGTAATCGGCGGCGAGGGCGCGGCGCAGGGCTGGGGTCTGGTAGTTCATGATTCAAGGCACCGGCGCAGGCGTTCCATGCCACGGCGAATCCACGATTTCACCGTGCCCAGCGGCGTGGCCAGGTGTTCGGCCAGCTCCGTGCAGGACAAACCCTGAAAATAGGCGACGCTGATTGACTGACGTTGCATGCCGTCGAGGCTGTCCAGGCAGCGGTTCAAGGCGTGAGCTTCGCGGGCGCTGCTCAATTGGTCGTGTGCTGAAGGACTTTCGTCCGCCAGCGCGTCCTGTTCGACATCGCTCAGCGGCCGGTCGCGGTGTTTGCGCAACTGGTCGATGGCTTGGTTGCGAGTGATGTTGATCATCCAGGTCATCGGCGCCGACAGGTGCGCTTCGTAGCGCGAGGCGTTGTTCCAGATGCGCACGAAGCTTTCCTGCAGCACCTCTTCCGCCAGATCGGTGCGGCCCATAAACCGCAGGGCCACGCCGTGCAGGCGCGGGCCGACGCTGCGGTACAGGGTTTCGAAGGCGCGACGGTTGCCCAGTGAACACTGGGCCAACAGGTGTCGCAACTGATCGGTGTCGGCGAGGGAAATGACGTCTCTCCAGGCAAAGGTTCGGCGACGAGGGTGAATATCGGGCTGTTCACAGGCTAGTTCAGCGACAGCGGTTATGCCATTCATCGCGATCATTCCAGGGTTTCACGATCTGTATACGTGGCTATGCTGAAAATGGATGCGCTGGCTTGGAACATGCCGGCGGATGCCCGGTCAAACCGGCAGTTTTACCGTTCATTGACGGGCGGTTTTCACAGCGCAAGAGGATGTCTGAATGAAGATTTCACGCGGTATTGCCATGGCTTCGCTGATGACCCTTGCGGCCAGCCCGGTGTTTGCCGGTTTCAGCCTGGACGATGTGACCAAGGCCGCTTCGAGCATGCAGGGCGGCAACGCTGCCACCGCCGCTGCGCCGACCTCGGAAACGGCCGGTTTGCTGCAAGCCGTCACCGGTCTGGGGGTTACCCCTCAGCAAGCCGTCGGCGGCACGAGCGCCATGCTTGGCTTGGCCAAGAACCAATTGAGCAGCACCGATTATTCGCAGTTGGCCAAAGAAGTACCGGGCATCGACAAGCTGTCGGGCGGTAGCGGCAACCTGGCGGCGTTGAGCGGGTTGCTGGGCTCCTCGGGCAAGTCAGCCGGTCTGGAAAACGCACTGGGCAACGTCAAGAACACCAGCGATCTGAACAACGCCTTCGGCGCCTTGGGCATGGACAGCGGGATGATCGGCCAGTTTGCCCCGGTGCTCCTCAAATACCTCGGTGATCAAGGTGTCGGTGGCCCGCTCCTGCAGAGCCTGGGCAGCATCTGGGGCGCGGGCACCGGTAGCTGATTCAGCGGCGCGCGTTTTTCAGTTCGCCAATGCGCTGATCCTTCTCGTTCCAGAGTTGGTTGACCCAGCTCTGGACCTTCTGGCGAAACACCGGATCGTTTTCGTAATCGCCCTGCCACAGCGCCGGGTCGAGTTCGCGGGTCTTGATGTCGATGATCACCTTCGGCACGTTGCCGCTGATCAAGTCCCAGAAGCCCGGGATGTTTGGCTGTGGATAAACCACCGTCACATCGAGAATCGCATCCAGTTGCTCACCCAACGCCGCCAATACAAACGCCACGCCGCCTGCCTTGGGCTTGAGCAAATGCTTGAACGGTGAGTGCTGCTGCGCACTTTTCGCGCAGGTGTAGCGAGTGCCTTCCAGATAATTCACCACGGTGACCGGTTGGCGCTTGAACAGCTCGCAGGCCTGCCTGGTGATTTCCAGATCCTTGCCCGCCAGTTGCGGGTGTTTCGCCAGAAACGCCTTGGTGTAGCGCTTCATGAACGGGTAATCCAGCGCCCACCACGCCAGCCCCAGGAACGGCACCCAGATCAGCTCTTTCTTGAGGAAAAACTTGAAGAACGGCGTGCGCCGGTTGAGCGTCTGGATCAGCGCCGGAATATCCACCCACGACTGATGGTTGCTGACCACCAGATAAGAGGTGTCACCGCGCAGATCGTCGCCGCCGCGAATGTCCCATTGGGTGGGGATGCACAGGCGGAAAATCAGCTTGTCGATCTCGGCCCAGGTCTCGGCGATCCACATCACCGCCCACGACGCGTGATCGCGCCAGCGGCCGGGCGCCACCAGTTTGAGCAGGGCAAAGACCATCAACGGCCCGATCAGGATCAGGGTGTTGAGCAACAGCAGCAGGGTGACGAAACAGCCGGTGAGCAGGCGGCGCATAAGCAACTCTATGACGTTGGATGGGCGCGCCATGATAAGCAGCTTCGGGCGGCAGGCCAAATTTGCGCTGACGAATGTTTCACTTTTGTACCGGTATTGTGCGGGTTAAATGTGTATCGACTGTTCTGGCCTCTTCGCGAGCAAGCCCGCTCTCACATTTTGAAATGCGTTCCGCTTGTGGGCGCGGGCTTGCTCGCGAAGGCCGGTCAAGGCGAACGAATTCTTCAATGAGTGTCTAAAATCTCGCGTCTGCCGCCCTCATTTTTCAAGGAAGCCCCTTACGTGAAATCCCTCCTTGCACTGTTTGCCCTCGTCGCCCTGCCGGTGATGGCCGCCGAGCCGACCCTGTACGGGCGCTACGAATACATTGCGCTGCCGGAAATCGGCGGTGAGGTGCTCAAGGCCAAAATGGACACCGGCGCGCTGACCGCCTCGCTGTCGGCCAAAGACATCGAGACCTTCACCCGCGACGGGGAGAACTGGGTGCGCTTTCGCCTCGCCACCAAGGACGCCAGCAACAAGGTCTACGAACACAAAGTCGCGCGGATCAGCAAGATCAAGAGCCGCTCGGATGAAGAGGACGAGGGCGACACCACTGAAGTCGCCAAGCGCCCGGTGGTCGATCTGGAACTGTGCCTGGGTGACGTCAAACGCACCGTGGAGGTCAACCTGACCGACCGCAGCAATTTCAACTATCCGCTGCTGATCGGTGCCAAGGCCTTGCGTGAGTTCGGCGCGGCGGTGAACCCGGCGCGGCGCTTCACTGCCGACAAGCCGGACTGCTAAGTGGTCTCATTGACGTAGCGTCAGGCTTGGGGCACCGTTCGCGCACCTAACCCACAGGCTCGGACGCCATGCCTCATATCCTGATTGTCGAAGACGAAGCGGCGATTGCCGACACGCTGATTTTTGCCTTGCAGGGCGAGGGGTTCACCACCACTTGGGTGAGCCTCGGCGCGGCGGCGCTGGAACATCAACGGCAGACGCCGGCGGATCTGCTCATCCTCGATATCGGTCTGCCGGACATCAGCGGTTTCGAGACCTGCAAACAGTTGCGGCGTTTCAGCGAAGTGCCGGTGCTGTTCCTCAGCGCCCGCGATGCCGAAATCGACCGTGTGGTGGGCCTGGAGATCGGCGCCGACGACTACGTGGTCAAGCCTTTCAGCCCAAGGGAAGTGGCGGCGCGGGTCCGGGCTATCCTTAAACGCATGGCGCCGCGCCCCATCATCGACGCCACGTCAGGGCTGTTTCGCATCGATCCGGAGCGTGTGCAGATCAGCTATCGCGGCCAGGCGCTGAGCCTGACCCGTCACGAATTCCGTCTGTTGCAATGCCTGCTTGAACAACCGGAGCGGGTGTTCAGCCGCGAGCAGTTGCTCGATGCACTGGGCGTCGCGGCCGACGCCGGTTACGAGCGCAGCATCGACAGCCACATCAAAAGCGTGCGCGCCAAGTTGCGTCTGGTGCGGGCCGACGCCGAGCCGATCCAGACGCATCGCGGCCTCGGTTACAGCTACAGCCCGGGGCATAGCTGATGTCGTTGGGCCTGCGGATATTCCTGGTGTATGTGCTGTTTGTCGGCCTGATCGGCTATTTTGTGCTCAACACGGTGATGGAGGAGATCCGTCCCGGTGTGCGTCAGTCCACCGAAGAAACCTTGGTCGACACCGCCAACCTGCTGGCGGAAATCCTGCGCGACGATTTCAAGGCCGGCACCCTCAGCGAGAACCGCTGGCCCGAGTTGCTGCGCGCCTACGGCGAACGCCAACCGCGAGCGACGATCTGGGGGCTGCCGAAAAACCAGGTCAACCATCGCATTTACGTCACCGACGCCAAGGGCATCGTCGTGCTCGATTCCAGTGGTGTGGCGGTCGGTCAGGACTATTCGCGCTGGAACGACGTCTATCTGACGTTGCGTGGCGAGTACGGCGCACGCTCCAGCCGCAGCGATCCGGATGACCCCGCGTCCTCGGTGATGCACGTCGGCGCGCCGATCCGCGACAAGGGTCAGATCATTGGTGTGGTGACCGTCGCCAAGCCCAACAGCTCATTGCAACCTTATGTTGATCGCACCGAACGGCGCCTGCTGTTTTATGGTGCCGGGCTCATCGGCCTCGGTCTGTTGTTCGGCGCCTTGCTGTCGTGGTGGTTGAGCCGCGCGCTGCATCGTTTGACCGGTTACGCCCAGGCCGTCAGCGAAGGGCGGCGGGTGGAAGTGCCGCACTATCGCGGTGGTGAGTTGGAGCAGCTTGCGACAGCGGTGGAGCAGATGCGCACGCAACTGGAAGGCAAGGCCTACGTCGAGCGTTACGTGCACACACTGACCCATGAACTGAAAAGCCCCCTGGCGGCGATTCGTGGTGCGGCGGAGTTGCTGCAAGGTGAAATGCCCGCGGTTCAGCGAATGCGTTTTGTCAGCAACATCGACAGCGAAAGTGCGCGGATGCAGCAGTTGATCGAGCGGTTGCTCAATCTGGCGCAAGTTGAACAGCGCCAGGGGCTGGAAGAGCGCACTGCGGTGCCTCTGGCGGTGCTTGTGGATGAGTTGCTGCAAGGGCAGGCGGCGCGCATCGAGGGTAAACAGTTGCGCATTGAGCAGGCTGTGGCGGCGGATCTGCTGCTGATGGGTGAGCCCTTTCTGTTGCGTCAGGCGCTGGGCAATCTGCTGGAGAACGCGCTGGATTTCACGCCACTGCAGGGGTTGTTGCGCTTCAGCGCCGAGCGGGTGGGCGAGCAGGTTGAGTTTCGTTTGTTCAATGAAACGGCGCAGATTCCCGACTACGCCTTGCCTCGTTTGACCGAGCGGTTTTACTCGTTGCCTCGCCCGGACAGTGGGCGCAAGAGCACCGGGCTTGGGCTGAACTTTGTCGAAGAGGTCGTCAAATTACATGGTGGGTCGATGACCATCCGTAATGTTGAAAATGGCGTTGAAGTGACATTGCGCTTGCCTTAAGACCGAGTCGCTGCCGACGCGAGCAAGCTCGCGAAGGGGCCGGTGAAGTCTCCACACAATCTCCACATTCCCCCCACAAAACCCCCACACCCCCCAACCAGACTCTGCCGATCAAAACAGGGAGAGTCCCATGAACAAGAATCTGACCATAAAGCTCGGGGCGATTGCCCTGTTGATCCTGCTGTTGCTGATACCGCTGCTGATGATTGACGGCATCATCGATGACCGCCAGCAACTGCGCGACGGGGTGCTGGAAGACATTGCCCGCAGTTCCAGTTACAGCCAGCAATTGAGCGGGCCGGTGATGGTGGTGCCGTATCGCAAAGTGATTCACAACTGGAAGATCAACGACAAGACCGAGCAGCGTTACGACGAACCAAGCGAAGAGCGTGGGCGTTTGTACTTCTTGCCCGAGCGCTTCGAACTCGATGGCCAGGTGCAAACCGAATTGCGTGCCCGGGGTATTTACGAGGCGCGGTTGTTCCATGCTGATAACCGCATCACCGGCAGTTTTTCGCTACCGGCGCAATTGGGCATCCAGGAAGATTTCAGCGATTACCAGTTCGATGCGCCGTTTCTCGCCGTGGGCATCAGCGACATTCGCGGCATCGAAAATGCGCTACAACTGGAACTCGACGGTCTGCGTCTGGACTTCGTGCCGGGCACTCAGGTGGGGTGGCTGGGTGAAGGTGTGCGGGTCACGTTGCCGTCGCTTGATACCAGCCAAACCACGGAGTTGGCGTTCGGTTTTGACCTGCGCCTGCAAGGTACCGGTTCGCTGCAAGTGCTGCCCGTGGGCAAGACCACCCGCGTCAGCCTCAGCGCTAACTGGCCGCATCCAAGTTTTGTCGGCAACTTCTTGCCGGCCAAGCGTGAAATCACCGATGCCGGTTTCAATGCCGATTGGCAGACCACGTTCTTCTCCACCAACCTGCAAGACGCCATGAGTCGTTGTGTTGGCGGCAATGATTGCGAGGCATTCAACGGTCGCAGCTTTGGTGTGAGCTTCATCGATCCGGTGGATCAGTATTTGAAGAGTGACCGGGCGATCAAATATGCGCTGCTGTTCATTGTCCTGACGTTCGCCGGTTTCTTTCTGTTCGAAGTGCTCAAGAGCCTGGCAGTGCACCCGGTGCAATACGCGTTGGTGGGTGTGGCGCTGGCGTTTTTTTATCTGTTGCTGCTGTCGTTATCGGAGCACATCGGCTTTGCCCTGGCGTATCTGCTGTCGGCCAGTGGCTGCGTGTTGTTGATCGGGTTTTACGTCTGCCACGTCTTGCACAGCGTGCGACACGGTTTGTGTTTTTCGGCGGGATTGGCAGCGTTGTATGGCCTGCTTTACGGGTTGCTCAGCGCCGAGGATTACGCGCTGCTGATGGGCTCGCTGTTGCTGTTCGGCTTGCTCGGCGTGTTCATGGTGCTGACGCGCAAACTGGATTGGTACGGGATCGGTCAGAAGCCAGCCAAGCCACTGGAGTTTGACGTGGGGGCGATGCAATGAGCGGGTTGCGTGAGGATCAGCGAGAGGCAGAGGTGTTGGTGACGCTGATCTTTGCGTCGCTTCCGCCGGCACCGCGGTGGTGCCATCGCTGGCAAGCCACACACAGGACTTGCCTACCGAAATCCAGTGTGGAAGCGGGCTTGCTCGCGAAGAGGCCGGAACAAGCGCCGCCGATTTAAGGTTTGGGCAGGGTCGCGATCATGGATGGTCGCTGGCTCACTTCAACGAACCAGTTGGCCAATTGCGGATTGGCCTCGCGCCAGCCCAGTTCCGGGAAGCGCAGGTCGAGGTAACCCAGGGCACAGGCCACGCTGATCGCGGCAATGTCGAAATGGCTGGTCAGCTCGGCAATCGCATCACTTTCCAGCAGGGCCAGGGTGCGACGGATCTTGTCGCGCTGGGCCTCTATCCACTCGTCCCAGTGTTTTTCCGGAGCACGCAGCACCTGCTCGTAACGCACCATCACCGACGCATCCATGATCCCGTCGGCCATCGAGGCCAGGGTCAGACGCCGCCAGCGGGCCGAGCCGTCACGGGGGATCAACGGATTGCCGACGTGTTGGTGGTCGAGGTAGTCGAGGATCACGCGGCTGTCATGGATGACATTGCCGTCGGCCAGGCGCAGGGCCGGGATCTTGCCCAACGGATTGTCGGCGTTGAGCGCCGCATCAGGGCTGACCGGGCTGAGGACACAAGCTTGCAAGGCGACGCGATCCTGCTGGCCAGTTTCGTGCAGCATCACCATCACTTTGCGAACGAACGGGGAGAGCGTGTTGTGGAACAGGGTCATGCTGGGTGTGGACATGGGTGAACCTCGGTGGTCGACGAAGAGCAGGAGGTTAGCCTATTCAGATGCGGCGTGGCTGGCGAGGGATGTGATGGGTGATGATCTAGAAGGACGGCACCTGCTGCCGTCGCTTCCACTGACTCAACCGCTGTTGAAGATTCAACGGGCTATCAATCTGCTGCCCCCGTGCTCGGCTGAAGAGAATCAACGCCAGCTCTGCCGTCGCCAGCGCATCGGCACTCGCGTTATGCCGCTCGAACACCTCAAGCTTGAACCAGTCGATCCACTCATCCAGCCCGGCCTCACGAATGTTCGCTTGCGGGCACACCATCGGCGCAATCTCGGCGACATCCAGAAACACATGCTGCAACTTGTGCCGCAGATGTTCCTTCAGTGCCCGCCCAAGCATGTGCTGATCGAACGGTGCATGGAACGCCAGCACGGGGCTGTCACCGGCAAACTCCATGAACGCCAGCAACGCCTCGGCCGGATCGCTGCCGGCGGCAATCGCGTTTGGCCCCAGACCGTGGATCAACACACTGGGACTGAGCTTCAGTTCACGACATTGCAGCGTGCGTTCGAACTGCTGGCTGAAATCGATCGCGCCGTCCTCGATCACCACGGCGCCAATCGATAACACCCGATCCTTGTTCAGGTTCAGCCCGGTGGTTTCCAGGTCCAGCACGACCCAGCGTTGCTCGCGCAGGCTGCATTCACTCAGCTCGCTGATCGCCGGCAGCTGCGCCAGGCGTTGCTGCAGATCCGCTGGCAGCGCCGCACTGGCTGGCCGCAGCCACGAGAACAGGCTCATAACTGATACCGCAGGGTCAGGCTGCTTTGCAGGCGTTGAGCCTGGCGCAGGGATTCGCGCAGGATGCGCCGATCCAGATGATTGAGGCTGTCGGGGTCGACACGGTTGGAGTACGGCAGATTCTCGCGCGTCTGGATCTGATGCTGCTGCATGCGCGTTTGCTGAATGAAGTGATAAGCCTCTTCATACGCGGCGCCGTCGAGCGGTTCGATGACTTCTTTATCCACCAGTTGGCGGAAGCGTTCGAGGGTGTTGTTGGCGTCGATGCCGTTGGCCAGCGCGAGCAATCGTGCGCCGTCCACGAACGGCGTCAGGCCCTGGACCTTCAGATCCAGGGTGGCTTTCTCGCCGTTCTTGCGCGCCAGCACAAACTCGCGGAAACGCCCGACCGGCGGGCGATTGCGCAAGGCGTTGTCGGCCATCATGCGCTGGAACAAACGGTTGTCGCCGACCTGATCGAGCATCCCCCGGCGCAGTTGTGCACAACCCTGTTCATCGCCCCAGACCACGCGCAGATCGAAGTAAATGCTCGACCCGAGCAGATTCTCCGGCGTCGCCTCGCGAATGAATGCCGCGAACCGTCGCGCCCATTCTGCCCAGGACAAACACAGCTCAGGGTTGCCGGCCATGATGTTGCCCTTGCACAGCGTGAAGCCGCATTGCGCCAGGCTCTGATTGATCTGCTGGGCAATTGGCAGCAACTTTGCGCGAATCTCTGCTGCATGCGCGGCATCGCGGGCGTCGAACAGAATGCCGTTGTCCTGATCGGTGTGCAGCGTTTGCTCGCGCCGGCCTTCGCTGCCGAAACACAGCCAACTGAACGGCACGCCCGGGTCGCCTTTTTCGGCGAGGGTCAGTTCGATCACGCGGCACACGGTGTGATCGTTGAGCAGGGTGATGATGTGGGTGATCTGGGTTGAAGACGCACCGTGGGCGAGCATGCGCTCGACCAGTTGGCCGATCTCGCCGCGCAGGATCACCAATTGTTCGACCCGTTGCGCGCTGCGGATCGTGCGGGCCAGATGCACCAGATCGACTCGCTGCAAGGAAAACAGATCGCGCTCGGACACCACGCCGCACAGGCGCTGATCCTTGACCAGACAGACGTGGGCGATGTGCCGTTCGGTCATGGCAATGGCCGCATCGAAAGCGCTGTGGTTCGGCGAAAGATAGAAGGGCGCCTGGGTCATGTGGCGCTCGATGGCTTCGCCGAAATCGGCCACACCGTCGGCCACCACATGACGCAGGTCGCGCAGGGTGAAAATCCCCAGCGGCGCTTTGTGCTCATCCACCACGACGATGCTGCCGACCTGTTGCTCGTGCATCAGCTTCACCGCTGCCCGCAGCGGCATGTCGGGGCTGCACGTCACCGGGTGACGCATGGCCAGCTCACCGAGACGGGTGTTGAGCGAGTATTGCGTGCCGAGGGTTTCCACGGCTTTCTGCTGGACTTGCTGATTGACCTGATCGAGCAGGCTGCTGACCCCACGCAAGGCGAAGTCGCGGAAGGTATTGGAGAGGGCGAACAGTTTGATGAACGCCAGTTTGTTCAATTGCAGGCAGAAGGTGTCCTCGCCGGCCAAGTGCGCGGTGCGTGTCGCTCGCTCACCCAGCAACGCGGCCAAGGGAAAGCACTCGCCGGTGGTGATTTCAAAGGTGGTCTCGTTGCCGCCCTTGGCCGTGTGCGGGCGTTCGCCGACGACGCGGCCCTGCTTGACGATATAGAAGTGTTCGACCGGGCCATCGGCGGGTTTGATGATGCTCTCGCCCTGCCCGTAGAAACGCAGCTGACATTGCTCCACCAGATAAGCCAGGTGGGCGTGTTCCATTTGATTGAAGGGCGGGAAGCGCTGGAGAAACTGCAGGGTGCCCTGAATGTTCTGCAACACGGCGGTTTTCCCTGCCTGGGTGAAGGCGTCCGCTTTACTCATAACCATTACCGCAGTCTTTTTCGAATTGTTGTTGTCGGATCGTTGCCCCCATGGTCGGCCCCCTCGTGCAGGGTGCCCATTGGACGTAAGTCTAGGTTCGTCATGCCGTTGGGCACATTTGGGAAGTGCCCTACAAAATCAGTCGGGACGACCTCTTGGAAAAAAATCCGACGAAGTGCACATTGAAGCTCTGCCTGGCGTTGTCTGACGACTGAGCCAGGTGATGATTTGAGAACGTAGAGAACGCCATGCCCGACCACGATATTTTGAGCGACGCCGAGCGTGAAGCGCTCAGCGCTGTAATGCTCGAACCAGATCCTCCTGCGCAGCGTGTATTGATCGTCGATGACGACAAGGACGCTCGGGAGTTGCTGTCGGAGATTCTGGCGTTGGACGGCATTCGTTGCCTGACCGCGGCCAGTGGCGAGGCCGCGCTGAAGATGCTGGCGGAGAAACCATCGATTGGTCTGGTGATCACCGATTTGCGCATGGGCAATGTCGGTGGGTTGGACTTGATTCGCCAGGTGCGTGAGTCGGTAAGGGCAGCGATGCCGATCATCATTGTGTCTGGCGATGCCGATGTGAAGGACGCCATTGCGGCGATGCATTTGAGCGTGGTGGACTTTCTGCTCAAGCCGATTGATACGAGCAAGTTGCTCGGTCTGGTCAAACACGAATTGGGTATCGAGCCCTGACTTTCAAGCAACACCGAGAAACTCCTGTGGGAGCGGGCTTGCTCGCGATGCGGGCTGACATTCAGCATTGATGTCGACAGAAAAGACGCCTTCATCGAAACACCGCCCGGAGCTGCCAATAAAAAAGCCCTGATCTTCCGATCAGGGCTTTTTCATGTCCGGCATTCAGCGCAGGTTACAGACCATTGGCCTTCTTGAACTCACGACGACGACGGTGCAGCACGGGTTCGGTATAACCGTTCGGCTGTTTGGTGCCTTCGATCACCAGTTCGACCGCCGCCTGGAAGGCGATGTTGCTGTCGAAGTTCGGTGCCAGCGGGCGGTACAGCGGGTCGTTGGCGTTCTGACGATCCACCACCGGCGCCATGCGCTTGAGGCTTTCCATCACTTGCGCTTCGGTGACGATACCGTGGCGCAGCCAGTTGGCGATGTGCTGGCTGGAGATACGCAGCGTGGCACGGTCTTCCATCAGGCCGACGTCATTGATGTCCGGCACTTTCGAGCAACCGACACCCTGATCGATCCAGCGCACCACGTAGCCGAGAATGCCCTGGGCGTTGTTGTCCAGTTCGTTCTTGATCTGCTCCGGCGTCCAGTTCGGATTGACCGCCAGCGGAATGGTCAGGATGTCGTCCACGCAAGCGCGAGCACGTTTGGCCAGTTCGGCCTGACGGGCGAACACGTCGACCTTGTGGTAGTGCAGCGCGTGCAGCGCAGCGGCGGTCGGCGAGGGGACCCATGCGGTGTTGGCACCGGCCAGTGGATGGGCGATTTTCTGCTCAAGCATCGCCGCCATCAGGTCCGGCATGGCCCACATGCCTTTACCGATTTGTGCGCGACCTTGCAGGCCGGTGCTCAGACCGATATCAACGTTCCAATTCTCGTAGGCGCCGATCCACTTCTCTGCCTTCATGTCGGCCTTGCGCACCATCGGGCCGGCTTCCATGGAGGTATGGATTTCATCGCCCGTGCGGTCGAGGAAACCGGTGTTGATGAACACCACGCGCTCGCTGGCAGCCTTGATGCAAGCCTTGAGGTTGACCGTGGTGCGGCGCTCCTCGTCCATGATCCCGACTTTCAGCGTGTTGCGTTTGAGACCCAGCACGTCTTCGATGCGGCCGAACAGTTCGTTGGTGAACGCCGCTTCTTCCGGGCCGTGCATTTTCGGTTTGACGATGTAGACGGAACCTGTGCGGGTGTTCTTGCGCGACGTGTTGCCGTTAAGGTTGTGCATCGCCGCCAGGCACGTCAGCAGACCGTCGAGAATGCCTTCCGGCACTTCGTTGCCGTCTTTGTCGAGGATCGCGTCAATGGTCATCAGGTGACCGACGTTGCGCACGAACAACAGCGAACGGCCATGCAGAGTCACTTCGCCGCCATTGGGCGTGGTGTAGCTGCGATCCGGGTTCATGGTGCGGGTGAAGCTCTGGCCGCCCTTGGCGACTTCTTCCGACAGATCGCCCTTCATCAGGCCGAGCCAGTTGCGGTAGATCACCACTTTGTCGTCGGCATCGACGGCCGCTACGGAGTCTTCGCAGTCCATGATGGTGGTCAGCGCCGCTTCCATCAGGACGTCTTTGACGCCGGCGGCATCGGTCTGGCCGACCGGGGTGCTGGCGTCGATCTGGATTTCGAAATGCAGACCGTTGTGTTTCAGCAGGATCGCGATTGGCGCGTTGGCGTCGCCCTGGAAACCGATCAGTTGAGCATCGTCACGCAGACCGCTGTTGCTGCCGGCCTTGAGGGTGACCAGCAGTTTGCCGTCAGCGATTTTGTAACCGGTCGAATCGACATGAGAGCCTGCGGCCAGTGGCGCGGCTTCGTCGAGGAATGCACGGGCGAAGGCGATGACTTTGTCGCCCCGCACCTTGTTGTAGCCTTTGCCTTTTTGCGCGCCACCGTCTTCGCTGATCGCGTCGGTGCCGTAAAGGGCGTCATACAGCGAACCCCAGCGGGCGTTCGAGGCATTGAGAGCGAAGCGGGCGTTCATCACCGGCACCACGAGTTGCGGGCCGGCAGTACGGGCGATTTCATCATCGACGTTTTGCGTCGTTGCCTGGAAATCAGTCGCTTCTGGCAGCAGATAACCGATTTCCTGCAGGAACGCTTTGTAGGCTACGGCGTCGTGCGCCTGACCGGCGCGTTCCTGGTGCCAGGCATCAATGCGAGCCTGGAAGTCATCGCGTTTGGCGAGTAGGGCTTTGTTCTTCGGTGCCAGGTCGTGAATGACCTTGTCGGCACCTTCCCAGAATTTGTCGGCGGTGAGGCCGGTACCGGGAATGGCTTCGTTGTTCACGAAGTCGAACAGGACTTTGGCGACCTGCAGGCCACCGACTTGAACGTGTTCAGTCATTGCTTGCCTCACTCTGCTCAGCTATTTCGCTTTTCAGCTCTTCAATTTAACAATGAAGCCTCTGGCCATTTAAACCACAAACCTTCCGACCAGTACATGCCATTGCTGGCGGCTGGGCTGGGACCAATCAACGGCTTGGGGCCTTGATGACGGGGCTTTCAGGGTTGCGAACGTGCCTTGGGCAGACATCGATCCAGCGTTATGTAGTGCGCGCCGGGGCATACTACATGATGCGTTGCGCTTGTGAAAATGAGACTAATAACGTCGTTCTGCGACTCCATGACGCATTGCGGTCACAGCGCGGAACGGGATGTTCTCAAAAAACCAATGGATTGTTCCAGCTAAATATAAAAACTTGTACACGATTTGTGGTCTCTAGCGTCTGAGGCGACTGTTCATCCCTTGCCTATACTTGCCCTTCTATAACAAAAGTCATGACAAGAGGGCTGCGCCATGGACCATCTCGTACTCACTGTTTTCGCCCCGGACAAGCCCGGGCAGGTAGAGCGCATCGCCCAATGCATCGCCGAGCATGGGGGTAACTGGCTGGAAAGTCGCATGTCGCGGATGGCCGGGCAATTTGCCGGGATTCTGCGGGTCGGCGTGCCGGCAGAGGCTTACGACGAATTAGTCGATGCCCTACAAGCACTGTCGGCGCATGGCATTCGCGTGTTGATTGCCGAAAGTGGTATCGAGCAATCCTGCACCTGGAAACCGATCGCCATGGAACTGGTGGGCAATGATCGCCCGGGGATTGTGCGCGACATCACCCGCTTGCTGAGCGAGCAGGGTGTGAACCTCGAACGTCTGGTGACCGAAGTGCGGCCGGCACCGATGAGCAGCGAGCCGTTGTTCCATGCCGAAGCGATTCTCGCGGTGCCGCTGACGCTGTCGCTGGATGTGCTGCAATCGCGCCTGGAAACCCTGGCTGATGATTTGATGGTGGAACTGGTGTTACGCACAGAGGTTTAGCCGCTGCACGGGTTATCCAGTTTAAACGTGCACCTGCCTGTGGATAACCTGTAGAGACTGCTCGCTACGCCACGCCCGCCGTGGCTTTGCGGCTACTGATCAAAAAATCGCCAGTATTCAGTGAGTTGCGCACAAACGGCGGGGATCACGCTGTGGATAACCTTGGGAAGGAACGATACAGGCCACGAGAACCGTGGCCTGCGAAGTGTTGTGCGTTTTTTGATCAGTTGCGTCGGCGCAGACTTATCCACGCATCGACGCTGTAAACGGCCAGACCGGCCCAAATGAAGATAAACGCCACCAGGGTGCTGGACGACAAGTGCTCACCGAACAGCAACACCGCTTGCAACAACACCAGGGTGGGCGCCAGGTATTGCAGGAAGCCGATGGTGGTGTAGGGCAAGTGCCGGGTGGCGGCGTTGAAGCACACCAACGGAATCAACGTCACCGGGCCGGCCGCCACCAGCCACCAGGCTTCGGACGTCGTCCAGAACTCGGGTTGAGCGCTGGTCGCGGTCGGGTTGAACAGCAGCCATGCGACGGCAATCGGCACCAGCATCCAGGTTTCCACCACCAGCCCCGGCAACGCCTTGACCGGCGCCTGCTTGCGGATCAGCCCGTAGAAACCGAAGGTCAGGGCCAGCACCAGCGACACCCACGGCAGACTGCCGACCTGCCACACCTGCTGCACCACACCGACCGCCGCCAGACCCACCGCGACCCACTGCATACGGCGCAGGCGTTCGCCGAGAATCAGCATCCCCAGCAACACATTCACCAGTGGGTTGATGTAATAACCCAGACTCGCTTCGAGCATGCGCCCGTTGTTCACCGACCACACATAGGTCAGCCAGTTGGCGGCGATCAGCGTGCCGCTCAAGGCCAGGATCGCCAGCCGCTTGGGATTATCGAGCAGTTCGCGCAGCCAACCCGGATGTTTCCACACCATCAACAACAGCGCGCCGAACAGCGCCGACCACAGCACGCGATGGATGATGATCTCGACCGCCGGGACTTCGGCGATGGCTTTGAAGTAGATCGGGAACAGACCCCAGATGATGTAGGCACTCAGGCCCAGAATGTACCCGCGACGCGGGTTGGCGGCTTGCATGCAGAATCCTTGCTTAGGCAGCTAACAAAGCAGGGATTGTAAGGAGGTTTGTCGGTGAATGCCTTAGCGAGAAGGTCGGAAAATTGTGAACACTGGATAAATGTGGGAGGCGGCTTGCTCACGAAGGCGGTGTGTCTGCCAACATTAATGTTGAATGTCAGACCGTCTTTGGGAGCAAGCCCCCTCCCACAGGGGTTGTGGTGAATCAGAACAGTTTCAGCGGTTCTTCATTGAGTGCCGACAACTGCTCACGCAACGCCAACACCTGATCGCCCCAATAGCGCTCCGTGCCGAACCACGGAAAACTGTGCGGGAATGCCGGGTCATCCCAGCGTCGCGCCAGCCAGGCGCTGTAATGCATCAGGCGCAGCGCGCGCAGCGGCTCGATCAGCGCCAGTTCGCGAGGGTCGAAGTCGTGGAATTCGTTGTAGCCGTCCATCAATTCCGACAACTGCCCCATACACTCCTGGCGATCGCCGGCGAGCATCATCCAGATGTCCTGCACCGCCGGACCCATGCGGCAATCGTCGAGGTCGACGATGTGGAACATCTCGTCGCGGCACATCATGTTGCCGGGGTGGCAGTCGCCGTGCATGCGGATGTTCTGGTGCGGCGTGGCGGCGTAGACGTCTTCAACGCGTTTAAGCAGGTCACGGGCGACCGATTCGTAGGCCGGCAACAGGCTCTTGGGGATGAAGTTGCCTTCAAGCAACGTGGTCAGCGAGGCATGACCGAAGTTCTGTACGCCGAGGGCTTCGCGGTGTTCGAACGGTTTGGTCGCGCCGACTGCGTGAATACGTCCGAGCAACTGGCCCAGACGATAGAGCTGATCGAGATTGCCCGGCTCCGGCGCACGGCCACCACGGCGAGGGAACAGGGTGAAGCGGAAACCGGCGTGTTCGTGCAGGGTTTCGCCGTTGTGGATCAGCGGCGCCACCACCGGGATCTCGACGTCGGCCAGTTCGAAGGTGAACTTGTGTTCTTCGAGGATGGCTTCGTTGGTCCAGCGCTGCGGTCGGTAGAACTTGGCGATCAGCGGTTCGCCGTCTTCGATGCCGACCTGATAGACGCGGTTCTCGTAGCTGTTGAGCGCCAGAATGCGTGCATCGCTCAAAAAACCGATGCTTTCAACGGCATCAAGGACGAGGTCGGGGGTGAGGGTTTCAAACGGATGGGCCATGCTGACTCCTGCGCGCAGCAGGCTGCCGCGTCCGGCCCGGCATGGTAACGCAGATGGCAGCGGGGGAGGTGGTTGTGTCTGATCGGGCCTATTCGCGAGCAGGCTCGCTCGCACATTTGGAATGCGATCCCCTGTGGGGGCGAGCCTGCTCGCGAAGACGGTTTATCAGGCGCCGACTATTGCGCCATCCTCACGGGTAATCGCCATCACCGAAGAGCGCGGTTTGCCGTTCGGCAGATGCTCGGGGAAAGTCGAACCGCCGTTTTCGCCGGGATGCTGAATCCCGACAAACAGGGTTTTCTGATCCGGCGAGAAGCTGATCCCGGTCACTTCACAACCAATCGGCCCGACCATGAACCGGCGAATCTCCCCGGTCGCAGGGTCAGCGCAAAGCATCTGGTTGTTACCCATCCCGGCAAAATCCCCGGCGTTGCTGGCGTCACCGTCGGTCAGAATCCACAACCGCCCGGCCTTGTCGAAACCCAGGCCATCCGGGCTGTTGAACATGTTCTGCGGAGTGATATTCGACGAGCCAGCCTTCGGCGTGCCGGCGTGCACGCCCGGGTTGCCGGCGACCACGAACAGATCCCAGGCAAACGTCTTCGACGCGTGATCGTCGCGGTCGGTGCGCCAGCGCAGGATCTGCCCGTAGACGTTTTTCTCACGCGGGTTTGGCCCGCCCACCGGTTGCCCGTCCTCGCCGCGTTTGGCGTTGTTGGTCAGGGTGCAATAAACCTGGCCGTCCTTCGGGCTGACCACGATCCACTCCGGGCGGTCCATGCGTGTCGCCCCGACCACGCTGGCCGCGAGGCGCGCATGGATCAACACTTCGGCCTGATCGGCGAAACCGCTGCTGGCGTCGATGCCGTTCTTGCCGTGGGTCAACTCGATCCACTGGCCCTGACCTTTCGGATGGTCCGGGTTGCCGTCACCGGCATCGAACTTCGCCACGTACAGGGTGCCGTGATCGAGGATGTTGCGGTTGGCCTTGGCGTTGCGGTGGTTGATGCGGTCGCGGCTGACGAATTTGTAGATGAACTCGCCACGCTCGTCATCGCCCATGTACACCACGGCGCGGCCGTCGTCGGTTTCGGCCAGGGCCGCGTTTTCATGTTTGAAGCGGCCCAGCGCGGTGCGTTTGACCGGGGTCGATTGCGGATCGAACGGGTCGATCTCGACCACCCAGCCATGACGGTTGAGTTCGTTGGGGTTCTTGGCCATGTCGAAACGCGGGTCAAACGGGTGCCAGTTGATCTCGCGGCTGGCCGCCGAGACACCGTAGCGTTTTTGCGCCGGGTCGAACTGCTGCTGGGCGTTGCTGCTGCCGAAGCAGTCGGTGAAGTTTTCTTCGCAGGTCAGATACGTGCCCCACGGCGTTTTACCGTTGGCGCAGTTCTGGAAGGTGCCGAGGACTTTTTTGCCGTGCTTGTCCGCACTGGTTTTCAGCAAGTCATGACCAGCGGCCGGGCCGCTGATGCGCAGCGGCGAGTTGCCGTGGATGCGGCGGTTGTAGCGCGAGCCCTGAACGAATTGCCACTGGCCGTTCTTGCGTTGCACTTCAATCACCGACACGCCTTCGCAGGCCAGGGCCTTGCGCACGTCTTCGGCCGATTGCGGCATGCCGCCGTGCGGGTAGAGGTAACGATAGTTGGTGTATTCGTTGTTGATTGCCATCAACGCGCGGTTTCTGTCATGCGGGAATTCAAACAGGCTCATGCCGTCGTTGTTGTCACCGAACTGCACTTCCTGCGCGGCGGCGGTGCCGTTGCCACTCGGATCGAAAGCCGGGCCGTTCTTGTGCAGCGGCTGGCCCCAACTGATCAGTACCGAGGACGTGTAGCCTTTGGGCAGGGTGATGACGTCGGTGGTCGCGGCGCGAATGCTTTCAAAGCCAAGCAAGCGGCTGTTGCCGGCACTGACGCCAGTGGCCAGTGCGCTGCGGCTCAACAGGCTGCCACCGAGGAACATAGCCGCGCCGCACAGCGCACCGGCGCCGATGAAGCCGCGACGGCTGAGGCCGACCATTTTTTCCAGGTCAGTGGATTGGTTTTCTTCTAATAGGCTCACATCAGGCTCCCTGCTTGGTTTTGGCAGCTACCTTAATGGGGAGCGATGAAGCTTTTGTTGCAGACCGAGCGCTACAGCGGCGTGCCGATCAGCACGTTGGACGGCGAGAACTGCACGTGCACCGGCTGCTCAACGTTCAGTCCGCGTGTGCGAAGTTGCAGCGGCTCAGCCAGGGCGCAGAGCGTCTGGCCGTTGGGCAGGGCGATGCGCACTTCGCTGGGGCCGTCTTCGGCGTCGAGGATGGCTTCAATCGTGCCGCGCAGAAGATTGTGACCAGATGTTGCGGGCTGCTCGATGCTCAGCAATTCGAGCCAGCCTGCCTTGATCAGCGCCACCACTTCAGTGCCCGGTTGCAGTTCCAGGTGCACGGTGCTGTCGTGAGTGATCTGCGCGTCGAGGCACAGACCTTCGGCCAACGCCAAGCGGATCAGGTCATTGCGTCCCTGACCTGTGATCGTCACGACTTTGCCGTGCAACTGGTTGCGCGCGCTGGTGCGCAGCATCAGTCGACCGAGCAGATCGAGGTCGCTGGCATCTTCCGCCGCTTCCAACACCTGGGCCTGCAAGGCCTGCAGCTTTTGATAAAGACGCAGCACCCGTTCACCTTCGCTGGACAGTTTGGCCCCGCCGCCGCCCTTGCCGCCCACCGCACGCTCGACCAACGGTTTTTGCGCCAGGTTGTTCAGCTCGTCAATGGCGTCCCAGGCCGCTTTGTAACTCAGGCCTGCACTTTTCGCGGCACGGGTGATCGAGCCCTGTTCGGCGATGTGTTGCAGCAGGGCAATGCGCTGCGGCCGTCGGACGATGTGCTGGGACAACAGGGAGGGCATGGACATGGATGGACGCTTTTTGGCTGGGGCGTGGGAGGTGAAGTTGGCCGCTGGCAGCGCGTGAGTCAAGCCCGACTCATGACCCTGCGGGAACCGTTGTGCGATCAGGATCCGGGCTTCGGGGTGCGCGCCAGACAATACACATCAACCCTTGCCGCGCCTGCGCTCATTAACAATCGAGCGAGCGCCTGAGCCGTGGCGCCGGTGGTCAGCACGTCATCGATCAATGCCAGATGCCGGCCGTGTACATCCGCCTCCGGCACCAGCGCAAAAGCATTGCGCAAATTGCGTTTGCGCGCCTTGGCATCCAGATCCTGTTGCGCGCTGGTGTCTTGAATCCTGCGCAGCACATGTTCGTCGCAAGGCAGATCCAGTTGCTGGCTCAACCACCGCGCCAGCATCGCCGCTTGGTTGAAGCCGCGTTGACGCAGACGTTTGCTGGCGAGTGGCACCGGTAACAACGCGTCGGGTCGAGGCAGACCCTCATCGAATCGATATTGCAGGTATTGCCCGAGAACGTCGGCGAGCAGGTGACCAAACGGCCATTTTGCGTTGTGTTTAAAACGCGTAATCAGACTGTCCACGGGAAAGCCATAAAGCCACGGCACAGCCACCTGTTCGAACGCTGGCGGCTCTAGCAGGCAGTCTGCGCAAGTCAGGCCTGATTCGAGCAGCGGCAAAGCGCAGGTCTGGCATTGGTCCATGAGCCAAGGCAATTCGGCTTCGCAGGCCATGCACATTGGCGTTTCTGCTTCTGCCGGCTCATCGCACAGCAAACAGGCCTGTACGTTTTTTAAACAGATGTAAACTTGTCCTTCGTATCGTGGTTGACAGCGCATGACTCTTCCTTAAATATGCCGAACATCCGTGTAGCGCCTGTGGGTATTCCGTTTTCCCAGTCGCTAGCCAAGCATAACCAAGGAAATACCCATGAGCGCGAGCACCACTGCCACCCTGCGTCACGACTGGTCACTAGCCGAAGTCAAAGCACTCTTCGTACAGCCATTCAACGACCTGCTGTTTCAGGCACAGACGGTGCACCGCGCCCATTTCAACGCTAACCGTGTTCAGGTCTCGACCCTGCTGTCGATCAAGACGGGTGCCTGCCCGGAAGACTGCAAGTACTGTCCGCAGTCTGGTCACTACAACACCGGCCTTGAAAAAGAAAAACTGATGGAAGTGCAGAAGGTCCTCGAAGAGGCGGCACGCGCCAAAGCCATCGGTTCGACCCGCTTCTGCATGGGCGCGGCGTGGAAACACCCATCGGCCAAAGACATGCCGTATGTGCTGCAGATGGTCGAAGGTGTGAAAGCCATGGGCCTGGAAACCTGCATGACCCTCGGTCGCCTCGATCAGGATCAAACCGAAGCGCTGGCCAAGGCTGGGCTCGACTACTACAACCACAACCTCGACACCTCGCCTGAGTTCTACGGCAGCATCATCACCACCCGCACCTACGGCGAGCGCCTGCAAACCCTGGCTTACGTGCGTGAGTCGGGGATGAAGATCTGTTCCGGCGGCATCCTCGGCATGGGCGAGTCGCTCGACGACCGCGCCAATCTGCTGATCCAGTTGGCCAACCTACCGGAGCATCCGGAGTCGGTGCCGATCAACATGCTGGTCAAAGTCGCTGGCACGCCGCTGGAAAATGCCGACGACGTCGATCCGTTCGACTTCATCCGCATGCTCGCCGTAGCACGCATCCTCATGCCGCAATCCCACGTGCGCCTGTCCGCCGGCCGCGAAGCGATGAACGAGCAGATGCAGGCCCTGGCATTTTTCGCTGGTGCCAACTCGATTTTCTACGGCGACAAGTTGCTGACCACCGCCAACCCGCAAGCGGACAAGGACATGCAACTGTTCGCGCGCCTGGGCATTCAGCCGGAAGCCCGCGAAGAGCATGCCGATGAAGTGCATCAGGCGGCCATCGAGCAGGCGTTGGTCGAGCAGAAGAGCAGCGAGCAGTTTTATAACGCGGCGGTTTGAAGCCTGCCCCGTTTCCTTTGAAGGAATGCAAAACCCCTGTGAGAGCGGGCTTGCTCGCGAAATCGGTGTGTCAGTAAAGGCGTTGTTGGCTGATACGACGCTTTCGCGAGCAAGCTCGCTCTCACATTAGAAAACTTGTGCTGACACTCGAGGCCTGCATGTCTTTCGATCTCGCCGCACGCCTTGCTGCCCGCCGTGCCGAAAATCTCTATCGCCAGCGCCCGCTGCTCGAATCCCCGCAAGGGCCCGAGGTGGTGGTCGACGGCCAGCCATTGCTGGCGTTCTGCAACAACGACTACCTGGGCCTGGCCAATCACCCGCAAGTGATCGAAGCCTGGCGCGCCGGTGCCCAGCGCTGGGGCGTTGGTGGGGGCGCCTCGCATCTGGTGATCGGCCATAGCGGCCCACATCACGCACTCGAAGAGGCCTTGGCCGATCTCACCGGGCGCCCACGTGCGCTGCTGTTTACCACGGGCTACATGGCCAACCTTGGCGCGGTCACGGCGCTGGTCGGGCAGGGTGATACGGTGCTGGAAGACCGACTCAATCATGCTTCTCTGTTGGACGCCGGGCTGTTGTCCGGTGCGCGGTTCAATCGTTATTTGCACAACGACGCCGGCAGTCTGGCCAAGCGTCTGGAGAAAGCCACCGGCAATACATTGGTGGTCACCGACGGCGTGTTCAGCATGGATGGCGATCTTGCCGACTTGCCAGCGCTGGCCCGTGAGGCCAAGGCCAAAGGGGCATGGCTGATGGTTGACGATGCCCATGGCTTCGGCCCGTTGGGCGCCAACGGCGGCGGGATCGTCGAGCATTTCGGTTTGGGCCTGGACGATGTGCCGGTATTGGTCGGCACCCTCGGCAAGGCCTTCGGCACGGCAGGCGCATTTGTCGCCGGCAGTGAAGCGTTGATCGAAAGCCTGATCCAGTTCGCCCGTCCGTACATCTACACCACCAGTCAACCGCCGGCGCTGGCCTGCGCAACCTTGAAAAGTCTGGAGTTGCTGCGTAGCGAACACTGGCGTCGCGAGCATTTGCAGACGCTGATCCGCCAGTTCCGCCACGGCGCTGAACAGATCGGTCTGGAGTTGATGGACAGCTTTACGCCGATCCAGCCGATCATGATCGGCGACGCCGGTCGTGCGGTGCGTCTATCGCAGATGTTGCGCGAGCGCGGTTTGATGGTCACCGCGATTCGTCCTCCGACCGTGCCCGCCGGTAGCGCACGACTGCGTGTGACCCTGACCGCCGCCCACAGCGAGGCGCAGGTGCAGCTATTGTTAGAGGGATTGGCCGATTGCTTTGCCCAACTGTCGTCGGAGCCAAGCCATGCGTAATCGCCTGATTCTGCTGCCCGGCTGGGGCCTCGGTGTTTCACCGATGGAGCCTTTGGCCGGGGCTTTGCGCGGGCTCGACGAACATCTGCAGGTCGAAATCGAACCGTTGCCGGAACTCGACTCCAGTGATCTGCAAGACTGGCTCGACGAACTCGATGAGCGCATTCCTCAAGATGTCTGGCTCGGTGGCTGGTCACTGGGCGGCATGCTTGCGTCCGAACTGGCAGCGCACCGCGGCGAACACTGCTGCGGTTTGCTGACGCTGGCGAGCAACCCTGCTTTTGTCGCCCACGAACAATGGCCGAGCGCGATGCCAGGCGAAACCTTCGATGCATTTCTCGCCGGTTGCCATGCCGACCCACGGCTGACCCTCAAGCGTTTCTCGCTGCTGTGTGCTCAAGGCGCACAAGACCCGCGCGGCTTGTCGCGGCTGATGCTTGGCGGTGCGCCGAATACTGCACCGGCAACATTGATGGCCGGGCTGGAATTGCTCGCTCAACTGGACACTCGTGAAGCCTTGCAGGCGTTTCGAGGCCCGCAGTTGCATCTGTTCGCCGGGCAGGACGGGTTGGTGCCAGCCGAGGCAGCGGGCGACTTGTTCACCCTGTTGCCGGATATAGAAATTGGTCTGATCGAACAGGCCAGCCATGCGTTTCTTCTGGAAGACCCACACGGAGTAGCGGGCGCGATCCAGGCTTTTTTACATGAGTGCGGTGATGACTGATTTGTCTCTTGTTGCGCTGCCTGGCGGCTTGCCTGACAAGCGCCAGGTTGCGGCCTCTTTCTCCCGTGCGGCGGCCAGTTACGACAGTGTCGCCGAGTTGCAACGTGATGTCGGTAAACAGTTGCTGCAGCGTTTACCTGCGGATTTCTGGCCGGCGCGCTGGTTGGATATGGGGTGTGGCACCGGCTACTTCACTCGCGCCTTGGCCGAGCGTTTTGTCGCAAGTCATGGGCTGGCGCTGGACATCGCCGAGGGCATGCTCGATCACGCCCGTCCATTGGGCGGCGCTGAACATTTCATCGCTGGCGATGCGGAGTGGCTTCCGTTGCAGGATTCGACCTGTGACCTGATCTTCTCCAGCCTCGCGGTGCAGTGGTGTGCGAATTTTGATGCGGTGCTCAGTGAAGCCTTTCGCGTGCTGAAACCGGGTGGTGTTTTCGCGTTTGCTAGTCTTTGTGTCGGGACGTTGTTCGAATTGCGCGATAGCTGGCGCCAGGTCGATGGCCTGGTGCACGTCAACCGCTTCCGCGAGTTCGCTCGATATGAACAGTTGTGTGCGGCCAGTGGTTTGCGCGCCGTAAGTCTGGAGCAGCAGGCGCATGTACTGCACTACCCGGATGTGCGCAGCCTGACCCATGAATTGAAGGCGTTGGGTGCGCACAACCTTAATCCTGGCCGGCCGGACGGGTTGACCGGGCGGGCGCGGATTCTTGGTCTGGTCGAGGCTTATGAGCAATTCCGTCAGGCACAGGGACTGCCGGCGACCTATCAAGTGGTTTACGCCGTGTTGGAGAAACCCTTATGAGCGCAGCCTATTTCATCACCGGGACGGACACCGACGTCGGCAAAACCACCGTTGCCGCTGGGTTGCTGTGTGCGGCACGTTCGGCAGGGTTGAGCACGGCGGCGGGCAAGCCGGTCGCCTCCGGTTGCGAAGTGACGCCAAAAGGGCTGCGTAACGCCGATGCGCTTGCGCTGTTGGCCGAGTGTTCATTGCCGCTGAGTTATCAACAGGTCAATCCGGTGGCGTTCGAACCGGCGATTGCCCCACATTTGGCAGCGCGCGAGGCGGGTGTCGCGCTGACGGTGCAATCGTTGCTGGCACCGATGCGCGATATTCTGGCGATGAATGCCGATTTCACCCTGATCGAAGGCGCGGGTGGCTGGCGGGTGCCGTTGGCGGATCAGGACAACCTGTCGGACCTGGCCATTGCACTGAAACTGCCGGTGATTCTGGTGGTGGGCGTGCGGTTGGGGTGCATCAGTCATGCGTTGCTGACGGCTGAGGCGATTGCTCGGGATGGCCTGCAACTGGCGGGGTGGGTGGCGAATATCATCGATCCCAAGACTTCGCGGCTGGAGGAGAATCTGGCGACGCTGGCTGAACGGATTCCGGCGCCGTGCCTGGGGCGCGTGCCGAAGTTGAAGGCTTTAAGTGCTGAGGCCGTAGCTGAGCATTTGCAATTGGATCTGCTTGACTAAGCTTTTAGCTATGAACAGGCACTGTGCCATTAGTGTTTTTGACGGGTGTTTTTCTGACGTCTCTGTTTCAATGGCGCCTATTGATCCTTCCCAAGGATGAGAACCTCCATGGAAATCTCCGGTAACACAGCTTTTTATGCGGGTCTGAGCACGATTCAGACCGGGCAGAACCGCGTCGATCAGGCCGCTAGCCAGATCGCCAACAACACCATTGAGCGCTCGGTTACCAGCCAGTCTTCCGAGGCGCAGGTCGATCGTCTGCGTGGCGTGGATCGCAGCCAGCAAATGGATCTGGGCAGCGACATGGTCGAGATGGCCCAAGGCAAGTTTCAAGTGGAACTGGGGGCAAAAGTCGCCAAGGCCTCCGATGAAATGCTCGGTACGATCATCGACACCTTTGCCTGATTTTTCGCCATTCACGTATGGCCGACGCCGCGCCTGTTCGCGGCGTTTTTCGTTGTAAGTCCTTCTCCCTCAACTAATCTTTTTTTATCGCCCGTGGCTCGTTCGAGCGCATGGCGGTTTGCTGTGTCCGGCGTTTGAAAGAAGCGCTGACGAACGGCAAAAGATCGATGCTTGACAAGATTTCGGCGTAAACGTATGTTTCAAACAACTGTTTGACCGTCACAACAAATCAACACGGTCGTTCATTCCCGGTTACATCAGCAGAGGTTTATCGCTATGCCTGACTACAAGGCCCCCTTGCGTGATATTCGCTTCGTTCGTGACGAACTGCTCGGCTACGAAGCGCACTATCAGAGCCTTCCGGCTTGCGCAGACGCAACTCCAGACATGGTTGACGCCATTCTCGAAGAAGGCGCCAAGTTTTGTGAGCAGGTACTGGCGCCGCTGAACCGCGTTGGCGACACCGAAGGTTGCACCTGGAGCGAGTCCGGTGTGAAAACTCCGACTGGCTTCAAAGAAGCTTACAAACAATTCGTCGAAGGCGGCTGGCCTAGCCTGGCGCACGACGTTGAGCATGGTGGTCAAGGCCTGCCTGAGTCGCTGGGTCTGGCTGTCAGCGAAATGGTGGGCGAAGCCAACTGGTCATGGGGCATGTACCCGGGCCTGTCGCACGGCGCGATGAACACCATCTCCGAGCACGGCACCCCTGAGCAGCAAGAGGCTTACCTGACCAAACTGGTTTCCGGCGAGTGGACCGGCACCATGTGCCTGACCGAACCGCACTGCGGCACCGACCTGGGCATGTTGCGCACCAAGGCCGAACCTCAGGCCGACGGCTCCTACAAAGTTTCCGGTACCAAGATCTTCATCTCGGCCGGTGAACACGACATGGCCGACAACATCGTCCACATCGTACTGGCCCGTCTGCCGGACGCACCGGCCGGCACCAAAGGCATTTCCCTGTTCATCGTTCCAAAGTTCATGCCGAACGCTGACGGCACCCTCGGTGCGCGCAACGCAGTGAACTGCGGTTCGCTGGAACACAAGATGGGCATCCACGGTAACGCGACCTGCGTGATGAACTTCGACGGCGCGACCGGTTTCCTGATCGGCCCGGCGAACAAAGGCCTGAACTGCATGTTCACCTTTATGAACACCGCACGTCTGGGTACCGCGCTGCAAGGTCTGGCCCACGCCGAAATCGGTTTCCAGGGCGGCCTGAAATACGCTCGCGATCGTCTGCAAATGCGTTCCCTGACTGGCCCGAAAGCGCCGGAAAAAGCTGCTGACCCGATCATCGTGCACCCGGATGTACGCCGCATGCTGTTGACCATGAAGGCATTCGCCGAAGGCAACCGTGCGATGGTGTACTTCACCGCCAAACAGGTCGACATCGTCAAATACGGCGTGGACGAAGAAGAGAAGAAGAAAGCCGATGCACTGCTGGCGTTCATGACGCCGATCGCCAAAGCGTTCATGACCGAAGTCGGTTTTGAATCTGCCAACCACGGTGTGCAGATCTACGGTGGCCACGGCTTCATCGCCGAGTGGGGCATGGAGCAGAACGTTCGCGACAGCCGCATTTCGATGCTGTACGAAGGCACCACCGGCATCCAGGCACTCGACCTGCTGGGCCGCAAAGTGCTGATGACCCAAGGCGAAGCCCTGAAAAGCTTCACCAAGATCGTCCACAAGTTCTGCCAGACCAACGAAGGCAACGAAGCCGTTAAGGAATTCGTCGAACCGCTGGCTGCACTGAACAAAGAGTGGGGCGAACTGACCATGAAGGTCGGTATGGCCGCCATGAAAGATCGCGAAGAAGTGGGCGCGGCTTCCGTGGACTACTTGATGTACTCCGGTTACGCCTGCCTGGCCTACTTCTGGGCTGACATGGCGCGTCTGGCAGCCCAGAAGCTGGCAGAAGGCACTGGCGACGCAGCGTTCTACACCGCCAAGCTGCAAACCGCGCGCTTCTACTTCCAGCGCATCCTGCCACGTACCCGTACCCACGTGGCCACCATGCTCTCGGGCGCCAACAACCTGATGGACATGAAAGAAGAAGACTTCGCGCTGGGCTACTAAGCCTTAACGCGGTCTGCACAGCCGCTGCTCCTTTCGGGGCAGCGGCTTTTTCATGCCTGATGAAAAATTGTTTAAGCGATGAAAATTCCCCACTAAAACGCTAAGAAAAGCCGATTTCCTGCCGTTAAAGAGGCTTCGATGTGACGCGCGTCACACCGCATGTGCTTAACTGCTCAAAATGCAGGCACAATGCCATCTTTTGCCGGGTCGGAGTTCTACCCTTTGCCGCGTTCTTCCGCTGTACGTCTCAGCCATTTCCTACCTTCACTGCTGTTGTTGCTCGCGGGGTTGGCGGCTGCGTACGTCAAAGACCTCAACGTGTTCTTCACGTCCCTGTTCAACGTGTTGCCAACTCTGGTGCTGCTGCTGGGCGGTGCTTACTGCGCGGTTTACCGACGTCAGCGCGAACTGTTTCTGATGCTCACGGTGTACATCGCCTACTTTTTGCTCGACACCCAGACCGATTATTACCGCGACAACGGCAAAGTGCGCGAAGACGCTGCCGTGGTGTTCCATCTGGTCTGCCTGCTGCTGCCGTTATTGTTCGGTGTGTTCGCTGCATGGCAAGAGCGTACGCATCTGTTTCAGGACATGGTCGCGCGGTTTGCCGTGTTATTGGCCTTCGGCAGCGTGGCGCTGGGGCTTGAGCAAAGTTACCCACAAGCGCTGCTGATGTGGCTTTCGGAAATCCGCTGGCCGGCGCTGCACGGCGCGTGGATGAGCCTGATCCAGTTGTCGTATCCGGTGTTCATCTCGGCTTTTGTGTTGCTGGCCTGGCAGTACTGGCGCAACCCGCGTCCGCTGCACGCGGCGCAACTGGTCGGGTTGCTCGGGGTGTTCTGGATGCTGCCGAAAACCTTCATCCTGCCATTCACCCTGAACATCATGTGCAGTCAGGTGATGTTGATGATTGCGGCGGCGGTGGCGCACGAGGCTTATCAAATGGCCTTTCGCGATGAACTGACCGGGCTGCCGGGCCGGCGCGCGCTCAACGAGCGCATGCAACGCCTTGGCCGTAATTACGTGCTGGCGATGAGCGACGTCGACCACTTCAAGAAATTCAACGACACCCACGGCCACGACGTCGGCGATCAGGTGCTGCGACTGGTCGCCAGTAAACTCTCCAAAATCAGCGGTGGCGGTAGGGCCTATCGCTACGGTGGTGAGGAATTCGCCCTGGTGTTTGCAGGCAAAACCCTTGAGGAATGCATGCCGCACCTGGAAGTCATCCGCGAGTCGATAGCCTCTTACAACATTCAACTGCGCAATCAGGAAAACCGCCCGCAGGACGATCAGCAAGGTCGTCAGCGTCGCGCCGGCTCCGGTGCGTCCAGTGTCTCGGTCACGGTCAGTATTGGCGTCGCTGAACGCGTCGAGCAGCGCAACCCCGAACAAGTGCTCAAGTCCGCGGACGAGGCGCTCTACAGCGCCAAGGGCGCGGGGCGTAACTGCGTGGTGGCGTTCGGACAGAACCGCCGTGGCGCGGTGCGCATGGACAGTGCCGCCGGTTGAGTGATGACGGCGCATTCAGCGTCTGGACAATGATTGTGGGGCAGGGTGGCCGGCAGTAGGTTGAAGAAATCTGCTGACGGAGAAGCCACCATGCCCGAGTACAAAGCTCCCCTGCGCGACATGCGCTTTCTGATCGACCACGTCTTCGACTTCCACGCCAACTACGCCGCCCTCGGCGCGCATGACGCCAGCCCGGACATGATCAACGCGATCCTTGAAGAGGGCGCGAAGTTCTGTGAGAACGTTCTGGCACCGCTCAACCGCAGCGGTGACGAAGAGGGCTGCCATTTCGACAACGGTGTGGTGACAACGCCTACAGGCTTCAAGCAGGCCTTCGCACAATATGTTGAGGGCGGCTGGCACGGTCTGGCGGCGGACCCGACTTATGGCGGCCAGGGCCTGCCAAGTTCACTGGGGCTGGTTATCAGTGAAATGGTCGGCTCCAGCAACACCTCCTGGGGCATGTACCCGGGCTTGACCCACGGTGCAATGTCGGCGATCCACGCCCACGGCACCGAAGATCAGAAGACCACTTACCTGAGCAAACTCACCGCCGGCCAATGGACCGGCACCATGTGCCTGACCGAAGCCCATTGCGGCACTGATCTGGGCATCATCAAGACCCGCGCCGTGCCCCAGGCTGACGGCAGTTACGCGGTCACCGGCAGCAAGATTTTCATCTCTGCCGGCGAGCACGACATGAGCGACAACATCATCCATCTGGTATTGGCCAAACTGCCGGATGCGCCGGCCGGAACCAAGGGCATTTCGCTGTTCATCGTGCCGAAGTTCTTGCCGGATGCTGCGGGTGAGGCCGGTGAGCGCAACGGCGTGTCCTGCGGTTCGATCGAACACAAAATGGGCATCAAGGCTTCAGCCACCTGCGTGCTGAACTTCGACGGCGCCAAGGGCTTCCTGATCGGCGAGCCGAACAAGGGCCTGAACTGCATGTTCACCATGATGAACCACGCACGGCTTGGTACCGGCATGCAGGGGCTGTGTCTGGGCGAGGCGAGTTTCCAGGGTGCGATCAAATACGCCAATGACCGCTTGCAGATGCGCTCGCTGACCGGCGCCAAAGCCCCTGACAAACCGGCCGACCCGATCATCGTTCACCCGGATGTGCGGCGCATGCTGTTGACCATGAAAGCCTTCAACGAAGGCAATCGCGCATTGACCTACTTCACCGCGCAGATGCTCGATGTCGCACACCTGAGCGGCGATGCCCAAGCGCGTCAGGACGCCGAAGACCTGTTGGCGTTCCTCACGCCGATCTGCAAAGCGTTCATGACTGACACCGGGCTGGAAGTCACCAACCACGGCATGCAGGTGTTCGGCGGCCATGGGTTCATTCGCGAGTGGGGCATGGAGCAGTTGGTTCGCGACTGCCGGATTGCGCCGATCTACGAGGGCACCAACGGCATTCAGGCGCTCGATCTGCTCGGGCGCAAGGTGCTTGGCAGTCAGGGCAAGCTGCTGCGGGGCTTCACTAAAATCGTCCACAAGTTCTGCGCGGCGAATGCCGAGCATGCGCAACTGGGCAGTTTTGTCGCTCAGCTCAACGAGCTGAACCAGCAGTGGGGCGACCTGACCATGAAGGTCGGCATGGCGGCGATGAAGAACCCGGACGAGGTCGGTGCCGCTTCGGTGGATTATCTGATGTACAGCGGCTACATCATCCTCGGCTATCTATGGCTGCGCATGGCGCAGGTGGCGCAGGCGCAACTGGACGCGGGCGAGGGTGAGGCGGATTACCTTCGGGGGAAACTGGCAACGTGCGAGTTCTATTTCAAACGCCTATTGCCGCGCACGGCGGCGCATCGTGCGGCGGTCGAGGCGGGTAGCGATTGTTTGATGAAACTGCCGGCAGAGCTATTTGCTCTCTAAGCGCAAACAAAAGATCGCAGCCTTCGTCGGCTTCTCCAGGTAATCGCGTTTTACCTGGGTCGCTGGCGAAGGCTGCGGTCTTTTTTGCGGTGACTAAAAATAACAAATCAGTCACCGGTTGACCCTATGTGTCGCAAAAGTTGTTGAGGTACACTCAGCCTCAACGAAAGCACCATTCCACGAATCACCTGTTTAGATCTTGCGAGGTTTGCCATGGCTGACTACAAAGCGCCGCTGCGCGATATGCGCTTCGTCCTCAATGAAGTATTCGAAGTCGCCAAACTCTGGGCTGAGTTGCCGGCACTGGCAGAGACCGTTGATGCCGAAACGGTTGAAGCGATTCTCGAAGAGGCCGGCAAGGTCACCAGTAAAAGCATTGCGCCGCTGAGCCGTGCCGCTGACGAAGAAGGCTGTCACTGGGCCGACGGTGCCGTCACCACGCCGGCCGGTTTCCCGCAGGCCTATCAGACTTACGCTGAAGGCGGCTGGGTCGGTGTTGGCGGTGATCCGCAATACGGCGGCATGGGCATGCCCAAAGCCGTGTCGGCCCAGGTCGAAGAAATGGTCAACTCCGCCAGCCTGTCCTTCGGTCTGTACCCGATGCTGACCGCCGGTGCTTGCCTGTCGATCAACGCCCATGCCAGCGAAGAGTTGAAAGCCGCGTACCTGCCGAACATGTACGCTGGCGTCTGGGCCGGTTCCATGTGCCTGACCGAGCCGCATGCCGGCACCGACCTGGGCATCATCCGCACCAAGGCAGAGCCGCAGGCCGACGGTTCCTACAAGGTCAGCGGCACCAAGATCTTCATCACCGGTGGCGAACACGACCTCACTGAAAACATCATCCACCTGGTGTTGGCCAAACTGCCGGACGCTCCGGCCGGTCCGAAAGGTATTTCGCTGTTCCTGGTGCCGAAGTTCATGGTCAATGCCGATGGCAGCCTGGGCGCGCGTAACCCGGCCAATTGCGGTTCGATCGAACACAAGATGGGCATTCAGGCGTCCGCGACCTGTGTGATGAACTTCGACGAAGCCGTTGGGTATCTGGTCGGCGAGCCGAACAAAGGCTTGGCCGCGATGTTCACCATGATGAACTACGAACGTCTGGGTGTCGGTATTCAAGGTCTGGCGACTGGCGAGCGCTCGTATCAGAACGCCGTTGAATACGCCCGTGACCGTCTGCAGAGCCGTTCGCCGACCGGCGCGCAGAACAAAGACAAAGTGGCTGACCCGATCATCGTCCACCCAGACGTGCGTCGCATGCTGCTGACCATGAAAGCCTCGAACGAAGGTGGGCGTGCGTTCTCCACCTACGTCGCGATGCAACTCGACACCGCCAAGTTCAGCGAAGACGTGACCACGCGCAAGCGTGCGGAAGATCTGGTCGCGTTGCTGACGCCGGTGGCCAAGGCGTTCCTGACTGATCTGGGTCTGGAAACCACCGTCCTCGGCCAGCAGGTTTTCGGCGGTCATGGCTACATTCGTGAATGGGGCCAGGAGCAACTGGTGCGCGACGTACGCATTACCCAAATCTACGAAGGCACCAACGGCATTCAGGCGCTGGATTTGGTCGGACGCAAGATCGTCGGTAGCGGCGGTGCGTTCTACAAACTGTTCGCTGACGAGATCCGCCATTTCACCGCAACCGCCAGTACTGATCTGGGCGAATTCACCAAGCCGCTGAACGAGGCTGTCGACACCCTCGACGAGTTGACCGCATGGCTGCTGGATCGGGCAAAAAACAACCCGAACGAAATCGGCGCGGCGTCGGTCGAATATTTGCAAGCGTTTGGCTACACCGCTTACGCCTACATGTGGGCATTGATGGCCAAAGCCGCATTGGGCAAAGAAGCGCAGGAAGATTTCTATGCCAGCAAGCTTGGCACTGCACGCTTCTACTTCGCCCGTCTGCTGCCGCGTATTCACTCGTTGAGCGCGTCGGTAAAGGCTGGCAGCGAGTCGCTGTTCCTGCTGGAGGCGGCGCAATTCTGATGATGTAACGTCATGTAAGCATTCGCTTACACGACGTGCTGCTGTTCTCCCATAGGCGTAGATTGGATCCACGGCTAATCTACATTTCATGGACGTCGCGCAGGAAGCGCAAAGCAACAACACGGACACGTAGGATTCTGCCAGGGTGGCGGAGTGAAATGGATGTCAGGGAAACAGTCTGCAAAGCCCCGCTTCGGCGGGGTTTTCTTTTTCCCGCAGAAAAGTCTCAGGCCAAGGGGGCCAGTGGCGGTGCGCCTGTGAGCGGTCTCTCCTCACGCGCCATCACCTCTTCCAGCAATGTCCGCAATAGCGCCAAAGACGCCTGCTGACGTTGCACATCGCGACACACCAGCCCGACTTTCAACGGCACCCGAGGTTCGCTCAGCGGTTTCCACAGCAGATCCTGATCGTGGTACTCCTTCTGAGAACGTCCCGGCAGCACCGTCGCCAGTTTGGTGTGCGGCAGACTGTCGAGAATCCCCACCATATTGTTCAGCTCGGCCTGTACCTGCGGGCGCCGTCCGAGGCTGGTTAGCTGCGCCTGCCAGATCTGACGAATCTGAAATTCTTCCCCCAGCAGCAACATCGGCAATTCGGCCGCTTGGCGCATCGAGACTTTCTTGAATTCACGCAATGGATGATCCGCCGGGATGACCAGCGTCAGTTCATCTTCGTACAGCATCACGCCATGGAGGCCCGGTTGGCGCGGCGGTAGATAACTGATGCCGATGTCCAGCGAACCATTGAGCAGCCGCCGTTCGATCTCCAGCCCGGTCAACTCATAGATCTGCACAACGAGATGCGGTTGGGCCTTGCGTACGCGTTCGAGCAGTTGCGGCACCAGGCTGGTGTGGACGGTTTGCAGTACACCAATCGCCAGCGTGCGCAACGCCTGACCTTTGAAGTTACCCAGCGCCTCCCGCGCCCGTTGCAAGCCATCGAGCAAGGGCAAAGCGTGGTTGTACAGCGTGTGCGCAGCCAGCGTCGGCAGCAGGCGTTTGCTGCTGCGCTCGAACAGCGTGACATCGAGGTTCTGCTCGAGCTGACGGATCTGCTGCGACAACGCCGGTTGCGAAATCGACAGCCGCTCAGCGGCCCGGCCGACATGGCCTTCTTCGTAGACCGCGACGAAATAACGCAGTTGTTTGAAATCCATAAGTAATGCTTATCGAAAATGCTGGGAAATCGAAATGGCCCGAAGCCGTCAGTGAGCCTAGTCTAACCGCATTCACGAGGCTTACAGGGCCAGACAGCGCGATGACTAGCGTTCGCTTCGACAGTGTTTACATAGGCAGTTCAAAAAACCTCAATCGAGGTTTTACTCAATGAATCTGTTCAGTTTGCGGCGTCAGACGCCAAGCCTTGATGACCTCACATTCGAGGCCGGCCAACCCGACACAGGCGAGCGCCTGATGCCGAGCGTTGAGCGACCACAACAGGTGTTCGTCCGGGGCCAAGGTTCATGGCTATGGGACAGCAACGACCGCGCTTATCTGGACTTTTCCCAGGCCGACGGCGCCAACAGTCTCGGTCACAGCCCTTCAACGCTGGTCAAAGCCATCACCAGTCAAGCCCAGGCGCTGATCAACCCCGGTTTCAACCTGCACAATCGCGGCATGCTCAGCCTCACCGAACGGCTCTGCGCCAGCACCTCCTGCGACCAGGCTTATCTGCTCAACAGCGGCAGCGAAGCCTGTGAGGCGGCGATCAAACTGGCGCGCAAGTGGGGCCAACTGCATCGCGGTGGCGCCTCGCGGATCATCGCCGCGAAACAGGGCTGTCATGGCCGTAGTCTGGCGGCGATTTCAGCGTCGGACAGTGGCAACCTGCCCAACCGCTTCGCTCCGTTGCTGCCAGGTTTCGATCGGGTGCCGTTCAACGATTTGCCGGCGCTGCACGCGGCGGTTGATGCGCAGACCGTAGCCATCATGCTGGAGCCGATCCAGAGCGATGCCGGGGTGGTTCCGGCCACCGAGCATTACCTCAAAGGCGTTGAGCGTCTGTGCCGCGAATTGGGCATTCTGCTGATTCTCGACGAAGTGCAGACCGGCATCGGCCGCTGCGGTACCTTGCTTGCCGAACAATCCTACGGCGTTCGTGCCGATATCGTCGTACTGGGCAAAGGTCTGGGCGGTGGCGTGCCATTGGCGGCGCTGCTGGCGCGAGGCCAAGCCTGCTGTTTCGAACCCGGCGAACTGGGCGGCACGCATCACGGTAATGCGCTGATGACAGCGGCCGGTCTGGCGGTACTCGACAGCGTGCAGGACCGGGCCTTTCTCGAACAGGTCAAAGACAATGGCCAGCATCTGCGCGAAGGTCTTGTGCGTTTGGCCCGTCGCTACGGCCACGGCGAGTTGCGTGGCCAAGGGCTGTTCTGGGGCCTCACCCTGTCGGACGATTCAGCCGAAGCGGTGATCCAGGCCGCGCTGCACGAAGGCCTGCTGCTCACCGCTGCGCAACCCGACTGCGTGCGCTTCACCCCGGCGCTCACCGTCAGTAAAGCCAACATCGACGAAATGCTCCTGCGCCTGGCCCGAGCCTTCTCCCGCGTGCGTACCGCACAGTTGCAATGCCGCAAAGGGATTGCCGTCTGATCCGAACTGTCCTACCCGAATTCAAGAACCGTCTCGCGGTATAACGCACGCCCTACGCCTGATTCTTTTGGCGTGGGGCGTTTTTTTGTACGCGGTACTGGCAAACAGCAGGCAGACGCAGTGAACCCTGACGAACGGTAAAGGTCGATTAGTTTGTATGGCTCAAATGAGCCAGCCCCCCACTCAGGAGCTGCCCCATGGACTTTATTCGCATCATCATCGCTATTCTGTTACCGCCGCTGGGTGTGTTTCTGCAGGTCGGGTTTGGCGGGGCGTTCTGGTTGAACATTCTGCTGACGTTGTGCGGCTATATTCCCGGGATCGTGCATGCGGTGTACATCATTGCCAAGCGTTGAGTTCTGCGGCGTCAGGTGAATAGTCTTCGCGAGCAAGCCCGCTCCCACACGGGATCTGTGTTGTTCACAAATCCCCTGTGGGAGCGGGCTTGCTCGCCAATGGGGCGACTCGATGGATGAAAGTGGGTGTGGATCTCAGTCCGCCAACCCCATCACCCGCCGATAAAACTTCCACTCCTGCTCCAACGCATGCGCCTGATTGACTGCGCGGCGGAAGCCATGGTGCTCATCGGCGTAGTAATGCGCCTCGACCGCAATGCCGTTGCGCTCCAGCGCCTCGGCCATGTCGCGGGTCTGTTGCGGCACCACGACGGCGTCCAGTTCGCCCTGAAAGAAAATCACCGGTACGCGGATATTGCTCGCATGCAGCAACGGCGTGCGGGCGGCGTAGCGTTCGGCGTCTTGCTCGGGATCGCCGATCAGCCAATCCAGATAATCACCCTCGAACTTGTGCGTCGCTCTAGCCAAAGCCACCGGATCGCTGACCCCATAAAGGCTGGCGCCGGCACGAAACACCTGATGAAACGCCAAGGCACAAAGCGTGGTGTAGCCGCCCGCGCTGCCGCCACGGATGAACGCACGTTCAGCGTCGATCAGCCCTTGTGCGGCGAGATACCCCACCACTGCGCAGGCATCTTCGACATCCACATCGCCCCAGCTCAGATGCAACGCCTGCCGATATTCGCGGCCATAACCGCTGCTGCCGCGATAGTTGAGGTCAGCGACGGCGAAGCCGCGTTGCGTCCAATACTGGATGCGCGGGTCAAGCATCGGGTAGCAGGCCGAGGTTGGGCCGCCATGGATGAACACCACCAGCGGCGGTTTCACTTCACCGCTCATGGCCGGATAAAAGAACCCGTGAGCCTCCCCCGAACCGCTGGGGTAACGCAGGGTTTGTGGACGGCTGATGCGTTCGGCGGGCAACGGTGCAACACCACCAGCCAGCACTTTTACTTCGTGGGATGCGCGATCAATGGCGATCACTGCCGAAGGGCTGATCGGTGAGGCCGCGATGCAATAGATGAATGGCTGATCCAGCGCGAGATGACGGAAGCGGCTGTAGTCGCCGGTGAAGTCTTCGCCGTTCAGCGCGAGGCGGCCGAAACCGCCTTCACTCCAACTGGCCAGATAGCCATCGCCAACGGGTAACCAACTGCAGCCACCCAGTTGCCACGGCGCAGGCGCATGATCGGCTTCGGCGCTTGGCAACGCTTGCAGACCATCGTCTGTTTCGCCCCACGGCTGCCAGAATCCGCCGCGATCAGTCAGACAAAACAAGCGGTTTTCGGTATTGAATCGCGGTTGCTGGATCGACTCCTCAACCCCGTCACCCGCCAGGCAACGTGGCGCGGAAAAGCCCCCGTCAGCCGAGCGCCCAGCCACCATCAACCGAGTCGAAGTCCACGGCTGATGCGGCCGGCTCCACTCGATCCACGCCAAACGCTGGCCATCCGGGCTGATGATCGGCGCGGCATAAAAGTCCGCGCCCTCGGCCAGCAGATGACGTGTGCCGTCAGCCAGATCAATCGCGACCAAACGATGCTGATCGTGGTGTTCCTCCACTGCCAAGACCCGACCCTGGGCAACATGCAGATCGCCGTAGCGACACTCACCCGACGTCAGCGCTTCAGGCTGACCATCCAGCGCCTGTCGATACAACTGCTGATCCGCCTCTCCGACGAAAACCACCCCGTCGGGCGTCAGACAAAACGCCCCACCACCATATTCGTACACGCGGCTGCGCACGCTGAAGCCTTCGGGTGTCAGACATCTCGCCACGCCATCGCGCCAATGCCAGATCCGGCACGTCGCATCCTCCGGTCGATATTCATTCCAGAACAAACCGTTGCTACCCAGTTGCAGTTCGGCGAAATCCATCCCGGCGGCGACGGCTTGAGCGGCGCTAAAAGGCTCAGCTTTTAGCGATGAGGCGTGAGTTTCGTTCATTGCGAAAGGCCAATTGTTCGATGGTTTGAGTGGCGTGCTCGGCTTCTTCACGGGCCTTGAGGATCACACCGTGATGTTCGGATTTGCTGCACACCGGGTCGGCATTGCTCGCGTCACCCGTGAGCATGAACGCTTGGCAGCGACAGCCGCCGAAGTCCTTTTCCTTCTCATCGCAGGAGCGGCACGGCTCGGGCATCCAGTCGTACCCGCGAAAGCGGTTGAAGCCGAACGAGTCGTACCAGATGTGCTGCATGCTGTGGTCGCGCACGTTGGGAAATTGTACCGGCAGTTGTCGCGCGCCATGACAGGGCAGGGCAGTGCCGTCCGGAGTGACGGTCAGAAAGATGCTGCCCCAGCCGTTCATGCAGGCTTTCGGGCGTTCTTCGTAGTAGTCCGGGGTGACGAAAATCAGCTTGCACGGATGCCCTTCGGCTTCCAGCTTGGCGCGGTATTCGTTGGTGATCCGTTCAGCGCGCACCAGTTGTTCCTGGGTCGGCAGCAGACCGACACGATTGAGCTGTGCCCAGCCGTAGAACTGGCAGGTGGCGAGTTCGACGAAGTCCGCTTCGAGCGCGATGCACAGCTCGATGATGCGGTCGATTTTGTCGATGTTGTGCCGATGAGTGACGAAGTTCAGCACCATCGGGTAGCCGTGGGCTTTCACCGCACGGGCCATTTCCAGCTTCTGCGCGAAAGCTTTTTTCGAGCCGGCGAGCAGGTTGTTCACCTGCTCGTCGCTGGCCTGAAAACTGATCTGGATGTGATCGAGGCCAGCCTTCTTGAAGTCGCTGATTTTCTGCTCGGTGAGCCCAATGCCCGAGGTGATCAGGTTGGTGTAGAACCCAAGCTTGCGTGCCTCGCCGATCAGCTCGGCGAGATCCTGGCGCACCAGCGGTTCGCCACCGGAAAAACCCAACTGCGCCGCGCCCATTTCCCGCGCCTCGCGGAACACCTTGATCCACTGCTCGGTGCTCAACTCTTTGCCCTGCTCGGCGAAATCCAGCGGATTGGAGCAGTACGGGCATTGCAGCGGACAGCGGTAGGTCAGCTCGGCGAGCAGCCACAGCGGCAGGCCGATCTCTGGCTTGGGCGGTACTTGCACCGATGAATCAGGCAAGTTCGATCCAGTGCTGCGCACGGGCAACCTCCATGAATTGCTCGATGTCGTCACCGAGTTCGGGCACGCCGGGGAACTGCTTGTCGAGTTCGCCGATGATCGCTGCAACATCGCGCTCACCGTCGATCAGACCGCCGATCAGCGCAGCGCTGTCGTTGAGTTTGATCATGCCTTCGGGGTACAGCAGCACGTGGCCCTTTTGCGCCGGCTCGTACTGGAAACGGTAGCCGGGGCGCCAGGTCGGGATCTTGCTGCGGTCGAAACTCATAAGGTGATTCCTTTATGCCAGACCCGTTGCTCGGTCACGCTGTGATAGGGCGGGCGGTTCAGTTCGTAAGCCATGCTCATGGCATCGAGCATGCTCCAAAGAATGTCCAGTTTGAACTGGAGAATTTCCAGCATGCGCTCCTGACCTTCGCGAGTCTTGTAGTGCTCAAGGGTGATCGCCAGGCCATGCTCGACATCCCGGCGCGCTTGGCCGAGGCGGGTGCGGAAATATTCGTAACCGGCGGGATCGATCCACGGGTAATGTTGCGGCCAACTGTCGAGGCGTGACTGGTGGATCTGCGGCGCGAACAGTTCGGTCAGTGAACTGCTGGCAGCTTCCTGCCAACTGGCGCGGCGGGCGAAGTTGACGTAGGCGTCGACGGCGAAGCGCACGCCGGGCAATACCAGTTCCTGAGAACGCAATTGATCCGGATCGAGGCCGACGGCTTGGCCCAAGCGCAACCACGCTTCGATACCACCGTCTTCACCGGGGGCGCCGTCGTGGTCGAGCAGGCGCTGAATCCACTCGCGGCGGATTTCGCGATCCGGGCAATTGGCGAGGATCGCTGCGTCCTTCAGGGGGATGTTCACCTGATAGTAGAAGCGGTTGGCGACCCAGCCCTGAATCTGTTCGCGGGTGGCGCGGCCCTGGTACATCGCCACGTGATACGGGTGATGGATGTGGTAGTAGGCGCCTTTGGCGCGCAGGGCGGCTTCGAATTCGGCTTTGGACAGCGGGGTGTCGGTCATTGCGGTTCTCCGGGGAACAACCCTAGAAATCTCTTTTGTTTGCACTGGCCTCTTCGCGAGCAGGCTCGCTCCCACAGGTTGATCGCATTCCAATGTGGGAGCGAGCCTGCTCGCGAAGGGGGTCTCAAAGGCTTACAGCACAATACTCATGCCATCGAACGCCACTTCAACATCACGCCGCGCCAGTTCCGCGCGCTCCGGCGAATCCTCGTCGAGAATCGGGTTGGTGTTGTTGATGTGGATAAGCACCTTGCGTTGCTCGGGAAGCTGTTCCAGCACTTCGAGCATGCCGCCAGGGCCGTTCTGCGCCAGATGGCCCATCTCGCGACCGGTGCGGGTGCCGACGCCACGGCGCTGCATTTCATCGTCGTCCCACATTGTGCCGTCGACCAGCAGGCAATCGCTGCCCGCCATGATCTCGAGCAACGGCGCGTCAACCTTGCCCAGACCCGGGGCATAGAACAGTTTGCCGCCAGTCTTCAGGTCTTCGACGATCAGGCCGATGTTGTCGCCCGGGTGCGGGTCGAAACGATGCGGCGAGTAGGGCGGTGCGGCGCTGCGCAATGGCAGCGGGGTGAAGCGCAGGTTCGGGCACGCGGCGACGGTGAAGCTTTGATCGAGTTCGATACGGTTCCAGTCCAGTCCACCGTTCCAGTGGGTGAGCATGGTGAACAACGGAAAACCGGTGCTCAGGTCTTCGTGAACCATGTCCGTGCACCAGACCTGATGCGGGCAGCCTTCGCGCAGGCTGAGCAGGCCGGTGGTGTGGTCGATCTGGCTGTCCATCAGGATGATCGCGCTGATCCCGGTGTCGCGCAGCGCACGGCCCGGTTGCATCGGGGCGAAGCTCTGCAACTGGGCGCGGATGTCCGGCGAGGCGTTGCACAACACCCAGTTCACACCGTCATCGGAAATAGCGATGGACGATTGGGTGCGAGCCTTGGCATTCAGGCTGCCGTCGCGAAAGCCTGCACAGTTGACGCAGTTGCAGTTCCACTGCGGAAAACCGCCACCGGCGGCCGAACCCAGAATCTGGACGAACATGAACGCTCCATCATTTCAACGCTGAAAATAAAACGCCTCGGCGAGCCGAGGCGTTGCACTGCAATTCTGACGAGGCAGAACTCAGCGGCTGGCGAAATACATGGTGACTTCGAAGCCGATACGCAGGTCGGTGTAAGCCGGTTTTGTCCAGGACATCAGGTGACTCCTTCAATAAAAGGGCGGGTGGGATAGCGCTATCCATAGGTATAGTCCACGGCAGCGCAGGGACGTTCCAAATAGTTAGGCGGCTATGTTACTCAAAATTTCAGAGGGATTGTCCGTGAATCTTTGAGAAAGCTCCTTGCAGCCTCGGTAATGATCATTTTCCCGCTTGCCAGGGTGCGCCCGGTATTGGGCCGTTGGCGAGGCAGTGCCAGCCGCCTTCGGCAGCGGTTAATCGTTGCGCGGCGGCCAGCAATGTCGTTCGACTCAATTGGCCGATTGCCGCGACCAGTTGCTCCAGATAATCCGACGGGTGGCCGGCGAGTTTGGCCTGCCAGAGCAGTTCGGCAGCGTCTTTGAAAGGCAGATGAGTGCTATCGAATTGATCCGCCAGGCGTTGGCGCTGTTGGTCGAGACCGGCCTCGTCAGTGGATTCGATCAGTGCGCGATTGCCTTCAAGGAATTGTTGAATGTGGCCGAGCAATTCTGTGGTCGCAACGTTGGGTGATTGCACGCCAAACAGCAACCCGACCTGACCATGGATCTGTCGCAGTGCGCTGAACACGGCATAACCCAACTGCAACTCGACCCTCAGGCGTTGATAGAACGGCGTCTGGCAAAGCTGTGCGAGCAAGCGCCATGCGGCTTCGTCGGCGATATCGCGCCCGGCGGTCGGGCAGAACAGCAACAAGGCGTGTTCGCTGGACGCTGTCTCGATGGGGTGCCACAAATGTTGTGTGGTAATCGCTGTCGGTGCCGGCAACTGATTGTCAGGTACGCCGGGAATACGGCTCAGGGCCAGGCCCATTGCCGATTGGGTCTGTGGATGAAGGCCCAAGGCCAGGCCATCCCAGCGAGAAGTTGTCCACAGGTGTTTGGCGTCGTTGCAGGTGTTCGCGGGTTGCAGACAATGCTCCGGGAGTGCCTTGAGCAGTTGGCGGATCGGTATCAATGCCGCTTGCGCCTCACCCGGCAGGGAATCGGCGTCAACTTGCGTCAGACATTTCAGCGCGTGCTCAAGGACGCTGGGCATGGGCTCTTGCAGCCCGGTCAGTTTCAACAGCCATTGATTGCCGCCCATGCTGAGCGATAACTCGACCCCGGCCTGACGCGCATCATCCTGAGTTGCTCGCAGACTGCGCAGCAGCCTCGATTGCAGAGCTGCAGAGGCCGCCGCCTCCAGTTGCCAGCGCAGATAAATCGCCCCGTCATCACCGTTGTCCGGCAAGGCCTGACTGAATTGCATTGGCGAACGTTCGCGACGCCCGCGTGAGCGATCCTGAGCAAACGTGCGCAGGCCTCGGTGGGCGCTGGTTTGTCCGCGGATCAGTCCGGCGTTGGCCAGCGGCTCGTTGGCCCGCAGGAAAGGATTGGCGGCGGGCAGGTGCCAGTGGCGACTGAAGTTATCCACAGTGCCCATTTCGCGCAGCATTCGTTTCAGCGCGCTCGCCCCCGATTCCGACAAACCGCTTTCGAGTTGCTCGCTGTCGAGCCGCGCCAGTGGCAACGCACCGCTGACTTGGTGTTGACGCGCAAGCACGGCGGCGTATTCCTTGCGCAGCGGCGCCCAATCCTGTTGCGCAAAGAAACTCAGCCAGTCGCGCGCGTGTTCGCCAATGGCACCCAGCGATTCGGCGGGTGCATTGAACGCCAGATGCAGCAAGGCCTGCTCGGCAAAGTGATACAGCGGCGCTGCGTGCAGGCCGTCAGCCAGACCCTGTGCCTGCAAGTACGCCAGCAATCCACCTGGTTTGGCGCTGTTGAGCCAATGGCAGAGAAACGCCATCGCCTCAGCCGACGACTCGGGCAAAGTGTCGAACGCAAACAGCAGATTGCAGCGCTGTTCACCGACCTGTTGATAACTGCTCACCGCCAGCGGCAGGCTCACGGCTTGCGCAACGTGATCCCCGGTCGGCAACGTCGCCGCAAACTGCACGGCCAGTGCGCGCAATTGTTCAAGGCTCTGCGGCCCCACCAGGCTCAATGTCATTTGCCCGGTGCGATAAAACTGCTGGTGGAAACCCTTCAACGCCTGTTGAAACAGCGGCTGCTCCACTTGCAGGCTGTCTCGATTCCCCGCATGAAACCCGCGCAATGGATGCTCGGCTGGCAAACCTTGGTACAACGCAAGATCCTGCTGCGCCTCAGGATCTTGCGACCAAGCGATAAATTCCGCCTGCAGCACTTCCCGTTCCCGCAACTGATCGTCCAGATTCATACGCGGATGGGCGAGCATGTCTGACAGACGCTCAAGCCCGCCGCTGAACGATTGCGTTGGCAACTCAAAGAAAAAGTCAGTCGTACGCTCGTCAGTGCTGGCATTCACCTGCCCGCCGTGACCTTGCACGTAGGCCATCAACCCTTCGCTCGCAGGAAAACGCTCAGTGCCGAGAAACAGCAAATGCTCAAGAAAATGTGCCAGCCCCGGCCACGCCAAGGGCACGTCATGGCTGCCGGCAGTCACCCGTAACGCGGCGGCACTGCGCTTCAAACCGGGCGCATGACGCAGGGTTACGCGCAAGCCGTTGGCCAGGGTTTCGGTGTGGGGGCGGGGGTGAGTCGGCGCAGACATGGGCACTTCCAGAACAGTGAAGTGCCAATGCTAGCGGATTAGCGCTTGTTCAGCGCGCCGTAAAGCTCGGGGCGGCGATCGCTGAGGTAGTGATTGGCGGCGCGGGAGTCGATCATCAACTGCCGATCCAGTTCGCCGACGATCAAGGCTTCATCCAGACCGGCCTGAGCCATGCGGCTGCCGTCCGGTGCGGCGATGCTGCTTTGCCCGCAATAGTGAATGTCACCTTCATGGCCGCAGTAGTTGGCGTAAGCCACGTAACACTGGTTCTCGAAGGCACGCGAGCGGACAGTGACGTCAGCGACGAAATCGAACGGAATCATGTTTGCCGTCGGCACCAGAATCAGTTCGGCGCCTGCCAGGGCCAGGCGCCGGGCGTTTTCCGGGAATTCCAGGTCGTAACAGATCAGGAAACCGAGCTTCCAGCCATTGAGTTCAACCACGGGAAACGCGTCTTCGCCAGGACTGAACATCGAACGATCGAGATCACCGAACAGGTGCGTCTTGCGGTAATTGCACAGGCGTTCGCCCTGGGCGTCGATCAACTGCACAGCGTTGTAGATCTGCCCGTCAGCGGTGCGCTCGGGATAACCATAAACAATCGCCAGGCCGGCAGCCTTGGCGATCCGGCCGATCTGCTGCGCCCATTCACCGTTGTAGACCTCGGCCAATGTACTGACCGCCTCGGCGCCGATGTTGTAGCCGGTCATGAACATCTCCGGCAGCACCAACAGATCGGCGCCTTTGGCCTCCATCGCCAATTGATGCAGGCGTTGCAGGTTGGCGGCGGGGTCCAGTGGCAGCGGTGGACATTGGTAAAGGGCTACACGCATCAGGGATTCCTCTTACTCAGGCAGGGCGATAGGGCCGATGTCTTTGAACACATCACCCGGGCCCGGGTTCTCTTTATGTGTAGAACCGCCGAAATGGTTCATGATCCCCCACACCGCGTTGAGCGAGGTCTGCACCGCGCCTTCGACCCAGGCCGGCGTCCACGACACGTCGTCACCGGCGATGAAAATCCCACGCTGCTCGGCTGGCATGTCGTCCTGCATGAAGTGCGCGTACATGCGCTGGTTGTAGCGATAGTGGCCGGGCAGGGCGCCTTTGAATGCACCGAGGAAATGCGGATCGGCTTCCCACGACACTGTGATCGGATCGCCGATGATTCGCGCGGCGATGTCGACTTTCGGGTAGATCTTTTTCAACGCGTTCAACGCCAGTTCCACGCGTTTTTCCACAGGGTGCGGCAGCATCTTCAAGGCGTCGCTCATCCACGAGTACGACAGGCAGATCACGCCCGGTTTGTCGTCGCCGTTGTCGAACAGATAGGTGCCACGGGTCAGGCGATCGGTGAGGGTCATGCTCATCAGGTCGCGCCCGGTTTGCGGGTCCTTGTCCTTCCAGAACGGCCGATCGACCATCACAAACGTCTTCGACGATTGCATGTAGCGGGTGCGGTCGAGCGCCATCCACATCTTTTGCGAGAACAGGGTTTCGTCGCATTCGATCTGCGTGGTCAGCAGCCAGCTCTGGCAAGTGGTCAGCACGGCGGCGTATTCGCGGGTGTCGCCGTTGTTGTCGGTGACGGCGAAACGGCCATCGGGCGCATGGGCAATTTTCTTCACGCCTGAACGCGGCGCGCCACGGTGCAGGGACTTCAGGCTGGTGCCTTCAGGCCAGTGCACGCATCGCTGTGGCACATGGCGCCAGATACCCTGCGGCACTTGTTCAACGCCGCCGACCACCAAATGTTGGTGATCGTCGCAGTTGGTCATCACCACCCGGAAGATTTCCAGCATCGAATTGGGAAAGTCCGAATCCCAGCCGCCGGTGCCGAAACCGACCTGACCGAACACTTCGCGGTGATGGAACGATAACTTGGCGAACGCTTCGGACGTGGCGACGAAATCGTAGAAGGTACGGTCATCCCACAGCGGCACCAGGGTGTTCCACAGCTCTTTGAGGCGCGGCACATCACGGTCGCGAATGGCTTGCTGGATATCGGCGAACTGTGAACCCGCCTCTAACGCATCAGCCCAGGCGTCAGCCACTTCCTGAAACAAGGCAGGAAGATCCGCCAGTTTCTGTGCGTAATGGGTTTTGCCTTCCAGATCGATCACGGTGCTGCCGGAGGCGGGCGTCAGCGGGTTGGGGAAGGGCTTGGTTTCGAGGCCGAGTTTGTCGACGTAGTGATAGAACGTAGTGGAGGACACCGGGAAACGCATGCCACCGAGTTCGGCGACGATACCGTCAGTGCCGTTGAACGCCTGCGAGCGCAGGCGGCCGCCGAGTTTGGAGGCCTCGTAAACCACCGGTTTGAGGCCGAGCTTCATCAGCTCATAGGCCGCCACCAGACCTGCGATGCCGGCGCCGACGATCGCCACTTCAGCACCGTGGTGATGCTCGGGAATGCTGCCCAGGCCGGCCGGGTGTTCGATCCAGTCGTCGAAGGCGAACGGAAAGTCCGGGCCGAAAATGGTGATTGGCTTTTTACCGTCTGCAGGATGGCGATTGTTCTTGTTCATGGCTGACCTTGCTGGCGACCCGACACAGGATGCGTGTCTGAGTATAGGAAAAGATGCCAGCCATTCTAGGGAGCGTGGAACACGTTAATAAGACGCAAAGTGTCGTCGTTTTGCCAGTTTATCGATCAAAGTGACGAGCCAGTGCTACACACCGCACTGTGGGAGCCAGCCTGCTGGCGATGAGGCTCTCTCAGCCACCCGCGATTAAACCGGCTGTCCCCGATCAATCTTGCTACTCAAGATGATCGACGTGGTGGTCTTCTCAACCCCATCCACACTGCCAATCTGATCCAGCAGTTGATCCAGTTGCTCCGGTGAATCCGTGCGCAACCACGCCACATAATCAAATTCGCCGCTCACCGCACACAACTGCTGCACCTGCGCCATCGCACTCAACCGGCGCAACACCTCTTTGCCGGAGCGCGGCTGCACCTTGATCCCGACATACGCCTGCAACCCGCCATCGACCACGCGTTGCCCCAAACGCACACCATAACCGGTGATCACTTTGGCCTTTTCCAGGCGTGCCAGCCTTGAAGTCACGGTGGTGCGCGCAATGCCCAACTGCCGAGCGAGCATGGCGACGCTTTCGCGGGCGTTGATTTGCAGAGCGGCGATCAACTGGCGGTCGATTTCATCAAGCGCGGGTGGGCGGGTGTCGGGCAAGGGGGGCTCCATGGGGCGCTGGTTGGTTGGCCTGCGCATGTTACAGGCTCCGAGGGTTGGATATGGATATCAGCGTGTTTAGCATCAACGCCTCGATTCACCGGGGCGCAAATCGAGGAAGGTCGTGCTAAACCTGCGTTTGGTTGCGTGTCGTGAAGCGTTGATGGTTGATGACCTTCACCACATCATCAATCACCGCTTTGCTCATCGCCGCCAGAAAATGAGCGCCCCAAGCATAGCGGTCGGTTTTTTTGTCGTAAGCGGCGTCTTCAGCGAAGGCTTTGACGAGAAACAGCAGGTCGGAGGCTTGAGACAGGGCAACGCCGATCGGGACGCCGGCGCTGACGTGGAAAAGAGGTTGATTGGAGCAGTAGATGAAGGGGGGTAAGGCCGATGGTTTTCAGGTCTGAAGGCGTGGACGAGTCTTTTTCAGTCATGGTGATACTCCTAATTTGAAGAGGCACCACATTCGTTTCCATGCGAATGGGTGACAGCTGCGCGCAGGTTGGAAACCGGAAAATTAGGAAACCGGCACGTCCGAATACGTCCCGCGCGCAGCCGTCATAAATCTGGATCGCAGACTAAAAATCTTTGCGATCACGAAGGCAGAGCGTTGTTGTCATTAATTTAACCGGGTTTCCAAGCCCGGCCGCTGATGAGCAGCGACGCCTTGAGAGTATCCCGTCAAAGAAATGCCCAACAGACGCCAAACCGCCTCAAACCACAGCTTCGGAACTTGCCTACAGCCCTCGGGGAAGTCTTCCGAACATTGCACTCGTAAAGACCAAACCATCGCCCAAGAAAAAGCCGCGCATTTAGCGCGGCTTTCAAAGTGGTGGGCCCACACGGACTTGAACCGTGGACCAAAGGATTATGAGTCCTCTGCTCTAACCAACTGAGCTATAGGCCCTCAGTAGGCCGCGGATTATAGCGATGGTTTCTCGGCTGTGCTATCCGAAAAATCCGATACGGCAATATGCAGAAACGTTGCGGCGAATTCTTCGGGCGGCAGGGGAAGGCTGACGATGTAGCCCTGGATCTGTTCGCACCCTTCGGCGGCGAGGAATTTCTGTTGGGCCTGGGTTTCCACACCTTCGGCGATTACGGTGAATTGCATGCTCCGTCCCAGCGCGATGATGGCGCGCACAATCGCCGCGTCGTGGGGGTCGTCGGGCAGTCCGCGAACGAAAGACTGGTCGATTTTGAGGATGTCCAGCGGCAGGCGTTTGAGGTAACTGAGTGAGGAGTAGCCGGTGCCGAAGTCGTCGATCGCCAGTTGTACACCGAGGTGTTTGAGCTGGTGCAAGACGGCCAGCGCCTCTTCGGCCTGACTCATGATGAAATTTTCGGTAATTTCCAGTTGCAGTAAGCCTGGCTGCAGGCGGTTGTCCTTGAGCAGTTGTTCGATGCGTCCGAGCAGGTTTGGCTGGCGCAATTGCGCGCCGGCGAGGTTGACCGACAGCGGCCCGAGGCTTTCGTAGAGCTGATTCCACTCAAACATTTGCCGGCAGGCGGTTTCCAGCACCCAGTCGCCGATCTGCAGAATCATGCCGTTCTCTTCGGCCAGCGGGATGAAGTGCTCGGGCGGCACGTCGCCGAAGGTCGGATGACGCCAGCGGATCAGTGCTTCGGCGCCCACAAGGCTGTGGTCGTCGAGACTGATTTTGGGTTGGTAATACAGATGCAGCTCATCGCGCTCGATGGCCCGGCGCAGTTCGTGTTCCAGCGCCACGCGTTCGCTAGCCTGGGCGGTGAGGTCGCGGGTGTAGCTTTCCACGCGGTTGCGGCCTTTGGCTTTGGAGCGATACATCGCGGCGTCGGCGTTTTTCACTAGGGTGGCGACGTCGCAACCGTCGCGCGGGTACAGGCTGGTGCCGATGCTGGCGCTGATGAAGAACTCGTGTTCGCCGGCCTGGAAGGGTGCACCGAAGCAATTGAGCAGTTTGGTCGCGATATTGTCGGCGTCGCTAGCCTGTTGCAGGCCCGGGAGCAGGATGATGAATTCGTCGCCGCCTAGCCGCGCGACGGTGTCGATGTCGCGCACTTGTTCCTTCAAGCGCACCGCGATACCCCTGAGCAGCAGGTCACCGACGGGGTGGCCGAGGCTGTCGTTGATGTGTTTGAAGCGGTCGAGGTCCAGGAACAGCACCGCACCTTGGCTGCCGTTTTCCTGCTGGTTGTTCAGCGCCATCAGCAAGCGGCTTTCGAACAGCGTACGGTTCGGTAGGCCGGTGAGCGGGTCGTGGTGGGCTTGGTAGTCGAGTTTGGCCTGGGCATGCTTGAGGCTGGAGATGTCAGCAAACACCGCAACGAAGTGAGTGATGAATTTGTCGCGGTTACGCACGGCGCTGATGGTCAGCCAGCTCGGATACAGTTCGCCGTTCTTGCGCCGGTTGGAAATCTCGCCCTGCCAGTGACCTTCGTGGGTCAATTGATGCCACATGGCGGCATAAAATGCGCTGTCGTGCAGGCCCGAGGCGAGCAGGCGAGGGGTGTGGCCGAGTGCTTCGCTTTCGCTATAGCCGGTGATCTCGGTGAAGGCTCGGTTGACCGCACTGATGTGTTGCTGGGTGTCGGTGATCAATACGCCTTCGGCGGTGCTCTCGAACACGGTCGCAGCCTGTTGCAGTTTTTCCTGCATCAGGTGGCGTTCAGTGATGTCGCGGGCGATGGTCAACATGCAGTCTTGTTCGCCGATCGGCAGCGGACGGCTGGACACTTCGCAGAGACGAATCTGGCCGTCGCTGCGGCGGATATGGCAGGTGAAGTCGCGGACGAAGCCGTCGCGATGCAGCAGGTCGAGCATCTGCTTGCGTTCGTTGAGGTTGACCCAGATCCCCAGGTCCAGCGCCGAGCGGTCCACCGACATCGCGCTGTTGAAGCCGGTGATGCGGCTGAAACCTTCGTTGACTTCCAGCAGCAAACCGTCGCTCTGGCGTGACAGCAGCAAACCGTCCGGTGAGGCGTGAAAGGCCTTGGCGAATTTCTCCTCCGAGGTTTGCAGTTGCTGTTGGGTTTCCTTGAGCTGAGTGATGTCGCGCACCACCACCACCAGTGCAGGCGTCGTGTCGAGTTCGAACGGCTCGGCGGAGATCAGGCCGGTGAACACTTGGCCATTGTTGCGCCGGAAGGGCATCTCCAGGTTGCGGATGCTGCCGGCCTGTAAGCGCTGCAACAGCCCCGGACCCACGCCGGGAATGCCCCAGATGTTCAGGTTGGTGGCTGTCTGGCCGATGACCTCTTCGGCTTTCAGGCCTATCTGCTCCTCGAAGGCTTCGTTGACCTCCAGCAGGCAGCCGTCGGATAGCCGAGCAATCACCAGAATGTCCGGACATTGCTGGAAGACCGAGGCGAATTTCTGCTCCGAGAGCCGCAAGGCTTCTTCGGTGCGCTTGGTCTCGCTGATGTCGATCATCAGTCCACGCATTACCGGTTCGTGACCGTGTTCGATCAGGCTGACGATGTCGCGCACCCACAGGCAGCGACCGTCGGCGGTGATCACCCGGTAATCGAGGCTGTGATCGCGTCCAGCCAGCACTTCGTGATCGCAGAAACTCTGGGCGCGAGTCAGATCCGCCGGATGGATGATGTTGCGCCAGAAGCCGGGGACCAGCCAATGCGCCAGCGGATAACCGAGCAGATCTTCAGCGTGGGGCGACACATAGCTGTAAGTGAAGTCGCTTATGCGCGCCTCCCACGCAATGGCCGAAAGGCTCTCCACCAGGCCGCGATAGTGATACTCGCTGCTGCGCAGTTCCTGTTCGAGGTTGATGCGTCGGGCAATTTCCGAGCTCAGGCGCCGATTGATGCGGATGACGGTGACCAGAATGATGACCAGCAATAACAGACCGGGAAGGCCGTAAACCAGTAAATCGGACCAGAACGTTCGGTGATCGAGGACGTTACCGACCCAGTGCTCTTGAATGCTGCTGATTTCAGCTGGGGTCATGTCCGCCAGGACTTTGTCCAGAATCCCTACCAGCATCTTGTTCTCGCGCGGCACAGCCATCGCCAGTTGATAGCGATACGGGGTTTCGCCGCTGACATACAAGCCGTCGAGCTTGAGTTGGCGCAGGCTCCAGACGCTTGAAGCGAGGTCGCCGACCACCGCGTCGACCTCATCGGTCGCCAGTGCCTGTAAGGCCGAGCTGACATTGGGCATGGCGACAAGATTCAGGTCTGGGTGGTTGATACGAAGCAATTCGTGGGGCGCATAGTTTTTCACTACGGCGATTTTCAGGCCGTAGAGATCTTCTATCTTGCGCGGTTGCGCGCCGCCGACATGGGACAGGATGACAATCGGGAAGTCGAGGTAAGGGCGGGTGAACGACAGGTAGTTCTGGCGCTCCGGGGTGGACATGATCCCCGGCAGCAGGTCGATCTTGCCGCTTTTGACCTGTTCCAGGACTTGCGTCCAGCTCGAAGGCTCGATAGGTGTGAGCTTGATCGCCAGACGCTGGCGTATGACGTCGATGTAGTCAGCCGCCAAGCCCTGATAGCGTGCTTGGTCATCGCGAAACTCAAAGGGCGGCCACGATGCATCCACACCCAGGTGCAAGTCGGGGTGAGCCGCCAGCCAGCTACGTTCTTCATCGGTCAGAGTCAGCGCGGCAGCCGTTGCGGTCCAGATCATCAGTGACAGCAAAAAAAGCACGGACGCCAGTCTGGGCATAACGCTCTCGTTATGGCTCAAGGGGGATTGTTTCGAGTGTAGACGGGGTATGCAGGGGAGGGAGGGCGAAGACTTTAATCTTCCACATAAACAAAACCCCCGGCCTGGGCCGGGGGTTCTGGTATCACTCGTCGAGGAAGGAGCGCAGATGCTCGCTTCGCGTCGGGTGGCGCAACTTGCGTAGCGCCTTGGCTTCGATCTGACGGATCCGCTCACGGGTCACGTCAAACTGTTTGCCGACTTCTTCAAGCGTATGGTCGGTGTTCATGTCGATACCGAAACGCATGCGCAGTACCTTGGCTTCACGAGCAGTGAGGCCGGACAGTACGTCACGGGTCGCTTCTTTAAGGCTCTCAACAGTGGCGACATCGATTGGCGACTGCATGGTCGAGTCTTCGATGAAGTCACCCAGATGGGAGTCTTCGTCATCACCGATCGGGGTTTCCATGGAGATCGGCTCTTTAGCGATCTTCAATACCTTGCGGATCTTGTCCTCAGGCATTTCCATGCGTTCACCCAGCTCTTCCGGGGTCGGTTCGCGACCCATTTCCTGCAACATCTGACGGGAAATACGGTTGAGCTTGTTGATCGTCTCGATCATGTGCACCGGAATACGGATGGTGCGGGCCTGGTCGGCAATCGAGCGAGTGATCGCTTGACGGATCCACCAGGTGGCATAAGTCGAGAACTTGTAACCACGGCGGTATTCGAACTTGTCCACCGCTTTCATCAGACCGATGTTGCCTTCCTGGATCAGATCGAGGAATTGCAGGCCGCGGTTGGTGTACTTCTTGGCGATCGAGATCACCAGACGCAAGTTGGCTTCAACCATCTCTTTCTTCGCGCGGCGGGCCTTGGCCTCACCGATCGACATGCGACGGTTGATGTCCTTGATTTCTGCGATGGTCAGACCGGTTTCGGTTTCCAGCGCGATCAGTTTCTGCTGGCAACGGATGATGTCCGGCTGAACACGGCCGATGGCTTCGGCGTACTTGCTCTTGCCTTTGGCCAGGGCGTCGGACCAGCTTTCGTCGACTTCATTGCTCGGGAACTGACGCAGGAAGTCGGTGCGAGGCATGCGTGCATCACGTACGCACAGTTGCATGATCGCGCGCTCTTGCTGACGCAGACGATCCAGGGCGCCGCGAACACGCTCGACCAGGCCTTCGAATTGCTTCGGGACCAGTTTGATCGGCATGAACAGCTCGGCCAGAGCCAGCAGCTCGGCAATCGCTGCCTTGTTGCTGCGACCGTGCTTTTTCAGAGCCTTGCGCGTGATTTCCATCTGATCGGACACAGCGCCGAAACGCTGGGCAGCGATAACCGGATCCGGACCGCTTTCGGCTTCTTCTTCGTCATCGGAAGACTCGGCTTCATCGTCGTCGGAATCGTCGTCCGCTTTCACGGCCTTCGGATCGACAGGCGGCGGCACTTCTGCCGCAGGCGGCGCGATGCCGTCGTCCGGGTCGATATAACCGCTCAGAACGTCGGACAGGCGACCACCTTCGGTGGTGACGCGGGTGTACTCCGAGAGAATGTGGTCAACCGTGCCAGGGAAGTGCGCGATTGCGCCCATCACTTCACGGATGCCCTCTTCGATCCGCTTGGCGATTTCGATTTCGCCTTCACGAGTCAGAAGCTCGACCGTACCCATTTCACGCATGTACATGCGCACCGGGTCGGTGGTGCGACCGATATCGGTCTCCACCGCCGCCAACGCAGCGGCTGCTTCTTCCGCAGCGGCCTCGTCGGTATCGGCGTCGGCCAACATAAGGGCGTCCGCATCCGGAGCACTCTCGTGTACGGGGATCCCCATGTCGTTAATCATGCGGATGATGTCTTCCACCTGCTCCGGATCTGAAATATCCTCGGGCAGGTGGTCGTTGACCTCGGCGTAAGTCAGATACTTCTGCTCACGACCCAGTTTGATCAACTCAATAATACGAGACTGCTGTTGCGCTTTTCCGGACATAACACCCTATCCACTGAAGGTCTTGGCGGGCAAAAAACAAGCCGAGGATTATACCTGAGCTATGACCTCACGCGCCAGTTGAGGTCGGGTTTGATGCGGAAACATTGCGACTTAGTAGGTCGCGCAGTTGATTTTTTTCTTCAATACTCAGTTCGCTTTGACGCGCTTTCCTGAGCAACTGTTCCAGATTTCGCTCGCGTTGGCGGGCTGACAAGCTAGTAATGGTGTCGAAAAACTGTTGTTCAAGGTTATCTCCGTCAATCAACCACTCCTTTTCTGCCAGCGCCTTGAGCAAGCGACCCTGTTCAGTGCCGTGCCATCGTGCGATCAACTGAAATGAGTTTAGCTTGGGATTCTTCTGTACGGCTTCGAGCAGCGCCACAAGCAACTGGGCGTTGGTCTGATTTTCGTCCGCGATGTGCCCGGCGTCTTCGACGCGCTTGGCCAATTGCGGGTGATGGAGCAGTGTGCGCAGGGCCGTCAGGGTCGGTGACTCCACGCCAATGGGCGTGCGCGGGCGTTGTTGATCACGATCGCCGCCGCGCTTGCCATTCTTGTCCCAGGGTTTCTTGTCCCACTTCTTGCCGCCGGCGCCGGGTTTCTTCGGCGTCCACTCCTGCTGCGGCACATACATGTCTTGTGCCTGCGGCTGATGGTAGTCGCTGTAGTCCGGCATTGCGTCGTAATCGATGCCCGGATCGTAGGCGGGTGGCGCTTCCTGCGGCGCGCTTTGAGCCAGTTGACTGACGGTTTCGCTGCTCAGGCCGGTAATTTCGGTCAGGCGCTGACGCATCAGGATGCGCAGATTGGCCCCGGGTACTTTGTCGATCAGCGGTGCGGCGAGGGTGGCCATGTGGGCCTTGCCCTCCAGTGAGCGCGGGTCGGCTTCCTCGGTCAGTTGCTGGAAGAAATAGTCCGCCAGCGGTTGCGCGTGCTGATTGATTCGGGCTTTGAAAGCATCGGTGCCTTCGGCGCGGACCAGGGTGTCCGGGTCTTCGCCCTCTGGCAGGAACAGGAATCGCGCGCGGCGACCGTCTTGCAGGCTCGACAGTGTTGCTTCCAGTGCGCGCCATGCGGCGTTGCGGCCGGCCTGGTCGCCGTCAAAGCAAAACAGTACGTTGGGCACGACGCGGAACAGGCGCTTCAAATGCTCTTCGCTGGTTGCAGTGCCCAGCGTCGCGACGGCATTGCGCAAGCCTTGCTGGGCGAGCGCGATGACGTCCATGTAGCCCTCGACGACGATTATTTCGTCGAGGTTGCGGTTGTTTTTGCGTGCTTCATAAAGGCCGTAGAGTTCCTGACCTTTATGGAATACCGGGGTTTCCGGCGAGTTCAGGTATTTGGGCTTGTCATCGCCGAGCACGCGCCCACCGAAAGCGATGATCCGGCCTCGGGTGTCGCGGATCGGGAACATCACGCGATCACGGAAGCGGTCGTAGCGTTTGCCGGTTTCGGCGTTCTCGATCAGCAGGCCGGCGTCGATCATGGCTTTCTGCTGCAATGTGTCGCTGCTCAAATGCTTGAGCAGGTTGTCCCAGCCCGGCGGTGCGAAGCCGAGGCCGAAATCCCGAGCGATCTCGCCAGTCAGTCCACGCCCCTTAAGGTAATCCACTGCGGCTTTGCGCGATGGATGGCTCTTCAGTGCGTGTCGGTAAAAGTCGGCGGCGGCGGTAAGTAGCGGATACAGCGGTGAGTCGGTCGGCTGTCGCGGTTTGTGTTGACGGCCACCTTCTTCGCGGGGGATTTCCATGCCCGCGGCTTTCGCCAGATCTTCGATAGCCTGGGGGAAGTCCAGGTTGTCGTGATCCATGAGGAAGCCGAGGGCATTACCGCCAGCGCCGCAGCCAAAGCAGTAATAGAACTGCTTGTCGGGGCTGACACTGAACGATGGGGTTTTCTCTTTGTGAAACGGGCAGCAGGCTGTGTAATTCTTGCCGGCTTTTTTCAGTTGCACACGCGAGCTGACCACGTCGACGATGTCGGTGCGGTTCAGGAGGTCGTCAATAAAGCTCTGGGGAATCAGCCCGGCCATGGCGTTCTCGTCGTCTGCGCTGTAATAAGTCCGATGCGAAGGGCGGCCGAACACGGTTCGTTGCTCGAAGCGCGCAAAATGGGCGGCTCGACCGGTGTCGTCTGCTTGATCGCTGTCGGGAAGTGTATCTGCCGAAAATCCACTGACCTTAATACCTATCAGTTTTCGACTATTTGAAAGTGTTGCGCTGAATCCGCTGACGGCCGGTTAATGGCCTCGGATAGCTCAATAAAACGGGCACGCGTGCAGGTGCCTTGGGCTGATCGTCGTTTAGAGGAATCAGTGGGTGTGCTCGTCAGTAGCCTTGAAAGGCTCGTCAGAAAAGACGTGCACCGCTGGCAAAAGAGCCAGGCCTGACGCGGTGAAGCAGATTTGTCTAAGTCGCGTCTGCGGCTTCGACGGTGAAGCATCAAGCGTTTTACGCAAATGCCATTAGCCCGGCTGAGGGCCGGGCTTAGGCAAGAAGCTTGCTACGAACGTCAGTGTATTAGTACAGACGAACGGCGCGGCGCTGTTCGCGCTGAACTTTCTTGGCGTGACGCTTAACAGCGGCTGCTGCTTTACGCTTACGCTCAGAAGTTGGCTTCTCGTAAAATTCGCGGCTACGAACTTCAGCCAGTACACCGGCTTTTTCGCAGGAGCGCTTGAAACGACGCAGAGCTACGTCGAAGGGTTCGTTCTCTTTAACTTTGACGGCTGGCATCCAGAGCTACCTTCATTCATTACCGGGGTCAACATCCTCGCGGCAAAAGAGCACTTGAAGACGTCGGTTTTTAAGGGTTGCGGATGTTAACCCCTCATCGCTCGGAATGCAAAGCCTCTGATCGAAAACCGCTGGTCGGGGCATCACGCGGCGACTATTATGCGCGCCTTCGAATTCAGCCTAAACAAGGCGCAAACCCATGCTAGTACTGGGATTAGAAACCTCCTGCGACGAAACCGGCGTCGCATTATATGACAGTGAACGCGGCTTGCTGGCCGACGCATTGTTCAGTCAGATCGACTTGCATCGTGCCTATGGCGGTGTGGTACCTGAGCTGGCCTCGCGTGATCACGTCAAACGCATGCTGCCCTTGATTCGTCAGGTGTTGGCCGAGGCTGACTGCGTGCCCACCGAGATCGATGCGATCGCTTATACCGCGGGTCCTGGCCTGGTGGGTGCGCTACTGGTCGGCGCTTCTTGCGCACAAGCGCTGGCCTTTGCCTGGGGCATTCCGGCGCTGGGTGTGCACCACATGGAAGGCCATTTGCTGGCGCCGATGCTGGAGCCGAAACCGCCGCAATTCCCGTTCGTCGCTTTGTTGGTCTCCGGTGGTCATACGCAGCTGGTTCAGGTCGATGGCATTGGCCAATACAGCCTGCTCGGCGAGACCCTTGATGACGCCGCCGGCGAAGCTTTCGACAAAACCGCGAAAATGATGGGGCTCAATTACCCGGGCGGGCCGGAAATCGCCAAGCTGGCGGAGAAGGGCGTTGCAGGACGTTTTACCTTTCCGCGTCCGATGTGCGATCGCCCAGGGCTTGATTTCAGCTTCAGTGGTCTGAAAACCTTCGCCCTCAATACCTGGCAGCAATGCGTCAGCGTCGGGGACGACAACGAACAAGCCCGTTGCGACATCGCGCTGGCGTTCCAGCAGGCCGTGGTGGAGACTTTGACCATCAAGTGCAAGCGTGCCCTGAAACAGGCCAGCATGAAGCGTCTGGTCATCGCCGGTGGCGTCAGCGCCAACAAGGCATTGCGAGTTTCGCTGGAGAAAATGCTCGGCGATATGAGGGGCGATGTGTTTTACGCCCGTCCCGAGTTCTGCACCGACAATGGCGCGATGATCGCGTTTGCCGGTTGCCAGCGTTTACAGGCTGGTCAGCAGGAAAGCCTGGCTATCAGCGTGCAGGCGCGCTGGCCGATGGAGCAGTTGTCGGCGTTGTAATGAGCGTCGCTCATGAACGGTATTTAGAAATGCCGTTCGCGCCCGGCAAACAGGTCGCGTAGATTGCCGCGGTGGCGCCAGACGATGAGCAGTGTCAATGCGCTCATCGGCAACAGCGCCTCCGGTTCTTGCCAGGCAAGTAACGGCAGGGTCAGCGGTGTCGCAATCAGGGCTGCCAGCGAGCTGGTACGGGTCAGGTAGAACGTCAGCAGCCAGGCGCACACCGCCAGCAGGGCCGCGGGCGGATACAGGCCCAGCAGCATGCCGGCAGCGGTGGCGACACCTTTGCCGCCGCGAAAACGGAAATACAGCGGGAACAGGTGACCGATCACGGCACACACGCCGATCCAGGCCTGGTCTTGCAGCGATAGGCCTGCTACCGACGCGATCAGCACCGGCAGCAGGCCTTTGCACAGATCACCCAGCAGGGTCAGGATCGCCAGTTTGCGACCGGCCAGGCGCAGCATGTTGGTGGCGCCGGCATTACCCGAGCCACTCATTCGCGGATCCGGGTTTCCGGTCAGGCGGCTGAGCAAAATGGCGAAGGACAGCGAGCCGAGCAGGTAGGCGAGAGTCGCCAGTAACCAAAACATGCTAACTATTCCGGGCGAGGACGCCCTGATTCTAACGGCGCATTGCGCCCTTGTCGTGCAGCGGAGAAAAGTGCTTGGACAGAGTATTTATCGAGGGCCTGGAAGTTGACACCGTCATCGGTGCCTACGACTGGGAGCGCGGCATCCGACAGTGCCTGCGTCTTGATCTGAGCTTCGCCTGGGACAATCGCCCGGCCGCCGCCGGTGACGACCTGACCCTGGCGCTCGACTACGCCAGCGTTTCCACGCGCATTCAGGCGTTTGCCGAGCAGGCGCAGTTCCAATTGGTCGAGACCTTTGCCGAGCGTCTGGTCGAAGTGCTGATGACTGAATTCAAGATCACTTGGGTGCGTCTGAAGCTGACCAAGCCTGGCGCTGTACCGGCCGCCAAAGGCGGAGTGGGCGTGGAGATCGAGCGCGGATGTCGCTGACTCAGGTCTATCTCGGGCTCGGTAGCAATATCGAGCGCGAAACCCATTTGCGCGCCGGTCTTGATGCGCTGGCCACGTTTCTGGTGGATATCCGCTGTTCGGCGGTGTTCGAGAGCCAGCCGGTGGGAATCAAGAGCGGGCCGTTCTTCAATTTCGTGGTCTCGGCGTTTACCGATTTGCCGTTGATGGAGCTGGATCGCCGGTTGAAATTCATTGAGGCCGATAACGGCCGTTATGCCCCGGATCGCAGGGGTTTGCCGCTGGATATCGACGTACTGCTGTACGGCGATCTGGCGGGCAATTTCGACGGGCTGGTGCTGCCCCGAGCCGAAATCTTGAAAAATGCCTTCGTGTTGTGGCCGTTGTCGTTGATTGCCCCGGATCGCGTGCATCCGGGTGTGGGAAAAAGCTTCGCGACGTTGTGGGCTGAGGCACAGATTGATCAGGTGTTGGCGCCGGTGAGGTTTGAGTGGCGGGGTGAGCAATTGACCCCTTCAGTTCTGTGTTGACCTGACTGACACCTTCGCGAGCAAGTCAGCGCCCGCATTGGAGCGCATGTTCCCTGTGAGCGCTGGCTTGCTCGCGAAGCTTTTCAGCAGGCCGAAGCTTGCTTGTAAGCCTTCAAAGCCTTGAGCCGCTCGCGCTTGAGCGCCTCGCCCAGTTCCGGGCCCTTGAGTCCCTTCTCGAGCAACGGTTGCACCGCCACACCTCGCGCCACCGTTGCGGCGCCACGCAGGTAATCGGCCTGTGGATAACTGCGCTGCTCCAGCCCTTTACGGCCTCGCGCATCCATCTCGCAGGCGGCAATGAACTCCTCAAAACGCTGCGGTCGGCGATACACGTCAAAACTCTGCAGTAACTCCAGCAATGTCGATGCTTTCAACTCCAGAGCGCGGTGGCCATGGGTGTGATACTGGCCAACCAGCAGGGCCAGTTCCTGGCAATCTTTCGGCGCCTTGAACCGCGCGTTGACGGCTTTGATCAACTTCAGCCCTTTGTGCTCGTGGGCAATGTGCCGCGGCCATTCTTCTTCAGGGGTCAGGCCTTTGCCGAGGTCGTGCAGCAGGCAGGCCCAGCGCACGGTCAGTGGTTGCTTGTGCAGCGCTGATTGCTCCAGCACGCTCAACGTGTGAATGCCGCTATCGATTTCCGGGTGATGAATTTCCGGTTGCGGTACGCCAAACAGCGCGTTGACTTCCGGCATCAGCACCTTCAAAGCGCCGCATTCGCGCAGCACCTCAATGAACACCTGTGGCTGATTTTCCATCAGTGCCCGGGAGATTTCTTTCCAGCTGCGTTCAGCCGTCAGCGCCTCCAGTTCGCCGGAATCGCTGAGCTGACTCATCAGCTCCAGGGTCTCGGGCGCAACGCTGAAACCCAGTTCGGCGTATCGGGCAGCGAAGCGTGCAACGCGCAGTACACGGAGTGGATCTTCGGCGAACGCCGGAGAAACGTGGCGCAGAACTCGAGCCTCCAGATCGCGCTGGCCATGGTAAGGATCGGTCAGATTTTGCTGATCGTCCTCGGCCATGGCGTTGATGGTCAGGTCACGGCGGATCAGGTCTTCTTCAAGTGTGACTTCGGGGCTGGCGTGAAAAGTAAAACCGCCGTAGCCACGACCGCTTTTGCGCTCAGTGCGGGCGAGGGCGTATTCCTCGCCGCTTTTTGGGTGAAGAAACACCGGAAAGTCTGCGCCAACCGGGCGATAACCCTTGGCGAGCATTTCTTCCGTAGTGGCGCCAACGACCACCCAATCGACATCGGTGACCGGTTTGCCCAGCAAGCGATCACGTACTGCACCGCCAACCTTGAAAATCTGCATAAAAAACCTCCGTTAGCCCGACAGGATAACCCTTGCGTCGGACTTTCGGAGGCCGCTAGCGGATCAAAGATGAATGACGGCCAGGTCGAGTCGACCGTAATCCCCTTCGCTGTGTTCACTGCGTGGCGGTACGTGATGGGTTTTCATGATCTGGTCGCCTTGCAGGGTTTCCAGATGAATGTCGAAGCCCCACAAGCGATGCAAGTGCTTGAGCACCTCGTCAGTGGAGTCGCCCAGCGGTTTGCGATCGTGTTGCTGGTGGCGCAGGGTCAGCGAGCGGTCGCCGCGACGATCGATGCTGTATATCTGCACGTTCGGTTCACGATTGCCGAGGTTGTACTGCGCAGCCAGGGTTTCTCGAATGATCCGGTAACCGGTTTCGTCATGAATCGCCGGCACCAATAGATCGTCCTTTTGATCGTCATCGAGGATGCTGAACAGCTTGAGATCGCGGATCACCTTCGGTGACAGGTACTGAAGGATGAAGCTTTCGTCCTTGAAGCTGCTCATGGCGAACTTGATGGACGACAACCAATCAGTCCCGGCGATCTCAGGGAACCAGTGGCGGTCTTCTTCCGTGGGTTCTTCGCACATGCGGCGAATGTCACGGTACATGGCAAAGCCGAGTGCGTAGGGGTTGATGCCGTTGTAGTAGGGGCTGTCGAAGCCTGGCTGGAATACCACGCTGGTATGCGATGTGAGAAATTCCATCATGAAGCCATCGGTGACTAGACCCTCGTCGTACAGGTCGTTCATCAATGTGTAGTGCCAGAACGTCGCCCAGCCCTCGTTCATTACCTGAGTCTGGCGTTGCGGATAGAAATACTGGGCGATCTTGCGCACGATCCGCACGATCTCTCGCTGCCACGGCTCCAGCAACGGCGCGTGTTTCTCGATGAAGTAGAGGATGTTTTCCTGCGGCTCGGCCGGGAAGCGGGCGTTATCCTTGTCGCTGTACTTGTCCGCGCCTTTTGGAATGGTGCGCCACAGATCGTTGATCTGCTTCTGCAGATGTTCTTCGCGATCCTTCTGCCGCCGGCGTTCTTCTTCGGCGGAAATCGGATAAGGGCGCTTGTAGCGGTCGACGCCATAGTTCATCAGGGCGTGGCAGGAGTCGAGCAGGTCCTCCACCGCATCAATGCCGTGGCGTTCCTCACATTGCATGATGTACTGCTTGGCAAACACCAGATAATCGATGATTGAACTGGCGTCGGTCCAGGTGCGGAACAGGTAGTTGCCCTTGAAGAAGCTGTTGTGGCCATAGCAGGCGTGGGCCACCACCAGCGCCTGCATGCAAATGGTGTTTTCCTCCATCAGATAGGCGATGCACGGATCGGAATTGATGACGATCTCGTAGGCCAGCCCCATCTGCCCGCGGCTGTATGATTTTTCGGTGCTGAGAAAGTGTTTGCCGTAGGACCAGTGGTGGTAACCCAGCGGCATGCCGACCGAGGCGTACGCATCCATCATTTGCTCGGCGGTGATCACTTCGATCTGGTTGGGGTAGGTATCCAGCGCATAGCCGGCCGCGATACGGGCGATTTCGCGGTCGTAGGTCTGGATCAGCTCGAATGTCCATTCGGAGCCAGTGGAAATGGGTTGGCGCTTCTGCTCTTTGGCGGTCATGTCACTAACCTGCGCTGGAAGAGTTCACGGAAGACCGGATAGATATCCCCGGCCGAGACCAGTTGCTGTTGGGCAAATGTGTCAGAGAAGGCTTCGGCGATACGTTCGTATTCGTACCACAAGGCCTGATGTTCGCGCGGGGTGATTTCCACATAAGTGTAGTACTGCACAAACGGCATGATCTGGTTGATCAGGATGTCGCGGCAGATCGGCGAGTCGTCGTTCCAGTTATCGCCGTCGGAAGCCTGAGCCGCGTAGATGTTCCACTCGTTGCTCGGATAGCGCTCGGCCATGATCTCCTGCATCATTTTCAAGGCGCTGGAGACGATGGTGCCGCCGGTTTCCCGGGAGTAGAAAAACTCCTCTTCGTCGACTTCACGGGCGCTGGTGTGGTGGCGGATGAACACTACATCGATCTTGTCGTAGTTTCGTTTCAAAAACAGATACAGCAGGATGAAAAAGCGCTTGGCGATATCCTTGGTCGCCTGGGTCATGGAGCCGGAAACGTCCATCAGGCAGAACATCACCGCTTTGGAGCTCGGATTCGGCTGCTTGACCAGCAAGTTGTATTTAAGGTCAAAGGTGTCGAGAAACGGCACGCGATGGATGCGCGCGCTGAGTTTCTCGATTTCTGTCTCGATTTCCTGAATATCGCCGAAGTTGTCTGGCTCTTCGCGCTTGAGGCGCGCCAGTTCTTCTTTGGCTTCACGCAGTTTTGCGCGGCTGCTGCCGGACAGGGCGATGCGCCGCGCATGAGCTGAGCGCAGGGTGCGGATGATGTTGATGCGTGAGGGATTACCTTCGTTACTGATCCCCGCGCGAACGGTCTTGAACGTGTCAGTACCGGTCAGATTACGTTTGACCAGGTTGGGCAGTTCGAGGTCTTCGAACATGAATTCGAGGAATTCTTCCTGAGTGATCTGGAAGACGAACTCGTCCATGCCCTCGCCAGAGTTGCCGGCCTTGCCCGGTCCACGTCCGCCGCCGCCTCCCGGTGGGCGAGCGATGTGTTCGCCGGCGGTGAATTCCTTGTTGCCGGGATGAACAACCGTCTGCTTGCCGCCGCGACCATGGTGAAGTACCGGTTCATCGATGTCGCGACCGGGAATGCTGATCTGCTCGCCGTGCTCCATATCGGTAATGGAGCGCCGGCTGACCGCCTCTTCGACAGCCTTCTTGATGTGGTCACGGTAACGTCGCAGAAAGCGCTGACGGTTCACCGTGCTCTTGTTCTTGCCATTGAGACGTCGGTCGATTACATAGCTCATAGGCCCCTCCGGGGAGCTTGAAGTCGTAAGCCTCAAGCTGCAAGCGATGCGCCGTCAGTTCCCGATATCGGGGCTCACCCGCTTTTCTCTTGCAGCTTGCAGCTAGAAGCTTGCAACTGCTTCACTGCGACTTCCGGACCCGTAGGTACCATTCGGAAAGTAGCCGTACCTGTTTGTCGGTGTAGCCACGTTCGACCATTCGTGTAACGAAGTCGTTGTGCTTTTGTTGATCCTCCTTGCTGGCCTTGGCGTTGAAGCTGATGACCGGCAGCAGGTCTTCGGTGTTCGAGAACATTTTCTTCTCGATGACCACCCGCAGTTTTTCGTAGCTAAGCCAGGTCGGGTTCTTGCCGTTGTTGTTGGCCCGTGCGCGCAGTACGAAGTTGACGATCTCGTTGCGGAAATCCTTCGGATTGCTGATGCCGGCCGGTTTTTCGATTTTCTCCAGTTCTTCGTTCAGGGCCACGCGGTTGAGAATCTCGCCGGTCTCCGGATCGCGGTATTCCTGATCCTGAATCCAGAAGTCTGCGTACAGCACGTAGCGGTCGAAAATGTTCTGGCCATACTCGCTGTAGGATTCCAGGTACGCGGTCTGAATCTCCTTGCCGATGAATTCGATGTAGCGCGGTGCCAGGTATTCCTTCAGGTAGCGCAGATAGCGCTCGCGCGTCTCGGCCTGGAACTGCTCCTGTTCGATCTGCTGTTCCAGTACATAGAGCAGGTGCACCGGGTTGGCGGCGATTTCATGCGGATCGAAGTTGAAGACTTTCGACAGGATCTTGAACGCGAAGCGGGTCGACAGGCCGTTCATCCCCTCATCGACGCCGGCCGAGTCGCGGTACTCCTGAATCGATTTGGCTTTTGGGTCGGTGTCCTTGAGGTTTTCGCCGTCGTAAACGCGCATCTTCGAATAGATGTTGGAGTTTTCCGGCTCCTTGAGGCGTGACAGCACGGTGAACTGCGCCAGCATCTTCAGGGTGTCGGGCGCGCAGTGGGCCTTGGCCAGCGAGCTGTTGAACAGCAGCTTGTCGTAGATTTTTACTTCATCGCTGACTCGCAGGCAGTACGGCACCTTGACGATGTAGATCCGGTCGATGAACGCCTCGTTGTTCTTGTTGTTGCGGAAGGTATGCCATTCCGACTCGTTGGAGTGGGCGAGCAGAATCCCGGTGAACGGAATCGCGCCCAGACCTTCGGTACTGTTGTAGTTGCCTTCCTGTGTGGCGGTCAGCAACGGGTGGAGCACCTTGATTGGTGCCTTGAACATTTCGACGAATTCCATCAGGCCCTGGTTGGCCCGGCACAGCGCACCGGAATAGCTGTAGGCGTCCGCGTCGTTCTGTGGGTATTCCTCGAGTTTACGGATGTCGACCTTGCCGACCAGCGCCGAAATATCCTGGTTGTTCTCGTCACCCGGTTCGGTTTTGGCCACGGCGATCTGGTTGAGGATCGACGGGTACAGCTTGACCACGCGGAACTGGCTGATGTCGCCGCCGAATTCGGCCAAGCGTTTGGTTGCCCATGGCGACATGATGGTGTTCAGGTAGCGCCGAGGGATGCCGAAGTCCTCTTCGAGGATCGCGCCATCTTCGGTGGCGTTGAACAGACCCAGCGGAGACTCGAATACCGGCGAGCCCTTGATTGCATAGAAGGGCACTTTTTCCATCAGCTGTTTCAGCTTCTCGGCCAGGGACGATTTACCGCCACCGACTGGGCCGAGCAGATAGAGGATCTGTTTCTTCTCTTCCAGGCCTTGGGCGGCATGGCGGAAATACGAGACGATCTGGTCGATGCATTCTTCCATCCCGTGGAAGTCTTCAAAGGCCGGATAGCGACGGATCACCTTGTTGGAGAAGATGCGTGACAGCCTCGAATTGGTCGAGGTGTCGAGCAGTTCCGGTTCGCCAATAGCCATTAACAGGCGCTCGGCGGCGGAAACATAGGTGCTGCGATCCGTTTTGCACAGCTCCAGGTACTCCTGCAGCGAGAGTTCTTCCTGGCGTGTGGACTCGAAGCGTTGTTGGAAGTGGCTAAAGATACTCATGACGTCACCTCGCTCGATACGTGGAGCCGACGCCGGATCACTCAGTCGATGCTGGCAAGCGGCCGTCGTGGCTGCTTGTTTACCCCCCAGAACACTTTCGCGGTCGACAACCTTGAAAGTCACTCCCGATGACCCGTGCGCCGGTGTACCGGCTCTCCCCTGTTTTGGATGGCCTGGGCTTAAGGATAGTTGGGAATTCGGGAGGTAAAGGCGAGATACGTAATTATGTGTGGCAGACCGTTCGTCTGCCCCGCGCGGGCCCGCGGCAGCCGGGGCTCGCGCCTGACAAAAAAATTACTGCGCGGTGCTTTGAGCGGTTTCTGCAGGATAAGTCGTACGCCATAGCTCGAATCCGCCGTCCATGCTGTAGACGTCGGAGAAGCCCTGGCTGATCAGGTACGCTGCTGCGCTCTGGCTGGAATTGCCGTGATAACAGACCACCACCAGCGGTGCGTCGAGGTCGGCGCTGCGGATGAAATCAGCGATGGAATGGTTGTCCACATGTTGGGAGCCGGCAATGTGCAGCGCGGCGTAGGTTTGCGGGTCGCGGACATCGATCACGACGGCGCCTTTCTCGCGCAGGGCCTGGGCCTGTTCTGGGGGGATTCGTTTGAATTCGCTCATGGCGGGTTCCTGTAGCTCGGCTGAATACGCAGTCTAGCGTGGTGTGCTGACTGGCGAGGTGTCGGGGGTAAGTGGTGCGACTGACGGCAGGACGCCGCCGTGTTCGTCGCATTTGCATGACAGGCGTTCACCGCTGTCGACGTTCATCAGGGTCAGGCTGCCACCCCACACGCAACCGGTGTCGAGCGCTGCGATGCCCGGTTCGCTGACCTGGCCTTCGAGGGCGGCCCAGTGACCGAAGATGATCCGCAAGCCGCGGGTCTTGCGCTCCTTGTGCAGGAACCACGGTTTATAGCCCGGCGGTGCGGTATCGAGGCCTTCCTTGCTCTTGAGGTCAAGTTTGCCTTCGGCGGTGCAGAAACGCATGCGGGTGAAATAGTTGGTGATCACGCGCAGGCGAGGCACGCCTTGCAGGTTGCTGTCCCATTTTGCCGGCTCGTTGCCGTACATGCCGTCGAGATAAAGCGGCAGCAGATTATCGTCACGCAGCGCCGCTTCGGCTTCGGCGGCCAGCTTCAAGGCTTTGCGCAGCGACCACTGCGGCGGTATGCCGGCGTGCACCATGGCGACGTCACGTTGTTCGTCGTAGTGCATGAGCTTTTGCTGGCGCAGCCACTCAAGCAAGTCGGCGGCGTCGGGTGCGTCGAGAATCTCGCGCAGGGTGTCGGATTTCTTCAGGCGTTCGATGTTTTTCGCGGCGGCCAGCAGGTGCAGGTCATGATTGCCGAGCACACAGACCAGTGACTCGCGCATGCCATATAGAAATCGCAGGGTTTGCAGCGACTGTGGGCCGCGGTTGACCAGGTCACCTGCCAGCCACAGCCGATCGATCGCCGGATCGAACGCGACCTGCTTGAGCAGGCACTTGAGCGGTTCGAGGCAGCCCTGCAGGTCGCCGACGGCATACGTCGCCATCAGTGCAGCGCTCCGGGAACGGCGAGACGAAAGGGTTTGATGATCGCGTCGAAATGCTTGCCGTCGTCGGCGACCATTTCGTAGGTGCCTTGCATGGTGCCAACCTTGGTGGTCATTACCGTGCCGCTGCTGTAAGTGTGGCTTTCGCCTGCATCGATCAGCGGTTGCTGACCCACGACACCTGCTCCGCGCACTTCTTCGACGTGTCCGTCTCCGTCGGTGATGACCCAGTGTCGCGACATCAGTCGCGCAGGCTTGTCGCCGTTGTTCTGTACGGTGATGGTGTAGGCGAAGGCAAAGCGGTCGTGCTCGGGTTGCGATTGGTCTGCCAGATAGTGGGTAACCACGCTGACATCGACCTGGTAACGGGAATCGGACATGCAAAAGGCCTTAAACGAAGCGGAACGCGGGGCGTAGCTGATGGGGAATCAGTCTAGGCAAGTATCGGGCAGTAAACCAGAGTGGCGTCCTGCCCGATAGCGTTCATCACTTGTCAGTCGGCGGCGGGCGTCTCTGGGACTTGCTCGCTGAGCTTGTCGGCCAGGCGCACGAAGGCGGCCAGATCCAGTTGCTCGGGGCGCAGGCTGCCATCGACACCGGCGGCTTCGATCTCGGCAGACGTCATCAATTGCTTGAGCGTGTTGCGCAGGGTCTTGCGGCGCTGGTTGAAGGCTTCGCGCACAACGCGCTCCAGCAGGCGATGATCCTTGGCCGGGTGCGGCAGTACCGCGTGCGGGACCAGACGGACGATAGCCGAGTCGACTTTCGGCGGTGGGTTGAACGCTCCCGGGCCGACGTTGAACAGGTGTTCCACGCGGCAGTGGTACTGAACCATGATCGACAGGCGACCCCAATCACCGCCACCAGGACCCGCTGCCAGGCGCTCGACAACTTCCTTTTGCAGCATGAAGTGCATGTCGCGAATGATGCCGGCGTTGCTCAGCAGGTGGAAAATCAGTGGCGTAGAGATGTTGTAAGGCAGGTTGCCGACTACGCGCAGGCTGTTCGGCGCGGCGTTGAGCGTATTGAAGTCGAACTTCAGCGCATCGCCTTGATGCAGGTTGAAGTTGCTCTTGCCGGCGAACTGCTGGTTGAGGATCGGGATCAGGTCCTTGTCCAGCTCCACGACGTCAAGTTGTGCGCCGGAGTTGAGCAGACCGGCGGTCAGCGCGCCCTGGCCCGGGCCGATTTCCAGCAGGCGGTCTTCGGACTTGGCGCTGATGGAGCGCAGGATGCGGTCGATAACGCCGGCATCGTGCAGGAAGTTCTGGCCAAAGCGTTTGCGCGCCTTGTGTTGGTATTGCTCGGTCATAAACGGGTCTCGGCCATCTGGTAGGCGGTTTCCAGGGCGACTTGCAGGCTGCCGGTATCGATCTTGCCGCTGCCGGCCAGATCCAGGGCGGTGCCGTGGTCGACCGAAGTGCGGATGATCGGCAGGCCGAGGGTCACGTTGACGGCGGCGCCGAAGCCTTTGTACTTCAGCACGGGCAAGCCCTGGTCGTGGTACATCGCCAGCACTGCGTCGCAGTGCTCCAGATATTTGGGGGTAAACAGAGTGTCGGCAGGCAGCGGGCCACGAAGGTCCATGCCCTCGCCGCGCAGGCGCTCTAATGTGGGTTCGATGATGTCGATTTCTTCATGGCCCAGGTGTCCGCCTTCACCGGCATGCGGGTTGAGCCCGCATACCAGGATGCGTGGTTGGGCGATGCCGAATTTGTCTTGCAGGTCGGCATGCAAAATCCGCGTGACCCGCTCCAGCCGTTGCGGCGTGATCGCGTCGGCAACCTCGCGCAGGGGCAGGTGCGTCGTGACCAGTGCCACACGCAAACCGCGAGTGGCGAGCATCATCACGACTTGTGCGGTATGGGTCAGGTCAGCGAGGAATTCGGTGTGCCCGGAAAACGCGATGCCCGATTCGTTGATCACGCCTTTGTGCACTGGCGCGGTGATCATCCCGGCGAAATCACCGTTCAGGCAGCCCTTGCCGGCGCGGGTCAGGGTTTCGAGGACGAAGGCTGCGTTGGCCTTGTCCAGTTGCCCGGTCACCACGGGGGCGCTGAGCGGCGTATCCCAGACGTAAAGGCTATTTTCAGGTGCGGGCGCATCCGGCCATTGACCGGGCGCAACATCCAGCAGATTGACGGCCAGCCCCAGTTGCGCGGCCCGCTCAAGGAGCAGGTCACGGCTGGTGATGGCAATCAGGGGGTGTGGCTGGGCTTGCGAGGCGAGCAGCAGGCACAGGTCGGGACCGATGCCGGCTGGTTCGCCGGGTGTCAGCGCGAAACGCTTGGGTTTCACTGCGCTGCCTGGTCTGCACCAGGAAGTTTGATCTCTACGTACGCTTCGTCACGGATCTGACGCAGCCAGGTTTGCAGCTCTTCGTCGTATTTGCGATTACGCAATACCGTCATGGCTTGCTGCTCGCGGGCTTGTTCAGTGCTGTCAGTGGCGCGACGGCCAAGGACTTCCAGAACGTGCCAGCCGTATTGGGTCTTGAATGGCTTGGACAGCTGACCTTGAGGGGTCTTGGCCATTACTTCGCGGAATTCCGGAACCAGTACGTTCGGGTCGATCCAGTTCAGGTCGCCGCCGTTGAGGGCCGAACCCGGGTCTTCGGAGTAGCTTTTCGCCAGGGTGGCGAAATCTTCACCGGCCAGAATCCGCTCGTACAGCGATTGAACCAAGGCCTTGGTCTTGGCTTCGTCGCGGATCGGGCTTGGCTTGACCAGGATGTGGCGCACATGCACTTCATCACGGGTTTGAGTCTCGCCACCACGCTTGGCCAGCAACTTCAGGATGATGAAACCACCTGGCGTGCGTGCAGGCTGAGTCACGTCGCCCACGGCCATGCTGCTCAACTCGCGATCAAACGGAGGTGGCAATTGCGCGGCTTTACGCCAGCCCATGTCGCCGCCTTCCAGGGCGTTGTCGCTGGCGGATTTGGCGACGGCCAATTGACCGAAGTCGGCGCCTTGCTTGAGCTGCTGGTAAATCTCCATGGCCTGACGCGCGGCATTCTGAATCGCTTCAGAGTTGGCGCTTTCCGGGGTCGGAATCAGGATGTTGGCCAGGTGCAGTTCTTCGGACAATTGCATCTTGCCCAGGTCGGAAGCGAGGAAGTTCTTCACTTCCTGTTCCGACACCTGAATGCGTTCTGCTACACGGCGCTGACGTACACGGCTGATGATCATTTCGCGACGGATCTGGTCACGAGCGTCGTCGTAAGACAGGCCGTCGTGAGCCAGAGCGGCACGGAATTGATCCACCGTCATGTTGTTGCGCTGGGCAATGGTGCCAACAGCCTGGTTCAGTTCTTCATCGGTAATGCGGATGCCGGAACGTTCGCCGATCTGCAATTGCAGGTTCTCAACGATCAGGCGCTCAAGCACCTGTTGATCCAGTACGCCTGGGGGCGGCAAACCGCCCCCACGCTTGGCGATGGTCTGCTGAACTTCGTGGACACGCTGATCCAGTTGGCTCTGCATGACCACGTCGCTGTCGACGATCGCTACCACTTTATCGATGGGCTGTACTGCAGCATTCGCCGCAGTACCCAGGAACAGCGCGCCCAACACAAGCGGGCGCAGACAATCAGAAAGCTTGGTCTTCACGTTCACGATAACCTTGAATGCCTTTGTCGAGGAAGCTCTCTACCTTGGCGCCAGTGAGGCCACCGAGTCCCTTCAGAACAATTTGGAGGAAGACGCCATGGTCGCCTTTTTCGTTTTGCGGTGCTTCCTGACTGAACTCGTCATAGGAAACCCAGTAACGGTTGATCAGGCGCAGTTTCCAGCAGCAGTTGTCGTACTCGAAACCACCGAAGGCTTCCAAGGTACGGTTACGGTTGTAGTCATACTGCCAGCGGCTGATGGCGTTCCACTGCGGCACGATCGGCCAGATCACCGAGAAGTCGTGCTGCTTGATTTTGTAGTAGTCCTTCACGTAGCCAGGCTGGCCTGGAGTGCCGTAGTCACCACCACCCACCGACCATTTACCGGTGTTCTGGTCGTAGCGAACCTGGTCATTGCGATAGCGATAGCCGGCGTTGATGACCTTGTTCGGGTTGTCTTCAGGCTGGTAGTGGAACATCGCACTGCCGGAACGTGGGCTGCGGCTGTCCGGATCCCAGTTGTAATCGGCCGTGGTGCGCCAATCACGGTTCCAGCGGTATTCGTATTCCAGTGCATATGGCGAAACGTTGGATTTCGCGTCATCACGGGTTTTGGCATCGATACCTGGCAATTGGACTTCGCGATCCTTGAAGTACAGGGCCTGGCCGACGCTGATGCGTTGACGCTCGAAACCATTGTCTTCGATCCAGCGGCTGGTTACGCCCAGCGACAGCTTGTTCTCGTCGCCGACACGGTCGGAGCCGGAGAAACGGTTGTCACGGAACAGCGACGCGTAGTTGAAGGTGTATTCGCTGGTGTCGAACACCGGAATGTCCTTCTGATCTTCCTCAGGAACGTAGAGGTAGAACAGGCGCGGTTCCAGGGTCTGGCGGTAGTTCTTGCCAAAGAACGACGTGTTGCGGTCGAAGTACAGGCCGCTGTCGATGCTGGTGATTGGCACGCCGCGGTTCTGGTTGCTACCGAATTTACCGTAGAGGTTCTGATTTTCCGGCGACATTGCAGCAATCTGGGATTTACCAGTACCGTCCAGATCCAATTGATACTGGGTGTACTGATACTTGAGCGATGGCTTTAAGAAGCCATAGGTCCAGTTCATTGGCAGACTTACACCGGGCTTCAGATTCAGACGGTCGCCGTTTGCACGGGCCAGACCTTGAATGTTGTTGTCCAGTCGAGGCTCTGTCGTAACGCCGTCTTCCTGAGTGAACGTCCCGCTTTTCAGATCACGATCAAACCGAACAAGCTCGGTCTCGTAATCGAAATTCAAACCTTGCGGGTGATACGGCAGCTGACCTTTGAAGGTGATCTGCGGCAAACGATCATACGGCGTGATGTTCGAAACGGTTGCCAACTGATACGCCTGAGCGTTCAACCGCGCGGTATAGCTGTCACCACGATAGGTAACCGCGCCCTGCTGATTCACGTAGTCGCCGGATTTCACACCAATCTGATCGGTTTGCAGATCCTGGAAGTAATACGGATCGCTGATCTTGGTGTAGTCAACTTCAGTGAGCACGCGGGAGTCGAGACCGCCCTTGTGCTGCCAGTTGTACATGTATCGGGTTTTTTCGTAATCGGTCTGCTTGCTGCGTTCGGTGTCGTCATCGTTCAGGTACGCAGCGCCGAACTGGCCTTCGCTGGACTTGGTCAGATAACGGAACTCACCTTCCACCAACATGCCACGCTTGCTCATGTAGCGCGGATACAGCGTGGCGTCGTAGTTAGGCGCCAGGTTGAAGTAGTACGGCGTTACCAGCATGAAGCCAGTGTCGCTGCCGGTGCCGATGGTCGGCGGCAGGAAGCCCGACTGGCGACGGTCATCGATCGGGAAGTAGATGTACGGCGTGTACAGGATCGGAATGTCTTTTACGCGCAACGTCACGTTGGTCGCGGTACCGAAGCCGGTGGCCGGGTTCAGGGTGATGTTGTTGCCCTTGAGCTGCCAGGCGTTGCTGTTCGGTTCGCACGTGGTGTACGTGCCGTCCTTCAAGCGGATGATCGCGTTTTCGGCACGCTTGGCGTACAGCGCGTTACCGCGAATGCGCGATTTGTGCATCACGTATTCGGCGTTGTCGACCTTGGCTTCGCCAGTGTCGAGCTGCACATCGGCGTGGTCGCCGACGATCAGCGCGCCGTTGTCACGGATACGCACGTCGCCACTGAGTTCGGCGCGGCTCTCGGCCTGATACAGGCTGGCCTCGTCGGACTCGACCTGCATGCTGCCCTGACGCAGGACCACATCACCGGCCAGCGTACCGACTTGATCATCGGTGTTATAGCGAGAGGCTTTTGCGCCGATAAAGGTCGGAGCATCGCTTTTATTCGTCTTGTCATTCATGCCAGGACGAATCGGCTCGATATAAGCACCAGAGCAATATGGACCGGTCTCGGCCAATTGGGCGGCGGTGAGCTTCTCGCGCGGAACCCAGTCGAGGTGACTGAAGTCTTCGCTACGGGATTTCAAACCGCGGCCCTTGGCTTCGGTGACCAGCACGGGCTTGGCGCCAGTGTCGGTGGTCGAACCGTTCTGTGCCGGGGCTTCGCCGGTGGAGCTGACAGCACTGCCGTCATGCACCGGACGCGGCGGCAATGCAGCGGCCGGCGTCTTGGGCGAACAGTCCCAGGCACCCGTAGCCGATACAGAGCAGTCATACTGCTCGGCGGCGACAACGAATTGACTGGCCAGAGGTTGCATAGCCAGCAGACTGCCGGTTACCAACAACGGAAATTTTTTACGAAACGCGGGGGATTTCAATGCCATCTTATTAGTCCGGGCTTCCTGCGTGCCATCTGCCCGCGGTGTGGGCCGCACGCCTCTCGATGGTCTGAAAAAGATGCTGGATAATAAAGCATGACCCGCTTGACGGCTAGCGCCGTCGGAGACCCTTGCAATGCCTGACCAAGATGTACGCTTGCAACACCTGAAACTTTGGCTCGATGAGCAGTTGGCAAACCTTTTTACAGATCAGGGTTGGGGCGCCGTGCCCCCGGCCACGTTGACCGCGGCCAGTAGTGACGCGAGTTTTCGCCGTTACTTCCGTTGGGAGGGCGCGGGTCGCAGCTTCGTCGTCATGGACGCGCCACCGCCCCAGGAAAACTGCAAACCGTTCGTGGATATCGCCTTTTTGCTGGCGAAATCCGGAATAAATGTGCCGAAAATTTATGCAGAAGACCTCGAACGCGGATTTCTTTTGCTCAATGACCTGGGCAACAAGACCTATCTGGACGTGATCGACACTGAAAATGCCGACGCATTGTTCAACGATGCCCTGCAAGCATTACTGGCTTTTCAGCAGTTGCCGATGGTTGCGCCGTTGCCCAGTTATGACGTTGCTTTACTGCGCCGCGAGCTGGAACTGTTCCCTGAGTGGTACGTGAAGCGTGAACTCGGTGTCGAGTTCGATGCGACTCAGCAACAACAGTGGCAACGGGTCAGCGATCTGTTGATCAATAGCGCCCTGGCCCAGCCAAAAGTGCTGGTGCACCGCGACTACATGCCGCGCAATCTGATGCTCAGCGAGCCAAATCCCGGTGTGCTGGATTTCCAGGACGCGGTGTATGGCCCCGTGACCTACGACGTGACCTGTCTGTTCAAGGACGCCTTCCTCAGTTGGCCTGAAGAGCGCGTACGCGGATGGCTGGAACGTTACTGGCAGCAAGCCTCGGCGCTGAACATCCCGGTGCAGCCAGATCTTGATGACTTCCTGCGCGCCAGCGACCTGATGGGTGTGCAGCGTCACCTGAAAGTCATCGGCATCTTCGCGCGCATCTGCCATCGCGACGGCAAACCGCGTTATCTGGCCGATGTACCGCGCTTCTTCTCTTATATAGAGGCGGTGATCGCTCGTCGTCCTGAGCTGGCGGAACTGCAAGCGCTGTTCACCAGCCTGCGTGGTGGAGCGACGGCATGAAGGCAATGATTCTGGCGGCAGGCAAAGGTGAGCGCATGCGCCCGCTGACCCTGACCACGCCCAAACCGCTGGTGCGTGCCGGCGGCGTCCCGTTGATCGAATATCACCTGCGCGCCCTCGCGGCAGCCGGATTCAACGAGATCGTGATCAATCACGCCTGGCTCGGTCAGCAGATCGAGGATTACCTGGGCGATGGCTCGCAGTTTGGTGTGAGCATTCAGTACTCGCCGGAAGGCGAGCCGCTGGAAACCGGCGGCGGTATTTTCCGGGCGCTGCCGTTGCTTGGTGACGACGCGTTTCTGGTGGTCAACGGTGACATCTGGACCGATTACGACTTCAGCGTGCTGCACCAACCGATCACCGGTTTGGCGCATCTGGTGCTGGCGGACAATCCGGCGCATCACCCGGCCGGTGATTTCTCACTGGTTGACGGACAAGTGATTGATGGCCAGGCGGACGCCGCGACGCTGACTTACAGCGGCATCGCCGTGCTCCATCCTCAATTGTTCGATGGTTGTGCGCACGGCGCCTTCAAACTGGCGCCGTTGTTGCGCGAAGCCATGTCTGAAGGCCAGGTCACTGGCGAGCGACTCAAGGGCCATTGGGTTGATGTCGGCACGCACGAGCGTCTGGCCGAAGCTCAAGCCTTGATAGAAGCGAGTCGCTGATATGTTGTGGCCAGGGACTCTGATTGGAGCCGGAGCGGGTTTTGCTATCGCCAGCATTCCGGGGGCCATGCTTGGGGCGTTGTTGGGGCAGGCGCTGGATCGGCGCCTGCACTTGCAGAGCTGGGGGCATCTGCGGGAAAAGCTCGGTGGTCGGTCGGTGTTGCGCAACGACGAATTGTTGTTTGTGTTGCTCGGGCGTCTGGCCAAGAGTGATGGCCGGGTCACTGACGGGCATATCCAGCAGGCGCGCAACGAGATGCGAGCGCTGGAAATGAGCGACCCGGCAATGCGTCGGGCGATTGCGGCGTTCAATCGCGGCAAGTCCGGTGGTGATCGTCTGCGTTGCTATTTGCGGCGTTTGAGTGCGCAGCCGCACGCGGCCGAAGGCGTGTTGCGTGCGTGTTGGCGGATGGTCTGGGCCGACGGTCGAGCTGGCGTCAGTGAGCGGGAGTTGCTGGCGCAGTGGGGTAAATGGCTGGGCTGGACGACGCATCAGGTGCAGGCGCTGGCCAGTGATTACGAGCCCGGCAAGCGGCCGATCGTCAGTGCAGCGGTGAGTTATCAGGAAGCGATGCGTCTGCTGGGTGTTTCGGTGTCCAGCGAGCCGGCGCAGATCAAACGGGCTTATCGACGTTTGCTCAGTCGTCATCATCCGGACAAGATTGCCGGCAGCGGTGCGACACCGGCACAGGTGCGTGAAGCGACCGAGAAAACCCGCGATTTGCACAACGCCTACACGTTGATTCGGGAACGGCGGGAATTTCGTTAGGCGCTAGATGGGTGTTGTCAGCACCGGCGTCTTCGCGCGCAGGCTCGCTCCCACATTCGATCGCGTTTCTTCAGTTGGAATGCAATCAAGTGTGGGAGCGGGCTTGCTCGCGAATGGGGCAACTCGGCGCTGGATCAGTCCGGGTTCTGCGGATTCAACCAACCACGCACCCGGCGGAACAACTGTTCCTGCTCAGCCTTGTTGTCCGGCAATGCCTTGAGTGCGACTTGGCTGAACACCGACGTTTTCAAGCGTTTGCTCGCCTGCATCCGCTCCAGCGCCGCATGGCGGTCCAGCGGTTTGTCCATGTAGAAAATATCAGCGGTCGGCAACTTCAGCATTGGCGTGAGTTCCGCCAGTGGCGGTTTGGCCTTGGTCGGAACCTGCGCGTCGACCATGACAAACTTCTCGACTTGCGCCGTTTGCTTCTCGCTCAAATAACGCGCTGCCCAGTAGGCACCCGTGCCGTGACCGAGCACCACGATACGGCGTGCGCTCTGCTGTTCGGCGTAGGCAATTGCCGCGTCAATGCGCGCGAAGATGCGTTCGGCATCCGCTTTGGCTTGTTCTTCCGTCGTTTCGGCCACCACCTGGTCTGCCACCTCCGCTTCACCGCCAGCCGCTTGTTCGATCGGTTGCGCAGTGGTGGCATCCTTGCTGCCACTTTCGGCGGCTTTGGGTGCCGCTGCGGCTTCGATCACGCGCGGTGCGATGACATCGCTTTGCAGGTCGGGCAGGGTGATGCTCAGGCTGCTCCATTCGACGTCCGGCAATTTTTGCCGTAACGGGCCGATTGCCTGAGGCCAGTCAGCCGTTTCGCCCGCGCCGGGGATGATAATCACCGCGCCTTTGGGTTCGGCGGTATTGGCCGGTTTCCACAGGGCAAGGAAGGTATCGCTGCCAGCCTGCAACTGTTGCTGTTCTTGCGTCGGGACTATACGTTCCAGTGCCGCCGCCTCTTCCTGACTACGCTCAAGCAGTGGCTGACGTTCGACGGGTTTTTCTTCTGCGGGTTGGGCCGAATTGGTGGCAGGCGCCGGATCGGCCGCTTCGACGGAAAACGCACAAGGCAGGATCAGCGACAGGCACAATGCTGGCATTGCCAGGCGGTAGACAGAGGGCATCGGTTATTCCAGGCCAGAAAGTATCCCGGCAGCCTAATGGGTTGGTCAGAATTTGTCAGTGTATGAGGCTTCAATGAAGCGATTTTGCTGCCTGTGGGTTATCGGCTGTTTGTGGTTTCCCTTGATGGGCTGGGCGGCGCCTGCGCCACCGGCACACGTTGCGCAATTGTCAGAGGGCCAGCAGCAATGGTTGGCGCAACACCATGAACTGCGTGTCGGTCTGGTGTTGCAGGCGCCCTTTGCGCAATACGACCGACGCCTGCAGCGCCTGTCCGGGGCCAACGTCGAGTTGATGAAGTGGTTGGCCCGGGCACTCAATATCGAATTGAGCTGGCGCAACTTTCAGGATCTGGCGCAATTGGAAACCGCTTTGCGCGAGGGCGAGATCGACATCGCCCCGGGCCTGACCCAGACGCCGAGTGCCCTGCGTCTGTGGAAGTTTTCCGATCCATACATGCGTGTCCCGCAACTGGTGGTCAGCGATCAAAAGTCCAGCGCAGCAGTGGATCTGGAAAAAATCGACAGCCAGACTCGCGTCGCCATCCGCATGCCGAGTGCCACCGCCGACTATCTGCGCAGCAACTATCCCCATCTGAATCTGCAAGGCGTGCCGCTGGAGCGTCAGGCGTTGCAATTGCTGCTGAGTCAGCAGGCGTCTTACGCGGTGGTTGATGAAGCGCAACTCGGTCGGTTGTCGGCCGAGCCCGAGTTCGCTGAACTGGTGGTGGTCGGTGATGTGGGCCTGCCGCAATTGTTGCGAGTCGCCTCACGTCGCGATTGGCCGGAGCTGGCGGGCATTGTCCAGAGTGCCTTGAACGCAATCCCGGCCAAGGATCTGGAGCGCCTGCACAATCAATGGCTGCAACCCAAATACCCGCGACTGACGGAGTCGCCGGGGTTCTGGCAGAACCTCAGTCTGTTGTTCGCGGTGATGCTGCTCAGTTGCGCGGCGATTGTGTTCTGGCAGCGGCGCCAACAACAGAGCCTTGAGCAACGTCTGCTCGCCGCACGGGAAGACATCGCCCTGCGCACAGCCAGCGAAGAGGCGTTGCGCCTGACGCAGTTTTCCATCGATCAAAGTACCGTCGGCATCCTTTGGGTCAACTGGGACAGTCATGTTCGCTATGCCAACCGCGCGGCGGAAAACATGCTCGGCTATCCGTCTGGCGCACTCATCGAACGACCGCTGATCGACTTCGAACCGGGTCTGTATATGGATCGCTGGCTCAGCCTGTGGAAGCGCGCGCGGACCAGTGAAGAAGGCCCGCTGAGCTTCGAAACCAGTTGCGTGCGCGCCGATGGCAGCATCCTGCCGGCTGACGTATCGCTGAGCTTTCTGCGTTTTCGCGAGAGTGAATATCTGGTGGTTTACCTCACCGATGTCACGGATCGCCGTCGCGCGTTGGCGGCGTTGCAGGAAAGTGAGGCAAGGCTGCAGGGTATCGCCGCCAATGTACCGGGGCTGGTGTTCCGTCTGGAGCGGGCGCCAGTGACCGGGCAGATCGACTTTGCCTATATCAGCGAGGGCAGCGAAAGTCTGGTTGGCTATGCGCCGGCGGCTATTGCTCATCGCGACATGGGCCTGCGCAGTCTGGTGCACCCGGACGACAAGGCCGGTTATCACCGCACGCAGGATCACGCGCTGGATACCGACAGCGATTGGTCGTGGCAGGGGCGAATCCTCACGCGCCAGGGCGAGCAGCGTTGGGCCGAGATCAAGGCGATCACCCGTCAGTTGGAGGATGGCGCCTATGTCTGGGACGGCATCGTCTGGGACATCACCGAGAGCAAACGCATCGAACTGGAACTGGCGGCATCGCGTGAGCAACTGCGTGAACTGTCGGCGCACCTTGAAAGTGTCCGCGAAGAAGAGAAGGCGCGAATTGCTCGTGAGGTTCACGATGAATTGGGGCAGATGCTGACGGTGCTCAAACTCGAAACATCGATGTGCGAACTGGCTTACGCGCAACTGGACCCAGGGCTGAATGAGCGATTGAACAGCATGAAACGCCTGATCGCCCAATTGTTCCAGTTGGTGCGCGATGTGGCGACGGCGCTACGGCCGCCGATTCTGGATGCCGGGATCGCTTCGGCGATTGAATGGCAGGCCCGCCGATTCGAAGCGCGCACGCAAATTCCGTGTCTGGTGCAGGTGCCGGATAATCTGCCGGCGCTGAGCGATGCCAAGGCGATTGGCTTGTTCCGCATCCTGCAGGAAGCGTTGACCAACGTGATGCGTCATGCTCAGGCGCATACTGTGGAGCTGACGCTGGCGCTGGAAGGCGACGAATTGTGTCTGACGGTCAGCGATGATGGCGTAGGCTTTGTCGCCGCTACGGGCAGGATGACGTCGTTTGGTCTGGTCGGCATGCGTGAGCGGGTGCTGATCATGGGCGGGCGCTTGGTGCTTGAGAGTGAGCCGGGGGAGGGCACCAGTCTGAATGTATGGGTGCCGGTGGATGAGGTTTGACTGAATCTGGAGAAGAACGTGATCCGTGTACTGGTAGCCGAAGACCACACCATCGTCCGAGAAGGCATCAAGCAATTGATTGGCCTGGCCAAGGACCTGCAAGTGGTGGGGGAGGCGAGCAATGGTGAGCAACTGCTTGAAACCCTGCGTCATGTGCCGTGCGAAGTGGTGTTGCTGGACATCTCCATGCCTGGGGTCAACGGCCTTGAGGCGATCCCGCGAATCCGTGCGCTGAACAATCCGCCGGCCATTCTGGTGTTGTCGATGCACGACGAAGCACAAATGGCGGCGCGGGCATTGAAGGTCGGAGCGGCCGGCTACGCGACCAAGGACAGCGATCCGGCGCTGTTGCTGACCGCCATTCGCAAAGTCGCGGCGGGCGGGCGCTACATCGATCCGGATCTGGCTGATCGGATGGTCTTCGAGGTCGGCCTGACTGATGCGCGACCATTGCATTCTTTGTTGTCGGAGCGCGAGTTCTCGGTGTTCGAGCGGCTGGCGCAAGGCGCCAACGTCAACGACATCGCCCAGCAACTGGCCCTGAGCAGCAAGACCATCAGCACCCACAAGGCGCGGTTGATGCAGAAGCTCAACATCACCTCGCTGGCCGAACTGGTCAAATACGCGATGGAACACAAACTCCTCTGAAGATCACCGCAATCAAAAACGGTGGGAGGGGGCTTGCTCCCGAATGCGGTGTATCAGTCGCCAACTAAGTTGGATGACCCACTGCATTCGGGAGCAAGCCCCCTCCCACATGGAATCTCCACCGTGTTCCGGATTGTGGGCATATCTGTTAGCGACAGCGGCTAATGCCTGCTCTGTTGGCTCGCAGCTTGTCGCTCGCGGCTGCCTTGTCCAAACGCGCCATCCTTGTAGGGCAATCCCTACCCCCAACCTTCCATCCGGCTGAGGCGATTCTCTCCTGCGCCCCGATTTGCGTGCCTGTCAGCAGCCACTAGGCTTAACCCACAAGCAGTCATCAACAACAAAGGTGCGGGTATGAGCCAGGTCGATTCAAACGCAGGGGCCAGTGATGTGCTGGTCAGCTTTCGTGGAGTGCAGAAGAGCTACGACGGCGAGAACCTGATCGTCAAAGACCTCAACGTGGACATTCGCAAAGGCGAGTTCCTGACCCTGCTCGGGCCGTCCGGCTCCGGCAAGACCACCAGCCTGATGATGCTCGCCGGTTTCGAAACACCGACCGCCGGGGAAATCCTTCTGGACGGGCGTGCGATCAACAACGTACCGCCGCACAAGCGCGACATCGGCATGGTGTTCCAGAACTACGCACTGTTCCCGCACATGACCGTGGCCGAGAACCTTGCGTTCCCGCTGACCGTGCGCGGCCTGAACAAGAGCGACGTCGGCGACAAGGTCAAGAAAGTCTTGAGCATGGTTCAGCTCGACGCTTTCGCCTCACGCTATCCGGCACAGTTGTCCGGTGGTCAGCAACAGCGTGTGGCACTGGCTCGCGCGTTGGTGTTCGAACCGCAACTGGTGCTGATGGACGAACCACTGGGCGCCCTCGACAAGCAACTGCGTGAACACATGCAGATGGAAATCAAGCACCTGCACCAGCGGCTCGGCGTGACCGTGGTCTACGTGACCCACGACCAGGGCGAAGCCCTGACCATGTCCGACCGCGTTGCGGTATTCCATCAGGGCGAAATTCAGCAGATCGCGCCGCCACGCACCCTCTACGAAGAGCCGAAGAACACCTTTGTCGCCAACTTCATTGGCGAGAACAACCGCCTCAATGGCCGCTTGCTCAGCCAGAACGGCGAGCGTTGCGTGGTCGAACTCGGTCGTGGCGAGAAGGTCGAGGCGCTGGCGGTCAACGTCGGCCAGACCGGCGAACCGGTGACTCTGTCGATCCGTCCGGAGCGCGTCAGCCTCAACGGTTCGAGCGATCAATGCGTCAACCGCTTCTCAGGGAGGGTGGCGGAATTCATCTATCTGGGCGACCACGTCCGAGTACGCCTGGAAGTCTGCGGCAAGACCGACTTCTTCGTGAAACAACCGATTGCCGAGCTCGATCCCGGGCTCGCTGTCGGTGACGTGGTTCCGCTTGGCTGGCAGGTCGAGCACGTACGCGCGCTTGATCCTCTTTTAGAGGCGAACTGATCGCCCCGGCACTACCAACACCAACCCTGCACGTGGAGAGAACAATAAATGTTGAGATCCCTGAAGTTCACCGCCCTGACCCTGGGCCTGATGGGTGCGGCAAGCGCAATGGCCGCTGGCCCGGATTTGACCGTGGTGTCGTTTGGCGGGGCGAACAAGGCGGCGCAAGTCAAAGCCTTTTATGCACCGTGGGAAGCGGCGGGCAACGGCAAGATCATTGCCGGCGAGTACAACGGCGAAATGGCCAAGGTCAAAGCCATGGTCGATACCAAGAGCGTGTCGTGGGACCTGGTCGAGGTTGAATCGCCAGAACTGTCCCGTGGTTGCGACGAAGACATGTTCGAGCCACTGGACCCAGCGTTGTTCGGCAAGAGCGAAGACTACGTCAAAGGGGCGATCCAGCCTTGCGGCGTGGGTTTCTTCGTTTGGTCGACCGTACTGGCGTACAACGCCGACAAGCTGAAAACCGCGCCAACCAGTTGGGCTGATTTCTGGGACACCAAGAAATTCCCGGGCAAGCGTGGCCTGCGTAAAGGCGCCAAGTACACCCTCGAATTCGCCTTGATGGCCGATGGCGTTGCGCCGAAGGACGTCTACAAAGTGCTGGCCGGCAAGGATGGTCAGGATCGCGCGTTCAAGAAACTCGATGAGCTCAAACCCAGCATTCAGTGGTGGGAAGCCGGCGCTCAACCGCCGCAATACCTTGCTTCCGGCGACGTGGTCATGAGCTCGGCCTACAACGGTCGCATCGCTGCCGTGCAGAAAGAGTCCAACCTCCAAGTGGTCTGGAACGGCGGCATCTACGACTTCGACGCATGGGCCATCCCGAAAGGTCTGGACGCCAAGCGTGCCGAAGCGGCGAAGAAGTTCATCGCCTACTCGGTGCAGCCGCAGCAGCAGAAGACGTACTCGGAAAACATCGCCTACGGCCCGGCCAACACCCAAGCCGTACCGCTGCTGTCCAAGGATGTTCTGAAAGACATGCCGACCACCCCGGAAAATATCGCCAACCAGGTGCAGATCGACGTCAGCTTCTGGGCTGATAACGGCGAGCAGCTTGAGCAGCGTTTCAACGCCTGGGCGGCGAAGTAACCCGAGGGCTCGCCCTCCTGTGGGAGCAGGCTTGCTCGCGAAAGCGCCAGTACATTCAACATTGATGTGACTGACACGCCGCCTTCGCGAGCAAGTCGAATCGTCGCACCGTCGCCCCCACATTTGGATCTGTGTGCATCAATCGATCGAGGTGGTTCGCCACCTCTGTAACGATCAAAGATTTGCGGAGTACGTCATGGCCATCGCCGTTCCCCTGAACGAGGGCGCCAGCCCCACCTTGAAGCAGAAGCTCAAGCACGCCGAGCGGGTCAACCGCTGGAAGGCCCAGGCGTTGATTGCGCCGCTGGTGTTGTTTCTGTTGTTGGTGTTCCTGGTGCCGATCGTGGCGCTGCTCTACAAAAGCGTCGGCAACCCGGAAGTGGTCGGCGGCATGCCGCGTACCGTGGCGGCCATCGCCAGTTGGGACGGTCGCGGTCTACCCGCCGAACCGGTCTACAAGGCTGCCAGCGACGACCTCGCCGAAGCCCGGAAAAACTCGACGCTGGGCGATTTGTCCAAGCGCTTGAACATGGAGTTGGCCGGCTATCGCAGCCTGCTGACCAAAACGGCCCGGGCGCTGCCATTTGCCAGCGAGCCGGCGTCTTATAAAGTCGCCCTGGAAACACTCGACGAGCGCTGGGGCGACCCGGCCTACTGGCAAGCGGTCAAGCGCAACACCAGTAGCATCACCCCGTATTACCTGCTGGCGGCGGTCGACCACCGCATCGACGACCTCGGCGAGATCGCCCCGGCCACCCCCGATCAGGCGATCTACCTCGACATCTTCGCCCGTACGTTCTGGATGGGCCTGGTCATCACCGTGATCTGCCTGCTGCTCGCCTATCCACTGGCTTACCTGCTGGCGAACCTGCCATCGCGCCAAAGCAACCTGCTGATGATTTTGGTGCTGTTGCCGTTCTGGACCTCGATTCTGGTGCGCGTCGCCGCCTGGATCGTGTTGCTGCAATCGGGTGGTCTGATCAACGGCGCCCTGATGGCGATGGGCATCATCGATAAACCGCTGGAGTTGGTGTTCAACCGCACCGGCGTTTACATCTCGATGGTGCATATCCTGCTGCCGTTCATGATTCTGCCGATCTACAGCGTGATGAAAGGCATCTCGCCAACCTACATGCGTGCCGCGATCTCGCTGGGCTGCCATCCGTTCGCCAGTTTTTGGCGGGTGTACCTCCCACAGACCTACGCCGGTATCGGCGCTGGTTGCCTGTTGGTGTTCATCCTCGCCATCGGCTACTACATCACCCCGGCGCTGCTCGGCAGCCCGAACGATCAGATGGTCAGCTACTTCGTCGCGTTCTACACCAACACCAGCATCAACTGGGGCATGGCCACCGCGCTGGGCGGCTTGCTGCTGCTGGCAACCGTGGTGCTTTATCTGATTTACAGCTGGCTGGTGGGCGCCAGTCGCCTGCGCCTGAGCTAAGGGGAATTTGAGATGCTGAGTCCTTACATGTCGCCCATCGAACGGGTGTGGTTCTACAGCTTGCGGATCCTCTGCGGCTTGATTCTGCTGTTCCTGATCCTGCCGGTGCTGGTGATCGTGCCGCTGTCGTTCAACTCGGGCAGTTTTCTGGTGTACCCGCTACAAGGCTTTTCGCTGCACTGGTATCAGGACTTCTTCGCCTCGGCGGAATGGATGCGGGCGCTTCGCAACAGCATCATCGTGGCCCCGGCCGCAACGGCGCTGGCCATGGTCTTCGGCACGCTGGCAGCGATCGGCCTGACCCGTGGCGACTTCCCCGGCAAACCGCTGGTGATGGCGCTGGTGATTTCGCCGATGGTCGTGCCGGTGGTGATCATTGGTGTGGCCAGTTATCTGTTCTTTGCGCCGCTGGGCCTGGGCAACAGCTTCTTCTCGCTGATCGTCGTGCATGCGGTACTCGGTGTGCCATTTGTGATCATCACCGTGTCGGCAACGTTGCAGGGGTTTAACCACAATCTGGTGCGTGCTGCCGCCAGCCTCGGTGCGTCGCCGTTGACCGCGTTCCGTCGTGTGACCTTGCCACTGATTGCGCCAGGGGTGATTTCCGGGGCGTTGTTTGCGTTCGCCACGTCGTTCGACGAAGTGGTGGTGACGCTGTTTCTGGCCGGGCCTGAACAGGCCACGTTGCCTCGGCAGATGTTCAGCGGGATTCGGGAGAACCTCAGCCCGACGATTGCGGCCGCCGCGACCTTGCTGATCGCCTTCTCGGTGATCCTGCTGCTGACCCTTGAATGGCTACGCGGCCGCAGCGAAAAATTGCGCACCGCTCAGGTCTGAAGCCGTAAACGATCAAAACTGTGGGAGGGAGCAAGCCCCCTCCCACAAGGGATTTGTGTTGTGTGCGAAGTCTTGGGTTATTCATGACCTGAATAGCAGACAACCTCAAATCCCCAGCTAATCTTGTGCCCAGCTCCCCTATCTATAAGAGGCTGCGCACCATGAGTCTTTCTCAGTTCAAAATCGCTCACAAACTGATCACCGGCGCCGGCGCCATCGAGCAATTGGCGGCGGAACTCACCCGCCTCGACATCGACAACCCGCTGATCGTCACCGACGCCGCGCTGGTCAAATCCGGCACCGTTGAGCTGGCGCTGGTGCAACTGGGTGGGCGCGAGTACGAGATTTTCGACCGCGTGCTGCCGGATCCGGAAATCGCCATTGTCGAAGACTGCATGCGTGCGTACCGCGAAGGCGGGCATGACGGCTTGATCGGTCTGGGCGGCGGCAGTGCTATCGACATCGCCAAAAGCGTTGCCGCGTATGCCGGTTATCACGGCGCGCTGGAGGATCTGTTCGGCGTCGAACAGGTGCCACGCAAAGGGCCGCCGCTGATCGCCATCCCGACCACTGCCGGCACCGGCTCGGAAGTGACCAACGTCGCCATTCTTTCGGACAAGGTTGCGCAGTTGAAGAAAGGCATCGTCAGCGACTATCTATTACCGGACGTCGCGCTGGTCAGTCCGCAGATGACCCTGACCTGCCCACGCAGTGTCACCGCCGCCAGTGGCGTCGATGCGTTGGTGCATGCCATTGAGTCCTATCTGTCGGTCAACGCCTCGCCGATCACCGATTCCCTGGCCCTCGGCGCGATCAAACTGATCGCCAAGGCCCTGCCCAAGGCCTACGCCAACGGCGCCAACCTGCAAGCGCGGGAAGACATGGCCACCGCCAGCCTGATGGCCGGCATGGCATTCGGTAACGCCGGGGTCGGTGCGGTGCATGCGCTGGCCTATCCGCTGGGCGGGCGTTTCAACATTGCCCATGGTGTCAGCAATGCGCTACTGCTGCCCTATGTCATGACCTGGAACAAGATGGCCTGCGTCGAGCGGATGCAGGATATTGCCGAAGCCATGGGGGTGAAGACCGCTCATCTGAGTGCCATTGAGGCAGCGGATAAAGCCGTGCAGGCCATGACCGACTTGTGTGCAGCGGTGGAGATTCCCGCCGGGTTGCGCAGTTTCGGTGTACCGCAAGACGCGATCCCGGCCATGGCGTTGGAGGCCGCAGGCATTGAACGTCTGATGCGCAACAACCCACGTAAACTCAGCGCCATCGATATCGAGAAGATCTACCGCGCCGCCTACTGATCATCGCCGTCACGGTGCGCGCGCGGAAACTTGAGGTATACAATGCGCGCCATCGTGATTTAGCTCAGTAAAGGTGCGTCATGCAGCCCTTCGTAATTGCTCCGTCGATTCTTTCCGCCGACTTCGCCCGCCTCGGCGAAGAAGTGGACAACGTCCTCGCCGCTGGTGCCGACTTCGTTCACTTCGATGTCATGGACAACCACTACGTGCCCAACCTGACCATCGGCCCGATGGTTTGCGCGGCATTGCGCAAGTACGGCGTCACTGCGCCGATTGACGCGCACCTGATGGTCAGCCCGGTGGATCGCATCGTTGGCGACTTCATCGAGGCCGGTGCCACCTACATCACCTTCCACCCGGAAGCCACGCTGCACGTCGATCGCTCGTTGCAACTGATCCGCGAGGGCGGCTGCAAATCCGGTCTGGTGTTCAACCCGGCGACCCCGCTGGACGTGCTCAAGTACGTGATCGACAAGGTCGACATGGTTCTGCTGATGAGCGTCAACCCAGGCTTTGGCGGGCAGAAGTTCATTCCCGGCACCCTCGACAAACTGCGCGAAGCACGGGCGATCATCGATGCGTCGGGGCGTGATATCCGTCTGGAAATCGACGGCGGCGTCAACGTCAACAACATCCGTGAGATCGCCGCCGCTGGCGCCGACACCTTTGTGGCCGGCTCGGCGATCTTCAATGCACCGAACTATCAGGAAGTCATCGACAAGATGCGTTCCGAACTGGCGCTGGCTCGCCCATGAGCGGTTTTGAGCAGCTGTTCCCGGGCAAACTGCCACGGTTGGTGATGTTCGATCTGGATGGCACGCTGATCGACTCGGTTCCCGACCTGGCAGCGGCGGTGGACAACATGCTGCTCACCCTCGGCCGCCAGCCAGCGGGCATCGAGTCGGTGCGCGAGTGGGTTGGCAATGGCGCACCGGTATTGGTGCGTCGTGCGCTGGCCGGCGGTATCGATCATGCCTCTGTGGATGACGTCGAAGCCGAGCAAGCGCTGGAAATTTTCATGCAGGCCTACGGCGCCAGCCATGAGCTGACTGTGGTCTATCCCGGCGTGCGCGACACGCTCAAGTGGCTGCAAAAGCAAGGCGTGGCCATGGCGTTGATCACCAACAAGCCGGAGCGTTTCGTCGCGCCGCTGTTGGACCAGATGAAAATCGGCCGCTATTTCAAATGGATCATCGGCGGCGATACCTTGCCGCAGAAGAAACCCGACCCGGCCGCGCTGTTCTTCGTGATGAAAATGGCCAACATCCCGGCCTCGCAATCGCTGTTTGTCGGCGACTCGCGCAGCGACGTGCTGGCCGCGAAAGCGGCGGGGGTCAAATGTGTGGCGCTGAGTTACGGCTACAACCATGGGCGGCCGATTGCCGAGGAATCCCCGGCACTGGTGATCGACGACCTGCGCAAGCTAATTCCCGGTTGCCTGGATCCGGCCGCTGAGATAACGTTGCCCGACGCTTCTCAATCCCCTTCTGGAAACGCCATCGTGGTGGTCACCCGCAAACTCTGGATGAAAGTCATCAAGGCCCTGGCCCGCTGGCGTTGGCGCGCCTGACTTGTTTCTGGCCGGCCTGCCGGCGCGTTTGCACACCTGACTGACAGCACCTCACACCACGAGGCATCTTATGATTCGCGAAGAATTCCTGCGCTTGGCCGCTGATGGCTATAACCGCATTCCGTTGGCCTGCGAAACCCTGGCCGACTTCGACACGCCGCTGTCGATCTACCTGAAACTGGCAGACCAACCCAACTCCTACCTGCTCGAGTCCGTGCAGGGCGGCGAGAAATGGGGTCGTTACTCGATCATCGGCCTGCCGTGCCGCACCGTGCTGCGGGTTTACGATCATCACGTCAGCATCACCGTTGATGGCGTCGAGACTGAAAGCCACGACGTTGAAGATCCGCTGGCCTTCGTCGAAACCTTCAAGGCCCGCTACAACGTGCCGACCATTGCTGGCCTGCCGCGATTTAACGGCGGTCTGGTCGGTTATTTCGGTTACGACTGCGTGCGTTATGTCGAGAAACGTCTGGGCAAGTGCCCGAATCCGGATCCGCTGGGCGTGCCAGACATTCTGTTGATGGTGTCCGATGCGGTCGTGGTGTTCGACAACCTCGCCGGCAAGATGCACGCCATCGTATTGGCCGACCCTGTGCAGGCGGATGCCTACGAGCAAGGTCAGGCGCAATTGCAGGGACTGCTGGAAAAACTGCGCCAGCCGATCACCCCGCGTCGCGGCCTGGACTTCAGCAAACAACAGTCCGCTGACCCGGTGTTCCGCTCCAGTTTCACCCAGAACGATTACGAAAAAGCCGTCGACACCATCAAGCAATACATCCTGGCCGGTGACTGCATGCAGGTCGTGCCGTCGCAGCGCATGTCGATCGACTTCAAGGCGGCACCGATCGATCTGTATCGCGCCTTGCGCTGCTTCAACCCGACGCCGTACATGTACTTCTTCAACTTCGGCGACTTCCACGTCGTCGGCAGTTCGCCGGAAGTGCTGGTGCGGGTCGAGGACAACCTGATCACGGTGCGTCCGATTGCCGGTACTCGCCCGCGTGGCGCGACAGAAGAAGCCGATCTGGCGCTGGAAGAAGACTTGCTGTCCGACGATAAAGAGATCGCCGAGCACTTGATGCTGATCGATCTGGGTCGTAACGACACCGGACGTGTCTCGGAAATCGGTTCGGTGAAACTCACCGAGAAGATGGTCATCGAGCGTTATTCCAACGTGATGCACATTGTTTCCAACGTCACCGGCCAGTTGAAAGCCGGGCTGACGGCGATGGACGCGCTACGGGCGATTCTGCCGGCGGGCACCTTGTCCGGGGCACCGAAGATTCGTGCGATGGAAATCATCGACGAACTCGAACCGGTCAAGCGTGGTGTGTATGGCGGCGCGGTGGGTTACTTCGCCTGGAACGGCAACATGGACACCGCAATTGCGATCCGTACCGCGGTGATCAAAAACGGCGAATTGCACGTACAGGCCGGTGGCGGCATCGTCGCCGACTCGGTGCCGGCGCTGGAATGGGAAGAAACCCTGAACAAGCGCCGGGCGATGTTCCGTGCCGTGGCACTGGCCGAACAAACCCCGGAAAGCTGAGCCAACACAAAACCCTGTGGGAGCGAGCCTGCTCGCGAAAGCGCTGGTCAGCCAACATTAATGGTGGCTGACACACCCTCTTCGCGAGCAGGCTCGCTCCCACAGTGGGCTTTGTGTTCGGCAATAAAAAAGCGGCGCCTGCGAGGGCACCGCTTTTTTATGCGCGGGATTTAGAAGTCCAGCACGACTCCGACGTTAACCCCTTGCTGGGTAAAGTCATCGTCCTTGCGCAACGTATAACCGCCACGCAGCGCCAGATCTGCCGTCAGTTTATGGCTGACGCCCAGGCTCAAACGGTTCAAATGACTCTGCGGTGTGTAGCCTTCGAGTTTGAAGTCGTTGGCCGGCAGGGTATTGAGCGCGATGTTGACCTTCTGCACGTCATCCTCGTACTCACGTTCGTGGGCGTATTCACCAAACACCTGGGTTTGTGGGGTGATGTTGTACTTGCCCTGAATACCGAGGCCCAGACGTTTCGAATCTCGCGCCTGGTCATTGAAGGTCAGTGCTGTGGCCCGGTTGCTTTTCTCTGAGTAACCATCGACATCCACGCTGGCGTAGTCGGCGCTGACGAACGGCGACAAATGCCATTCACTGCCCGGTTGGGCAATGTCGTATCCGATGCGGGTACTGAACGCCCACAGGTGGCCGTCGGTATCACCTTTCTCCGCACCTTCACTGACGCCCAGATCGAACTTGCGCTTGAGGTTGTCGTAGTCGAGTTTGCCACCGGTCAGCGCGGCGTCAGCCCACCAGCGATTTTGCTGGAACTGGGCGAAGGCTGTCGCCAGATAGCTGTTGAGTTTGTAGTCCGAATCGTTGTGGCCTGCTTCCAGATTCTGCCGGTAGAAACCTGCCGCTACGCCCACGCGCCAAGCATCATTGAGGCGATAGCTGCCCCCCACGTTGAGGTTGTAACCACTGCCGTCGGCGCTGGCGCCGCTGCTTTGGCTGTCGACATCCAGATGCTGGCCGCCGGCGGAGACAATGGCGCGCCACTGACCGACGGGTTGCCAGTTCTCCCAATCCGCTTTCCATTGAGTACGCAGTTCATCCTGGTGCGCACGCAGCGTGGCGTGGGCCATTTCCGGCAGCAGTGTCAGCTCCCACGGTGCGGCCAACAGCGAATAGGCGTAATCAGAGATCAGCTTCTGCCCGGCCTCGGTCGGGTGTACGCCGTCGTTGTAGATCAGCTTGCTCGGATCCGGCGTCGCACTGTTGATGCCGTAGCGGGCGTTCTCCGTGCAACTGCTGCCGCTGAAACAGGTCGCGGTCAGGTTCTGGTCGGTGGCCAGGCCAAAACGTCCGGGATCTGCGAAAGCCTCCGACAGGAGCACTGGAATATTCAACGGAATGATTTCAGCGTTGATGCCCTGTAAACGTGTCACCAGTTGGCTGTTGAACTGGCTGGCGAGTTGACTGCTGAGCGCCTGAAAAGGCGTACCGTTGATGGCCGGGGTCAAACCGACATCAGGCAACAGCCAGACCATCACGTATTTGGCGCCGGCCGTTTGCAGGGCTTGTACGCTGTCAGCCAATCGGTCGGCACCCGCGTTAGCCTGAGGCAGGCTGAGAATTCGACCTTGCAGGAAGTCATTGCCACCGCCGGAAATGTAGTACAGCGCATTCGGGTCGGCGCGCAAGCCGTTCGATGGCAAGTAGCCGGCGCGGGTACGTTCCCCCGTGGCAGATTGCGTGGTGATCGAGTCGAGGATCTGGTCAGTTCGATAACCCCCCACCGCCCAGTTGTTGCCGTCCGGCAGGCCTGCATTGGCGCGTACAGCTGAACTGGAAGAGGCTGTTTGATCCGCCGTAAACCCGAGGCGTCCGCCCAGCAGTTGCGTGGAGTTCAGCGAGCGCAATTCACCGCTGCCATCCAGATAAACCGGGCCAGTGCGGTTGGTGTAGCGCTGGGTGGCGCCCGCCGGGCCGCCGGTGTCGGTGAATGTCCCGGCATCGTTGAGGCTGTCGCCAAAGACGATGAAGCTTGAGTAAGGATTGGGTGCTGCATACGCCTGGGCGCAGGCCAGGGCGAGCAAGCAACCGGCCAGCGGTACAAACAACGTCTGTTTGATCATGAGCAAGTCCGTTTATTTATTGTTGTAGGTGAACGAAACGACAGTACCAAAAACTTCCGGCCTTTTGCCATCGATCGCGAACCCCTCCATAGTTTTATGCCCTGCAAGCCCCGCCATATTGCACGCTCTGCCCAGCTAAGTTACTGTGCCGGAACGTATGAACGAGACCTTCCCCGTGTTGATCACCAGCAAACTTCTGGATCAAGTCATCAAGGCACACGCCCGTTGGCGTTGGCGCGCCTGAATCTTTTCTGCCGGCCCGGCCGGATTTGTATCGCTTTGCCTTCCTTGCCCGTTCGAAATGCCGCTTTGCCGACGCCATCTGTGCGTCCGACATCGTGCAGCGCCCTGCGGGCAAGTCATCTGAAGGCTGTCTTCAAGTCAGAATTCAAGAGGTTCGAAACGCCATGTTGCTGATGATCGACAACTACGACTCCTTTACTTACAACGTTGTGCAGTACCTCGGCGAGCTGGGTGCCGAAGTCAAAGTCGTGCGCAACGACGAATTGACCATTGCCGAAATCGAAGCGCTCAAGCCAGAGCGCATCGTGGTTTCTCCGGGGCCTTGCACGCCGACCGAAGCCGGCATCTCCATCGAGGCCATCAAGCACTTTGCCGGCAAGCTGCCCATTCTCGGCGTCTGCCTCGGCCACCAGTCCATCGGTCAGGCCTTTGGCGGGAATGTGGTGCGTGCCCGCCAAGTGATGCACGGTAAGACTAGTCCGGTATTCCACGAGGACAAGGGCGTTTTCGCAGGTCTCAACCATCCTCTGACCGTCACCCGATACCACTCGCTGATCGTCAAGCACGAAACCTTGCCCGATTGCCTGGAGCTGACGGCGTGGACGCAACACGATGACGGCTCTGTCGACGAAATCATGGGCCTGCGTCACAAGACCCTGAACATTGAAGGCGTACAGTTCCACCCCGAGTCGATCCTGACTGAGCAGGGCCATGAACTGTTTGCCAACTTCCTCAAACAAACCGGCGGCACGCGCTAAGGACTTCCCATGAATATCAAGACAGCCCTGAGCCGTATCGTCGATCACCTCGACCTCAGCACCGATGAAATGCGCGACGTGATGCGCGAAATCATGACCGGCCAATGCACTGACGCGCAGATCGGCGCGTTCATGATGGCCATGCGCATGAAGAGCGAAAGCATCGATGAAATCGTCGGCGCCGTATCGGTGATGCGTGAGCTGGCCGATCAGGTCGAACTCAAGACCCTCGACGGCGTGGTCGATGTGGTCGGTACCGGCGGTGACGGTGCCAACATTTTCAACGTATCGACCGCGTCTTCTTTTGTTGTTGCGGCAGCGGGTTGCACCGTGGCCAAACACGGCAACCGCGCGGTGTCGGGCAAGAGCGGCAGCGCTGACTTGCTGGAAGCCGCCGGTATCTACCTCAACCTGACGCCGGTTCAGGTCGCCCGTTGCATCGACAACGTCGGCATCGGTTTCATGTTTGCCCAGACCCATCACAAAGCCATGAAGTATGCCGCCGGCCCGCGCCGCGATCTCGGCCTGCGTACGCTGTTCAACATGCTTGGCCCGCTTACGAATCCGGCCGGTGTTAAACATCAGGTGGTGGGTGTGTTCAACCCGGCGTTGTGCCGACCGTTGGCGGAAGTCTTGCAACGCTTGGGCAGCAAGCATGTGCTGGTGGTGCATTCGAAGGATGGTCTGGACGAATTCAGCCTCGCTGCACCGACCTTTGTCGCCGAACTGAAAAACAACGAGATCACCGAGTATTGGGTCGAACCCGAGGACTTGGGCATGAAGAGCCAGAGCTTGCACGGCCTGTCGGTCGACGGCCCGGAGGCGTCGCTGGCGCTGATCCGCGATGCGCTGGGCAAGCGCAAAACCGAGAACGGCCAGAAAGCCGCCGAAATGATTGTGCTCAACGCCGGCGCGGCACTCTACGCCGCCGACGTGGCCAGCAGTTTGAAACAAGGCGTGGAGCTGGCGCACGACGCTCTGCACACCGGCCTCGCTCGGGAAAAACTTGAGGAGCTGGGTGCCTTTACCGCGGTATTCAAAGTGGAGAATGAAGGATGAGTGTACCGACGGTTCTGGAAAACATTCTGGCGCGCAAAGTTCAGGAAATCGCCGAGCGTAGCGCTCGTGTGAGCCTGAGCGAGCTGGAAAGCCTGGCCAAAGCGGCCGATGCGCCCCGTGGATTCGCCCAGGCGTTGCTGGCACAGGCCAAGACCAAACAACCGGCGGTCATTGCCGAGATCAAAAAGGCTTCGCCGAGCAAAGGCGTGATCCGCGAAAACTTCGTTCCGGCCGACATTGCCAAAAGTTACGAGAAGGGTGGGGCGACCTGTCTTTCCGTACTGACCGATATCGATTACTTCCAAGGCGCCGATGCGTACCTGCAACAGGCTCGCGCCGCGTGCAAACTGCCGGTGATCCGCAAGGACTTCATGATCGATCCGTACCAGATCGTCGAAGCCCGTGCGCTGGGCGCCGACTGCGTGCTGTTGATCGTTTCCGCGCTGGATGACGTGAAAATGGCCGAGTTGGCGTCGGTGGCCAAAGGCGTTGGTCTTGATGTCTTGGTGGAAGTGCACGACGGTGATGAGCTGGAACGTGCGTTGAAAACTCTCGATACGCCACTGGTCGGGGTCAACAACCGTAATCTGCACACTTTCGACGTCAGTCTGGAAACCACCCTCGACCTGCTGCCGCGTATTCCGCGCGATCGTCTGGTGATTACCGAGAGCGGCATCCTCAACCGTGCAGATGTCGAACTGATGGAAATCAGCGACGTTTACGCGTTCCTGGTCGGCGAAGCGTTCATGCGCGCCGAAAGCCCGGGTGTTGAATTGCAGCGTCTGTTCTTCCCGGAACGTGGGGCTGCGGTCAGCGGCTCGACCCTCGACTGATCTTTTTTGCAGGCGCCCGCGTCCCCTTTGGGGCCGGGCTTGCTCGCGAAGAGGCCCTCAAATTCTCTAAAGACTTCAAGTCTGTCGGAGCCATGCATGTCGCAGCCAACCGCCCTGACCATTGAAGCCGGCCTGCAAGCCGAGCAGGACTTGCTCGCCTCAGTCTGCGCCGGTGATGCGGAATTCGGCCTTCTGTTCTGGCAACCCAGCGACCATGCGCTGGTCATGCCTCGCCGCCTCAATCGTCTCCCCGGTTTCGAACACGCCTGCGAAGTCTCCGCTGCCGCCGGCTGGCCGGTGCTCCTGCGCGAAACTGGCGGCGAACCCGTCCCGCAATCTGCTGCGACGATCAACATTGCACTGGTCTACGCGCCACCCCGCAACGAAGGCGATCTGAACCGCATCGAAACCGGCTACCGCCGCTTGTGCGATCCGATCTGTCAGTTGCTTGATGAGTTGGGCGGCACATCGTCCTTGGGTGAAATCGAAGGAGCGTTCTGTGACGGACGTTTCAACGTTAACCTCGACGGCCGAAAAATGGTTGGCACCGCCCAGCGCTGGCGCCAGAGTCAGGGCGGACAGCGTCCGGTGGGCCTGGTGCACGGTGCGATGCTGATGGAGAACGAACGCGAATCGATGGTCGCGGCGGTCAATCGTTTCAACCAAGCCTGTGGCCTGGAACCGCGAGTGCGTGCCGAAAGCCATATCGCCTTTCACGAGAAATTCAGCGCGCCACAGGCGTTGGCGCGACTCGATGAGCTCTTTCGTTTAATGCTGGCGCAGATCTACAGCGTCGGTATCTAACGAGTACCGAAGACCACCATCGTCTTGCCTTTCACGTCGACCAGGTTGCGCTCCTCAAGATCCTTGAGCACGCGACCGACCATTTCCCGCGAACAACCGACGATCCGGCCGATTTCCTGACGGGTCACCTTGATCTGCATGCCGTCCGGGTGGGTCATCGCGTCGGGTTGCTTGCACAACTCCAACAGGCAGCGTGCCACTCGTCCCGTGACGTCGAAGAACGCCAGATCGCCGACCTTGCGCGTGGTATTGCGCAGGCGTTGTGCGATTTGTCCGCTGAGGACGTAAAGAATGTCCGGATCCTGCTGCGACAATTCGCGGAACTTCGCATAGCTGATTTCCGCCGTTTCGCACTCGACCTTGGCCCGCACCCAGGCACTGCGCTGCTGTTCCTGGCCGGCCTGTTCAAACAGTCCCAGTTCGCCGAAGAAGTCCCCCGCGTTCAGGTACGCAATGATCATCTCGCGGCCGTCGTCATCCTCGATCAGGATCGTCACCGACCCCTTGATGATGAAGTACAACGTGTCCGAACGATCGCCAGCACAAATGATGTTGCTCTTGGCCGCATGCCGACGGCGTTGACAATGCGTCAACAGCTTGTCGAGGTTCTTGATTTTGGGTATGGGGGTAATAGCAACCATGGTTGTATCCCGAAAAAACTGCACGGTTATGTTTAATTTTTTTATGAGGCGCTGAAGATGGTCGCTACACAACTGGCTGAGCGCCAGCGAATTGGCGCCAGCTTACCAGACACTTCCGCGCAAATTCGAGAAATTACCTACGCTACTGGAGCATTCGTCCTATGAACGCTGCTCGCTGTCAGAGCAAAGCCCTGTGATAAGCTGGCGCCCCTTTTTTTACAGTGGAGTCTGGGCGATGAAGGCACGCATCCAATGGGCTGGCGAAGCCATGTTTCTCGGCGAATCCGGTAGTGGGCATGTTGTGGTCATGGACGGTCCTCCGGACGCCGGTGGTCGTAATCTGGGGGTTCGTCCGATGGAAATGCTCCTGCTGGGCGTCGGCGGTTGCAGCAACTTCGACGTGGTCAGCATTCTGAAGAAGTCCCGTCAGAACGTTGAAAGCTGCGAAGCCTTCCTTGAAGCCGAGCGTGCGACTGAAGATCCGAAGGTGTTCACCAAGATCCACATGCACTTCGTGGTCAAGGGCCGTGGCCTGAAAGAAGCCCAGGTCAAGCGCGCCATCGAACTGTCTGCCGAAAAATATTGCTCGGCTTCGATCATGCTCGGCGCCGCTGGCGTTGCTATCACCCACGATTACGAAATCGTCGAACTCGGTTGAACCGACATTCAACTATCATAAAAGCAGTGCCGATTCTGGCGATCCCCCGCTGACGTCTGCATGATGCGCCGCTTTTTCAGGGCCGTGATCGGTCACCCGGCGGCGAGACACAAAAAAGGCGACTACTTAGCGGTAGTCGCCTTTTTTATGGCAGGAGTAAAGAGCTTGTGGGAGCGGCTTACCTGCGATGAAACCCTCTGGTACGGATACAGTCTTCAGATCCGGTAGGTGCTCTTGGTCATCACCTTCGCCAAAAGACTCATCCCGAACTTAACCGGTGCCGGAAAGCGGAAACCGCCAGCCTCCAGTGCACTCTCGGCATGATGCTCTTCATCGATACGCATCTGCTGCAGAATTGCCCGGGACTTTTCATCCCCATTTGGCAGTTGCTCCAGATGCTCATTCAAGTGTTTGCACACCTGATGCTCGGTGGCCGCAACAAACCCCAGGCTGACCTTGTCGCTGATCAAGCCAGCGACAGCGCCGATGCCGAACGACATGCCATAAAACAGCGGATTGAGCACGCTGGTATGGCTCCCCAGTTGCTGAATGCGTTGTTCGCACCAGACCAGGTGATCAATCTCTTCTTCCGCGGCGTGCTCCATGGCTTCGCGCACTTGCGGCAATTTGGCGGTCAGGGCCTGGCCCTGATACAGCGCCTGGGCACAGACTTCACCGGTATGGTTGATGCGCATCAGGCCGGCGACATGGCGAGTGTCTTCGTCGCTCATTTGTGTTTCCGGCTGCAGGATGGCCGGTGACGGGCGGTACGGCTGGCCACTGAATGGCAGTAATGTACGCATCGCGGCATCGGCTTGCAGCAGAAGACGGTCAATCGGCGAGTAGTGACGTTGGGTAGTCATGCTGACCTCCGGGAAGAATCTCGATGGCCAGTTTAACCGAATCGGCCAGGGAAGGTTTGCGCTGGGTCATATGCCATGGGGGCATGTTTCTTTGTGGGAGCGGAGTTTGTTCGCGAAAACGGTGTGTCAGCCGAAGATGCTCCGAATGTGCTGACATCTTCACGAGCAAGCCCGCCCCCGCAGTGGAAGGGATTGTGCCTTAGCCCGGAGGCCAGTTCATCTGGCGCTGACCCAGTACGTGCATATGAATGTGATAGACGGTCTGCCCACCTTTTTCATTGCAGTTCATCACCACGCGAAAGCCTTCTTCGCAACCCAACTCCAGCGCCAGGCGCTGAGCAGTAAACAGGATGTGCCCGGCCAGTGCCTTGTCGTCTTCAGTCAGATCATTGAGGGTGCGCACCGGTTTCTTCGGGATCACCAGAAAATGCACCGGTGCCTGAGGGGCGATGTCGTGGAACGCCAGAACCTGGTCGTCCTCGTAAATGATCTTCGCCGGGATTTCCCGGTTGATGATCTTAGTGAACAGAGTATCCACTGCTGTTTTCTCCGTTGTGTGGGTTGGCCTGAGTGTACTCATGGGGAATGGACCCGCCCAGTTTTTTGCCGTAGGACAGTTCAGCGTGGGCAGTAAGCCTTGTTGACCATACCGACGAGGGTGCGGTTGAGCCAGCGCGAACCGAGTCGCGGCAGAAACGCGAACCAGCGATTGCGCCGTCCTGGAATGATGATCGCGCGGTTTTTTTCCAGTGCACGCACGGTGTATAGCGCGACTTCTTCGGGGCTCATCAGCATTTTGCTGTCGTTGAGTTTCTCGTTGTTGAGCTGCGCGGTGCGGAAAAAGGCTGTGCGGGTCGGGCCAGGGCACAGAACCGAAACTTTTACTGCGCTCTGCTTGAGCTCCACGCGCAGCGCTTCGGAAAAATGCAGGACGTAGGCCTTGCTGGCGTAGTACGTGCTCATCCATGGACCAGGATTGAACGCGGCAATCGAAGCGACGTTGAGAATCTGCCCCCCACCCTGCAGTGCCATGCTGTTGCCGATCGCATGGCACAAGCGGGTGAGGGCGAGGATGTTGACCTCGATCAGATCTTGTTCGGTCATCCAGTCCTGAGCCAAAAAGGGGCCACAGGTGCCGATGCCAGCGCAGTTCACCAACAGATCGATCTGTCGGTCACCTTCTTCCAGTTCCAGCAAAAAACCGGACAGGCGCAACGGCTCGCCCAGATCGCAGGCGCGGAACAGCACCTCGACGCCGAAGCGCTGGGTCAGTTCGATCGCAATGCTTTCCAACTGATCACGCTGTCGTGCCACCAGAATCAGGCTGCGGCCGCGCCGCGCCAGTGCTTCGGCCATGGCCAAGCCGATACCGCTGGAGGCGCCAGTGATCAGAGCGTAACGGGTCATGCAATTCTCCATCGCAACAACTCCGCGCCAGCGACGCGGGTGTCACGGCGGGGAGCGCTGCTCATTCGTTCGCAGAGTCTACAGGGGCCTGCGCCGCTTCGGCTGCCTCGTCAGCGGAATTTGCGGCCGGCTCGACTTCGACATCGATTTCGTCGGTGGTCACAGAGCCGCTTTCGTAGCTGCTTTCCAGGGTGCTTTCGTATTCCTGCTGAACTGCCGAGATTCCACCGAGTATTGCGCCCGCGAATATCAGGGCGACAAACACGATCCACAGGGAGCAGAGCACTTTCACTGCGGTGGTGTTTGGTGGCGGTGGTGGACCATAGCGATTGGCGACGGTATCGCCGGGGACGGCCATAATCACCAGCGGGAAGAAACTGCCCACGAACGGTACAAGGTTCAGTAACCACAGCCAGCCTGACCAGCCGATGTCGTGCAGACGTTGAACGGTGAACAGGATGCTGACAATCATGAATCCCAGAAACAGGAAAAAGGCAAAGATGCCGCCGATGATCAGTCCGGTGGTGGAGTCGCCGCTGACAAGCCCCAAGGCGATCAGGGCGAACACGCCGACGATGGGCATCGTCACCAGGCTGAGTACCATTGTCCAGGCCAGAAAGCGCAAGCGTCCGATCCTGCCTTCGACGCTGAATGGCTTGAGCGTGGCGAATGGCGGTAGGCTTTCGCCTACGCTGGCGCGCGGTGGTGCATAGGGTGAGTCCGGTTCTGCCACGCCAGCAGATTGTTCGTGGACGTCCGACAGGTTCAACTCGATGGCTGTTTCTGTTTCGATCCGTGCATCGATCCCGGTTTTGCTCAACGCTTGCAAATAAGCATGAGCATCGCCATGGGACAGGTCGCGTTTGAGTGCCACTGTACTGCCATTGAACAGACGCTCGATGGCGGTCACTTCGGTTTTGAACAGATCCGCCAGATTGAGTTTGGCAGTGGTGATATCAACACCGGGCTGTAGAGCGCCGTCGAAAACGATCTTGTAACGGGTGTCGCTCATGGGCGAGGCATCCTTGTCGCGAGTAGATTGAAAGGTCGTTAGTGTAAGGCCTGTCCACAAGGGACGGGCGCGATTTTCTCAGCGAGGCCAGCGTTTCGGCAACTGCGCTGCGCGCTCCTGGGCCTGGCGGTACTCAGCATCGAGGCGCGCGATCAACTGATCCACGCTTGGCAGATCATCAATCTGTCCGACACCTTGACCGGCAGACCACACGGTTTTCCAGGCTTTGGCTTCGTCGCTGATCGGTTTGAGCTTATCGCCGAAATTCACTTCGCCCTTGCCTTGTAGCGCGGTCATGTCGAAACCGGCTGCCTCCAGGCTTTGACGCATGAAACTGGCCGGCACCCCGGAAACCGCTGGAGTATGAATGATGTCTGCCGCTTTGGCTGTCAGCAGCATCTGCTTGTAGGCGTCAGGTGCATGACTTTCAGTGGTGCCGATAAATCGCGTACCGAAGTAGGCCAAATCCGCGCCGAGCATCTGTGCAGCGAGAATCTCATGCCCATGGTTCAGGCATCCTGCAAGCAACAACGTTTTGTCGAAGAACTCACGGATCTCGGCAATCAGTGCAAACGGGCTCCAGGTGCCGGCATGACCGCCGGCGCCGGCCGCCACTGCGATCAAACCGTCGACACCCGCCTGGGCAGCCTTCTCGGCATGACGGCGGGTGGTAACGTCGTGGAAGACCAGACCGCCATAGCTGTGCACGGCGTCGACCAGTTCCTTGACCGCGCCGAGGCTGGTGATGACGATGGGCACTTTGTGCTCGACGCAAATATTAAGGTCCGCCTGCAAGCGCGGGTTGCTGTTGTGAACAATAAGGTTCACTGCGTACGGTGCCGGGTTGTTCAGTGTCGCCAATCCCGCTTCGATCTGTTCCAGCCAGGCTTTGAAACCGCTGCTTTCGCGTTGGTTCAGCGCCGGGAAGCTACCGACCACGCCATTACGACAGCAGGCGATCACCAGTTCAGGGTTGGAGATCAGAAACATCGGCGCCGCTACCACTGGCAGGCGCAGAGTTTGTTCGAGCAGAGCGGGCAGCGACATTGGAAGTACCCCAAAGTGTTGTGTTTGTTGAAGTTAGAACGGCTTGACCACGACCAGAATTACGATAGCCAGCAATATCAGAACCGGCACTTCATTGAACCAGCGATAAAAGACATGGCTGCGGGTGTTCTCGCCACGAGCGAAACGTTTTACCTGCGCGCCGCACATGTGGTGGTAGCCGATCAGCAAGACGACCAGGGTCAATTTGGCGTGTATCCAGCCGCCCATGCTGAAGATGCTCGGGTTGAGATAGATCAGCCAGCCGCCAAAGATCAGCGTAGCGATCATGGCCGGGCCCATGATGCCGCGATACAGCTTGCGCTCCATGACGCTGAAGCGTTCCTTGCTGACGGTGTCTTCACTTTGCGCGTGATAAACGAACAGTCGCGGCAGGTAAAACAGCCCGGCAAACCAGCAAACGACGCTGACGATATGAAAAGCCTTGATCCACAGATAGAGCATTTTGGGTTATTCCCTCATTCACGGTAAGCCGGATAGTAGAGGCTTGAGCGTCCGCGCGTCACCTTGATGGTTGTCGCAGGCGCGCGTGGCCCCTATTATCGACGGCTTTCCAGTGGGTTCGTTGAGGGCAGGTTTATGGTCAAGGTCGGTATCGTCGGCGGCACGGGTTACACCGGTGTCGAACTGCTGCGTCTGTTGGCACAGCATCCGCAGGCAGAAGTGGTCGTGATCACTTCCCGATCCGAGGCCGGTCTGCCCGTGGCTGACATGTACCCGAACCTGCGCGGACACTACGACGGCCTGGCGTTCAGCGTGCCCGATATCAAAACGTTGGGCGCTTGCGATGTGGTTTTTTTCGCGACACCGCACGGTGTGGCTCACGCACTGGCAGGTGAATTGCTGGCCGCAGGCACCAAGGTCATCGACCTGTCTGCGGACTTCCGTCTTCAAGACGCTGAAGAATGGGCAAAGTGGTACGGTCAGCCTCACGGTGCTCCGCAGTTGCTGGATGAAGCTGTCTATGGCTTGCCTGAAGTCAATCGCGAGCAAATCAAGAAAGCACGCCTGATCGCGGTGCCGGGTTGCTATCCAACCGCAACACAGTTGGGTTTTCTGCCGTTGCTTGAAGCCGGTCTGGCCGACACCTCGCGTTTGATCGCTGACTGCAAGTCCGGTGTCAGCGGTGCAGGTCGCGGCGCGGCTGTAGGCTCGCTGTACTCCGAGACGTCGGAAAGCATGAAGGCCTACGCGGTGAAAGGTCACCGTCACCTGCCGGAAATTCGCCAGGGGCTGCGTCGCGCGGCGGGCGAGGATGTCGGTCTGACCTTCGTTCCTCACTTGACCCCGATGATCCGTGGCATTCATTCCACGTTATACGCCACCGTGGTCGATCGCTCGGTGGATCTGCAGGCACTGTTCGAAAAGCGTTATGCCGATGAACCGTTCGTCGATGTGATGCCAGCGGGCAGTCATCCGGAAACTCGCAGCGTGCGCGGCGCCAACGTTTGCCGTATTGCGGTTCACCGTCCGCAGGATGGCGATCTGGTGGTGGTCTTGTCGGTGATCGACAACCTGGTCAAAGGCGCGTCGGGGCAGGCGGTGCAGAACATGAACATCCTGTTCGGGCTGGACGAGCGTTTCGGCCTGTCCCACGCCGGTATGCTGCCGTAACCTTACAGTGTGTCTAGTCCTGAAATAGGTTTACACCTGTTTCACCCCAACGCCCGATGCACTGCATCGGGCGTTTTGTATTTTAAGGACAGGTGCGGGCGTTCCTGGTTGTAGATCAGGATCGCTTCTCGCACCATTT
>NZ_JAIHLQ010000129.1 GCF_019733355.1 Pseudomonas baetica | reverse complement strand
ACCAGAAGTAGCTAGTCTAACCTTCGGGAGGACGGTTACCACGGTGTGATTCATGACTGGGGTGAAGTCGTAACAAGGTAGCCGTAGGGGAACCTGCGGCTGGATCACCTCCTTAATCGACGACATCAGCTGCTCCATAAGTTCCCACACGAATTGCTTGATTCATTGAAGAAGACGAAAGAAGCAGCCCGAAATTGGGTCTGTAGCTCAGTTGGTTAGAGCGCACCCCTGATAAGGGTGAGGTCGGCAGTTCGAATCTGCCCAGACCCACCAATTTTGTGTGGGAAAAGCCTGTAGAAATATGGGGCCATAGCTCAGCTGGGAGAGCGCCTGCCTTGCACGCAGGAGGTCAGCGGTTCGATCCCGCTTGGCTCCACCACTACTGCTTCTGAATATTGAAAGCTTAGAAATGAGCATTCCATCGATGTGATGATGAATGTTGATTTCTAGTCTTTGATTAGATCGTTCTTTAAAAATTTGGGTATGTGATAGAAAGATAGACTGGATAGCACTTTCACTGGTGTTTATTCAGGCTAAGGTAAAATTTGTGAGTTCTCTTAATTGAGAAATTCGAATTTTCGGCGAATGTCGTCTTCACAGTATA
>NZ_JAIHLQ010000128.1 GCF_019733355.1 Pseudomonas baetica | reverse complement strand
GCAGTGAAGGCGCCGGCAGTGATCAGGCCTTGTTTTTCGCCGGTAACCGACATGTACGCTGGTGTTGCCATGGGGTGCTCTCCTTGCGGATAAATTTAAGGTGCCCGGGAGGCGAAATCGCCCGGCGGGTGGCCGACTGCCATCAAAGAGCGTGCCAGGTTTTGCGAAGTGCCCGGGAGCCGGTGGCGAAGCTGCACCTGATCGGGTTTCTGACTGTTTTTCGTGCGGATTTGAGGTCTGAAGTGCGCAACTTCTTGCGCAGTACTGCGCAACTTCTTGCGCACTCGTCTGTACAGAACGGATTACGTGGGCTGCAGGGATGTGTCCACAAGGTTATCCACATTTGAGTGCGCAAGAAGTTGCGCACAATGGCGTGTGGCCACTATTGGCGAGATTCTAGCGCGACAACGCATTCTTCAATCGAACGTTGCTGGGTTTCGGCATACAACCCCAATTCATCAATCGTCGAGCGTCCCAGCGCCTGCTCGAATGCCTGTCGGTTGGAATGTTCGCCATAGTGGGCCTGCGCTGCATCCCCAAGGTTCGATTGAAAGATCCCCGCCGCACTGACCGGCAGGAAATCTTCGTACACCAGCGGTTCAGCTTTCACATAACC
>NZ_JAIHLQ010000127.1 GCF_019733355.1 Pseudomonas baetica | reverse complement strand
AATGCGGACGATTTCTTGATGTCGGCGGCGCCGAAGAACACGTGGGAGAAGATGTCGTTACCGGAAATTACTGGAGTAGCCATTTAATGTGTTTCCTTGAGTATTGATGTTTAACGATCAGGTCGTGATCAGTAGTGAATAACGGTGCGAATCGACTTGCCTTCATGCATCAGGTCGAACGCTTCGTTGATTTCATCGAGCCCCATGGTGTGGGTGACAAACGGCGCCAGGTCGATCTCGCCTTTCATCGCGTCTTCCACCATGCCTGGAAGCTGGGTACGTCCCTTGACGCCGCCGAAGGCAGAGCCCTTCCAGGTCCGGCCAGTAACCAACTGGAACGGACGGGTCGAAATTTCCTTGCCGGCACCGGCGACACCGATGACGATCGACTGGCCCCAGCCACGGTGGGCCGCTTCCAGCGCCGAACGCATGACGTTGACGTTACCGATGCATTCGAAGGTGTGGTCAACACCCCAACCGGTCATCTCGATCAGAACCTCGTGAATTGGCTTCGCGTGGTCCTTGGGGTTGATGCACTCGGTGGCACCGAAACTGCGAGCCAACTCGAACTTGGCCGGGTTGGTGTCGATGGCGATGATGCGGCCCGCCTTGGCTTGGCGTGCGCC
>NZ_JAIHLQ010000126.1 GCF_019733355.1 Pseudomonas baetica | reverse complement strand
CTTATGCTCGCCTCACGCAGACTAACTGCACCGTGCAAAGCGCCGCTTATGCAGTTGGCTATGAAAGCGTGTCGCAGTTCAGTCGTGAATTTAAACGCTATTATGGGCAGAATCCACAGCAGGTTAAGCGAATTTAATACAATTATTTATTCCCACGCGCCAGCGTGGGAATGCATATGTTCGTTGTGGTTAACACGTTAAGGCTGGTTGACCTACAGCAAGATCGAGTCTGCCAAAAAGCTATTAGCCAGCGGAGTACCCCCTCAGGATGTAGCCAAGAATCTCGACGTATCCGGTGCTACGCTATAAGCATGCGTTATTGTTATTTCCGTTTTCTGAACATGATTTTACCATGCATTTGGCTTTGGTTATGTCGTTAAGAACCGCAGAGAGCAAATTAGGTTCTCCAATCGTCATGGCTTCATCTAAATAGGCATTGATCTCAGCTTCGTTGGTCAAGTATTCAGTTGGATCATACTTGCTAAACTGTTCTTCCATATCTTGTCTCCCATCCTCATAACACTGAAATTTCAATTAATCAGAAACTGTGAAATATCAACTAGTTTTTGACATTGTAAGCGTTGAGTTGTAATTTCACGATTGGGTTGATTTGAAATTGCACAATCGGTCTGATGG
>NZ_JAIHLQ010000125.1 GCF_019733355.1 Pseudomonas baetica | reverse complement strand
CACCTGACGCTGGTGCCGGCGCTGCACTATTTGCAGTTCAGCCACGATCAGCGGATTTTCCAGCGCATGACCGTGCCGCAGATCATCGCGCAGGTGCTCAAAGGTCATGGCATTCAGGGCGATGCGTTTACCTTTCACGTCAGCACCAGCGCCACTCGCGAATACTGCACGCAGTACTTTGAGTCCGACCTGGCATTCATCCAAAGGTTATGCGCCGAAGACGGTATCGCCTGGCACCACCAGCACTCACCGGACGGGCATTTGCTGGTGTTCACCGACGATCAGGTGTTCCTGCCCAAACTCGGTGCCACGCCGTATCAGCAGGATTCCGGGATGGTCGCCGAGCATTCGGTGGTCAGCCGTTTCAGTGTGCGAACCAGCACCCGCACCAGCACGGTCACCCGCCGCGACTATGACCTCGAACGCCCGAGCCTGCTGCTCGAAAGCCACTTCACCGCCGAGTTCACTCCGGCGCTGGAAGACTATCGCTACCCGCTGCTGATCGAGAGCGAGAAGTCCGGCAAGCAATTGGCCCGGCAGGCGCTGGAGCGCCATCGCAGCGACTATGAATTGGGTGATGGTCAAAGCGATCAGGCACATCTGCGCTGTGGCCATCTCTTCGAACTGACTGAGCACCCG
>NZ_JAIHLQ010000124.1 GCF_019733355.1 Pseudomonas baetica | reverse complement strand
ACCGTCTGGTCATCGCCGAAGGTCAGTTTGTGACCACTGGCGGTGTGCTGGAAGTGGTAGTGAATACCTTCTTCCTCGCACAGGCGCTGGATGAAATCGAGATCCGATTCGTCGTACTGCACGCAGTAGATGCGCTCTGGGTAAATCGCGCTCAGCTGGAAGTGATAATCGCTGGCGAGGATGCCGTGTTCTTCCAGCACCTGGCTGATGATCTGCTGCACGGTCATCTGCTGGAAAATGCGCTGATTGACCCGGTGCGCCAAGTACGCCAGTTGCGGGCGCAGGGAGATTTTGTAGCGGGTCAGGCGCTTTCCGGCCTCGCCCTGGGCGATGCTATAGACCAGCCCGTGAATGCCGGTGCCGGTCGGAGACAACTGAAGAAACGCCAGTTTGTGCAACACGCTTTCGAGGTTGATCGCAGCCTTTTCGCTGACCAGTTCCAACTCGAATTCGAAGGGGGTGTTGAGTGCCTCCCGGCCGGTAAACGACAAGACCTGGAAATCGGTTTCCACGCCATCGACGGTCAGGTTGAAATGAGGCTGGTTGGCCGGTGAGAACATCCCTTGTTCCTCGCACAATGCTGCGACGCGCAACAGCCGGTTGGCGGGCTATTGACGAAAAATTCTTTAAGTAGTGAGTGTGCCTCGACCGGCGAAACCGGCCGAGACGGTACAACCATCAGCCGCGATTAAACGACTGGAGCACGCCAGTCATCGGAACCCGAAGTACCGGATACTTCGTGAGTCCAGGTGATTTTGCGGTAGGTGAACTGCACTTCTTCCAGGTGGGTGAAGTGCGAGTTGCCTGG
>NZ_JAIHLQ010000123.1 GCF_019733355.1 Pseudomonas baetica | reverse complement strand
GGCTCTGTTGCAAACTCTGACACGGTTTCCAAGATTGGGCTCATGTACTGTCAAGGTCAGTTGCGATGAACGATTTCAAAGGACGGCATTTTACCGGCGAGGTCATCCTATGGGCGGTGCGCTGGTATTGTCGATACGGCATCAGCTACCGTGATCTCGAGGAAATGCTGTCCGAGCGTGGGATCGATGTCGATCATACGACGATCTATCGCTGGGTGCAGCGCTACGCGCCGGAGATGGAGAAGCGTCTCCGCTGGTTCTGGCGGCGCGGCTTTGATCCGAGCTGGCGTCTGGATGAGACCTACGTAAAGGTGCGGGGCAAATGGACCTACCTGTACCGGGCGGTCGACAAACGGGGCGACACGATTGATTTCTATCTGTCATCGACACGCAGCGCCAAAGCGGCGAAGCGCTTTCTGGGCAAAGCTCTTCGTGGCCTGAAGGACTGGGAAAAGCCGGCCAAACTCAATACCGACAAGGCACCCAGCTACGGCGCAGCAATCGCTGAGCTGAAACGCGAAGGCAAACTGGCGGCGGAAACCGAGCACCGGCAGGTGAAATATCTGAACAACGTGCTCGAGGCCGACCACGGCAAGCTGAAGATGCTGATCAAGCCGGTACGTGGCTTCAAGTCGATGCCAACGGCCTACGCCACGATCAAGGGCTTCGAGGTCATGCGCGCCCTACGCAAAGGACAGGCCCAGGCATGGTGCCTGCAGCCAGGTATCATGGGGGAGGTGCGCCTGGTTGAAAGAGCATTCGGAATTGGACCCTCGGCCCTGACCGAAACCATGATTATGCTCAATAAGCATTTCGCCAATGCTGCCTAATCCCCCAACTGGGTGACGCCGCGCGGCCGTGCCCCATGTTTGCAACAGAGCCC
>NZ_JAIHLQ010000122.1 GCF_019733355.1 Pseudomonas baetica | reverse complement strand
CCCGATGACAACCAGACGTTGATCCTCAAGGAACTCGACATCCCCGGTCGCACCGGCCCGATATCCGAGAATCCGGACGTGTATGGCATCAACCTGGCCGCCGCGCAGGACAATTTCCCACGCCAGGGTCTGTTATGCCGGGCCGGGCCTTGGAGTCAGATGGACATTGGCGACAAGCTGGTGATCTTTTGGGGCACCAATAACCAAGTCTTTCAGAAGTCCATCAACAAGGACGAGAAAGGTCAAGAGCTGCAAATGTTCGTGCCGTCGGAGCGCATCAACGACGGCAGGTTCCAGGTGTCTTATACCGTGGCCCGTTTTGGTCAGCCGCTGCCGGCCGAGCCTTCGGCCGTGATGGAGGTGCAGGTCAAGCTCACGCGCCCCGGCGGCCACGACGACAACGATGACCCGGGCCACTCGAAGCTGATCATGAGTATCCCGCAGGACATCATCGACGGCGGTATCCACAAGGACAACGTCGCTGCCGGGGTACCGATCACCATCGGCGACCCTGCCGGCGGATCGGCGCCTTATCCGCAAGCCGCAGCCGGCGACGTGATCCGGGTCAGCTGGGGCGGCGTGTTCGTGCTCAGCGAGCCGCTGACCCAGGATCAGGCCGACGGCAAGACGCCGATCAAAGTGCACATTGACGAAGCCACCATCCGCAAGGCCGGCGACACAGATAACAATGGTCTGGCGGTGGCCTTTGAGGTCTATGACCGGGTCGACAACCGCTCTGAAGACTGGAGCGCCGAGCAACGCGTGGTGGTGGTTGTCGACCTGACCCTGTTGATCGCGCCGCTGCTCAAGGAAATGGTGAACAACGTGCTGGACGTCGACAAACTGGGCGACGCCGCTGGTACCGCGCAGGTCATCGCGATGGATGCCAGCAAGTTCAAAATCGGCGACACCCCGATTATCCGGATCAAAGGCACTCCGGTAGAAGGCCTGCCGATCGATATCGAGATCGAGGGCATACCTTTGATCAGCGTGCCCAG
>NZ_JAIHLQ010000121.1 GCF_019733355.1 Pseudomonas baetica | reverse complement strand
GTTTGAATCGCCCCTGGTTTTCTAGACACTCTCCAAGCTCAGGAAATAGCGTTTCTCATACTCTACTGGAGACAGCTGCATAGCACTGCTGTGTCGGCGTTTAGGGTTATAGAACATCTCGATGTAATCGAAAATATCACTTCGGGCTTCTTCACGGGTTGTGTAGATCTTTCGTCGGATTCGCTCTCGCTTCAAAAGCTGGAAAAAGCTCTCGGCTACGGCATTGTCGTGGCAGTTTCCCCGCCGGCTCATGCTGCTGATTACATTGTTGGCCTTCAAAAAGCTTTTCCAATCCGAGCTACTGAACTGACTGCCTTGATCTGAGTGAATCATAACTTGCTGCTGAGGCTTGCGTCGCCAAACAGCCATCAACATCGCGTCGATAGCCAGGTCGCTGCACATCCTTGGCTTCATTGACCAACCAATTACTTGGCGTGAGAACAGATCCAGCACTACCGCGAGGTAGAGCCACCCTTCATAGGTGCGGATGTAAGTGATATCTGTCACCCAGACCTTGTTCGGCTCACTTACCTTGAACTGCCGCGCGAGGTGGTTGGGCGAGGCCACTGTTGGTTTTCCACCATAGAACCCTGGACGCCGCCGATAGCCCGTTTGAGAACGCAGTCCCTCCGCCTGCATCAAGCGCCTGACTCGATTTCGGCCGCATTCCTCTCCCAGCTCACGCAGGTCATCGTGAATTTTGCGGTAGCCGTATACACCTCCGCTTTCCAGCCAAGCGTGTTTGATCAAGCCAAGCAGACGTTGATCTTCTTTTGCTCGGGCAGATTGAGGCTCGGCCAGCCAGGCGTAATAGCCGCTGGGGTGCACCTTGAGGGTTTGGCAAAGGCGCCGCACCGGGTAATCAGTCGAGTGCTTCTTGATGAAGGCGTACTTCAGCCGCACTCCTTGGCAAAGTACGCGGCGGCCTTTTTTAAGATGTCTCGCTCTTCCGTCACGCGCTTGAGTTCAGCGCGTAGCTTGCGCAGTTCGGCCTGCTGATCGTCGTCTTGCTGACGCTGCTCTTGGGGCTTGCTGT
>NZ_JAIHLQ010000120.1 GCF_019733355.1 Pseudomonas baetica | reverse complement strand
CGTCGACACCACCAACCTGTCGCTGTCAGCGACCGGTACCGTGGCTGAGGGCGGCTCAATCGTCTACACCGCCACCCTGACCAACGCTGCTGGCTCGCCAGTCACCGTGACTCTGTCCAACGGCGCAGTGATCACCATCGAAGCCGGTAAAACCACCGGCACTGTGACTGTTCCAGCGCCTGCCGATGATGTCTACAAAGACGCCGGCAAAGTCGAAGCAACCATTGCCACCGCGACCGGCGGCAACTTCGAGAACCTGGTCCCGAGCGCCGTTCCGGCGGTTACCAACGTCACCGACACCATCGACACCTCGACCGTCAAACTGACGGCCGATACTTCCGTGGCTGAAGGTGGCACCGTCACTTACACCGCAACCGTCGATGCACCCGTCACTGGCTCGCCGGTCGTGGTAACTCTGGCCAACGGTCAGAACATCACCATCGAAGTCGGCAGAACCACTGGCACCGTGACCACCACCGCGCCTAACGATGCATTGGTCGGCCAGGCACCGCTGACCAACTCGATCACTGGCGTTAGCGGCGGCAACTACGAAGATCTGGTCGCCGATAAGACGCCAGTCAGCACCACCGTGACTGACACCGTCGACACCACCAACCTGTCGCTCAGCGCGACCGACTCGGTCGCCGAGGGTGGCTCAATCGTCTACACCGCCACCCTGACCAATGCCGCTGGCTCGCCAGTCACCGTGACTCTGTCCAACGGCGCAGTGATCACCATCGAGGCCGGTAAAACCACGGGCACCGTGACTGTTCCGGCTCCAGCCGATGACGTTTACAAAGATGCCGGCAAAGTCGAAGCAACCATTGCCACCGCGACCGGCGGCAACTTCGAGAACCTGGTCCCGAGCACCGTTCCGACGGTTACCAACGTCACCGACACCATCGACACCACCACCGTCAAACTCACCGCGACCGAGTCGGCTGCTGAAGGCGGCACCGTCACTTACACCGCCACTGTGGGTGCTCCGGTTACCGGTTCGCCTGTCGTGGTGACTCTGGCCAACGGTCAGAACATCACCATCGAAGTCGGCAAAACCACCGGCACCGTGACCACCACTGCGCCTAACGATGC
>NZ_JAIHLQ010000011.1 GCF_019733355.1 Pseudomonas baetica | reverse complement strand
AAAATCTCACGGCGGGTTCGCTTACGTTTACCTGCGTACTCGGCATCGGCGAAAGAAATCTGCTTCATGGGGGGATCAACCGTTCAGCTCATGTGATGGGAGATATTTCACCAGATTTTGAAACCTTTTTCAGAGTTTCCCTAGTCCCGCCGAAACGTACCGTTCGTCTGGTGCCGGCACCATACAAAACAAAGCCCCTGCAGAAATGCAGGGGCTTTGTTGTTTCTGGGTATTAAACATACAAAGCCTTCGCTACTGCGAGGGTCTGCTTGTTTCAAACCTGACTGATTTCAAACACAAACGAAATCCGGCGCTGGCTCGCACTCCACACATAGCGCAGATGCTTGCCCTGCTTGGGAATCGACACCGCCGGCGGGCGGAATGCCGCGACGCATTCGTGCCCGGCTAAGCGAACGCTGTTGTAGAGCAACCCCCAGGACTCTGTTTCACGCAGTTGTCGGGCGAAGATCTGAGACGGGCCGTAGGCGTCCGGATCAGCGTTGTGCAAATGCGGGTAATCGCGGCGGACGTCGTGCAGCGGTTTGACCACCCGGTTGACGTAAGTGCGCATGGTCAACTCAAGATCCGCCTCGTGGGTGGCAGCGAGAAAACGCTCCTGGTGATAGCAGGTTTCGGCGATGGCGGCGGCCTGGCTGCTGGCGGCGTAGTAAACGCCGAAGGTTCCGTCGCAGAAGCGGCTGCTTTTGCCGATGTGGGTGAACGCGGCCATTACCGGAGTCGAGCCGGGGCCGGAGAGTCGATCGGCTGGGCGCACCCGGGCGAGGACGCCGGCCTGTTCGATCAGGCGATCGTTGGTCAGCGCCTCGATGGCATAGGCGATATCCAGGTCTTCGGGATCAAGTACGTCTTCGAACAGTGCAATCGGCGGGAAGCTGCTGTTGACGATCCGGTAGGCTCGCGACCATTGAACATCAACCAGCGCTGGCGTCTTCAACCGCGCACACCGTCGAGGTAGCGACGCACGTCGGCGATGTCGACCACCCTACCCCCCAGCATGTAGTCCAGCGCCGTTTGCCCATTGAACGGCGCCGCTGTGTTCGGGCTGCTCACCCAAGTGAAGGCGCGTTCGCGGCTGTTGCTGAAGATGATGCTCAACGCCTTGTGAATCCCCATCAAATAGGAGATGCGCTCAAGGGTGTCGTGGGGCAGGCGCACGTTTGGCGGCAGATGTTTGTATTTGTAGAACGTTGTATTGCCGACCCCGCCAAGCAAGGTGCGCTGCTGCTCGGCGTTGCAGCCCCAACGTTCCATGAGATTGAAGAAAAACTTCAGCGCGACGCGGCCTGCTTCGGGGGCGTCGAGTTGTTCACGTGGGTTGAGGACTGGGGTTGAGGTAGGCATGGCCGCCTCCATTGGTAGCTGACATGCCTTTAAGCCTAGTACAGATACGGATGTTTGTTTTCTTTTAATCCGTTAACGGATCAGCTCGTTATCCAAACAGGAATGTTAAAAAAGCCGCGAATTGTTATTTCACGTGAGTATTTTTTGACCGCAATCACCCCAACGTCACCAAAAACCCCGATCCTGTGTCAGCCTCCAGCCATCGGTGGAGACATCAATTCGCTACTAAACCCGCGACAACTATGCTCAGGTGCTGGAATATAGCCAGCATAGGACGCCGGATCGGCAGTCTCGTAAACAACAATACCCAGCCCACTTTAGAGGGCATTACCCATGGATAGCAGAACCTTACGCAACCTCATGCGCATCGTGCAGACCGGCTCTTTGTCGGCCGCAGCCGAGCATTCGTGCCTGACTGTGCAGGCGTTGGCCGCGCAGTTGAACAAGGTCGAAGAGCAGTTCGGTTTCCGCTTGTTTCGTCGTTCCAACAAAGGGCTGACGCTGACGCCGCAAGGCACTGAGCTGACGCCGTATATGGACAGAGTGCTGATTGCCACGCGACAGATGGAAGATAAAGTCGAGGCTCTGAAAGTGCCGGGGCAGCGTACGTTGAAGGTCGCGTTGAACAACACGTTATCGCCGGACTTCAACCGGCGAATGATCGGGCGCCTGATTGAGGTGTTTCCCGATTATCAGATGGAGTTCAGCTACGCCGAGTCGATGGAAAACCTCAGCAAACTGAAGAATGAGGACTTTGACCTCGCCGTGCTGATTGGCCCGCAGCGACCGGGTTTGCCGAGCATCGTCCTGCCCGAGGTACAGGTGCAGGTGGTCGGTGCACATTGCGGTCAGGAGAATGATCCGCTGACGTTGCTGGGTGACAAGTTTCAGGTGCGTCCTGCGGAAGACTGTCCGTATTCCCACAGCTTCTTGCGTTTTCTCGACGCAGGTCTGGGCAATCACGAGAACGGTCAGCGCATGGTCTACTCGTGCAGCGAAACCCTGACGCTGTCGCTCATCACGCAGATGGACGCGGTGGGCATGGTCTCGCGTGAGGCCGCGCAGAAAAACGGCCTGACGATTTTCCCCGGGTTCGAGGATTTCCTCGAGGTGCGCCTGGCGGTGAACAATCCTGAATTGTCGAGCCAGGCGTTGAGCGATGTCGTCGCTCTGCCGCTACATGAACGAGCCGAGCGCAATGTACGCAGCCGTGCCAACCGCCACACTGAGAAAGAGGTTTTTGCTGAAATACGCACATAACAGCGTAGGAATCGCCGCATAAAATTCCGGGCGATCGAGTTGCAGGTGCTGATCCTTGATCAACAAGGGTGTCAGGCTGATCGCAGCGACGATCGCCACCGGCAAGTACTCCAGCGCCCGCGCAACAAACGGCGGCCAGTGCTCGGTGTTGACTTGCAGTGGCAAGGCGCGTGGCAGGAAGGTCACGGCCATCATCAGCGCGACCACCAGAATCAGGAACGTTTGGTCAGGCATACACCGACTCCGCAGCCCACAAACGTGGCGATAAACACATTAAACGGCGAACTGCTGACCAGGCTCAGTGCGCCCATGCACAGCACGGCCGCCGCGGCAGCGATGAGTTTTTTGCGTGTGTTGCACAGTGACACCAGCACGTAGAGCATCATCGCGGTCAGTGCGTAATCGAGTTGGTATTTGATCAGGTGCGCCGCGTACTGTGCGCACACCGCACCCAGCAGGCCTCCGAGCACCCACGAGGTGTGGCAGAACAGGTTGAAGCCAATCAGATAACGTACGTTCACCGGTGCGCCGGTGCCCAGTTTCACGCTGTGGAAAGCAAAGGATTCGTCGGTCAGGCCACCGGCGTAACACCAGCGCTCCATGCGACTGAGGCCCATGGCGCGCAGGGCCTTGGCCATGTACACCGACATCAGCATGTGTCGCGCGTTGATCAGGAACGTGGTCAGCACAATGGTGGTCAACGATGCACCGCTTGAGATCAACGCCAACGCCGCAAATTGCGAAGCCCCGGCATAAACAAACAAGCACATCGCCACGGGCAGCCACATGGGCAGTCCGGCATTCACGGCCATCAAGCCGAATACAAACGACACCGTGAAATACCCGGCCACCACCGGGCTGGCTTCGGCAAACGTGCGCGACGGCTGAGGGTTGACCATCAGCGGCGCACTGCCGGACGTTTCATTCATAGATCCCTCTCAAATGTCCGTTCGCCGTGAGGCTCGCAAAAACCCTGGGCAGTCCAGAAACGCTTGCCCGCGAGGTTAGCATCGTCGACGAACAGAAACATCCGCAACACACCGACCCGCTTCATGTCGGACGACGCCGCTTCAACCAGGCGTTGACCAACGCCCTGGCTGCGATAGCAGGGGCTGACGGCCAGATGGTTGATCGTGCCGCGGCTGCCGAGCATACCGCCCAGCACCGCGCCGACGATTTCGCCGGCCACGTCGAAGGCGAGATAGGCCGTGGTGGTTTTCTGGATCAACACGCCGCGCAGACATTTGGCGTCCTGCCATTCGCAGAACGACACTTCGTCGAACTGGCGGAAGAAGCGCTCCATGGGTTGCGCATCCTTGGCCGTGGCGCGTCGCAGCACCACGGGCGTCGAACATTCGACGCCGTCGATTGGGGTGATCTGATTAGCGAACAATGTCGAAAGCGGTCCCGGGCCGCGAGAAGGAAATCGCCAGAATCTGCCGGTACGCCATGGCATGGGTGTGTGAGTTGCGCGCCGGAGTCACGTAGTGGCGCATGTCGCGATCGAGGAAGTAGGTGGTGTCGAGAATTTCCTTATACGTGGTCGACGCCAATTGATGCTCATGAATATCGTACAAACGACTTTCCGCACCCTCGACATTGTTGCGCCCCCAGAAGTGCACACCGCTGAACGGATAACCGTCGCAGTGAATCCCTTCGGGGGTAATTTCCAACTGTTTGCCGGGTTTGATCTCGATACGGATCTGATGGATCTGGCACTGCCAGATTTCATCGTGCAGCTCTTCCGGCAACACGCTTTTGTACACTTCAAAATCGGTGTCGATCAGGCTGCGCATCACCGGCGACTCGATGACTTCATCAGAGAAGTCCTGAAAGTGGCGCACCATCCCGCCCACATAAGCGTTGTTTTCCTTGGACTGCACGTAGGCGCGATGCTCAAGTTGCTTCAGTTCGCGCGTTTTGGGGTTGTACTCAAAGTCGCTGTAACGACGGTAACGCATGCCGGCTTCGGCCTGACCGTAGTAACTGTCAGGCTCCATGTTTTCCCAACTTTTGGTCAGTCTGACGAAGTCGGCAAAATGACCGTAGAGATTGAAGTCACCACCCTGGACGTTGACATATTTGTCGCGCCGTAGCGATTCGCCCACTTCTCTGTTCAAAACGATCATTACCAAATTCTCCGCTGCGTTGAGCGGCCTAATCTATTAGGTGGAGAATTTGCGTCCATGAGAAAGAATTTCAGGCATTTAAAGCCCTGTTTGAAACGAAGTTTGAAGTGGCTGAAAAACAACTTTCACATGACAAAAACACGGGTTTTTTCTGGTTTTCACCGGAAAACAGTCGAAAAAAAACCCCGACCAGTCGGGGTTTTTCTCAGATGTATTACACCTGTTCGATCATCAGAAGATGTTGATCGGGTAATCGACGAATACACGCACTTCGTTGCCGCTGACGTTGTACTCGCTGGATTTTTGCGAAACACGCAGGATCGAGCTGCGCAGTTTCACGCTCAGGTCTTTGGCCGGGCCGCTTTGCACGACGTACTTGAACTGGTTGAAGATTTCGCGCTCGGTGCCGCCTTCACTGGTGGAGGTGGTGATGTTATCGCCACGCACGTACGCGAAGTTGTAGCTCAGACCCGGTACGCCGAAGGCGCCGAAGTCCAGGCCGTAGCCCAGTTGCCAGCTGCGTTCGTCTTCAGCGTTGAAGTCCGACCAGTAGGAGTTGGCCAGGTAGATGGTGTTGCCGCCGTCGCCGACGCGACCCTGACCTCTCTGATAACCGCCGTAGGCGTAGCCCAGGTTGCTGTCGCCGGTGGAGCGCTGGTGCGCCACGGTGAACGAGTGCGGGCCAGTGGCGAAGGTGGCTGCCAGGCTCCAGATCTTGTTGTCGTCACCGGTTACACCGTTTTCGCGGACATAAGAGTTGTCCAGCTTTGTGCGATAACCGTTGAAGTCCAGGGTCAGGGACTGATCCTTGTCGATCGGGAACACGTAGTTGGCGTTCACGTATTGTTTCTTCAATACGTCTTCGACGTCGGAAGCGTACAGCGCTGCCTTGAACTGTTCGGTGAACTGGTAGCTACCGCCCAGTACGTTGATCGATTTCAGACCACCGCTGTCACGGCCTTCAGCGCTCTTGCGCGATTCGGCGGTGAAACGACCGGCGTTCAGCTCCAGGCCTTTGATCTCTTTAGAGGTGATCAAGGTACCGGTGTAGCTTTCCGGCAGCAGACGCGAGTTGTCGTAGTTCAACACCGGCAGGGCCGGCATCTGGTCACCGTAGGTCAGTACGGTGTTGGACACGCGGAATTTGACCGCTGCACCAAACTTGGACAGATCGTCAGCCGCGTTGCCGCTGTCGCCCTGTTTGAAAAAGTCGATACCACCGGCGCCGCTGCGGCCCTTGCCGCCGTCCAGACGCAGTGCGTACAGACCGAAGGCGTCAACGCCAACACCGACGGTGCCTTGGGTGAAACCGGACGAGAACGTACCGATGGCCGCTTGGCCCCACTCGGCTTTGTCTTTGTTACCGTCTTTGTAATCACGATTGATGTAGGCATTGCGCAGCAGCACTTTGAGGCTGCTGTCTTCTTGAAAACCCTTGGATTCGGCCTGGTCGTTAGCCATGGCCGAAGTGGCGCTCAACATCCCCAGAGCGATCAGGCTGATTCGCTTGTTCAACATTTTGTTTTCCTTATTACGGGTTGAAACGCACTGTGTCGAACGGCTGAAACGGCGCTCATGCGCTCTTTTTTCACCCCGAAACAAAAAGGCCCGCCCACGACAAAGTCGTGTCGGGCCTTCTTATTATTTTTGAGTCATGGCGGTTGGCCACAGGCGTTGGGGCGAATCCTATCCGCGCCCGGAACAATGTGTCAATTTCAAGAATCGTCTTTAAATAGGCAAAAATCGTCTAAGAAACGTAAATTTTCCGCTGACTGGTTGCTCGGAAATGCCCACAGCCAGTGAATCCCGCGTGTATCAGGCGCAACCGTCCAGTCCACAGAAGGCTGAAGACTCGCCAACCCCTTCGCTGCCAATGACCTCACCCAACCATTGGGCAAAGGCCTGCGGCTTGCCCAGCCAAGGACTGATGTCGATGAGCGTGAATTGACCGTCCTTTTCCAACGCAAAAGTCGGAAATCCCTGCCCTCCCAGTTGGGCCAACAAACCACGAGTGGCTTTTATGTGGTGCTCGGTATCAGCCGATTTAACCGTGGCCTGAAAGGTTTCCCCGACGTATCCCATCTGCTGCGCCAGTTCCAGGAGAACTGATTGCTCGGCAATTCGCCGCCCCTCCACGTAATGCGCTGTCTGCAACCGCCCGAGCATCTGCAAACCACGCGCGTCGATGGCCTCAGCGGCCATGACGGCCGCAATCGGTGGCGTCGAATCGAAAACGGCGGTGTGATCGCGCAGCAAACCTTCGAAATACGCCTCGCCAAACGGCTGCCCGGTGTATTCGGCGATGCGCCGGTCGTGGGGCATGACGTAATTGCGCAACTGTGGCGTCACGCGCTGGCGGTTGGTGCCGCTCATCATGCCGCCCGCATGGGCGATTACCGGCAAAACGTGTTGCGCCGCTTGCACCAGCGGTTTGGCGCCGTAACACCAACCGCACAACGGGTCATAAATGTAGTGAAGGATCATCAGAGCGCTCCGGCAGGAAAGTGGGAAAAATCGATGCCGGCAGACTAGTGCTCAAGCTGTTGCAGAAAAACGCCGGAATGGCTTTCACACTGTTTCGTGAATCGGGCGAATGGTGCAAACGATCGGGTGTATCCAGATAGACATAAATTGAAACAATCAGACCAAGGAACTTCTTCGGAATAATTAACGGAAGCAAATGCAAAGCATTACCATTCGCGCGCTCGATATTCTTCCCACCTTTCGGATGCGCTTTTCAATGCCTGCCCCGTTTCGTCTTACGCCCGTAACCCTTGGGCTTTGTGCTTTCCTGTCCAGCGGTTTTGCCTACTCGGCGACTGAACTGCCCGCCACCGCCATCAGCGCTGAAGCGCAAGCGGATGACCCGCGCGTCACCATCAGCAACACCGCGACCCGCACATCGACGCCGGTGCGCTATGTGCCGCAGGCCATCGACTCGATCAAAACCTCGAACGTCGCCCACTACGGCACCAACGACATCGGCGACGCCTTGAGTGGCATGCCCAACGTCAGCAGCAGCGCCGATACCCGTTTCGACAGTTTGCGCATTCGCGGCTTCGACGCCAGCAACGATTTCTATCTGGATGGCATTCGTGACGACAGCCAGTACAAGCGCGACCTGCACAACGTCGAACGGGTTGAAGTGCTCAAAGGCCCGGCCGCCGTGCTGTACGGCCGAGGCAGCCAAGGCGGGATCGTCAACCGGGTGAGCAAAATGCCGGAGCCCGGCCGCCGCTCGACCATCGAAGCCCAGGGCGGCAGCGAGGATCTGCGCAGTTTGTACGCCGACCTCAGCGCCGACCCGAGCGAGAACATCAGCCTGCGCCTGAACATGGGCAACATGGATGAAAACAGTTTCCGCGACGGCGTCAGCGGTAACCGTCAACTGTTCGCGCCGTCGATGAGCTGGCAACTGACACCCGACCTGAACTGGCTGGTGCAGTACGAATACAGCCGCTACAACCGCACGCCGGATCGCGGCATTCCGGGGGTAAACGGACGTCCGGCGGATGTGGGCCGCGACACGACTTATGGCAACGAACACGACTTCATCGACGACAAGACGCAGTCCTTGCGTTCAAAACTCACTTACGAACTCAACGACAACTGGCAACTGCGCCAGACCCTCGGTGTGTTCAAACTCGACAGTGATTTCGACAACACCTACCTCACCGGATATACGCCTGCGACCAACAAGGTCACGCGCCAGCACTGGCAGCAGGACCTGACGACTCGCAACGTCTACAACAACCTGGAACTGGAAGGCGCGTTCGACACGTTCGGCCTGGAGCATCGCCTGCTCACGGGTATCGAAACCGGCAGTCAGCGCCGCGATCCAAAGCTGTATAACGCGGCCACCGGCCGGACGCCGGGCGCGCAAGCTGTGCCAGCGCTTGATCTGTTCAACCCCAATCGCGACCTGCGCCACACCGGCGCGATGCAGCTCTCAAGCAGTAGCCACACCGAAGTCGAAAGCCGCGCGGTGTACGTGCAGGATCAACTGCGCCTGAACGATCAGTGGCAAGTGCTTGCCGGCCTGCGCTACGACACCTTCGATATCGAGTCGACCAACAAACTCAGGAACATGTCCGAAGACCGCGACAGCCACAGCACCAGCCCGCGCGTGGGTCTGGTCTGGACGCCGCTGCACAATCATTCCTTCTACGCCTCGTGGTCCAAGACCTTCTCGCCAGTGGGCGGCGGTCTGATCGGCATCACGCCGGGCGCAGCCGGTAACAGCAACGACTTGAGCCCTGAGCTGACCAAGCAGAAAGAAATCGGCGTGAAGAGTGACTGGCTCGATGACCGTTTGAGCACCACCCTGGCGATCTATGACCTGGAGCTCTACAACCGCCGCACCACCGATCCGAACGATCCGACCCTGACCATCATGACCGGCGTTCAGCGCTCACGCGGGATTGAGCTCACCGGCACCGGCAAAATCATCGGCAACTGGTATGTGCGCGGTGGCGTCGGTGTGCAGGATGCAATCATCGAGAAGGACAACAATGGCCTGGAAGGCAAGCGCATCAACAACGTGGCCAAGCGCAACGCCAGCCTGTTCCTGACCTGGAAACCGGAGATGGGCTGGTACGGAGAAACCGGTCTGACCCTGGTTGGCCAGCGCTATGCCGACAACGCCAACACCACCGTGCTGCCAGGCTATGGCCGCTGGGATGCGCTGGTCGGCTATCGCTTGAAGGACTGGGATTTGCGCGCGGCGCTGAACAACATCACTGATCGCGAGTATTACGCCTCGGCCACCAGCCAATATCAAATCCAGCCGGGAGCGCCGCGTAGCGTGGTGATGACGGGCACCTACAGCTTCTAACTCACCGCAAAAACCTGTGGGAGGGGGCTTGCTCCCGAAGGCGTCCGGTCAGTCGACATCTCCGTTAACTGACCCACCGCATTCGGGAGCAAGCCCCCCCAGTCAGTGTTCACACTGGATTTTGCAACGCCCATAAAAAAGCGCCGCCATCCCGGCAGCGCTTTTACCCATCGCTGTTGTTTTTCTTATCCTTGCATCACAGCCCACAACGCATCCAGTTCTGCTTCGCTGAACAGGTCAGCGGGGTAACGCTCGATCATCATCCGGCGCGGATCAGCTTCCCTGATCTGACGCGTTCCATTGGATTTCAACCAGTGCGCGACTACCTGGAGCGATTTGCCGTTTACGGCCATGGGGCGCAAAGTTCGTGCTCTGACTATGTTCACTTCGGCGTTCATTTCGGCGCTCTCCCCCCGTTAATGAGCGGCTAAGTTATCCAAGGTTTATGACAGAACTGTTGAAGTTCTCCTCCCTCCCTAGTACTCAAGTTTCAATACAAGAGCTATGCCAATGTTTCGCACTTGTCGACAAGCGGATACAAAGAAGCCCGCCGTCCAGCAGGGACGCGGGCTTCTTTGTCTATCGGGCAAGCGAATCGTCGCCCCGCTGATTGTTCAATCAACTCAAGCTGTTACGACTCAACTCACTCTTTGTGCGGCGCTGGCTGCTGTTGGGTAAGGCAGTGAATATTGCCGCCACCCAGTAACAGTTCGCGGCCCGGCACCATCACCACTTCGTGCTGCGGGAACAGGTTCTGCAGGATTTCCCTGGCCGGGCCGTCCATCGGATCGTCGAAGCTCGGCGCGATGATGCCGCCGTTGACGATCAGGAAATTCACGTAAGAACCCGCCAGACGCACGCTCGGGTTGCGCTCTTGCGTGCCGTCCACCGGATCAACGCCAGCGCACTCTTCTTCGGTGGCAAACAGCGGCCCCGGAATCGGCATTTTGTGCACCGTGAACGGGCGTCCCTTGGCGTCGATGCTGTTTTGCAGCACGTTCATCGCCGCCTGGCAGCGTGGGTAATTCGGATCCTGTGGATCGTCGGTCCACGCCAGCAGCACTTCGCCCGGACGCACGTAGCAGCAGAAGTTATCCACATGGCCGTCGGTTTCGTCGTTGAACAAACCGTCCGGCAGCCAGATGATTTTATCCACAGCCAGGTTGGCGCTGAGCACCGCTTCGATTTCTTCGCGGCTCAGGTGCGGGTTGCGATTGCGGTTGAGCAGGCATTCTTCGGTAGTGATCAGCGTGCGTTCGCCATCGACGTGAATCGAACCGCCCTCGAGCACAAAACCCTCGGTGCGGTAACGCGGACTGCGCTCGATCTCAAGGATCTTGCCGCCGACCTGTGAGTCGCGGTTCCACGGCGAGTACAAGCCGCCGTCAAAGCCGCCCCAGGCGTTGAAGTCCCAGTTCACGCCGCGCACTTCGCCGCTGTTGTTGATGACGAACGTCGGGCCGCTGTCGCGTACCCAAGCATCATCGCTGGACATCTCGACCACGCGGATATTCGGCACGTCCAGACGCGCACGGGCGTTTTCGTACTGGCCGGCAGAAACGGCCACGGTCACCGGCTCGAAACGGGCAATGGCTTTAGCCACTGCCGCGTGTGCGGCTTGCGCCGGTTTGCCGCCCAGACGCCAGTTGTCCGGGCGCTCGGGCCAGATCATCCAGGTCTGAGTCTGGGGTGCCCACTCGGCCGGCATGTGGAAGCCGTCGGCGCGCGGGGTACTTTTCAATGTGGTCATCGGGATCAGGACTCCAGGGAACCGTCGAGGGTTTTCAACGCGCCGTACAGATTCGGCCGGCGGTCGCGGAATGAACCCCACGCGCTGCGAATATGTTCGAGCTCGTCGAGGTTGAAAGTGTGCACAAGAATACCTTCTTCGGTTTTATTCAGCTCCTGCACTTTTTCGCCGAACGGGTTGGCAATGAACGATGAGCCGTAGAACGTGATGTCGTAGCCGTCCTGTTCTTCGTGGCCGATGCGGTTGCTGGCGATCAGCGGCATCAGGTTGGCGCCGGCATGACCCTGCTGCACGCGCTGCCAGTGATCGCGGGACGAAATGCTCTTGTCGTGCGGCTCGCTGCCGATGGCGGTCGGGTAGAACAGGATTTCCGCGCCTTGCAGGGCCATCGCCCGCGCCGCTTCCGGGAACCACTGATCCCAGCAGATGCCCACGCCGATTTTCGCGTAACGGGTGTTCCACACCTTGAAGCCGGTATCGCCCGGGTTGAAGTAGTACTTCTCGTGGTAGCCCGGGCCGTCCGGAATGTGGCTTTTACGATAAATCCCGAGGTTGCTGCCGTCGGCGTCGATGATCGCAATGCTGTTGAAACGCGCGCGCCCGGCCAACTCGTAGAAGCTGATCGGCAATACAACCTGCAACTCTTTGGCGACTTTGCGGAAATGCTTGATCGCGACGTTTTCTTCAACCGTCGTGGCCAGTTGCAGATAGTCCGGGTTGGGCTTCTGACAGAAGTACGGTGCCTCGAACAATTCCTGGATCAGGATGATCTGCGCGCCTTGGGCGGCCGCTTCGCGCACCAGCCTTTCAGCGGTTTCAAGGTTGGCTTCCAGATCCCACGAACAGGCCATCTGAGTGGCGGCGACGGTAACGATACGGCTCATGAATCATCTCCGGGCAAAGGCTTTGACGGTCGAGGATTCGACCGAAGAGAAAAAACGCGCGCACCGGACAAAAATCGCCATGCCGGAGCAATGGCGACTTTATAGCCGATAAATATCGGCTTTTGAAGCTACAAAAATGTATTTCGTCTGATTTTAAAGACTTAATACCGATACAAATCGAATTAAAACCACCAAACGAAAGGTGTGGGGCTTGCTCGCGAAAGCAGTGTGTCAGTCACTTTGGATGTCGACTGAAGCACCGCTTTCGCGAGCAAGCCCGCTCCCACAGGGGTTCGTGGGTTTTACAAGCCTTCGGTGAGCACCCGGTCGAGCATGTCGACAAAGAAGTCCACACTGCGCCGCGGCGTCACCATCGGCGGTTTGATCTTGAGGATGTTCAGGTCATCGCCGGTCGGCTGCATGAAAATCCCCAGTTCGCGCAGACGATCACACAGCAACGAGGTCTCTTCGGTCGCAGGCTCCAGCGTCTCGCGGTTGCGGATCAACTCCAGCCCCAGATAGAACCCCGAACCATGCACGGCGCCGACCAGCGGATGTTTATCGATCAAGGCTTCGAGCCGCGCCTTGAAGTGGCCGCCCACCACTTGGGCGTTCTCCCAGAGTTTTTCTTCCTCCATCACATCCAGCACGGCCATGCCGATCTGGCAGCTCACCGGACTGCCACCGGCCGACGAGAAGAAGTAACCCTCAGCCTCCAGCGCCTCGGCGATTTCCCGGCGAGTGATCACCGCGCCCAGTGGCTGGCCATTGCCCATGCCTTTGGCCATGACGATGATGTCCGGCACCACTCCTTGCTCTTCGAAGCCCCAAAAGAAATGGCCCATGCGCCCGTAACCGACCTGCACTTCATCGGCGATGCACACGCCACCCTGTGCGCGGACCCGCGCGTACACCTGCTGCAGATACCCCGGCGGCAGCGAGATGCCACCGGCATTGCCGTACACCGGTTCGCAGATGAACCCGGCCAGTTGGCGTTTCTGCTCGGCGATTTTCGCCAAGTGATGTTCGACGCTGCGCACGTAGTCAGGTGCCGAATCGAGGCCACGGAACTCGCCGCGATAGATGTTCGGTGCAGTCACCGGATGCACCCAGTCCGGGCGGCTTTCGAGGGCTTTGGGGTTGTCGGCGATCGAGGTCGACACCGCATCGGCACCCACCGTCCAGCCGTGGTAGGCCTCCAGCACGCTGATAATGTCGCGACCGCCGCTGTAAGCCCAAGCCAGGCGGATCGCCAGGTCATTGGCCTCGCTGCCACTGTTGACCAGAAACACCCGATCCATGCCCTCCGGCGCCAGCTTCAGCAAGCGCTCGGAAAACTCGGCGACCGCCGCATAGTTGAAGCGTGAGTTGGTATTGAGGAGCGACCATTGACGGGCAGCGACCGCCGCCATGCGCGGATGGCCGTGACCGAGCACTGCCACGTTGTTGAGCATGTCGAGATAGGAACGGCCCTGCATGTCGATCAGGTGGTTGCGCCAGCCGCGCTCGATGCGCGGCGGATCGACGTAATAGTGTTTTTGTGTACGGGCGAAACTGGCATCGCGGCGTTCAAGCAGGGTCTTGGCGTCCAGCTCTGGCTCGGCATCGCAGGCCAGCCCCAATAACCCCGCAGGAGACGGGCACAACGCTTGCCACGCGGCGGCGCGCGATGGCGTACAGAAGAGCGGCGCATTCAGTTGCGCACCGCGATTCAGTTGCACGATCAACGGCCCGCTGACCGCGCCCAGCACCTGACCTTTGACCAGCGCTGCGCCGCTGTGCAGCGAAGGCGTCACGCCCCACAAGCGCACGCTGAGCTGTGGGCCGTCGAGTTGCAGCACGCCATCTGCGTGCTGATGAACCACACCGGCAAACGGCGACTCCACGGGTGTGCCAGTGGGCACGCGCAATTCGACGTGCAGCGCGAACGTGTCCGGTTCTTCAGCGCTGTCCGGCCGGGTGCGCGACAAACGGTATTGGCCATAACGGCTCGCCGCCAAACCATGGGCCGCCGCCGCGTCGTTCAACAGACGCTGATCGATGCCGTCCTGCTCCCAACTCCCAGCCTCGAAATGCGCGCTCAAAACGCCGAGATCGATCAACGCAAATTCGCGCCCGACCAGATTCGGCAGCAACGGTACAAATCCTTCGCTGTTGATCGCCGGCAACGGCTGACCGACGGCGCTGAGAATCGCCGCTTCCATCAGTGCCAGCGGCACCGAGGTGGCCACGCGGAAGATTTCCCACTCATGGGTCAGGTTGTCGCGGCTGTAGGCGTTGCCCGGATCGATGCTGACCTGCTGCTCGCCACTGAGCACCAGCACCGCCGCCCGAGCGACGATCAACGGCCACAAGGCTTGCAGTTCTTCGTGTTGCAGCGGATTGACCGCGTGATAGGCCTGAACCGCCGGCAGAATGACAAACGGATCGCCACCGGCGTGATGCAGCAACGCCGCACAGGTCACCGACAAATCGGTGATGCGCCAGGTGCGGACCAGATCGCCAAAATCGATCACCCCCTGCAACTGCCAATGACGCTGGGCGTCGCGTGCCCACACCGCGTTGTCATCGGTGATGTCCATGTGGATCGCCTGCACCGGCAGCTTGTCTGCCAGCGGCTGCAAACGGCGCTCGGCCTGTTCGGCGGCGTCGGCGATCAACGTGCGCTGCTGATCGTCCCTGATCACTGGCAGCAAATGGCCGATCAAAGCGCTGGCATGGCGCGCGTCCCACTGCAACGTGCGTTCCAGGCCCGGATGGTCGAAGCCTGCCAGCGCCAGGTCCATCTCGCCACAAAGCCTGCCAAACCCGGCGACCACTTCATGGCCGAGGTGATCGAGATGCGTGAGCGGCTGGCCTTCGATGTAATCCAGCAGCCGCACATGCACCGCTTCGCCGTCGACATCCAGCGTCAGCAAGTCCTGACCGTTATGGGCGGCAATCACCCGGGGCACGTTCACATCGCAGTGCTCGGCCAGATATTTCAGGCCGGCGTGCTGGGCTTGCAGCTCCACAAGGGCGTAATCGCCCCGGCAGATTTTCATGACAAACCGCCCGCGCTCAGTGTCGATGCGGTAATTGAGATCCTGTTGGCTGCCGAGGGCCTGCAACGTGCCGCTGAGCCCGTAGTGCTCGGCCAGCCATTGCAGGGCCTGCGCCTGCGAAACCTGCGGGCTGGGCAAACTGGCGCGATGAATCAACGTGGCGAGCGACATGAAACGACCCCTGGAATTTTATTAGGCGCCTATATCGCCACCGCAGCAGAGGATGCGCAACCCCTCATCGTGGTTATTCAAGCGCTCGCATCCGCCGGCACTTTGCGCAAGAATGTCGGCCATTCACATCTGCCTATGGAAATTCTCATGAATGTCATCACCACCGATCTGCCCGGTGTTCTGATCATCGAACCCAAGGTGTTCGGTGACGAGCGCGGTTTCTTCTACGAGAGTTTCAACGCCAAGGCGTTCCAGGACGCCACCGGTCTGGACACCCAATTCGTCCAAGACAACCACTCGCGCTCGCAAAAAGGCGTGCTGCGTGGCCTGCATTACCAACTGCAAAACACCCAAGGCAAACTGGTTCGCGTCACGGTCGGTGAAGTGCTCGATGTGGCCGTGGACATCCGCCGCAGCTCGCCGCACTTCGGCAAGTCGGTAGCGGTGCGCCTGTCGGCTGAAAACCATCGTCAGCTCTGGGTGCCGGAAGGTTTCGCCCATGGTTTCGTGGTGCTGAGCGAGTTCGCCGAGTTCCTCTACAAGACCACCAACTACTACGATCCTTCTTCCGAACGCAGCATTCGCTGGGACGACCCTGCTCTGGGCATCGACTGGCAACTGGACGAGGCGCCGAAACTGTCCGCCAAGGATCAGGCAGCAGCGCTACTCAAGGACGCTGACGTCTTTTCCTGAGGCCGGGCATAATGCGCCTGTTCACACAGGCGCATCCGGCACATGAAACCATCTCTCCCCCGCAGACCCCGCTGGCGCAGCCTCGCCCTTCTGGCCCTGTGCCTGGCGCCGCTGCTGTGGCCGCTGGAGCATCTGGCTGAGCGCTATTACCGCAGCGAACTGGCCGGCCAGAACCGCCAGACCCTCGACCTGTACGTCGCCAACCTGCTGGGCACCCTGCACCGCTACGAAGTAATGCCGCAGATACTCGGCCAACTGCCGGCCCTGCGCGCTGTGCTCGGAGCGCCAGACGATGGGGTCACCCAAGGCAACGCCAACCGTCTGTTGAAAAACATCAGTGCGCAGACCGGTGCCGAAGTCATGTACCTGATGGACACAACCGGGAAGACGCTGGCCGCGTCGAACTGGGACAAGCACGACAGCTTTGTCGGCCGTAATTTTTCCTTCCGCCCCTATTTCAGCGAAGCCATGGCCGGACGTCTCGGACGCTTCTTCGGTCTGGGCACCACATCGGCCAAGCGCGGCTACTTCTTCGCCGCCGCCGTGCGCGATGGCGAGAGAATCCTGGGGGTGCTGGTGATCAAGGTCGATCTCGATCACACCGAAAGCCTGTGGGGCAAAACCCCGGAACAACTGTTGGTGACCGACCACAACGGCGTGGTCATCCTCACGTCGCGCCCGGAATGGCGCTTCCGCTCGACCCGCGCGTTGAGCGATGCCGAACGTGCCGCCATCACCGCGATCCAGCCCTACCCGACCCGAGAACCGCGCCCGCTTAACCTCAGCCCCACCGCTTGGCTGATCCAGACTCACGACATCGCCGAAACCGGCTGGAGCGTCAGCATCCTCGCCCCGCGTACCCTGATCGACCGCCCGGTGCGCACGGTGGTGGCCATTGGCGGCGCCACGCTGTTGGTGTTGATGCTGTTGCTCGGTCTGATGATGCAGCGCCGTCGCCACTATCTGGAGCGCATCGCGTTTGAAGCCAAGGCGCGGCTTGAGCTGGAAGGTCGCGTCGCCGAACGCACCAGCGATCTGGAAGGCCTCAACCGTCGTTTGAAGCAGGAAGTGCTGGAGCGGGAAACGGCCCAGCAGGAACTGGTACGTGCCCAGGACGATCTGGTCCAGGCCGGCAAACTGTCGGCGCTGGGCACGATGTCGGCGAGCATCAGCCACGAACTCAACCAACCGTTGGCGGCCATTCGCAGCTACGCCGAAAACGCCGAAGTGCTGCTTGATCATCAACGCACCGACGACGCACGCGGCAATCTCAAACTGATCAGTGAGCTGACCGGGCGCATGGCCTCGATCATCGCGCACCTGCGCGCCTTCGCCCGTCGCGACCGCCACGCGCCGGAAAGCGTGGCCCTGCAACCGGCGCTGGACGATGCGCTGGCCTTGCTGGCCAAACGTCGGCGCAGCATGGAGGTTGAGCTGATCCGCGACCTGCCCGCCGCCACGTTGTGGGTCGAGGCCGGGGAAACGCGCTTGCGTCAGGTGCTCGGCAACCTGCTGGCCAACGCCCTCGATGCCCTCACCGAAAAAGGCCCGCCACGCAAATTGTGGCTGAGTGCCGAATCCACCGCCGAGGGCGTCAATCTGTACATTCGCGACAACGGCCCGGGGTTCTGCATGGAAGCCCTCGGCCGCGCCAGCGAGCCCTTCTACACCACCAAGACCCGCACTCAGGGCTTGGGGCTGGGCTTGGCGATCTGTGAAACCCTGATGCGCGCCTTCGGTGGTGAACTGTCGTTCGCCAACCACAAGCAAGGTGGCGCCTTGATAACCCTGCGCCTGCGCGCCGGCGCGCCCGGGGTCAGCCTGCAACCGTCCGAGGATCGAAGTGCATGACCATCGACAATCGCATTCAGGTGGTGTTGATCGACGACGATCCGCACCTGCGTCAGGCCCTTGGCCAGACGCTGGATCTGGCGGGGCTCAAAATCCTGCCGCTGTCCGAAGCCAAAGGTTTGGCCGCACAACTGGAGCGCGACTGGCCGGGCGTTGTCGTCAGCGACATTCGTATGCCCGGCATGGATGGTCTGGAATTGTTGAGCGAGTTGCACGACCAAGACCCGGAATTGCCCGTGCTGCTGATCACCGGCCACGGCGACGTGCCACTGGCGGTGCAAGCGATGCGCGCCGGCGCGTATGACTTCCTCGAAAAACCCTTCGCCAGCGACGCCCTGCTCGACAGCGTGCGCCGTGCCTTGGCCCTGCGCCGACTGGTGCTGGACAACCGCAGCCTGCGTCTGGCCCTCAGCGACCGCAACGAGTTGAGTGCGCGTCTGGTCGGCCAGTCAAAGCCGATGCTGCGCTTGCGTGAACAGATCGGTGCATTGGCGGCGACCAAGGCTGACGTGTTGATCCTCGGCGAAACCGGCGCTGGCAAAGAAGTCGTCGCCCGTGCGCTGCACGACTTGTCGAGCCGCCGTAACGGCCCGTTCGTGGCAATCAACGCTGGGGCATTGGCCGAGTCCGTGGTGGAAAGTGAACTGTTCGGCCACGAACCCGGGGCCTTCACCGGCGCGCAAAAACGCCGGATCGGCAAGTTCGAATTCGCCAACGGCGGCACGCTGTTCCTCGATGAAATCGAAAGCATGAGCATGGACGTGCAGGTCAAACTGCTGCGCATGTTGCAGGAGCGCGTAGTCGAGCGCCTGGGTGGCAATCAACTGATCCCGCTGGACATCCGCGTCATCGCCGCGACCAAGGAGGACCTGCGCCAAGCCGCTGATCAGGGCCGCTTCCGCGCCGACTTGTATTACCGCCTCAACGTCGCGCCGCTGCGCATTCCACCGCTGCGCGAGCGTGGCGAAGACGCTCTGGTGCTGTTCCAGCACTACGCCGATGAAGCCAGCGCTCGCCACGGTTTGCCGCCCCACGAACTGCAACCGCCACACCGCGCCTTGCTGCTGCGCCACACCTGGCCTGGCAACGTGCGTGAACTGCAAAATGCCGCCGAGCGTTTCGCTCTCGGTCTTGAACTGGCGCTGGATAACACGGGCGTCGAGGGCAGCGGCACGACCGTGGAAGTCATCAGTGGCGGACTCAGCGAGCAAGTGGAAAACTTCGAGAAATCGTTGATTGCCGCCGAACTGGCGCGCTCCCACAGCTCGGTGCGCAGCCTCGCCGAAGCCCTCGGCGTTCCACGCAAGACCTTGCACGACAAGCTGCGCAAACACGGCTTGAGTTTTGCCGACAGTGGCGCCCAAGGAGACGAAACCGAATGAACCGTGACAGCCGCTATCTGCAATCGGTCCTGCATCACGACATTCCCCTGACCCAGGCGATGGGCCTCAAAGTGCTCGACTGGCAGGCGCAGCAATTGAGCCTGCATTTGCCGCTGGACGCCAACGTCAACCACAAGAGCACCATGTTCGGCGGCAGCCTCTACTGCGGCGCGGTGTTGGCCGGGTGGGGCTGGTTGCATTTGCGGCTGAAGGAAGAAGGGATCGAGGACGGGCACATCGTCATTCAGCAAGGGCAGATCAGTTATCCGCTGCCAGTGACGGGGGACGCCACCGCGATCTGCCTGGCGCCGGATGCGGCGGTGTGGAAGAAATTTCTGGCGATGTATCAGCGTTATGGCCGGGCGCGATTGACCTTGAATACGCGGATCGTCAATGCCGGCAGTGATGAGGATGCGGTGACATTTAGCGGGCAGTACGTCCTGCACCGCTAACCCTCAGGAACTCACCCAGCGTTTGTGGCGAGGAAGGGACTCGCCACAATGGTTCATTCACCGCTCAGGAACGGGCGAGTTCCAGCAACCGGGTACGCCACGCCGCCTTCGCCGGCAGTGCCAGAAACGACGTATTGAGCAGCGATTCCCGCGCCGGATAACAGAACGCCTCACCCTGCAAGTCCAGCACCTCACCGCCCGCGCCTTCGAGCACGCCCTGCGCCGCCGCCGTGTCCCATTGCGAAGTCGGCGCCAGGCGCGGATAGCAATCCGCCGCGCCCTCGGCCAACAGGCAGAACTTCAACGAACTGCCGATATTGGCCAATTGCAGCTCACCCAGACTGGCGCTCAACCCGGCCAGCAAGCGTTCCTGCTCGGGACTCGAATGCCGGCGGCTGGCCACCACCGTGAACGCCTCACCCGGGGCTGGCACATCACGCACCTGAATCGAAACCGGCGTACCGCCCTTGTCACAACGCCAGGCACCGAGCCCGGCACCGCCGACATAGAAACGACCGTTGGTTGGCATCGACACCACGCCAAACACCACCCGACCGTTGTCGATCAGCGCAATGTTGACGGTAAATTCTTCACTGCCGCTGATGAACTCTTTGGTGCCATCGAGCGGGTCCACCAGCCACCAGCGCTGCCACCCGGCGCGAACGCTTTGCGCGATGTCGGCGTCCTCTTCGGACAATACCGGGATGCTTGGATCGAGCGCCTTCAGCCCGGCGACGATCAGGTGGTGTGCGGCCAGGTCGGCCGCCGTAACCGGCGAATCATCCGACTTGGCGGTGACTTCAACACCTGATCGCCAAAACGGCAAAATCGCCTCACCGGCCTGCAATGCCAACTCGACCACCGGCGCCATCAACGGATGGGGAAAATTCATCGACACTTCACTCATGATTGAAAGGATCCACGCTGGGTCAGCAGGTCACGGGCCAGATACAGCGCGGCCAGAGCGCGGCCCTCGGAAAACTGCGGATTCATTGCCAATGCCGACAACTCGCGCAGATTGACCTTGTCGACCCGCATCAGCTCGGGCTCGTCGCCCTCAAGCCGCTCCTCGTAAAGATCAGTGGCCAGCACCACTTGAATCTTCTGGCTCATGTAACCGGGCGACAGCGACAACTCGGTCAGATGTTCCAGTTGCCGCGCGCCAAAACCGGCCTCTTCCTTGAGCTCACGCTCGGCCGCCGCCAGCACATCTTCGCCCGGCTCGATCAAACCTTTGGGCAAAGACAATTCGTATTCATCAGTACCGCCGCAATACTCCTCGACCAACACCGCGTGTTCGGCGTCGAGCATGGCCACGATCATCACCGCGCCGTAACCCGCGCCCTTGCCGACCAGCCGCTCATAAGTGCGCTCCACGCCATTGGAAAAACGCAACTTCAGTTCTTCGACGCAAAACAGGCGACTGGTGGCGACGATCTCGCGGGCGAGTACGGTGGGTTTCTGGCGCATGCAAAGCTCCTTGGCGTGAACGCGCTACTATAACGCGGCTTTCCCGATTGTTTACGTCGGATATCTTTCTACCGCTCGAGACGTTGCCATGCCTTCTTTACCGTGGTCTGACATCGATACCGTTCTGCTGGACATGGACGGCACGTTGCTGGATCTGCACTTCGACAACCATTTCTGGCTGGAACACCTGCCCCAACGCTACGCCGAACTGCACGGCGTGAGCCGCGCCATGGCCGAGATGGAGTTGCAGCCGCTGTTTGAGCGACATGCCGGCCAGTTGCAGTGGTATTGCCTGGATTTCTGGAGTGCCGAGCTGAAACTGTCGGTGCGTGAACTGAAACAGGAAACCGCGCACTTGATCGCCCTGCGCCCGGATGCCGATACCTTTCTGGCGGCGATAAAGCAGGCGGGAAAACGGGTGATCATGATCACCAACGCGCACCGCGATTCGTTGTCGCTGAAACTGGAACGGATCGAACTGGCGCCGTACTTCGAGCGGCTGATCAGCTCGCACGATTACGGTTACCCCAAGGAAAATCCGCAGTTCTGGGACGCCTTGCAGGCCGATATCGGCTTTGATCCGGCGCGCAGCCTGTTTATCGACGACACCTTGCCGATCCTGCGCAGTGCGCGTGATTTCGGCGTGACGCATTTACTGGCGGTGAAGGAACCAGACAGCCGCAAGGGGCCTAAGGACACCGCTGAGTTTGCGGCGGTCGAGGACTACCGCGATTTGATTGCAGGGCTCTAGAACGGGTCGTCTGCTTCGCGAGTTCAAGCCCGCTGCCACATTGGAATACGTTCCTCTGTGGGCGCGGGCTTGCTCGCGAAAGCGGCCTTGAGTCTTACTCAGGAATACGCAGTACCTGCCCCGGATAGATCTTGTCCGGGTGTTTGAGCTGAGGCTTGTTCGCCTCGAAAATCTTGTTGAACTTGCTGGCATCGCCGTACACGTTTTTGGAAATCGCGCTCAGCGTGTCACCCTTCTCGACGGTGACAAATTTCGCGGCGGTTGCAACACCACCGGTCACGGTGATCTGGTCGTCTACGCCGCTGACACCGACAACGTTGCCCAGTGCGAGCAGAATTTTTTCTTTTTCCTCCTGGCTGGCCGCTTCACCCGTGGCAATGACTTTCTCGCCTTCAACCTTGACCTGAATCTTCGACGTGTCGATTCCGGTCAGCGCGTCCTGCACATGCTTGGTCAGCGCCTCACCGTTGGCTTGGGCCTTGTCCGGCGTGAGCGCATCAAGGATTTTTTCACCGGCATCTTTCAAAAAGCTGAATAGGCTCATCGTGTTTCACTCCATGGAATAAAAGGGGTCAGACGTCAAAGCCTAGACCACCTTAGCCAAATACGGTTCCACGCCGACCAATGACCCACCCCAGCCACAAGCGTTAGAATCGTCCACCCCTGCCAACACCCTTCGGAGCGAAGATGGACATCAAGCAACTGAAATTCCTCATCGCCCTCGACGAAACCCGCCACTTCGGCCAGGCCGCCGCGCGTTGCCACATCACCCAGCCGACCCTGTCGATGCGTCTGCGCAGCCTTGAAGAAGAACTCGATTTGCCGCTGGTCAACCGGGGGCAACGCTTCGAAGGCTTCACCGCGCCGGGGGAGCGCGTGCTGGCGTGGGCGCGCACGGTGCTGGCGGCTTATGACGGCTTGCAGGCGGAAGCGGCGGCCTGTCGCGGCAACCTCATCGGTACGTTGCGTTTAGGCATCGTGCCGCTGTCGAGCTTCGATCCACTGCCGCTGATGCAGCGTTTGCACAGTGCGCACCCGAACCTGCGTTTCGAAATGTCGGCGTTGAGTTCCGAGCAGATCCTCGAACAATTGGCGAACAACCGTATCGACCTTGGCGTGTCCTATCTCGATCGTCTGGATAATGAGCGTTTCGAATCCCTGGCCTTCAGCGAAACCCACATGGGCCTGCTCTACGATCAGCGCTCCTTCACCTTCGGCGAAGCGCCGTTGAGTTGGGAGGCGTTGATCGAACTGCCGTTGGGGATGCTCACCAGCGGCATGCATTTCCGCCAGTCCATCGACCACAACTTCCACAGTCGGAACCTGACCCCGCAGCCGTTGTTGCAAACCGACGCCGTGCATCAATTGTTACAAGCGGTGCACGGCGGGTTTTGCTGCGCGATCATGCCGCTCGACGCCGGCCTGGAAAAACTCACCGACCACCTGCGCCTGCAACCGATCGAAAGCGCCCAGACCCTCGCCCCGCTGGGCCTGATCATGCGACGAGGCGCCCCGCGATCGGCGCTGGCAGAAGCCTGTTTCGCGCTGTATCAGAAATCACCAAGCGACTCTTGATCGACGTCATCTATCGGTAGATCGAAAGTAGCGATTAGACGCGACATCTTGCCGCGCCTAGTCTTAGCGTTGATCAATCCGTTGGTGATGCCATGAACGCCAAGCGCCCAGCCTGCGCGGCGCCTGCACTCGAAACGCCCGCGCCCGCAGCCAGCCAGACCTACAGCTACAGCGATCTGCCCCTACAGGAATCGGCCAGCACCGCGCTGGCCGAGGAAGTGGCGTTGGCGATTGCCTACAACGGCATCAGCCAGGCAGTCATGCTAGTGACGCCGACCGACCTTGAGGACTTCATCGTCGGTTTCAGCCTCGGCAGCGGCATCATCGAAGACGCCAACGACATTTATGACCTGAAACTGACCGGCGCTGGTTCTGCGCAATATGCACAGGTGACCATCGCCAACCGCGCCTTCTGGAACCTCAAGCAACAGCGGCGCCAGTTGGCCGGCACCAGTGGTTGCGGCCTGTGCGGCGTCGAAGCGGTGGAACAGGCGCTGCCTGACCTGAAGATCTTGCCCGGCGCGCCCTTGCCACCCATCGCCAGGCTTGACGGTTTGCGCCAGCGCATCGGCGCCTTCCAGCCGCTGGGTCAGCACTGCGGTGCGGTGCATGCGGCGGTGTTCATGAACGCCAGCGGCGAGTTGCTGCTCGGTCGCGAAGACATCGGCCGGCACAACGCCCTCGACAAACTGATCGGTGGCTTGATCCGCCAGCAGATACCCACCGAGGGCGGTCTGGCGATTGTCACCAGCCGTTGCAGCCTCGAATTGATCCAGAAAGTTTTGCGCGCCGGCATCCAGACCCTGGTCAGCCTGTCCGCGCCTACGGGCCTTGCCGTGCAATGGGCCCGTCGGCACAACCTCAATCTCATCCACCTGCCGCAGAAAAGTGCGCCGCGGGTGTATAGCCCCGCGATGGAGAATCAAGCGTGAGCCAACATCATCAAGCCGACCAGAAACCTGTCCCGCGCTACAAGCCCTATAAAGGCGCTGCCGGCGGCTGGGGTGCCCTGATCAGTGTGGCCCAGGCCTGGTTGACCAGCGACAACGCGCTGAAAAACCTGCGCATGATGCTCAAGACCAACCAGAACGGCGGCTTCGACTGCCCGGGTTGCGCCTGGGGTGATTCGCCGGAAAGCGGGATGGTCAAGTTCTGCGAGAACGGCGCCAAAGCGGTGAACTGGGAAGCGACCAAGCGTCGCGTGGATGCCAAGTTCTTCGCCAAACACAGCGTGACTTCGCTGCTGGAACAGAGCGATTACTGGCTTGAGTATCAGGGCCGCCTGACCGAGCCGATGGTCTACGACGCCCAGACCGATCGCTACAAATCGATCAGTTGGGACGACGCCTACGCGCTCATCGCCAAACACCTGCAAAATCTGCCAAGCCCGGATCTGGCCGAGTTCTACACCTCGGGTCGCGCGAGTAACGAAGCCGCCTACTTGTATCAGTTGTTCGTGCGTGCCTTTGGCACCAACAATTTCCCTGACTGCTCGAACATGTGCCACGAAGCCAGCGGCGTGGCATTGGCGCAGAGTGTCGGCGTCGGCAAAGGCACCGTGACCTTCGATGACTTCGAACACGCCGACGCGATTTTCGTTTGGGGCCAGAACCCCGGCACCAACCATCCACGGATGCTCGAACCCCTGCGTGAAGCGGTGAAACGCGGCGCGCAAGTGGTGTGCATCAACCCGCTGAAAGAGCGCGGTCTGGAACGTTTCCAACACCCGCAGCACCCGATCGAAATGCTCACCAACGGCGACAAGCCGACCAACACCGCGTACTTCCGTCCGGCCTTGGGCGGTGACATGGCGGTGCTGCGCGGCATGGCCAAGTTCCTGCTGCAATGGGAGCGCGACGCGCAGAAGGCTGGCGCGCCTGCAGTGTTCGATCACGACTTCCTCAATGCACACAGCGCCAACGTGCTGGAATACCTGGGCGTTGTCGACGACACGCCGTGGGAGCAGATCGTCGAGCAGTCCGGTCTGACCCTGGTCGAGATCGAGCAAGCGGCGCGCATGTACGCCAAAGGCAAGAACGTGATCATGTGCTGGGCGATGGGCATCACCCAGCATCGTCATTCGGTGCCGACCATCCAGGAAATCGCCAACCTGATGCTGCTGCGCGGCAACATCGGCAAACCCGGCGCAGGCCTGTGCCCGGTGCGCGGTCACAGTAACGTGCAGGGCGACCGCACGATGGGCATCAACGAGCGCCCGCCCGTGGCGTTCCTCGACTCCCTTGAGCGGCGTTTCCAGTTCAAGGTGCCGCGTGAAAACGGGCACAACGTGGTCGAGGCGATCCATGCCATGGCCGAAGGTCGCGCCAAGGTCTTTATCGGTCTGGGCGGCAACTTCGCCCAAGCCACACCGGACAGCCCTCGCACGTTCGCGGCGCTGAGCAATTGCGACCTGACCGTGCAGATCAGCACCAAACTCAACCGCAGCCATTTGGCCCACGGTAAAGACGCGCTGATCCTGCCGTGCCTGGGCCGCACCGACATCGACATCCAGACCGAAGGCCCACAAGCCGTCACCGTGGAAGACTCGTTCAGCATGGTTCACGCCTCTAACGGCCAATTGCAGCCGCTGTCGAACCAGATGCGCTCGGAACCGTCGATCATTGCCGGTATCGCCGCTGCCACGCTGGGCAGTAAACCGGTGGACTGGAACTGGCTGGTGGCCGATTACGGACGCATTCGCGATCTGATCGCCGACACCATCCCGAACTTCAAAGACTTCAATGAGAAGATCAAAAACCCGGGCGGCTTCTACCTCGGTAACAGCGCCGGAGCACGTAAGTGGAGCACCCCGTCGGGCCGCGCCAATTTCCGCGCCAACATGCTGCCCAAGGATCTGGTCCACGAACGCACCCGCGCCACCGGGCAACTGCCGGATCTGATCCTGCAATCGATGCGCTCCCACGATCAGTACAACACCACGATTTATGGTCTCGACGACCGTTATCGCGGGGTGAAAGGCCAGCGCGACGTGCTGTTCGTCAACGAAGCCGACATCATTCGCCTGGGCTTCCGGCCGGGGCAGAAGGCCGACATCGTTTCGATCTGGGACGATGGTCGTGAGCGTCGGGTGAAGGGCTTTACGCTGCTGGCGTTTGATATTCCGGCCGGCCAGGCCGCCGCGTATTACCCGGAAGTGAATCCGCTGGTGCCGCTGGAAAGCACTGGGGATGGCAGCCATACGCCGACGTCGAAGTTCATTGCGATTCGCTTGGAAGCGGCGAGCGAGACCGGGCTGATCATGGCCAAGTCGGCTTGATACGGTGCCTGTTCCGGCCTCTTCGCGAGCAAGCTCGCTCCCACATTGGAATGCATTTCAATGTGGGAGCAGGCTTGCTCGAGAACGCGTCGGTTCAGTCAATGCACTTCTTAAGCTCAAACACTTTTCCACCGCCGAAAAAAAAGGCCGCTTTTTCACAAAAGCGGCCAGTCCGAAGTAGGTAAAGACCGGCGAAAATCGGTTAAGTTCCGCAGTTAAAACAGTAACTTGCACAATTGCATACAAGTCGTGTTACTCGTCGGATTTAGATTGTCACGCTCGTGACAGAGCCTCAGGATCGCGCCGTCATCCCTTTGAGGCTCACCTATGAAGTTCTCCTCGATTCTCTTGTTGTCCCTTGGCCTGGTCAGTGGCTTCGCGTCTGCTGGCGGCACCACCGAAGCAGGTGTGGGCGGCGCATTGGGCGGGGTTCTTGGCTCGGTCGTCGGTCAGTCGTTAGGCGGCAATACAGGTTCCACCATTGGCGCGGCCCTGGGCGGCGCGGGTGGTAGCGCCGTTGGCGCAAACAAACACAGCCGTGGCGAAGCGGCCATCGGTGGCGCGCTGGGCGCAGCCGGCGGTAACGTGGTCGGCCGCAGCGTGGGCGGCTCCACCGGCAGCCTGATTGGCGCCGCAGCGGGTGGCGGTGCCGGTGGCGCGCTGGGCAACTACATGGGCAACAGTAGCAACGACGATGGTCGTCATTACGATCGCGGTCGTGATCGTGACCGTGGTTACTATCGCGACCGTCATCCAGGTCGCGGCCATGCCTACGGCCACCGCAAACACCACAAGTACTATCGCGACTGAGGCCTGAATACCTCGTTGGCCGGTAAAGCAAAAATCGCAGCCCCAGTGCTGCGATTTTTTTTGCTTGTCACCTCACCAGATATTCCAGCGCCTGGCGTAATTGCACCGGGATCGGCACTGGCTGATTGCTCGCCCGATCAACAAACACATGCACGAAACGCCCGGCCGCACACGCCTCGCTTTCGCCGACCTTGAACACTGCCAATTCGTATTGCACCGAACTGTTGCCCAGTTTGCCCACCCGCAGACCGATCTCGATCAAGTCCGGGAAAGCGATGGAAGCAAAGTAGTCACACGCCGAACTGACCACAAAGCCCACCACCTCACCGTCATGGATATCCAGCCCACCGACCTGAATCAGGTAAGTGTTCACGGCAGTGTCGAAGAAGCTGTAATAGGTGACGTTGTTGACGTGGCCGTAGGCGTCGTTGTCGTGCCAGCGCGTGGTGATGGGTTGGAAATGCGGGTAGTCGGTGCGTTGGTTCATGCGTAGTTCTCGTATTGATCGACCTCACGCTGACAGTGAGGACGACCACTATACCTGTGGCAGCGGGCTTGCCTGCGAAGGCGCCAGTAATGGCGCCACATCATTCAACGGTCGGCAAAACCCTTCCCCTGCGCTGCCAACTCACCGATCAACCGCGCCGGTTTCCACTGATCGCCCTGCCGTGTCTCCAGCGCCAGCAAGCGCTGATGAATATCCGCCAGCCCTTGCCGATCCGCCCAGGCCATAGGCCCGCCCTTGTCCGCCGGGAAGCCATAGCCGTTCAGATAGACCAGATCAATGTCATGCGCCGACTCGGCAATGCCTTCCTGCAGAATCTTTGCCCCTTCGTTGACCAGCGCGAGCAAACACCGCTCAAGAATCTCTTCCGAGCCGATGTCACGACGCTGGAAACCCAATGCTTCACTGACCCGCAACACCAACGCATCGACCTCGGGATCATGCTCAGCCTGACGACTGCCCGGCTCGTAGTGGTAATAACCGTTGCCGGATTTCTGACCAAACCGGCCCATCTCGCACAAGCGATTATCCACCTGAACTTGCGGAGCATCCTGGCCCTTGCCGGCCAACTCACGCGCACGCCACTCCAGATCGATACCGACCACGTCGTACATGCGAAACGGCCCCATGGCAAAACCAAAGCCCTGCAAGGCTGCGTCGACCTGCTGTGGGTAAGCCCCTTCCAGCAACATCTTGCGTGCTTCAAGCACATACGGATGGAGCATGCGATTGCCGATAAAACCGTGGCAGTTGCCCGATACCACACTGACCTTGCCCATGCGCTCGCCCAGCGCCAGCGCGGCGTGCAGCACGGCGGGTGAAGTCTTCGCGCCACGGACGATTTCAAGCAGTTTCATGATGTGCGCCGGACTGAAGAAATGCAGGCCCAGGACTTGCTCAGGGCGACGGGTGGCGGCAGCAATCGCATCGATATCCAGCGCCGACGTATTACTCGCCAGCAGCGCTTCGGGCTTAAGCAGGCCATCGAGTTCGCGAAAAATCTTCTGCTTCAGCTCAAGGTTTTCGTACACCGCTTCGATCACCAGATCGACATTGCGGACCGCCGTGTAATCCGCCGCCGCACTGACCCGGGCGAGCCGCGCATCTGCCTCAGCCTGATCAATGCGCCCCTGACGCACGTTGTGTGCGTAAGTGTCCGCCACCGTGGCGAGCGCCTGCTCAAGCATCTGTGGATTGTTGTCGACCCACTGCACCGTCACCCCAGCGTTGGCCAGGCACATGACAATGCCGCGCCCCATGGTCCCCGCACCGATCACGGCAGCCTGCTCAATACCGAATGTCTGGCTCATGTTGTTCTCTTGTTGGCGATCCAAAGACTGGTCTCACCATAGTCAGCCAGCGACGGTTTTTGAAGTTTATTACCGTGATGATCGACATTCAGCGGATGGATGCAGCTCTGCTCGATCACAACAATCCCTGTGGAAGCGAGCAGGCTCGCTCCCACAGAACTCTCGGTTCAGTCGAGCAAGTGATTGTCGGCCCAGCCTCGCACCTCAGCGAAGGGATACTCCTCCAACGCCGCATACCCGGAAATCGTCCGCGCCTTGAGCTTGGTGAACAGCGGCACGCTGATCCCGCACAGAAACCGCGTCAGTCGTTCGGCCGTCGGCGCATGGCCCGTGTGCTGCTCATGCTTGTGGATAAAATCACCGCACAGAGCCGCAAAACTTTTATCCACAAGCGCAGGCAGTTCCGGTGGCGCCGGCAACCGGGCAATGTGCCCATGGCACACCGAACAATGCCCACAGCGCTCAGGGGCATTGTGATCGCCGAAGTACTCCGCCAGGCGATAACCCAGGCAGCGTTCGGTAGCGAACACATCAAGCATGGCGTGAATCCGCGCGACTTCGGTTTGCTCGTGGCGAGTGAAAACATCGTGCAACTCTGCACTCAGAACGTCGCTGTCGAAGTCACTTTGCAACAAACTGTAGACCTCGGTCATCTGCTTGCTCTCAAGCTCGACCCAGCGCTTTTCCTGGAAGTAATCCAGCGCCTTCACCACCCGATTACGCTCGGCCGAATACTGCGTATACATCGCCTCGAAATCCACCGTAGCCCAGGTTCGCGCCCGACTTGAGGTGTGGATGATCGCCGCGACGAAATCCCGGCGTTCGCCCTCGAAACGCTCAAGCAACGCCTCGGGCTCCAGCAGGTATTTGACACGGTATTCGGCGTAATAGGCGTAACGCGGTGCGATCAAGCCACGCAACTCCAATTGCACCAGCAAAGTCTTCAGGGGCAACGCACGGATGTTGCTGTGATCTGCCAATGGCCCGAGCAGAAACTCCCACTGCCCTTGCGGTGCCGAAGCTTTCAATTCATCGAGTACATAACGAACGCCTTCGCGTTCCGGCGTGTCGCCGTAGACGAAGTTTTCCAGCACATTGAGGCTGTCGCGATTGGCCAGCACCAGACAGTCCGAAGGCTGCCCGTCACGCCCGGCGCGGCCGATTTCCTGGCTGTAGTTTTCGATGGATTTGGGCAGGTCGAAGTGCACCACATTGCGGATATCACTTTTATCGATGCCCATGCCGAAGGCGATGGTCGCGACGATGCAATTGGACTGCCCGGCCATGAAGCGTTTCTGGATACCTTCACGCTTATCGTGGGGCAGACCGGCATGATAGGCCTCAGCCTGAATACCGTTGCGTTCAAGGTGTTCAGCGATGTGTTCGGCGGTTTTCTGCAAGGTCACATAAACGATACTCGGCTGGCCCGGACGCTCGGCCATCCACTCCACCAGACGCCGGCGCTTGTCCTGCCCACGCACCGGTTCCACCAGCAAATTGAGATTGGGCCGGTAGAAACCGGTGGTCACCACATCGTCAGCGGCAATGGCAAATTTTGCCTGCATGTCGGCGATGACTTTCGGCGTGGCGGTGGCGGTCAGCAGCAAGGCTTGCGGGATATTGAACTGGCGCTGGTAGTCCGGCAGTTTGAGGTAGTCGGGGCGAAAATTGTGGCCCCACTCCGAGATGCAGTGCGCCTCATCCACCACCAGCAAAGAGATCGGCACCTGCTGCAGGAAATTGCGGAAGCGCTCGTTTTTCAGACGCTCGACCGAAATCATCAGAATCTTCAATTCACCCGAACGGGCGCGGGCCATCACGTCATTGGCATCATCTCGACTCTGCGCCGAGTCGATGCTGCCCGCCGAAATGCCGTGGCGCTGCAGGAACGCCAATTGATCCTGCATCAGCGCCAACAGCGGCGAAACCACCAGGGTCAGATTCGGCAGCATCAGCGCCGATAATTGATAGCAAAGGGACTTGCCGGAACCGGTGGGAAAGATCGCCGCCGCCGAGCGCCCGGCCAGCACCGCGCTGATGGCGGCCTCTTGTCCGGGTCGAAACTGTGGATAACCAAAAACCTGTTCCAGGGTGTTGTGCATTCGCTGTCACTCCTTTGACCGCTGCCATGCCAACAGCCTAGCGGGCGATCGCAGCGAGTCGAGAAAAGGTCGGGGGCCAAATCGATACGGAATGATACAGCGAAAGGCGCGCACAGCTCAGTGCCCGGGAGGCGGCCCGCCCAAGCAACACGAAATCCAGAACTCAGGGCCGCAACACCGCCACGCGCAACTGCTCGTTCAACATTTGCTCATGCACATCCAGGCTCTTGCTCGCCCACAGCGCATGGGCCGGGCTGATGTCTCCGGTGAACGCCGCCGCCAGTTGGCGCAGATCGGAGATGCTACGCACCTGTGGACAAAAGGGTTGCCCGTCACAGTCCTGACTGGCGTTGCGATAGGTGCTCAGCAAACGATCCCAGAGATCGTTGCGCACTTGCCTGATCGACTTGAGCTGCACTTGCGGCACGCCCAGCCGTTGCTTCAAACCCGACTCGTCCAGCGCTTCGCTGGCGAGCAAGGCTTTGCCGAACATCAGCACTTCGGCGCGAGAGGCCGTGTCGACATTCGCCTGGTTGGTCAGTGCACCCGGCCAACCGGTTCGATCCAGATGATCCAGTACCAGTGCGTTGCCAATATCAGCTGCCAATGTCAAACGGTAGCCAATAGCCCACAGCAATATGATCAAGGCCATTCGTAGCCACTGCATACCTAATTCCCTTTAAGCGTGTATCGGACGTTTGGAAACGTCCCACAGATTCTGGCGCGCACAATACAGATGTTTACCCAGAAGTGCCTGATAAAGCCGTGGGAAATTTCCCATATAAGGGTTTTGCCTTAAAAAGGTCATGAAAACATGTAGGGCAAATACCTGATCCCCCGGAAAACCCCCTACAAACGCTGTCCATCCTGGCCGTCTTGTCCCGCTGCGCAACACCCTCCTATAGTGGCCGGCGCGACTGAATCTCGCCGTAGCGACTTCTCAAAGGACAGACTTCATCCATGAACTCACTGCATCCACCCATCAACCGCTATCGCCGCTTGAAAACCACCTACAGCGACAATCCGGTGCTGGTTATCGACACTGACGCCAGCCATGAAGACTTGCTCAATGCCGCTCAACAAAGACTGTGCGCCGCCAACAATCTGCTGGAAACGCTTTACTGCATGTGTTTTCAACAAGCGGATGTCAAAGACATTCCCAACATCGTCAATGCGCTTTATTTATTGACTCAGGATGGTTGCGAACTACTGGAAGTGGCGAAATTCAAAGTCAATAATAAAAACTAAAAAACAACACGCAACAAACTTGGCAACAACCCACTGCTTCACCACAAAAATGAACCGCACTAGATTGATTGCTCTTCCATTAAAAGAGCAACAAACATGACGACTTTAACTGTCTTTTTTTGCGGTACTGGCTCCACCAGATTTGATACGAACAATCCGAACTACTGGAACGGCGAACTGGTTTCCACGCTTGCTTCGCACCACAGCGGCCGGGAGTTTGCCGAATGGGTCGTCGTCGACGGCCCGGGCACCAGCAATTTGCAGGCCGATGAACTGTTTACCGAGTCCGGCGATTACAACCTGAGCGGTACGCTGCTCGGAAAAGGTTGGGAGGAGAACGTCCAACATGCCGTGAACATTATCAAAGGCAAATGCGACTGGCAGCGTGAACAACTGACCGAAGCAGAATACAACCGACTGAAAGCTGCCGGCATTCCCATCGAAGACGTAAAAATCGAAGGCTCGTGGATGTGGCGAAAATATAACTACGGAGAGCGAAGCGTTACTCAGCAAACGTTACAGGAACAAATCATCAAGACGTACCGTAAGGACGGTGTCATTCCCACTCAAGTCAACCTGGTGGGATGGAGTCGCGGCGGCGTCAGTTGCCACATGTTGGCCAACGCCTTGTACGCCGACGACGCACTGAAGAACATTCCGGTCAAGATCTTCGCCATTGACCCGGTTCCGGGCATCGGCAATTTTCAGGAACACCGGGTGAAACTCAATGCCAACGTCAAAGAATATGTCGGCTTTTATGCCCGGAACGAGCGCTCCAAAGGCTTCAGTTGCGTCATCCCGCAAACCGCCACTGGCACCAAAACCAGCGTTTTCCCGATGCCCGGCCGCCACGCCACACTGGTGGGCAACGCCGCCGCTGACGGCGACAGCGGCCCTAACGTGCTGGCCGAACCCGGCCTGATCGTCCGCCACTTCGCCGAAGTGTGCCTCCAGCGCTGGGGCACGCCGCTGAGCAAAACCCTGAACCTGAGCGACACTGACCTGCGCCAGCACACCGACGCCATCGTCAGGGCCGCCGCGAAATACCAGGCCATGGAAAAGTGTTCGTACACCTACTTCACCGAATTGGACCAAGACGAACGTTATGTGTCGCTGGGTAGCAAAGGTGTGCCGTTTTCAGCGGTGAAAGGTTCGATTTACACACCCGAAACCGGGCTGACGACCAGTGTGCTGGATGAGGCGGCGTACAAGAATCTTGGTTGACGGTGAGCGAGCGAAAAAACCTACAGCAATCTCTTATCTGATCTTCGTCCCGTTCCTACAAGTCTGGACCCCGTTGCCGCCTATCGGCGCTTGGTAGTTCAAACCTATAGTCGTGACTGTCGCTGTCAAATCAGCGGTTCGGGCTTGGTCACCCGTATGAGTTGTGCACTCGCACTCGTTGTACGCTGCTGGCGCTTTTTGTGTCGGCACGCTTTATGGCGGCTGAGCTCGGGACGCCTTCGGGCGTACCGGTTGTGAGTGCCTCACTGGTTGACCAACCCGAACGCAGTCCGCCACCTATCGCTTGGTCACGGTGGGCGCGGATTCTCATGACATATTTCGAGGCCAAACATAATGAACGCATGGAACCCGCTCGCCCCCGATCGCTACCGCCCACTCGAATCCAACCTCACCGACACCAAGCCCCTGATCATCGAAACTGCGGCCCACCCGCACGACATCCTCGAATGCGCCGTCCAGCGCCTGCGCGCCTCCAGCGACCTGCTTAAAACCCACTACTGCCTCAGCTTCAAACAAACCGACGTCGAAGACATCGCCCACATCACCCACGCCCTCTATCTGCTGACGCAGGATGGCTGTGGTCTGCTGCAAGTCGCGCAGCAGCAAATGCTCAATTGGAAAGCGCCAGTCTGAAAAATCTCAGGCAGGTGCGCTCCCAATAAGTGGCGCCTGCCTCACCAAAGAACATCGATGCGGGACACCCGGCGTCCAGTGCAGGAGTTGAATTTTGCAAACTACTATTGATTGCGTACGATGGCAGCCATTGTTCAGCAAAGAGTTCGCCGTCATGACCACTGAAACCATCGATCACAGCACCCTGACGCGCCTGATTGAAAACGGTTCGGTCAGCAGCACACGTATCATCGCCAAGCCTGGTGGCTGGTCGATTCAAATTCATCAGGGAAGCAAAGCAAGTTCGCTCGCAGCGCAACGCAGTGGTCAGGTGCGCTTGTTCAAACGCCTTGAAACATTAGTGGCCTATTTGCAAGAACTGGGTATCACTCACTTCAATGTGGATGCATCCAGCTATGACCCGCTGCAAATGAAAACCTACACACGTCCTGATCGCGCCGAAGCAATGAAGCAAGCTCATGAGGCGGCGGCGTATGAAGAGTGGTTCAAGCGGCAGGTGCAAATCAGCATTGATGATCCAAGACCCAGCGTGAGCGATGAAGACGCTCGACGAATATTTGCTGCCAAGCGCGATGCCCTGCGTCAACGCGTGCGTTGATGAGGTTGATCTGGCGCCAAGAGGCGCTTGATGACCGAGACCGAATAATGGACCGCATTAGTCAAGACAATCCTGAAGCGGCTGCGGATCTCGACGAGGTGTTTGAATCAAAAGGGGAAGTCGCCCGAAAGCGCCCGACCTTATACAGAAGGGGCAGAGTTGAAGGCACACGAGAAATCGTCGCAGCTTCCAACTATGTCATCGTCTACACGATCAAAGATGAATGTGTGGAGGTGCTTCGAATAATGCATGCCCGACAACAATGGCCGTGAGAACTCGAAGAGTCGACAGGGCAAACGCAGCCGGCGGATCGACCAGCCAAGTGCAATTATTCTGGCGTTATCACTACCCAAGTGAAGGAATACTAACGTTATGGCTAGAAAAACTGCGGCTCTGCTTCCTAAAACTGCACGACTCCTGAAGGACCTTGGCGAACGCTTGAAACTGGCTCGGTTACGCAGGAGGCTGACGGCCAAACAACTCGCACAAAAAAGCCGCCCCTAAAGGGCGGCTTTTTCATTCACCACAAACCAACGCTTACAACTTAGGCCCAGCAGCCTTGATCGCGTCGCTCACTTCGAACTTCTTGAAGTTCTCGATGAACAGACCGGCCAGTGCCTTGGCAGCCTCGTCGTACGCAGCCTTGTCAGCCCAGGTGTTGCGTGGGTTGAGCAGGTTGGTTTCAACGCCCGGTACGGCCAGTGGCACGTCGAGGTTGATGGTGTCCAGGTGTTCGGTGGCCGCACCGATCAGTGCGCCGCTCTGGATGGCGGCGATCACTGCGCGGGTGGTCGGGATGTTGAAGCGTTTGCCAACGCCGTAGCCACCGCCGGTCCAGCCGGTGTTGACCAGGTAGACCTTGGAGCCGAAGCCGCGGATGCGCTTGATCAGCAGCTCTGCGTATTCGCCGGCCGGGCGCGGGAAGAACGGTGCGCCGAAGCAGGTGGAGAAGGTCGACTTGATGCCGCTGCCCGAACCCATTTCAGTCGAGCCCACCAGTGCGGTGTAGCCGGACAGGAAGTGGTAGGCCGCTTGCTCTTCGTTGAGGATCGACACTGGCGGCAGCACGCCGGTCAGGTCGCAGGTCAGGAAGATCACAGCGTTTGGCTCGCCACCGAGGTTGTGCTCGGAGCGCTTGGCAACGTGCTCCAGCGGGTACGCGGCGCGGCTGTTCTGGGTCAGGCTGACATCGGCGTAGTCGGCGTGCTTGGCATCGTCGATGACGACGTTTTCCAGGACTGCGCCGTGCTTGATGGCTTTCCAGATGACCGGCTCGTTCTTCTCGGACAAGTCGATGCATTTGGCGTAGCAGCCGCCTTCGATGTTGAAGACAACGCCTTCGCCCCAGCCATGTTCGTCGTCACCGATCAGGTAACGGCTTTCGTCGGCCGACAGGGTGGTTTTACCGGTGCCCGACAGACCGAAGAACAGGGTCACGTCGCCTTCTTCGCCGATGTTGGCAGCGCAGTGCATTGGCAGCACGTCAGCGGCCGGCAGCAGGAAGTTCTGCACGGAGAACATGGCTTTCTTCATTTCACCGGCGTAACGCATGCCGGCGATCAGCACTTTCTTCTGGGCGAAGTTGAGGATCACGCAACCGTCGGAGTTGGTGCCGTCACGCTCAGGCACGCACTCGAAGTTGGCCACGTTAAGCACTTGCCACTCGTCACGGCCAGCCGGGTTGTACTGGGCCGGGTTGATGAACAGGCAACGACCGAACAGGTTCTGCCAGGCAGTCTGGGTGGTCATTTTCACGGCCAGGTAGTGATCTTCGGCCGCGCCTACATGCACATGGGAAACAAAGTGCTCTTGCGCGTTGTTGAACGCCTCGACGCGAGCCCACAAGGCATCGAACTTGTCGGCCGGGAACTTGCGGTTGATCGGGCCCCAGGCGATAGCGGCCTGGGTGGAAGGCTCTTCAACGATGAAACGGTCGACTGGCGAACGGCCGGTACGATGACCGGTGCGAACAACCAGAGCGCCGGTATCGGCAAGCTCGCCTTCACCGCGGTTCAGGGCTTCTTTTACCAGATCATCAACACTCAGATCGGTGTACACGGCGTTATTGGCTTGCGTCATGAGGTTCCCCGTCGGCCAGTGGCCGAGTGTGCTCCAAACGTTTTGTAGTAGAAAGTTGCGCACTACTACCGCGAAAAAAGTGGGCCGGATTATGCCAGAAAAGCCCAAAAAGAGTAGGGTCCTCCCGTCGTAACGGCGAAATTCCGTCGTTGAGCAGTGAATTTACCTGCGCTGAACCGTTTTAGTGCCGGGTATCTGACGGCGTGTCGACGCCCGCACCAGCGAACAATTGAGCGATGTCGGCCGCATCGAACAAGTAGCGTTCGTTGCAGAACTGGCAATCGATCTCGACGTTGCCGCCCTGTTCGGCAACCAGCGCCTGCGCATCTTCCAGACCCAGACTGACCAGCGCATTGCCCGAGCGTTCACGCGAGCAGCTGCAACGGAAACGCAGCTTCTGCACGTCGAACAGGCGCACTTGCTCTTCATGGTAGAGACGATGAAGCACGGTTTCGTTGTCCAGGCTCAACAATTCATCGGCGGTCAGCGTGCTGGCCAGCGCGGTGATGTGCTGCCAACTGGCCGCGCGGTCTTCTTCGTCTTTCAGGCGGTCGGCCGGCAGTTGCTGCAGCAGCAGACCCCGGGCGCGGCGGCCGTCGGCGAACAATTTGAAGCGGGTGCCGACCTGTTGCGACATGACGAAATAATTGGTGAAGCAATCGGACAGGGTTTCGCCGTCGAGATCGACGATGCCCTGATAGCGCTGGCCAACCGTCGGGTCGACAGTCAGGGCCAGCACACCCTTTGGCATGAGGTCGCTGAGGGTCGCATCGGCGGCAATCTGATCGGCGTGGTAGCGCGCCAGTCCTCGGATCTCGCGCTCGCTGGAGCATTCGATCATCAGCATCGGGATCGGGCCTTCGGAACGCGCTTGCAGAATCAGCAAACCGTCGAACTTCAGGGTGCCCACCAGCAAAGAGGCCGCCGCCATCAATTCGCCCAGCAATTGCGCGACCGGCTCGGGGTATGGGTGTTTGGCGAGGACTTCGGCGTAACTGCGCTCAAGCGCCACCAGTTCGCCGCGGGTGTCGCTGTCATCGAAGATGAAGCGTTGGGTGAAATCGGTATCCGTTAGATCGGTCATAGGTCTGGGTATCTGAAAGTGATGACAAAATGATTACAAAGAATGAAAATTTGCGCTTCTTGGCACCCATTTTGGTGCCGACTGCTAAGCCATGGGAGGCATTTTATGAACAATCCGGGTTTGTTCCAATCAAGGTGGAACCTCGGCCGGCTGGTTCTGTGCAACGCGGTGCCGTTAGCGCTACTGGCTTTCTGGTTATGGCCTACGGGTAACTCGTTGTGTGTGATTTTCGACGAGTGGCTGTTCCGCTCGCTCAATGCACCACTGGCCAGCAACCCCATATGGCTCCACATCTGGGCAATTGCAAGTATGCGTCCGTTCGACATCGTCGTCGGGCTGATTCTGCTGATGCTGCTGATCAAGGGCGACTGGGTGTTCAAGGCGATTGATGTACGCCGTGCTTTTTTCGGTTTTTTATCGATCCTGCTGTTGATGGTGGTGATCCGCACGCTGTTTTCCAAGTTCGCCGATTTCATGGACTGGCAGCACAGCAGTCCGTCGATGGTGCTTGAAGGCGCGGTGCACCTCAGCGATTACTTCCCGCATCTGGAAAAGACCTGGGAGCTGAAAGATCGCTCGAGCCAGAGCTTCCCGGGTGACCATGCTTCGGTGTTGCTGATCTGGGCATTGTTCATGGGGGTGTTCAGCCGCACGATCGGCCAGTTCCTGACGATCTGGGGCCTGGCGGTGCTGTTCATGTTGCCGCGGCTGGTGGCCGGGGCGCATTGGGGTCAGGACGATTACATCGGCGGCGTGTTGCTGGCGGTGTTGGCGTTGGGCTGGGGCTACTACACGCCATTTGCGTATCACGCCGCGAATTTCTGGCTGAAAGTGACGGCGCCGATCTTCAGTTTGCTGGGCAAGCTGCCGTTGGTTTCGCGGATGAGTGTGATGCGTAGCGCCTGATATCGCGGCGTCCATGGCGAGTGCTGCGCACTCGATTCGCGAGCAAGCTCGCTCCCACAGGGATCTTCAGTGAACATTCATTTGTGAACACCAGATATACCTGTGGGAGCGTGGCTTGCCCGCGATGACGCCAGCACTGGCAACACCAAGTTTCGGCTCTAATCGTCGTTGCTATTACCCCGAAACTTGAACAGATCCCGCCGCTGTTTCTTGCTCGGCTTGCCGTCGGTACTCACACCCAGCGCACCGGCCTTGCGCATCGCCGCAGCCGCTTCGCGCTTGGCGATACTCGCCTCGGTCTCCGCATACAGCGTTTGCGCTTCGGGCGCGCCACGACGCACGACAGACAGAGCCTCGACCCTCACTATGCGCACTTCAAAACCAGTGCGAATCTCAAATTCGTCGCCAATGCGTGGCTCTTTGCCAGGCTTGCAGCGCTCGCCTCGACAATGCACCTTGCCACTCTCGATCGCTGCTTTGGCCAAGGCACGGGTTTTGTAAAAACGCGCGGCCCATAGCCACTTATCGAGACGGACCTTGTCGTCCTCTTCGTTTTTTTGTGCCATGGAATGTCCTCATTCTGAAATATTGGTGAACTGTACTACCGTTTCTGTCGTGCCATGAATGACCCCATCCCGGATTACAATGCGCACATTCCGGCGCCTGCTTCAGACGCTGGTAATCCGGGCTGTAGATATCTGTCGCCTTTTAACCATTATTCTGCGTGAATACCGCAAATCCGGCCTCTGCGGGCTGAGCGGTTGTCACGGTTGAGCATTTTTTTGAAGACATTTGACCATTTGACCGTTGTCGGTCTGCGCGAGTGGGTGGCGCTCCCTGATTTGGGAGTCGCGGGCCTGCGGGCAAAAATCGACACCGGTGCCAGCACCTCCAGCCTGCACGCCACTGACATCGAGCCGTTCGAACGCGACGGCGCGAAGTGGGTGCGCTTCACTGCGCACCTGGGCACGGTGGTGCAGTTGCGTCACCGGCGTTGCGAAGCGCCTTTGGTTGCGCGCAAAACCATTAAAAGCTCCAACGGTCAGGCTCAGGTGCGCTATGTGATCAGCACCACCCTGGCCCTCGGTGATCGGGTCTGGTCAGTCGAGTTCACCCTCGCTTGCCGTAAGTCCATGCGTTATCGCCTGCTGCTCGGCTCCAAAGCCCTGATTGACGGCCAACTGGTGGTAAATCCGGGCATCAAATATGTACAAGACAAGCCGGTGTTCCCGGTATCTACCTCCTCCACAGGTGTTGCATGAAGATCGCTGTGCTGTCGCGGAACCCGCGTCTGTATTCCACCCGTCGCCTGGTCGAAGCCGGCACCGAGCGCGGGCATGAAATGGTGGTGATCGACACCTTGCGCGCCTATATGAACATCGCCAGCCACAAGCCGCAGATCCACTATCGCGGCAAACCGCTGGAAGGTTTCGATGCGGTGATTCCACGGATCGGCGCATCGGTAACGTTCTATGGCTGCGCGGTGTTGCGCCAGTTCGAAATGATGGGCGTGTTCCCGCTCAATGAATCGGTGGCCATCGCCCGTTCGCGGGACAAATTGCGCTCGCTGCAACTGCTATCGCGTCGGGGCATCGGCTTGCCGGTGACCGGATTCGCTCACTCACCGGATGACATTCCGGACCTGATCGACATGGTCGACGGTGCTCCGCTGGTGATCAAAGTGCTGGAAGGCACTCAGGGCATTGGTGTGGTGCTATGTGAAACCGCGACGGCGGCGGAGTCGGTGATCGAAGCGTTCATGGGCCTGAAGCAGAACATCATGGTCCAGGAATACATCAAGGAGGCTGGCGGTGCGGACATCCGCTGTTTCGTGGTCGGCGACAAGGTGATCGCGGCCATGAAGCGCCAGGCCAAACCGGGCGAGTTCCGCTCCAACCTGCATCGTGGCGGCAGCGCCAGCCTGATCAAGATCACCCCGGAAGAACGCATGACAGCGCTGCGGGCGGCCAAGGTCATGGGCCTGGCGGTGGCGGGGGTGGATATCCTGCGTTCCAATCACGGGCCGCTGGTGATGGAAGTGAACTCGTCGCCGGGGCTTGAAGGGATCGAGACCACCACCGGGAAGAATGTGGCGGGGATCATCATTGAGCATCTTGAGAAGAATGGCGGGCCGAATATGACCCGAACCAAAGGCAAGGGCTAAACCCGGAAATATGTGGCGGCTGAGAGGCCGCCTTCGCGAGCAAGCCCGCTCCCATAATGTCCGTGTCGTACACAAATCATGTGAACATCGCGGCCCCTGTGGGAGCTTGCCCGCGAAGGGGCCATCAGCCTCACCCTAGATGTCAGTGTTTAAACAGCATCCCGAGGCAACATCAACCCCAACGGCAACCTTACCCGCGCCTCCAGTCCACCCCCGGACCGATTACGCAATTCCACATTGCCGCCATGCATCGAAGCGATCCGCTTCACGATCGCCAACCCCAACCCGGTGCCTTTGCCGCCACGAGCGCGGTCACCACGGGTGAACGGGTTGAAGATCGCCTCAAGCTCCGAAGGATCAATCCCCGCCCCACGGTCCATCACACTCAGCACCACATACGGGGCACTGGTGTCGCCGGACACATACGCGGCGACTTCAACGCCGCTGCCGGCATGATTCAAGGCGTTGCCAATCAGGTTGTTCAACAAGCGTTTCATTGAAACCCGGCGCAGCGGAAACGGCTGGATCGGTTCCAGACGCAGCCGAACCTTCTCTTCACTCTGGTTGTACGGCGCCACGACTTCACGTACCAGATCGCTGAGATCCACCTCCTCCACAGACTCGTCCCGACCATCGCGAATGAACGCCAGGAACTGGTCGAGAATCGCGTCCATGTCCTCGATGTCGCGCACCATGTCGTCGGTCAGGTCGTTACGGTCGCCCATCAATTCAAGCGACAGCCGCAACCGGGTCAACGGCGTGCGCAAATCGTGGGAAACCCCAGCCAGCATCAACTCGCGCTCACGTCCGGCCTGTTCGACGTCCTCGGCCATCTGGTTGAAGGCGCGATAGACCTCGGTCATCTCGCTTGGCGTGTCGCTGATCGGCAGGCGCACGCTGCGGCCCTGACCGAGTTGCCGGGCGGCATACACCAGTCGCTTCAAGGGTTGGTTAAGCTGGCTGACGAAAATCCATGCCGACGCGGTCGACAGCAAACCAATGGCGAGGAACCAGCCGAGGACGTTCCAGATTTTCTGGCCACGCAATGGATGCGGGTACAGTGGGACTTTCAGCCAGCCATCGCCCAGGCTCGGTGCACGGACCCAGAGCGCCGGCGGTGAGTGCATGCGTAATCGCACCTCCGTGTCGGGGCCCAGCTCGGTCTGCATCTGCCGCTGATAAATTTCGCTATAAGGCCAATGTTGTTCGCCTTCCGGCACACCCGCCCCGACCACCCTGATCAGGGGCACCTTATCGGCGATCTTCGCGCGGTTTTCTTCGTCTGCGGCCCAATAGGCGCGCAGCGTCAGAGCGACGCCGTGGCTGTATTGGCGATCCACCAGCACGTCCTCGTTCATCAACAGATAAACCAGGGTCAGCGCCTTGGAAAACAGCACGACAATAAGCACCAGCCAGAGGGTGCGGGAGAAAAAACTTTGGGGAAACCAGACGGGGGTTTTCATCTTTAACCGCTACACACTTGCAGGAGCGAGCAATGCTCGCATATTGCGGATTGCGAGTCTGTGAGATTGGTCATTCGACTCGCCCCCGACAGACTCGCTCCTACAAATCACCGATCACTTGGTGGCGGTGCCATCCGGTACAAACACATAGCCCACGCCCCAGACAGTCTGGATGTAGCGCGGTTTGGACGCATCGGGCTCGATCATCCGGCGCAGACGGGAAATCTGCACATCGATGGAACGCTCGAGGGCATCCCACTCGCGGCCACGGGCCAGGTTCATCAGTTTGTCGCGGGTCAGTGGCTGACGCGCGTTCATGACGAGGGCCTTGAGTACCGCAAACTCACCGGTGGTGAGCATGTGTACTTCGTCGCCGCGCTTCAGTTCGCGAGTGGCCAGCGACAACACGTAATCACCGAAGGTGACGTTTTCGTCTTCGCTGCCCGGTGCGCCCGGTACCGGTGCGGCCTGACGGCGCAGCACTGCTTTGACCCGGGCCATCAGCTCGTCCGGGTTGAACGGCTTGGCCAAATAGTCGTCGGCACCCAGTTCCAGGCCCTTGATGCGGCTCATCTCATCGCCCTTGGCGGTGAGCATGATGATCGGAATCTGGTTGTTTGCCGCCCGCAGACGGCGGCAGGCGGTCAGACCGTCTTCGCCAGGCAGCATCAGGTCGAGGACGACCAGATTGAAAACTTCACGCGAGAGCAGACGATCCATCTGCTCGGTGTTCGGTACGGTACGGGCACGATAGCCCTTGCTGACGAAAAAGCGTTCCAGCAGGCTACTCAGCCCTGGATCGTCGTCAACGATAAGAATTTTTTCGCCTTCAGCAGGTTGTGCAGTGCTGCTCATTGGATGCTCCTTTTAGCTCGGCGCGCATTATGGCTTAGCTGCCGTTATACGCACCGTGTGCATTGTTAGCAGATTTTTCCTTCACTGCCAGAAAACCGGGGTTTATGCCTACAGACTGCAACGCCCCCGAATGACAGAACGCTGGTTATAATGCGCGGCGTTTTGTGCCAGGCAACGTCTGAATCGTTACCGGAGTTGGCCGGGCTTTTTTCCCGGTGGCCGCAGTAATTGTTCGATTTCACGGGTCAATGGGGTGCCTTTTGACCCAGGCAGCGGCAATCCTCTAGCCGTTCAACCAGACTCCGGGCCTTTGTTTCCGTGCCTGCGAGCCTGCTTTCACACTATGTCAGGTGGTTTTATGGACAGCATCAACAGCCGCATCGCCGAGGAACTCGGTGTACGCCCACAACAGGTCGAAGCGGCCGTCGCGCTACTCGATGAAGGCTCTACCGTTCCCTTCATCGCCCGTTACCGGAAAGAAGTGACCGGCAGCCTTGATGACACGCAGTTGCGTCATCTGGAAGAGCGTTTGCGCTACCTGCGAGAACTCGACGAACGGCGCATCAGCATCCTCGCCAGCATCGAGGAGCAAGGCAAACTTACCCCTGCCCTTGAACGCGATATCAAACTCGCCGACACCAAGACCCGCCTCGAAGACTTGTACCTGCCGTACAAGCAAAAGCGCCGCACCAAGGGCCAGATTGCCCTGGAAGCCGGCCTTGGCGACTTGGCTGACGGGCTGTTCAACGACCCGAATCTTGCTCCGGAAACCGAAGCCGCACGCTTCGTCGACGCCGAAAAAGGCGTGGCCGATGTGAAGGCTGCGTTGGAAGGCGCCAAATACATCCTGATGGAACGCTTCGCCGAAAACGCCAGCCTGCTGGAAAAACTGCGTAGCTACCTCAAACAGGAAGCAACCCTCAGTGCCCGCGTAATTGCCGGCAAGGAAGAAGAAGGCGCCAAGTTCCGCGACTACTTCGAACACGACGAGCCGCTCAAAAGCATGCCGTCGCACCGCGCACTGGCGATTTTCCGTGGCCGCAACGAAGGCATCCTCAGTTCCGCACTGAAGGTCGGCGACGAACTGCCGGGCGCCATGCACCCGTGCGAAGGCATGATCGGCCAGCAGTTCGGCATCCAGAATCAGAACCGTCCGGCCGACAAATGGCTCGGCGAAGTGGTGCGCTGGACCTGGAAGGTCAAGCTCTACACCCACCTGGAAACCGACCTGCTGGGCGAGTTGCGCGACGGCGCCGAAACCGAGGCGATCAACGTGTTCGCCCACAACCTGCACGACCTGCTGCTGGCGGCACCGGCCGGCCCGCGTGCGACCCTGGGTCTCGACCCGGGCCTGCGTACCGGTTGCAAGGTGGCCGTGGTCGACTCTACCGGCAAGCTGCTGGATCACGCCACGGTTTACCCGCACGTTCCACACAACAAGTGGGATCAGACCATCGCCATTCTGGCAGCCCTGTGCGCCAAGCACTCGGTTGACCTGATCGCCATCGGCAACGGCACCGCCAGCCGCGAAACCGACAAACTGGCGATCGAATTGATCAAAAAATATCCAGCCATGAAGATGACCAAGGTCATGGTCTCCGAGGCCGGCGCATCGGTGTACTCGGCGTCGGAACTGGCAGCCAAGGAATTCCCCGATCTGGACGTGTCGATCCGTGGCGCGGTGTCCATCGCCCGTCGTTTGCAGGATCCACTGGCCGAGCTGGTGAAAATCGATCCGAAATCCATCGGTGTCGGCCAGTACCAGCACGACGTGTCTCAACTGAAGCTGGCGCGCGGTCTGGACGCTGTGGTCGAGGACTGCGTGAACGCCGTCGGTGTCGACGTCAACACCGCTTCCGTGGCGCTGCTGGCACGGATCTCTGGCCTCAACGCCACACTGGCGCAGAACATCGTGGCGCACCGCGACGAACACGGCGCATTCAAAACCCGTGCAGCGCTGAAGAAAGTCGCGCGTCTGGGCGAAAAAACCTTCGAACAGGCCGCCGGTTTCTTGCGCGTGATGAACGGCGACAACCCGCTGGATTCCTCGGCGGTTCACCCGGAGGCCTATCCACTGGTGCAGCGTATTGCCGCTGAAACCGACCGCGACATCCGCTCGCTGATCGGCGACGCCGGGTTCCTCAAGCGTCTGGATCCGAAGAAGTTCACCGACGAGACCTTCGGTCTGCCGACCGTGACCGACATCCTCCAGGAACTGGAAAAACCGGGCCGCGACCCGCGTCCCGAGTTCAAGACTGCCGAGTTCCAGGAAGGCGTCGAAGACCTCAAAGACTTGCAACTGGGGATGATCCTCGAAGGCGTCGTCACCAACGTGACCGCGTTCGGTGCCTTCGTCGACATCGGCGTGCATCAGGACGGTCTGGTGCACATCTCGGCGCTGTCGGAGAAGTTCATCAAGGATCCGCGTGAAGCGGTGAAGGCCGGTGACGTGGTGAAAGTGAAGGTCATGGAAGTCGACATTCCGCGCAAACGCGTGGGCCTGTCGATGCGCATGGGCGACACCCCGGGCGAGAAGATTGATGGCGCCCGTGGCTCGCGTCCGGGCTCGGCGCAACGCCAGCCGTCAAACAATGCGCCACGCAAGGAAACCGCAACAGCGGCGCCCGTGAACAATGCGATGGCCTCGCTGTTCGCCAACGCCAAGCAGTTGAAGAAACGCTGATGGACATTCCGGCCGGGCTCGTCGAGAGCGCGTTTTTCAAGCTGTTGGGCTGCCGCCTGCACAGCCTGGAAACCGGGGTGGCGCAAGTCGCCCTGGTGCTGGAACCGGAACTGCGCAATCGCGGCGGCAAATTGCACGGTGGCGCGCTGTTCAGTCTGGTCGACATCGCCATGGGGCTGGCCTGTTCCAGCACCCACGGTTTCGATCAGCAGAGCGCGACCATCGAATGCAAGATCAACTATATCCGCGCCGTTTCCGACGGCGAGGTGCTGTGCACGGCGCGGGTCATCCACCCGGGCCGCCGCACGCTGGTGGTCGAAGCCGACGTGATGCAGGGCGACAAACTGGTCGCAAAAGCGCAAGGCACGTTCGCTGTCCTGTAGATGTTGTTCATCATTTTGAGTTAATTTCGGCGCAGCGAATCCTGTGGGAGCGAGCCTGCTCGCGAAGACAGTGTGTCAGTCGACGGTGATTTAGGCTGAAATACCCTCTTCGCGAGCAGGCTCGCTCCCACAGGGATTGTGCAGTTCTTGACTGACCGGCAAATGGCCTGCCGCTATAAAACCAGGCGAAAACGCCAGTTTCAACTTCACCCTTGTAGACCGTCTTGCCCACCCCCATATTGGGGCGACTGACGCGTGAAGGAATCCAAATTGAGCGAACTTCTCAACCGCCGCCTGGCTCTGCTCGGCGAGCGCGCTAACCTCTCTCTGCTCGAACAGTGCCTCCACGGTATCGAACGTGAATGCCTGCGCGTGACCAGCGAAGGTCGTCTTGCGCAAACGCCGCACCCCGAAGCCTTGGGTTCCGCGCTGACCAACGAAAAAATCACCACCGACTATTCCGAGTCGCTGCTGGAGTTCATCACGCCCGCCCTGCCCGACCCGGCAGACACACTGGCGAGCCTGGACAGGATTCACCGTTTTGCCTACAGCAAACTCGGCAACGAGTACCTGTGGAGTCCATCGATGCCGTGCCCATTGCCGGCCGAGGAAGACATCCCGATCGCCTATTACGGCACGTCCAACATTGGTCAACTCAAGTACGTCTACCGCAAGGGCCTGGCCCTGCGGTACGGCAAGACCATGCAGTGCATCGCCGGGATTCACTACAACTTTTCCCTCCCGGAAAAACTCTGGCCGTTGCTGCGCGAAACCGAGGGTTTTGTGGGCACCGACCGGGATTTCCAGTCGTCGTCCTATATCGCGCTGATCCGCAACTTCCGGCGCTACAGTTGGTTGCTGATGTACCTGTTCGGCGCCTCACCGGCGCTCGACGCGGGCTTCCTGCGCGGTCGTTCGCACCAGTTGGAACAGCTCGATCCAGACACGCTCTACCTGCCGTACGCCACCAGCCTGCGCATGAGCGACCTCGGTTACCAGAGCAACGCCCAGGCCGGCCTGACGCCGTGCTACAACGATCTGACGAGCTACACCGACAGCCTGCGCAAGGCCGTGGCCACGCCGTACGCACCGTACGTGGAAGTCGGCACGCACAAGGATGGTGAGTGGGTTCAGTTGAACACCAACATCCTGCAGATCGAAAACGAGTACTACTCCAACATCCGCCCAAAACGTGTGACCTACAGCGGCGAGCGGCCGATTCAGGCACTGGTGGCCCGTGGCATTCAGTACGTCGAAGTGCGCTGTCTGGACATCAACCCGTTCCTGCCGATGGGCATCGACCTCACTGAATCACGCTTCATTGATGCGTTCCTGCTGTATTGCGCACTCAACGACAGCCCACTGCTGACCAACACCAGTTGCAGCAACGCGACGTCGAACTTCCTCAGCGTGGTCAAGGAAGGTCGCCGTCCGGGTCTGCAATTGCAGCGCGATGGTGAGCCGGTCGAGATGAAGGCATGGGCGGTAGAGTTGCTGGAAAAAATTGCCCCACTCGCTACGCTGCTCGATCAGAGCCATGGCGGCGATGCCCACAGCAAGGCACTGGATGCGCAACTGGCGAAAGTCCGCGACCCGTCGCTAACGCCCTCGGCCCAAGTGCTGACGGCGATGGCCGAGCACAAGGAAAGCTTCGCGCAGTTCTCCCTGCGTCAGAGTCAGGCACATGCCGAGTTTTTCCGCAGCGAGTCGTTGACGGCTGACGAGCAGGCGAAGTTTGAGGAACTGGCGCGTTCTTCTCTGGCGGCTCAGGCTGAGCTGGAGCAGAACGAGGTGGGCGATTTCGATGTGTTTGTCGGGTCGTATCAGGCGAGCATTCTGGCGATCAGTCACTGAAGACCCCTCCCCCAAGCCTCTCCCTTAGGGAAGGCTTGGGTTGAAGGTTGCTCACTCCGCCGTCGAAGGCTTCTCCCAAAGATTGATCCCACCCTCCTGGGCAAACCGATCAATCTCCGCCAGTTCCTCAGCGCTAAAGCTCAAATTCTTCAACGCCCCGACGTTCTCGATAATCTGCTCCGGCCGGCTCGCGCCGATCAGTGCCGAGGTCACCCGTGAATCACGCAGCGTCCAGGCCAGTGCCAGTTGCGCCAGGCTCTGGCCGCGACGCTTGGCGATCTCGTTCAGCGCTCGTACATGGGCAATGTTTGCCTCGGACAAATGCGAAGCCTGCAGCGAACCACCGCCCGGACGATTGACCCGCGCATCCGCCGGCACCCCGTTGAGGTATTTGTCGGTCAGCAGACCTTGCGCCAACGGCGTGAAGGCGATGACGCCAGTGCCGAGTTCATCAGTGGTGTCGAGCAGGTCTTTTTCCACCCAGCGGTTGAGCAGGTTGTATGCCGGTTGGTGAATCAGCAGCGGCACTTTCCACTCTTTGAGCAGCGCGGCGATCTCGCGGGTTTTCACCCCGGAGTACGACGAGATGCCGATGTACAACGCCTTGCCCTGTTGCACCGCAGTGGCGAGGGCGCTGGCGGTTTCTTCCAGTGGGGTGTCCGGGTCGAAGCGGTGCGAATAGAAGATATCCACATAGTCCAGACCGAGGCGTTGCAGGCTCTGGTCGAGGCTGGCCAGCACATATTTACGCGAGCCACCGCCCTGGCCGTAAGGGCCGGGCCACATGTCCCAACCGGCCTTGCTGGAGATGATCAACTCATCGCGGTATTGCTTGAAGTCTTCGCGCAGCAGGCGGCCGAAGTTGATCTCGGCGCTGCCGTACGGCGGGCCGTAGTTGTTGGCCAGGTCGAAGTGGTTGATCCCCAGGTCGAACGCAGTGCGCAACAGGGCGCGCTGGGTGTCGATCGGCGTGCTGTCGCCGAAGTTGTGCCACAGGCCCAGCGATAGCGCCGGCAGCACCAGACCGCTGCGCCCGACGCGGCGGTAAGGGATGGACTCATAGCGGTTTTCGGCAGCGGTGTAAGTCATCGAATCCTCTCTTGTTTGATTAACAACGAATGGAGGGTGAAACCAAACCTGTGGCACCCATTGGGAAGTTGCCCAGCATACGCCCAAGCAAGGCGACGCCAACCACGGAGTCGACCAATTGCTGAAACGTTTCACATTTCCACACCGGGATCATCAAGCGCGAGAGCACCGAATGGCGATAGCGAATACTGGGGGTTAAGACAGTTGCTCCCACACTGTAGGGCGATTGACGCAAACCCTCTGGGAGCGGGCTCGCGAAGGCGAGCATAACCGTCCATGAATATCCACCCTGCACACCCCAATCATCCTCTTCTTTGGCCTGATCCTGGCAGGGTGTTCGAGCACCGAGTCTTGATCCGACTCGGCGCTCGACCCACGATCAACGCACCAGATGCAGGAACTGCATGTGCCGTTCGTACTGGTCGAGGATGTCGTTGATGATCTGCTCTTTGGTGTAGCCGACCAGATCGTAGTCCTGACTGCCCTCGCTCAGGTGCACTTCGGCGCGGTAGTAGCGGCGGTTGTTGAGCTGCTTGGAGCCCATGCCACCCCGGGCGAATGATGGCGTGAAGTAGCCGCGCATCTGCACTTGGTAGATGAACGCATGCTGCTCGCCGTGGCCGATTTCCAGACTGATGTTGTCGTGCGCGGGATCCGGCTGGGTCACCACGTTCAGACCTTTCTCAACAAATACCGCCGTCACTTCTTCAATCGCCGGGCGCACGGTGGTGTCCATGAAACGGTACACCTCATCGCGCGAAGGGAAGTGCACGGCCTGACTCAGGCGCTGACGCCAGCCCCCTGTGCCACGCCGCGAGCCGGACACCGGCGCCAGCGAGTGCAGTTGCGCGATCTGCTTTTGCGACTCCAGATAAAACGCCTTGTGCAGGCCCCACATCATCAGAAGCAGGATCAGCGAGAACGGCAACGAGGTCAGCACCACCGCCGACTTCAGTGCATCGATGCTGCCGGAGAATAACAGCGAACTGGTGATCAGCGCCGTCATCACGCCCCAGAACACCCGCAGCCATTTCGGCCCGTCTTCGTCTGGGTTGCCGCCCTTGGCCGACAGTGTCGAGAGCACCACGGTACCGGAGTCGGCTGAGGTGACGAAGAACACGAAGCTGATGAACACCGTCACAGCAATGACGGTTTTGCTCCACGGGTAAGTTTCCAGCAACAGGTAAATGGTCATCGACGGGTTGTCGAGGGCCGACATGCCGAGCGCGCTCATGCCGTGATTGAGCACCTGATCGAGGGCGCTGTTGCCGAAGATCGACATCCACGCCAAGGTGAAGCCGAGCGGGATCAGCAGCACGCCGAAGACGAACTCACGAATGGTACGGCCGCGGGAAATCCGTGCGATGAACAAGCCCACGAATGGCGACCATGCGATCCACCAGGCCCAGTAGAACACCGTCCAGCCGCCGAGCCAGTCGCTCGGTTTGTCATAGGCGTAGAGGTCAAAACTCTTCATCGGCAAGGCGCCGAGGTAGTCGCCCACGTTCTGGATCAAGGTATTGAGCAGATGTTGGGTGGGGCCGGCGAACAGCACGAACAGCAGCAGCGCGCAGGCCAACAGCATGTTGATGTCGGACATCACCCGCACGCCCTTATCCACACCGGCGACAGCCACGATGATCGCCGCGCCCATCATCAGGGTGATCAAACCGACCTGAATCCACTGGGTGTGCGCGATGCCGAACAAGTAGTCCAGACCCGAGTTCAGGTGCAGCACACCAAAGCCCATGTCGGCGCCGAGACCGAACACGGTGGCGATGATGCCGAAGCCATCCACCGCGTAACCGATGGGACCATTGATACGTTTGCCGATCAGTGGATACAGCGCCGAACGCAGGGCCAGCGGCAGGTTGTGACGATAGGCAAAGTAGGCCAGCGCCATGCCGACGAAGGCGAACACACCCCAGCCGTGCAAGCCCCAGTGCAGAAACAGAATCTGCATCGCCTGGCGCGCCGCGTCCGCCGTGCCGGCCTCGCCTTGCGGCGGTTGCAGCATGTGGGTCAACGGTTCAGACACGCAGAAGAAAAACAGCGTGATGCTGATCCCGGCAGCGAACAGCATGCCGGCCCAGGACAGGTAACTGAATTCGGGTTCGTCGTGGTCGGCACCGAGTTTGATCTTGCCGTAGCCGGATAACGCGGTGACCACCACGAAGACCAGATACAGGCTCATCGCGAGCATGTAGTACCAGCCGACCGTGTTGGCTGCCCAGTTCTGCGCTGCCAGCAGCCAGGCACCGGCTTGTTGTGGCATGGCGATGACCACGAGACCAAACAGCAGAATGACCGTCGCGGCAAAGTAGAACACCGGCGGATTCATGCGTACCAGGCCGCTGGCGGGAGTTGAAGATGCACTCATGAAACACGCACCTCGATGGATTGAGACGTGGCTGAAATGATCGGACTCAGCAAAGGCAAGCCTCCTGTTGTGAGCGGGCAGCGAACCACCGGTTTAACTTGATTGAACGTTCAAGTAAAACATGGATAGGACGCTAAGGACTAATCGTACGGCCAGCCGGTAGTGTTCCTACGCTAGCTCAAGGAGAGGTATGACGTGGGGTTGGGGAGATTCGTTCAGTGGAGAATTGGCGCAGGGACATTATCTGGATTCACCCCGAAATCCATTCGCGAGCACGCCCACTCATTCCAAATGTGGGAGCGGGCTTGCTCGCGAAGAGGCTGGATGCCGCAACAAAAATCAGAAGCTACTTCTGCGTCCCGTCATCATGCTGCAAATTGGCCTGGGTCAAATTGCACCCCGCCGGCACGCTGCGGGTCAGCCACACATTGCCGCCGATGGTCGACCCCTTGCCGATGGTGATCCGCCCAAGAATCGTCGCCCCGGCATAAATCACCACGTCGTCCTCGACAATAGGATGGCGTGGATGGCCCTTCTGCAACTGCCCGTCTTCATCGGCCGGGAAGCGCTTGGCGCCTAACGTTACCGCCTGATAGATCCGCACACGCTCACCAATGATCGCCGTCTCGCCAATCACCACACCCGTGCCGTGATCAATAAAGAAACTACGACCGATCTGCGCGCCCGGATGGATATCAATGCCGGTGGCCGAGTGCGCAATTTCTGCGCTGATCCGCGCCAGCAACGGCAGCCCTGCACGATACAAATGGTGGGCGAGACGATGGTGGATCACCGCCAGAATCCCCGGATAGCACAGCAGCACTTCATCCACACTGCGCGCCGCCGGATCGCCGTGATAAGCCGCCAGCACATCGGTGTCGAGCAACGTGCGCAAGCCCGGCAATGCCAGGGCGAAATCCTGAACGATCCGAATCGCCCGCGCTTCGACTTCGGTGTCAGCCTGAGCGCTGTGGCGGGCGACATAACGCAGTTCCAGACGTGTCTGGGCGAGCAACGCATTCAGCGCGACATCAAGGGTATGGCCGACGTAGAAGTCTTCGCTTTCCTCACGCAAATCCACCGGCCCCAGACGCATCGGGAACAATGCGCCACACAGCGCTTCAAGAATCTGCGCCATCGCGGCGCGGGACGGCAATTCGCGGCCGCCCTGTTCGCCGGATGCCCGGCCGTTCTGGGCGCGCCACTGATCCCGTGCGCTGCGCAGTTGACCGACGATGGTCTGCAATTGCCAATGACTGGAACGCTCGCTCACGGTAAAGACTCCTCACGGGCGGCCGGAGTGTCTGGCCGCATCAACGGCGACTACTTTACGGCATGGCTGTGAGGGCGAATTAAGAACCGATAGTGCTGGACTCAGTCCATTTGGCTATAAGTCATTCGCGGTTGCCCCTGCAAAAGCGCGTGCCTATAGTCCCTTCATCTTTCTCCGCCAGTACGCAACCATGATTAAACAACAGCTGGATCGCTTTACTCGCCTGGAACTGCTTGGCCAACCGACCCCACTGGAAAAACTTGAGCGCCTGTCCACCTGGCTCGGCCGCGACGTGTACATCAAACGCGATGACCTGACGCCACTGGCCATGGGCGGCAACAAGCTGCGCAAACTCGAGTACCTCGCCGCCGACGCCCTCGCCCAGGGCGCCGATACGCTGATCACCGCCGGTGCGCTGCAATCGAACCACGTTCGCCAGACGGCGGCGCTGGCCGCCAAACTCGGCCTGAGTTGCGTGGCGCTGCTGGAAAATCCGCTGGGCACCGAAGACAGCAACTACACCGGCAATGGCAATCGCTTGCTGCTGGATCTGTTCGACACCAAGGTCGAGCTGGTCGACAACCTCGACAACGCCGACGAACAACTCGCCGCCCTCGCCGTGCGTCTGCGCAGCAACGGAAAAAAACCGTATCTGGTGCCGATTGGCGGCTCCAACGCCCTCGGCGCATTGGGTTATGTGCGTGCCGGGCTTGAGCTGGCCGAGCAGATCAAGGACACCGGGCTCGACTTCGCTGCCGTGGTACTGGCGTCGGGTAGCGCCGGGACCCACAGCGGCCTGGCGCTGGCGTTGAGTGAGGCGTTGCCGCAATTGCCGGTGATCGGCGTGACCGTGTCGCGCACTGAAGAAGATCAGCGCCCGAAAGTGCAGGGGCTGGCGCAACGTACTGCTGAGCTGCTCGGTGTTGAGCTGCCGGCCAGCTTCAAGGTCGAGTTGTGGGACGAATATTTCGGCCCGCGTTATGGCGAACCCAATGCCGGGACGCTGGCAGCGGTTAAGTTACTGGCGAGTCAGGAAGCGGTGTTGCTCGACCCGGTATACACCGGCAAGGCCATGGCCGGGTTGCTCGATGGCATCGGCCGGCAGCGCTTCGAAGAAGGCCCGATCATCTTCCTGCATACCGGCGGGGCGCCGGCGTTGTTTGCCTACAAGGATTTCTTGTAAGCGGAAGACGAGACCGTTCCCACGCAGAGCGTGGGAAGGTTTTTATATTCAAATAAGGAATATCAATTTAAATATTAAGTATTTTCAAGTCTAACGAAGTCGTCATATAGTCTCGCCGCAGGCGAATTTCGCGCGAGACGCTTAAGCTGCTTTAAGGCAGGATAGCGCTGTCGTCCAATTCCCGAATTCGCCAACTTTCCTTAAGCGTCTTCCATAAGAAAACACAGGGGCTTGTCATGAATTTTTCCGCACTACGTCGCAATCTGCTGGTCGGTTCGCTGGGCCTGGCGCTGAGCGCCGGTCTGATCAGCCAAGCGGTTGCCGGTGAGCAACTGCAACAGATCAAGGACAAAGGCGTAATCAACGTCGGCCTGGAAGGCACTTACCCACCGTTCAGCTTCGTCGATGCCGACGGCAAGCTGTCCGGTTTCGAAGTCGAGCTCTCCGAAGCGCTGGCGCAGAAACTGGGCGTCAAAGCCAAGATTCAGCCGACCAAGTGGGACGGTATTCTCGCGGCTCTGGAATCCAAGCGCCTGGACATAGTGGTCAACCAAGTGACCATCTCCGAGGACCGCAAGAAGAAGTATGACTTCTCCGAACCGTACACCATCTCCGGGATTCAGGCGTTGGTGCTCAAAAGCAAAGAAGCCGCGCTGAACATCAAGACCGCTGCTGACCTGTCCGGCAAGAAAGTCGGCGTAGGTCTGGGCACCAACTACGAACAGTGGGTTCGCGCCAACGTGCCTGGCGCTGACGTGCGCACCTACGATGATGATCCGACCAAGTTCGCCGACCTGAACAACGGCCGTACCGACGCTATCCTGATCGACCGCCTGGCCGCGCTTGAATACGCCAAGAAAGCCCCGAAAACCGTGGCGGCCGGTCAAGCGTTCTCCCGTCAGGAGTCCGGCATTGCCTTGCGTAAAGGTGAACCGGAACTGCTGGCTGCCGTGAACAAAGCCCTCGACGAGCTGCGTGCCGACGGCACTCTGGCCAAGATCTCGGAAAAATACTTCCAAGCTGACGTCACTCAATAATGGAAGAAGCTTTCCAACTCGCACTCGACTCCGCGCCCTTCCTGCTCAAGGGCGCGTACTACACGGTCGTCCTCAGCCTTGGCGGGATGTTTTTCGGCCTGCTGCTGGGCTTTGGCCTGGCGTTGATGCGTCTGTCGCGGTTCAAATCTGTCAACTGGCTGGCCCGCATCTACGTGTCGTTCTTTCGCGGCACGCCGTTGCTGGTGCAACTGTTCGTGATCTATTACGGCTTGCCGCAAATAGGTCTGGAACTCGACCCGCTGCCGGCCGCGCTGATCGGCTTCTCGCTGAACATGGCCGCTTACGCCTGTGAAATCCTGCGCGCGGCGATCGGTTCGATCGAACGTGGCCAGTGGGAAGCTGCGGCGAGTATCGGTATGACCCGCGCGCAGACTTTGCGCCGGGCCATCCTGCCACAAGCGATGCGAACGGCATTGCCGCCGTTGGGCAACAGCTTCATTTCGCTGGTCAAGGACACCGCGCTGGCCGCCACTATCCAGGTGCCGGAACTGTTCCGTCAGGCGCAGTTGATCACCGCCCGGACTTTCGAAGTCTTCACCATGTATCTTGCCGCCGCACTGATCTACTGGATTCTGGCCACAGTGCTCTCGCACTTGCAGAACAAGTTGGAAGAGCGGGTCAATCGGCACGACCAGGAGTCCTGACCCCATGATTGTCGTGGAAAAACTGACCAAGCAATTCAAGCATCAAGTCGTGCTCAACGGCATCGATCTTGAGGTCAAGGAAGGCGAGGTCGTGGCAATCATCGGCCCCAGCGGCTCGGGTAAAACCACGTTCCTGCGCTGCCTGAACTTCCTTGAACAACCCACCAGCGGCCGGATCAAGGTCGGCGATATCGAAATCGATACCCGCCGCCCGCTGAACCAGCAGCAAAGCCTGGTGCGCAATCTGCGCCAGCATGTGGGTTTCGTGTTCCAGAACTTCAACCTGTTCCCCCATCGCACCGCCCTGGAAAACGTCATCGAAGGCCCGGTCGTGGTCAAGAAGATGCCGCGCGAGCAGGCCATTGCCCTGGGCATGAAACTGTTGGCCAAGGTCGGCCTAGCCGGTAAGGAAGACGCTTATCCGCGTCGTCTCTCCGGTGGGCAGCAACAGCGCGTGGCGATTGCCCGGGCGCTGGCAATGGAGCCGGAAGTGATCCTGTTCGACGAGCCGACGTCGGCCCTTGATCCGGAACTGGTGGGCGAAGTACTGGCGACTATCCGCGGCCTCGCCGAGGAGAAACGCACCATGGTCATCGTGACCCACGAAATGGGCTTCGCCCGCGACGTGGCCAACCGCGTGGTGTTTTTCGACAAAGGCGTGATCGTCGAACAAGGTGAAGCCAAGGCGTTGTTTGCCGATCCCAAAGAAGAGCGCACTCAACAGTTTCTCAGCAAGTTTTTGAATCACACCTGAAAACTTTTGCTGGGCGAGACGTCAACTTCCACGGATGGAAGTTACCTTTTCCGCGATATAAAACACGCCTGAATATATACAACCTGCCTACAACTGATGCGGTACATATATAGGTTCTGCAACCGCTCATACGTGTATAAAATCCGCCCCGCCTTTCATCACAGCTACCAAATAACGCTGCGCCAAAACTGGCAAAAAGCCCGGAGTTCTGTGGTCTAGTTCGCCATACACCCTAGGCACACGGCCTCAACAACGTAGGAACATTCTGATTAATTCGTAATTCTTTGATTAACTAACGCCGTCTATTGACACCCCTTCCCGCACACTCTTATCTAGTCGCCAACCGGCGCTACTTAGTTAAATCAACCTGCATTAACTTGAACATCAGTTCACCGCTTTATTGCTTGTTGATTCACGCCTTTTGTTCTTTCAGAAACGGACTTCGCTGCAAGGCTTCAAGGAGAGAAATCGATGACTCGCACTTCGCATACCCCCGAACTGGCAGCGCCGACCCTGGCGTCAGCGCAAAAAAACGGCATCAATCTGGCCGCAGCCGCTCATCTGTTGATCGAGGTGTCGCCCTACCCCGACATGGACTGTGGCGACCTGATCGAACTGTTCTGGAACAAATGCTATGTCGCCTCCAAGGTGCTGACGACCGAGGACGTTGGCGCGACAGTCAACCTGCGGGTGCCGGAGAGTTTTATTGCCAATGGCACCGCCCGCATCCACTACCGGGTGATGCAGGTCGGCCAAGGCCCGGCGCTGTCGGCGGCAAGCCGCGTGCAGGTCAAGCTCGATTGCCCGGGCGGCCAACCGTCGGCATTGTGCGGTGACGAAAACCAGCAACTGGCGCCGGTGACGATCCCTGACACCATTCGCCGCCAAGGCGTGAATCCGAACCAGATCAAACGCGGTGTGCCGCTGACCATCGAGCCTTACGCGAACATGGCCGAGGATGACGCCATTACTTTGCGCTGGGGTGATGTACGCATGGATCTGGCGCCCATCACGGCAGCGGATGTCGGCCTGCCGATTCAGGTCTGGGTGCCGCCGGCAGTGATTGTCGAAGCCGGCGAGGATCTGCGCCTGGACGTGACCTATTGCATCCTCGACCGGGTCGGCAACAACTCGCGCTGGGCGCCGCCAAGGGCGCTGAAGATCGGTTGCGTGAATCCTTATCTGAAAGTGCCGTTGAAGCCAACATGCAAGGCGGCTGAATCCCACAAAGAGTAAAGCCCGATGCGGGGTGAGGAGCCATGGCCCCTCACCGCAAAACGCTTGAGCATCCAGACCATCACGCCTTCATATGCATATTCCTAAAAGTTAGTTTATTTAATTTTTATACACGCTTAGGGTATATGAACCGGACCACCGGACATTCTTTCGTTCGCCGCACTTCGCGGCGTTATTCATGAGATGTGAGGTAGGTCGTATGGTCCGGAACACAATCACCCCAGTGCAGATCGCCAGGGCATTGCGTGCAGCCAGGGAGTGGCACTGATGTCCAGTCTGGCAGACGCAAACGTCCAGTCTGATCTGGACATCGCCCCCTTGTTGTTGCCCGCACAAGTCTTGCGCAACGACGCCCAAGCCATCGAGGCCGCGCATGAGCTGGCGCAAGTCGCGCTCGTGCAAGCCGCCAAGCGTGACCGTCAGCGCCAGTTGCCGTGGTCACCAATCGAACAGTTCACCCGCAGCGGCCTGGGCAGTATTGCCATCCCGCGCCAGTACGGTGGCCCGCAGGTTTCGTTCGTCACACTGGCCGAAGTGTTCGCGATCATTTCCGCCGCCGACCCGGCGTTGGGACAGATCCCGCAGAACCAGTTCGGCATCATCCATCTGCTGCTCGGCAGTGCCACCGATGCGCAAAAACAACAGCTGTTCCAGAGTGTTCTCGAAGGCTGGCGCATCGGCAATGGCGGCCCTGAGCGTGGCACCAAAAACACCCTCGAATTGAAAGCGCGAATCACCGCCGACGGCGACGATTACCTGCTCAATGGCCAGAAGTTCTATTCCACTGGCGCGCTGTTTGCGCACTGGGTCGCGGTCAAAGCGCTGAACGATGATGGCAAGCAAGTGCTGGCTTTCGTTCGCCGTGGCACGCCAGGTCTGCGCATTATTGATGACTGGTCGGGCTTCGGTCAGCGCACCACCGCCAGCGGCACAATCGTGCTGAACAACGTGCGCATCGAAGCGGGTCTTGTCGTTGATAACTGGAAGATCAACGAAACCCCAAACACCCAAGGCGCAGTCTCGCAATTGATTCAGGCGGCGATCGACGCCGGCATTGCCCGTGGCGCTATCGACGACGCCATCGAATTCGTCAAAACCCGTTCGCGACCATGGATCGACGCCAAGGTCGAACGCGCCAGCGATGACCTCTACGTGATCGCCGACATCGGCAAACTGAAAATCGAACTGCACGCCGCCCAAGCGTTGCTGCGCAAGGCCGGGCAAGTGCTCGATCAAGTGCACGCCGCGCCGATAACGGCCGAGTCCGCCGCCCGCGCTTCAATTGCCGTGGCCGAAGCGAAAGTGCTGACCACCGAAATCTCGCTGCTGGCCAGCGAAAAGCTCTTCGAACTGGCCGGCAGCCGCGCGACCCTCGCCGAATTCAACCTCGACCGTCACTGGCGCAATGCCCGGGTGCACACCCTGCACGACCCGGTGCGCTGGAAATATCACGCGGTCGGCGCCTATCGCCTGAACGGCACGTTGCCGGCTCGTCATTCCTGGATTTAACGACCGCACACTTTCTCAAGAGCCTTGGAGAAACCTATGCCTTTTTCTCATCCCGTCGCGGTCATCACCAGCGATGAGCAAGCCCTGATCATCGCCAGCGACCTGGCCGAAGATTTCAAACGCGACAGCGCCGTGCGGGACCGTGAGCGGCGACTGCCGCTGCCGGAACTCGACGTGTTTTCCCGCTCCGGCCTGTGGGGCATCAGCGTGCCGAAAGAATACGGCGGCGCCGGTGTGTGCAACGTGACGCTGGCCAAAGTCATCGCCCTGATCGCTCAGGCAGACGGCTCTCTCGGGCAGATTCCGCAGAACCATTTCTACGCCCTCGAAGTGCTGCGAGTGAACGGCTGCCACGAACAGAAACAACGCTTGTACGCCGAGGTTTTAGCCGGTCAGCGCTTCGGCAATGCGCTGGCGGAACTGGGCACCAAAACCGCCCACCATCGCGTCAGCAGCCTCAAGCGTGAAGGCGATGGCTATCGCATCAATGGCCGCAAGTTCTATGCGACCGGCGCGATTTACGCGCAACGCATCCCGACGTCCGTCGTCGATGAAAACGGCGTGCAGCAACTGGCCTTCGTCCCTCGCGACAGCCAAGGCCTGAGCGTGATCGACGACTGGAGCGGCTTCGGCCAGCGCACCACCGGCAGCGGTTCGGTGCGCTTCGAAGACGTGTATGTCGCCGCCGAAGACGTGATCCCGTTCCAGAGCGCCTTCGAACGTCCGACCACCGTCGGTCCGCTGGCGCAGATTCTTCACGCCGCTATCGACACCGGCATCGCCCGCGCCGCTTACGAAGATGCGTTGCACTTTGTGCGTAGCAAGACGCGCCCATGGATCGACGCCGGCAACGACAACGCCACCGAAGACCCGCTGACGTTGAAGAGCTTCGGCCACTTGAGCATTCGCCTGCACGCCACCGAGGCGCTGCTGGAACGCGCCGGTGAATTCCTCGACAAGGCTCAGGCCCAGACCAACGCCGAAACGGTCGCGGCCGCCTCGATTGCCGTCGCCGAAGCACGGGCGATCAGCACAGAAATCTCCCTCGCCGCCGGCAGCACCTTGTTCGAACTGGCCGGCAGTCAGGCCACCCTGATCGAGCACGGTCTCGACCGCCACTGGCGCAACGCCCGCGTGCATACCCTGCACGACCCGGTGCGCTGGAAGTACCACGCAGTGGGCAATTACTACCTCAACGATGAAAACCCGCCACTGCGGGGGACCCTCTGATGACTGCAGCGAAAAAGAAGATCCTGCTCAATGCGTTCAACATGAACTGCATCGGCCACATCAACCACGGTTTGTGGACGCATCCGCGCGATACCTCAACGCGCTACAACACCATTGAATACTGGACCGAACTGGCGCAGTTGCTGGAGCGCGGACTGTTTGACGGCTTGTTCATCGCCGACATCGTCGGCGTGTACGACGTCTATCAAGGCTCGGTGGATGTCACCCTGAAAGAGTCGATCCAGTTGCCGGTCAACGATCCGTTGCTGCTGGTATCGGCGATGGCGGCGGTCACCAAAAACCTCGGTTTCGGCCTGACCGCCAACCTCACCTATGAGCCGCCGTATCTGTTCGCCCGACGCCTGTCGACACTCGATCATTTGAGCCGTGGTCGCGTCGGTTGGAACATCGTCACCGGTTACCTCGACAGCGCCGCAAAAGCCATGGGCCTGCGCGAGCAGGTCGAGCATGACCGTCGTTACGATCAGGCCGACGAGTACCTGGAAGTCCTCTACAAACTCTGGGAAGGCAGTTGGGAAAACGGCGCGGTACTCAATGATCGCGAGCAGCGGATCTACGCCCAACCGGAGAAAGTGCACAAGGTCGAGCACAAGGGCGAGTTCTATCAGGTCGAGGGTTATCACCTCTGCGAGCCGTCGCCGCAACGCACGCCGGTGCTGTTTCAGGCGGGCAGTTCCGAGCGTGGATTGTTGTTCGCCGGGCGCCATGCCGAGTGCGTGTTCATCAGCGGCCAGAACAAACCGTCGACCAAGGTGCAAGTGGACAAGGTCCGCGCCAGTGCCGTCGAGGCCGGGCGCAATCCCGAAGACATCAAGGTGTTCATGGGCCTCAACGTCATCGTCGGCGAAACCGAAGAAGCGGCGTGGGCCAAGCACGCCGAGTACCTGAGCTACGCCAGTGCCGAGGCTGGGGTGGCACATTTTTCGGCGTCCACCGGCGTCGACTTTTCCCGGTACGCGATCGACGAACCGATCCAGTACGTGAAGAGCAACGCCATTCAGTCCGCGACCAAGACCCTGCAAAACAACGACTGGACCCGGCGCAAATTGCTCGACCAGCACGCCCTCGGTGGCCGCTACATCACCGTGGTCGGCTCGCCTGCGCAAGTGGCGGATGAGCTGCAATCGTGGATCACCGAAACCGGGTTGGACGGCTTCAACCTGACCCGCCTCGTCACCCCTGAAAGTTATGTCGATTTCATTGAGTTGGTGATCCCGGAGTTGCAGCGACGCGGGTCGTACAAGACCGCGTATGACCACGGCAGCCTGCGGGAAAAACTGTTTCACGGAGCGGCGCAGTTGCCTGAGCAACACATCGGATCTTCGTACCGCCGCTAAAAGCTTCGCTGGCAAGCCAGCTCCCACAAGGGTCTGTGGCGTTCACAAAACCTGTGGGAGCTGGCTTGCCAGCGATGAGGCCCGACCAGACACCACACACTTCATGCACTGACTGGAAAACCACCATGACCCAGAAACTTCTGTCCCACCCAGTCAAAGCACTGGCCCTGGCCCTCGGCCTGTTCAGCTCGGCGGTCTTCGCCGCTGACGCCCCGCTGAAAATCGGCACCACCGCCGCCTTCACCATTCCCCTGGAAGCCGCCGTCGAAGAGGCCTCCAAACAAGGTCTGACCGTTGAATTGGTGGAGTTCACCGACTGGATCGCGCCCAATGTCAGCCTCGCCGCCGGCGACATCGACGTGAATTACTTCCAGCACATCCCGTTCCTCGAAAACGCCAAAGCCGCTGCCGGTTTTGATCTGGTGCCGTTCGCCCCGGGGATCATCAACAACGTCGGTCTCTACTCGAAGAAATACAAAAGCTTCGACGAGTTGCCCGAAGGCGCCAGCGTCGCCATCGCCAACGACCCGATCAACAGCGGGCGCGGCCTGCAACTGCTGGCCAAGGCGGGGTTGATCACGCTGAAACCGGGCGTCGGCTACAAGGCCACCGAAGACGACATCGTCGCCAATCCAAAGAACATCAAAATCCTTCAGGTCGAAGCCGTGCAACTGGTGCGCGCCTATGACGACGCCGATCTGGTGCAGGGCTACCCGGCCTATATTCGTCTGGCCAAGACCTTCGATGCCGGCTCCGCATTGCTGTTCGACGGCCTCGATCACAAGGAATACGTGATCCAGTTCGTGATCCAGCCGAAGAGCAAAACCGATCCACGCCTGATCAAATTCGTCGACATTTACCAGCACTCGCCAGCGGTTCGCGCGGCGCTGGATAAGGCCCACGGCAAGCTGTATCAGGCCGGTTGGGAAAGCTGAGCATGACGACTGCAATTCAACGGCGACTGGAGGTTCCAGAGCCACAGCACTTTGCTGAACGCACCGAACTGCATCCCGACTTGAACCGCGCCCATGTGCGTTTCATTGGCCTCGGTAAAACCTACAACGGCCGACAAGGCCCGGTCGCCGCCCTGCAAGGCATCGATCTGGCCATCCAGCGCGGCGAGGTGTTCGGCATCATTGGCCGTAGCGGCGCGGGCAAGTCGTCACTGATCCGCACGATCAATCGTCTGGAACAACCGACCTCGGGCCGGGTGCTGATCGATCAGGTGGACATCGGCGAATTCGACGAGGACCGTCTGGTCGCCCTGCGCCGTCGGATCGGCATGATCTTCCAGCACTTCAATCTGATGCCAGCCAAAACCGTTTGGCAGAACGTCGAACTGCCGCTGAAAGTGGCTGGGGTGCCGAAAGAACAGCGCGAGAAAAAGGTTCGCGAACTGCTTGAACTGGTCGGTCTGCAAGCCAAACACAAGGCCTATCCGGCACAGCTTTCCGGCGGCCAGAAACAGCGCGTCGGCATCGCCCGCGCCTTGGTTCACGACCCGGACATTCTGCTCTGCGACGAAGCCACTTCGGCACTCGACCCGGAGACCACGCAGTCGATCCTCGGCCTGCTGCGCGAGATCAATAAACGTCTGGGCCTGACCATCGTGCTGATCACTCATGGGATGGCGGTGATCCGCGAAATCTGCGACCGCGTCGTGGTGCTGGAGCACGGGCGGATCGTCGAGCAAGGCCCGGTCTGGGAAGTGTTCGGCGACCCGCAGCACGCGGTCAGCCAGACGTTGCTCGCACCGCTGCAACACGCTTTGCCACAAGAATTGCAGAGCCGATTGCACACGCTACCGCCCTCGCCGGGAGCCGCTGTGGTGCTGCGTTTGCAGTTCACTGGGGCGGCCGGCGATGAGCCGGACCTGGCGGCTTTGTTCGCCGCACTCGAAGGCCGGGTGAAATTGCTTCAGGGCGGTGTGGAACGGATTCAGGGCCACGCGCTGGGGCAACTGCTGCTGTCCGTCAGTGGATCATCGCTGAGCACCGAGCAGTTGCGTCAACGCGCGAGTGATTGGGCGCAACGGGTGGAGGTGTCGGGTTATGTGGTTTGAACGCTTGCTACAGGGGTTGATCGACACGTTTGTGATGGTCGGTGTGTCGTCGCTGATCGCCCTGCTGGTGGGGATTCCCATGGCGGTGATTCTGGTCACCAGCGACAAGGGCGGGATCTACCAGGCGCCGGTGCTGAATCGCGCATTGGGCGCATTCGTGAACCTGTTCCGCTCGATCCCGTTTCTGATCCTGATGGTCGCGCTGATTCCGTTTACCCGGTTGATCGTCGGCACCACCTACGGCGTGTGGGCGGCGGTGGTGCCGCTGACGATTGCGGCGACGCCGTTCTTTGCGCGGATTGCCGAAGTCAGCCTGCGCGAAGTCGATCACGGTCTGATCGAAGCCGCGCAAGCCATGGGCTGCCGGCGCTGGCACATCGTCTGGCATGTGCTGTTGCCCGAAGCGCTGCCGGGAATTGTCGGCGGCTTCACCATCACCTTGGTGACGATGATCAACTCCTCGGCCATGGCCGGGGCGATTGGTGCCGGTGGCCTGGGCGACATTGCTTATCGCTACGGCTATCAGCGTTTTGACAGCCAGATCATGTTGACCGTGATTGTGTTGCTGGTGGCGTTGGTGGCGGTGATTCAGCTGGGTGGCGATCGGTTGGCGCGGGGGTTGAACAAGCGTTGAGTGGGTTGTTCTTGTTCATTGTGGCTTGGGGTACACCCCCCAAGTCACTCAACCTTTTGTTGGAGTGTAGCTATCGAGTCACCCGCATCGAATTTCAACCATAAAGCAAATTGTTGAATAAATTGTTATCTTCCTGCCTGGATCGATACAGATCACTCATACTTTTTGCTGCGAAAACAAGACTATCCGCGTTATTAGCCGCCATTTCCGCACGCAGATGAGGAGCCTGATTAAACATTTCAATCGACGTTTCAAGATCCAATATATCCGGCATCCCCATATAGTTACCAACCGACGTAATGAAATCACGATGAGACGCCGTGTACTGCTGTAAAAAAACAAGATTCAAACCGCCGTGCATGATGGCTTCGGACAGACCTCGAGCGGGCAAATCATATTGCATCACTGGGTAATTCAAAAGCTCCGGCGAATTAGAGTTCAGGTAGAAGTTATCTACCGCACCAGGCCCGACCGCTCTAACCCGGTTAACCCTGTTCAAGTGCATTAATTCATGCCCCAACACCATACCCGAGCTGCCATTAACTCTGTCTAGATTAATAGCAATACGCCCATAAAAATCGTCAGGTCTAACCTCTGCACTTGAGTGCCTCGCTGTTCCTGGGCCCGCTATAAAAACTAAAAACTTTCCTCTCGCCGCTGGCCTACTGTAGGCATTAGCCAGCTCCCTTCCACGCGTCCAAATTCCCGGAAGCCTGCTTTCTACCGCGCTGTATTGCGGACCAAAGTAACTCTGCAAGATTCCTGAAGTTTCTGCATACCCTTGCGTTAACACATAAGTTGCCTCTGCGAAAACCTGCTCCACTTCAGCCAACTGCGAGCTTATTACAGACGCTTGGTCCATAGGAAACGCATCAAGTCCTCGTGCAACAATCAGTTTCTCCGAGTCGATGAGTGCCGTTTCCACAGAATCATCTTTACCTTCGTAAAAAAACCTCCCATCCACGTCTTTCCTAGCGACAGGATTATTTGCAACAAAACAGAAAATGTTCAAACCATTGATTTCTCCAGCTGGATCCGGACTAATCCAGCGCTGCAACCATGGTGCGTAATACCGATGTCCATAGTAATAGAGCCCGGTCGCATCCTTCTCCTTGCCCGAATAACGAATGGTTTTGTCATTCGCCACCCATGCACTTTTACCCGCCCAGCACGCCGTACCGCCAAAGGGATAATAGTGTTCCTGCGTTAGCACAGTCGCTTGTTCATTCAGTTCCAATGTGCTGGAACCGAGATGATCGCTGAGGCTGTACCTCTGTTGGTCGACGTAATTACCTTCGGGCCAGTGCAACACTCGAACGCTGCAACGTCCGGCTTCGACGCGGACGACATGGCGTACTTCGCCACTGGCCTGTCGATGGATTTCCAGGCCAGGGAGATAACGGATTTCACTGTGCAAAGTCCGGCGATTGGATTGGCTGAAAATTGCCTTGCGCAGCCGATGGCCTGGTCGGTCATAGGCATACGACTCATAGTCGTCAGCTTCGCCCTCGCGTTTGACCAACGTCACCTGACTCAACTGATTGCGGACGTCCCAGAGCATAGCCTGTCCGCGTTGCAGCTCCAGTTGATTGCCGCAGTCATCAAAGCCCAGCGTTATTTGTGGCTCTCCCGGCAAAGTACCGTCATCCCGTTGCCCCAAACTCCGATTGCTGTGCGCGGAGGTGAACATCGAAAACCCCGGCGCACCACTGTGGTGTCGGGTGATCAGGTTGCCCGCCGTGTCGTAGTCGAATGTCTGGGTGTAGTTGCGCCGTTGATTAGGGTCCAGTGGTGTGGGCAGCAGATCCGGTAACGCCGGGCCATGGCTCGGCTGACTGACTTCCCAGCCCTTGGCCTCAACCAGTTGATACAGGCTGTCATAGCGATAACGGCTGATCGGCTCGATGCGCTGGTGATTGAAGTACGTGACGGCCTGGGTTTTATCTTCCAGGCTGACGATGTTGCCCACCGGATCGTAGGCGTAGTGCACATTCTGCAATGGAGATTGCTCGCCGAGACCGGCGATCAGGCTGAGCAACCGGCCGTCATCAGGGCTGTATTCAGCGCGGCTGACGACGCCGTTTCCGGCGGCCTCTCGTTCGATCTGTTCTTGAGCGTTGTATTGGATATCACTGACCAAGCACTTGGCTTGCATGGTTTCACCGGCCTGCAGCAGCCAGGTCGCGGAAAGTTTGCCCGCCACGTTGTAGTGGCAGGCCTGACTATTGTTCATTGCGTCGGTCTGACGTTGCAGTTCGCCCGTCGGGTAGAAAGCGTGACGGGTCATGTACGACTTTTCTTCAAGATATTCGTCACGGACGTCGGGGTCGGTGGGCCAGTCAGGCAGGTCGAGCGCTGTCAGAAAACGCCGGGATTCGGTCAGCTCGGCACCGGTCAGACCGTAGTCGTTGATGATGCGGTTACCGGCCGGATCGTCATGGCGGATCAGGCGACCGCACTGGTTGTGCTGCGCGAACGCATCGCCGGCAGCGGCATAGGTCAATCGCTCGACCACATGAGATGGCTCGCCACGGGCCTGCTCCTTCAGTGCCACCGGACGCTGCTGTTCGTCGAATTCGGTGTGACGCTGGCTACCTCGTGCATCCCAGAACGAACAGATCAAACCCGCCTGGTTCAGCAAACTCAACTGCCAACCCGCATCGACACTGTCCGTCAGCAAGGCCTGACCGCTCAGCCCATAAGCCGTGGCCAGATTCGGTTTCGGCGCCGTTCCCCACAATCGCGGATCCCACGACGCCACCTGACGTCCAGCCGCATCGAACATTTGCCGAGTGATACGAGCATCGATGCCGGGCTGGTCCGGATGTCGGCAATAGCCAATGCTGCGCAGAATCATCGATCGAGGATCGATGACAGACAGCGTCGGCGTGGCAGTGTCGTGGTGAACAATCATGGTCGGCGGCGTCCGTCATACACATGCGTGAAGACTGAGCGCTTTTGGCTCGCTCCGATACTGTAAGAACTAACAGGTACAGACTCGGCGCCGCCGAATTCAACTCAAAGATCCTCGATCAGGCTGTCGAGCCATGCATATTCAGTTTTCCTTCGATGATTGGTGCCGGTGGCTTGGGAGCTCAAGCCACAAGACGTAGGCAAACAGATTGCTGATTCAACCTACAACACGCACAGGAATGGCATTTTTTTTCAAAAACTGTCGAGTGCTTTGCTGACTGACCACACTGTCCATATCTTGCTGATTCTGAAAAACCAGATCGGTCATATTTTTCCAACTGACGGCGCTATGGGCTTGCCACTCCACATATTCGGGAGGTGACAAGAGACCTTCGTCACTTCCCTCAATAACCCTGTTTAACACTCTCCAAGTCTCAAGTTCCATGTCGTGGAACAAGGGATACAAATTATCAAATGAAGCCAGGTGATTGATTGATGGCTTCAGATCAAAACTATCAACGCCAGTCAACGTCATGTATTGGCGGGACTCATCCGGCAAATAGAATGCCGCCGAGCCATATGCCGATGCTCCTCCAGCGCTGGCTAGGTTCTCAGAAAGCTTCAATGCTCCGTACACAGGTCGCATCTCTCCACTGAATTTTGGATGATCCACAGATCCATACTCTTTGATAATCCTGGAGGGAGAGTGCGCATAGTCGTACATACCCATTTCAAATCCATCTCGCATTTCAGAAGTAAACCCGGGTTCCAATCCCCGCTGCCACATATTTTCGACAACAGTACCCCGTAATTCATTAAGACCTTCGACCGCGAAGTTGATCGTGGGTGTGGCGTTGGCAATAACGCCCACAGCCGCCTCAAGCAATTCTTCGGCAGCGCCCGCGTTGTTTACCCTTGCCAGTTTTTTCAGTCGAACGATGGCAAAGCTTTTGTCCGTCTCTTTGCGGGCCATTATGCTGGGCAGCAAATGCTGTTTGAAGTGAGTTTTTTTAGCTGACTCTGCTTTACTTTCACCTCTTAAAAATTCACTGAGTCCGCGCACCGTTCCTCGCTCGTCAGTGAAAATGACTGGATTGTTCCCTACCATTTTAAATAAGTTAAGGCCGTCAATTTCCCCCAAGGGATCGGCACTGACCCACTGCTGCAACCATGGCGCGTAATACCGATGTCCATAGTAATAGAGCCCGGTCGCATCCCTCTCCTTGCCCGAATAACGAATGGTTTTGTACTTCGCCACCCATGCACTTTTACCCACCCAGCAGGCCGTCCCGCCGAAGGGGTAATAGTGTTCCTGACTCAAGACTCCCGCATCATCATCCAATTCCAGCGTGCTGGAACCCAGGTGATCACTCAGACTGAAGCGCAGTTGATCGCGTTCAGCGCCATCGGGCCAATGCAGCATTCGCACTTGATTACGCCCAGCATCGACACTGATCACATGCCGTTCTTTTCCGTTCGTTTCGCGATGAATCTCAATGCCCGGCAGATAACGCACCTCTGATATCAGGAGTTGCCCGGATGCTTGACTGAAGTACGTTTTACGCAATCGATGACCGGGGCGGTCATAGACATACCGTTCGTAGTCGTCAGCTTCGCCCTCGCGTTTGACCAACGTCACCTGACTCAACTGATTGCGGACGTCCCAGAGCATAGCCTGTCCGCGTTGTAGCTCCAGTTGATTGCCACAGTCATCAAAGCCCAGCGTTATTTGTGGCTCTCCCGGCAAAGTACCGTCATCCCGTTGCCCCAAACTCCGATTGCTGTGCGCGGAGGTGAACATCGAAAACCCCGGCGCACCACTGTGGTGTCGGGTGATCAGGTTGCCCGCCGTGTCGTAGTCGAATGTCTGGGTGTAGTTGCGCCGTTGATTAGGGTCCAGTGGTGTGGGCAGCAGATCCGGTAACGCCGGGCCATGGCTCGGCTGACTGACTTCCCAGCCCTTGGCCTCAACCAGTTGATACAGGCTGTCGTAGCGATAACGGCTGATCGGCTCGATGCGCTGGTGATTGAAGTACGTGACGGCCTGGGTTTTATCTTCCAGGCTGACGATGTTGCCCACCGGATCGTAGGCGTAGTGCACATTCTGCAATGGAGATTGCTCGCCGAGACCGGCGATCAGGCTGAGCAACCGGCCGTCATCAGGGCTGTATTCAGCGCGGCTGACGACGCCGTTTCCGGCGGTCTCACGTTCGATCTGTTCTTGAGCGTTGTATTGGATATCACTGAACAGACACTGCGACGGCTTACCTTCACCGGCCAGTAGAAGCCAGGTCGCGGAGGGTTTGCCCGATACGTTGTAATGAACGGTTTGGGTATTGTTCATTGCGTCGGTCTGACGTTGCAGTTCGCCCGTCGGGTAGAAAGCGTGACGGGTTATGTACGACTTTTCTTCAAGATATTCGTCACGGACGTCGGGCTCGGTGGGCCAGTCAGGCAGGTCGAGCGCTGTCAGAAAACGCCGGGATTCGGTCAGCTCGGCACCAGTCAGACCGTAGTCGTTGATGATGCGGTTACCGGCCGGATCGTCATGGCGGATCAGGCGACCGCACTGGTTGTGCTGCGCAAACGCATCGCCGGCAGCGGCATAGGTCAATCGCTCGACCACACGAGATGGCTCGCCACGGGCCTGCTCCTTCAGTGCCACCGGACGCTGCTGTTCGTCGAATTCGGTGTGACGCTGGCTACCTCGTGCATCCCAGAACGAACAGGTCAAACCCGCCTGGTTCAGCAAACTCAACTGCCAACCCGCATCGACACTGTCCGTCAGCAAGGCCTGACCGCTCAGCCCATAAGCCGTGGCCAGATTCGGTTTCGGCGCCGTTTCCCACAATCGCGGATCCCACGACGCCACCTGACGTCCAGCCGCATCGAACATTTGCCGAGTAATGCGCGGGTCGATGCCGAGCTGTTCCGGATGTCGGCAATAGCCAATGCTGCGCAGAATCATCGATCGAGGATCGATGACAGACAGCGTCGGCGTGGCAGTGTCGTGGTGAACAATCATGGTCGGCGGCGTCCGTCATACACATGCGTGAAGACTGAGCGCTTTTGGCTCGCTCCGATACTGTAAGAAGTAACAGGTACAGACTCGGCGCCGCCGAATTCAACTCAAAGATCCTCGATCAGGCTGTCGAGCCATGCATATTCAGTTTTGCTTCGATGCAACTCTTGCATGCTCTTTGTCGCGCAGATAATGCTTTCAGCATTATTGGCGGCCATGTGCGCGCGCATCTGCGGGTTTGCATTGAACAGATCAACGGCCGTCTGAAGATCCGGAACGTTGCGCATTCCCAGGTAATGGCTGACCCCAGACAGGAACTCACTGTGGTCGCTCATAAAGACGTTCAAATATTCGACTGTCAGTCCACCGCGCATGATGACCTCGGAAACACCGCGCTCCGGAACGTCGTAAACGGTTAGCGGCTCCGACTTCAGAAAACCGCGCGCTTCGACGCCCAGGTAGAAATAATCCGCCGCGTTGGGCCCGATGGCCGCGAACCGATCGATTCTGTTGGTGTGCAACATTTCATGGCCCAGCGTCAGGCTCAACGCCCCGGCACGCAGGTATTTGCGATTGATGAACACCCGGCCATGAAAATCACCTTTGTACATCCAGGCCAAGTGATTGCCGGCAGTATCAACCCCGAGGAATTTATCCTCCCCCCAAAACCCTTGATACTCTTTGGAAAGTGCCAATCCTCGCGAGACGCACTCGGAGAATCGCGGCGAAACGGTTTTGTGGTCGGTCCCAAAGTAGCTTTCGTAGACTGCATCGGCTTCCTGGTATTTCAGCGCGATTGCCCGACTGGCATCAGAGAACGTGCTTTGGACCACTCGCAACTCCGAGCGAATGATTGCTGCCTGCTCCGCAGGAAATTGCCCCAACCCACGCGCCACCAGAGTGGTGCCCGAGTCGAGTCCGAGCTCAAACACGTCATCCTTGCCGGTATGAATGCGGTCGCGTTCGAGTTTCCAGGTTTTGCTTTGCGGATCGAAAAACAGTACCGGTCCCGAGGGCTCCAGTTCCGACAACAGGGTCGCTCGATACTCATCGGTCATTCGGTCTCGCCTGACCTGGACGATCTTGCCGGGAGCGATATCGACGTACAGCCGCCCCTTGACCACCCTGAAGCCTTGAGCATTGGCCACAGCCAGTTTTTCCGGAGGTTTCAACACATAGTGCTCTAGTGTTTTAACCTCGGGGTGGATAGGCAAAATCTCGGCAGACAGCAACGGTGTAACAGTGACTGCCGGGACCGACGCGTCAGGGTCGCGGACAACCTCCACCTGTGCTTGCTCCGCATCAGGGCGAAAAATCTTTATCGCAGGCCCATCGCCGCCCAGTGGGTTGCCGGGTCTTCTGCGGGGTGAGTCTACGTCTGCCGGGCTACGGGTGGTCGGCGAGGTCGTAGCGGGTTTGCGAACAATGCTCATGAAAAAATCCTTTTTTCTAAGTGAATCTCCCCTGAAAAAAACCGGGCAGACATCGCGACAGTCGTCTATCGCGCAGGCGTCATTACATCCCGAAGCGGACAACGCGGTGCGGTACATATGTATTGCACAGACGTCGGGGTTTTATGCTTCGCCGTGAGTAGCGATTCACACCGAAAAGGGAAAATTTCGTACAGGAAAATCAGAGAGCCTACAGGCCTGTTCGCTTTCCTTTGCAGGACATTTCCTAGATCATTCCGAGCGCTTGCGCCTGCCAAATCCGATGGCTAGTCTCGGCCCGTCACTGCTCATCAGTGATCGGGTTTAGTCGCCCGGATCCTACCGGGCGCACAGCGCCACCTTGTCTCAGTTGATTTCTCCTGCCTGATCGTAATGGTGGCTGTGCGCAGGGCACCTTCGGGTGCGCCGGGTAGCCTGGTGACCGGTCGACTAACCTGCGTGCAGCCGCCACCCCTGCTCGTTTAGTCGCGAACTTGGTTGACTCCAATCATCACTAGGAGTTGTACCTATGAAAAAAATCGTTCCCGACCCACCTGCAGAAAAAACCACCGAAACCGAACCCTCCAGCGAGCAGTTCAAAGACCGCTCCGCGCTGTACCGCGCCATCGACTTCTACCTCACCGGCAAGCAACCCTCCCCGCCTGATGAACTGCGCTTCTACAACGTCAGCGAAGACGTCAGTTTCGAAGACGCCCAGCTCTATCTCGCGGACCTTCTGCGCTGTGCTTCCGTTTCGGCGTATCAGTGTGGCGATCATCTGAAAGGCGCGGACCGGGCCATGGTGTTTTCGGTCTGGCATTTGCTGGAGATTGCCAAGACGATGGTGGATCGTTCGATTGATTGTCTGGGGATGAAACCTTCTGGCTGAAGTACTTTGTCGCCAGTAAAACCGCTTTCGCGAGCAGGCTCGCTCCCACAGTTGGAATGCGTTCCTCTGTGGGAGCCAGCCTGCTGGCGATGGGTTGCGCAGCAGCCCCCAGCCTGATGGCGTATATTCGCCAAACCTCCATCGCCCCACGCAGCCCAGCCATGAAGCAGACGCCCTCCGACCTCCAACAGATCACCGCCGCCACCCTCGGTCACTACAACTCGGTGGCTGAAGACTTTCGCGAAGGCACGCGCGATCACGATGTCAGCCAGAACATTGATGCGCTGTTGCGGCACATTCAGGGTGCCGCGCCGTTCACCATTCTGGATTTCGGCTGCGGCCCGGGGCGTGACTTGCAGACGTTCACACGTTTGGGCCACGTCGCGGTCGGGCTGGATGGCTCGCAGGAATTTGCGCGCATGGCCCGCGAGGACAGCGGTTGCGAGGTCTTGCAGCAGGATTTTTTGAAACTCGATCTGCCTTCAGAGCGCTTTGACGGTGTTTTCGCCAACGCCGTGCTCTTTCATGTGCCCTTGCAGGAGTTGCCACGGGTATTGCAGCAGTTGCGCGACACCCTGAAACCGGGTGGCGTGCTGTTCAGCTCCAATCCACGCGGGGATAACAGCGAGGGCTGGAACGGGCCGCGGTATGGCGCGTATCACGACCTTGAGGCGTGGCACCGGTTGCTCACCACTGCCGGGTTTGTCGAACTGGAACATTACTTCCGCCCCGCAGGGCTGCCACGCGAGCAACAACCCTGGCTGGCCAGCGTCTGGCGCAAGGCCTGAGTCAGGGAGCAGCCTGCACCCGGTAGTGGCTAACGGCGCCGTCGGGCGTCAACACCGTGATGCTCTCGCCGGGCAAGGTCTGCCCCTGCACTTCTCGCGCCGCCTGATCAAAATTGGCCAGCAGTCGAGTGCCGTCTTCAAATGAAGTCTGCTGCACCTGCCGATCCTCGCTCAGCCATTGGAAACCGGTGAGTGCCTGAGTGGCCAGCCGCTCATGCAGCGGGCGGAAAAACGCATCCTGCCGCGCAATCAAAGGTAAGCGCTGCGCCAGCGTCGCCGCACTCAGGTGATACAGCGGCGGCACGTTGTAGAGCAATTGCGTGAGTTCGTTTTCTACCCGCACGTTGCTCAGCTTCAGGCTGTCGAACAACCAGTGATGCGTGGTGATGACCGAGCCGTGAAACACCGCTTGGTACAGTGGCAAACGGCTGGCCGGATCAAAGTGAATACGTCGGTATGGCGCTTTAATCGGCACCGGTTTGAAGAACACCATCGGCTGCTCGGGCGGATACCATTGGCCGGTGAAGTATTCGGAGTCGCGGTTCTTGCTCATGTCGACATCGCCCCATCCGATCACGGGCGTCTGCATACCATGGGCGAACAACACGCCCTGCGCCGTCGTCGCGTTGCCGTCCTCGGAACCGCTGGGCAGTTGCAGCGCTTCATTGATCCAGCGTGATGCCTGGACGTTACCTTCAGCGTTTTGCGCCTGGGTCATCGTCGAGCCCGGCCGATAGCTGTCGAACACCATGCCCGTGGCATAGGCGTCGAGGAACCAGCTGTTGAAACCAGCGGCAGCGCTGACCGCTTTGACTCGCTGCTCCAGCAACGGGCGCACGCAACGAGGATCGGTGTAATGGCCCGACTGCTGAAAGCCGGTTTTCGGCTCACCACTTTCCAGCACGATGGCGCAGTCCACGTTGGCTTTGTCCCCCAGGTGCGCCGTCGTCCAGTCCGGGTTCTCGTCACGGCTCAGCGCCGTCTCGTAGGAGTCATACGGCGCCATCAGATACCCCGCCGCCACGCCAGCGCGAACCACCTCCGGATGCCAGAGTCCACCCTCCCAGCCTTCGCCGAGCCCCAGCCACAGGCGTGTCAGCCCGGCACTCTGCAAGCGTTTGACGGTATCGAGCGATAAGGTACTGCCCCAACGCTTAGGGTCGTCCGTCAAGGCGTCAACAAACTCAGCGGCCAACTGCGCACGCAGCGCAGCGTAACCGTCGACCAGCGCTTGCATGTCGGGCTCCGCGCGGGCCTGCCAGGTTTTGCGCGCCTGCGTAGCCAGCGCTCGGTTGAGACCGCGCAGCAGGACGGTTTGCGGGTAGCGATTGACCACCGTTTGGGTGGCGAGCAGTTGCGATGCCTCACGATCCATCCCGGCGCGCAGCGCGCTGGCGAGCTCGCCCTGGCCGCGTAACTTGCCGAGCAGTGCCGGCCAGTCGCGCACATCCTTTGACCCCAGCAGATCATTGCCCCACAGGTAGACATGACTGGCACCCAACAACTTGTTGGCCTGCGGGGTTTTCTCAAGTTTGCTGGTCAGGGTTTCGTAGCGCCCGTTATCGATCAGCCATTGCCGGTAGCGCTTGGCCCCCGCCAACGGCTCGGCCGCGCCCAGGTACAGGCTGAAGGTCAGCGGCGTTGAAGGTGCGAGTGCAGTGAATTGGTGCCGCGCCGCCAATGCCAGCGTGTCGCCGTCAGCGCTGAACAGCAGTTGATTGTTGTAGGGGTTGGTCAGCAACCAGTTGAGGCTGAAACCATCATGCTCAACGCCCCACAGCGGCAGGCTCAGGTCCTGGGTCGTGTTGAATTCGCCCTGCCCCAGCAAAAACTGTCGCCACACCGGATCAGCCCGGGGCACGTAATGTCCTTCGGCCAGTGGCCAGATCAGGCCTTTGCCCATGGCGCTGCCGGGTTGGCGCAGGAACTCCAGTTCGGCGGGTTCGCGCGCGGTGATCGAGAAGGAGAGGTCACGCTGATCGAGTTCTACGCTGAGCGACCAGGCGCCATCGTCCCATTGCCAATCGAGGCGATTGCCGCGTCTGACCAACTGACTGACCTTGTGCGCTTGCACGCCTGTCGAGGCCTGCACGGTCGCGCTGTTGGCCGGGGTGACCCGTAACGCGAGCGTCGCCGGGTCGATCTGCACCCGCCACAGCGGGTTTTCCAGAAACGTCTCGGCCAGCGATGAGGGCGACAGGCACAGGCCGGCCATCAACAGCAGTTGGCGCAGCCAGCAAGCGACAGTCGACATCGGGTGTCCTCCTCCAAATGGAGGAGGGACGGTAACGCAATAAATCACGGTTGTAAGTCAGACCGTTCCCAAAGCTGTAACAGGCGCACTCAATGGGCCGATGTTGAAGCGTCTTTGTTCGGCTCGTGAATCTTGTACCAGGCCACATACAGCGCCGGCAGAAACAGCAGCGTCAACAACGTCGCCACGACGATCCCGCCGATCATCGCGTACGCCATCGGCCCCCAGAACACTTCCCGAGCGATCGGGATCATGCCCATGCTCGCCGCCGCCGCCGTCAACAGAATTGGCCGGCGTCGATGCTCGGTCGCTTCCACCACCGCATCCCACGGCGCGTAGCCTTTGCTCTCGTACTCATCGATTTGCGTCACGAGGATCACCGAGTTGCGGATGATGATGCCGATCAGCGCGAGAATCCCAAGGATCGCCACGAAGCCCATCGGCGTACCGGTCGGCACCAGCGCCAGCACCACGCCGATCAGCCCAAGCGGCGCGACACTGGCCACCAGAAACATCTTCTGCACGCTGTGCAACTGGATCATCAGGAAGGTTGCCATCAGGAACAGCATCAGCGGCAGAACCTTGGCAATCGGCCCCTGAGCTTTGCCGCTTTCTTCGACCGTACCGCCAGTGGCGACCTTGTAGCCCACCGGCAGTTTGTCGGCGAAGGCATCAATCGACGGTTTGAGCAGTTTCACCAGATCGGTCGGCTGGATGTCGTCGCGCACCGACGCCTTGATGGTGATGGTCGGCAATCGGTCGCGACGCCACACCAGCGGTTGTTCCAGCTCATAACGCACCGTGGCGAATGCCAATAGCGGAATCGACGCGCCGTTGGGCGTGACGATCTGCAGGTTTTGCAGGGTTTCTGGCGTGCCCCGCTCGGAGTCCACCGCACGACCGACGACGTTGATCAGGTAGATATCATCATCGACCTGGGTCAATGGCGAGCCGCTGACGATGCTGTTCATCACGTTCGCCACGTCTTCGGACGACAGCCCGAGTTGGCGGGCCTTGTCCTGGGCGATGTCGATGCGCAGGACTTTGCCCGGCTCGTTCCAGTCATAAATGATCTCGCCGATGTGCGCGTTCTTGTCCAGCTCGGTGGCCAGGTCGATGGCGTGCTTGCGCACCTGATCGATGTCTTTGCCGCTGACCCGGTACTGGATCGGACGCCCGACCGGCGGGCCCATTTCCAGTGCCTGGACATAACTGCCGATGCCGACGAAATCTTTGCGCAAGCGCTCACGCAAACGTTGACTCAAGGCCTCGCGTGATTCGAAGTTTTTGCTGACGATCACCAGTTGTGCGTAGTACGGGTTTTGCAATTGCTGATCGAGCGGCAGATAGAAGCGGATCGCACCCTGACCGATATAAGTGCTCCAGCGCACGATGTCCGGATCACCCTTGAGGGTTTCTTCCAGTTTGTCGACGACCTTGCGGGTCTCGTTGATCGAGGCGTTTTGCGGCAGGTTCAAGTCGACCAGAATTTCCGGCCGATCCGACGAGGGAAAGAACTGGTTCTGCACAAACCGCATGCAGAACACCGACAGCGCGAACAACAGCACAGTGATGCCGATCGCCCACCAGCGGTTGCGCATGCACCACAGCAAACCACCGTTGAAAGCCCGCCCGATGCGCCCGGGCTCGGCCTGATGGGGCTTCACATTGGCGCTAAGAATGTGGACACCGATGACCGGCGCGAACAACACCGCCACCACCCACGACACCAGCATCGCCACTGCAATCACCGCAAACAGGGTGAAGGTGTATTCACCGGCCGAACTGGCGTTGAGGCCGATCGGCACAAACCCGGCCACGGTCACCAGCGTACCGGTGAGCATCGGGAACGCCGTCGAGGTGTAGGCGAACGTGGCGGCCTGCTCCTTGGTTTCGCCCATTTCCAGGCGCGTGACCATCATCTCCACGGTGATCATCGCATCGTCCACCAGCAGGCCGAGGGCAATGATCAGTGCGCCGAGGGAGATCCGCTGCATGGTGATGCCGCTGTATTCCATGAACACAAACACCATCGCCAGCACCAGCGGAATCGAACACGCCACCACCAGACCGGCGCGCACGCCGAGGCTGATGAAGCTCACGACCAAGACGATGATCACCGCTTCGAACAAGGCGCTGGTGAAACCGCCGACCGCCTCTTCCACCACCACGGCCTGATCGGACACGGTGTGAACGCCGACACCGACCGGCAAATCAGCCGTGAGCTGATTGATGCGCTCGTGCAGGGCCTTGCCGAAGGCCTGAACGTTGCCGCCCTTCTGCATGGCAATGGCCAGACCGATGGCCGGTTTGCCGTTGAAGCGGAACTCGGGCGTGGCCGGGTCGACGTAACCGCGACTGATGTCGGCGATGTCGGCCAGACGGTAGAAGCGGTCATTGAGCTTGAGATTCACCTCGGCCAGGTCTTTCTCCGAGGCGAACTGCCCTGAGGTCCGCACGGAAATCCGCTCAGGCCCGGCTTCGATCACCCCTGCCGGGGTCACGGCGTTCTGCGATTGCAGGCTCTGCACAACCTGACGCTGATCGATGCCCAGCGCCGCGAGTTTGCGCGTGGAGAAATTCAGGTAGATCACTTCATCCTGCTGACCCACCATCTCGATCTTGCCCAGCCCCGGCACATCACGGATCTCGGCCCGGGCCTGTTCCACGTAGTCGCGCAACTGGCGCATCGTCAGGCCGTCGGTGGTAAACGCATACACCGAGCCGTAGACGTCACCGAACTCGTCGTTGAATCCGGGCCCTTGAATGCCTTTGGGAAACTGGCCGCGAATATCGTCGACTTTCTTGCGCACCTGGTACCAGATTTGCGGAATGTCCTTGGCACTGGTGGTGTCGCGCAGGTACACGTAGACCGTTGATTCACCGGGCCTCGTGTAGCTTTTCACGTAGTCGAGGGAGTCGAGTTCTTCGAGTTTTTTCTCGATACGGTCGGTGACCTGCTTGAGGGTTTCCTCTTGGGTCGCGCCCGGCCATTTGGTCTGGATCACCATGGTCTTGATGGTGAATGAAGGGTCTTCTTCACGCCCCAGATTGAAGTACGAGAACACCCCCATGAGTAATCCGACGAACATCAGATACCAGACGAAAGACTGATGCTTGATGGCCCATTCGGAGAGGTTGAAAGAGCCTTTCATTGACTGTCCTCGTCAAGATTCACGGATTGTCCGGGTTTGAGGCTGTTGACGCCGGCGCTGACCACTTGCTCACCATTCTTCACACCGCCAGCCAGCACCACGGCGCCGTCGGTGCGGCTGATAACGCTGACGTCGCGAGGGCTGACGGTTTTGCTTTGGGTGTCGATCACCCAGACGCGCGATTGGCCATCGACATCCTGTATCGCCGTGGCGGGCAATTCGATGCGTGGTTTGATCGCCGAACTGAGGGTCACGCTGATCGCCGTGCCGAGACGCAAACCGCTCGGAGTATCCGCCAGCGTCAAACGTGCGCGGCGGGTGCGCGTAGCGCTTTGTGCCTGAGGCTCGATTTCGCGCAGGGTCGCTGTGGCGTTGATGCTCGGGTCGAGTTGCGCGGCGACCAGAAACACCACGTCGCGGGGGATCTGATCGACCAGGGTGTCGGGCAGGTCGATCACCGCTTCCTTGATATCGGGCTGCGCCAGGGTCACCACTTGCTGGCCGGCCGTCACCACTTGCCCAGCCTCGGCGTTCCACGCGGTGACCACGGCTTTGTGATCGGAGCGTAACTGGGTGTAGCCGAGTTGATCCTTGCTCTGATTGACCGCCGCCTGCGCCTGCTCCAGCGAAGCCTGGGTGGTTTTCAGATCAGTATTGGCGATGTCCAGTTGCGCTTGCGCGCCGACCCCGCGATCAAACAGTGCTTGCTGACGCCGAGCGTTGGCCTGAGCGTTGATCAATTGCGCCCGGACCTGTGCCAGATCGCCCTGGGCTGAACGCAATTGGTTCTGCTGGTCGGAGGGGTCGAGGGTAGCGAGCAGCGTGCCCTTTTCGACTTCGGCGCCGACATCGACGTTACGGCTGGCGATGCGCCCGCCCACGCGAAAACCGGTATTGCTCTCGTAACGCGCCTGAATGCTGCCAGCAAAACGCCCAAGGGTTTCCTCGTTCACCGCTTGAACCTTGATCGACAGCACCGGACGCACCGGTTCCGGCGGCGGCTCGCTTTTCGAGCACGCGGCCAACAACGCCGCCATGCACAACAGCCCCTGACGTTTCATGGCTGTGCTCCCGGCTGCAGATCCTTGTAGGTGTTTTCAGCAATCTCGACTTTGATGCCCGGATGCAACAACTGCCCGCCGGCCACAATGACTTTCTCGCCGCCCTTGAGGCCGTCGCTGATGATGACTTTGCCGGTCAGGTATCGGCCGACCGTGACCGTGTGCAATTGCGCTTCACCTTGGTCGTCGACCATCCACACCGCCGGTTCACTGACTTTTTTCGTCAGCGCCGACCACGGCAGTTCCACCGCCGACGTGCCACTGCCCTTGGCAGTAGCGCTGACCACCGAGCCGAGTTGCATGCCCGGCGGCAGGCTGTCGAGGGTGACTTTGACCTGCACCGTGCCGGACTGCGCCGACACCGCCGGCGTAATTTCGCGCACGGTACCGGTGGTTTTGATCGCCGGGTTATCCAGCAGGCTGACCACAATCGAACGATCCGAAGGACGCTCGGCCAGTAGCGACTCGTACACGTTGAACACCGCATCACGAGCACCGTCGCGGGCCAGCGTGAAGATCGGCGCAGTCGCCTGAACCACTTGGCCGACTTCGGCCTGACGCTCGGTGATGATGCCCGGTGCATCGGCAATCAATGAGGTATAGCTGAGTTGATCTTTGGCATTGGCCAATTGCGCCTGCGCTGCGCTCAACGCACTTTGGCTACTGCGCAATGCTGCCTGCGCGGAATCGTATTCGCTCTGACTGGTGTAACCCTTGGGCAACAGTTTTTGCTGACGCACGAACGCGGCAGCCGTCTGCTTGACCCGCGCCTGTTCGGCGGTCACTTGCGCCTGGGCGGAGTCGACATTGGTCTGCAAATCCTTGGGATCGAGTTTGGCCAACACTTGTTTGGCGCTGACGCGGTCAACGACATCGACCATGCGCTGGATGATCTTGCCACCGACCCGGAACGACAACTCGGCCTTCACCCGCGCCTGCACGTCACCGGTGAGGGTCACGGCGGCGGCGTATTCAGCGGGTTTCACCACTTGCACAAAGACCCGTGGCAAGTAGTCCTCAGGCGCTTCTTTCTTGCCGCAAGCGGTCAACAACGCGAACAGGCCCAGCATGACTGCTGTTTTCAATCCGGGACTCGCCATGCAGACTCCTTCCTGTGTACGAACGTGCAAGTGACGATACGACTGTGAGCTTAGAACAGGGTTCCGCGTCTGTATGCCCGATCCCTATACTCCCTGCGGTCGTTCACGGGGTGCATTCCCACGCCGAGCGCCGGAACGATCAATGAGGAGCCCCATGCTCAAGACCCTCGCGGTGGCCAATTACCGCTCAATCAATAAATTGGTGATCCCGCTGGGCCGTCTGAACCTGATCACCGGCCCCAACGGCAGCGGCAAATCCAATCTCTATCGGGCCTTGCGTCTGTTGGCGGAGACCGCTCAGGGTGGCGTGGTCAATGCGCTGGCCCGCGAAGGCGGACTGGACTCAACCTTCTGGGCCGGACCGGAAACCATCAGCCGGCGCATGCGCAACGGCGAAGTGGCGATCGAGCCGACGGTGCGCCAGGGCGTGAAGCGTCTGCGCCTGGGCTTTGCCGGGGAGGATTTCAGTTATTCGATTGCCCTCGGTTTGCCTGCGCCAACCCACTCCTGTTTCTCGCTTGATCCAGAAATCAAAAAGGAATGCATCTGGGCCGGGCCACTGTACCGGCCGGCCAGCCTACTGGTGGATCGCGACGGCCCGATGATCCGCGCCCGCGAAGGCCGCCGCTGGGACGTGCTGGCGCAACACACACCGAATTTCGACAGCCTGTTCGATCAGGTCGGCAACTTGCGCAGCTCTCCGGAAGTGTTCCAGATGCGCGAATTCATTCGGCGCTGGCGCTTTTATGACCACTTTCGCAGCGATGCCGACGCCCCGGCGCGCCAGCCACAACTGGGCACGCGCACGCCGGTGTTGCATCACGATGGCCGGGATCTGGCGGCGGCGTTGCAGACCATCGTCGAAATCGGTGATCCCGAAGCGCTGCGCACCGCCATCAGCGATGCGTTTCCCGGCGCACGGCTCAACATCGCTCCGTTGGCGGGAGGACGTTTCGCCATCGAGTTTTATCAGGAAGGGTTGTTGCGACCGCTGTCGGCGGCGGAGTTGTCGGACGGAACGTTGCGCTATCTGCTGCTGGTCGCGGCATTGCTGACACCGCGACCGCCGTCACTGATGGTGCTCAACGAACCGGAAACCAGCCTGCACCCGGATCTCTTACCGGCGTTGGCACGCTTGATTATTCGTGCCTCTGAGCAGTCTCAGGTGTGGGTGGTGTCCCATGCGCGGCGGTTGATTTCGGCGTTGCAGCAAGACCCGGAGTGCAACTGCATCGTGCTGGAAAAGACGCTGGGCCAGACCGGGATTGTCGGGCAGCGGGTGTTGGATGAGCCGGCGTGGAATTGGCCTGACTGATGCTGATCCCCACGCGAACGGTTTTACGTGTTGGCGGAGAACAAATAAGAAGGCTATTTTTCCTTTCGCTGTAGGAAGGATCTTTTTTTCAAGAAAGGCCTCCAAGGACGAACAGCTTTTGGCCAGACTCCCCGGCCCAACCATCACAAGGAAGAGAATATGGCTGACTTAAAAGTACCGCAGCGCCTGGATCCGCAGGACATCGTGAAATTGCTGGTGGCGTTGCGAAGGGCATTGAAGGCACAGGCGGCCTGAGATCACGGTCAACAGCAACGTCACCCAGCCCTCTCACAGTAAGAGAGGAAACTGACCACACAAAAACGCCGATGACTATTTCTAGCCATCGGCGTTTCCATATCCAAACCCTGGAAGGGGTTTGCTGAATCGTCCAATCAGAACGCCGGCAGTACCGCGCCGTTGTACTTCTTCTCGATGAACGCTTTGACTTGCGGGCTGGTCAGGGCAGCGGCCAGTTTCTTGATGGCGTCGCTGTTCTTGTTGTCCTCACGGGCCACCAGGAAGTTCACGTAAGGCGAGTCTGCGCCTTCGATCACCAGGGCGTCCTTGGTCGGGTTCAACTTGGCTTCCAACGCATAGTTGGTGTTGATCATGTCCAGATCAACTTCGCTCAGAACGCGCGGCAGCATGGCCGACTCCAGTTCCTTGAACTTGAAGTTATGCGGGTTCTTGGCGATGTCTTTTGGGGTCGCCAGGGCGTTTTTCGGGTCTTTCAGTTCGATCAGGCCAGCCTTCTGCAGCAGGATCAGTGCACGGCCACTGTTGCTGCCTTCGTTCGGGATGGCGATGGTCGCGCCGTCAGGCAGCTCAGCCAGGGTTTTGTATTTGCTCGAATAGCCACCGAACGGTTCAACGTGAACACCTTGCACGGTTACCAGGTACTTGGACTTGTCGTCTTTGTATTTGCCGGCGTTGAAGCTGTCCAGATAAGGCTTGGTCTGGAAGTAGTTGGCGTCCAGGCGCTTCTCGCCCACTTGCACGTTTGGCTGCACATAGTCGGTGAAGACTTTGATTTCCAGATCCACACCTTCTTTGGCGAGGGTCGGTTTGATCAGCTCAAGAATTTCAGCGTGCGGGACCGGCGTCGCAGCCACCACCAGTTTCTCGCCGGCCTGAGCCAGGGAAGCCGTCAGAGCAGCCGCCAATGCGGTAAACAACAGAACCTTTTTCATGCAGTGTCCTTATCGAAAATCACGGTCGTCATCGACGACGGCATCTAATACCGGTGCCAGTGAAGTGCTATCGCTGGCGTGAAGCGGACAATACCGGGATTTTTTATTCCCGGACAATAACGTTTATTCAGCTTCATATTCCATTTTGTTCATACAGAGCAAAATGGCTCAAAGCCTCTCACTTAGGCTAATCAGCCACTCTTTCAATGCCTTGCGCTCGGCCACACTGCCGCCAATGTTGATTTGTGCCACCAGCCTTTCGATCTGAAGCTGCGGCCCAGACGCCTCGATCAGGTTCAGGTGCTGCGGCAAAATCTCGTCGCCGGTGCTCACCAGCAAGGCAAAGTGAATGACGTTTTCCAACTCACGGGTGTTGCCCGGCCAATTGTGTTGCTCAAGCACGTGCTGCGCCGCTTCGCTGATCAACGGCACCGGCAGACCCAGTCGCTGGCTGTAAATGCCAAGAAAATATTCAGCCAGCGGCAGAATGTCGCCAATGCGTTCGCGCAGCGCCGGCAATGCCAACTGCCCCTCGCTGAGGTAGTGATAGAGCCGCTCGTGGAATTTACCGGCGGCCACCGCTTGTGCCAGATCGATGCTGGTCGCGGCCACCAGGCGCACATCCACCGAGCCTGGCTGATGCGCACCGACGCGGGTGACTTCGTGGTTTTCCAGCGCGGCAAGCAATTTGATCTGGATCGGCAACGGCAAGTCGCCGATTTCATCGAGGTACAAGGTGCCGCCATTGGCCGAACCGAACCAGCCTGCGCGACTGCTGGCCGAACCGCTGTAACTGCCGGCAGCGTAGCCGAACAGTTCAGCATCGGCGTAGGTCGGGCTGATCGCGCCGCAATTGACCGACACGAACAAGCCGCTGCGATCACTGGCGCGGTGGATGTGCCGGGCAAGCAACTCCTTGCCCGTTCCGGTCTCACCGCGAATCAACACTGAAATTGAACGCGGGGCTAACTGCTCAAGCGCCTCACGCAATTGGCGCGAGCGCGGATCGACGAACACCAACGCCTTGGCGCGAATGCTCAGGGGGCTTTTTTCCGCATCGGGAAAGGTCAGCAATGGCTGACCGAACGTTTCAACACTCATGGCTGACTCCCGCCCACAACCGCCAGGAGACGGGGGCGTTGAAAGAAACAGAAAAATCAGGCGCGACGTCGAGCGTTTTGTTCCATGCGGGTTTGCAGGCGATAGAGATAGGCAAAGCCCTGCTCCCAACGCTGATGCCCGGACTTCACATTGATATGCCCGGCGCCAGCGAGAATCCCCGCCTCGGCGCCCCAGTTACGCGCCAGTTCCAGGGCTCGTGGCGTACTGACGGCAGCGTCGTTGTCGGAGCTGACGACCTGGCTTGGGAACGGCAGCAGATCGGTTGGAATCGGCGCGAAGTTACGCAGCGCCGGCGCGCAGGTCGCACGCTCGACATCGGCCGGGGCGACCAGCAACGCACCGCGCACCTGACGCAGGTATTGCAGCGGCGCAGTGGCTGCCCAGTGGGCAACGGTGATGCAGCCCAGGCTGTGCGCGATGAGGATGACGGGCGTGCTGTCGGCAGCAATCGCCTCGGCCAGTGCGCCAACCCAGTCCTCGCGGCGCGGAGTCAGCCAGTCGGCCTGTTCCACCCGTGCGCTGTTGGGCAGGCTGTTCTGCCAGTGGGTCTGCCAATGATCTTCTGGCGATCCTTGCCAGCCCGGCACAATCAGGTAGCGAATTGATTCGTTGTGCATGGGGGAGTTCTCCTGCGTGTCTGTTGCTGACCGAGTATAGGGAGGGATTTATATCCGCTAAGGAATAATAAGCTATTTATTAATACCTATATCGAATATCAAATAGAAAATGGGTCGGCGCGAGCACATAAAAAAGGGCCGCACCCTGCCAAGGAGACGGCCCCGGAAAATCAAAAATTCTTTTACCGCGCAGTGATCACCAACAATCGGGTGATCCGCGTCCCGTGCGGCTTCGCTGTCGCTCGAGTGAAGATGCCAGCCACGCCATGATCCCTCCCACTGTGTAAACGTTTCGCGCGAATTTGGTTTCGGTTTTATGAATCTTGAATTTGATTGGCCCCTTGACCGAGCCGTTTTGGACGATATCTACATTATTGATTGACGCACTCTCCCCGCCAGCACGGATCTGCGGGCCACACTCAGAGACGGTCTACACTCCAGTCAGCGTCATCGCCTTCATCGTTGAGCACGGTGATAAACCATGATGTTTGCACCTGCTTCGCAAAAAACCCGTACCGCAAACATACCACGCCTTGTACAGTACGAAATCGACTCTAAAACCAACCTTGGCGCGCGCCTTCGAAGCCAGAAAAGGCAAGTAAACACTGACATTCAGCCGCTTCAGGACAGTCTCAACCTTTCGCCCAGCAGTACGATTGAGTGTAATCCGCCCTCAAATCGGCCCGACTTCCAGGATCAGTCCCCTCTCCCTCTGGGAGAGGCTTAGCGACAGCAACTGTCAGGCCTCCACCGCCTCACCCGACACCACAACCTCATCCTTGCGAACAAACCGATTGGCCCGCCCGAACGTTCCGAAATCATTGAACCGCACGCCCATCTCACGCATCACTTTGTGCGCCACTGGCACGGTCATCTGACGAATGTAGAACGGCTCCTTCACCACAAAATGGTGAATCCCGTGACTGCTGCCGAAGTTGAAGCAGAACGCCTGCAACGGCCACAACCACCACGGGTTCAACACCTGACATTGCTGCAGCACATTGCCCGACTCGATATCACCGTAGTAATGCATGTTCGAACTGATGAAGTGCAGGCAAAACGTGCGCAATACATTCGGGCCGATGATCACCACGGCGGCGATATCAATCACCTGCATCACGGACAACGTGGTCGCCGACCATTCAATCGGCGACCCCATCAGGTAGGCGATGCCATTGGCCGCATGAAAGCCGAGAAACACATACCAGGCGCCCCAATGCACCAGCGCCAGCGGCGCATAGACCTTCAGCGTGCGTTTGAGGATGCTGAATTTATGCGCCCAGGTTTTCGCCCGCAGCAGGCGGATGAACGCCGACATCACGTTGTCGCCCACCATCAGCAACCGCGCAAACCCCCACGGCTCGCCGTTGGTGATCGCCCGTTCTTCCATGTCGGTTTCAGTGCCAGACACCTTGTGGTGATTGAGGTGCAGATGTCGGCGAATCCACGGGTTGATGGTGCTCGGCCGCGCCAGCCACACCAGGCCCATCATCAGGTTGTGCGGCACGCGTTGCTTGCGGAAATACATGCTGTGGATCAGGTCGTGCTCAAGCTCATGGGTGAGCGAGGCGAAAAACGCGTTGAGCAGCAGACACACCCACCAGGCCATGTGGCCGGTGATGTACAGCGCCGCTGAACCGATCATTGCAGCCAGTGCCAAGGCCAGAATGCCCGCCCCAAGTGCATCCTGATGCTTGAGAAGCGGGTAACGCTCACGCAGTTCGACGCCCTTGGCCAGCACCACTTGGCGAATATGCGCTGATCGCTGGGCAGCATTGTGTCGCTGGGGACTTGCAGAAGTACCGTCCATGCTTCCATCCTCTGGTCATTGATACTCGCATCCTGCCCTGCGCCGCTTGCGAACGTGGTAGCCGTGCACGCCAACCTGTTGACCGGAAGCGCCAATCAGCATGAAGGAACCGACCTCCCTCGCCAGTTGGACCCGTGCCTTGCGCAAGCAACTCGATGCGCTGGGGCTGGACAGCGCTGACCTGTGCCAACAGGCCGGGCTTGATCCACAGTTGATGGACGACCCTAACGCGCGCTACCCACTGTCCGGCACCACACGCCTGTGGGAGATCGCGGTGCAGGTCAGCGGTGACACGGCGATTGGTTTGCGGGTGTCGCGGTTCGTCAGCCCGACCACCTTCCACGCGCTCGGTTATGCGCTGGTCGCCAGTGGCAGTTTGCGCGAGGTATTCGAACGGATCGTGCGCTATCACCCGGTGGTCAGCGATGCACTGGAACTGGATCTGCGCCGCAGCGACGACCGCTATCTGTTCCGCCTGAAAGTACCGCCAGGCAATCCCGCGCCGGCCTTCGAAGCCATCGACGCGTTTGCCGCCATCTATGTGCGCACCTGCCGCAATCGCCTGGGGCGTGACTACGCACCGCTGGCGGTGTACTTGCGCCGCCCGGAGCCGGCCGACGCGCATCAATGGCACAAAGTCTTCCGCGCCCCCGTGCATTTCTCATCCGCCGAAGATCGCCTGGAGTTCGCCCTCGCCGACTTCGACAGCCACCTGGACGACGCCAACCCGGAACTGGCCGAACACAACGAAGCGGTACTCAAACGCACCATGGCCCAGCTTCAGCCGCTGACCTGGGAACGCAAGGTGCGCGACGCCATCGAGGAGCAACTGCCCGAAGGCGAACCTGGCGCCGAACGCATCGCCCAGGCCTTGCACCTGAGCTTGCGCAGCCTGCAACGGCATCTGGCGGATGAGGGTTGCCGCTTCGATACGCTGCTCAACGAGAGCCGCGAGAATCTTGCACTGCAGCATTTGCGTGATCCGCAGTGTTCATTGAGCGAGATCAGTTACCTGCTCGGCTTCGCCGACACCAGCAGCTTCAGCCGCGCGTTCAAACGCTGGACGGGGCTGACGCCGGGGCAGTTTCGGGATGGGTTGCGCTGAGCGATATTTTTATTGGATTCACTGGCCTCTTCGCGGGCAAGCCCGCTCCCACAGGGTCTTGAGTGTACAAAAAACTGTGCCACTCCTTGACCACGGTGGGAGCGGGATTGCCCGCGAAGGCGTCAGTCAGATCACCACAAAGCCCAGCTCAAACACCGTGCCCGTCGCATCACTACTGACCCGCACCTGCCCGCCATGCAATTGCATGATCGATTGCACAATCGCCAGCCCTAATCCGCCCGAATCACCCGGCTCGGCGCGGGCCGGGTCGACGCGGTAGAAGCGGTCGAACAGTTTGCCCAGATGCTCAGAGGCGATGGCCGGCCCCTGGTTGTGAACCTGTAACCAGCACCAGCCCGGCTCATCGCGACGGCGCAGGCTGATCGAGGTGCCGGGATCGGCATGCCGCACCGCATTGGCCAGCAGGTTGCCGAGGGCACGTTGCAGCAGTTGTTGATCGGCGTGCAGTTCGCCGTGCAATTGGTTTTCCAGCAGCAGGCTGCGGTCATCGGCCAAGGCTTCGAAGTATTCACACAGTTCGCTGCCGACGCCGTGCAGCTCCAGCGTACGCCGCTCGAGCGCTCGCTCGGCCTGTTCGGCCCGGGCGAGGAACATCAGGTTTTCGGCCATGCGTTTGAGCCGTTCGAACTCTTCCATATTCGAGGCCAGCACTTCCTGATACTCCGATGCGCTGCGCGAGTGATTCAACGCCTGACCGTTGCTCGCCAGCAATGTGTGCAGCGGTGTACGGATCTCGTGGGCAAGATCGGCGGAAAACTGCGACAAGCGCTGCACGCTGTCCTCCAGACGCGCCAGCATGCCGTTGAGCGCCTGTACCGGTTCGAGCAGTTCGGCGGGCGTACCGGCGGCGGGCAAACGTTGATCGAGGCTGCGCAGATCAATGCCGCGTAACGCTTCGCTCAATTGTCGTAACGGTTGCAGGCCCCGGCGCAGCAAGAGCAATCCCAAAGCGAAGGCCAGCACGGCACCGAGGCCGACCGCCAGATACAAACACAAGCGATAGCTGGCGAGCATCTGTTCGCGCTCACTCAGCACCTTACCGGCGATCACCGTGAGTGACTCGCCGTTGGGCCCTTGAGCTTCGCCGGACAACAGGGCCAGTTCGGCGCCGTCCGGTGCTTGCCAGGTCAGCACGTCGTGGCGTTGCGGGGTTTGCCCACGGGCGATTGCGTTGATCGGCGGCAAATCGCGCTGACGCGGGTTGATGGCGATCACATTCGAGCCATCGGCGCGGCGCACCAGCAAGAGGCTGTCGAGATTGCCGAGCATGTTCTGGTACAGGCGCGGCCGTGCCTGCAAAGCGTCGAGGCTGTCACTGTCGGCGAGCAAGGCGCGCACTTGCTCCAGGCGCCCGAGCAAGGCCAAGTCATCGCGGTAGGCGATTTGCGCGGCGAGCGAGCGGTAGAGGAACACGCCAATCGCGCTCAGCACCAAAGCGCAGACCAAGGCGAACGCCAGCGCCAGGCGCCAGGCGATCGACCTAGAGCGCATCGTCAGGTGCTTCCAGCTGATAGCCGACCCCGCGCACGGTGTGGATCAGCTTCGGCATATACGGATCATCGACTTTCGCACGCAGACGACGCACCGCGACTTCAACCATGTTGGTGTCGCTGTCGAAATTCAGGTTCCACACCTGCGAGGCGATGAGCGTGCGCGACAGCACTTCGCCCTGGCGACTGGCGAGCAGTTGCAGCAGGGCGAATTCCTTGTTGGTCAGGGCGATCCGCTGGCCGCCACGACTGACCCGTCGGCGCAGCACGTCGATCTCCAGATCGGCAATGCTGTACGACTCGGCTTCGCGCATCGGCCCGCGTCGCAGCAGCGTGCGCACCCGCGCGAGCAGTTCGGCGAAGGCGAAGGGTTTGAGCAAGTAATCGTCGGCGCCCAGTTCGAGGCCGCGCACGCGGTCTTCGATGGCGTCCTTGGCGGTGAGGAACAACACCGGCGTGGCACCGCGCTGACGGATCAGTTGCAGCAATTGCCAGCCATTGAGGCCCGGCAGCATCACGTCGAGGATGATCAGGTCGTATTCCTGCTGCTCGATGAAGTAGCGCCCATCGAGGCCATTGAGCGCCACGTCCACGGCAAAACCCGACTCGCCCAGCCCCTTGGCAAGGAAATTCGCGGTTTTGGCTTCATCTTCTACGACCAGCAAACGCATGGCACACCTCGATTGATCAGGCACACAGGCTAGGCGCCTTCGGCGGCGTTGCCCATTACAAACTTGTAATCAGACTGACGAGGTTCTGACGAAGACGGGCGGATAAGGTGGCGACCTTCGCTTTCGGAGCCTGTCCATGACCATCAAATACCTTGTAGCGAGCCTGGCCATCGGCCTCAGCGGCAGCGTTTTCGCTGCCCCAGAACTGCCGCGTCACGCCGACCTCGACCTGAAAACCGCACGCCTGCTGGCCGATACGGCGCAGAGCAATTGCACCGGCACGGTGTCGGTCCTCGACCGCGGCGGCAATGTGTTGGTGACGATGCGTGGCGACGGCGTCGGCCCACACAACACTGCTGCCAGCCAGCGCAAGGCCTACACGGCGCTGTCGACCAAAACCCCAACCCGGCTGTTCGCTGAACGCGCTCGCAGCAACCCGCAAACCGCCAATCTCAATACCCTCGACGAACTGCTGCTACTGGGCGGCGGCATTGCGCTGTTCGCCGGTGATGAGTTGGTCGGCGCCATGGGCGTGGCCGGTTCTGGCGGTGGCGAGCAAGACGAAACCTGTGCAATCCGCGCCGCCGACAAGGCCGGCCTGTCCATTACCCGCCCCCAATAAGGAGCTTCATCATGACCACTTTGCGCATGACGTTCGCCGCCCTCGGCCTCAGTGCGTTTTCCAGCCTGGCTTTGGCCGCTGGCAACCCATTGAGCGTCCACGTACTCAATCTGGAAAACGGCCTGCCCTCACCGGGTGTCAACGTGACGCTGGAAAAACACGTCGGCCAGAACTGGCAACCGTTGGCCGAAGGCACCACCAACGAACAGGGGCGCATCGCCGAACTGTTCCCGGCCAAGCAACCTTTTGAAGCGGGCGAGTACCGGGTGGTGTTCAAGACCGGTGAGTATTTCAAGCAGACCCAACACGAGACGTTCTTCCCGGAGATTCCGGTGATCTTTGAAGTGAAGCAGACTGACCAGCACTACCACATCCCGTTGCTGCTGAGCCCTTACGGCTTCTCGACCTATCGCGGCTCCTGAAATCAACACAGATCAAAAATGTGGCAGCGGGCTTGCTCGCGAAGGCGTCGGTTCAGTCGAAATCTCAGTTGAATGACCCACCGCTTTCGCGAGCAGGCTCGCTCCCACAGGGGGGCTCAGGTGTTCGTCAGATTGTGGCGAGGGCGCGTAATCGCACGGCGTCGAGAATTTCGATCTCGCCATACCCCAAGCCAATAATCCCCTGCCCCTGCAAGTCCTTGAGAATCTGATTGGTGGTCTGCCGCGACAGCGACAGCATTGATGCCAACTGCTCCTGCGGCAGTTGCAGCACGCGGCGTGGTGCATCAATCTCGCCGTAGCCCTCGGCGATCATCAGTAAACGATGCGCCAGTCGTGCCGGGGCCGGCAGCAGGCTCAGTTGTTCGAGATTGATAAAGGCCAAGCGTAGTTTGTGACTCATCAGCAACGCCAGATGCCGCCAGTACACAGGGTGTTCATCGAGCAGTTTCAGCAGCGTCGCCTGCGGAATATTCAGCAACGTACACGGCCCGACGGCATAGGCGTCATGGGTGCGCGGCTGGCCGTCGAACAAACAGATTTCGCCGAACCAGTGCGGCGCTTCCACCAGGCTCAGCAGCGCCTCCTTACCCTGTTCACTCACCGCGCCGATACGCACGGCGCCATCGAGCACCGCGTACAAACCGCACGGTGGATCGCCACGCTGGAACAAGCGTTGCCCCGCCGCTAGCCGCCGCTCCCGGGCCGCCGCCAGCAGACTATCCTGAAAAGACACAGGCAAATGACTGAACCATTGCCCGGTCAGCAGCCGTGAACGCATATCCATGAAAACTCCTGATTGTCGGCTGCCTGACAGAGCGAACGCTGAACCCCGGGGCATGATGCGATCACCCTACAGGAGGAACAACAATGAAAAGCCTCGTCGATCACCTGAGTCAATACGCCGCCTACCACCGTGACCCACGCAATATTGCCAGCCACTTTATCGGCATTCCGCTGATTGTGGTGGCGGTGGCGGTTTTGCTGTCGCGTCCGGAATGGTCGCTGGGCGGGTTGTGGATATCTCCAGCGGTTGTAGTGGCGCTGGCGTCGGCGTGGTTTTACCTGCGTCTGGAAGTGAAGCTTGGGGTGTTGATGACTGTACTGATGGGCTTATCCGTCTGGGCAGGGCACGCCTTGGCGCAGCAGAGCACCCTGATCTGGCTGAGCAGCGGTTTGGCGATGTTTGTGATCGGCTGGGTGATCCAGTTTGTCGGGCACCACTACGAAGGCCGCAAACCGGCGTTTGTCGATGACGTTTCGGGGCTGATTGTCGGGCCGCTGTTTGTGGTGGCTGAGTTGGCGTTCTTGCTCGGGATGCGCCAGGAATTGAAAGAGCAGATTGAGGCGCGGGCGGGGGTGGTGCGGGTCAACCCGAATCGTGCGGCGGTGTAGACCGCATTCGCGAGCAGGCTCGCTCCCACATTTGGAATGTATTTCCCTGTGGGAGCGAGCTTGCTCCGGGCGGCGATCCGACGAAGCTTTTACTTTTAGAGGTTGCCGATTTTCTGCCAGACCTTCGGCTTGAAGAACAGGGTTTCACCTTTGGCCAGCCCCGTCAGGCTGTCGTGATCCTTCACCACTTCGGCTTCGATCAGATCCGTCTGCCCCTCAACCTTCAGCGTCACCCGCGTGGTCGCACCCAACGGCCGGATATCGCGGACTTCGGCGGCGTGATGATCCTCCAACTCATGCCGCGACAGCGACACTTCATGCGGACGGAACAGCACGTGATTGTCATCGCCCAAGTGCAAACGGTTCGAATCACCCAAGAAGTGATAGACGAAATCGCTGGCCGGGTTTTCGTAAACGTCGCCTGGTGAGCCGATCTGCTCGATCACGCCTTTGTTCATCACCACGATGCGGTCGGCGACTTCCATCGCTTCTTCCTGGTCGTGGGTCACGAACACCGACGTCAGGTTGATGTCTTCGTGCAGACGCGCGAGCCAGCGACGCAACTCTTTACGCACTTTGGCGTCGAGGGCACCGAAGGGCTCATCCAGCAACAGCACTTTGGGCTCCACCGCCAGCGCACGGGCCAAAGCAATACGCTGACGCTGACCACCGGAGAGTTGCTCCGGGTAACGATCCGACAACCAATCCAGTTGCACCATGTTCAGCAATTCGTGAACTTTGGTCGCGATCTGGCTTTCGCTCGGGCGCTGGTTTTTCGGTTTCATGCGCAGGCCGAACGCGACGTTGTCGAACACCGTCATGTGGCGGAACAAGGCGTAATGCTGAAACACGAAACCGACGTTGCGATCCCGCACGTCGTGGCCGGAAACGTCTTCACCGTGAAAGACGATGTTGCCCTGATCCGGGGTTTCCAGACCGGCAATAATGCGCAGCAAGGTGGTTTTGCCACAGCCGGATGGGCCGAGCAGCGCCACCAGTTCACCGCTTTGAATGTCCAGGCTGATGTTGTCCAGCGCCTTGAACGCATTGAAATTCTTGCTGACGTTACGAACTTCGATCGACATGAATTATTCCTCCGCGGCGCTGGCGCGCAGGCGGTTGATACGGTTTTCGCTCCACTGCTTGGCCAGCAGGATGAAGAGCGCCAGGATCAGCAACAGGCTCGCCACAGCAAACGCGGCCACATGGTTGTATTCGTTGTAGAGGATCTCGACGTGCAGCGGCAAGGTGTTGGTCACCCCGCGAATGTGCCCGGAAACCACCGACACCGCACCGAACTCACCCATGGCCCGCGCCGTACACAACACCACGCCATAGATCAGGCCCCACTTGATGTTGGGCACCGTGACGTGCCAGAACATCTGCCAGCCATTGGCGCCGAGCAGACGCGCGGCTTCCTCTTCCTGCGTGCCTTGTTCCTGCATCAACGGAATCAGCTCACGGGCCACGAAGGGCACCGTGACGAAAATCGTCGCCAGCACGATGCCCGGCAACGCAAAGACGATCTGAATGTCGTGATCCTGCAGCCACGGCCCGAACAAGCCTTGAGCGCCGAACATCAGCACGTAGACCAGACCGGCAATGACCGGCGACACCGAGAACGGCAGGTCGATCAGCGTCACCAGTATGCTTTTTCCGCGGAACGAGTATTTGCTCACGCACCACGCCGCGCTGACGCCGAATACAAGGTTGAGCGGCACGCAAATCAGCACAGCGAACACGGTGAGCTTCAGTGCCGACAGCGCATCCGGTTCAAAGATCGCGGTAAAGAAAGCGCCGAGACCATTCTTCAAGCCTTGGGACACCACGATGAACAGCGGCAACAGCAGAAACAGAGTGAAAACCAACCAGCCGAGGCCGATCAGGATTCTGCGCGAAGTGGCACTGCCACGGCGCCCTGCGTTGGCCGAAGAGGCGGCGGCAATAGACGATTGGGACATGTTCGCGCCTCCTTATGGGGTTTCGATGCGCCGCTGCAGCAAGTTGATCAGCAGCAACAGGACAAAGGACACCACCAGCATCAAAACGCCGATGGCCGTGGCGCCGGTGTAATCGTATTGGTCGAGTTTGACCATGATCAGCAGCGGCAAAATCTCGGTTTTCATCGGCATGTTGCCGGCGATGAAAATCACCGAACCGTACTCGCCGACGCCACGGGCAAAAGCCAGGGCAAAACCGGTGAGCCAGGCGGGCAGCAGTGCCGGCACCAGAATGTAACGGAACACCTGCAACGGCTTCGCCCCCAGACACGCGGCGGCTTCTTCGACTTCACGGGGAATATCGGCCAGCACCGGTTGCACCGTGCGCACCACGAACGGCAGGGTCACGAAGGTCAGCGCCAGGGTGATGCCCAGCGGGGTGTAGGCGATCTTGAAACCCAGGTCTGTAGCGAACTGCCCGACCAGACCGGTCGGCGCGTACAGCGCGGTCAAGGCGATACCCGCCACCGCCGTCGGCAGGGCAAATGGCAGATCGATCATCGCGTCGATGACCTTGCGCCCCGGGAAGGTGTAGCGCACCAGCACCCAGGCCAGCAGCGTGCCGATGATGCCGTTGATGATCGCGGCACACAGCGCGGTACCGAAGCTCAGCTTCAGGGCGGCCAGCACCCGCGGCGCGGAGATGATCGTCCAGAACTGATCCCAGGTGAGTTGAGCGGCGTGGACGAACATCGCCGCCAGCGGGATAAGCACAATCAGGCTGAGGTACACCAAGGTGTAACCCAGCGTCAGCCCGAAGCCGGGTATGACGGGGGAGATACGACGCGACATAAAAGTCCTTGGTTAAAAACGCATCAATGTGAGAGCGAGCCTGCTCGCGAAGAGGCCATTTCAGTCAACATTTAGGTCGTCTGACACACCGCCTTCGCGAGCAAGCTCGCTCCCACATGGTTTCGTGCCTGGGCATCAGGCTTATTGTGGGTCAGATTACTGCGCCTGATAAATCTGGTCGAACACGCCACCGTCGTTGAAGAATTTCGGCTGTGCGGTTTTCCAGCCGCCGAAGTCCTTGTCGATGGTCACCAGTTCCAGTGTCGGGAACTGCTTGGCATATTTGGCGGCGACATCCTTGTCACGCGGACGGTAGAAGTTCTTCGCGGCGATTTCCTGGCCGGCCGGGCTGTACAGGTGTTTGAGATAGGCTTCGGCGATCTGCGCATTGCCCTTCTTCTCGGCGTTCTTGTCGACTACGGCCACGGGCGGTTCGGCGAGGATCGAGAGTGAAGGCACGACGATGTCGAACTTGTCCGCGCCGCCCTCTTCTTTCAGCGCCAGGAACGCTTCGTTTTCCCAGGCCAGCAACACATCACCCTGACCATTGTTGACGAAGGTAATGGTCGAGCCGCGAGCGCCGGTATCGAGAATCGGCACATGCTTGAACAGGGTCTGTACGTACTCCTTGGCTTTGGCTTCATCACCGCCGTTGGCTTTCAGGCCGTAGGCCCAGGCGGCGAGGAAGTTCCAGCGCGCACCGCCGGAGGTTTTCGGGTTCGGAGTGATCACCGAGACATCACTCTTGACCAGGTCGTCCCAGTCCTTGATGCCTTTGGGGTTGCCCTTGCGCACCAGGAACACGATGGTCGAGGTGTACGGCGTGCTCGCTTCCGGCAGACGCTTCTGCCAGTCGGCCGGCAGGGTTTTGCCGAGTTTGGCGATTTCGTCGATGTCACCGGCCAGGGCCAGGGTCACGACATCGGCACGCAGACCGTCGATCACCCCACGGGCCTGCTTGCCCGAGCCGCCGTGGGATTGCTGGATTTTCACCGTGTCGCCGGCATGATCCTGCTGCCAGAACTGGATGAATTCGGCGTTGTAGTCCTGATACAGCTCACGCGTCGGGTCATACGACACATTGAGCAGTTCGTAATCCTTGGCAACCGCGGAACCGGCAAACACAGCACTGGCCACGGCGGCCAACGCGTAACGACGAATCGACGACATGGTGAAAGCTCCTGGAATTCTGGGTGATGGCTTTTTCTTATGAATATCTGCAATCGAGTTGCCGGTCGGGATCTTTTAGCCCGGCTGCTTGCCCGGCTGCTGCAAGCGGAATTTCTCTTTGCGTTCGATCTGGACCACTTGAGCGTTGTGCACAGTGATCTCCACTGCGCCAAATCGCAGATCGCGCAGAGCACTCTGGATCTCACGCAAAATGGTGGCTTCGTCCTGACCGTCAACGCTACGCAGGGATGCGCTCATGGTGCTGCTCCTTTGAAGGGGATTGGCCTGGCAGCGGGGGGCACTGCGTTGGCGTGGGAGCAATATAAGAGAGGCATTGTTATTCTTAAAAATACTATTTAAGAATTTTTATATAACCAAAAAGAATTATGTATGCAGACAAGAGGTTGCACGCCGATCCCAGCCTTCGGCAGCTCACAGGGCCTGCGGAACTGCCGAAGGCTGCGATCTGTTGATCTTCAACCGATCAATGGCGCTCGCGACCAATCGATCTCCGGCGCCGGTACCGGCCGTCCAAACCAGTAACCCTGCCCCAGATTGCACTCCTGCTCCAACAGAAACGCCGCCTGCTCAACCTGTTCGATGCCCTCGGCGTGCACCTGCATGCCCATGCTGCGGGCCAGCGCGATGATCACCCGGACAATCGCCACATCATGTTCGTCCCACGGCAATCCGGCGACGAACCCCTGATCGATCTTGAGTTTCTGCACCGGCAAGCGCTTGAGCCGCAACAGCGATGAATAGCCGGTGCCGAAATCATCAATGGCCAAGCGAATGCCCAATTCACGCAAGCGATGCATCTGCTCCAGCGCCACTTCCGGGTCGTCCATCACCGCACTTTCGGTGACCTCCAGTTCCAGATAGGCCGGGTCCAGACCGGTGTCATGCAGCACCTGCGCCACCTGCTGATACAACTCGCGTCGAGCAAACAGCCGCGACGAGACGTTCACTGCAACAAACGCCAGCAGCACCCCGGCTTTCAGCCATTGGCACATCTGCCGGCAAGCCTGCTGCATGACCCACGCGTCGATCTCGGCGATCAACCCGGTGCGCTCGGCAATCGGGATGAATTCGGCCGGCGACACCAGGCCGCGCTGCGGATGCTGCCAACGCACCAAGGCTTCAACGCCGATCAGGCGACTGGTTTTCAGGTCATGCACCGGTTGGTAGTAGACCCGCAGCTCCTGCTGCTCCAGCGCTCGGCGCAATTCGAAAGCGATTTCGACCCGTCGCTGGGCGTGGGCCGTCAGTTCTTCGGTGTACAAGGCGTAACCGTTGCGCCCGTTGCTCTTGGCCTTGAACAGCGCGGCGTCGGCATTGCGCAGCAACTGTTCGGCGCTCAGCGCATCGCTGGGAAACAGGCTGATGCCGACACTGGCATTGATGAACAACTCATGACCGTCGATGCAAAACGGCTCTTTGAGCGCGTCGAGAATGCGCTGGGCCAACGCCGCTGCCTGCACCAGTTGTGGACAACATTCGGCCAGCACCGCGAACTCATCGCCTCCGAGTCGCGCCAGGGTGATGCCGGGACCGAACAAGTCCTGCAACCGTGCAGCCACGGCCTTGAGCAGTCGATCACCGACGTTGTGACCGAGGCTGTCGTTGATCATCTTGAAGTGATCCAGATCGAGCATCAGCAGCGCGCAGCCGCGTTTTTGGATCTGCGCCGAGGCCAGCGCCTGTTCGGCGCGGTCGCTGAACAGCAGGCGATTGGGCAGATCGGTCAGCGGGTCGTGGTGAGCGAGGTGCTTGAGTTCATGCTCGGAGTGCTTGATCGCACTGATGTCGGAGAACACCGCCACATAGTGGCTGAGCCGCCCCTGATCATCGTGTATGACGCGGATGGTTTGCCACTGCGGATAGATTTCGCCGCTTTTACGGCGGTTCCAGATCTCACCGCTCCACTCCCCCTCCGACGCCAGCGTGGCGAACATCGCCTGATAGAAACCTGGCGGATGATGGCCAGACTTGAACAGGCTTGGCTGCTGACCCAGAACTTCTTCGCCTTGGTAGCCGGTAATCTCGATGAACGCACGATTGACGTGCACGATCAGCCCGCGATGGTTGGTGACCAACACGCCTTCACGCGTGCAATCGAACACAGCCGCCGCCTGCCGAAGGCGTTCGCGATCAGCATGGCGCTCGCGCAAACGCGCGCCAATCCCCAGAAACGCGCACAAACGCGCCCGCGCCAGAAAGATCAGCCCGGCGCTGACCACCGCCAATACATAACCGTTGATCAGTTGCCAACGGGCAAGATCGACGGCGTTAGCGAAGAAATTGTTTAATAAATAACCAGCACCCTGCAGCCAGACGACTGCAACTACAAGATAGAGCAGCGCTGCACGCAAGGCATCGCGATAAGTGGCAGACATTCGGCCGTCCATGTCCCTACAAAAAGGTTGGGATTATAGGTCAAGAAACATCCAGCGACTCTTATCTGAAAGGGTGACTGGTTTTATCTGTGTGCTTGGTGATAATGCAACGGCTGTTTTTATCTTTATCGAGGGCCCTATAGCCTATGTGGTACGAAGGTTTTCTTGGTTTGTCGGCCTGGTCACTGGTCGCCGTCACCCTGCTCATGACCCATGTGACAATTGTCGCCGTCACGGTCTATCTGCACCGTTACTCCGCCCATCGCTCGCTGGAGCTGAATGCCGGGCTCAAACACTTTTTCCGCTTCTGGCTGTGGCTGACCACGGCGCAGAACACCCGCGAATGGACCGCCATTCACCGTAAACACCACGCCAAGTGCGAAACCGAAGATGACCCGCACAGCCCGGTCATCAAAGGTCTGTCCACTGTGCTGCGCACCGGCGCCGAGCTGTATCGCGCCGAAGCGCAAAACCCTGAGACCCTGCGCATTTACGGCAAAAACTGCCCCGAAGACTGGATCGAGCGCAACGTCTACAGCCGCTATCCGCTGCTGGGCGTGGCCATCATGGGCGTCATCGACCTGCTGCTGTTCGGCACCATCGGCATCACCATCTGGGCGATCCAGATGATGTGGATCCCGGTGTGGGCTGCCGGCGTGATCAACGGCCTGGGCCATGCCGTCGGCTACCGCAACTTCGAATGCCGCGACGCGGCGACCAATCTGGTGCCGTGGGGCATCCTGATCGGCGGCGAAGAACTGCATAACAACCATCACACCTACCCCAACTCGGCCAAGCTGTCGGTGAAGAAGTGGGAGTTCGACCTCGGCTGGGCCTGGATCAAAGTCTTCAGCTTCCTGCGTCTGGCCAAGGTGCAACGTGTCGCGCCGATTGCTCACCGTGTCGAAGGCAAGGGCAACCTGGACATGGACACCGCCATGGCGATCCTCAACAACCGCTTCCAGATCATGGCCCAGTACCGCAAGCTGGTCATCGGCCCGCTGGTCAAGCAAGAGCTGGCCAAGGTCGATCATTCGGTGCGTCACCAGTTCCACCGCGCCAAGCGTCTGCTCTCGCGGGAAACCAGCCTGCTGGAAGATCGCCATCATGTGCGCATCCAGACCATGCTCGAACACAGCCAGGCACTGAAGGTAATTTACGAAAAACGTCTGGCCTTGCAGCAGATCTGGGTCAAGACCAGTGCAAATGGCCACGACATGCTCGCCGCCATCAAGGAATGGATTCACGAGGCCGAGGCCAGTGGCATACATTCCCTGCGCGAATTCGCCGACCAGTTGAAAACCTACTCGCTGCGCCCTGCAGCGGTCTGAGACCGTTGATCGGTGCGTCCGGACTCCCGGGCGCACCCATCGGAACTTAGCACGCAATCCCCTATCTCAAAGACACTTCGCCACCCCGGCGGGCCGTACTGTGGTCGTTGTCGAATTCCGGCACGCCCTTTGAGATCTGTGCCGATGGTCAACAACAACCAAAAAGACTCATCCCTCCCGCAATGGCCCGAGGCCGCGCAAACCCTCATGGCGTTGATGCACGCCCAAGGCGAAGTCGCCCGCCTGAGCGAGCGCGAGCAACTGTTCAGCGCCCTGCTGGTCAGCGTCAATGCCGTGCTGTGGGCCTTCGACTGGGAAACCCGGCAGGTGCTGTACGTCAGCCCCGCCTATGAACGAATTTTCGGCCGCTCCGCCGGCCTCCTGCTCGCCGACTACAACCAGTGGCGCGACAGCATCTACCCCGATGATCTGGACTACGCCGAACGCAGCCTCGCCGACGTCCTGCACAAAGGCGCCGTGGAAGATCGCGAATACCGGATCATTGCCGCCGACGGCCAAGTTCGCTGGATCAGCGATAAATGCTTCATCAATCGTCAGGACGAACCCGGACAACCGGTGGTGATTGTCGGTATCGCCGAGGACATCACCGATAAAAAGCAGATGGAAACCGAGCTGCAACGCTTGGCCACTACCGACGTGCTGACCCAAAGCAGCAATCGGCGCCACTTCTTCGAATGCGCCAATCGCGAATTCGAAGAGGCGCGCCTGCAAGGTTCGCCACTGGCATTCCTGCTGCTGGATATCGATGACTTCAAAGTGATCAACGACAGCTACGGCCATCCCGAGGGTGACAATGTGCTGCAACGGATCGCCGAGTGCGGTCGCGGATCGCTGCGACGAGGGGATCTGTTCGGGCGCATTGGTGGGGAAGAGTTTGCCGCCGTGTTCCCTGGCTGCGCGCCAGACATGGCAATGCAAGTGGCCGAGCGGCTGCAACGAGAGATTCAACGCTTGAATTTCAACCACAACGGCCAGACGTTCGGCATTACGGTGAGCCAGGGCCTGACCAGCCTCAACGAAGGCGATGACAGCCTCGACAGCCTGTTCGCCCGTGCGGATGCAGCGATGTACGAAGCCAAACGCCAGGGCAAAAACCGGATTATCTCTGCCTGACAACACAAAACAAAACAACTGTGGGTTTGTGAAAACTCCAGTTATTTGCGCATCCGCATCAATTCCGGCAGCCCGATCTTGAGCAACCGCGCCGTGCGGCTCTTCGCCAGTTCCTCAACACCTTCATGCTCCGTCAGGCGAGCCATCTGCGCCGCCATGTTCATCACCAGCGCCTCGCGGGAATACACCCCGCCGCCGAGCTGGTAGACAGAAGCAATCAGCTCACGCAACTCCAGCGGCAAACGCCAGCGTGTACGCAGCGCCGAACCATACGCCGCGCCAAACTCGGCCAGCGCGTCGCCGACTTCCTCACACTCATCCAGCTCCCCGCCAGCCTGCTTCCACTCCTGCAAACAGCGCAGCAACGCCAGATCGCCCAAACGATGCAACATGCCGGCGCAATAGCAGCGCTCCTGATCCAGATCGAGCAAGCGCGCCAGGGTGCGAGCGTACTCCGCAGTGTGCAGCGACAACCCCCAGTAACGCTCGGCATAGTCCGCCAGACACGGATCGCTGAGCCTGGCGCTGCGCTTGAGCGCCAACCCCAGAATCAGGTTCATGCTTTGCCCAGTGCCCAGCCGATGCAGCGCCTGCGCCAACGTCTGCACCGGTGCACCGTGGTGCTGCGCCGCGCTGTTGGCTGCGGCGATCAGTACGGCGGTGATCTGTGGGTCGATGCGGATTTCCTCTTCCAGCAGCTTCAGGTCCAGCCCATTGGGATTGAGGCTGCGTTTGACCGCCACCTGCACATCGGTCATCAGCGGGGCGCCGTCAGTCTGCTCGCGGCGCCGCTCAAGGAACACCGACAAGGTCATGCCCGGCGCGAGTGCCGGCACTTCGCAGAACACTTCCTCACCGGCATTGAGCAACAAACCTTGCAGACGCTCCGTCAGGCTTTCCATGTTCAGGGGTTTGGTCAGGTACGCCGTCGGCGCCAGCGGAAGGGCTTCGCGCACGCTCGCGCTGTCGTTGCGGCTGCTCATCAGAATGAACGGCAGCGGCGGATTGCGTTTGCGCTGGCGCACGCTGCGCAACACGCTCAAGCCATCGACACCGGGCAGCTCCCAATCGACGATGGCCAGGTCATAGGGCACTTCGCTGAGCAGCGAGAGGGCTTGCTGGCCGTCGGCACACAGATCCAGCCGCGCATCGCAGCGCACGTTCAACAGCACTTGTTTGAGCAGGTCACGAGACCACGGGTCGGCCTCGGCAATCAGCACTCGGGGTACGGCGGGTAAATCAACGGCAGTCATGCGCGCTCTCCCTTGCAATGCCTGAACCTTAGCCAATACGGGCTGTTCGATACAGCGCTAAACCTGATGATGTGATTCCAGAGACGAAAAAAAACCCGCCGAAGCGGGTTTTTTGTCTATCCAGTCAAACAGCGCCCGACCTTACAGCTCGGAGAAGCACTCTTCGATGATCGCCAGACCTTTGTCCAGTTGCTCATCCGGCGAGGTCAGCGGTACGAGTACGCGCAGAACGTTGCCGTAGGTGCCGCAGGACAGCAGGATCAGACCCTTGTCGCGAGCCTTGGCCACAACGGACGCCACAGCGGCAGCGTTCGGCTTGTGGCTGTCGCCGTTTTCGAACAGCTCGACGGCGATCATTGCGCCCAGGGCGCGGACTTCGCCGATGACCGGGTACTTGGCCTGGATGGCTTTGAGGCCAGTGACCAGTCGCTCGCCGACAGCCTTGCAGCGATCCAGCAGTTTTTCTTCTTCGAAGACTTCCATCACCGCCAGAGCCGCCGCGCAAGCGATCGGGCTACCGGCGTAAGTGCCGCCCAGGCCGCCTGGAGCGATGGCGTCCATGTATTCGGCCTTGCCGCACACACCGGCCAACGGGAAACCACCAGCGATGGATTTGGCGAAAGTGGTCAGGTCGGCAGCAACGCCCATCTGTTCCATGGCAAAGAACGTACCGGTGCGGCCAGCGCCGGTCTGCACTTCGTCAGCGATCAACAGAATGCCGTGCTGGTCGCACAGTGCGCGCAGACGCTTCATGAACTCTTTAGGCGCGACGTAGAAACCGCCTTCACCCTGAACCGGCTCGATGATGATGGCAGCGATGTCACGCGGCTCAGCGTCGTTCTTGAAGATGCGCTCGATGGAAGCGATCGAATCGTCGATGCTCACGCCGTGCAGTTCGTTAGGGTACAGCGCGCGGAAGATGCCGCCTGGCATCAGGCCCATGCCGGCCGAGTAAGGCACGACCTTACCGGTCAGGCCCAGGGTCATCATGGTGCGACCGTGGTAAGCGCCGGTGAAGGCGATCACGCCGGCACGGCCAGTGGCGGCACGGGCGATTTTCACGGCGTTTTCCACCGCTTCAGAACCGGTGGTGACCAGCAGGGTTTTCTTGTCGAAATCACCTGGCACCTTGGCGTTGATTTTTTCGCACAGCTCAACGTACGGCTCGTAGGCCAGCACCTGGAAGCAGGTGTGGGTCAGCTTGTTCAGCTGTTCGGTCACGGCCGCGATGATTTTCGGGTGCACGTGGCCAGTGTTCAGTACAGCGATACCGCCAGCGAAGTCGATGAATTCACGACCTTCAACGTCCGTCACGGTAGCGTTCTTCGCGGATTCGGCGAAGATCGGGTGAATCTGGCCAACACCACGAGGTACGGCAGCGGTACGGCGGGCCATCAGTTCAGCGTTAGTCTTGCTCATTACAGTCCTCATTCGCCGCTCATCGGGCGGCGCGGTTCAAGGATTAAGCGGGAGGAAGCGACGGTGGCAGCATGCGATGATCGACTGCCACGGCGTTCCCGGCCGCAGAGAAAATTCCGGTTTGAAACGACGCAAAGGGACAGCGCTCTCGTGCCCTTTGCGTTTGCAGCAATCCCTTTCTCGGCTTAAATGCCCAGGCAGAGGTATTTGATTTCCAGGTAATCTTCGATGCCGTACTTGGAGCCTTCACGGCCCAGGCCCGACGCCTTGATGCCGCCGAATGGCGCGACTTCGTTGGAGATCAGCCCGGTGTTGACGCCGACCATGCCGTATTCCAGGGCTTCCGCCACACGGAACACACGGCCCAGGTCACGAGCGTAGAAGTAAGAGGCCAGACCGAACTCGGTGTCGTTGGACATCGCGATCACTTCGGCTTCATCTTTGAAGCGGAACAGCGGCGCCAGCGGACCGAACGTTTCTTCCTTGGCGACCGCTGCGTCTTTCGGCACGTTGGTCAGGATGGTCGGCTCGAAGAAGTTGCCTTCCATTGGCTTGCCGCCGGCCAATACGGTTGCGCCTTTGGCTACAGCGTCAGCGATGTGCTCTTGCACCTTGGCCACGGCTTTTTCGTCGATCAGCGGGCCAGTGGTGGTGCCGTCTTCCAGACCGTTGCCGATCTTCAGTTTGGCCACGGCCACTTTCAGCTTCTCGGCGAAGGCGTCGTAGACCGAATCCTGAATGTACAGACGGTTGGCGCAGACGCAGGTCTGACCGTTGTTGCGGTACTTGGAAATGATCGCGCCTTCGACGGCCTTATCCAGATCCGCGTCGTCGAACACGATGAATGGCGCGTTGCCGCCCAGTTCCAGCGAGACTTTCTTGATGTCCTTGGCGCATTCGGCCATCAGTTGACGACCGATTTCGGTCGAACCGGTGAAGGACAGCTTGCGCACGATCGGGTTGCTGGTCAGCTCGCTGCCGATGTCGCCGGCGCTGCCGGAAACAACGCTGAACACGCCCGCAGGAATGCCGGCACGCTGGGCCAGTTCAGCCAGTGCGAATGCGGAGAAAGGGGTTTGCGAAGCAGGCTTGAGCACCATGGTGCAACCGGCAGCCAGCGCCGGGCCGGCCTTACGGGTGATCATCGCGGCCGGGAAGTTCCACGGGGTAATGGCTGCGGTCACGCCGATTGGCTGCTTGATCACGATCAGGCGTTTGTCCGGCTGGTGGCCCGGAATCACGTCACCGTAGATGCGCTTGGCTTCTTCGGCGAACCACTCGATGAACGAAGCGGCGTAAACGATTTCGCCCTTGGCTTCAGCCAGCGGCTTGCCCTGCTCGAGGGTCATCAGGCGAGCGAGGTCGTCCTGGTTCTCGATCATCAGCTCGAACCAGCGACGCAGTTTGCCGGCACGCTCTTTGGCGGTCAGTGCACGCCAGGCCGGCAGCGCTTTATCAGCGGCTTCAATGGCGCGGCGGGTTTCGGCAGCGCCCATCTTCGGCACGGTACCGAGAATTTCGCCGGTGGCCGGGTTGTTGACCTTGATCGTCTGACCGTTGTCCGCATCGACCCAAGCGCCATCAATGAAGGCTTGCTGGCGGAACAACAGGGTGTCTTTAAGCTGCATGTCGGCTTTCCTTAACAGCACCGCGGCCTGCGCGGAGCAAATTATGATTGTAGAAAGGCGCCTCGCAAGGCTGCCGTCAGGGAAATCAGTGACCGGGTGAGGCGCATCAATCGTGCACGACTCGAAACACCTGCGCTTCAACGCCCAGTCAACGAGCGTTTGAAATCTCAAACGGATCGTAGGAGCAAAGGGTTTAAAGGACAATAGGGCGTTCGAAAAAAAGAACAAAAACGGCGTGTTTGTGAAGTTTTTCAGATCAACGAGCAAAACGCCCCCACCGCAGGAAAACCATAGAACACCCCCGTCAAAGCGCCAAGCGAGGGTTTTGCAGGACGTTACCGCTTTATGGAATACAGCGACTCCAGCCGACACGCGCACTGACAATACGCCCCAAAACCCAGCATGGACGCCCTGACCCGACCTAGGTATGATGTCGCCCGCTGCACCAGTAGCTCAGCTGGATAGAGTACTGCCCTCCGAAGGCAGTGGTCGTGGGTTCGAATCCCGCCTGGTGCACCACGAATAGAAATGAAAAAGCCCCGGACTGTTGTGGTCCGGGGCTTTTTTGTGGGCGTTGGCTTTTCGGGTGAATAATTCCAGCTTTTTGATCAATGAAGCCTCGGCCGGGCGGGCAGTTGTCAACTTAGAGTTGACAACTGCCTTCAAACGCAACGACCAAAAGCCATGAGTTGCTGGGTTTCACCGAGCATCCAAACTTCAACCATCACTCCGTCGTCCAATCAAACTCGTCGTAATCCTCATCCTCGTCCTCTTCCTCCCCAACCTCCTCTTCAAAAACGTCCTCTTCCTCGGGCACATCCTCTTCCTGCTGGCTCAGCAGAAATTCCTTACGCGCTTCGGTAATCGCGCGGCGCATCTCTTCGCCCTTTTGCGGGCAGTTGAGGAGTTGGGCGATGCGGTCGATTTTTGGTGCCACGGTGTTCTCCAGCGATTCAGCTATGGCCCGATATTGCGCGTTTTTGCGGGGCAATGCCAAATGGCTGGGCGAACAGGCGGTCAGTTCTGCTGGATTTGCTTGAGCCGGGCGTCGAGGTCGGCGTTCGGGTAGCGTTTGTGCAGGTGGTTGAACAGGGTGTCGGCCGCTTGTGATTGGCCGGATTCGCGCAGGCGCAGGACTTCGCGCAGTTGTTCGTCGACGCCGTTGGCGGGGGCGGCGGCGCGTTTGCTGAGTTTGGCTTCGTCGGCTTGGATAGCCTCGCTTTGCATCGGCGCGGCCATTTCTGCCATGGGTGCGGGGGCGGACAATGCTTCAGGCGCTTGTTTGCGTGCCATTGACGCAGCCGGTTTGGGCGCCGGGGCGAAGTCGAATGGCGGCTGTGGTCCGGGGACGCGTTGCACCAGTGACAGCATCAGGGCCACGCCGACGAGACTGGCGAATGCGACTTGCCAGCGTGGTTTACGGCAGGCGTCGAGCCAGCGTTGCCACAGGCCTGGCTTTGGTGCCGAGACTTCGTGGTGGGCAGCCTTGAGGATGAACGCGTCGAGGTGCGCGGGCGGTTCAGCATTGTGCTGTTCGCGAACATGTTTGATCACAGGATCTTCGGGTGTCTGGCGGGCGTCAGTCATGTCAGTACCTCCTCGGCCAGCAGCCGACGCAGTTTTTGCTGGGCGTAGCGCAAGCGGCTCTTGACGGTTTCCAGCGGTGTTTCGGTGAGGCTGGCGATTTGCGCCAGGTCGAGGTCGCCGTGAGCGCGTAGCAGGAACACTTCGCGCTGATCGGCGGGCAGGGTTTGCAGGGCGTTTTCCAGGCGTTGGCTGTCGCGGCTGAGGCTCAGCAGTTGTTCGGGGTCGGTCGCCTCGTCACTGACAGCGTGGGTTTGCTCATCGTAACTGTCGTGCAGCGGTTGCTGGGCGCCGTGCTTGCGCCAGTGATCGATCAGGCGATTGCGGGCGATCTGGAACAGCCATGTACGAAAGGTCGCCCGTCCTTGTGGCTGACTGGCGCTGCGGATCAGGCTCAACCAGGTTTCCTGAAACACTTCGTCGGCCAGTTCGGGTTTGCCGCTCAAGCCGAGCAGGAACCGATACAACGCTTGGCGATGGCGGGCGTACAAGATCTCGAACGCCGCGCCGTCGCCCTCGCGGTAGCGCACCAGCAACGCTTCATCGCTGCTGGCGGTTGAGCTGTCTGGCGAAGCAAACAGCTGACTGATGAAGCCTTTCAGGCGACTCACTATTCAATCCGTCGCTCAGTGGGCTGCGCACTCGATGCGGTTGTGTGGCGCAGGCTCTGCGCCAGTTCGACCAGTTGCACGAACTCATTGCGCAGGCCAAAACGATCGTCACCCCGGGCACCACGGGCCAGCGCGTCGGTGTCCTTGAGGTTGAAATCGCCGGTGTAGCGACCGTCCTTGAGTTGCTGGGAAAACGCAGCAACCGCCGCCGCAAAGCGCAGGTCTTCGCTGGCCGGTGCAACCTGATTGGCAATCGGCCGCTCGATCAGCAGACTTTTCCCACCTTCGGGCTGTTGATATCGCACACGCAGCATCGCCAATTCTCCGTTCTTCTGCGCAACAACCGCACTCGATTGACCATAGCGCAGTGGCTCCAGCCAGCCCTTCTCGCCTGCCGGAACAATTTCGTACAGCGCGGTCACCGTGTGTCCTGCGCCGATTTCGCCTGCATCGACTTTGTCATTGCTGAAATCCTCACGCTTGAGTGCACGGTTTTCGTAGCCGAGCAGGCGATATTCACTGACCTGCGCCGGGTTGAACTCCACCTGCAATTTGACGTTTTTCGCCACGACGGCAAGGGTCGAGGCGAGTTGATCGACCAATACTTTGCGTGCTTCACGCAGGTTGTCGATGTAGGCGTAGTTGCCATCGCCAGCGTCCGCCAGTTGTTCCATCAGGTGTTCATTGTAGTTATCCACACCAAAACCCAGGGTGGTCAGGGAAATTCCGGTTTTACGTTTATCCACAGCCATTTGTTTAAGGCTGTCGAAGTCGCTGACGCCGACGTTGAAATCACCGTCGGTGGCCAGCAGGATTCGGTTGATGCCTTTGGGGATGAACGCCTGTTGGGCCATTTGATAGGCCAGTTCGATGCCCGACGCACCAGCGGTCGAACCGCCGGCGGTCAATTGCTCGATGGCGTTACGAATCTTGGCTTTTTCCCGCCCGGAAGTGGGTTCAAGCACCACGCGGGCGTCGCCGGCATACACGACCAGCGACACCCTGTCCTGCTCGCGCAATTGATCGACCAGCAGTTTCAGTGTGCTTTTGACCATCGGCAGGCCTTCGCGGCGATCCATCGAGCCGGACACGTCCACCAAAAACACCAGATTGGCCGGGGCCAGTTCTGCCACGGCGCGGTCGGAAGCCTTGATACCGATGCGCAGCAAGCGAGTGTGCGGGTTCCATGGCGACGCCGCCAGTTCGGTGGTCACGCCAAACGGCGAGCCGTCGCTGGGCAAGGCGTAGTCATAAGGGAAGTAATTGACCATTTCCTCCAGCCGCACCGCGCCTTCCGGCGGCAGGCGTCCCTGATTGAGCAAGCGACGGACATTGGCATAGGCGCCCGTGTCGACGTCGGCGCTGAAGGTCGAGACCGGGGTTTGGGCCACGCTGTGGATGGGGTTGTCGGCCAGCGTTTGATATTGCTCACGCGGCTCGTCGCGATAGCCTTGTGGATAACTTTCCCGCGCGGGCATCGCTGCGAAACTGGCAATCGGTGCAGGGCGAACACTGCGCTTGGCCTGCGCACTGTCGGCCAGCATCGCCTCCTGTTGAACCGATGGCTGGGCCGGCGCGGGGACAGCAACGGATTGCGGGTTGGAGGAAACACCGCAACCGGCGATGGACAACAGCACGCTGACCGCAGCAGGTCGCAGAAAAGGCAGGGAACGGGACATGGGGGCTGACCTCGGGATGAAATTGATCATTCATCCACTGAGACGGGCAGTCCGTTGCGTTCGGGTTAACGCCGTTGAAATATTTCTGCTGTGGATAACGCCGCAGACTACGCAGCGTTCTCGGCGCATTCAAAACAGGCTGAGCGGTACATTCGCCACCAGACGGAACTCGTCGTAACTGCCGTCGATCTGCCCGCCACTCGCGCGGTGGTTATAGACGATACTGCGCAGCGCCGTATTTTTCAGGGTGCCGGACTGCACCACGTAGGCGAGCATCAAGCCATTTTCGTTGTGCTTGGCACCGTCCAGCCCGCGCACGTTGTAGCCGGTGTTGCGTCCGTCGCGGTCGCCGCTGTAGTGGGTGCCATCGATGCCCCAGCCCTTGGCGTGCCACAGGCTGGCGGTCAGGCCCGGCACGCCGTAGCTGGCGAGGTCGAAGTCATAGCGCAGTTGCCAGGATTTTTCGTTCGGACCGTTGTAGTCCGAGTACAGCGAGTTAGCCATGTAGTTGCCTGTGGACTCCCACACGTAGTCGAAATATTCGTTGCCGAACACCTGCTGCCACGCCGTAGTCAGAGCGTGCGCGCCATGGGCGGCGGTGATTGCCAGGCTGTAGGCGTGGTTGTCGATGAAGCCCAGGTTTTGTTCACCCTGATCGCGTGTGCGGTAGTAGTTGAGGCTGGTTTTCAGCGCGAGGTTGGCGCGATCCCCCGTTACGTGAGTCGCGCCCAGATAGTATTGCTGCCACATGTCCTCGAACCGCGAGCCGTAAGCGCTCAATGTCAGACCGTAGGGCGCTTTGGCTGTCGCGCCGAGATAGCTGATACGTGAACCGCTGTAGGCGCGATTGCCGAAGGTGGTGGTCAGGCGTTCGCTGCCAGTGCCGGTACGCGGGATGGCGCGCTCGAAGCTGCCCGCTTGCAGCGCCAGCCAGTCGAGTTCGTTGCTGTTCAGGCCAATGCCCTGAAAGGTTGACGGCAAGGCACGGTTGTCCTTGTAGCGCAGGATCGGGTTTTCCGTGAGCATCCGCCCGGCCTTGAGTTCGGTGCTCGACACTCGCAGTTTCACGTCGCCGACACCCAGACGACTCCAGCTCGGGACCGCGTCGCCATCGCTGTCGACCAGCACCCGGTCACCGCCATTGGCCACCGCACCGTGCCCACGCTCAAGGGTCACTGCGCTGAACAGCGAGGCATCGACACCGAAGCCCACCCAACCTTCGGTGTAGCCCGAGATGTAATTGAGCATCGCGGTCTGCACCCAGGTGTCGCGCTGGCGTGTGGGCTGTGCGACGCCGGCCTTTTTGATCACCAGGTGGGTACTGCGCTGGGTGTGCTGGTTGGAATAGTAGTGGCGCAAATTCAGGTTGAGGTGGCTGCCATCGATCAGACCTATCGCCTGATCCTGCGCTGTGACGGGGTCACCGGCACAAGCGGGCTGGGCGATGAGCAGCATTGGCAGCAACGCCCGACGTACATGTGATTGCATGGAAAAAGGCCTTTAAAAAAGAGTGCACGCAGCCTAAGCGTCTGGCGCTTGAGCGGCCTACGGGCACGGCCAGGGATCAGTGGGGTGGCGCAGACGGCCAGTGTTTGATCGGGCCGCGCCAGCCTTCGTAAGCCTTGGCGCACTGCAACAACCATTGATCGGCAAACCGCGGTGCAACCATTTGCAGGCCGATCGGCATACCCGCTGATGTGAACCCGCAGTTGATCGACAAGGCCGGTTGCTCGCCCATATTCCATGGCAGCGTGAACACGATGTGTTCAAAAGGCTGGCGCGGGTCATTGCCGGGCGAGGGCCATTCAGCGGGAAAGCTGCTGACCTGATTGGTCGGCGACAACAGCAAGTCGACGTCGCCGAACAACTGCGCGCAGCGACGACGGATTTCAAAGGTCTGATTGAAACCTTCAACCGCATGCACCGCGCTCATCTCGGCCGCCGGTGCCGCCCAGTCCTGAATGTAGGGCAAGACGTTGTCGCGTTGCGCCGTGCTCAAGCTTTGCAGTTGCGACAGCTGGCGGGCGCGCCAGAAATCATCGAGGCCGTCGAGCAATTGTCGATCCATCAGCGACCCGATCAAGTGCACCTGCGCGCCATGCGCCTCGAACATTCGCGCGGCATCTCGCACCGCTTCACAGACTTCATGTTCAGGCTGGAAGCCGCAGCCGGGGTCGAGCATCAGCCCGATGCGTAGACCCTGCATCGACGGTGTTTGCAGGTTCCAGTCCAGCGCTTGCGCCGGCAGGCTGGTGGCGTCGCGCGCATCCGGTAACGCCAGATAACGCATCATCAGCGCGCAATCATCCACGGTGCGGGTCATCGGCCCCGCGCAACGGCCGGTGTAATACGGATCAATCGGGATCCGTCCAAGCGTTGGCTTGAACCCCACCAACCCACACCAGCCGGCCGGCAAGCGTACCGAGCCGCCGATGTCGGTGCCGACATGCAGCGGACCATAACCCGCCGCCGCCGCAGCCGCCGCGCCGGAACTCGAGCCGCCGGGGTTTTGCGTGGTGTCCCACGGGTTGCGCGTGATGCCATGGAAACTCGACAACCCCGACGACAGCATGCCGAAATCCGGCACCGTGGTTTTGCCCAGAATGATCGCCCCGGCTTCACGCAAACGCGCGGCCGGCGGCGCGTCGGCAGTCGCCGCGATCAACGTCGTGGCGCGCGAACCTTGGGGGATGCAATCGCCCTCAGTGGCGATCAATTCCTTGAGTGTCACCGGGATGCCGTCGAGCATGCCGCGCGGGGTTCCACGACTCCAGCGTTCAGTCGACGCGCGCGCCTGATCGAGTACGCGCTGCGGATCGAACGCGTACAGCGCATTGATGCTCGGTTCCCAGCGCTCGATGTGCGCCAGCAGGTGATCGTAGTAGTCCAGCGGCGACAACTTACCGCTGGCAAACAAGGCCAGCAGTTGTGCCGCCGACAAGTCATGTAAATCAGTCATCCAATAGCCGTCCGTGCAAAACCATAGTGCGCAGGCTGCAAAATGTCTGCCTTAGCGCTCGGCAACCAGCGTCTGACTGGTTTGAGCCGTATCGCGCCCACCGAAATATGCGGCGCAGGCGACGCCCACCGCGCCCATCACCAGGCTGTACGCCACACACACCCACGGGCTCCACGGCATCAGCCCGATCAACAACAGCGGCGTGGTGCTCGCCCACAGTGCATAGGCAATGTTGTAGGTAAACGAAATGCCCGAGACGCGGATGTGTGCGGGAAACAGGCTAACCATCACCGACGGCACTGCGCCAACCACACCACAACCCAATCCCGCCAGCGCATACGCCAGCCCCAGCCACGCACCGCCACTGATCAGGCAGCCATAAAGCAAGGCCACGCCGACCGGCAGCAGCACGCTGTACAACATGACCGTGCGCCAGGCGCCGAGCCGGTCGACGATCAACCCGGCCAGCACACAACCGATATTCAGGAAGACAATACCGAGGCTGCTCAGGGCGAATGTATGGCTGGGGCTCATGCCGAAGCTTTTTTGCATGACCGTCGGGGTGATCACCACCAGCACCACCACTGCCGACGTCAGCACGCAGGTCAGAATCATCGCCGGCAACAACATGTGCCGATGCTCGCGCATCACGGTGCGCAACGGCAGTTCGGCGTCAGCCTCACGGCGCGCCTGCAAAGCCATGAACACCGGCGTCTCGCTCAGCCAGCGACGCAGCCAGACACCGATCACGCCGAACAGTCCGCCGAGCAGGAACGGAAAGCGCCACGCGTAATCGAGAATTTCCGCGGGAGTGAACACTTGCGCCAGCAGGGTCGCGGTCAGCGCTCCGAGCAAATAGCCAAAGGTCAGTCCGGCTTGCAGGAAACCCAGCGCATAACCGCGATGACCGGCCGGCGCGTGCTCGGCGACGAACACCCAGGCACTCGGCACTTCCCCACCGACTGCGGCGCCTTGCAACACACGCAGCAGCAACAGCAGCAACGGTGCGAAGTAACCAATCTGAGCGTAGGTCGGCATGATGCCAATGAGCAGGCAGGGCAACGCCATCATCAAGATGCTCAGGCTGAACACGCGCTTGCGCCCCAGCTGATCGGCGAAGTGCGCCATCAGAATTCCGCCGAGCGGTCGTGCCAGATAGCCAGTGACAAAAATGCCGAAGCTTTGCAGCAATCTCAGCCACTGCGGCATCTCTGGCGGAAAGAACAGCTGACTGAGGGTCAGTGCGAAAAACACGAAGATAATGAAGTCGTAGATTTCCAGTGCACCACCCAGGGCTGCGAGGCCCAGGGTCTTGTAGTCAGACCTGGAAAACCGATGGGATCGCGAACCGGTCAGGGCAGTCATGGGCAAACTCTGAGTAGACAGATAGAGAAAACGACGCCTGCCAACAGGGCCCGAACGAACGGCCCCCCAAGTGCGCCAACTGATCAATTTCAACAGCGCGACATCGTCCACGCAAAAGGTCATGTAAACAACCAAACCGAGGCTCTGTGTTGCTTTTTAGCCAAAATCTGTACATTGAGTTTTCTTCCGATTAAACAATAATCAGGCCTCCCTAACTCCCTGAATATCTGGTCAATCATGGAAGAAATTACAAGTAACTTCGCCGATTTTGCTAATCCTGACATAGAATCCATTGCCATCGTCCGAGGACGTGTCCTACAGGCGTTACAACAGTATTTGCTTGAGCGTGACTTCAAACAGTTGATGCCGATTCTGATGTCGCCCATCACAGATCCGCTGAATCACGCGGTGTATCCCGCTGAACTTCAATATGAAGAACGGCGCCTGAAACTGACCGCCAGCATGATCTTCCACAAGCAGTTGGCATTGACCGCCAAAGGCCACGACAAGATCTTTATCGTGGCGCCGAACATCCGCCTGGAAAAGGCCGAGATCAAGGATTCGGAAAACCATTTGCTGGAGTTCTCGCAATTCGATTTCGAGATCCGCGACGGTGACATGCATCAGGTCATGGCCCTTATTGAAGGCCTGATAAAGCATGTGTTCGCCGAGGTCACTCAGCACTGCGCCGCCGAACTGTCCCAACTCGGCCGCCAACTGCCGCATTTCGCCACAGCGTTCCCGATCTACAGCTCCGACGCGTTGCGCGCCGAACATGGCGACGACTTCGAGAAGATCATGTCGGCCAAAGCGCACACGCCGTTTTTCGTCACCAACTACCGTCGCGAGTTCTACGATCGCGAAACCCCGGGCAAGCGCGGCACGTACAACAACTATGACCTGATCTATCCCGATGGCTATGGCGAAGCCCTGTCCGGCGCGGAGCGTGAGTTCGAATACGAGCAGATCGTCTACCGCATGAACGAGCTGTCGATGGACCTGCAGCCGTTCGCCAACTACCTGGAAGTCGCCCGGCGCGGCTTGCTGCACCCGAGCGCCGGTGGCGGTCTGGGCATCGAGCGTCTGCTCAAGTTCATCTGTGGCAAGCGACGCATCCGAGATGTAGCGCTGTTCGACCGCACGGTCGGTACCCGCTTCCTGTTCTGATCCGGACCTGACTCTCACAGCCTGCTCCGCTGCCGCGGCGGCAGGCTTGGCCATGGAGAAACATAATGTCTGCACTGCGTATTCACTGGTGCTCACCGCTCGATAGCGGTCAGCAAAAGGCCTCGGAAAAATACGACACCGGCGCCCTCGACTTTGCCGGGATCGTCGATTTCGCCAAGGAAGCCGATGAGCTGGGCATCGACTCGCTGTTGATGGGCATCAGCTACCACATGCCCGATCCGCTGCCGATGATTGGCGCGCTGGTGCGTGAGACCGATCGCGTCAAATTCATTCTGGCTTACCGTCCGGGGCTGGTGCCGCCGACCCTGTTCACGCAGATCGTCAACACCGTGTCGTGGATGTCGGACAAGCGTATCTCGCTGAATCTGGTCGCCGGCATTTCCCCGGACGAACAAGCCTATTACGGCGACTTCGTGGCGCACGACGGACGCTATGAGCGCACCGGCGAATTCCTCGACATCCTCAATCGGTTCTGGAGCGGCGAATCACCGCTGACCTACCACGGCAAGCACTACCGCATCGAAAAAGCCCAGCTCGGGTTGCCGTTCAAGGATGCCGAGCGTCCGCGTATTTATCTCAGCGGCGCCTCGGACGTTGCCCAGCAGATCGTCATCCAGCACAGCGATTGCTGGCTGCGTTACGGCGATACACCGCAAGGAATTGCCGAGGCCGCCCGCACGGTTTTGCAGTCCGGTTGCTCGGTGGGAATTCGCATGCACGTACTCGCCCGCGAAACCCGCGCCGAAGCGCTGGCGGCGGTCGAGAGCATGATGGAAAACCCGGACGAACAGCATCGCGAATGGGTGCGTGAGTTCGTCGGACGCTGCGATTCGGAAGCGGTGAAAACCTCGTTCCGCCTTGCCGACAAAGCTGAACACGACTGGCTGTCGCCGATGCTCTGGTCGGGTGCCGTGGCCTATCGTGGCGGTCCGGCATTGTGCGTGGTCGGCAGCTATCAGGAAGTCGCCGAATACTTGTTCGAGTACAAAAAAGTCGGCGTCAGCGAGTTCATTTTCTCTGGCTGGCCAACCCGCGACGAAATGCGCCGTTTCTGCAAATACGTGCTGCCTTATCTGCGCGAGCTGGAAACCGTCTGGGACCGCGAGCATGCATGACATCAACGACGCTGCACGCAATAGCGCGATTCGTTGGTTCGGTGCCGGGTTGCTGTGTGCCTTGCTGGCGGAGCAGACCGTGCTGTTTGCCGTGCCGTTGATGATTTTCCAGCTCACTGGCAACGTGCGCTATTCCGGCGTGGCGTTTGCGCTGGAGTGGCTGCCGGCACTGATTGCCTATCCGTTCGCCGGGTTGCTGGCTGACCGGTTTGGTGGGCGCCTGCTGTTTCGCGGCGCCAATACTGCGCGGGGACTGAGCCTCGCCGTGACACTGGGGATCTGCTGGTATCAGCCGCAATGGATGATCTGGGCGTTGATCGGCAACGGCATCGTATTGTCGGTGCTAATGGCGCCGGTGCGCATGGCGGTTGAAAAAAGCGTGCCGCTGATCGCCGGCCCTGAACGCCTCGCTCACTGTCAGTCGCTGGTGCAGAACATGGAGCTGCTGGCCATGGCACTGGGCCCGGCACTCGCCGCCGGGTTGGCGATGTATGCCGACAAGCGCTGGCTGCTGGGGCTGGCGGCAGTCGCACTGTGTGCTGCGGCGCTGTTCTGGACAGGTTTGCCGACGGCGCGCTCCGTCAGTCGCCCGACCAGCGTGTTCAAGGATCTCGCGCTCGGCTGGCGCCTGTTGCTTGGCAACCCGCCAGTGCTGTCGCTGGCCGGGCTGAATTTCAGCATCAATCTGGCATTCGCTGCCGTGCTCAGCGCCAACGCGTTCGTCATCAGCGGCGTGTTCAGCGCCGCCGACGGCGTGTTTGGTCTGATGAATGCAGGGGCCGGCGCGCTGGGTCTGTTGAACTTCATTCTGGTGCCGCGACTGTTGGCGCGCATGTCGATTTATCGACTCGGTGCACTGGGTTTTGCCTTGCTGTGCCTGGGCCTGATCTGCATGGGCGTGGCCAGCGGTGTGTTGCTGTATGCCCTGAGTTTCCTGCTGGCAATGGCCGGATGCGCACTGTTCAACGTGTTCAACCGTACGCAGCGGATCAAGGCGATCGAGAGCGCTCATCTGGGCAAAGTCATGGGGCCGTTTTATCTGGTCAACCTGCTCTCTTATCCCCTGGGTGGTTTGCTCACCGCCAGCGTCGGCCACGTCTACGGCGTGCAGGTGCTGATTCTGGTGCTGGCACTCGTGCTGACCGTGCCCGGCACGCTGCTGTTCATTTTAACCACCCGGCGCTTTCGCCTCGCCCTCGAAGGTCCATCGCTCGCCATGGAGGCATCCCAATGAAAACTCGGCCTCACTGCCTGCTCGCCACCGTCGAGTCTGACTCGCACATGTGGAATCTGGTGTACCTGCAACTGTGGCTGGGCGAGCACGGCTTGAACGTGAAGAACCTCGGCAGTTGCACGCCGATGGACACAGTGCTCAGTGCATTGCAACAGCGCCGCACGCAGTTGCTGGTGGTCAGCAGCGTGAATGGCCACGGTTACTCCCAGGGTCTGGAGCTGATCCGCAAGGTGCGCCAACTGCACCCGCAACTGGCCTGCGTGATCGGCGGCAAGCTGACCACTTCCGAAAATGAAACCCTGGCAGTCCGGCAAGCCTTGATCGATGCCGGTTACAACCAGGTGTTCGTCGGCCCCGACGCTATCGACACCTTCAGCCGCTATCTGGGCTCGCTGCACGCGCAGCCCGACGCTGACTCCGTACTCGCCGACAGTGTGACGTCCTGGGGCTGACCCTCCGGCCACGACTGACTTCACTCATTCAAAGGATTACCACGATGCACATCGTAATCGTCAACCGCTGGCCGCGCTTTCGTGATGGGCGCCGCTGGGACAACGAACTGACTCGCTACGAAGATTTCTTCGACCATCAACAACACCGGATCAGCTACGTGGTCGATGCACTCGGGGCCGACGGCGTACTCGCTCCGGCGCAGCATATCGCTCATCAGGTGCAGGTCGCTGACGTCAACCAATACGAGCAACTGCTCGGCGCGGTGCAGGAAGTCATCGAACGCGTCGGCCCCGTCGATCAGTTGATTGCCCTGTCCGAGTTCACCCTGGAAATCGCCGCGCGCGTGCGCCAGACCCTGAACATTCCCGGACACGGCCCGGATGAAGTGGCGGTTTACCGCGACAAGGCACGCATGAAGGAAATCCTGCAAAACCATGGCCTGCCGGTGCCTCCGTTTGCGCGTTGCGAGTCGGTGCAACAGGCCGTGGATTTTGCCCGGGAAATCGGTTTCCCGCTGATCGTAAAACCAGTGGACGGCGCCGCGAGCATGGGCGTGGAGAAAGTCGAAAACGAGATTGAACTGCGCACGCTGCTCAATAGCATCGACCTGTCGCGCTATGAGATCGAAGGCTTCATGCACGGCCAGACCTACCACATCGACGGCTTCGTCGATGTCGACGGCAGCGTGCCGTTTCAGGTGGTGTCGCGTTACATCAACAGTTGCCTGGATTTCGCCAAGGCGCAGCCACTGGGCTCGGTGATCGTCCAGGCATCGGCCCTGCGTACGCGCATCGAGGCTTTCAGCCAACAGATCATGCGTGCCCTCGATCTGCGCTGCACGGCGTTCCACCTGGAAATTTTCGTCGAACCGAACGACTCGCTGGTGTTCCTCGAAATCGGTGCGCGGGTCGGCGGCAGCGAAGTCCCGCACCTGATCAACAAAGTGTTCGGAGTCAATCTCTACGAGCATTGGCTGCGCCGCCTCGCCGGCGATCAAGTGCCGGTGCCCGCCGTCAGCCACGACCCGAGCGGCGGCTGGCTGGTGATCCCGAAACCCGCTGCCCTGCCGTGCCGGGTAGTGCAAGCCGATTCGTTGCGCGAAACCGTGCCCAATCTGTGGCGCGAGTTGCTGCCCGAGCCGGGGCAGATTCTCGAGTCCGGCGGCAGCTACGACGCCCTGCACAGCGGACGCTTCATTTTTGTCGGCGGCAGCGAAGTGGCCACTGAAAACGATATCCGCCACACCACTCAGGTATTCCAATTCCAGGCGGAACCACTATGAACGCCCCCACTTCCCAAGCCTTGAACGACGAACCGCTGCTGGGTCAGATCAACCACTATTTGCGCGCCGACGAACGTCGCGCAGTAGCTGTCCTCGGCGAGCGTCTGATTGACGCTGCGGGCGGTCTCGACGGGCTGACCGGCTACAAATTGATGGTCGCTTACGGCGGCGGTAAAGACAGTTCGTACACCGTGGCCATGCTGCGCGCCACCCAGTTACAGCTGTCAATCCTGCATGGCCGTACCTTTCAGTTGCGCATCGCCAACATGCGCCATGCCGGCGTGCCGGATGCGGTGATGGCCAACATTGATCGGGTCTACCGCGCGCTGCACCTGTTCGATGATCCGCGAGTAGAAATGCTGGTGGTCGATCACCGCCAGATTCGCCCGTTCGAACGGCATCTGCCGTTCCCCGACGATGTACAGGCGATGAACCGTTTCGACGTGCTGATGAACGGCCACCGCACCGCTGGCGACGGTCGCCCGACCTTCTGCAACAGCTGCAACCTCGCCGTGGCGGATTTCTATGGTCGCGCCGCGTGGTGGCAGGGCGGCGTCGATGCAGTGGTCACCGGTGATTCGCGCAAAGAGCAGAAGCACTATTTCACCTGGATCATGCGTCTGGCGCAGCGTCTCGGGCTGGATGTCGAAGAATGCCGCCGGCAGGGCTTTCGCGGGTTGCTGCAAGCACTGGATGGCGTGGCCCAGCGCTATTTCATCGAACTGTTCGGCGAAGGCTTCGATCAGCATCGCGAGGAACGACGCGTTGCCTGCGGTGACGACAACGCCGATCCAGCGTTCATCAGCATTTATGATCTGGTCAGCTACAAGGTCGAGGATCATTGGGAGCTGATTACCGAATTCCTCGATTTTCGCTTCGAAGAGCTGGCATTCAGCTTCACCGAATCCGATTGCGCCAACCCGATGTTGATGGCGCACTTTCGCGGGCTGAAGGCCGAGTACGTGCAGGGTCGCAGCTACAACCAGGGGATTGCCGAATACCTGGAGCTGGCGCAGGCGCTCATGCGCAAGAAAGAAATGCCCCAGCGCCTGATCGATCTGGCCATGTCGGCCTATGTCGATGCGCCGGGCATGCAGGCGCGCCGCACGCTCGCCGAGCGCTTCGCCGAGCAGGCGTTCGGTCTCAATGAAATGCAATTGGTGTGTATGCAGTTTGCGCCGTTCGTTGATCGTGGCCGCGAGTTCTCCAGCTTCGTCGGGCTATGCCATCCGCAGCGTCTGGCCGATCTCGACAACCTGCACCGAGTGCTCGCAGGCGAGCACGACGAGCCGGCCCTCTGTCAGTGGCTGAGCGAGGTCAGTGGCCTGCCGCTGCCGGCGTTGCGCAGTCTGTACGCCCATCAACGCATCGATTTCGACAGCGACGTCACGCTGATCGCACGGGTGCGCGCCGGTGATCCGCACAAGGGACGCATCAGTCGCTACGACCCGGCGACCGGTGAAACTGTGGTTGAACTGGTCTCGGGACGCTAAAGCATGACGGCGTTCAACGGCGGCCATTTTCAACAGTTCATCGAGCGCGCCCGCGTCCGAAATGAGCTGGTGGTGCAACCGCGCATGGGTTTTGGCGCACTCAGCCAGATGCGTGCGGGGCTGGCGAGCGTCGCCGCCCTGCCCTGCGCGGCCATCGGCACCATCACGCTCGACAGCTACACCCGGGTCGGCGATTACCAGAGTGCGCTGCAATGTCTGAACAGTTCGGCGCCGATGAACGGGTTCCCGATCATCAGCCATCCGATCGAAGCGGTACGCGGCATGCTCGCCGGACTGTACAGCGCAGAGTTTCCGATCCAGATCCGCCACGGCACGGCCAAACCGCAGAATGTGTTCCAGCGTCTGGCGGCATTGGGTCTGGACGCAACAGAGGGCGGCCCGGTGTCGTACTGCATGCCCTACAGCCGCCTGCCGTTGGCCGAGGCGGTCAGTGCTTGGGCGCAAAGCTGTCAGGTGCTGGCCGGCGCAACCGAACATGCGCATATCGAGAGTTTCGGCGGCTGCCTGTTGGGGCAGTTGTGCCCGCCCTCGCTGCTGATCGCCATGACCTTGCTGGAGGCCCTGTTTTTCCGTCAGCACGGGGTGCGCGGCGTCTCGTTGAGCTACGCCCAAGGCACTTCGATGGAACAGGATTTCGGCGCGTTGCAGGCATTGCGCGAATTGGCCGCCCAGTATCTCGACGGCGATCACTGGCATGTGGTGGTGTATTCGTACATGGGCGTGTTCCCGACCTCCCGCCACGGCGCACGGCGTTTGATTTGCGACAGTGCGCGGCTGACCAAGGCTGCCGGTTGCGAGCGGTTGATCGTCAAGACCGTCGCAGAATCGCGGCAAATTCCCTCGGTCGAGGACAACCTTGATGCCTTGTGCATGGCCGCCGAAGTCGCTGCTGGCGAACTCCCGACGGTAGACGCGGGCAGCGCCGCCTATTACCAGGAAACGCTGTTCGAAGCGCGGCGACTGGTGGAGACCGTGCTCAATCTGCACGCCGACATCGGCGTGGCGCTGGTGCAGGCCTTCGCGCGCGGCTTGCTCGACATTCCCTACTGCCTGCACCCGGACAACCCGGGCCGCGCCACCACCCGTATCGACGACCAGGGCGCGTTGCGCTGGGGCAACACCGGCCGTTTGCCGTTGCCTCGCAGCAGTGGCTGGTCGGTCGACGGCCCCGGTATCAGCTCGTCCGAGCTGTTTCAGATGTTGCATTACACGGTGAACCGTTATGACCAACCCTTGCATTGATTCCAGCGCGGCGCCGTTGATTCTGGTCGACGCTTACTCGACCGGAGCCCTGCTGGCCCGCTCACTGGCCGGACAGCGGCCTCTGCTCCATGTGCGTTCACGCGCACACATGCCGGCCGCATTTGCCGCGAGCTGCCCGATAGAATTGTTCGCCAAGGACTACAGCGTCGCCGAGGAAGGCCTTGAACCATTGTTGCTCAAGCTCGCCGCCTATCGCCCGGGCGCCGTGCTGACGGGCAGCGAATTCGGCGTAGAACTGGCGGACTTGCTGGCCGCACGTCTGGGCCTGCCCGGCAATAATCCGGCGACCTCCGCCGCGCGTCGCGACAAGTCATTGATGGCTGAACGCGTGGCCGAGGCCGGGTTGCCAGTGGCGGCACAGCTGCGCACCCGCTCGCTGGAGCGAGCGCTGGTCTGGTTCAATGCCCGCGGCGGCGAAACCGTGGTGGCGAAACCGCTGGACAGTGCCGGTTCGGATAACGTGTTCATCTGCCACGATGCGCTGCAACTGGAAGCCGCCATCGAGTCGATCCTCGGCGCCACCAATCTGATGATGCTCAACAATGAACAGGTGCTGCTGCAGGAATACCTGACGGGCGCCGAGTACGTGATCAACAGCGTCAGCCACGCGGGCGAGCACTGGATCACCGACGTGTGGAAATGCTCGAAGACCTTCGCCGCCGACGGCCGCAAGATCTACGACCGCGAGGACCTGCTGCCGGCGGACGCCCGCGAGCTGCCGCAACTGATTGAGTATGTGCAAGGCGTGCTCGATGCGCTGGGGATCGTGCATGGCCCGGCGCACACCGAGTTGATCCTGACCGGCAATGGCCCGCGCCTGCTGGAAACCGGTGCACGCCTGTCCGGACTGGCCTGCCCGCCCGCCCTGCAAGCGGCCACCGGCAACGATCAGGTAGCCCTGACCTGCCAAAGCTATCTGGACCCGGCGCGTCTGGCGCAGTGGCCCAAACGCTATCAGCTGTTGCAACACGCGCGGGGCATGAACCTGATCGCCCACCGCCACGGGCTGTTCGCGCAAGCGCATGTGCGCCAACGCCTGGAAGCCTTGCCAAGTTTTCACAACGCCAGGTTCCGCTTCGCCGAAGGGGCAAGGATTGCCCCCACCGTAGACCTGAACAGCTCACCGGCTGCGGTGTTTCTACTGCACCCACAGAGCGAACGCATCGACGCTGATTACGACGCATGGCGTGGATGGGAAAGGGATGGGTTGTAACCACTGACGCCCCCGACCACGGGGCTTAACAAGGAAGAGAGCCATGAGCCTGCATACCCGAACCAAACGACTTACCGTTCCTCAATTGGTCGCGATGAAGGGGCAACAGAAAATTGTCTCCCTGACTGCCTATACGAGCTGGATGGCCAGATTGATGGACCCTGTTGTCGACTTCATCCTGGTGGGTGACTCGACCAACATGGTCGGACTTGGCCGCCACTCAACGCTGGACATGAGCCTGGAGGAAACCATCGTTTTCACCCGCGCCGTGGTCAGCAGTACCCGGCTGGCCTGCGTAATCGCCGATATGCCGTTTGGCAGCTATCAGGAATCGCCGCAGCAGGCCTACCGCAACTGCGCGCAGGTGATGGCGCGCACCGGTTGCGATGCGGTCAAGCTCGAAGGCGGCGCGGTGTTCGCCGAAACCGTGGAGTTTCTGGTCAAACGCGGCATCCCGGTGATGGCGCATCTCGGCCTGATGCCGCAATACGTCAACACCATGGGTGGCTTCAAGGCCCAGGGCATGAATGAGGCTGGCGCCATGAACCTCGAAGCCGATGCACGCGCACATATTGAGGCCGGTGCGTTCAGTCTGTTGCTCGAAGGCGTGGCCGAAGGCGTGGCGCGCCGGATCAGCGACTTTTCCCCCGTGCCGACCATCGGCATCGGTGCTTCACCGGCGTGCGATGGTCAGGTGCTGGTGACCGAGGACATGCTAGGGCTGGGCGGTGATCACGTACCGCGCTTCGTCAAGCAATACACCGATGTTGGCGCGCAGATTCGCCAGGCGTGTGAGGCGTTCGCCGACGAAGTGCGCGCCGGCACATTCCCCGAACCCCGGCATTGCTATGGCATCAACTGAGCGCCGGCCATCGAACCTTCATCCTGAATGGCCTGAGTCAGCACTTTCAGCGCGTGGGTGATGTCCTTGCTCCAGTCGATGGTGTAGCTCAGGCGCAAATGATGCTGCCACGCCCCCTGCTGGCTGAAGATTTCGCCGGGAGCAATCACGATGCGTTTGGCCAACAAGCGCTCAAAAACCCGGCGCATGTTCACCGGGCGCGTGGCCTCGATCCAGAACGCCGCGCCGCCCTGCGGGGCGACAATGCGTAACTGACCCTCCGTGTGTTCGTGCAGCATGGCTTTCATGCGCTGCATGCGGTCGATCAGCATGCTGCGCAACATCTGCGTGTGTTGGTCGATGCGCCGCGTGGTGTAGAGCTTGGCAATCGCTTTTTGCCGAATCGGCGACAAACGAAAGGCACGTTCCAGAAACAGCCGATGCAGTTCGGGCCCTTGAAAGCGACTGAGCACAAAGCCATACGGCGCCTCCGAACCGATGATCTTGTCGAACGTGGAAAACACCAGCAGCCGTTCCGGGTCGGCAAAGTCACGGTAGCGCGCGGCTTCAGGGACGAAGCTGAATTCGCCATAGCAGTCATTTTCGAACAGCCAGACCCGCCGTTCCGCCAGCCAGCGGCAGATCACTTGCTTGTCTTCGGCGGGCATCAGGCTGCCGTGGGGAATGTTCACGGTGGAGGACAACACCGCCAGAGTGATGGGTTCTCGCTGCAACAACGCCTGGACTTTGAGCAAGTCAAAGCGGCCATCGTCACCCAGCGGCACTTCGATGACGCGGATGTTCGCCGCGTGCAGTTGCCGCAGAATCGCCCACGAGCACGGCGATTCCACCAGCGCCACAGTGCCGGTCAGCTTCAACGCCTCAAGGGACAAATCAAGCACGCTGCGCAGATCGGAACCGATGTAAACGTGCTCGGCACGCCAGTAGCAGCGCGTCGAACGGGTGTAACGATCGGCCAGAACACTGCGCAATTCGGTTTCGCCAAACGGTTGATACAGCGGCGCATGCGAGCGCGGGTATTGGCGCGTCAGTTCGCGTTCGGTCATCAATAACGGGTTTTCCAGCGACAGCAGCATGGCCGGGGCATCACTGCTCAGCGCCAGCATTCCCGGTTGCCGGGCGTTGGAGAACACGTTGTCGAGCAGGTTCGGCGAGCCTTCGTTGATCAGCGCGGATGGCATAGCGCGGGTGTAGTAGCCAAGCTTCGGCCGGGCGTAGATACGCCCTTGGTCTTCCAGCAAGGAATAGGCGTATTTGGTCGTGGACACTGACACATTCAAGCGCTGCGCCAATTGTCGCAACGACGGCAGCTTCTGTTCTCCCTCAGGGCTCGCGGCTTCGATCAGTTCGACGAGATAGCGGTATACGGCCTGATAGGCAAATGTCGAATCTTTATTTGGGTTCATGCTCAATCGCTTTAAATCCTGGTGCGTTAGGTACTGCGCCTACCACGCGCGGTCGGGACCACGGGGAAAACGCTTGCACTCGGCCATCCATGCCAACGCTCGGGCATCGAACGGATGCCCGCAGGTTTAAAAACATCATCAGCAATGGACGTTGCGAAGGGGTGAAGTCGCTATCTGGAACCAGCGGGGTGTTGCGCAAGTTTTCCGCTGGATGAATCACGCACATCATCCATAGGGTAAGCCTCCTGCCCGGCGTCGATCGTCAGGAACAGCGCCGATAGTGCTCGCTTTTATCAGTCGATACCAAGCGCAACCGCGCATCCCGGACGGAACGCGCGGCAGGAGAGCCGCATTCAGCGATGATAACGCCGCACCACGCTGCTGTTACGCAGCACATGACCTTTGATTTTTTCCATCAGCTCGGCGCGGGTCAGACCGGCCGGCAGTGCATCCGGGGCCAGATCCAGGGCGTAGATCTGGATGATGTAGTGGTGCGCGCTGTCACCCACCGGTGGGCAAGGTCCCATGTAATGAGTGTTGCCCTTGCTGTTGGTGCCACCGACGCCTTCAAGCGCCGATTTGGCGCCGACACCGGCGGGAATCTGCCGGGTCGTGGCTTTGATGCCGTAGTGAATCCAGTGATCGACGCCCAAACCTTTCTGGCCGTCCGGGTCGTGCATGACGATCGCGTAGCTTTGGGTACCGGCAGGTCGAGTACTCCAGCTCAGGGCCGGCGACTGGTTCTTGCCGTTGCAGCCCGGCGCATCGCTGGCCGCTGCCGAGGTGAACAGTCGATTATCGGAAACACCGGGGATGCTGAGCGTGAAACGCTCTTGGGCCTGCGCCGGAAACTGCACGCAAAGGGCAACGGCAATGGCCGCCAGCCAAGGGTTGAGAGAGGTCAATCGGGTCATTCCGGGAGCACCTTGTACAGTGAGGCCGTCGTCGGCCTGCAAACTATAGCTGTACCTTCCGTGCCATGGCAGCAGCAAATGCCCGAACCTCGCACCGCGCCGCACACTCACGAGAGCAATACCCGCGAGGAAGCCCTGTACCCTGCCGCCCGTTCAGCGGCTCATGGGCTCAGCGGCTGACAATTGTCGTCGGCCTCGGCATGCAGAAAGATCACGCGCGGGTGCTCCAGCGGCGCCAGGGGTGGCGGTAGCTCCGCCGGTTCTACCGGCCGGAAATTCAGCACCACGTTGCTCACGTCACCCTCTTGATCGTTGTGAATGGTCATCACCCCGGGCGTGCGCAGTTTCTGCAAACGCTCGTCGCACAGCTTGAAGCTCTTGCTCAACCCCTCGTCATCGGCCACCGGCGCTGGCAAACGGCGTTGAGCGAAACGGCGGCTTTTGCGCTGTTGGTAACGCGCCCAAGCGATCAGGATCACAGCATTGACCACCGCCACCCACAGATAAATCTGCAAGGTGGCCAGCGCATCAAACGCCGAGCTATCGATCCGCGGCGCACCTTCGTGGCTTTCGATCAGCGGCCACAACCCTCGCGCCATCAGATACAACAGACCAACCCAGGCAATAACGGTAAAGAATGCATCGACCACGACCAGAAACGGCCGCTGGCGAGTCCGGATGATTTTCATTTGATGACCTCCTCTTCGTCGTCCCCGATCGGTTTGATACCCCGATCAGGACTGACCCAGCGCGCACGCTTCTGATGTTGACCAAACAGCACCTTGGGGAAACTCACAAGCGTGGTCAGCAAGCTGACTAGCCAGAACGCAATCGGGTACCACACCACCCAGAACATGGTTTTGCCCAGCCCCGGTTCGTAGCGCCGATCAATGATGATGCTGACGGCGAACTGCACGAGGCAGACGAAGGCCAGCAACAACCCGGTAAACGCCGGCGGCATCAGGTGATCCACGGCGATGGCTTCGGGCATGACCACGAACTTGCCGACACCCCAGAAGATCACCGACAGCAGGAAGGTGAACGCCCAACCGGTCGACAAGCAGTATTCGAACAACAGCGGCCACAGATAACGATGGCGGTATTGCCAGATGCCGCGGATGTTCTTGAACAGCACCTCGGCGCCGCCCTGGGCCCAGCGCAAGCGCTGCTTCCACAAACCACCGAGGGTTTCCGGCATCAGGATCCAGCACAGTGCGCGCGGCTCGTAGAAGATGCTCCAGTGGTCCAGTTGCAGCTTCCAGCTGATGTCGATGTCTTCGGTGATCATGTCCGGGCTCCAGTAACCGACCCGGTGCAGCGCGGTGCGGCGGAACGCGACGATCACGCCCGACACGGTGAAGATCCGCCCGAATACCCGCTGCGTGCGTTTGATCAAACCGATGATCGAGGAGAACTCACCCACCTGCACCCGCCCGACCAGCGTCGAGCGTGTACGAATCCGTGGGTTGCCGGTGACCGCGCCGAGGCGGTTGTTATCCAGCATGGGCGCCACCAGATAGGCCGCCGTGTTCGGCGCCAGCAGCGCGTCACCGTCGATGCACACCAGATATTCGCTGCGCGCGGCGATAGCGCCCATGCGCAGGGCGACTGCCTTGCCCTGGTTTTCTGCCAGGTGCAGAACCCGCAATCGCGGGTCTTCCTTGGCCAGCCGGTCGAGCACTTGGGCGGTGTTGTCCTTGGAGCCGTCATTGATCGCGATGACTTCGATGTTCGGGTAATGCTGGGCCAGCGCCGCATGGATGGTGTCGGCGGCGTTGTCGCCTTCGTTGTAGCAAGGGATCAGGATCGAGATCAGCGGCTCGCCCGCCAACGGCGGCGGCAGGGTGTCGTCCTTCCAGGGCCAGTGGCGTTCCCAGTGCAGCCAGAAATACAGGCCACCGGCAATCCACAGCCCCGACATGAACAACGGGTAGAAGAACACGAAGTCCATCAGGAACTGCCCGGTGACGAGGAAAATCAGTCCCAGCGGTAGACCGAGGACAAGCGCCAGAACAAGCAGGGCTAACAGTCTATCCAGCATGTCATGGGTTCCATTTGTTGGAGAGCGCAGGCCGGACGGTTTTCAGCTCCGGCAGGTTGTCGAGGAAGTTGTCCGGGTAATAACCGAAACTGGTCGCGCCCTGACGTTTGAGACGGCTCATCCAGTCAGCCAATTGCTGGCTGTCGATGTCGGCCTGGTCCTTTTTCGTCCAGTCCCGTGCCTGCAATTCGAACACCGTGCGATCCAGTGCGCCGGGACGGGCCTTGACCGTGTCGACCAACGTTTCGAGCCACGGCCCGGATTGCGCCTGAGTCTGTTTTTCCATGAGTGGCATGGCCATCGGGGCCGTCCAGTCGTAGGTGGCGAGGAAGTCGTCGAGGTTCTGCGCGTACCACGCTTCGCTCTCGGGATTGAGCATCGGTTCGGCAAAGATATTGCGCGCGGTCTTCACCTGCGGGCCGCGAATGGCGCGAACCTTGGCCGTCAACTCGTTGGTGAAATCGATCAGGTAGCGGCTCTTGAAACGCGTCCAGCGCTGCATGGCCGCCGGATCATCACGCAGCGCTGCAATCGAGCCCGGCAAGCCGTTGGCCGCGTAGACTTTGAGCGCCGCCGGGCTGGCGTCTTCGAAGTCCGAGAGCACCGCGTCATCGTGATAGAGAATGCCGTCGACCGACGTCAGGCGCGCCACGTCTTCGTAGATTTCACCGATGATCCGTCGTACTTCAGGGTCGAACGGTGACAAGCGTTGATACTGATCCGGGTCCACCGAAGTGGTGCCGGTTTTCGGGTCCCAACGGGTCACGCGCGGCAGTTTTGAGTCCAGCCCAAAACTCAGCACCGGCATCCACGCGAAGACCTTCACATTCGCGCGGGTACGCAGTTGCCAGGCAACGCGGTCGAAAATGTCCGCACGCATGGGCAGATGGCGGTTGGGGAAGTACAGCGAGTGCACCAGACCATCGCCCTTCGGGTCGCCGAACGCCTGCAGGAACACGGTATTGGCACCCATGTCGGCCATGCGCTGGATCAGCTTGCCGAGGTTGATTTCTTGCTGCGCCGGGTCCGGGTCGTAGACGTTGTCCAGATCCACATGCACCACCCGCATCACCGCATCGGACTGCACCTCGACGACGCTGCTGGCGAAATGTTCGCCATCCGGGTCAGAGGCGACCAAAAAGCGCGGGCTGCTCATCAGGTTGTCGAGGCTGTCTAGGCCGTCGTTCAGGGTCAGGGCCATCTGATAGCCCTGTTCATCGACCACCGTCAGCGACGTGCCGTCTGCCGCACCGTAAGGCCAGACCCAGACACGCGGCTTATGGCCGGTGACCTTGCGGATTTTTTCCGTGATGGCCGCTACGTCGGTGCGAATTCGCGCCTGAAATTCGGCCTCGGTTTCGTAGCGTTTGGTCTGAGGGTTATAGCCCCGGGTAGCCGCCGCAGGCTGCAAATTGCCTTGCGGGTTGGCCAGGATGCCTTTGTGGCTAGCATCGGTGTGGGCGGCGATTTCCACCAGCCCGGAGCGCGAGATTTCGCGCACCTGATCCCAGGTCAGAAAGTCGGAGCGAGCACGCGGCGTGCCGGCGAAATCCACCGGTTGATCGAGCGGTGTATCGAGCCAGGTGCCGACTGGCGCCAGCAGCGCATGCCAGTTGTAGGCGCGCAGCACTGGCAACACACGGGTGTAGAAACTGGCATAACCGTCGTCGAAGCTGAGCAGGATGGCCTTCGCTGGCAACTCCGGCCCGCCCTTGCGTGCGGCCATGATCTGATCGACCGTGACCGGCTGGTAGTTGTTTTCCCGCAGCCACGCGAGTTGCTCGATCAGGCGCTCGGTACGCACCGCCACCACGGCCTGATCGGGGTCGACATCCTCGACGTCGTGATAGGCAATACCGAGTACGTGATTTTTCGGCCACGGTTTTTCGCTGGCCGCCACCGTGCGCTCGGACGGCGGGGCGAACGCCGGGGCTTGCTGGGCACAGGCGCTGACCAGCAGCACCCCCAGCAGAAGGATGAAACGCGAAGTCAAAGGCATCTTCAAACTCTTCTAGAAGCGGAAAGTGAGGTCGACGAGTAAACGCAGATCGGATTCCCGGTCACCGTCGTAAGGCCGGTTGATCACACTCAACATGCCTCCCACCTCGAATACGTCGTTCCAGGCATAGCGCTGGCCATAACCGAGCAACGCCATGCCTCCGGTGCCCTGGTCGCGCTGGCTGTAAGTGCCTGCCCCGACCTGGAACTGCTGACTCCACGAGGTTTCGTAGCGGTGGTAGAGCACATGATTGACGTTCAGCAGCGGCATGACGCTGAAGTCCGCCTTCGGGTTGAAGTACGGCACGTCTGCGGAGTTGGAGTTGTGGCTGGTGCCGACCTCAAGACCGGCGTCGACCTGCACGTTCGGTGCGCTGTAGAGACCTTCACGCCCGGTCAGCAAGGCTTCGACCCGGTTGTTGCCATCGCTGAAGTGCGAAGGGCTGACGGACAGGCGCCACTCGCGACTTTCATTGGCACGCCAGCGAATGAAGCCGCTGCCGCCATTGGCGGTGATATCGCTGTTCAAGGCCCGCAGCGGGGTTTGCGCCGACAGGTATTCGAGGCTGGCGCCATACTGCCAGTGGTCGTTGATATCGCGGGCAATCGCCAGTCGTGCGCCGAGTTTGTCGCCGAAACCATAAGCGTGATTGGAGACTTCAGCCTCCAGGCTCATGTCGCGGGTGCGCCGCTCCAGACCCACACGCTGGAAACGGTGATGACCGGTGCCTTCGGCGAAGTCGCCGGTGGCATAGCCGACCCCGGCAAACACGCGCCAGTCTTCATCGATCGGCGGGCTGTACAAGGTGCTTTCGATACCGAAATCCTTGCTGCCGGCAACCGCCCCGGTATCGCCGCTGTTGCCGCCGTAAGCCTTGCCACCATAGCTTTCGACACGCAACTCGGCCATGTCATGCACGTCGCGCTGGCGGGCCAGGCGCTGTGCTTGCCGGTTATCCGGGAAGCGCTCGATCACGTCGTCGGTCAGCGCCTCCATTTGTCGCCATTCCTGCAACTCCATCGCCGTTTGGGCTTGAGCGATTTCCAGGCCCATATTGCGCGGCGCCATGGCCTCGGTTTCCTTGAGCAGGTTCTCGGCGCGGCGCGGCCAGTCACGGGCCAGGTACAAATCAGCCTGGGCCAGACGCAAACCGATGTTGCCCGGCGCCTGCCCGACCAGCACCTGCAAACGTTCTTCGCCGTGGGACAAATCGGAGCCGTAAGTGCCGGCCTGCGCCGCGAGTTGCTGGGCATCCATCCATTCGTCGTTGGGGTTGCCGATGGGCAGACCTTTGAGCTCGATACGCGGGCGCTGAGACTTGGCTGCATCCTCGGCCACGTTTCGGGCCTCATCGGCGCGATCACTTTCGAGCAGCGAGTAATACAGCGCGGTCGTGTCTTCCAGGCGATCACCGACATCGGCGTCCGGTGCCGAAAGCACTTGGCGGTAGAGGTCAGTGGCGATTTCCGGTTCGCGTTGATCCAGATAGGACGACGCCACCCAGCGTTGGGCATAGGTCGGCACCGTCACGCCTTCGGCTTGCAGCTTTTCGTATTCAGCAATGACGTCTGCGGTACGCGCCCGCGCCTTGAGCGCGCCCATGCGGTCGATGCGCCAGCGGATCACGTCGTCGTGAGCCGTCGCGTCCGGTGTCCAGGTAGCGAGCAGTTTGTCGTAATCGGCCAACGCCCGGTCAGCGATCACATAGCGTTCTTTTTCGCTGCGGGTGGCCAACTCCGCCAGACGCACGCGCTCGGCGGCCAGATCGCCTTCGAGGCGACGCAGGGTCACCGGATCGATCAGACCCGGACGCTGATGGGCCAGCCGCAGCGCCGGCTCCGGCAGACGAGCCTTTTGCAGCGCAACCACGTATTCGCGGGCGACTTCAGGTTTGTTGCCGGCGCGAATGAACGCCTGATCGTATTCAAACAGGGCGTCGTAAGGTTTTTTGGCGCGGGTCAGGGCATAGCCCAGGGCGAGGCGGCGTGACGGGTCGTCGGGTTTGGCGGCCACCAGCGCTTTGGCGCGCGAGACCGACTCATCGGGCTTGCCGGCGTCAGCCTGGGTCAAGGCCAGGCCCAGTTGCAGGTCGGCATTGTCCGGCTCCAGCGCCAGTGCCTTGTTATAGACCTGAGTGGCCTGATCCCAACGTTTGAGGTTGCGATAAGCGCGGGCGGTGGCGGTCAGCGCCTGAATCGGCAGTACCCGGTCGCGGCCCTGGGTTTCATAAACCTTGACCACTTCGGCGTCGAGCCCGGCCCAACCGGCAATTTGCAGGTGATCGCTGATCTGCCCAGTGGTTGCCAGACCCGGCGGCACCTGACGCAGCACGGTCAGCGCAGGCGTGTAATGCCCCGCACGGGCATCGAGCACCCGTTGATCGTATTCAGTGTCGGCAAACGCCAGCGCCGGCCACAGCAACTGGCTACAGAGCGCGATTCGAATCCAGGGGCGTAGACCACGATGTAATACAGGACCATCAATACGCGGCATTCGTCAGCATCCTTACATGGCCAGCCGGGTCGTCATGCCCTTTTTGCCCAATTCGTAACGGAGACTGGGTGAAAAACACTCAGCCAAGCTCAGTCGGGCAGTTTTGCACGCAAGCATGGACCAGGATTCAGAACACAATAATTGTTCAGATTCACGGTAACGGCTTAGCCGGGATGCCGAAAAGCCAAACGCCAGACAGCAAAACGCCCGGCGTCTGCGCAATGCAGAGGCCGGGCGTTGCTATTTAGAGCGCAGTATTACTGCACTTGCGTGACGCCTGCGAACTTGCTCATCAGGAAGCCAACGAACTGCTCAACGGTCATCTTCTGGCCGTTGAATTCCACCTGATTGGCGGCGTAATGCAGCTTGGTCACGACGTTGGTGCCATCCACGGTCGCCAATTGCGAACCAACGGCCATGGCGGAGAACATGTCGGCGGTGCCGCTGGCCCCATCGACGATGGCTTTGGCGTCGGTCTGACCATCAAGCTGCGCCTGTACGCTGAGCAGATCAACCAGCATCGGCTTGGACACCGTGACATTGAGGTCGAGCAGCGCGATCAACTGTCTGGCCAGTTGATCCGGTGGCAGATCCATCGACTGCGGCTTGGTCAGGTCGATCACCAGATTGGCGCGGCTCTCACCATTGGCGGTCTTGAGCGACAGGTTTTCCAGCGCCACTTGCGGGCCGGCGGCCAGCAACTTCTGCAAGTCGGCTTTGACCTGGGCCGATTCGGCTTCGGTCAGGTTCAGCTTCGGTGCCGGCAGGCCAGCAGCGGCCGCTTCGGCCGCGGCTTTTTCGTACGGCTGCAATTTGGTCTGGTAGACCTGCATCAGCGACATCGTCGACGGGATGTCGAGGTTCTTCAGGCTCATGGCCATGCTGGCCGAACCGATTTTCTTGTCGTTGAGGGTGACTTCGCCGATCTGGTAGTCCGCACGGCCGGACGCATTGCTGCCGTTTTCCTCGGTGAGGTTCTTCATTTCGAAGTTCTTCACGCCGAGCACCGATTGCTTGGCGCCGAAGGTGGTTTTGCTGCTGGACAGTTCCAGGGTATTGCTGCCGGTGTAGTAGCCGTAGCTGCTCTTGGTGAGGTTGCTGGCCAGGGTCAAACCGTTGAGTTCGATCTGCACCGGCGCCTGATCTTCAGCCACAGTGACCAGTTTCAGGCTGTCCATGTAACCGTCAGCCTTGACCTTCTGCGCTTGGGCGCTGGCGGAGATGTCCATGGTCAGGCCAGAAAATTTCAGGCTCGACTGCTCATCCAGAGCGATTTCCAGTGGCAACAGGTCGACGGTGCTGGTGGTGGATTCGTCGTAGCCGATGTTGGTCACGCCTTTGAGCGGTGCGGCGCCCTTGGTGGCGGCGAACCATTTTTCGGTGGCCGGACTCTTTTCGAGTTCGTAATTGCTGGTGGCCATGACCGGCAACCACTTCAGCGACACCAGACGCGAGAACGGCAGCGGGCCATGCTCGAGGTGATCGACAAACAGCAATTCAACCGGCGCATCGCCGAACATTTCACCTTCGGCTTTGAGGCGATAGTGCGCGGTGCTGGTGAAGGTGTGACGTTCCAGCGACACCAGTTCCAGCGACATCGTGCCGTTGGAGCCGGCCATGGCGGTTTGCAGCTCTTTGTTGGTATTGGTGACGGCGTTGTTCAACACGCCTTCGATCTTGGTCCCGGTGTACCAGGCCCCGCCTGCACTGATCGCGCCGATGGCAACAACAATTCCGAGTAGCACGCCTGCTGATTTATTCATGAATGACCTGATCGATTTCCGTGGCTGAATGTGGGGTCGTCTTCCCTGAACCCGTGACCGGGTTGCGGCTCGACTCCGCTGAAATGAGGGGTGGAGATTAGCACTGGGGCGCATGATGGCCCAATGTTTAAAGGTTAAAGAGTGTCTATGGGGAGTGTGGACAGTCGACAGGCGGGAAGAGTTTCGCTGTCGGCACTGACGCTATCGCTGGCAAGCCAGCTCCCACAGGGATCTTTGGTGAACACAAAATCTGTGAACACCACAAAACCTTGTGGGAGCTGGCTTGCCAGCGAAGGGGCCGGTTGATTCAGCCGAGATTCAGGAATACTGGACTTCTATCTCATCGAGTTGATGATCAAAGCTTTTGAGGCGTGCGGTCCAGGTATACACCAGCACTTCAAAGTCCCGATCGATCACCGCCCCGCCCGGCCCATCGGCGCGCGGGTCGCAGTAGTCGAGTTGATAGCGCTCGCGGGCCATGGCGGTGGCGACGTCGGACAGTTCACGGGCATTGTTCAGCCAGTGCCAGCCCTCGCTGTCGATCTGCTTGTCGAGTTCCAGACACTGCTTCTTCAGTGCTTCGAGGCTTTTTTCCAGCGGGGTGCCGGTGAGTTCGCCCATGACTTCGGCGAACGTGCGGCCGGGCTGCCAGTAGCTGCCCCAGAAATACCGGTCGAACACGGTTTCGACCCGGCGCAGAGCGACTTTGGTGTCCCAGATCAGCACCAGCGTCTTGCCCTGTTCAAGCTGTCTTTTTTTGACTCGCTGAACCTGGACCGACGCCCACGCCACCACAACGATTGCCATGACCGCAATCAGCGCCACGGCGCTGTCGAGGAAAACCATGGCCTTGTCGATCTGGTGGGCCAGCATGATGCCGTAGAAATAGGTGGCCGAGAGCAGCACCAATGCTGCGAGGGCGCACCAGAAGCCGAGAGCGTAAGGGTTTTTCATTATTGGTTTCCCCTAGACCAGCGCTAGCAATGTGCGCTGAAGGGGCGCTTTGCTCGGGGCGCCCTTTCAACACTTCAAAGCATAGCTATGGCCTCAGGGTTTGCTCGGGCTTGAAGCTTGCGTTCGTCCGCTTTCCCAACCGCCGCCGAGGGCGAGGAACAAATCGATCTGGCTCATGGCGACTTGCGTGTTGGCAGCGGCCAGTTGCGCGGTGACATCGGTGTAAGTACGGGTCGCTTGCAAGTCGGCGAGAAACGACTCGCGACCGGCCTGGAAGAAGCGGTGCGTCTGGTCGGCGGCCAGTTTCGCCGACTGCTCGGCATCGGCCAGCGCGTCACGGCGTTGCAGCACAGCACTGTATTGCGCAAGGCCAGTCTGGGCTTCACGGATGGCGTTGAGCACCACGCCGTCGAAATGCGCCAGTGCGCCTTGCGCCGCCGCTTCGGCTTCGCGGATGCGCGCGCGGGCGCCGTTGGTCGGCACCTTCCAGCTCAACGATGGGCCGAAGCCCCAGCGGTTGGTCGAGGGATCACCCAAATCGTCAATGATGCCGACAGTGCCGATGGTCGCGCCGATGCTGATGTCGGGGTACAACTCGCCCGTGGCCACGCCGATCCCGGCCGTCGAGGCCGCCAGACGCCGTTCCGCCTGACGAATATCTGGGCGGCGCTTGAGCAGCGCGGCGCCATCGCCGACCGGCACCAATTGGGCGATTTTCGGCAACTCGGCACAGGTTGCGGTGCCGGCCGGCAACTGATCGACCGGTCTGGCCAGCAGCATCGACAGGCGAAACAGCCCGGCCTGACGCGCCGCTTCATAACGCGGCATTTCAGCGCGCAAGGATTTGAATTGGGTTTGCGAGCGGGTGACCTGGGTCTCATCACCACGCCCGGCATCGCGCAAGCGCTGGGTCAGCGTGGTGCTTTGCGATTGCAAGTCGAGGGAATGCTGGGCGATTTCTCGCTCTTCATTGGCCGCGCAGACCTGGGTATAGGCGCGAACCACGTCGGCCACCAACGTGATCCGTGCGGTGTCAGCAGCGGCTTGAGTTGCATCGGCATTGGCCTTCGCGCCTTCGATCCCGCGTTGCAGGGTGCCCCACAGGTCGAACTGATACGAAGCGCTGAGGCCTATGTCGGCGACGTTGGCCACTGGCACTTTCTCCGGCAGCAAAAACGCCTGACCGGATTCCTGCAAACGCTGCGCGCCCATCTTCACCCCAGCGCTCCAGCCACCCGCGGCCTCGGCCTCGTCGACTTGAGCGCGAGCCCGCGCAAGGTTCGCTGCCGCCACGCGCAGATCCGTGTTGGAGGCCATGGCTTGCTGCACCAGTTGATCCAGGCGCGGGTCCTTGTACAGCCGCCACCAGTGCGCCGGCACCGGCGCCGACACCACGGGTTTGCCGGCCACCGCCAACTCACCCTGAAAATCCTTGCGCTGGACCGCCGCGTCCTCGGGCACCTGATAGTCCGGCCCGACCATCTGACAGGCCGAGAGCATCACGCCCAAGCCTGCGACCATCAGGGCCCTGTTCATGGCGCGGGCTCCTGTTGCTGATCATCGATGATCGACACCGTCGCGGTACGCCCGGCAATCATGCGAAAGTCCGCCGGCACATCATCAAAGGCAATGCGCACGGGAATCCGCTGCGCCAGACGCACCCAACTGAACGCCGGGTTGACGTTGGGCAGCAGGTTGCTGCCGCTGGTGCGGTCACGGTCTTCGATGCCGGCGACGATGCTTTCGACATGCCCGCGCAGCCTGGCGCGGTCGCCGACCACGCGGATATCCACCGACTGGCCGACATGGATGCCGTCGAGTTTGGTCTCTTCGAAATAGCCGTCGATGTGGAACGAGTTGCTGTCGACCAGCGACAACACCGGACGCCCGGCGGTAACGAATTCCTGAGCACGCGGCGCACGGTCGTTGACGTAACCGTCCACCGGGCTGCGGACTACCGAGCGGTCGAGGTTGAGCTGGGCGCTGTCCACCGTCACCCGCGCTTCGGCCAGTGCCGACTGCGCACGGGCCACGCGAGACTGGCTTTCTTCCAGTTGTTCGGCCGGCACCAGGTTGCCCAGACCACGATTACGCTTGGCTTCGCGTTGTGCTTGCGCGAGCGTCTCTTCGCGATCGGCGGCGGCCGCTTTGGCTTGGCGCAGGGCCAGTTTGAATCGATCCTGATCGATGCTGAACAGCACCTGACCCCGTTTGATCAACTGGTTGTCTTTCACCTCGACCTGCTGGATCAACCCGGAAACGTCCGGGGCGATCTGCACGATGTCGGCACGGATGTGGCCGTCACGGGTCCACGGCGCGAACATGTAATACATCACCATGCGCCAGACGAGGACAACGGCAAAAGTCACGATCAGCAGGGTCAGTACCACGCGACCGATGGTCAAAAACGGTTTTTTCATGTCATCAGGTATCGACTGAGTGAGTCCACGCCGTACAGCAGCACGGCGTAGAGCGCCACGTTGAACAATGCCCGGTGCCAGACCAGACGGTAAAAGTGCAGACGCGTCAGCACGCCATGCACCAGCAAAAACAGCACATACGTGATGCCCATCAACACCAGCAAGGTCGGCAGGAAGATGCCGCTGATGTCCAGATCACCAATCATAGGGGCGCTCCATCGGGCAACGGTTCTTCGGGCTCGGCGCTGGAAACGAATTCAACGCCGGGCAGCAGCGCCAGACGCAAACCGCTCAAGGCGTGCAACAGGTGGAAACGGGTTTCTTCGTCGCCGTGGCCATTGAGCGCGCGGCGCGTGCGATCCATGGTCATCAGCAGCGGACTCGGCGCCGGCAGGCGTTCGCCAGCCTTGAGGCAGGCGCGGAAATACTCGCCGACTTCGGCCACCACTTGCTGCAACAGCGCCTTCGGCACGCCGTTGACCCGTGGGGTGTAGGCGAGCAAATCGAGCAGGTTCAGGCCCACACGCACTTCACGCATGGCGATGCCGGTGTCCTGGCCGGTCAGGGCCAGACGCGGCAGGTGCTGCATCAGGCGATCGAGCAACTGCACGCCCAACTTGCGGTGTTCGGCAAGGTTGGCCGGCTCGGTCATGTCGACGATGTCTTTCCAACTGAAGCGGGTCAGGCGCTTGGCCGCCAACTCGGCGCCAAACGGCCGCGCCACCAGGGTCCAGATAAAGGCGAACAACAGGCCCATCGGCCCCGCGAGGTTGGCGTTCACGAAGGCGAAAAAGTCCGCATCGTAAGCGCCCTGAATACTGATGAACGATGAGGTGTTGACAAGCGTCAGGAGCATGCCGAGGTAGAACCGCGGCTGCACCGTCAGGGTGCCGATGCAGATGAACGGGATGGCAAACGCCAGAACCAGCATCGGGAAGTCATGCAGGTTGGGCAGAATCAGAAACAGATACAGACTGGCGAACAGCACCGACATGCCCGTCCAGAAAAAGAACCGGTAAATCTGCGGTGCCGGGTCGTCCATCGAGGCGAAGAAGCTGCACGCCACCGCCGCCAGAATCACCGCGCTGCCGCCGTCCGGCCAGCCCAGCAGAATCCACAGCAGCGAAGCGACGATGATCGCCAGAATGGTCGAGGCCACCGAATAGAGCATCAGCCCGCGATCGAGAAACGGCGTCAGGCGACCGAGGCGCCAGTGGCGATACACCGCGCGCCAGCTGTCCTGACGCTCACACACAATCGCAGCCTGCAGGCTGCGGCAGTCTTGCCACAGATCGATGAATTCACCGAGGCGATAGATCGCGTTGGAGAAGAGCAATTGTCGGCGCTCCTCCAGTGCTTGCGCACTTGGTTGCAGGGCTTGGAGCTGATCTTTCAGGGCTTGCCAGCGGTCGAGATCGGCGTCCGGATGGTCCAGCCATTCCCGGGTCGCGGCCAGCAGCGGAGCAAATTTTTCCACCAGTTCCGGCGTGCGTCGTTCGAGGGCGTAGAGCGAGTCTTCGAGGGCATCGATAACCGGCAACAGATGGATCATGCGCCCGCGCAGTTCCTTGGTATTGCGCACGGTTTGCGGCAGCGAACCTTCATGGGGTAACTGACCGATCATCAATTCCAGGCTGTTGAAATTGGCAACCATGGCCATGCGCAGGGCCGTGACTGCTTCGGGCTGCACGTCGCGGCTGAGAAACTTCAGGCTGTAGCTGGTCGCATCAATGAACCATTTACCGACGGCATCGTTGAACACCGGCGCCAAGCGGCGTGGCCAGAACATCGCGCCGACCACAGCGGCGACGGCAATGCCGAGGAAAATCTCTTCGGTACGTGCTTGTGCGACATCCCACACCGCCAGCGGGTTATCCACCACCGGCAAGGCAATCAGCGGCAAGGTGTAGCCGGCAAGCATCAGCGCGTAACTGTTGGCGGTGCGCAAATGCAGGGATAGAAACAGCAAAATACCCGTCCACAGCGCGATGACGACTACCAGCACATAAGGGCTCTGCACGAACATCGGCACGAAAAAAACTGCCGCCGCTGCGCCGAGAAAGGTACCGATTGCACGGTACAACGCCTTGGAGCTGGTCGGCCCGAGGAACGGGCTGGAGACGATGTACACCGTGGCCATCGCCCAATACGGACGCGGCATTTGCATGAGCAAGGCGATGTACAACGCGATCATCGACGCGGCAAAAGTACGAACCCCGTAGAACCAGTCGCGGGCCGGCGGAATGCCTGAGAAAAAACCGTTCAAGAATTGACCACCAGCGGCGGATTCGCCGCCTCAAAAGCTCTGAGCACCCTAAGCGTAGCCTCCAGATCGCTCTGATCGATCCCGTCGAGCACTTCGTGACGCAGGCGCACCAATTCGACTTCCACCGCTTGCACAAGCTCCCGACCGGTGTCGGTCAGGCTCAGGCATTTGGCCCGGCGATCCTGCACATCCTCGGTGCGACGCACGTAACCCGAATGGCACAACTGATCGAGCAGACGCACCAGCGACGGGCTCTCCATCCCGGCCGCCTGCGCCACCTGCACCTGACGCACACCCTCCCCCAAACGCCCGATCATCAACAACGGCACGGCGCAGGCTTCGGAGATTCCATAGTTGACCAGCGTGGTCTGGCAGATCTTGCGCCAATGCCTGGCGGCCACCACCATGGCACTGCTGATGTTCATCTGGAGAGCGTCGAGGGTATCGGGCACGGGACAAGGCACACTGTTAGTTTGCTAACTATCAATATCGCATTGCGAGGGAAATTCAGTCAAGTTTTGAAACAAAGTGATTGTCAGCCGAAGAGAAACGACGAGGTGGGGACCTATTAGCGTTTTTGGGCCTTCTCGTAAACTCTGCTGCGCTCACGCTTACCTACAGCGACGACAACTCGCTCATCGATTACTTGATAAACCAAACGGTAACCCGACGCTTTGAGTTTGATTTTGTAACAGTCGGGCACCCCGTGGAGTGCATCAGCCGGGACTCTCGGCAGCGCCAATCTTTCGGCGAGCTTCTTTTTTCAATTGATCTCGGAGCGAATGATTTCTGCCAGTTCCAAATCATCAAGCCGTTCCATCATTGCTTCGTAAACATCGGCTGGCACCCATCCGGCAGGAAGTGATCACCCTTCGGTCAGGCCTACCGCCCCATACGCAACAACACATTCAATTGATCAACCACCTCCGCCCAATCGGCATCGTCCAGAATTTCGTCGCGCAAAAAATCAGCCTGACTCTTGGTCCAGAAAAATGCGTCTGCCAGGTGCAATTCGGGTTTGAGCGGAGAATGGCTCGTGATGAATTGGTCGATGCTGACGGGGTCGTTGTCCAGGCCGAGTTGTTTGAACAGGGATGGCAGGCTATGGGTTGGACTTTCCATGGGGGAACTCCTTGGGAACATGGTGTCTGGGCGATTATTCGCGAGCGGCATCCAAGGGGTCGCGGTCACCTGTGTGGGCTTGCTCGCGAAAGCGCCAACGCGAACGCCACAAAACCTGATGACTCAACTCCCGGCCTGATGCACCTCGGCGCTGCACTGAACGGTTGTAGCGGTGTGTTTGAGTCTAGTTCGGCGAGTTGCAGGCGCCGGGAAATCCGCTCACTGGACACATCCGCACATTGATCAACATTCATCCAGCGAAACCCTCAACTAGACTCAAAGAAGCACACCCATGACGCGCCCGGAGGGTCACGTGAACAGTCGATGTTGTGCGTTTCTCTGGTTACTCCTGTTGAGCGGTTCAGCTATCGCCGCCGATGTTCCGCTGTCGTCGGTCAACCCGATCGGTCTCTGGCTGGTCACCCTCGGTATCGTTTTTCTGATCGCTGAAGCCGCACTGCCCAATTACGGCGTGATTGGTCTGGGCGGGATCATCATGTTCGTGATCGGCGCGCTGATGCTGGGCAACGCGGACTTGCCGGTGCCGATGATGATCGGTCTGGGGCTGATCAGCGCTTTACTGTTGCTTGCGCTGATCATCCGCGCCCTGAAAACCCGACCGCGCCACGCCGTCAGTGGCGATGCGGGCCTGGTCGGCAGTGTGACGGCAATAACCACGGTGCAGACTGAAGATGCCCATCACGGCTGGATACACCTGCAAGGTGAGCAATGGCAGGTGCACAGCGCGACACCGCTGCACAGCGGACAATCGGTACGCGTAGTGGGACGCAAGGGCTTACTGCTGAAAGTCGCCGCGGCTGACGCGGCTCGACACGGAGAGTGATCATGGGTCTGCAAATCGGTTTTTTCGCGCTGCTGTTATTGGTGATCGCCCTCGCCGCGTCGACGTTTCGCATCCTGCGCGAATACGAACGCGGCGTGGTGTTCCAGCTCGGGCGCTTCTGGCAAGTCAAAGGTCCGGGGCTGATCCTGCTGATTCCGGTGGTTCAGCAAATGGTTCGGGTCGACTTGCGCACCATCGTTCTCGATGTACCGCCGCAGGATGTGATCACACGCGACAACGTTTCGGTGAAGGTCAATGCAGTGCTGTACTTTCGCGTGCTCGACCCACAAAAGGCGATCATTCAAGTCGAGAACTTCCTCTCCGCCACCAGCCAGTTGGCTCAGACCACCCTGCGTGCGGTACTGGGCAAGCATGAGCTGGATGAACTGCTGGCCGAGCGCGAGCAGTTGAACATCGACATCCAGCAAGTGCTCGACGCCCAGACCGACGCATGGGGCATCAAGGTCGCCAACGTTGAGATCAAACACGTCGACCTCAACGAGTCGATGGTGCGCGCCATCGCCAAACAGGCCGAAGCCGAACGGGAACGACGGGCCAAGGTGATTCACGCCGAAGGCGAGTTGCAGGCTTCGGAAAAACTCATGCAGGCCGCCGAAATGCTCGGCCGTCAGCCAGGGGCCATGCAGTTGCGTTATATGCAGACCTTGAGTTCGATTGCCGGCGACAAGAGTTCGACCATCGTCTTTCCGCTGCCGATCGAGTTACTCAAGGGGATGGCGGATTTGTCGGCCAAGTCCTGAGATGACGCAAGCGTTCCAGCGCTTCATAGGGCGCGTGAGCGAAATGTTGCACATGCCTGTGCAACAACACCGAAGCCTCGCCGCGCTTTTCCTCACTGTCGGCGACGAACGTCCGTGAGGGCTGCTTGGCATGTTGCGCCGTCGCCGCGAACGCCTGCTGAAGCTGCTCAGCGCTCAACTGAAAAAAACTTGCCAGTCGCCCTGCCATCGCCCCGGGCAACTCGCTGTAATTGACGGGCAGCCCACCTGACACTTCGCATTGCGTCCGACCCGCCTCCAGCAATCGACCCAAGCGCCGGGCAATGAAATCCTCACGCCCCTCAAACGGCAAACCGTCCTCCAGCACGCCGTCGCCGAGCATGCCCGGCACCATGTGCATGCCCGGGCGGCGCAGGTGGGAAACGGCGATTTCCAACGGGTCGCGATACAGAAACAACCATGGCGTATCAGGAAAACATTCTTGCAGGAGCGGCCACTCACCGATGTTCCACGCATCAAGCTTGATCACCAACCGCTGCTCCACGCCTCGACGACGCTGCCCGTAAGCCGAGAGCAATCCGCTGATAGCGGCTCGACGTTCAGACGCCGGCAGATCGCTGCGCAACAAGGCGTCCAGCGGTGGTGGTTCCGAGACAACAATGTGGTCATCGAGCCGGGCGAGCATCTGGCTGATCAGCGTCGAGCCGCAGCGCGAGGCGTGCAAAATGAATGCGCTCGGCGCCACCCCCGGGCTTTGCGCCTGCCAATCGGTCAGCGCCGACAGCGGCGTCTGTCGACGAAATGCCTGATTGAACGGCAAGCGCAACGCATCCTCGACCGCGTCGCGAAAAAAGGGCTGATGCAGTGGCGTATCGCCGAACCAGCACCAATCCACCTGCCAACACCCTGCGACCGGCCAGACACGCACCGGTAACCAGCCGTCCAGGTTCAGCCGCTCCATTGTTCGTTCCATTGCCGCCGTCCCTGGCGCATGGCCGCGCGCAGTTCTTCGCGAGAGAACAGCAAGCCCTGTTCGGCGGCCAGTTCTAGGGTTCGGATGATGAACTGTTCAGGGTCGTTGAGTGCCCGCAAGGCTGAGGACAGCGAAGCATCCTCAGCGACCAGTCGCTGAAAACGCTGCAGCGACGTGTCGGCCCATTGCGCTGGAGGCGTACTCGGCAGCCCTTCATCAATCATCCGCGCAAGCCAGGCGCCAGGCCGGCAGTCGAGCACCAAATGAACCCGCGTCGAGGTATCGCGGTTAACCACCCGATGCGGTCGCGCCAGATCGAGAAACCAGCATTCCCCCGCCATCATCGGCACACGTTGACCGTCGAGCCAGAAATCCACATCGGGCGGACTGAGCAACGGAATGTGCAGACGCACATCGGCGTCCGGCTCGGCGAGATCGTAGTCGCGGTGCTCATGAATTCGCCCACCGGGCCCCAACCGCAACAATCGCGCACTGACGATGTCCAGCGGCAAATCCCGCAGACCGTGGCGCCAACGTTCATCCAGCAACCAAGGCGCGCGCAGTAACGGTTGACCACGTCCGGGCGACAATTCGGTCAGCGCATCGGCCGCCGAAATCAGCGCCACGCCGCTCCAGTCTCCCGAGAAATATTGCGTGTTGAAGTGACTACGCCAGGCGTCTTCGGCAATCGCCGCCAGCGCCTGCAACAACAGTGGCAAATCCACCGGCACCGGCAGTCGCGAATACGCCGGACGGCTCATGTCTTGGGCAGCACCGAGCAATCGCCGAGCCAGGTCAACAGACGATCAAGACAGGCCTCAACGGTCTGCGTACCCGTATCGAGCACCAACGAGGCCTGCAACGGTGGCTCATACGGCGCCGAGACCCCGGTAAACCCGGCCAACTCACCTCGTCGCGCCCGAGCGTAATGCCCTTTCGGATCACGCTGCTCGCACACTGCCAATGAGGCGCTGCACCAGACCTCGCGATAGTCCTCGCCCAAACGCTGGGCAAACATTTCTCGCAGTTCGGCCAATGGCGCAATCATTGCCAGAATCACGATCTGACCATTTTCCACCAGCAAAGCGGCGAGCTCGCTGGCGCGGCGAATGTTTTCCTGGCGATCCGCGTCACTGAATCCCAAATCCCGATTGAGCCCGGTACGCAAGCTATCGCCATCAAGCACCACCGTTTGCCAGCCACACCCGAACAACGTGGCGTGCAGCGCTTGAGCCAGCGTCGATTTGCCCGCCGCCGGCAAACCGGTCAGAAGAATGGCCGCACCGCGATGGCCATTGCGGACCTCGCGTTGCATACGGCTGATGCTGGCGCTTGGCGCCAGCACGTCATTGCGCGGAGGCATTCGCCACCACTGGCAACGAGATATCCCCCGCCGCCCACGCCGACTCACGATTGGCCAGTGCGTTCGCGATCGCCTGCACGTCCGTGGACTGCACTTGATCCGGCAGCGGGTCGAGCCCGGCACTGGCGAAAATCTGGCCGTAGGCATTGCGCAGATCGGCGTAAGAAAGATCACGACGCAGGTCGGCTTGCAGGTTGTTCAGCTCACCCTGAATCAACTCCAGTTCACCAATGCCGGCGGCCTGATGACGATTGCGCAACTGGCCAACGATTTGCCCGTCAATGTCGGACAACTGCTGGCTGGTCTTGAACTGGCGCAACGCCTCTTGATAGTTGGCGTTGGCCACATAAAGCTGCGCCAGCACCGCAATCGACATCGCCTGACGCCTTGCCGTGGCGACCTCTTCGCCGGCCTTGGCGACGTTGATCGCCGCCGGAGCAGAGATCACGTTGAACAGGTTCCAGGTGATTTTCACGCCGTAGTCGGCCCAGCCTTGCTCAACGAGGAACGAGTTGCTGTCGTAATGCCCGCCGGCCGAAAACTCCAGACCTGGCAGCAAGCGCAGCATGGCTTTGCGGGTTTCGGCGGCGCTGATGCGCGTCTGGTAATCCTGCTCGCGCAGTTCCGGACGGCTGGTCAAAGCCTCCTGTTCGAGTTTCGCCAGATCGACCTTGAGCTCGGGAACCTGATATCCATCATCAGTGGCCAGCGTAAGATTTGTGCCCAGCGGCAGATTGATCAGAGTGGCCAGTTCGGTTTTCGCCAGCGACAGCGCACGGCGCTGCTCCTCCAATTGCCGCGTGGCTTCGATGAGTGAGCGCTGATAACCCAAGGCCTGAACCGGGTCGCCAATGCGCTGCTCGCTCATGCTCTGGCTGTTTTTCCGGGCGGTGTCGACTCGCGCCATCAGGCTGTCGATCTGCTTGAGCAGACGTTCGGCGGCCATCGCTCGCCAGTACGCCGAGCGCACATCCTGGACGATGGTGTTGATCACTTTGCGCCGACGTTCCTGCACGATCAGGCGCTGGTCACCCTGTTGTTTGGCGCTGATATAGCTGACACCGAAGTCGAGGACGTTCCAGACCATGGTCAGATCCGCCACTTCGCGGTCACGATCCTGCGAGGTCGACGGTTCCAGCGACTGGGTGCCGGTGCGCACGCTCTGGCTACTGGAAGCACTGACGTTGTTACGCCCCACATACCCGGCATCCAGCGCCATGCGCGGCAGCATGTCGAAACTGGCGAGGTCGAGCTGCCGCTTGGCCAGCGCTTCCTCCATGATCTTCAAGCGGCCTTCAAGGTTGTACTTCACTGCGCGGGCCATGGCCTGATGCAGCGTCAGGGGGCCGCGCAGCGGTTCCTGATCCTTGTACATGTTTTGCAGGTCGGTTCTGGCCCGCTGCTCACTGACGCTGCGCTCAATCGGTTCGCTGGTGACTGCACACCCGCTGATCGCTAGCGCCAGCAGGCTGGCGCCGAACAACTTCTGACTTCTTCTCATCCCTGGATCGCCCCTAGGTCCCGCTCAGTGTTAAGTAATTGTGTGTTGTCAGGCCGATATTTCGCTGATGCCAGCCTGTTGCAGAGCGCACGCCAGGTTGTCGACCCGGTGCTGCTCGCTGTCTTTGAGTTGCTGCAATTGCTCAACCAGGGTCGGGGCGCCAAACACGCCGCGCAGCCCTTGGGAAACATCGCCGGCCTTGATCGAATGGCTGCCGAAGGCATTCAGCGAATCACGCGCGGCGTCGCTGTTCTGATTGAACAGACTGGAGAGCGTACTGGTGCCGAACACCCCGCCATCGCCGCCGCCAAAGCCAAGGAAACCATGGCCGGCGCCGTCACCAACGTTGTCACTGCTGCTGAACACCTGAGCAAGGAAACTCGGGCTCAGGGCACCGTGGTTCATGAATATGTCGCCCAAGGGGCGGATGCCGTTGCCGATCACCCGCTGTTCGAACAACGGCGCAAAAGTCAGCGGTGAGCCAAGGTCGCCCGTCGGGGCGCTGAACACGATCGGTTGCAGCGCGGTGTAAGGCACATCGGGGAACGTCACCGGATCACTGCTGCGGAACTGCGGATTCGGCGTAACCACGAAGGTCGGCGTCGTCGCCGTGTTCACCACGTAGTTGCCGGACTGGCTCACACCGCTGCCACTATTGCCCGCCAGGTCACTGACGCCGCCCCGGTTGACGGTGATCGCATTGCTGGCGCTGCTGACATTGGCGCTTGGCGTCAGGGTCGCGGTCCAGGTCTTGCCGCCGTCATTGCTGCTCAGGTTGGACAAGGTGCCATTGGCGACACTGATATCAGAGAGATCAAAACCGCTGACCGCCTCATTGAAGGTGATCGTCACCTGCGAGGTCTGGCCAACACCCAGGTTCGGATTGGCGACCACCACGGTGGCGGTCGGCCGTTCGCTGTCCAGGGCATAGTTGTTCGACACCGCCACGGTGCTGCCGACGTTGCCCGCCAGATCCGTGACGTTGCTCGTGTCGAGCGCGATGAAATTGCTCGGGTCGGTCACATTGGCGGTTGGCGTGAACGTGGCGGTCCAGGTTTTGCCGCCGTCATTGCTGCTCAGGTTGCTCAATTCGCCGTTGGTCACGCTCAGGTCGGACAGGTCGAAGTTGCTCACCGCCTCGCTGAAGGTGAACGTCACAGTGGTGGTCTGGCCGATACCCAGAGTCGGGTTGGCGACCACGATGCTCACCGTTGGCCGGGTCGCGTCGAGCGCGTAATTGTTGGAGATGGCGATGCTCGCACCGAGGTTGCCGGCCAGGTCCTGCACGCCGGCAGTGTCGATCACAATCAGGTTGGTCGCATCGTTGACGTTGGCAGTCGGCGTCAGCGTGGCGATCCAGGTGATGCCGCCATCGCTGCTGCTCAGGTTCGACAGCGTGCCGTTGGCGACGCTGATGTCCGACAGGTCAAAGCCGCTCACCGCTTCACTGAAGGTGATCGTCACGGTGGTGGTTTCGCCGATGCCCAGGCGATTGTCGGCCACCACGATCGTGGCGGTGGGCAGTGCGGTGTCGATCGCGAAATTATTCGAGTCCGTGGTGCCCACGCCGCTGTTGCCCGATGTATTGACCACACCGCTGTTGTCGAGGGTGATGACGTTGGTCGTGTCAGTGATATTGCCGGTGGGTGTGAACGTCGCCGTCCAGGTAATGCCGCCGTCAATGCTCACGATGTTGCTCAGGGCGCCATTGACGATGGTCAGATCAGCGTTACTGAATTCTGCGACGGCCTCGCTGAAGGTAATGGTCACCGTCGAGGTTTCCCCGGCCTTGAGCGCGGTGTCTGCGACAACAATGGTTGCGGTCGGCACTTCGGTATGCACTGCGTAATTGCCCGAGTTGGTGGAGCCAGTGCCAGCATTACCGGCCAGATCGCTGATGCCGGTATTGTTCAGGGTGATCAGGTTGGTGGAGTCGCTGACGCCAATGGTCGGGGTAAACGTTGCCGTCCAGGTGATACCGCCGTCGCTCGACGACACGTTGCTCAGCGTGCCGTTGGCGACGCTCAGGTCGGAATTGTCGAAACCGGTCACCGCTTCGCTGAAGGTGATGGTCACGGTCGCTGTTTCGCCGGGGCGCAGATCGTTGTCGCTCACGACGATGGTCGCGGTCGGACGCTGACTGTCGACGGCGTAGTTGTTCGAATCGGTGGTGCCGCTCCCGGCGTTGCCTGCCCCGTCGACGATACCGGTGTTGTCCAGGCTGATCAGGTTGCTGGTGTCGGTGATGCCGGCCGCTGGGGTAAACGTCGCGGTATAGGTGATGTTGTCCGAGGTGCTCAGCCCTGAAAGCGTGCCGTTTTCGGCGGTCAGGTCAGCCAGGGTGAAACCGGTCACTGCCTCGCTGAAGGTAATGGTGACCGTGGTGGTCTGGCCAACGCCCAGCGCCGTGTCCGCCACCACAATGGTCGCGGTCGGGCGCTGGGTGTCGATGGCGTAATTGTTCGAATCCGTGGTGCCGACCCCCACGTTGCCAGACCCGCTCTGCACCCCGGTATTGTCCAGGGTGATCAGGTTGGTCGCGTCGGTGATATTGGCGCTTGGGGTAAAGGTCGCCGTCCAGGTGATGCCACCGTCGCTGGTGCTCACGGCGCTCAGCGTGCCGTTGGCGACGGTCAGGTCAGCATTACTGAAGCCCATCACCGCCTCGGAGAAGGTGATCGTCACCGTGGTGGTCTCGCCGATGCTCAGGCTGTTGTCGGCGACCACAAGAGTGGCCGTCGGCACCATCGTGTCGATCACGAAATTGCCGGAGTTGGTGACGCCGGTGCCGGCGTTACCGGCCAGGTCAGCGATGCCGGTGTTGTTCAGGCCTATAACGTTGCTCATATCGTTGACCCCGAGCGTGGGCGTGTACGTCGCCGTCCAGGTGATGCCGCCATCGCTGCTGCTCACGGCGGTCAACGTGCCATTGGGAATGTTCAGATCGGCGTTGGTGAAGCCTGTCACTGCCTCGGAAAAGGTGATGGTCACCAGCGACGTTTCACCGGCACTGAGGCTGGTATCGGCCAGCACGATGGTCGCGGTCGGGCGTTGCGTGTCGATGGCGTAGTTGTTCGAATCGGTGGTGCCGCTGCCGGCGTTACCGGCCAGGTCAGCGATGCCGGTGTAGTCCAGGGTCACCAGGTTGGTGGCGTCGGTGATATTGCTGGTCGGGGTGAAGGTTGCCGTCCAGGTGACACCGCCATCGCTGCTGCTCACGGCCGTCAGCGTGCCGTTGGCGATGGTCAGATCGGCGTTGCTGAACCCGGTCACCGCTTCGGAGAAGGTGAAGGTCACCAACGATGTGTCGCCGATTTTCAAGGCTGTGTCAGCGAACACGACAGTGGCCGTCGGGCGCTGGTTGTCGATGGCGTAGTTGTTGGAGTCGGTGGTGCCGCTGCCGGCATTGCCGTTCAAGTCACTGACCCCGTTGTTGTCCAGGGTGATCAGGTTGGTGGGATCGGTAATGTTGGCGGTCGGCGTGAAGGTTGCCGTCCAGGTGATACCCCCATCGCTGCTACTCACGGCGCTCAGCGTGCCATTGGCGATGGTCAGGTCGGCATTACTGAAACCCGTCACGGCCTCGGAGAAGGTGATGGTCACCAACGATGTTTCGCCGATTCTCAAGGCGTTGTCGGCGACGACGATGGTCGCGGTCGGACGCTGCGTGTCGATGGCGTAGTTGTTGGAGTCGGTGGTGCCGCTGCCCGCATTGCCGGACAGATCGGAGATGCCGGTGTTGTCCAGGGTGATCAGGTTGGTGGTATCGCTGACGTTATTGGTTGGCGTGAAGGTCGCCGTCCAGGTGATCCCGCCGTCGCTGCTGCTCAAACCGCTCACGCTGCCGTTGGCCACGGACAGATCGGCGGTGGTGAAACCGGTCACGGCCTCGCTGAACGTGATGGTGACCTGCGAGGTTTCCCCAGCCTTGAGCGCGGTGTCCGCGACGACAAGGGTGGCCGTCGGGCGCACAGTGTCGATGGCGTAGTTGTTGGAGTCGGTCGTACCGCTGCCGGCGTTACCGGCCAGATCAGCGATCCCGGTGTTATCCAGCGTGACCACGTTAGTGGTGTCGGTGACACCGCCGCTCGGCGTAAACGTCGCCGTCCAGGTAATGCCTCCGTCGCTGCTGCTCACGGCGGACAACGTACCGTTGGCGATGGTCAGGTCGGCGTTGGTGAAACCGCTGACCGCTTCAGTGAAGGTGATGGTCACCAGCGACGTTTCACCGATTTTCAGGGCCGTGTCAGCAAAAACGATAGTGGCCGTCGGGCGCTGGGTATCGATCACGTAATTGCTGGAATTGGTGGTACCGACACCCACGGTACCGTCAGAGGTGGCCGCCACACCGGTGTTGTCCAGGGTGATGACGTTGGTGGTGTCGGTAATCCCGTTGGTCGGCGTGAAAGTCGCGGTCCAGGTGATCCCGCCATCGCTGCTGCTCACGGCCGTCAACGTGCCGTTGGCGATGGTCAGGTCGGCATTGGTGAAACCACTGACTGCCGTGTTGAAGGTGATGGTCACCAGCGAGGTTTCGCCAATTTTCAGGGCGCTGTCCGCCAGTACGATGGTCGCGGTCGGTGGCTCGACGTAGTTGGGGTTGTACGTGCCGCCGGTACTGTAAACCGCATCCGTGGAACTGGGCGAAGCGCCTGTCGAGCCGCTGTTTGAAGGACCGCCAACACCACTGGCCGCCGCGTTGCCGGTCATGGCGGCGACGTTGGCAGCGGTGATCAATACCGTACCGCCGTTGTTCCAGATGGCCCCGACGCCACGGCCACCATCACCGCCGTTGGCAAGGTTGCCGCCGCTGCCACCCCCACCGCCGCCACCACCCGCCGCGAGGTTGTTGCTGATGACTGACGTGCCGATGACTTTCAAGGTGCCGGTCGAGGCGTTGTAAATACCGCCGGCCGCGCTGCCACCAACGCCGCCGACCGCGTTCCAGCCCGAACCACCACCGCCGCCACCAATGAACAGCGTGCCATTGGTCGCGGAGCCGCCGTTGCCGCCGTGACTGTAGCCGGAGGCGCCATTGCCGCCGACGCCGCCAATGTTGGTACCGCCGCGCCCGCCCATGTCGTTCTGGGTGTAGCCGCCGCCATAACCACCGGTATTGGCAGTGCCGGCCCCACCGGCATAGCTCAAGTTGCCGGGGCCTGTCGAACCGCCATGGCCACCGTTACCGCCACCGATCCCACCGCCGCCACCGCCGCCGCCACCGGAGTATCCACCGGACAAGCCACCGCCGCCGCCGCCACCGGAAGCGGCGTTGGCAGTGACTGTCACGTTATTGAGCGTAAGAATGCCGGCGTTGAAAATCCCGCCACCCATGGCGCCCGCCGCTGCCGCGCCACCGTTACCGCCATTGCCGGCCACCAGTCCCTTGGTGATCACCAGCCCGTCCAGTGTCACGGTGCTGCCGGAAGTGACTTCCACCACACGGGTCTTGTATTGCCCATCGAGGGTCACGTCGGCCACGCCGTCGTTATTCAGATCGCCATCGACGGTGATGTTCTTGTTGATCAACAACTCGGAGTTGAGCTGCACGGTCATGCCGGCGTTGAAGGTGACAATGTCGCCGTTTTGCGCAGACGCCAGTGCCGTACGCAACGAGCCGACACCCGAGTCGAGGTTGTTAGTCGCGGTCCAGGTGGCCAGGCCCCACTGATATTCGCTCATCGCCTTGGTCGACAGGACGTTGGCGCTTTCGATGGTGCCGGTGGCAATTTCCAGATCCCAGTCGCCGCCGACACCGGTGCGGTTGTTCGAAGCGGCCACATCCCGGCCGGTCAGCTGCGCCAGCGAGTCGACGAAACTCAAGCCGCGATCCCCCTCGGCGGTGTAGCAGCCGTAGATCAGGATGTCGCCGCCAACGTTCATGTCCTTGCCGATTTCGCCGAGGATCGCACTGCGTTGCGCGACGTTATCGGCAGACAGATAACTGTTGCCCAGCCACAGATCGCCTGCGTTGCCGTAGGCAATGATCTGTACAGAGCTGACGCCTTGATGCTGATCGAGATAATCGGCGATCTGTTGCAAGCCGTCCTTGGTCGCGTCGAGTTTCACCACTTGGGTGCCGGGAGCAATGCCCTGGAGCAGGCTGTCGGCGTCCTTGACCCGGGAATCGACGAACACCACGCTCTGACCCGGCACGGCGACGGGGCTGGCGGCTGGTGTCGCATCGGCCTGACCGTGGGTGTCCTTACTGGCCACCGGCTGATCGGCCGTCGGCGTTTTCGCTGCGTCCGCTGTGGTGTGGCTGTCAGCCTGGGCAGCGGTATCGGCCACCGTCGCCGCAACGGCTCCGTCGAACAGCATGCGCGGCTCCAGCGACATGATCATCGGCGCGGCAAGCGTCTGCTGACATTCGGTTACTCGCGACTTCTGCTTGCTCCACCACATGCTGCTCACCCGGATTCGAACACAGTTATTGACGCATCAATGAAAAACGCCGCGATCAACTGATCGCGGCGTCGGACTTCATACGAATGACATTGGCAGCGCTGGCTGAGCCATCGAGCCAAAAAGACAAATCAGCGTATTGCTTGAACAGGTCCGGCGGCAGAATCGTGCGCCGTGACTCCAGAGCGACCTTGGGTTTGACCTTGTGCAGGCCGGCAACGCCAAGGGCTTGATCGAATTGCGGCGCGTCGTATGCCAGATGTTCAAAATCGTGTTCGAACCATGGCTCGCCGATAAAATCGTAGACCAGCCGCAGCACTCGCTCCGGGGCCTGGGTCAGCAAGTCGTAATCGATGATCAGCAACGAGTCGGCGTGCTCGCCGTAATAGGCTTCCTTGAGCGCCGCCCAGGCAAAACCCACCAGCCGGTTACGCTGAGCCAGAGTTTCGCAGCGGCTGTAGACCGTGTTGCGCTCGACGGCGTCGCCGAACAGCTTGGTGTTTTCGTAAGGATTGGCGCGGTAGAGGCGTTCAAGGCTGTCCATCACCCACGCGACGTTGCGCACGCAAGCGATGATTTTGGCGTTGGGGAACAGGTCGTTGAGCGCGGGCAGCCGCGAGCTCCATTGACGGTTGGTGTCAAACACCACCGGTTTGTTGGTCTTGTCGGCGTAGTAGGAATCGAAAAGACCCCGCAGCAAACGGCGGCGCGTCTCGGTGTCGATCACCGCGCCGAACTCACTGCCGGCGCTGCATTGCTCGAGCACACTGGAAAACAGCGAGCCCACCGGGCTGGTCATACCGGCGTGAAACCGCGGATTCTGCAAAAGGATCGCAGAAAGCAGGGTCGAGCCTGAGCGCGGTAAGCCGGAGACAAAGTGGAACTGCTGCAATCCCTTCACCGTAATCGGAAGTCCTTTTGTTCGACAAAGCGTAGTTCAAGAACAACCCTACGACTAGTAGTGTTTTGACATCATTCAAGAGCAAAAAGAACTAACCGGTTAATTTTTTATCGCGAATAAAAAGGTGAATCGATTAAGTCCGCACAGGACTTATTCAACTGCCGGCTTCACATCGAATAATCGCGCCTGCGCCCCACCGGCGCGCACCTCGGCGCTGAGGTGCCAAGTCGCCGGCAATGGCAGGAATTCTCCAGGTTCATCAACGGTTCCCACCAGCCAGACCCGGCGATTGCCCGTCAGTTCGGCCAAGCTGTCGAGGTAGACGTTAGTGCTGACCAGCGTGCCAAAACCGTACTCATTCGGCCGTGTCGAATGGCCGTCCGCGCGGGGTGGCGTGTAGAGGCGCACTTGAGCGCCGGTTTGATCGTAATAGACGTAGCTCAGGTACCAGAGCATGTCGCTGATGACGATGCCGTCACCGGGCTGGAACTGCTGATTGACGTAACTCACCATATGATCGAGTTGATCATTGCTGTCGACCGTGGCGTTGTTGTTCACGCCAATCAGTTCGACCCCGACCAGCGACACCAGCACCGCTAACGCCAGCCCCCGGAAACGACTGTAAAAACGGTCGATGGCCAACGCCGCAAGCATCGGCAGGCCCAACGCAAACGCGGTCAGGTAGCGCTCGATGAACACTGGCGTGATGAACGACACCGCAAACACCAGCAACAGCGGCAGGCCGGTGTAAAGCGCCAGCAGCACACTGCCGCGCGATACGCTGCGGTCACGGGCCAATGCCACCCCGGCCAGCACCAGCAAGGCCAATGGCATCGCGATGAAGACCAGCAGCGGCAGGTTTGCGCCATCATCCTGAATCAGCCAGGACCAGATCATCGCCGGCAACGAGGTCAGGCTCACCGGGTCTTCCCAGCCCACATCGCCAGCGGCCTTGAGCTGTTCCATGTGCTGCATCAGATTCAGCAGTTTCGGCAACCACGGCAGATAAAGTCCGGCAATGGCCAGGTTCGCCAGCCACCATGGCGGTTGTTGAATATGCCGGAATCGATAACCGCGTTGCGTACGAATCACGCCCAGATAAATCCAGTGACTCAACGCCGCCAACACGGCGAAGTAATGGGTGTAGAGCGCCGCGCTCATCAACAGCACGTAAAACACCAGATAACGCCTGCGTTGCGCACGTCTGATCCAGTAAACCAACGCCAGACTCGCCGCAATGAGCAACAACCCGAGCAGCGAATACATGCGCACTTCCTGGCTATAGCGCACCGCCGTGGGCAGCAATGCCAGCAACACACCGGCGATGATCGCGGCGCGGCGAGTGGCCAAGCGATCCACCAGCCAAACCCCTGCGCCCACCACAGCAATACCCAATAGCGCGCTCAGGCAACGGATCGCAAAAATCCCGTCACCGAACAGTTCGATCCAGCCGTGCAACAGCATGAAGTACAGCGGCGGATGCACATCGAACGCCGCATGGTTCCAGATCCCGCCCAGCGAATAACGCGCCAGCAGCAGGCTGGAACCTTCGTCGCCCCAGATCGCAGCGGCCGTCAGGTCGTAAAAACGCACAATCGCGGCCAGCGCCATGATGGGCAGCAGCCATTGTTTTTTCGCCCAAAGGATCACTCGCCAGTTGCCGAACCAGGAGCCGGGTGTTGCCTGGGGGTCTTGCGTATCGCCAACCGGCGTGACTCTGTTTACCGTCATTGTTTCCTCTGGCCCGTGGCAAAACACCGCTAATGCAGATCCCCAGAAACCTGCCGGTCACTTTAGGTCAGCCACGCGATAGCCGTCGATGCCGGCGTGCGGTTTCACGACATCCGGCAACCTCGCCGATCCGGGTCTACGCTGAGCCGTGGCGTAATCTGGCAAAGGAGGGGGAGGCATCACCGCAGCCTGAATCCTCACGCGGCCCGCCGACCATCAATCAGAAGGGAGAGGACTTTATGGACGTTTACATGGGCACTGTTTTGACGTTTGCCTTCAACTATGCGCCCAGCGGCTGGGCCTTGTGCAACGGTCAGATGATGAGTGTTTCGCAATACAGCGCGCTGTTTGCGTTGCTGGGCACCAACTATGGCGGCAACGGTGTCCAGACGTTCGGACTGCCTAATCTGCAGAGCCGAATGCCGATCTGCCAGGGCACCGGCCCCGGCCTGTCGACTCGCGTAATGGGGGAAATTTCCGGCACTGAAGCCGTCATACCGACCCTCAATAATCTGCCGAACCACACTCACACACTGGCGGGCCTCACGGCCACCACCACCGTGCAACTGGCCAACCCAGCGAGCAACCCGTTGGGCGCCCCGACGGCCACCAACGCCTATATCGGTGCTTCGGGCACCGGACCCGGTCTGGCGAATATCTTCTCGGACGCACAAGGCGCTTCGCCCGTCCCCCTCAAAGGTGCGCAGACCGCGATCAGCGGGACCATCACCTCCACGGGCAACGGCCAGTCGATGGCGATCATGAACCCGTACCTGGTGCTCAACTTCAGCATCGCGCTGCAAGGCATTTTCCCGTCGCGCAACTGACCGACTGCCGGGGGTGGCGACCCTCCCCCGGTTTCCTCACTGGCTGGAGCGAAACCATGTTGCAAACGGTTCAAAGCCAACATTTCCAGGCGCTGCTGGGCCGGATCGGCACCCTGTACCTGCCCGATGGCAGTGCACTGCAAATCCATATCGAACACCTTGAAGAGCAGCCCGCCGCAAAAATGCGCTACAGCGAACGAATGCCATTCAGTGTCGAATTGAGAAGTCTGGAGCCGACTGAATTTGTCGACGGATTGTGTGCGCTGGAACTGCCAGAAATCGGGCGAGTGCAGGACATCTTCGTGTCCCGGGTGCCGCCGATGGGGCGAGATCCGCAGTTGGGCTATTTCCACATCACCTTCAACTGACTCAACAACAATCCCCCGGTGGGAGCGGGCTTGCTCGCGAAGGGGATTTGGATTTCAGGCCGCAGGGTCGAGGTTGTCGAGGGCTTGGTTGACGGTCAGTTCGCCGAGCATCATGACCTGCTGGATGCCCGGCAAGGTGTGGCGGTAGGGCGCGTCCAGCAAACCGGCGAAATCACTGAGCATCACGCAAGGTTGTGTAGCCTGGGTCCGCGTCCGGGAATGTCGCTTGAACATTACCGTTCAAGACCCGGCTCCTGCCGGGGTTCATTGGGGATACCAGACAAGTCTTTCGGCGGCGGGATTGCTTTCTTCCACGGCAAATCCCAAGGCCAAATAGTGCCGGCGTGCCTGGGGATTGCTGCTCCAGACCACCGTCGCCACCGGGCAGCGAATCTGCTGCGCGGCTTTCTGCACGCCTTGCAGCACGGCGCGGCCAAAACCCTGGCCACGCGCCGGCGGGATGAACGCCAGATACAACACGCGAATTTCGTTGGCGCCGAAATCGGTGCTCAAGGCACCGATGGCCGTGCCGAGTTTTTCCACCACGTAGTGCATGGCGTTGGGGTAGTTATCCCCCATGCCCTGCTCCTGCACCTGAAACTGCTGGGCGGCTATTTGCTGCACCTGTTCCGGCTCGCCGTCGATCCATTGCAGATCCGGCCGCGCCGTTTGATACAGGCTTTGCAGAAATGGCCCGTCGGTTGCCCGCGAAGGCCGCACCACCAATCCCTCTGCTGCCACTGCTGCGTTATCCGTCATCGCCGCTCTCCGTTAAAAACCGCTTTCCCTGACCCCCAGCGCCGCCATCCGCCGCCATGCCACACCCAGCAACGACTCGCCGCGCCCCTGCAACACGACCACGCCGCGCAACGGTTGCAGCGGCGTCGGCGCGCGATCGAGCACACTCAGGCGCGCGCCATATTGCGCCTGCACCGGTTCCGCCCGTTGCTGTTGATCGCGGCGCACGGCAATCGGCCCGTGGTGATCGGACGTCAGTGCTTGCTGATCGACGTAGGCCACGCCGTTGGTGTCGATTTCATCCAGTTGCACCGCGAGCGCCGGGTGCATCGGGTCGTCGGCGATGAACCGGCCGCTGGCGCCGGGTTTGACCCGCCACAACTGCGCTTCGGCCAGATAACCGCGCAGGCGTGTGCCGTCCTCGACGACCCGGGCCAGTGCATCCTTGCTCGAAATCCAGCGCCCGATGCTCAGGTTCGGTTGCAAATCACGCACATATCCAGCGTGCGGGGCGCGCAGCAACAGGCGTTCACGCCGGGCCGTGAGCCCGCGGTATTCGGCCACCGCTTCGGCCAGTTTTTGTTCAACGACACCGGCGTCCGCCGCTGTTTCACTGCGGCCTGCCTGCCGGCGCATCAGCAACTGCTGGATCTGGATTTCCCGCCGCACGATGGCGCGCTTCGAATCGAGATCCGGAGATTCCAGCTCGATCAACACATCCCCTTGGGCCACCTTCTGACCGTCGTGCACTTTCACCGCTTTGACCCGCGCCGCGGTGGGTGCATATAGAGCGCTTGCACGTCCGGCCTCCAACATCGTCGGCAGTTCCACGGCGCTGCGCCAAGGCACAATCAGCACCAGCAACAACCCCAGCAATGCCAGACTGAAAAGCAACACGCGCGGGCCATGCGCCTGCTCGCGGCGGCTCCACCACTGGCGCCACTCACGCATGATCGGCAGAAAGATGAACCACACCAGTTCCACCAGCATCAGGAAGATCCCCAACACCTTGAAGAACAGGTGATAGACCGCCAACGCGATCCCGAAAAACAACGCCGCACGCCATAACCACGAGCCATACCCCCAGATCAGCAAACGCCGTTGCATTTTCGGCGACCAAGGCTCCGGCGCAGGTGCGCCATAACCGAACAAAAACTCGCGCAAGCGCCAGCGACACAAGGCAAACGCCCGGCCCTGAAGGTTGTCGACTTGCCACAAATCGCTGATCAGAAAGTAGCCGTCAAAACGCATGAAGGGATTGAGATTGACCACCAGCGTGGTGATCCAGGTGGCGCTGGCGAGCATGAACGCCGCCGTGCGTCCCGGGCCATCAGGCAACAACGACCACGCCAGCAGTGCAATGCACGCCAACAGCAACTCAGCCAGCACGCCACCGGCGCCAATCAACAACCGTGCGCGACGATCATTGACGCGCCAGGCATCGCTGACATCGGTGTAGAACATCGGCAGCAGCACCATGAACGCCACGCCCATGCTCTGCACCCGACACCCGGCGCGCTTGGCCATGAACGCGTGGCCGAACTCGTGGCACAGCTTGGCAAAGAACAGCGCCACGCCGAACGCCAATGCGCCTCCGAGGCTGAACAGGTGCGGAAAGGTGCCGACAAACCGCTGCCAGTCCCGCGAAACCAGAAACACCCCAAGCGCCAACGTCGCCGGCAAACCATAGCGCAACACGCGTGGGCCGAAGCGTTCCAGCCACGGCCAGGCGCGATTGAGAAAGGCGTCCGGACGCCACAGCGGTATGCGGAAAAACAGGTACTGATGCAGAAGGATTTGCCACAGGCTCTGTTTCTGCGCCAAGGCCTTGAGCCGGTAACTGGCGCGCTGTTGATCGTCGAGGGCACTGATCAAATCGTGCCCACGGAGAAACTCCAGCAATTGCTCAAGCTCGGTGCCGTCCAGCGGCAGGCCCGGCTCACGATTGGCCGCACGCAGGACCTGATCGGCATCGCCCAGCGACCAGTGGCGCAACAGGCGCATCGCCGCCGCGCCCAGTTTGAAATAACGCCCGCGCACCGGGTCGGCCAGGGTCCAGCGTGGCGAGCCGTCCAATGCTGGCGCTGCGGGCGACAGTTGCAGGTCGGCACGCAGGCTCGGCAGGTTCATTTACAGGCCCACGCTCTGGCGCAGACCGGCCAATGGACGACGCAACAGGTACAGCGCCAGCGGCGCACGGTCACCGAAGATTTTCGCCGTACCGCGCAGGCCGATGCGCGGCGGTGCGTCGACGAAATTGGCGTCGAGCCGATACGCCAGTTGCCCGCCAGCCGTCGGTTGTGCCTCGTAGGCCGAGCGCTCCAGCGTCGCGAGGTGGCGCTTCAAGGGATCGCTGTCGAGAAACAACGCGATCTCGGCACCGGGCTCTAACGATATCGCGTCGCCCACCGCCAGTTCGATACGCAGTTCGGCCTGGTTCGGGTCGGCAATTTCCATCAGGCGTTCGCCGGTCTGCACGGGTTTGCCGGTCAAGCGTTCGGCATCGGCGAACACCGCGATGCCATCGCGTTCGGCACGCACTTCGCTGCGATTAAGCAACTCGCGGGCGTAGTCACGTTCGGCGCGTTTTTGCTCGACGCGCGCGGCCAGCAAGTCGATCCGCGAGTTGGATTCGGCATCGGTGAACGAGCGCTGGGAATTGGATTTGAGTTCGGCCTCGGCCACATCCAATGCCCGTTCGGCCACATCGGCCTGAGCCGTGAGGGTCGTGTTTTCGAAGCGCAGCAACAGTTCGCCGGTTTTCACCGTTTGATTGGGTTTGACCAGAAACTCGGCGATCACCCCGTCCAGCGGCGCCGCCACCACACGGCCGCCCAGCGGCACCACTTCGGCCGGTGCCAGCACCGATTGACGCACCGGAATCAACAGCCCGAGCAACAGCGCCGCGACCAGTGCCACCTGACGTTTACGCGTCCAGCGCAACCGCCAGGGTTTGCGTGGCTGCAGCGCCAGCCAGGCGTGGCTGTAGGTATCGCCCAGTTGCGAGAGCAAGACTTGTTCGGAGGGATTCCACGGCACATCGCGGGCCAGCCACAAACCGCCGAACACCTGTCCATCCCGATCAATCAACGGCAGCCAGAACACTTGTGCGGCGGACAAACTGCGCCAATCCGCCTGGATCGATTCGCCGAGCAACTGCGGCGCAATCACCCGCGCCTGTTGCAGCACATCCTGCTTGAACAACTGCGCCACGGCTTGCTCGACAAACGCCACGAACGGCGCATTGGGCTCCACCGCGCTGACGCCGGTCACCGCTTGCACCTTGCCTGCGATCAACAACGCGGCATGGCGAAAACCGAACAGCGACTGGCCGTCATTGACCAGGCTGTAGGCCAGTTGCGACGCATCGCGGGCTGCCCGGGTCTGGCGTTCGAGGTCAAGAAACCGCGCAAACACCTGCTCGGCGCCGCCGCTCACCGGGGCGTTCAATTAAGCTCCGAAAAATGCGCCGTGCCGCTCATGCCGGCCAGTAAGCCTTTGGCTTCGGGGAGTGAGGCGACCAGCAACAAGGTCTGACTGCCCTCATCGATTCGCGCGCCGAGGCGTTTGACCGTGGCCTCGAGCGGTTGACCTGTTTCATCGGGAACAAAGGAAAACGTCTGGCCAGGCTTGAGTTTGGCCATCCAGCGCGACGGGACCAGCAGATGGATTTCCAGTGTGCGGTTATCGACCACATCCAGCAGCGGCGCGCCGGCCGACACGCTCTCATAGCGCTTGACCTTGCGTTCGACCACTTGCCCGTCGAATGGCGCAATCACGCTGCAGCGTTTGACCTGCACCTGATAGACCTGAGATTGCGCCTGGGTTTCGCTGACCTTGGCCTGCGCCCGCGCCACTTCGAAACGCCCGACAGAATTGAGCGCGGCCAATTGTTTGTTGTGCGCCAATTCTTCACCGGCGCCACGGCTGGCCGCTTGCGCAGCATTGAGTTGCGCCTGATAGGCCGAGCAATCGAACCGGGCCAGCACGTCGCCCTTCTTGAACGACTCGCCCTCACTGAACGGCAACTCGACAATCCGCCCGGACAGCTCACTGGCCAGAATCGCCTGATCCCGAGCGCGAAGCACACCCCGCGCCTCACTGCTCGCGGCACCCGCCCCGGCCGCGGGGCTATCGAGCAGCGGATCGTCTAGCCCGGGCGTTTGCGCCTGAACGGCACACGTTACAAAGGTCAATCCAAAAACCCAACCACGAAAACGCTGCATAACCGCTACTCCCTGACGGATGTGCGGAGTCTACGACAGCGAGGGTTAGCGTCAAGCGAAAGGCCAGCATTGCGCCTTTGTCTTGGGTGTAAACACATCGGAAGTGCTCAGGTCAGCCCATCGAAAATGGAACCCTGATGGAATATTCCATAGCGCCCATATTCGCCTCCCATGAAGTGGGATATCGAATACACCGACGCGTTCGGCAACTGGTGGGAAGACCTGACTGAAAACGGGCAGAGCGCCGTGGCTGCAAGCGTCAAACTGCTGGGTCAATTCGGACCGGGTTTACGCTTTCCGCACAGTCGTGCAATCAACGGAGCGCGGCACGGCCATTTACAAGAACTGCGAGTTCAACATGCCGGACGGCCGTATCGCATTCTTGATGCGTTTGATCCAAGACGTTGCGCATTACTATTGATCGGTGGAGACAAAACCGGTCAGGACCGCTGGCATGAAGTCAATGTCCCGCTCGCCGATCAACCGATCAACTGTACGCTGAGCATCTAGAAACATTGCGCAAAGAGGGTTGTAACAATGGCTAAGAAATTCGCCGAACTCCAAGCGCGCATGACACCCGAAGCCCGGACGGGCGCCGATTCGATCTACGAGCAACACATCAGGGAAATGCCACTCAACGAACTTCGGCAGGCCAAAGCCCTGAGTCAGGCTACGCTTGCCGAAACGCTGCATGTCAATCAAGCGGCTATCTCGAAAATGGAGCGCCGTACTGATATGTACATCAGCACGTTGCGCAACTGTATCCGTGCGATGGGCGGCGAACTTGAAATCATCGCAACGTTTCCCGAAGGGCAAATCAACATCGAAAATTTCGCAGGTTGAGCACCCGAAGTCCGCTTCAACCTGTGACACCTTCTGCTGACGATCTACTCGGCAGCCTGCACATCACATCGAATTCGTCGATTTGATCCTTTTTTGCGACAACCTCAGCGTTGCGCCATCTTGTCGACCGGATACACCGACTCCCATCCCCCACCCAACGCTCGGTACAACCCGACCATCGCCAGCGAAACCCCGGTCGAACTCTCCACCCACTGCTCCTGAGTCGCGAGCAACGCGCTCTGCACGGTAAGGACGTTGACGAAGTCGACCACGCCTTCGACGTATTGCTGTTGCGCGGTGCGCAGGGCGATCTGGTTCTGGCGCACGGCTTCGGCGAGGCTGCCTGCGCGGCGCTGGCTGGCGTTGTAGGCGGTCAGTTGATCGTCGATTTCGTGCCAGGCGCGCAGCACGGTTTGCTGGTAACCGATGGCGGCTTCCTGCTGCTGGGCTTCACGCAACTGCAACATGCCACGCAGGCGTCCACCGTCGAACAGCGGCAAGCTGAACTGCGGGCCGATGCCGAAGGCGCGTGAGCCCCACGAGCCGAAATCGCTGAGTTGCATGGCCTGCGAACTGAGGTTGCCGGACAAAGTAATGCGCGGATAGAAATCGCCCTTGGCCACGCCGATGTTGGCGGTGGCCGCGTGCAGTCGTGCTTCGGCCTGACGGATGTCCGAACGGCGTTGCGCCAGTTGCGACGGCAGACCGATGGCAACTTCCAATGGTGACTGCGGCACCGCGGCATCTGTGGATAACGCTTTGGCCAAGGCCTGCGGCGGCTCACCCATCAACAGGCTGATCGCGTTGATCAGTTGCGATTGGCGCTGTTCCAGTGCCGGTAGCCGCGATTCGATGGCCGCGACTTGTGCGGCGGCTTCGGCGACATCCAGATCGGTGGCCACACCATCGTTCAGCCGCAGTTGCGAGAGTTTCAGGCTGTGGCGGGCAACATCGAGGTTCTGCTCGGTCACCGCACGGGTGTTCTGTACGCCGCGCAACTGGATGTAGTTCTGCGCAGTGTCGGCAAGCACGGCCAGCAGGACGCCGCGCCGGTCGTTTTCGGCGACTTCCAGATTGGCGTCGGCGGCTTCGGTTTCCCGGCGCACGCGGCCCCAGACATCCAGTTCCCATGAGGCGGAGAAACCGGCGTCCCACAGGTTGAAGGCCGAATCGCCGTTGTGTCCGGACGGATCGCTCAGACCCTTGGCACTGTTGCGTTCGCGCCCATAGCTAGCGGTGGCAGCGGTATTGGGGTAGCGGTCGGCGCTGATCACCTGGCGTGCGGCGCGACTTTGTTGCAGCCGGCTGCTGGCCAGTTGCAGGTCGAGGTTGCTGTGCACGGCGCGCTGAGTCAGAGCTGAGAGTTGCGGGTCGTGGAAGACTTCCCACCAGCGTTCGTTCAGGGGTTCGCTGACCGCTTGGCCGGGGGCGGATTTGGCGGGTTTGGCCCAATCGGCGATCTGCGTGGCTACCGGCTTTTGGAAGTCAGGGCCCACGGTGCAGGCGGTAAGGCCAGCGGCAATTACGACTGTGGATATCAGGCGCTGCAACTGGCCTCTTCGCGAGCAAGCCCGCTCCCACAGGGGATCGGTGATGCTGCCGAGATCCATTGTGGGAGCGGGCTTGCTCGCGAAAGGGCCTAACCAGCCAATACAAATCTTCATCGCTGAGTCACCTCACGCACTGACGTCGCCGAGCTACGAGTGTTAATACTCGCCTCCACCGACATCCCGACCCGCAGTCGCTCGGCCAGTGGCTGCCCCGGCTCCAGCACAATCTTCACCGGAATCCGCTGCACCACCTTGGTGAAATTGCCCGTGGCGTTATCTGGTTTCACCGCCGCAAACGTCACGCCCGTGGCTGGAGCAATACTCTCGACACGGCCTCGCAGGGCCTCGCCACCAAGACTGTCGACACGCACTTGCACTTGCTGCCCACGCTGCACATCGGTCAGTTGCGTCTCCTGAAAGTTGGCGACGACATAGGCCTGCTGCAACGGCACCACCGCCAGCAGCTTGCTGCCCGGCGTCACATAGGCGCCGACACGCACGGCACGTTCGCCGACCATGCCGTCCTGCGGCGCGGTGATGCGCGTGTAGGAGAGTTCGAAACTGGCAATTTCCAGCGCCGCTTGTGCGTGCTTCAACGTGCCTTCGGCAGCATCACGCTGAGCGGTGAGAATATCGACCTGCTTACGCTCCGCCGCCAGTTTTGCGCTGGCCGTGTCCAATTGCGCGGCGGCCTGATCGATACGGGTGCGCGCCTGTTGTGCGTTTTGTACGGTGCCAGCCCCGACGCCTGCCAAATGGTTGTAGCGATTGAGTTCCTGCTGGGCAAACGCCCTTTCAGCCTTGGCCGAGACCACTGCCGCCTGCGCCTGAGCGATGACTGACGTCTGGCGCTCCAGCGTCGCCCTGGCGTTTTGCAGTTGCGCCCGTGCGACCAGTGTTTGTGCATCAGCCGCATCGGCGGCGGCACGCAAATCGCGATCATCGATCAGCGCCAGCAACTGCCCGGCCTTCACTTGCTGGTTGTCTTCCACCAACACTTCCTTGATGAACCCGGCCACACGCGGCACGACCAAGGTGAAATCAGCGCAGACGAACGCGTCATTGGTGTTTTGCTCAGTCCGTTTGCCAAACATGCCCGGCATCGCCAAATACACCAGCACGCCAATAGCCAACGCGGTCGCCACGGCCACCGCGAGTTTTTGCTTTGCTTGAGTTGTCATAAAAACCTTCAATGTTCAGTACAGCAATCAGGTCGGCGCACGCGGTGGAAAGATCCGCGTCGGCAGCCAGAAAATCAGCAGGATCAGCACAACAGCAACGCCCGCCATGCACACATAGAGATCGGCAGCCGTCAGCACCACGGCCTGTTCGTGCAAACGATGGGCAAGGCCCGGATCGCTGCGGTCGGCCAACGGTGAGTTGCCAAGGCTGTCGACCAGCATCGTCGAGTGAAAATGCAGGCGCGCCGTGGTCAGCGCCTCGAGCACACCGGTGGCGACCACCGCCGCCAGGCCTTTCACGGTGTTGAACCACGCCGAGGCAAACGGCCCGTCCGTTGGCTGGATGCTGCCGGTCGAGAGCATCAACAGCGGCAGCACCGACATCGGCTGGCCGAAAATCTGCAGCCATTGCAGGACGTAGAAATTGTCGCGAATCCATTCCGAGGTCAGTAGCGAGCCACCCAGGCACGACAGCACCAGCATGCTCAAACCCATCCCGAGCACCCAGCGGCAATCGACCCAGCGCAGGTTGCACAGCGCCGCCACCAGCGGCAGCGCAATCAACTGCGGCAACGCTGCGATGAGCATGATCGGCGCGGTCTGCACCGGGCGATAACCCTGCACTTGCGCCAGATAGCTCGACGGAATCAACACCACCGCTTGCAGCACCACCAGCACGCCGGCCAGGGTCAGCAGCGCGAACGACAGGTTGCGGATACCGAGCATCTGCAACTTGAAAAACGGAATCGGCTGTGACCACTCGTTGATCAAAAAAGCCACCAGCAGCAGCGATCCCGAACCGAGCAGCGCGCCGATCAGATTGGACTCGAACCAGTCCAGCCGATTGCCCTGCAACAGGCCGATCACCAGCATGCAGATCGCCGGGAAGCCCAGCAGCAGGCCTTTCCAGTTGAACGCCTTGAGGCGCTCAAGGCGCAGCGGATCCTGCGGGATGCCGTAAGCCACCATCACCATGGCGATCAGGCACGGCACGATGATTTGCCAGAACGTCCATTGCCAGCCGACGTATTCAGTCCACAACCCTGCCAGCGGCGTGCCGAGGCCCGGCCCGAAGGTGGCTGTCAACGCGTAGCCGGCCAAGCCATAGAGTTTGAAGTTGGCAGGCAGGAAACGCAGGGCGACGGTCATCAGCATCGGCGGCAACGCACCGCCGGCCAGACCTTGCACAATGCGCATCAGCAGCAGGCTTTCGTAGTTCGGGGCGAACGGACAGAGCACACCGAGCAAGGTGAACAGGCTGATCGCGCCGAGGGTGAAGCGACGCAGCGAGAACGTCACCGAGCACCACGGCGCGAAGGCCATGGCCGCGACCGACGTCGCGGTGTAGCTGGCAACCAGCCAAGTGCCTTCGTCGTAGCCTATGTGCAGCGCGCCGCGAATGTCGGCCAACGCGACTTTGGTCACCATCTCGTTGAGACCCGACACCAGCACCGCCAGCAGCACGCCAACCAGGCCGATGATGATCCGCGCCCCGAACACCGGTGGCGCGGCGGCCGTCGCCGGGCTGGCCGCCGCCGCGATGGGCGCCGTGGCCGTCAGGGATGTCATGGAAGCAAACTCCGGTGGGAAAAATACCGGAGCATCTTAGTAGGACTTAGTACTGACGAAAATTGACTTATTGGCAGCTTATAAGTGTGTTTTGTGCAGCAATGAAGATCCCACAGGGATTTGTGGCGCTCACAACGACCTAAGGTTGCGCGGCGAGCCAGGTTTCGTCGCAGCAGGCCTTGAGGGTCTCACGCAACCAGCGATGTGCCGGGTCCTTGTCGAAACGCGGGTGCCAGGCCTGGGTCAGCATCAACGTGGGCAGTGGGATCGGCAGGTTGAACGAGCGCAGCTTCAAACCCAACCGCCGCACGCTCAACAGTGCTTCCTTGGGCACCGGCAGGATCAGGTCGGAATCGGGCAACGCAAACATCGCTGCATGGAAACTCGGCGCAATCACCGCCACGCGCCGTTCCAGGCCAAAGGCATTCAGCGCGGCGTCGATCGGGCCGCGTGCAATGCCACGGCGCGACACACTGATGTGGGAAAAACCGGCATAGCGCTCGGCGGTGATTTCGCCATCCAGCAGCGGATGATCTTCGCGCACCAGGCCCACAAAGTGCGTGGAGAACAGGTTCTGGACTTTGACTTCCGGGGTCACCGGGCGGGTGTTGCTGACGCTCAGATCGATCCGCCCTTCGCGCAGCGCGTCGTCGTCGCCGTCGCCCTCCGGAACGAAGCGCAGCTCACAGTGCGGCGCCTGCTGGTCGAGGGTGTCGAACAGCTTGCCGCCGTAGACACCGATGAAAAAGTCGTTGGCGCGGATGCTGAAGCGCCGACGCAACGTGCTCAGCTCCACGGCGTCAGCGGAGCGGAACAGCAGCGCAGCCTGCTCGACCACATCGCGCACCTGTTCGCGTAACTCCAAGGCTTTGGGTGTCGGCACCAGACCGCGCCCGGCGCGCACCAGAATCGGATCGCCAATGGCCTCGCGGATCCGCGTCAGGGTCCGGCTCATGGCCGCCGGGCTGAGATTCATCCGCCGCGCGGCGCCGACGACGCTGCCCTCATCGAGCAAGGCGTCGAGGGCGACCAGAAGGTTCATGTCCGGGAGTTGCATAATGAGCACTCATCGCTGATCAGGATTGATCTGAACGCAATGCTAGCAAACATCCTTGGGATGGGATGTGTCTGTGCTGATGCCTTCGCGAGCAAGCCCGCTCCCACAGGTTCTGATGTCGAGCACCCTGTGGGAGCGGGCTTGCCCGCGATGAGGCCACTGAAGATCTAGCGCTCGTGCAACGCCTCAGCACGCGCCCGAATGATCGGCTTGAGCAGATAGCTCAACACCGACTTCTTGCCGGTGATGATATCCACCGAGGCCACCATCCCCGGGATGATCAGCAACGGCTTCTCATCGGTGCCCAAGTGGCTGCGATCGGTGCGCAACTTGATCACGTAATACGTGGTTTTCTTGTCTTCGTCGGTAATGGTGTCCGCGCCAATCTGCTCAAGCTTGGCTTTCAGCCCGCCATAAATGGTGTAGTCATACGCGGTGAATTTCACCGTCGCTTCCTGCCCTGGATGCAGGAACGCGATGTCTTGCGGGCGGATCTTGGCTTCGACCAGCAACGTGTCGTCCAACGGTACGATTTCCACCATGTCGCTGCCCGGCTGGATCACGCCGCCGATGGTGTTGACCAGTAACTTGTTGACGATGCCGCGCACCGGCGACGTGACCAGTGTCCGGCTGACGCGGTCTTCCAGCGCCTTGCCGGTGGCCTTGGCCTTGTTCAGATCGGTGCGCGCTTCGTTGAGTTGAGTGAGGGCTTCACTGCGGAACTTGCCGCGCGTCTCGTCGATCTTGCGCTGAACTTCCTTGATCGCCGATTCGGCGCGCGGGATCGCCAGCGTAGTGGCATCGAGCTGACCACGGGTTTCGACTTCGGCACGCTTGAGCCGCAGCACTTCAACCGGGGAAACCGCGCCCTGCGCCACCAGCGGCTCGGACATGTTGATTTCCTGACGCTGCAAACTGAGTTGCTGGCGGTACTGCGCCTGCTTGGAGGTGAACTCGCGCAGCTCTTGCTGACGCTGGATCAACTGCTCCTGCAAACCGCCGATCTCGTCGTGCAGTTGCTGGCGACGGCTGATGTACAGCGATTCTTCGCTTTTGGCCTGGCCCGGAACGGCTTTGAGCACGTCCTCGGGGAAGTTCAGCGGTCGGTCGTCGACCTCGGCACTCAGGCGCTCGACCCGCAGCACCATCGACAGCCTATCGGCCTCGGTTTCGCCGACGTTGGAGGCAAATCGCGTGTCGTCCAGGCGAATCAGCGGCGCACCGGCCTCGACGATCTGGCCTTCCTTGACGTAGAGCTCAGTAACGATACCGCCCTCAAGGTTCTGGATTTTCTGGATCTTCGAAGACGGAATGGCCTTGCCCTCGCCTTTGGTCACTTCGTCGATCACGGCGAAATTGGCCCAAAGCATGAGGAACACGAAAAAGCCGATGATCGCCCAGATCGTCAGACGAACAACACGCGGGGCGTCTTCGATCAGCGCCTTGTTGACCTCTGGCAGTGGCTGGCCCTGCAGCGAGGCAGAACCCTTGAAGTAGCGACGGATCGACTCCTTGATACCCGACTTAAGCAACACTGATCTGCCCCTTCTTCAACGCTTCCATCACGGCGGCTTTCGGGCCATCGGCGAGAATTTGCCCGCGGTCGACCACCAGCAGGCGATCCACCAGCGAGAGCAGCGAGGCCCGGTGCGTGACCAGCACCACGGTCTTGTTTTCAATCACCGCCGCGAGGCGTTGCTTGAGGCGTTCTTCGCCGGTGTTGTCCATGGCGCTGGTCGGTTCGTCCATCAGCAGAATCGGCGGATTGAGCAACAGCGCCCGGGCCAGGGCGACGTTCTGCCGTTGGCCGCCGGACAGGTTCTGCCCACGTTCACCGACTTGCAGCTCATAACCTTGCGGGTGCAAACGGGCGAATTCGTGGACGCCGGCCAGTTCGGCGGCTTGCAGGACGAGTTCGTCTTCTACATAACGCGCGCCGGACACCAGGTTGTCACGCAGGGTGCCAGCCAGCAGTTGAATGTCTTGCGGCACATAGCCGATGTTGTAGCGCAACTCGCTGACGTCGATCTGGCGGATATCCACACCGTCGACCAGCAACGCGCCGTCGTCCGGCTGATACAGGCCCACCAGCAGTTTCGCCAGCGAACTCTTGCCCGAGCCACTGCGGCCGATGATGCCGACTTTCTCGCCGGGGCGGATCACCAGGTTGATGTTCTTCAGCGCCGGGTTCTGTTGTTCCGGGTAGGTGAAGTTGAGCTGGCGACACTCGATGGCACCTTGCAGAACCTTGCGGCTCAGCGGGCGCTCTTCGAAATTGCGCTCCTGCGGCAGCTCCATCATCTGGTCGACCGAGGTCATGGTCACTCGCGCTTGCTGGTAGCGCGTCAGCAGGCCGGACAGCGACGCCAGCGGGCTCAGTGCGCGACCGCTGAGCATGTAGCAGGCAATCAGACCGCCCATGCTGAGGTTGCCGGCAATGATCTGGTAAACACCGAAGACGATCATGATCACCCCGGCCAGTTGCTGGATCAGCAGGGTGATGTTCATCGCCAGACCGGACAGCATTTTCACCCGCAGTTCGAGGCGGCTGAGGGTGCCGATGGTCTGTTCCCACTGATACTGGCGTTCGCTTTCGGCGTTGTTGACCTTGACCGCGTCTAGGCCGGCGAGGGTTTCGATCAGGCTCGACTGACGTTCGGCGCCAAGGGCCATGGTGCGTTCCATGGTGGCCACCAGCGGCTTCTGCAACGCGTAGCCGATGGCCAGGGCAATCGGGAACGCCAGCACCGGAATCCACACCAGATGCCCGCCAAGAATGGCGATGACAATGAAGATCAGGATGGTGAACGGCAGATCGATCAGGCTGGTCAGGGTCAGCGATGCCAGGAAGTCACGCAGGCTCTGAAACTCATGGATGTTCTGCGCGAAGCTGCCGACCCGCGCCGGCCGATGCTTCATGGCCATGCCGACGATGCGCTCGAACAGCGTCGCAGAGATGATCAGGTCGGTTTTCTTGCCGGCCAGATCCAGACACAGGCTGCGCAGGCTCTTGAGAATCAGGTCGAACATGTAGGCGCCGGTGATACCCAGTGCGAGCACCCACAGGGTAGCCTCAGCCTGGTTCGGCACCACGCGGTCGTAGACGTTCATCACGAACAGCGGCGCGGCCATGGCGATGATGTTGATCAGGAAACTGGCGGCGATGGCGTCGGCATACAGCCAGCGCGAACGCTTGAGGGTGTCACGGAACCACGAGCGTGCACGCGGGATCAGCGTGCCGTGGTTGACGTCGAATTTATGTTGGGGTTGGGCGAAGAAGACTTTGCCGGTGTAATCGTCAGCGAGCAGTTCACGACTGACCACTGACTCGCCACCATCGCTTTCGCTGAGCAGCACCCGCGCTTCGTTTTCACCTTGCCAGCCGAGCATGACGGCACTGCGGCCATCTTTGAGCAACAACAACGCCGGCATGGCGATCGCCGGAATCTCTTCCAGTTTGCGCTGCAGCACTCGACCCTGCAGGCCGGCGCGAGCCGCCGCGCGGGGCAGCAACTCGACACTCAAACGTTGTTTGGGCAGCGGCAGGCCGGTGGTCAGCATCGCCGCGCTGGCAGGTTTCTGGTGCAGCATGCAAAGGGCGAGCAGACCATCCAGCAACGGATCGTCGTGCAACGCGCGTGGATCATGACTGAGATGAACTCGACTGACTTCTGATTCCACGCTCGACACTCTTTGACTGTTTAAAAGGGATAACTCAATTCATCCCAGGCAACTGCACCTTGGGTTTCACGTCGTTTTGCACAACGGATGCCAACGGTGCGACCACTCCCTGGCTTCTGAGCAACTCGCCCATGGTCGCCTTGATTCGGTATTGAGTAAATAACTGAATGTTTTTGATTTCAGCCAGACGCCGCGAAGCGGTGAACAACTCGTTTTCGCTGTCGAGCAAGTCAAGCAGAGTGCGCTCGCCGAGGCTGAACTGACGCTGGTAAGCGGTACGCACCGCCATGCTGTGATCGACGTACTGCTGAGCGATCGGCACCTGAGCATTGGCGTTGTTGAGGGCGTTCCAGGCCAGGCCCAGTTCTTCATTCAATTGGCGCAAGGCGTTGTTGCGGATGTCCAGCGCCTGGTTCGACAGGTACGACTTGGATTCCAGGTCAGCCTTGTTGCTGCCACCCGAATACAGGTTGAAGCGCATGCGCAGCATGGCCTGCCATTCGTTGTTGTGACCGTTCTGGCCGTCGAGGTCGTTGTCGGCGGTGCGGCCCAACTCGGCGTCGAAGCGTGGGTAGAAGGTCGACTTGGCGGCTTCGTACTGTTTCTCGGCAGCCGCAATATCGGACTCGGCCGAACGCAGGATCGGGCTGTTTTCCAGCATCTGCGTGCGGGCTTCATTGAGGTTGGCCGGCATCATCGCCATGAACGGCGCCGGACGCTCCAACAGGTCGGGCATCTGGCCGACAGCGCTGAGGAAGTTGGTTTCAGAGTCGGCGAGGTTGGTTTGCTCGGTGATCAGGTTGTTACGGGCCTGAGCCATCCGCGCTTCGGCTTGATCAAGGTCGGCACCGCTGCCGACACCGCGCTGGGTGCGCAGTTGAATCTGGTCATAGATGCGCTGGTGGCTCTTGAGGTTTTCCTCGGCCAGACGCACGAATTCGCGGCGGGTCAGCACGTCCAGATACACCTGGGCCACAGTCAGCGCAGTACGCTCGGACGTGCCAAGCAACGAGTAGGCACGAGAGTTAACGGTGGCTTGTTGACGCCCGACTTCGCTGGACGTCGCAAAACCGTCGAAGACCATTTGCGAGAGACGTAAACTTGACTCGCTGCGGTTCAGGGTTTCCCAGTGATTGCCGCCGCCGTTGGCACGAGTGGTCACGCTGTCGGTGCCTTCACGGCCATAACCGCCGAGCAGATCGACCTTGGGCAGGTATCCACCTTTTGCAGCCCTTAGCTGATAATCCGCGGCCAAACGACTGTTGACCCCTGCCTGGATTTCCGGATGGACATCCAACGCCTGTTGCATGGCTTCCGGCAGGGATTGTGCTTGTACGAACGATGCGGCGAGGGCGAACGGTAGGGCCTTGAGCAGATGCAAACGCATGATAAAGATTTCCCAGAACTTCTTGTCTTGAATCACAGCAAAACGTGGTGCTGCGTCGGATGATTGGCAACCGGAATGACCGTATGTCGGAAAGTTCAAAATAGGAACTGGATCACACGCTGAAGGACAGGTCGCCGCGGAAATATCAATGTGACATTAGTGGGGCGATTGTTTAGGATGGCACCCAGAAGGTCAATAGTTTGGCATAAAGTTAATCGCGAAAGAATCTAGCCAAATTATTGACGAAGGCATGCGTCAAACTTGTTTCGCAAAATTTTAAAGTACGTCCAGACTGAAATGGCGCAGACGCCATCAGGTCTATGGAAGTCAACTGAACGTGACACCCCGGAGAGTCTTCAATGAGCAGTGTTGTTGCCATCGTCAAAAGCATTGTCGGTCAGGTTTTCGTGGTGTCGCCAGAAGGCGTACGCCGCGTACTCGTTGAAGGCGATCGCCTGTTTGTCGGCGACCAGATCGACACCGGCCTCTCCGGCGCCGTGTCGCTTGAATTGGCTGATGGCCGCACCCTCGATCTGGGTCGCGACACTCAATGGAGCGCCAGCGCTCCCGACTCCAGCACTGACCTGGCCGAAGCCACCGCACAGGCCGCGCCGTCGGTAGAAGAACTGCAACAAGCCATCGCCGCAGGTGTCGACCCGACAACCGCGCTGGAAGCCACCGCAGCCGGCGCCACTGCCGCGGGTACGGGCGGTGCCGCCGGTGGTGGTCACAGCTTCGTGCTGCTTGATGCTACGGCCGGCAGCGTTGACCCGACCATTGGTTTCCCAACGGCGGGCATCGATTCGGCTGCGCAAGCGGCACAGAACATCACCGGCGGCCAGACCACCGACACCACCACCAACGCTCTGCGTGAATCGACCCTGAGCCTCAGCGCCACGCCGACCATCACCGAAGCCGGCGGCGTGCTGGTGTACACCGCGACCCTGACTCAGGCGCCGCTGACCGACCTGACCATCACCCTGTCCAACGGCGCAGTGATCGTGATCCCGGCCGGCTCGACCACTGGTACCGTCAACGTGCCGCTGGCGCCGAACGACACCGTTTATAACGACCCGACTCAGATCGACGTGACCGTCACCGGCACCACTGGCGGTAACGGCATCACCGTGACCCCGCCGACCACCCCGGCCACGACCCAGGTCACCGACACCATCGACACCACCACCGTCACTCTGACGGCGGGATCGAGCGTCACCGAAGGTGGTCAGATCACCTACACCGCGACCCTGACCAACCCGGCGCAAACCCCGGTGACCGTCACACTGTCCAACGGCTCGACCATTACCATCGGCGCAGGCCAGACAACCGGCACCGTCAACGTGCCGACCCCGGCCAACGACGTGTACAACAACAGCAGCACCGTCACCACGACTATCACCGGTGCCACGGGCGGCAACTTTGAAAACCTGGTGCCAAACCCGACACCGGCGGTGACCACCATCACCGATTCGATCGACACCACCGGCCTGACCCTGACCGCGACCGGTACCGTGGTCGAGGGCGGCCAGATCACCTACACCGCGACCCTGACCAACCCGGCGCAAACCCCGGTGACCGTCACCCTGTCGAACGGGTCGACCATCACCATTGAGGCCGGCAAGACGACCGGCACCGTCGACGTGCCCACCGCAGCCAACGACGTTTACAACAATGGCAGCACCGTCAGCACCACGATTACCGGCGCTACCGGTGGCAACTTTGAAAACCTGGTGCCGAACACCACGCCAGCGACCACCACCATTACCGACTCGATCGATACCACCAGCGTGAGCCTCACCGCGACCGGCACCGTCGTCGAGGGTGGCCAGATCACCTACACCGCGACCCTGACCAACCCGGCGCAAACCCCGGTGACCGTCACCCTGTCGAACGGCTCGACCATCACCATTGAGGCCGGCAAGACGACCGGCACCGTCGACGTGCCCACCGCAGCCAACGACGTTTACAACAATGGCAGCACCGTCAGCACCACGATTACCGGCGCTACCGGTGGCAACTTTGAAAACCTGGTGCCGAACACCACGCCAGCGACCACCACCATTACCGACTCGATCGACACCACCAATCTGTCGCTGAGTGCCACTGGCTCGGTGGCCGAGGGTGGTTCGATCGTTTACACCGCGACCCTGACCAACGCTGCACAAACCCCGGTCACCGTGACCCTGAGCAACGGCTCGGTGATCACCATCGAGGCTGGCAAAACCACCGGCACTGTGACTGTTCCAGCGCCTGCCGATGACGTCTACAAAGATGCCGGCAAGGTCGAGGCAACCATTTCCACTGCCACGGGCGGCAACTTCGAGAACCTGGTGCCAAGCACTGTTCCGGCCGTGACTGAAGTGACCGACACCATCGACACGTCGACTGTGAAGCTGACGGCCGATACCTCCGTGGCTGAAGGCGGCACCGTCACTTACACCGCCACCGTGGGTGCTCCGGTTACCGGTTCGCCAGTCGTGGTGACCCTGGCCAACGGTCAAAACATCACCATCGAAGTCGGCAAAACCACTGGCACCGTGACCACCACCGCGCCTAACGATGCGCTGGCCGGTAACGCACCGCTGACCAACTCGATCACGGGGGTTTCTGGCGGCAACTACGAAGACCTCGTGGCCGACAAGACCCCGGTTTCGACCACCGTCACCGACGTCGTAGACACCACCAACCTGTCGCTGTCAGCGACCGGTACCGTGGCTGAGGGCGGCTCAATCGTCTACACCGCCACCCTGACCAACGCTGCTGGCTCGCCAGTCACCGTGACTCTGTCCAACGGCGCAGTGATCACCATCGACGCGGGCAAGACCACCGGCACTGTGACCGTTCCGGCTCCGGCCGATGACGTTTACAAAGACGCCGGCAAAGTTGAAGCAACCATTTCGACTGCCACGGGCGGTAACTTCGAGAACCTGGTGCCGAGCACTGTCCCGGCCGTGACTGAAGTGACCGATACCATCGACACCTCGACCGTCAAACTGACGGCTGATACCTCCGTGGCTGAAGGCGGCACTGTCACTTACACCGCCACTGTTGGTGCTCCGGTTACCGGTTCGCCAGTCGTGGTAACCCTGGCCAACGGTCAAAACATCACCATCGAAGTTGGCAAAACCACCGGCACCGTGACCACCACCGCGCCTAACGATGCGCTGGCCGGTAACGCACCGCTGACCAACTCGATCACGGGGGTTTCTGGCGGCAACTACGAAGACCTCGTGGCCGACAAAACTCCAGTTTCGACCACCGTCACCGACGTCGTCGACACCACCAACCTGTCGCTGTCAGCGACCGGTACCGTGGCTGAGGGCGGCTCAATCGTCTACACCGCCACCCTGACCAACGCTGCTGGCTCGCCAGTCACCGTGACTCTGTC
>NZ_JAIHLQ010000119.1 GCF_019733355.1 Pseudomonas baetica | reverse complement strand
GGCGGCCGCGAAAACTGAGTGCAACACCTGACCTTTCCGGTACGGTGCTGCCCCTATGTCTTATTCCGAACTCAGCGTTGAAGAACGCGCCACCATTCAAATCGGTCATGCCCAAGGCTTGAGCCTGCGCAGGATTGCCTGCTTGATCACCCGATCGCCTTCGACCATCAGCCGGGAGTTGCGCCGCAATCGAGAGGCCTGCGGCGGCTACTCGGCCCGCGTGGCCCAGCAGCAGATGCAGGCCCGCCGCCAGGTTTGTCGACCGGTGCGAAAGTTGTTGCCGGGTAGCGAGCGCTTCGAATTGGTGACCCACATGCTGCGTGAGCGTTTGTCTCCCGAGCAGATTGCCGGCAAGCTGCGCAGTATGAACATACCCAATCTCAGAGATGCCTACGTCTGTCGCGAGACGATCTATAACGCGATCTATGCCTTGCCGGTCGGCGAGTTGCGTAAGGAGCTGATCATCTGCCTGCGCCAAAGCAAGACCACGCGCAGACCGCGCTCTGGCGGCGTGGATCGGCGCGGCCAGATCCCCGAGATGGTCAGCATTCATGTGCGCCCGCCGGAGATCGAAGACCGTCTGATGCCTGGGCATTGGGAAGGCGACCTGATCAAGGGGAAGGCCAACGCCTCGTCTGTAGGCACGCTGGTGGAGCGTACCAGTGGTTATTTGATGTTGGTGAAAATGAATGATGCGACGGCAACCTCGGCGATGGAGGGCTTCAGTGCGGCGCTCAATGGCATGCCGCTGGCGATGCGCAAGAGCATGACCTACGACCAGGGCCGGGAGATGGCGCGGCATGCTGAAATCACCCAGCAGACCGGGGTGGCCATTTACTTCTGCGACCCGCACAGCCCCTGGCAGCGAGGCAGTAACGAAAACATTAACGGCCTGATCCGTCAGTACCTGCCCAAAGGGACGGACTTGTCGGGACACAGCCAAGAACAGTTGGATGCCATTGCCTTGCAACTGAATATGCGCCCCCGTAAACGCTTCGATTTCAAATGTCCGATCGAAATGATGGGTGAGGTGATGCAAATGGCCGTGGTTATGCGGCACGATGCGCCCACTTCAATTCAATAACTGTGTTGCACTCAGTTCCTGCAACCGCCC
>NZ_JAIHLQ010000118.1 GCF_019733355.1 Pseudomonas baetica | reverse complement strand
TGTCTAGTCCTGAAATAGGTTTACACCTGTTTCACCCCAACGCCCGATGCACTGCATCGGGCGTTTTGTATTTTAAGGACAGGTGCGGGCGTTCCTGGTTGTAGATCAGGATCGCTTCTCGCACCATTTGCTCCGCTTGCGCCAAGTCTTTCGGCCGATGGAGTAATAGTTCTGTTTTCAAGATGCCGTTGACTCGCTCTGCCAAGGCGTTCTGGTAGCAGTCGTAGCCATCTGTCATCGAACACGTGATGCCATGCTTAGCGTGGAGCTTTTGATACAGCGCCGAGCAGTACTGGACTCCTCGATCCGAGTGATGGACCAGTTTCTGGCGTGTTTGACGTGTCTTTAACGCCATCCGTAAGGCGTGGGCCACCGAGTCGGCATGTAGGCTGCCATGCACGTGATAACCGACAATTTTTCTTGAGAAGGCATCTGTGACCAGACTCAGGTAGACCGGGTTGTCACGCTGGGTGGACAGGTAAGTAATATCGGCCACCCAAACCTGTTCCGGACCGGTCGCGACAACTTGCTGCGGGCCTGGCTTTAGCAGATTGGGATGGCAGCGAAAGTGATGATGGCTGTCGGTCGTCTTGTGATACGCCCGTTTCCTGCGAACCAATTGCCGGTGCTCGCGCAGCACCTCAAACAAGCGATCCCGGCCAACATGCAATTCAGGTTTCTCATGCTCCGCGTGCATCAATGACTGGAGCTTGCGCGCGCCAATGCAGGGTTGGCGCACTCGGATTGTCTGCACAAACTTGATGATTTTCTGATCTTGATCGACTCGAGCCCGATAGACACGATCACGCTTGTAAAAGGCTTGGCGACTGATCCCCATAAACTGGCAAGCCCTGCTGACACTCAGGGTTTGGGTTTGCGCAACGACTTGCCGGGCCGCTTTTTTACAATGGATACGCCGTAGTCGTTCTTCAGGACATCGACCACATCTTCAAAGAATTTGGCTTTCTGATTTGCCAGTGCCAGTTGCTCCTCAAGCTCTTTGATTCTCTGCTCGGGGGTCAGAGGCAAAGTTGGCTCGTCCATCGGTCGAGTCCTCTGGGTACGAATGGAGGCGCCTTGGCTCCAATCCTGTCGACCATGCTTGCGTAACCAGACCAACACCGTCGACCGACCTTGAATCCCATAACGCCGTTGAGCCTCTTTA
>NZ_JAIHLQ010000117.1 GCF_019733355.1 Pseudomonas baetica | reverse complement strand
GGAAACTCTGAAAAAGGTTTCAAAATCTGGTGAAATATCTCCCATCACATGAGCTGAACGGTTGATCCCCCCATGAAGCAGATTTCTTTCGCCGATGCCGAGTACGCAGGTAAACGTAAGCGAACCCGCCGTGAGATTTTCCTGAGCGAGATGGACAAGGTCGTGCCGTGGAAAGGGTTGGTTGCCTTGATCGAGCCACATTATCCAACCGGTGACGGGGGCCGCCCTGCCTATCCATTGATGGCCATGCTCCGTGTGCACCTGATGCAGAACTGGTTCGGTTACAGCGACCCGGCGATGGAAGAGTCGCTGTATGAAACCACGATTCTGCGCCAGTTTGCCGGACTGCATCTGGATCGAATTCCCGACGAAACCACGATCCTCAACTTCCGCCGCCTGCTGGAAAAAAACCATCTCGCCGGCGGCATTCTGGAGGTCATTAATGGCTATCTGGGCGACCGAGGCTTGATGCTTCGTCAAGGCACTATCGTGGACGCCACGATCATTCACGCGCCGACGTCGACCAAGAATAAAGAGGGCAAACGCGACCCGGAAATGCATCAGACCAAGAAAGGAAATCAATATTTTTTCGGGTTGAAAGCGCATATCGGGGTGGACGCTGATACTGGCCTGACGCACAGCGTGGTGGGCACCGCCGCCAACGTTGCGGACGTTACCCAGGTCGATCAGTTGCTGCATGGCGAAGAGACCCATGTCTGTGGCGACGCGGGCTACACCGGCGTAGAAAAGCGGCCTGAACATGAGGGCCGCGAGGTGATCTGGTCGATCTCCGCTAGGCCCAGCAGCCGCCGCAAACATGGAGAAAAAAGCGTCATTGGCCGCGCGTTGCGCAAGATTGAATACGCCAAATCGCAAACCCGGGCCAAGGTCGAGCACCCGTTTCGAGTGATCAAGCGCCAATTTGGTTACACCAAAGTGCGGTTTCGAGGGTTGGTAAAGAACACGGCGCAGTTGGTGACACTGTTTGCACTGTCGAACCTGTGGATGGCGCGCCGACATTTGCTGGAGCCTATAGGACAGGTGCGTCCGCAGTATGGAAATTAAGGATTAATAAGTGCTTAAAACAGGCTTATTCATCGAAAAAAGTCGATATTTCTAGAGTTTCAGCGAAGTGCTCTCTTTTTTACAGCCTGACGCCCGATTTGCTGGAAAAAGAAGGTCTTACTTCAGACCTTCC
>NZ_JAIHLQ010000116.1 GCF_019733355.1 Pseudomonas baetica | reverse complement strand
TCAGGGCTGAAAATCACCCCGCTGGATGCGGCGGTGCCGGATCGGGCGCAGGCGCTGATCGACCAAACCAGCCAGTTACTGCCGCGCATCAAGATCACCGAACTGCTGATGGACGTGGACGACTGGACGGGCTTCAGCCGCCACTTCACCCACTTGAAGGACGGGGCCGAGGCCAAAGACAGGACGTTGCTGCTGTCCGCAATCCTCGGTGATGCGATCAACCTCGGGCTGACCAAGATGGCCGAGTCGAGCCCCGGCCTGACCTACGCCAAGCTGTCCTGGCTGCAAGCCTGGCACATCCGCGACGAAACCTATTCGGCGGCCTTGGCCGAGCTGGTCAACCACCAGTATCGCCACGCCTTTGCCGCCCACTGGGGCGACGGCACGACCTCATCCTCCGATGGCCAGCGCTTCCGCGCGGGTGGCCGGGGCGAGAGCACCGGGCACGTCAACCCGAAGTACGGTAGCGAGCCGGGACGGCTGTTCTATACCCATATCTCCGACCAGTACGCGCCGTTCAGCACCCGCGTGGTGAATGTCGGCGTCCGCGATTCCACCTATGTGCTCGACGGCCTGCTGTACCACGAGTCCGACCTGCGGATCGAGGAGCACTACACCGACACGGCCGGCTTCACCGATCACGTCTTTGCCCTGATGCACCTGCTAGGCTTCCGCTTCGCGCCGCGCATCCGCGACCTCGGCGAAACCAAGCTGTACGTGCCGCAGGGCGTGCAAGCCTACCCGACGTTGCGCCCGCTGATCGGCGGCACCCTGAACATCAAGCACGTGCGTGCCCACTGGGACGACATCCTGCGCCTGGCCAGCTCGATCAAGCAGGGCACCGTCACCGCCTCGCTGATGCTGCGCAAGCTCGGCAGCTACCCGCGCCAGAACGGACTGGCCGTGGCCCTGCGCGAGCTGGGCCGGATCGAGCGCACGCTGTTCATCCTGGACTGGCTGCAAAGTGTTGAACTGCGCCGCCGCGTGCATGCCGGCCTGAACAAAGGTGAGGCGCGCAACTCGCTGGCCAGGGCGGTGTTCTTCAACCGCCTTGGGGAAATCAGGGATCGGAGCTTCGAGCAGCAGCGCTACCGGGCCAGCGGCCTCAACCTGGTGACGGCGGCTATCGTGCTGTGGAACACGGTGTACCTGGAACGCGCCACCCAGGGGTTGGTCGAGGCCGGCAAGCCGGTGGACGGCGAGCTGCTGCAATTCCTGTCGCCGCTGGGCTGGGAGCACATCAACCTAACCGGCGATTACGTCTGGCGGCAGAGCCGCAGACTGGAAGACGGGAAGTTTCGGCCCTTACGGATGCCCGGAAAACCTTAGCGTACGATTTTTTCCGAATTCTGCGGGCTCCCCTAT
>NZ_JAIHLQ010000115.1 GCF_019733355.1 Pseudomonas baetica | reverse complement strand
CATGTGCTCGGTTTGGGTGGTGTGGCGGCCTTTGTGCAGCGAGCGCAGGTGACTGGCCACCCGCTGGTTGGCGTGGAAGCACTCGACGGTCTTAGCGGTTAGCCGCACTTCGAGTTGGTGCTTCACCAGCTGGTACGGCACCGAGTAGTAATGGCCCTCGACCTCGACGTGATAGTCGATGTGCACCCGCGCCTTTTTCCATTCGGCGTAGACATACGGATGTTCTGGTAGCGGTTGCAGTGCGGGTTGGTCGATGGTCTCGAAGGCCGAGCGGCGTGAGCCGGGCAGCTTCTTGAAGGGCTTTTGATTGAGGCGTTCGAGCAGCAGGCTGATTGCCGTGTTGAGTTCTCCGAGCGAGAAGAACTGGCGGTTGCGCAGCACTGCCAGGATCCAGCGCTCGACCACTTGCACACCCACTTCAACCTTGGCTTTGTCCTTGGGTTTACGCGAACGCGCGGGCAGTACGGCTACGCCGTAATGCTCGGCGAGATCGCGGTAACTGGGGTTGATGCCCGGCTCGTAGCGATGCGCCTTGGTGACGCCACTGCGCAGATTATCGGGCACCAGGATCTGCGATGTGCCGCCGAAAAAAGCAAAACAGCGGGCGTGCGAGCCCAGCCAGTCGGGCAGTTTCTGCGACCAGGTGGCCTCGGCAAAGGTGTAGCTGGACGCGCCGAGGACGGCGACGAAGATCTGGGCCTGACGGATTTCACCGGTCTGTCGGTCGATGATGGGCGCGGTCTGTCCGGCGTAATCGACGAACAGCTTTTCGCCGGCACGGTGCTCCTGGCGCATGACAACGTCGACCTTGGCGGCCCAGAGGCGGTAGTGCTCGCAGAACCAGCTGTATTGGAAGCCTTGCGGGTGAGCGAGTCGATATTCCTGCCAGAGTAGGGCCAAAGTGACGCCGGGGCAGCGTAACTCGGCATGCGCCCAAGACCAGTCAGGCATCGGACGTTGATCGCTGGGAACTGTTGGTGCTGGAGGGAACAGGCATCGCTCCAGTTCGGCATCCGATAACAATGTCGGCCAACTCAGCCCGCAAGCGTTGAAACGGTGCAAGTAATTGCCCGCACTGCCGCTACTGATGCGCAGGCTGGCGGCGATCTTGCGCACGGACAGGCCAGCGTCGAACTTTAGACGTAGTACCTCTCGGATTTTACGCATGGATATACGCTCCACGATGACCTCTTCGCTTCGAGAAAAGAGGTCGATGGTAGTGAATAATCCTGCGTTGCTGCCTGCCTGAGCATGGATCGGATCAGTGGAACATCACTGTCCAAGTGCTTGTGGAATCAGTGTCCAAGTGGCCGTGGAATGAGTGTCCAAGTCAGCTTGGACTGGGTGTCCAAGTGCGCATGGAATCCCCA
>NZ_JAIHLQ010000114.1 GCF_019733355.1 Pseudomonas baetica | reverse complement strand
CTTCCATATCTTGTCTCCCATCCTCATAACACTGAAATTTCAATTAATCAGAAACTGTGAAATATCAACTAGTTTTTGACATTGTAAGCGTTGAGTTGTAATTTCACGATTGGGTTGATTTGAAATTGCACAATCGGTCTGATGGAAGGATACCCGCCATCACTAAGGAGACTGCCTGTGCCCCATCGTGAGAGAGTGTTTACCATGAAGGAAGTGGATCGGTTAAAGACCATTGAAGCCCTTGCAGAGGGTAGATTGACTGCCAGTATCGCGGCACAACGCATTAATCTGAGTACCAGACAGGTCTACAACCTGTTGGCGCGTTATCGGCTGGAGGGGCCGCTAGGATTACGATCACTGCGCGTTGGTAAGCCCAGTAATCACCAGTTGCCGACCGGCATGAAGGAACTAGCTGGGCAACTGATTTTACAGCATTACCCCGACTTCGGCCCTACCCTCGCAGCAGAAAAGCTGGTCGAGCTACACGATCTCCACCTTGCCGTGTCTACGGTACGCCAGCTGATGATCAATATGGGACTATGGGTGCCACGGCGACAACGCCCTCCAAGAATCCAACAGCCTCGCTACCGGCGTGCTTGCTTCGGCGAATTGATCCAGATCGATGGTTGTGATCATCGATGGTTTGAGGAAAGAGGGCCTACATGTACTGCCATCGTGTTCGTGGATGACGCTACTAGCCAGATCACTGCTCTGCGGTTTGTGTATTCCGAGTCTACATTCGCCTATTTTAGTACCTTGCGCGATCATCTGAGCGCACATGGCAAGCCACTGGCCCTTTACAGCGACAAGGCCAGCGTTTTTAGGGTGAATCACAAGTCCTCCCGTGGTGAGGGACAAACACAGTTTGCGCGAGCCCTGGACGAACTCAATATCGAGGGGTTCTGTGCTCATAGCAGTGCAGCCAAGGGACGTGTCGAACGTGCACACCTGACCTTACAGGATAGGTTGGTGAAGGAGTTGAGGTTAGCTGGCATCAGCTCGATAGACGATGCTAATAAATGGTTACCGGACTTTATCGCTGATTACAACCGACGTTTTGGCAAAGCTCCATTGCATGAACTGGATGTACATCGCCCCTTGAGCCCACATGATAATCTGGATCATATCCTGCTTTGGAAAGAGCCAAGGCTGATCTCAAAACGGCTTACGACGCAATATGACAAGGTGCAATATCTGTTGATGGATACGCCTTCCCAACGCCGTCTGATTGGACGAGAAATTGTGGTTTATCACTATTGCGATGATCGGGTTGAATTACGTGGCCCTGATGGCAACCTGTTGGATTACTGCATTAATGATCGGCTTGCACCGGTCAATCAGGGGGCTATTGTTGATAACAAGCGGCTTGGCCACGTTTTGCAGATGGCTCAGGAAGTACAGACGATGCGGGATGATG
>NZ_JAIHLQ010000113.1 GCF_019733355.1 Pseudomonas baetica | reverse complement strand
CGGTGTGCCAGTCAACAGATGTTTCACTGACACACCGCATTCGCGAGCAAGCCCGCTCCCACAGGAGATAGGTGTTGGTCCCCCAAATTGTTTCAGGCGAGGTTTTCGTCGGTGGCCGGTACGATCAGGATGCCCGCTCGCAAGCCGTTCTTGACCTTGGGATTGGGGAAGATGATCCGCGCGCCTTCTTCCTCGATGATCCAGCGGGTATTGGCCAAGTCCTCGGCCAGTACATAACCGACTTCCAACTCGGAAAAGTTCTCGATGTCCTGCGGCAGGTTCAGGCGGAACGCATCGCTGTGCTTGATGATTTCCCGCGCGACGCTAAACAGTTGCAAGCCATCCAGACCCTCCTGCGCCAGATCAGGCTCATTGCCTTCAATGATCTGTTTCAGACGAGTTTCCAGCCGCGACACATTGACCCCGGCGTTCTGCCCGAAGGGCCGCGCCTTGCCCAATTCCAGCGTGAAAGCCTCGGCGCCGAGTTTGTCGTAGGTATATGAGCTGAACACTATCGACGGTTTGTTCTGCAACAGCACCGCTTCCATGCCCGCGGCACGTAAGCGCGCCAGTTCTTTACGCGAATGCTGGCGTCCTTCCTTCCACGGATACAGGGCGAATTGCTCGATCTTCGAGCCGCGAATGGCCGTGTGCAGGTCATAGTGCAAGCGCTGGCGATCCGGCAGGCTGAAGAAACTCGCCGCCAACCGCTCAAGCTCACAGGCACGCAGCGCTTCAGAGCCGCTGCTTTGTTCGTGACGACCGTTGAACAGCCGATTGACGTCCTGCTCGATGAAACGCTCGCCTTTGCGAATCGCCTCGGTGTTGCCGAACAGGAACAGAATGCGTGCGCGCGGCTTCAGATCGCCGCGAGCGATGTCATGCAGCAGCCGATCAAGCAACTCGATCGGCGCTGTTTCGTTGCCATGGATGCCTGCTGACAGCAGCAAGTCCAGGCCATTGTCACGCGCTTGCGGTGGCCGGACTTCCAGCGCACCTTCGCTCAACCAGCGCATGCGCACGCCTTCGACAGTCAGTTGAGTCTTCTCCGCCGGTTCGCGGCCGGCGAGGGTCAGTTCAAGCAGTTTGCCGAGGGCGAGCATAAAGCGGTTTCCTTAGTGGTCGTGGTTGCAATCCGGGCCGTGCACGTGGTCTTCGTCGTCGCCGACGTCGGCCGGTTCCATTTCCAGTTGCAGACTTACCAGATTAGTCGCCAATGGGCGCAGCAGCAGGTTGGCGTACTCGGCATCACCTTCTTCAACGTCGACGCCGATCAGCAGTTGGCCACGGCCGTCCTGCTGGATCCACAGCTCTTTGCCTTGCCACATGACCGCGACGCGGGTGCACGAGGTTTGCAGTTGCGTGCCGTCGGTATCTTCAAGGATCAGCTGCAGGGAATCGCTCATGTTTTTACTCTCTTGGGGAGACGAACCGTGGGGGGGGGGGGGGGGGGGGG
>NZ_JAIHLQ010000112.1 GCF_019733355.1 Pseudomonas baetica | reverse complement strand
GTACCAGTCGATATTTCTATTGCCTGACACACCGCCTTCGCGAGCAAGCCCGCTCCCACAGGATCTGCGTTCAGTCTGCCGTGAATTGTGAGGGGGGAACACCCAGCTCCCGGCGGAACATGTCGCTGAAACTGCTCGGCGAATAGCCCAGCTCACGGGCGATGACGCTCACGGCAACGCCTTGGATCAACTGCGCCACCGCCGTCGCCAGTTGCACTTGCCGCCGCCATTCGGCGAAGCCCATGCCCAGGCAGTCCTTGAACAACCGCGCCAATGTACGCACGCTGGCCCCGGCGTGTTCCGCGTGCTGTTCGAAAGAAATTTCCAGCGACGGCGCGGCCATCACCGCCTGACACACATTCATCAAGCGCCGGTCGGAATCGTCCGGCAACGGGATCTTCAACGGCGAACGCCTGGCGCGTTTTAGCTCCAGCAAGGCCAAGCCGACCATCGCCTCGTAGTAGGCCGGCTCACCACTGTCGCCCTGCTCCACCAGCCCGACGATCAACTCACGCAGCAACCCGCCGACCTCGATCACCTGCACCGTCTCATCCAGCGTCGCCGCGAGCGCCGGACGCCAGTAGATATTGCGCATCTGCAAATCCGACACCACCCGAATCCCGTGCGGCACCCCGGGCGGCAACCACACCGCCCGTTGCGGCGGCACCACCAGCGCCTCGTGCGGGGTTTCAACCCACATCACCCCGCTCATCGCATACAACAGCTGCCCCCAGACATGCTCATGCGGCTCGATATACAAACCACGCGGATACGTGCGCGCCAGCGGCTGCACGGGTACATCGGTGTCACTGAGATCGGGGGGCGCGGCGAGGGCCATGGCGAGCATTCATTGGGGTTGGCGAAGGCGTCATGGTAACCAGTGCGCCACCGCGTCGCCATGGATAGATACCGTCCGACAATCCGAGTGAATTTTCCGCTCGCGCCGCGATCCTTCTATTACCACAGGGAGGATTACGGGCTTTATGAACAACGCAAAACTGTTTGTCATCGATTACACCCTTCACGGCACGCCCAAGTCGTTCATTATCCGCTCGGACAAAATGGACAACGCCGAGGCGTGGCACTGGGCGAGCTGCGACGCGGGAGTGGGTCGAATTCCGCGCTTCGGCCGCGAAAAGGTGCAGAAGACCAGCAAACCGATGGCGGAAAAATTCGGCGTGGAAAACGTCATGTGGCGACCGGCGAGCTAGGCTTTGCCTGGCGATTGGAAAAAATCGGGGGGAATGCACCATGAGCACCATCAGCAGTCCGGCGCATCTGGATTACGGCTTGGACACACTGTTCGGTCGTATCACCAAAAGTGTCGATTGTCAGGTGGGGCTGGAAGCTGTCGAAGACGACCCGTTCAGCTTCGCCCTGCGGGTGTCAGCGCCGCTCCCCGACAGCCTTGACCAAGCGAAAACCGTGGTGGTCAGGGTTGAAGGCCGACGATTGCAAGGCACAGTGCGGCATACCGAACGGCTGGATGACGACAGCCTGAAACTGCAAGTGGAGCCTGATTAGGCTCCACTTTTTGTGGTGCGCCAGGCATGGCGCGTAGCGCCGTGACTGGCGCTGTTCAGCTCACTGTGGTGGTGAGCCGAACGACTTGGAGGTGAAAGTCCTCTACACACCCGGCAAGGGGAAGTGT
>NZ_JAIHLQ010000111.1 GCF_019733355.1 Pseudomonas baetica | reverse complement strand
CGCACCCCAGGTTCCCAGCGTGTAGCTGAAGGTGGTTCCGATCGCACCCCAGGTTTCCAGCGTGTAGCTGAAGGTGGTTCCGATCGCACCCCAGGTTTCCAGCGTATAGCTGAAGGTGGTTCCGATCGACTGAATGTACAAGCTAAGCGGTCGTAGGCTCGTTCCACTAAATTTAGGCCCGGCTTTGCCGGGTCTTTTGTAGTTCCAAATCAGTAGGGATCGATACAGGAGTCGCGACAGGGTAGAGCTAGAGGGCACCAGCAATTCCACCGCAGATGACGTCGCCTTGGAACGTCCTCTCGCTCCCGAAACGATGGAAGCACTGAAGCAGGAATAGCCTACTCGAAACCCACGTTCCTAATCGCAGGCTGGGGGTTCAGGCGAATTGACCACCGTGCAAATAGCCGCCTGCATTGACTCCATATAGACCGCCGTTTCCCGATAGATTTGGCTGAAGATTGGGCCTAGGTCGCTTTGGAGCTTTGCGACCGACGCAAATTGAGTCTTGTTGGTGTCATTCGGCAAAGAGACTGAGATTGGCCTCATTGCGTCAGCAATACGTCCCATCCGTTGATCGAGCGAAGGGTGCGTCGCTGACTGTAGAGGGTGATAAATTGTTCCAGACTTCCCGGTCATAACTTCACAAACGAACTTGCGGGCTTTCGCTTCGACAGTAGCCTCAGGCGTAGGGAACTCCGTTGGCACAAAGGTCTCATGCACCACTGGGCGACTAATGAATTCCTGCGCCAGCGAGGATTGCTGCCATGCGTTGGCTGCCAGAACGAGCTGATCAACATTCCACAGAAGCGAGCCACGATGCGAGAAGAGCGGCTCCCGATACGGCGGCTCTGGCAGCAGTAGCTTCATTACGTCTAGGGCATAGGCATCAGCATCCTCCTCCCTTTTGGTTGAGACCGGGTCGCATGAGTCTTGCAGTGCTTGAAGCTTGGCTTCGCGATCTTGAGCTAGTTCGAGTTGAGCGACTCGACCTTCGTACTCGCCAGCCTGCCGTTGATAGACATGGCCAAGCTCATGAGCGAGCACATACAGCAGCGCCGGATTGGCTCGACCCAGTTTTTCACCGATATCTCCAAACAGCGCCACCGCACTTGAAGAGCAACGAAGCTCTAGTCTCTCAGCAGCAACAATCAGACAGCCGCCACGTACGCTCAGCTCGTCTAAGGGGGCATCCTTCGTGACTGCTTGAGTAGCACAGCCATAAGCGTCAATTCCATCTGAATTGGCATTGGTAACGATATAGGCAGTTAGAGTACGTCCCTCAATTAACGCTGCCCGCGGGTTCACGACGACAGTATCGAAAGGCAGTGCCTTTCCGAGCTCCCGGTAGGCCTGGGCAGCTCGGTTAATGGTCTGTTCAACCAATGCGGCCGAAGAACTGTCCAACCGACAACCTGGAATCATCTGCGCGTTGGCTGAGAGAGAGCAAAGCAGTCCGCAGGCAACGAGCACCTTCCAACTCACGCCCATATTCAGTGCGTCTCGCCGATGCTACGACGGTCTACAAACGTCTCGAACGCTACATGCTTGCCATTGAGTTGCTTCAAAAGCGGCCACCTGTTGAAGGCGTCCTCCATAAGCCCCAACGAAGCCTCCCTGGCCAAAAACACCGCCACCTTGTACTGGTTGATATTTTGAAGGTTAGGAAGTTTCTTCGCCCCGCTTTTAGTGGTAGCGGTGTCCTTCGCCAGATCGCCATGCGACGTTGTGTCAGCTGGACACAGCTGCGGCACACCCCAGAAAACTGAATCGCCCCTGGTTTCGTAGACACCTCCAAGCCTCATAATGAGGCCCAAATAGGAGGTGCCATGAGTCGTCAGCGTTACCCCGAAGAATTCAAGATCGAAGCGGTCAAGCAAG
>NZ_JAIHLQ010000110.1 GCF_019733355.1 Pseudomonas baetica | reverse complement strand
TTTTTGTGGTGCGCCAGGCATGGCGCGTAGCGCCGTGACTGGCGCTGTTCAGCTCACTGTGGTGGTGAGCCGAACGACTTGGAGGTGAAAGTCCTCTACACACCCGGCAAGGGGAAGTGTTAGCCAGAGGCAAGGGTGTCGCGGGTGACTGCGAATCTGAAGGAAGCCCGAGGCAAAATGCTGGCCTGACGAACAGGAAGCGGATGAGGCGGCACAGCGGGGTAAGACGGCCACAATCGTCAAAGCCCGATACTTGCACGGAGCGCTGTGACGTATATCCGACAGGCATAAGCAGGAAGGTCGCGCGAATTACCCTGGGAGATCTGCAGGTTTGCCATCGTGCTACCGAGCGCCGAGAGGCGACGGGATGAACCTGCAGAAGTCAGCCGAGGCCGTAGTAAGTGGCGGAAAAAAAACCACGCCACCAAGGGCCGAACAGGTTATGCCGCCAGTAGGCGTTAGAGTCTCGTCGAATGTCCGAAAAGCAGAAATCTCTCCACAAGAGGGCTGTAACCCCAAGCTCTGGACGGAATCCAGGGTTTGCGGCTGGCAGTGCGCAGGCATCGGCGGCGTCTGTGACGTGGACGAACGCGGAGCCGGACACGCTGATGGAGCGGGTGCTTGCACCGGCCAACCTCAGGCGTGCGTATCAACGTGTGGTCAGCAACAAGGGCGCACCGGGTGCCGATGGCATGACGGTCGATCAACTGGCGGACTACACGAAACAGTATTGGCCGACTCTCAAGGCTCGGTTGCTGGCCGGCGTGTATCACCCGCAAGGTGTGCGCGCCGTTGAAATCCCAAAACCCAAAGGTGGAACACGGCAGTTGGGCATTCCCTGTGTCGTGGATCGCCTGATCCAACAGGCCCTGCTGCAACAGCTCACGCCGATCTTCGACCCTCTGTTCTCGGATTACAGCTACGGTTTTCGTCCGGGTAGAAGCGCTCATCAAGCCATTGAAACTGCCCGTGCCCATGTGGCGGCGGGCCACCGCTGGTGCGTGGAACTTGACCTGGAGAAATTCTTTGATCGGGTCAACCACGATGTATTGATGGCCTACGTCGAGCGTCAAATCGAAGACAGGCGGGTGCTCAGGCTGATCCGTCGTTATCTCGAAGCCGGAATCATGTCGGGCGGGATCGTCAGCCGACGGCAGGAGGGGACGCCGCAAGGCGGCCCGCTCTCGCCGTTGCTGTCGAACATCCTGCTCAACGAACTCGATCGCGAACTGGAGCGGCGGGGGCATCGCTTTGTGCGTTATGCCGACGATGCGAACATCTATGTGCGCAGTCGCCGTGCTGGCGAACGAGTGCTGGCCGGGGTTGAGCGCTTCCTGAATCAGCGTTTGAAACTAACGCTGAATCGGGAAAAGAGCCGCGTGGCACGGCCATGGGTCTGTGATTACTTAGGTTACGGGATGAGCTGGCATAAACAGCCGAAGCTGAAAGTGGCAACGATGAGCCTGAATCGCTTGCGTGATCGGCTCAGAGAGCTGCTGCACGGCGCACAGGGTTGCAAGATGGCTACGATCATCGAGCGAATAAACCCGGTACTACGCGGTTGGGCGGGTTATTTCCAGCTTAGCCGAAGCAGAAGGCCACTTGAAGAACTGGACGGCTGGGTGCGGCGCAAGCTTCGCTGCGTCCTCTGGCGTCAATGGAAGTGGCCCTCCACGAGGGCGCGCAACCTGATGCGCTTGGGACTCAAAGAGGAGCGGGCCTGCAAATCAGTGTTCAACGGCCGCGGCCCATGGTGGAACTCGGGAGCGTCACATATGAATCAGGCGCTGGCGAAGAAACGATGGGACAACCTCGGCCTGGTCTCGATACTGGACACGATAAACCGACTTAACCGTATAACCTGAACCGCCGTATACGGAACCGTACGTACGGTGGTGTGAGAGGACGGCGGATGTGAATCCGCCTCCT
>NZ_JAIHLQ010000010.1 GCF_019733355.1 Pseudomonas baetica | reverse complement strand
CTCTCGATAGCAAAGACGCCGAACCGGATCTCGAAGACTACGACTACCCCGGCCGCTTCATCGACCGCGCGCGCGGCAAGTTCCTCAGCCAACGCGCCCTCGAACGCCACCGCGCCGACTACCGCCAGGCCGAAGGTCGCGGCGACCAGACCACACTGGTCAGCGGCCACTTCATGGAAATGTCTGATCACCCGCGCACCGAGTGGAACGACCTGTGGCTGCTCACCGAAATCGTCCACGAAGGCAAACAGCCGCAAGTCCTCGAAGAAGGCGTGACCAGCGACACCACCGACAACAAGGACGACTTCCACCAGGGCTACCGCAACACCTTCCTCGCCACCCCGTGGGACGTGTTCTACCGCCCGGCCCTCGAACACCCGAAACCCCGCGTCCTCGGCAGCCAGACCGCCCACGTCACCGGCCCCAAAGGCGAAGAAATCCACTGCGACCAATACGGCCGCATCAAGGTGCAATTCCACTGGGACCGCGAAGGCCAGGCCGACGACAAAACCAGTTGCTGGCTGCGCGTCTCCAGCTCTTGGGCCGGCGACCGCTACGGCGCCATCAGCATCCCGCGCATCGGCATGGAAGTCCTCGTCACCTTCCTCGAAGGCGACCCCGACCAACCCCTCGTCACCGGCTGCCTGTACCACAAGGAAAACCCGGTGCCGTACGCACTGCCGGCGAACAAGACGCGCAGCGTGTTCAAGACACTCAGCTCGCCGGGTGGTGGCGGCTACAACGAATTGCGCATTGAAGACAAGAAAGGCGCCGAGCAGATCTACATTCATGCGCAGCGCGATTGGGATGAGAACGTTGAGCACGATCAGAAGATTCGGGTCGGTAATGAACGTCATGACACGGTGGAGAAGAACAGCTACACCGAGCTGAAGGCCGAGGAACACCGCACCACGATTTCCGACCGCAAGATTGAAGCGAAGCTGGATGAACACCTGACGATTGGGCAGAACCAGCATGTGAAGCTGGGGACTGCGCAACTGACCAGCGTGGGGAAAGAGATACACCTCAAGGCTGGGGACAAGATCGTTATTGAAGCCGGGACTGAGCTGACCATTCTTGGCGGCGGTAGCTTTATCAAGCTCGATGGCGGTGGCGTGACGGTGGTTGGGCCGGTGATCAAGATCAACGCTGGCGGTTCGGCTGGTTCCGGAACAGGCATCGGGATTAAGCCGCCGGTGCTGCCGGGGGCGGCGGATAAGGATAAGGCGGGGAGTTTGATGGATCAGGCGTTGGCGAATTCGCCTGAGGAAAAGATCAAACGCAAGCCAAAGCGCATGCTCAATTTTTCTGGGTAATACATCGACGGCAATCCATGCCACCAGGGATCAGAATTCAGGTAATTGGTAATGACAGAGACAACGAACAAAATTCAAAAATGGTCGTATCCCCTGAAAGTGGGTACCGGCGAAGCGACCGGTCCGCAGCAATTCTACAAGGCGTTAGCCAAAGCCAAAGATGGTTACTACCCGTTGGGGGTCAACGGTCTTTGGCATGGTGGTGTTCATTTCGATGAGGCTTCTGGATTGGTCAACGATCTGACAGAGGTCAGGTGCATCGCTGATGGAGAGGTCGTCGCCTACCGTATTGACGAGAAATATCCGACATCTGATTTTGGCTCGACGCACTCGGTTTATTCGACGGGGTTTGTGTTGGTGAAGCATCGACTTGAGCTCCCTGCACCTTCTACGCCGGCTCCTGCTACCGGTGCGGCTGCTGCGCCTGGGCCGAGCCTGACGTTCTTCAGTCTCTATATGCACCTGCTTGATTGGGAAACCTATAAAGCGAATCCTTCGCTTAAGCCACCGGGTTTCTGGGGGAAAGGCCTTTATCAAGTAAAGGAAAATCTTCGAACCAAATCATTGGGGCTAAGGGTTCGTGAAGGCAATTCGTCCCAAACACCTATATTGGCCGTACTACCCCGTGGCACTACGGTTCTCACCAAACCCGCACCGTCCAACCAAAGCTGGCTTGCGGTAGTAAGCGTGACGCCTGAGTTTCCCAGCTTGGCTGTCAACACTGGATGGGTATTTAAGGGGGAAATGAAACATCTGGGGGGGGAGAGCTACTTGGTAGGGGAGGAAGCACAAGACGCTCCTCCAGACCAGAAGAGCGGCGCCAACGTTCGCGATACGACCCGCGGTGGGCAACCTATCGCGTTTTTACCGGCGGGTACACAGATCAGAATTAGCGACGAACAAGCCGCAAGACAGTACCGTAAGCTAGTGGAGATCATAAGCGGTCAGCCTATTCCAGCTCTCAACGCAGGTGATGACGGTAAATTGCCTGGATTTGTCTGGCTTGAAGATTTGGAGGCCAAGAACGAGCCCCATGCTCCTATTGGGCAGGTAATTCCACTTGCTGAGACCTTCAAAGTTAAGGCCGGTGAGGTGTTGGGGCATGTTGGGAAATATCAGACCCATGCAGATTCCGCGCCGAAGAATTTGTTACACCTCGAAGTTTTCAGCTGTGAGGACGTGGAAGCTTTTACTAGCAAAAGTAAAGAGAAGGCTATCGGCCTGCCCGCTGCTGAAAAGACGTTAGTCAAGATACCAGTTGATACGCTGTTGGTTACTCATGCACCACATATGAATGCCACGAATCCTCCTAAAACAGCAGATCCAGGAAACAAAGTTGGCTATGACTTCTATATTCCTGTTGGACTGCTTGAAGCATTACCCGCGGAGAAGAAAATCAAAGAGTCTGTAGTGATGGGTACATCGACTTCCACTACCTATTGGTGGCGCTTAGATGGGTTGTTAGGTGGCAAAGATGGTAATGGAATTGATGGATGGTTTGCAGAACCCGATACAGTGCTCTCGCGGCACTCTCCGTTTGAGTGGGATGGGTTCACCTTTATTAACGAAACTACAAGCAATGTCGATCACTTAGCAGCTTTTCTGCATGCTCAAGAGAGTCTCGATGAACAAGAGCGAGAGTCGTATCTGCCGAATGTAGAGACCGCCCTAGCTGGCTCTGTTAATGAGACGTTGTACAAAATTCTCGACAGGAATGGAGATAAAAAAATCGCGCCGTCTGAAATTGCTGAGGCGTTGGGCAAACCATGGTTCTCTCAACCTATATCGCAGATGGTGACGCGGTATGAGAATGAATGGGACTACAAAAAAGAAACTTGGGATGCTCTGGATGAAATCATTGGTCACAGCGATTCTGATCCTCATAAAGCGTGGGTAGAGGAAAAGGCTCGAATCGAACGATTGAGCTGGTGGGACAAGCTGAAGGGTAAGCATGGTATCGATAGTGCAAATGTCTGGCACATTCATCCTTTAGGTTTTATTGGCAATTTTGCAGGGAAGGCAGAAAGGGAGTTAATAACTCGAACAATGCTGAAAGCGGCTAGGCCGAACATTGCCGATGATTATTGTGAATCGATACTGCCATTTTTGAATAAATACGCAAGGCTATACAAAATTGATACGCCATTGAGGATCGCTCATCTATTGTCTCAGGTAGGACATGAAAGCGGGTTTAAGATTAGACAGGAGGATCTTGACTATAACCCCCGCCGCATGAGGGAGATGTTTGGTTGTCGGAATAATCAGAATGGTTATAATGCGGCGCAGGACGAGTGTATTGTTTTGCCAAGACTGCGTCCAAAGTTGTGGAGTGAGTCAGCTACATATGCGCATAACCCGGTTAATTTGGGTAGCTATGTTTATGGCGGCAGAAATGGTAATGGAGACGAGGCGAGCCAAGAAGGGTATAAGTATCGGGGTAGAGGCATCATCCAATTAACCGGTAAATCTAACTATCGTGAATATACACGAATTCATAATCTAAGGGATCCTGCGGATCCCAAGGACTTTGTGGTAGATCCCGATCTGATTGTAAATGAATTAAAGTATGGGATAGAGTCGGCGTTTGTTTGGTGGGATATGAATAATATGAATGGTCTGATTGCAACCTCATATGCTTCGCGGACTGAGGCGAATATCTCGCTACATGTTGCCGATATATCTACTAAAGTGAATGGCGGAACAATTGGTTTGGCAAATAGGGTGATCTTGTTTAATAATTTGCGCGGAATGGTTGAAGCGGAGTTAAATTGATGAGAAATATTGTTCTGTTTTTGATTTTTGGCTATTCCGCTTGGTTAAGGGCGGAAGGTCAAATTATTGTTTTGGATCCGCCTTTCAATGAAGCTGTAAAAGTAGAATTTTCATCATCTGAAAGCGACCGAGGGCAAACGCTAAGAGGTAGTTTGATAGCCAAAGGTGGGAAGCGCTATGCAATTCCCGACACTTGTGAGCCTGAGGGAGGGGAAGCTGAGTTAACTGACGCATTTACCGTTAAAGGGAGAGAAGTATATTTTCTTTTTACGTGCGTTTGGGCTGTTCAACACTCGGGTCTCGGGCTAAGTGGTAAGCAGTATGAAACCTTTGTTTACTCCGGAAGTGACTTGGCTTCGATCGGGAATATGAAATCACTATCCCAAAGTCTTTCTGCATATGAAGGTAGTTTGGAGGAGGGGGGTAATAGCTATTCTTGGTATACGCAGCGTAAACTTGCCGCGGAAAAGATAGCTGAAGTAGAAGCGGGTAGAAAAATAGACTCTATAGCGTTGGCGCATAATGTCGTTTTGGTTCGTTTGAAAGATATGGATTACGATGCGATTAAATCTTATCTTAATCCTGGGCGGTTACTGCAGTTGCAAGTAGATTATCCTCTAAGTGCTTCTACTGTAGTTGCATATAACGATTTTGGTTATGCTTTGGCGCAAGCAGGGGAATACGATAGTTCATATAAGCTTCTGGCGGAAATCGAAAAGAATTTTCCTAGTAGAGTGGTGTTGAAGCTCAATATCGCAGATGTGCTCTGGGAGACTGATAGGGCGCGGTCAGCGGCTTACTATAAAGAGTATGTCGACTTGATGCAGAAGTCAGGAAAAGCAAAAAACATACCTAAGAAGGCGCTTGAGCGAAGTCAAGAGAAGTAAACTATATTTTTAAGAAATAATATTGGCTCCCACGTTTTAATAATGATTTGAAAACGTGGGCTGTGCCTGAGGGATCCCCGATTTTTCTTACAGAAAATCAAGAAGTTGCGATATTGAAGAGACCTGCATGAGTCGGCAACTTGGTTTGCACCACACAAATACAAGTTTTGGGTGTCCGGTCTTCGCCCGCTAATAGCCCAAAGTGGAGCGACTCGATAGCATTCTGCGACATTGCAGGGAGAAGTTTTAACAACGGCTTCTCCGATGTCTCATTGGATAAGGCGACGTTTTCCGACACCGAATTGCAGCTGACCTTCAAGCTGATGTCGTTGGTTGGAGTGAATGAAATTACCGAGTTATGCAAATTCAGCGTTGATGGTGAACGTCTCGCTGAACCTGAATGTACGGAGCAGTAATGGTCGTGTATTGCACATCTGGCAGCCGGGCCATCGGAGAGTCACAGTGAAAGTCGTTTCGCTGCTGTTCCTGGCATTGCCGTGGGCATTGTCCGCTAGCGCAGCGCCGGCCGGTGTCAGTACAAGCCAAGCAATGCCCGCCGCCATGGTCGCTGCGCTAACGAAGGAAAGTGAAATGCCTTTCGATAGTTTCCACTCCATTGCAGGTGGCGTCGTGAACTGGAGTGGTGGAACGATTACTGCCGTGGTTATTGAAGATCCGAATAGCATTTGTGCGATTTACAGGTATCAAGAAGGCCAGTTGGATCGGCCTTTTCACGGCGTGCCCTGTAAGTTTCTGGGGCCACCCTCGCTGATGTCGGATAGAAAAACTGCTATGCCCGATGTCGTGTTCGCCGTCGAGTTGTTCGTCCCCAACCGGGGCGGGATGGCCAATCATAAAGTGGCGTTTTATTACGATGCAGAGAAGAACGCTTATTGCGAGAGTCAGTCGCTTGCGAGCTGGTATCTGTCGGGAAATCGGGCGCTGGCTCCTGATCTTCAGGATGGGCAGTGTGTAGCGGGATCGGAATAGACCAGTACGCCCCGATCTCTCATAAGGAAATGAACATGAAAAAAGTACTTATTCTACTATCCAGCCTCTTCCCGCTAGTGGCTCACGGCGCAGTCACCAGCGAATCCTTTTGCTTCGAACTCTCCGAATCCAGTCCGGTAAAGTTTGAGTTCCGTACCTTTTACGACGCGTCCAGCAAATGGTCAGGTGGCTTCGTCAAGTACGCCAAGTCCAGTGAGCCCATCTCTATTGTGTTGACGAATACCGAGGAAGAGATGCTCGGTTCTGACACCCCTTGGCAGAGCGCCACAATGTGGTCTGAAGTCGTCAATGGCAAGGTCGCGGGGACCTACGATTTCGTGACTCAAGGGACGCAGATCGTCTCGATGAAGTACACGAAAAAGTCCAACGGTAAGGTTTACCACTTCTTGAGTAACCCCAACATCGACTCCTCCCAGGAGTCCGGATGCAAGTGGGAGTAGGGGCAAGCACATGCAATTCAAAACTCTAGCGGTATCACTGCTCGGCCTGCTGTGGGCGATCCCGGCGTTGGCCGAAACCACCACATTCAGTCCAACCCAAGGCGTCGAAGCAACGCTAACCCTCGAAGGCTCAACGCTGAATATCGCGGTTAAAAGCGATGCACATAGCGAGTCGCGAACAATCAATTTTGAAGCCGAAAACGAACTCCACGTGCAGTTCGACGACTTTAATTTCGACGGCGCCCAGGATTTCGCGATCTGGCAGCTTGATGACGGCATGGGCACCTACGACTACTACCGTGTGTTCGTTTACCAAGCCAAAACCGGCACGTTCGAGGAGTTGCAGCCGGACTGCGGCGATGGTTTCGTCAATCTGCGCGTCGACAAAAAACGCAAAGTGTTGCTCAGCACTTATTGGGAGATGAACAGACCGAAGCAATGCGTCACCCGATTCACCAATCGCAAAACCCGAATGACTCAAGGATGAACACAGTGAAACGCTTAGTCTTAACGCTGTTGGCTGCTCTGTTACTGCCCATTTCGGCAGCCTATGCGGAGGATGACTGCAGCAACGTCACCTCAAGCATGGAAATGGTGCCCTGCTCTGAGGCGGCGAAGAAGGCTGCCGATGCGCAGTTGAACGTTAGCTACAAGCAGCTGATGGCGCGGCTTGAATCTGACTATCGAACAGATCCGGCGTTGGGCGCGGAGTACGCGGCGAAGGTTAAAGAGTCGCAGCGTGCGTGGTTGAAATTGCGCGATGCGAACTGTCCGTTGGAGGCGTTCGAGATCGAGGTGGGTAAGCCTGCGTACGTGGCGGTCAGCAACTTGTGCATCGCCAGAATGAGTCGCGAGCGCTCGGCGTATCTAGACAAGATTGTCCCTGCGCTTGCATCCGATAAGAGCGCTTCGACGGCACCGACCAGCGACGCTTGCCCCTCGGAGGAGTTCGCGCCTTTCCTGACAGCGTTTTCCGCCAACAGCGAATCACAACGCCGTCTCACTGCGATGACGGTCAAGTCGCTGGTGTTGAAACCGGTAGCGGGAAAGGATCGAAGTACTTTTGAGCCTTCGACCTCGGGTGTCAGTGGAGCTACCTTCAGCTATCCACTGATGGCTGCAATCCCACCCGGCAAGACACCTGGAGTCGAGATCGAAGAGGTCGACGACAGTCACGTCAACGTGGTGGATAAGCGAGCGGGAAACAGCAATGTGAAAATCTTCAACTTCTCTCGGCAGGCCTGTTGGGTGCTGGAGGGAATTGAGGATTGGTCGATCAGCGAAAAGGATCTTGTCGCAACGGAAACCTCTGGAAGGAGTCGCGCCGAGAACTTCTGTTATCAACGTGCCGAAGCGTTAGGTGGGTTGGGATTTCTTGAGCAATACCCGCTTACGGTGGAGTTGATTGAAGCGTCCCTGGAAAATTATTTATGTGCTGCAGAGTCGGGTGATGCACAGGCGAGCTTGTCGGCAGCAAGCCTGAGTCTTTCGCAAATGGCGTCGCAGTTGGAAACCCCTAGAGTTGAGGCATTGTTCAAAGCAGCCTCGAAAATACCGAGTGGTGCGTTGGGCTATGCCACGTTTTTTTGTTTAGGCAATTCCACCGACTACAGCGGTCCTTGCCTCCATCCCGCGGAGGCAGAAAAACAGGTTATTCGTGCTGTTTCCATGGGTTCCACAGAGGCGATGATTTATTTGGCTTCTTCTTTCGAAAGTGGCGATTTGGGAGCGAAGGATATGTCCCGAGCATTAGCCTGTTATCAAATGGCGGCTGACAAAGATATTCAGTCGAGCATCGACAGCGTGAAACGATTGGGATCGCAAGGCGCGGAATCGATCAAGGCCAGTCACTGCATTTGAAATGCCAGGTCATGTTTGATGCGTTTTCGCAGTCGTTGAGTCTGAATCCGTCCGGTAAAACGTTTAGTTTTTGAGCATCTGACGACCGCGATTTTCCTTTAAACTCCCCACCCCCAAGGAATGCGCTCAGGACACGGAATGCCAGCCCCCTCGATCTCCCTTCGCCCCGCGTTAGTGCTCTGGCTATACGCCGCCGCAATTGTGCACATTCTCGCCGGTCTGACCCTGACCTGGGCCGGTCACTCCGGTTTACTCGACGGCTATTTGCACACCCTCGAACGCGCATTCTGGGGCGCTGAAGCGGTGCCCGCGGCCGGCCACGAACAGCAGGTCTGGTGGCTCGCGCTGTTCGGCGCGACGCTGCAAAGCTATTCGCTGTACATGCTCGCGCTGGTGCACATCGGCAATCGTTCGAAAGCGCCGAGTGTGTGGGGCTGGTTGATCGCTGGTGTCCTGTTGTGGGCACCGCAGGACATGTGGCTGTCAGCGCAACAACAGGTCTGGTCGCACCTGTGGCTCGACGGTTTTGCGCTGCTGATGCTGTTGCCGCCGCTGGTCTGGCTGTATCGCCATGACTGCCGGAAATCCCCTCGAGTAAAACCTCAGAGTACGTCCAATCCGTTTGCCGGCAGCGCCTACAAGCGCGTGCTGATCACTGGTGGCACAGGGTTTATCGGTGAAGCCTTAGTCAACCAACTGCTCGACGCCGGCCACTCCGTCAGCGTACTGACACGCGATCCATTGAACGCGGCCAATCTATTCAACGGCCGCGTCCGCTGCGTACATTCGCTCAGCGAACTCAGCCACGACGAAGCCTTCGACGTAGTGATCAATCTCGCCGGCGCCCCCGTCGCCGGCCCGCGCTGGACTCCCAAACGTCAGGCGCAACTGCTCGCCAGCCGAGTCGGTACAACCGAAGCACTGATGACCTGGTTGAAGAACACCAAGCAAAAACCAACGCTGTGGATTCAAGCCTCGGCCATCGGTTTCTACGGCGTGCGCGATGCCAGCGAAAGTCTCGATGAACACGCCAGCAAGGGCGCCGGTTTCATGGCCGAACTCTGCGCGCGGTGGGAAGCGGCGGCGCAACCGGCGACGGAATTTGGCGTGCGTCAGGTGGTGTTGCGCCTCGGCGTGGTGTTCGGCCCCGGCGGTGCGTTGTTGCCGTTGCTGCTGCCGTTCCGCCTGGGCTTCGGCGGTCGCATGGGCGATGGTCGGCAGATCATGAGTTGGGTGCACCGCGACGATGTGATTCAGGTGATCGCTCGATCCTTTCACGATGAAAATTTGCGCGGCACCTACAACATGGTCGCGCCTGAAACGGTCAGTCAGGCAGCGTTCGCCGAGAACGTCGGCAAGGTCCTCAAGCGCCCGGTGTGGTTCCACATTCCAGCCGCGCCAGTGCGTGTGTTGGCCGGGGAAATGGCTCAGTTGTTCTTCGACGGTCAGCGCGTGGTGCCGCAGCGTTTGACCGAGGCCGGCTACACATTCCGCTATCCAACCCTCGACGCCGCTCTGCGCGATCTGACCTGAGGATCGCCCATGAGCAAGCCGTTGATGTACCTGCTGGCCGGCAATGGCAGCGCCGCCGATTGGTGGGATGACGCGTTGCCGCACTTTCAGCGCTACGACGTGGTGCCGCTGGAATTGCCGGGCTTCGGCGCCAATCCGCAGCCACCCTGTGAGGATCTTGCCGACTACGCGCAGACCTTGCTGGCGATGACGCAGCAGGGCAGTGCGATCATGGCCGTCGGGGTTAACGCGTTGCTGGTGCTGCACGCGTTGCAACGTCGGCCCGGACATTTTTCTCGCAGTGTTCTGTTGGCGCCGGTCGGGGCGTTTTTGTGGCAGCGTCGCTTGCCGGCACTGATGTCACCGCTGCCGATCCGCAAGTCCATTCACTGGCTGCTGTCGAACAAACCCACGCTGTTCGCGCGCAAGTTCTCCAACCAGACCTGGACGCCCGCGCAGTATCAGCGCATGGGCGCCGGTTATGCGCGCTGCCGTGCGTTTGTGCCGCACTGGGATCTGATCCGTGCCGACACCGCGCTGCCCTTGCTGGAGTGGATCACCGACCCGGTCGAACTGGTCTGGGGCGATCAGGACAAGGTACTGGGCATCGAACAAGCGGCGGCATGGTCGGCGATTCTTGCGCGCGCAGATCTGACCATCAGCCTGAAACCCGGTTGGGGCCATTACCCGTGGATCGACGCACCCGCGCAGTTTGCGCAGTGGCTGGAGTCGGGCGAGCGCGGGTTTGTTGCGCACACCAAGGGCGGGCGTTTGCGCTTGGCTGAACTGGCCCGGCAGCCGGTGCCGGCGGCGCTGACGCTCAGCGACTGCACCGATCCGCGTCTGCCGGCATTTCTCGCTGCTCAACCTGATGTGACCTGGGCGGTGCGCTCCTCCAGTTATGGCGAGGATCAGGCCGATTCGGCGAATGCCGGGTTGAGCACCACCTATCTGCGCGAGCCGACCGCCAACGTGCCTAAACGCATCGCCGAACTGACGGCCGAAGGCGTCGAGGAAGTGGTGGTGCAGCGCTTCGTCACCCCGGTAGTGTCCGGGATCGCCTTCGTGCGACATCTCTCGGTAGAGCTGGAGTGGGTTGAAGGCCATCTCGAATCGCTGGCCGACGGTCATGTCAGCCCTTCGCGGGCAACGCTTTCGCGGGTTGGCGATGCCTGGCGAAGCGGCGCGTTCACGCCATCCCACGGCTTGACCGAAGAGCGGCTATGGCAATTTCTGCAAGACGTGCTGCGGGTATTTCACTACGTACCAGGCGACGTCGAATGGGCCTGGGACGGTACGCAACTGTGGCTGCTGCAATATCGGCCGATCAGCGACTACGGCTGGCGCCGCCACCTGACGGCCGCCAACATCGCCGAGATCCTGCCGCCGCAACCGAGCGTCTTTGTGGAGTACGCCCAGCGCCGGGCAGCGGCGAGTATTCCAGCGATCATGGCGCGCTGGGATGCGCGAGTGTTGCAGGACAACGAGCCGTTCACCGCCGTGTTCGGCGGCGCGTCCTACATCAACAACGACCTGTTCCTCGCCCGACTCGCCGACTGGGGCATCAGCGCCAGCAACTACGCCGGTGAAGTCGGCGGCGCGACTCCACATCTGCCGTGGCAACCACTGAAAATGCTGCGTTCGTTGCCGCTGTTTTTGCGTATGCAACGCATTGCCCGTGATCATCTGCTGACGCTTGAACGTGGCTTGCAGCGTTTCGATCAGGAGTTGACCGACCTCGTCGCCCAGGGTGCCGACGGCCAGCAACTGGCAGACTGGTTCACCCGGTTTTACGTGTTCGTGGTGCAAGGCAATCTGTGCATCGCCACGGCGCTGGCCAGTAGCGGCGGCGATTGGCTCGGGCGCCCGCCGACCGCTTACGACAACCTTGGGAACAGCCCGCATCGATTGCCGTGGGAGACCGATCCGGCCACCCCTCGGCCGACGGCGAGCGAGTTGCCGCTCCAGCCATTTCCGCAATGGTCAGGGCTGATCCGCCTCGCGCATTCGATCGGCCTGCCGGGCCTGCGCGGCTACTACCTGCAAGTGCGCGAGTGGTATCGCGACAACCTGATGCGCATCTTCTTCCGCCTGCACCACGCCATGCCGTTGGCGGATCGCGAGCATTGGTTCGCGCCGCATCCCGACGTTCGAAGCCGCGACGGCAGCTTCTGGCAGGACGGTCGCGAAGGTGCGGAGCAGGCCACCGGGTTCATGATTTATCCGGGGCAGGTGCGGGGCATCCTCGGCGAGGATATTTTGCTTGAAGACACCCTCGATCCGGGGCGTCATGCGCACTATCAAGCCGCGCGGGCGGTGATTGCGCGAATGGGTGGGCGGTTGTCCCATGGCTCGACGTTGCTGCGGGAGTTGCGCAAGCCGTCGGCGGTGATGCCGCAGGTTGATCCGGCGTGGGTGGGGTGTGAGGTGGTGTATCGGGATGGTGAGTTGGAATTGATGAATTCGAAGGATATGAAGTGAGCATTCAAGGCTTTCGCGGGTTGCTCTTCGGTTTGTTTGCGCTTGCACAAACGGGCTATGGCGTTGCCGCAGATACCGTGCTGCTCGGTAGCGCGCCCGGCCAGTCGACCATTGCCAGCGGCCCTGCCGAGACCGTTGTCGACATGGGCTCTTGCCGCTTTTCCATGCCGCTGGTGCAGGACCAATGGTTGACGTTCGACGATTTCTATCCGGTGTTTGTCGCGGCCAAACAACTACCCAAACCCTCCAGCGCCCCTCGGCTGTGGCAAGCGCAAACGTCCAGTGGCGCCGAGTGGCACTTCGAGAAACCTGCCAACCTCAGTCAGCCGTGGTTTGGCCTGATGTGTGAAAACACTGAGTACTTTTCCCTTCTCACCGACTGGAAACCTCCAGAGGACGATGCGTTTGCGGTGCAAGTACTGCGTGATGACAACGACCGGAGGTGCCCGGCGACGCTCACCGATCAGGGCTGGGTGCCCAATTCGCTGGCGGGTCGCGCGAACACCTACACCTTCGAGCAATGGGGCGGGGAAAAGTCGTCGGGGTTCATCTTCGGTTTCCACGACAAGTCACGACGCCATATCACCCGCGTCGCCTTTTGCCTGCTGCGGGGCAAAGACGTGCTGATCGGCTCGGCGGAATCAGGCTCAGCCACGCCGTTGTCGATCAGCGCCCAAGGGTTCGAACAGATCAAGACAGCGGTGCGTGGCATTGCCTTCCAATGAACATCCCGACGGTATGTCGCATAGATGGAGTTACAGCGTGAAAGGATTTTCGGTTTTACTCAGCGTCATCTTGTTGGTCGCCGCTTCACTGGCATTCGCCGCCGACCCCGACTTCAAGGATTACCCCGTCACACCAGTTTTCACCGGCACCCACCATGCACTGGTGCCGCAGGAAAACAGTAATCCGGTGATGGACAGTGCGCGATCAAAAGCCTTGAAAGGCAAGGTCAACTTCGCCGGCCATTACATCCTTAACCCGTTGGGTTGTGGCGGCGGTGCTATTTGCGCCGAAGTGCTCGATGCACAAACCGGTGAAGTCGCTGGCGGGCTGCCGAATGCCTACGACGGCAGCACGTTCGCCATGCTCTACCAACCCGACAGCCGCTTGATTTTCATCACAGGGATTTCCCTTGATGGCGAAGTAGACGCACAGGGCAATTCGCTGGAGAGCGTTAACCGCGACCGTTACTACGAGTTTGTGAACAACGAGTTTCGATTGCTGACGATAACCGACACGGACTCGCCGCCGTTTGAATAAGGATGATGGGATGAACCGTTTTTTCATTCGGCCCGTGCTGAGTGTGCTTCTGCTTCTGCTTTTGCCTTACGCCATGCGTCCTGCCGATCGGTGACGGTGGATGACGCAGAAACCCACCTCATCCCGGTCTGCTCAGACCAAACGATCAACATCGGCGGCAAGGTGCTGCGGCGTGATGTCGGCAAGGTTTCGCAACTCACCTCCGACGGTGCGAAGACGAAGATGCTGAGCAACGTGGTGGTGGCAATGGATTGCGTGACAGGCAGCAAGGGCTGCCTTGTTTCAATCGGCGGCTACGGCGGTTGCGGTGCCTGTCCGGAGTGGCGCGGCTATTACTCGACGGCGGGGCGATTGGAGCAGTACAGCTTCGATAATAACCAGCGCTCATTTGGCTCGAAGGGTTCGCGAGAAGCACTGATTGAGGCGTATGGCGTTAGCAAAAGACAACTGCAATCGGAGAGCCCTGCAGTGAAAAGGATTGAATATGGCCAGCCTTAAGTGGGTGTTGATCGGCAGCCTGTTTGCCACCGCCAGTGCCTTTGCCGAAGAGCCACCAATAGTCGGTATCGACGGGCACACCGTGACGTTACAGGCAAAAAAGTGGACTTCACCTGTGGTGGAGTCTGCCACTGCCTGGTTCACGGCGAATGGAAAGACGTTTACGCTCTTCCATGCCGGCATTGGTACTCAGGCCTATCCCGAATGGCTTAGTCCCGATAAGAAAGCGTTGTTGGCGACCCCGGTGGAGTACGGCGTAGTCATAGGTGAGAACGGTGAAGAAATAGCGAGAGGTTTCCATGAAAAAGTCCAAACATGAACCCAAGCCTATGATGGCTGCCCGGTTCCAGGCTGAAGCTCGTGAAGCTTTGGCCAAGCGTTCCGGTAAGCGCAGCCGCTTTCTGGATGTTGCTCTGTCCAACGGCTGTGATTTCGAGCCTGTCGGTCGACTGGCCGGTTGAAGGTTTTTGATTCTCAAAAAAGCTGCCCTGATTGGCAGCTTTTTTGTGTCTGGATTTTTGCAGGCAATTGCAGAAAGGGGACTTAACGTCCCCTTTCTGCATCCGCAAATCGCTTCACGGCTTGGTCGGCGTACTGCGCACTTCAATGTGGTCGAGCATGCCTTCGACCATCAATCTCACGCCGTCCGACATTCTGCTCAGTGCCAGCGCGACTGAGCGGCGTGAGCCTTCGAGGTCGTCGGCCAGGTCGGCGGAAATGACGCTGATGGACAGAAGGTCTTCGGAGGCGTTGGCCATGAGGGCTTCGGCGTCGGTTCCGGGGGAGAGGCTGAAGAGGCCGCCCTGGCGTTTTGGTCGTGGTTCGACGGCGGGTTTGAAATGGTGATCGAGGGCGCGCTCGGCGGCTTCGTGGAATTTCTTTGATTCCAGAGATTCGTAGGGCGAAACGTCTGGGTTTTTTGGGGGATTGGGTGTTGGTTTGATCATTCGGTCTTACTCCAGTTAAAGAAGCCGACACCGTTTCGCTCGCACTTCGAAAGTGGTGGCAGCTGTGCATAGGTGTGCAAGACCGGTGGAGTAACCCGGCAGACCCGAAGGTCTCCCATACACAGCAGCCATAACGATCCGCGAGCATAGGAAAACGCTCGGCGAATTGCCATAACCAATGTGTACTCCCGCCGGACTTGCACGTCCGTATCGCCGATTTTGAGGCGACACACAGAGCCTATCCACATCGCACCAACTCGCCTAGTTCATGAACACCCCGGCGCTTTGCAGGAAATTTCCCATAGGTTTGCGGGGTGGAAGATCAAAAGATCGCAGCCTTCGGCGGCTCCTACAGAAATGTGTGTCGGCAGGTGTAGGACCGAGGTTATTAGCCGACCTTAAATATATAGATATCCCGGATGCCCCAACCCCAGTAGCAATCGCGTAGCTTCTGCCTTACTTCTTGTGCGACCACGGCGTTGGTGGCACCAGCCTGCCAGCTATACCGACCCTCGTTAACATCAAGAAATTGATAGATCCCAGCTCCAGTACGCACCATGGCGACAGTGTGCCCCCAGTTCTGTGCGGTGGCGGGTTGGTTGGCATCGGAGCCAAACATAACGATGACCGCGCCGCTGCCCGCAGCTAATGCAAGGTGAGGGGCCATTTGAATGAGGCTATGAACGTGATGGGCATGAAACGGCCGTCCTTGGCGTCGCGCCGGGTCTTCGATAAATCTTTGGGTGGGGGATGCGGCAATCTGCAGATACTGGGCATATTGGGCACCACCCCAATTGCCTCTGAGTGCATATTCCCATCTGAGGGCATAGGCCCTTTGGTGAGACACCCCACGCAAATACGCAGTCTCGATATCCCAAGGTTGATTTTGCAATGTGGTAAGAACCCACTCAGTCGACATGGCATGACAGACGCCACCCAGACTTTGAAGATCTATGACATTGGTGTTGAGCCACGTTACTTGATCAAGCGGAATGTCCAAATTCATCGAATCTTCCTTTTTCGATTGGTTGGAAAACTGGGGGGATGACCCAAACGGCACGATTGTGGGTATAGCACACAAAACCAGCGCAGGTAGTTGCCTGGCGAGATGGCGTGACTTGGCAGTCATCATGCGAGAAAAGCGCGGCATCGTCTTCTAACCATCGGCGATAGTGGCGAATCTTTCCGAATCCCTTAAACTGCGCCGGCCGTTCATTTTCCTTTTGAGGCTGTGCGCATGAAATTTCGTTTTCTTCTGTGGATGCTGGGTCTGTTGATGGGTAAGGCCAGTCGGACAAATCCTGCGTTCCAGCAGCAGTTGGGTGACAAGGCATTGGTGTTTCAGCTACAGACCCTGGACGGGAAAGTGGCGCGGCATTTCGTGGTGAAGGATCAGCGGATCACCAGCAAGTCCGGCACGTATGCCGAGCCTGCGTTTGCGATTGCCTTCAAAGATGCGGCATATGGCTTTGCCACGATGCAGGCGAAGAACAAGCAATTGGCGTTCATGCAGGGGATTCAGGACAAGTCGATCCAGATCAAAGGCAACCCGGCGCTGGTGATGTGGTTTCAGGGGCTGACCAAGTATTTGAAGCCGAGAAAGGCCAAGCCGAAGGCTTGATTGTTGGCGCGAGGGGAGCTTTGCGGTTCTCAGCCTTGGCCTCTGGCGTGGGTGTTTTGGCTTTCAAAGACAGTCGAACTGTCATTTCTATCAGGTGTGGACGCGCCATTGGCAGTGTTCTACTCAAGTTAGAGTCTCGTAGCGCGGGACTTCCCGAAACTTGCTGGAGCACCCACATGGCTCAATCCACATGTACCACCCAGGCAGGCACGCTCGATCCCTCCTTTGCCAATGACGGCGTGCTCAATTGGGGCTTCCCCGAATTTTCTGCTAAGGCCCCGCAAGCGGTCATTTCGTTGCCTGACGGCAAGTTGTTTGCAGTGAGTCGCTCGTCCGGGAGGCCTGCCAGTTTTGTGGTAGTTCGGTTGACCGCTACCGGGGAGCTTGATTCAGGGACGGGGTTTGGTCAAAACCAGCAAGGTTTTACCGAGATATCTCTTCCCGGTACGCACGTTAACTTCATTTACGGCATTAGTCTGTTAGCGGATTACGGGGTGCTGATTACTTGTCAGTACCAGAGCGAAGAGAATCTCGCAGATGCAGTCGTTCGCCTGTTAAAGGATGGTCGTCTTGACGAACGCTTTGGTGAGGGCGGAGTTGTTTTTTTCGATCCTCTGAGTGGCGGAACACCTGAGCAAGTGCTTGGAATCCAAGCGAGAATCGCCGAACGAAGAGCCGCAGGCGATGGCCTCAAAGAGCTCAGGTTCAGTAGTCCATCTCCAACTACGGCAGTTGAGCAAACGGATGGCAAGATCGTCTTGATGACCTCGGCGGCTGATTATTCTGTCGGTGAACTCAAGGGCTTGGTCGTTCGGTTAAATCCGGATGGCACGTTCGATAAGTCGTTTAACGAAACCGGTAGTGCTTTCGTCCAACTAGAAGGGGTCATCGAAAATTACGGTAGAGGCTTGGCCGCCCAGCTAGATGGCCAACTAGTCGTATTTGGTGAATATCGTACTCATGGCGATCCCGGCTGGTACGTCACACGCTTTAACGCGGATGGAAAACAAGACGTGCAGTTTTCGACCTTGATGTTGCCAAACCCGGGATATCTCTTGTCGATTTACAGCATTGCGGTAAGGGAGAAAGATGGCTTGATCGCCCTCGTCGGCGGGCTATTTGAAACTGTTCATACAGGGGTGGGAGCAATTTTGGTATTGAACCGTGACGGTGCATACAACTTGGTGTTTAACCAAGGGAAGCCCTTGTATTCCAAATTGATGGACATGGGCCAGCAGTGGAGCCGTTGTGCGTTTGGCTCAGAGGGGGGCGGTCGTTTGATTCTGTCGGGAACCGGGGGGAGCGAATTTGTGACCGATCACACATTTTCGATCAGTGCGCGTTACTTACTGACTGGGGAACTGGATCTGACATTCAACAAACAAGGTTGGGTGGTGTTCGATGATCGGGACGGATTGGAAGTGGCCAGAGATATGGCAATCACCGCAGACGGTCGGATTGTTGTATGCGGTGAAGTGGTATCCAGACAGGGTTCAACCCAAGGTGGTTGGATAACTCGATATCTGGGGTGAAGGGTCGGCAGTCAGGTCAAGTTGCATTCATCGCGGGCAAGCCCGCTCCCACAGGGATCGCGTAGATCTTGTGGGAGTGGGCTTGCCCGCAATGCGTTTAGGCCTGGCTGAACTGCGAGGCCAGTTCGCGCAGCAGAACTTCAGCTTCAAGCACTTTGCTGACGACGTCGTTGGCTTTATCGCGGGTCAGGCCGACGCGTTCGAGCAGGGCGTCGGGGATGTCTTCATCCGGGCCGGAACCGATGCCACGGCTGCGGAGCAGGCGCACGGCCAGGCACACGAGGTTCGGGTATTCGGCGTAGGCGCCGTCGTAGCTTGGGTCGTGCTGGAAGCGCAGGGCGGTGGCCAGTTCGTCCGGCATGTCCCAGTAGCGCATCAGCCACGAGCCGATCTGTTCGCGGCTGATGCCCAGCAGGTGTTGCTCGACATAGCTGTGGCACAGGTGCGGGTTGACCTCCAGGTGGCGGCAGATCAGCGAGAAGTGCGGCGGGAATACGTGGGCCAGCAGCAAGTAACCGAAGTTGTGCAGCAGACCGGCCAGATACGTCAGACCGGCCTCCGGGCGCTGGGCGCGCGGCATGGCGCGGGTCAGGCCTTCGATGACGGCGGCGGTGTAGATCGACTGCTGCCAGTACGGCGTGGTGTGCTGCGGGTGGTCTTTGGGCAGGCTGAGGGTCTTGCCGAGGGCCAGGCCCAGCGCGAGGTTGATCACCAGGTCGAAGCCGAGCACACGGACGATCGCGTCTTCCACCGAACGAATCTTGCCCGGCGAAGCGTAGTACGGCGACGCTGCCCAGCTCACCACTTGCGCGGCCAGCGCCGGGTCGGTTTCGACCACGCCGGTGATGTCGTCGATGGTGGCGTTGGGGTCGACGCGCAGTTTGATTATTTTCTGTGCTGTTTCGGCCAGCGGCGGAATCTCGATGGTCGCTTCCAGACGTTGCTGGATGCGCCGCGCGGTGAACGCCTGCACGGCCTGGGTAATTTCCTCGCGGTCATCGTCCGGGCGGTCGAGGTTCGGGCGGATGCTGCTCAGGGCTTCGCCGAAGTTGGCGGCGCTGGCCTTGGTCAGCATGGTCTTGAAGGCTTCGCTGGTGATTTCCAGCAGCAGGCCCGGCTCGCCGGAGTTGATCAGCAGCTTTGGCTCACGCAGCAGGCTTTCTTCGTAGAGGCACGGCGAACTGGTCAGCGCCGGCAGGCCCGGCAGCAGGCTTAGGCTGTGCTTGCCGAGCATCTTTTCCAGGCGCTCGGTGGACACGGCGGTCAGGCGCCGGCCCGTCAGTTCGGCGAGGCGATTGAGGTCCAGCAATTGGCTCTGCGGAAACAGCACCATCAGCGCGCCGACGGCGTCGTCCAGCAACACGGCTTGTACCTTGCGCGATGCATTGAGGCCGTGGTGGTCGAGCACTTCTTCGTAGGCGATGCCCAGCTTGCCTAGCAGCAGCCGAATGACAGACGGCGCGTGCGGGGATTCGGGGGCGAGAGCGGCTTCGGTCATGATCTGTATCCGTTTTTGAAACAATGGCAGGAGTATAACCAGCTTGGTCAGAACGATCTGTCAGAAACTGCGACGGTGCTCACACTTGGCCGTATTGCTGCCCATGACGCAGCCAACGGTCGAGCAAGGGGCTGACGTGGGTCGGCCAGCGTTCCAGCAAGGCTTGTGCGGCGTCGCGCACGGCGGGCAGCAGGTCGGCGTCGCGCATCAGGTCGGCGACCTTGAATTGCAGCAGGCCGGTTTGGCGGGTGCCGAGCATTTCGCCGGGGCCGCGCAGTTCGAGGTCTTTTTCGGCGATGACGAAACCGTCGTTGGTCTCGCGCATGATGCCCAGTCGCTGGCGACCGATCTGTGACAGCGGCGGATGGTAGAGCAGCACGCAATGGCTGGCCGCGCTGCCACGACCGACGCGGCCGCGCAGTTGGTGCAACTGCGCGAGGCCGAGGCGTTCGGGGTTTTCGATGATCATCAGGCTGGCGTTGGGCACGTCGACGCCGACTTCGATCACCGTGGTGGCGACCAGCAGTTGCAGGTTGCCGGCCTTGAATTCAGCCATGACGGCGGCTTTCTCGGCGGGTTTCATACGCCCGTGAATCAGCCCGACTTTCAGCTCGCCGAGGGCGAGGGTGAGGTCTTCAAACGTGGTTTCGGCAGCCTGACAGGTCAGCTCTTCGGACTCTTCGATCAGCGTACACACCCAATAGGCCTGACGTCCTTCGGCGCAAGCACCGCGCACCCGTTCGATGACTTCGACGCGGCGCGTATCAGTCACCAGCACGGTGTTGACCGGGGTGCGGCCGGGCGGCAGTTCGTCGAGGATCGAGGTGTCGAGGTCGGCGTAAGCGCTCATCGCCAGCGTGCGTGGAATCGGTGTGGCGGTCATGATCAGTTGATGCGGGCACATGCGCCCGCCGACGCCTTTTTGCCGCAGTGCCAGCCGTTGCTGCACGCCGAATCGGTGCTGTTCGTCGATGATCACCAGCGCGAGGTTCTTGAACTGCACTTCGTCCTGGAACAGCGCGTGAGTGCCGACCACCATTGGCGTGCCGCTGGCGATCTGCTCCAGCGCGGCGACGCGGTTCTTGCCCTTGAGCTTGCCGGCCAGCCAAGCGACTTCAATGCCCAGCGGTTCGAGCCAGCGCTTGAAGGTGATGAAGTGTTGTTCGGCGAGGATTTCGGTGGGCGCCATCAGGGCGACTTGAAAACCGGCCTCCAGCGCTTGCAGCGCGGCGAGGGCAGCGACCACGGTTTTACCCGCGCCAACGTCGCCCTGAATCAGCCGCAGCATCGGTTCGTGCTGACTGAGGTCGTAGGCGATTTCGTTGCCCACCCGTTGCTGGGCGCCGGTCGGGCTGAAACCGAGGTTGGCCAGGTATTTGGGCGGCAGTTTTGTGGCTTTGGGCATCGCCGGCGCACGCAGGGAGCGCATGCTCTCGCGCAGACGCTGCTGAGACAGTTGATGGGTCAGCAGTTCTTCGAAGGCCAGACGATGTTGGGCCCAGTGATGACCGAGGGCGAGTTCATCGACGTCGGCATCAGCCGGTGGGTTGTGCAGGTAGCGGATCGCATCGGCCAACGGTGCCAGTTGATAGTCGCGAGCGAGTTCGGTCGGCAGCCAGTCGGGCAGGGTGCTGGGCTTGAGCAGGGTCAGGGTCTGCATGCACAACTGGCGCAGGCGCGCTTGGGTCAGGCCTTCGGTGAGCGGATACACCGGGGTCAGGGTTTCATCCACCGGCGGCGGCTCGTCGCCAGTGATGGCGCGGTATTCGGGGTGGTAGATTTCCAGCCCCGAGGCGCCGGGCCGGGCTTCGCCGTAGCAGCGAATCCGCGTGCCGCGCTTGAGGCCTTCTTTTTGCGCGTTGCTGAAATGGTAGAAGCGCAGGCTGAGGCCGCCGGTGCCGTCCTGCAAGCGCACGACGAGGCTGCGGCGCCGGCCCATGACCACATCGGCGCCGCTGACGGTGCCTTCGACCACGGCGTCCTGTCCCGGCCGCAAGTGGCCGATCGGCACCACGCGGGTGCGATCCTGATAGCGCAACGGCAGGTGGAACAGCACGTCCTGGAGGTTCTCCAGACCGACCTTGGCCAGTTTCTCGGCCATGGCTTCGCCGACACCCTTGAGTGCCGTCACCGACACTTGCGACAGCTCCGTCATGACGCTCGCTTAACCGGCTGTAACCGGTGCCGCTGGCTTGGCCACCGAGCACAGGCGAATGGAGTCGGCGAGGATCTCGATGGCTTTCGGGCGCGGGAAGCTCGCGCGCCAGGCAATCGCTACGGTGCGGAAGGGCACCGGCGGCGACAGCGGCCGCACTTCGATCACGCCCGGGGCGTAGTGGTGGCTGTCGACTGCCGACAGCGGCAGGATCGAGATGCCCAGCCCCGACGCGACCATGTGGCGAATGGTTTCCAGCGAACTGGATTCGACCGTGGTGTGCTTGGCGCCATCGTTGCCCTTGGTCAGGGTCGGGCAGGCTTCGAGGACTTGATCACGGAAGCAGTGGCCTTCGCCGAGCAGCAGCAGGCTCTTGTCGTTGAGCAGGCCGGCGTCGATGGTTTCTTTTTGCGTCCACGGGTGCTGTGCCGGCATCAGGACGTAGAACGGCTCGTCGTAGAGTTGCAGGGTCAGCACGTCGGCTTCGTTGAACGGCAGGGCGATGATGATCGCGTCGAGCTCGCCGTTGCGCAGTTTGTCGCGCAGCACGTGGGTGAAGTTTTCTTCGATGTACAACGGCATCTGCGGGGCGACCCGGTGCAGTTGTGGAATCAGGTGTGGGAACAGGTACGGGCCGACGGTGTAGATCGCGCCGACTTTGAGTGGGGCGGTCAGCTGGTTTTTGCCGGCCTGGGCCAGTTCGCGAATGCCTTGGGCCTGCTCAAGCACTTTCTGCGCCTGGGCGACGATGCCTTCGCCGACCGGGGTCAGGCGCACGGCGCTTTTGCTGCGCTCGAAAATCAGCACACCGAGTTCGTCTTCAAGCTTTTTCACGCCCACCGAAAGGGTCGGCTGGCTGACGTGGCAACGCTCGGCCGCGTGGCCGAAGTGCTGCTCTTGGGCGAGGGTAACGATGTAGCGTAATTCTGTGAGGGTCATAGCAAGCGTCCATGAAGATGCGGGCCAAGCATACCGGCTGCGATCGATAGACGCACGTTATCAGACTGAGGGCGGCGTGCGACACCAGGCAATGTGGGGTTTGCCGCTGGCAGATAGGCAAAAGGCACCTTTCGGTGCCTTTATTTCGGATCCAGGGGGCGACGCATAACCCTTGTGGGAGCGGGCTTGCTCGCGAATACGGTGTGTCAGATAGATTTATATCGACTGACACGACGCCTTCGCGAGCAAGCCCGCTCCCACACTGGATCAGCGGCGTTTCTCAAGTGAGTAAACAAACGGCGCAACAATTTCGATCGAGCCATTGTTCAACATGTCGGCCGGTGGCTTGGGCAGCGGTTGGGCGCGGCGGATCATTTCCAGGGTGGCCCGGTCCAGATCGGCGTTGCCGGAACGGCCCACCAGTTCGAACGACAGCACGTTGCCTTCGCCATCGACCACAAAACGCAGACGGTTAGTCCCGGTCTTGTTGCGTGCCCGGGCGCTGTCCGGGTACTTCTTGTACTTGGACAAATGCGCGAGCAGAGAGCTTTGCCAACTGGCCTTGGCGGCCATTTGGGCGGGCGACGGGCCCGGTGCAGGTTGGGCGGTTTTCTCCGTCGGTGCGGGGGGCGGTGGCGTGTCGGCCGGTTTTTCCTCGGAAGGCTTTTCCTTGGGTGGATCGGGCAGCTTCTTCTCGACCGGTTTCGGCGGTTTCGGCTTTGGTTTCGGTTTGGGCTTTTGCACCGCAATTTCGGCTTTTGGCGCTTCAGCCAGTTTCGGAATCGGCAACTCTTCAACCGGAGCCGGTGGCTGCGGCGGTGTGACGACTTTCGGCGGAGCCGGCGGTGGCGGGGCTGGGACCGGTGCCAGCTCGACCATCATTGCCTGCGGTGGCAATTCGATGGGCGGGCGGGCAGTCCAGTTCAGTGCCAGCGCGATGGCCAGCGCATGAACGCCCAGCACCACGGCGAGGCTGGCGCCGTAACGCGTCAGTTTATGGCGCGTCGTGATCATTTCTTGACTGCGCTCTCGAGGCCGACCAGACCCACTTTCAGGTAACCGGCGGCGCGCAGGTTGTCCATCACGCTCATCAGGTCGCCGTAATCCACGCCTTTGTCAGCCTGGAAGAAAATGGTGGTGTCTTTTTTGCCTTTGGTCCGGGCGTCGAGGGTGGCGCCGAGGGCTTCGGGCGTCACTTCGTCCTCGCCGAGGAACAGGCGCTGGTCAGCTTTTACACTGAGGAACACCGGTTTCTCTGGCCGCGGCGCCGGTTTGGCGGTCGAGGCAGGCAGGTCGACTTTGATGTCCACGGTGGCTAACGGCGCGGCCACCATGAAGATGATCAACAGCACCAGCATCACGTCGATGAACGGCGTGACGTTGATTTCGTGGTTCTCGGCCAGATCGTCGTCTGCGCCTTCTTTCAAATGCAGGCCCATGGCCGATTACCCCACTTTCACCATGTGCGGTTGCGAGCTGCGCTCAGGCTGGTGATCGAGGTCACGGCTGACCAGCAGCAGCACCTGTGCCGACGCATCGGACACCTGCGCCTTGTAACCGGCGATGGATCGGGCGAACACGTTATAGATGACGACCGCTGGAATCGCGGCAACCAGACCGAGCGCGGTAGCCAGCAGTGCTTCAGCGATACCGGGTGCCACGACGGCGAGGTTGGTGGTTTGGGTTTTGGCGATGCCGATGAAGCTGTTCATGATGCCCCACACGGTGCCGAACAGGCCGACAAACGGCGCGGTGGAACCGATGGTGGCCAGCACGCCGGTGCCGCTGCTCATGTTGCGACCGCAGGCAGCTACCAGGCGCTCGAGACGGAAGCTGACGCGTTCCTTGATGCCTTCTTTCTCGCGGCTGTTGGTCGACAGGCGCATCTCTTCAAGGGCGTCGTGAACCAGCAGATTGGCGAGGGTGCCTTCCTTCGCCGCAGTGGTGCTGGCTTCTTTAAGGGTGGCGGATTTTTTCAGTTGAGCGATTTCACCACGCAGACGACGCTTGGCACCCATCAGCTCAAAGCCTTTGGCGATCCAGATGGTCCAGGTAATGATCGAAGCAATGGCCAGACCGATCATCACGATTTTCACGATAATGTCGGCGTTCTGGTACATGCCCCATGGCGACAGGTCGTGGGCCATGCCCAGGGAGTTGTCGGCTTCCAGTTGTTGCGGGTCGACCTGCTTTGCCAGTTCACCGAACTTGGCCAGGGACGCTTGTACTTCTGGCGGCAGTGAAGAGGTGTCGACGCTGCCGTCTGGATTTCTCGGCACGTCCTGTGGAGTGGTGGCGGCCGATTGGTTGGCAGCGGGGGCAGTGGCGTCAGCAAAGGCTGCAACCGGCGCCAGCATCAGGCTGAGCAGCAGAGCTGCAACCGCACTCCAGGCGCGAGGTCGTGTGGTTGGCGAAGCGGGGATTTGATTACGTGTCATGCTGGCCGGACCTGAGATAGAAAAACGTTGTTGCTCTTCCAGGCCTCGTGAGGCCGAGAACAAAAGTGGCGTGCATTATTGCAATTAATTCTTGTTAACAAAAGTAATAGAGTATCTTTTTTTCCTTGATTGCTAGCCGCTTGTCTCGTGCCAAGGCTAGTCTGTCCCTTTCCGATGGGAGTTTTTTGATGTCCGCGCCTTCTGTTTTGATTGCCGGTTGTGGTGATGTCGGCAGTCGTCTTGCCACGCAACTGTTGACCGCTGGGTGGGAGGTTCATGGCCTGCGCCGTGATGTCTCGCGTTTGCCGGACGGTGTCATCGGTGTTGCCGGCGACTTGTTCAATGAAGACTGCCCGGCGACCTGGCCAGTGGGCGCTGTGGATTACCTGGTGTATTGCGCAGCGGCGACCGATCACGACGAGGCCGGCTATCGCGCGGCTTATGTGCAGGGTTTGCAGAACGTGCTGAGCTGGCTGGACGACTATGGGCAGGTGCCTGATCGACTGATCTTTGTGTCCAGCAGCAGCGTTTATGGGCAGCTGGACGGAGAGTGGGTGGATGAGACTTCCGAGACCGTCGCCACTGGTTATTCAGGTCGATTGATGCTGGAGGCGGAGCAGGTGGCGCTCAACAGTGGCATCCCGGCGAGCGTCTTGCGGCTGACCGGCATCTATGGTCCGGGCCGTGAATGGCTGCTGACCCAAGTGCGGCGCGGTTATCGTGTGGCCGTCGAGCCGCCGCTGTACGGCAATCGCATTCATGCCGATGATGCGGCGGGATTGTTGGCGTTTTTGCTGGAGGCGGATCGCCGCGGTGTGGCGCTGGATCCGTTTTACATCGGTGTCGATGATGCGCCGGCGCCGCTGGCCGAAGTGGTAGGTTGGTTGCGCGAGTATCTCGGTGTGACCGAGTGGGCGGAGGACGCCAGCGTGCGGCGTACCGGCAGCAAGCGTTGCAGCAATGCGCGGGCTAAAGCGTTGGGTTGGGTGCCGAAGTATTCAACTTATCGCGAAGGCTACGCAGCGATCCTCGAGGGAAAATGCTGACTCCCAGGCACCCCTGAAAACAACTGTGGGAGCGGGCTTGCTCGCGAAGAGGGAGTGTCAGGCAACTTTAATGTCGACTGATCCACCGCTTTCGCGAGCAAGCCCGCTCCCGCAGGTTTATGTGCTGTTCTCAGCGCGTGCTTACTGCTTCTCGAGCAACCACTTGCGCTCGCCCGGCGTGTACTGCGGCATTTCATCCGCCAGTGCCGTGTTCACCGCCTGGAAGATCTCCAGTTCCTTGCCCTTGCGCGCAAAGATATAGGCATTGCCCTGACCGTTGAGCTGCAGCCACATGTTGTCATTGGTGCTGCTCATCGACGCGCAGTCACCTGCCAGGCACAAGGCGTAGCGGTCGGCGCCAGGCAGGCCCGAGACCTGACCGTCAGCCTGGAATTGCACCGTGCTGCCTTCGCCCTGGCCACTGACGATTGTCCAGTTGCCGCCCATGTAGGCGGAATACAGCGCGCGTTCGAAGCTGGCACCGATCGGCGCGCCTTCCGGCACGGGAATCTGTGCACGGTCGAAAACCTGTTCCGGTTCGTTTTCGCTCGCGGCCTGTTCCAGTTGGCTGCCGTCGCGCTTCAGCTCGCTGGCGGAGCTGCCATAGAAGTCGACTTTCCAGGCGCCGGACTGTTCGCCCAGCAGCCGTCCTTCGACATTCTCAAAACCGTTGGTGTAGCGGGCCTGACCGGCCTTGGTGTTGACGTCCCACTCCAGGTTCGGGCCGTAAGCCTGAAGCGCCTCGCGCAGGGGGGCGCCCTTGGCTGCGGCATCGATCGCCACCTGGTTGATCCAGGTGCCGCTGATGTCACGGTCGGCAGGGTTGCTGGCGCAGCCGCCGAGGAAAATGGCGAGCAACGGGAGAGCTAGCGCTTTGCGCATGGTGGAATCCTTTCAAAACCTTTTCTTGCTGGGCAGTCGGCGCGGCGTATGAAGGCCGCGCCATGCGCATCACTCGATGACCAGAATGGCATCCATTTCAACCTGCGAGCCTTTCGGCAGGGCAGCAACGCCGATGGCGGCGCGGGCCGGGTATGGCTGGTCGAAGTACTTGCCCATGATCTCGTTGACCTTGGCGAAGTGGCTCAGGTCGGTGAGGAAGATGTTCAGTTTGACGATGTCCTTGAACGTACCGCCGGCGGCTTCGGCAACGGCTTTGAGGTTCTCGAACACCTGAACGGTCTGGGCTTCGAAGCCTTCAACCAGTTCCATGGTTTTTGGGTCCAGAGGAATCTGGCCCGACATGTAGACCGTGTTGCCAGCCTTGATCGCCTGGGAGTAAGTGCCGATGGCGGCCGGGGCCTTGTCGCTGGTGATAACAGTCTTGGTCATGTATGACTCCTTGTAATGGTTGAGTTATGCACGCATGCGGGTGATGCGGATCACCCCGGTCAAGGCGCGCAGTTTCTTGATCACGCGGGCCAGGTGCACACGGTCGTGGACGCTGACCACCAACTGGACGACGCTGATGCGACCATCGCGTTCGTCCATGCTGATTTTCTCGATATTGCCGTCGGCCGCGTTGACGCTGCTGGCGAGCAGGGCGATCAGGCCGCGCTGGTGTTCCAGCTCGACGCGCAGTTCGACGTTGAATTCGCCGGTGACATCCTTGGCCCACGAGAGCTGGATGCATTTTTCCGGGTTGTGCCTGATTTCGCTGATGTTGCGGCAGTTGTCCAGGTGCACGACCATGCCTTTGCCCGCCGACAGGTGCCCGACAATCGGGTCGCCCGGGATCGGCGTGCAGCATTTGGCGTAGCTGAGTACCAGGCCTTCGGTGCCGCGAATCGCCAGCGGGCCTTCCGGGCTCGGTAGTTGTTCGCCTTCGCCGAGCAGGCGGCGGGCGACCACATAGGCCATGCGGTTGCCCAGGCCAATGTCTTCAAGCAGGTCTTCGATCAGTTCGAGGCGGTACTCGGTGAGCATCGCCTTGACGCGTTCGGCCGGGATCTTCTCCAGCGAACTGTCGAAACCGTTGAGGACTTTGTTCAGCAGGCGTTCGCCGAGACTGATGGATTCGGAGCGGCGTTGCAGTTTCAACGCGTGACGAATGTGCGTGCGCGCCTTGCCGGTGACCACGAAGTTGAGCCACGCCGGGTTTGGACGCGCGCCGGGAGCGCTGACGATCTCGACCGTGGAGCCGCTTTGCAGCGGTTCGGACAGCGGTGCGAGACGGCGGTTGATCCGGCAAGCGATGCAGCTGTTGCCGACGTCGGTGTGCACTGCGTAAGCGAAGTCGACCGCCGTGGAGCCTTTGGGCAGCTCCATGATCCGGCCTTTTGGCGTGAACACGTAGACCTCGTCCGGGAACAGGTCGATCTTCACGCTCTCGATGAATTCCAGCGAGTTACCGGCACGCTGCTGCATTTCCAGCACGCCTTTGACCCATTGACGGGCGCGGGCGTGAGTGCCTTTCGGTTGTTCGTCACCGCTGGATTTGTACAGCCAATGGGCAGCGATGCCGTTGTTGGCCATCTCTTCCATTTCGCGGGTGCGGATCTGAATCTCGATCGGTACGCCGTGCATGCCGAACAGTGTGGTGTGCAGCGATTGGTAGCCATTGGCCTTGGGGATCGCGATGTAATCCTTGAAGCGCCCTGGCAACGGTTTGTACAAATTATGTACAGCGCCTAGCACGCGGTAGCAGGTATCGACCTTGTCGACGATGATCCGGAACGCATAGACGTCCATGATTTCGTTGAAGGCCCGACGCTTGCCGCGCATTTTCTTGTAGATGCCGTAGAGGTGTTTCTGGCGACCGCTGACTTCGCCCTGGATGCCATCGATAGCGAGGCAATGACCAAGGGACTCTTCGATCTTGTTGACGATTTCCTTGCGGTTGCCCCGGGCGCGTTTGACTGCCTGGTAGATCCGCGCGGAACGCATCGGGTGCATGGCTTTGAAGCCAAGGTCTTCGAATTCGATGCGGATCGCATGCATGCCCAGCCGGTTGGCGATGGGCGCGTAGATTTCCAGGGTTTCCTTGGCGATGCGCCGGCGTTTTTCGCCGGACAGCACTTCCAGCGTGCGCATGTTGTGCAGGCGATCGGCGAGTTTGACCAGGATCACGCGAATGTCGCGCGCCATGGCCATGGCCATTTTCTGGAAGTTTTCCGCTTGGGCTTCGGCCTTGGTCTCGAAGTTCATCTGGGTCAGTTTGCTGACCCCGTCGACCAGCTCGGCCACGGTTTCACCGAACTGCGCTTGCAGCGCTTCTTTAGCGATACCGGTGTCTTCGATCACGTCATGCAGCATCGCGGCCATCAAACTCTGATGGTCCATGTGCATGTCGGCAAGAATGTTCGCCACCGCAAGAGGATGCGTGACGTACGCCTCGCCGCTGCGACGGCGCTGGCCGTCATGGGCTTGTTCGGCGTAGAAATACGCTCGGCGGACCAGGTTGACCTGGTCGTTGCCGAGGTAGGTCGATAAGCGATCGGCGAGGGCGTCTATGCTCGGCATGATGACTCCTGCCGTAAGCTGTGACCCCGCGCCGTGCTACGTCGACCAGGCATAGGCTTAGACGGCCTCGTTGGACTCGTCCTCGAACGCTGCGAACAGCGGTTCGTCTTCAACGATTTCAGCGTTGGCGATGAACTCGTAGCTCATCAGGCCTTCAGCGATTTCACGCAGGGCTACAACGGTAGGCTTGTCGTTTTCCCACTGGACCAGGGGCTCTTTGCCGCCGGTGGCCAGTTGACGGGCACGCTTGGTAGAGAGCATGACCAGCTCAAAGCGGTTTTCCACGTGTTCTAGGCAGTCTTCAACGGTTACGCGGGCCATGGTATTCCTCGGAGCGAATGCAATATGCGCGCTGCCCGGTTGGGCGAGCGGACTGAACAGTTTAAAAAATCACCAGCGTTTAGGGAAGCGCTGATTTTTTGACCAAGCCCTTCAACGCGCTGCAAGTGCCAATGTAAAGCGCTTGCAGCGGTTTTGGGAAGTGCTGTTTAGCCGAGCAATTCGGCCAGCAATTTACCGTTACGCTGCTGCTGACGCTTCTGGATCAACTGATTGGCACGGAAAATTGCCTTCAAATCATCCAGAGCATGGGCAAAATCGTCGTTGATGATCAGGTAGTCGTAGTCGACGTAGTGGCTCATCTCGCTAACGGCTTCGCGCATGCGGCCGTCAATGATTTCGTCGCTGTCCTGGCCACGATTGGTCAGGCGCTGGTGCAGGGCCTGCAGCGATGGCGGCAAAATGAAGATCGAACGTGCCTGCGGCATCAACTTGCGCACTTGCTCGGCGCCTTGCCAGTCGATTTCCAGAATCAGGTCGTGGCCTTCATCCAGTGTCTGTTGCAGGTGGCTTTGCGAGGTGCCGTAGAGATTGCCGAAGACTTCGGCGCGCTCGAGAAAATCACCGTGCTCGATCATCTTCACGAACTCGTTGCGTTCGACGAAGTGGTAGTTCACGCCATTCACTTCACCCGGGCGCATGGCGCGAGTGGTGTGGGAGATCGATACGCGAATCTCCGGATTGGCATCGGTCAACGCCTTGACCAGGCTGCTCTTGCCCGCACCCGAGGGCGCGGAAATGATGTAAAGGGTGCCAGTGCTGTGGGTCATGTCGGGGTAGCCTTACTCAATATTCTGCACTTGTTCGCGCATCTGCTCGATCAACACCTTGAGGTTGACGGCGGCTTGGGTGCTGCGCGGGTCGAAGGCCTTGGAGCCCAGTGTGTTGGCTTCGCGGTTGAGTTCCTGCATCAGGAAGTCCAGGCGACGCCCGGCCGCCCCGCCGGACTTGAGGACCCGGCGAACTTCGATGATGTGAGTGCTCAGGCGATCCAGTTCTTCGGCCACGTCGCTTTTTTGCGCGAGCATGACCATTTCCTGTTCGAGACGCTGCGGATCCATCTCGGCTTTCATGTCGCTGAAGCGATCAAGGACCTTCTGGCGCTGGGTGGCAAGCATCTGCGGCACGAGTTCGCGCAGGGTCACGACGTCCTCTTCGATGGACGTCAGGCGCTCGTTGATCAGTCGCGCCAGTTCCGCGCCTTCACGCTCGCGGCCGGCCTTGAGCTCTTTCAAGCCTTGATTGAACAGCGCCAGCGCGTCGGCATTCAGGGCTTGCGGATCCGTCGCGTCAGCAACCAGAACGCCAGGCCAGGCCAGCACTTCCAAAGGGTTCAGTGCGGCAGGGTTCTTGATCAGGCCCGCCACGGTTTCGGCGGCGGCGACCAGTTGCGCGGCGCGTTCGCGATCGACTTGCAGCGGTTTGCCGGTGCTTTCTTCGGTGAAGCGCAGAGTGCATTCCAGTTTGCCCCGCGACAGGCCTTGACGCAGCGCCTCACGCACGGCGCCTTCGAGGTCGCGAAAGGACTCAGGCAAACGCAGGTGCGGTTCCAGATAGCGGCTGTTGACCGAGCGCAACTCCCAGCTCAGGGTCCCCTGGACGCCGGCTTTTTCGACGCGGGCGAAGGCGGTCATGCTGTGCACCATGGCGGTGACCTCGCAATGCAGATCGGCGCGGAACGTGAGCTCCGCAGGCGCGATATCAATGAATTTAAGCCGACTGGCAGCAAAGGCGCAGGATTGTAGCGCAGTGCGGCGAAGGCGCCCAAACACACGGTGTGACAAAGGGCTGCAGCCCGTCGGTAATGCGTGTTTCAGGGCCTTCGGTCGTCGGCCCGATTTTTTAACCCGTGCCCAGTGGCGGTGCACCGCTCTATAATGCTCGGCAGTTTTCCGTCCCCAGTACAGGTATCTCCTATGAAACGTCCAAGTGGTCGCGCTGCCGATCAGCTCCGCTCGATCCGCATTACCCGCAACTACACCAAACACGCCGAGGGATCCGTACTGGTCGAATTCGGTGATACCAAAGTCATCTGCACCGTCAGCGTCGAAAATGGCGTGCCGCGTTTCCTCAAAGGCCAGGGCCAGGGCTGGTTGACCGCTGAGTACGGCATGCTGCCTCGCGCCACTGGCGAGCGTAATCAGCGTGAAGCCAGCCGTGGCAAGCAGGGCGGCCGCACACTGGAAATCCAGCGCCTGATCGGCCGTTCACTGCGCGCTGCGCTGGACATGTCCAAGCTGGGCGACGTGACGCTGTACGTCGACTGCGACGTGATCCAGGCTGACGGCGGTACCCGTACTGCTTCCATCACGGGCGCCATGGTTGCGCTGGTCGACGCACTGAAAGTGATCAAGAAGCGTGGCGGCCTGAAGGGCGGCGATCCGCTCAAGCAGATGATCGGCGCTGTGTCTGTGGGCATGTATCAGGGCGAGCCAGTGCTGGATCTGGACTATCTTGAAGATTCCGCGGCCGAGACTGACCTCAATGTGGTGATGACCAGTTCCGGTGGCTTCATCGAAGTGCAAGGTACGGCTGAAGGCGCGCCGTTCCAGCCTGAAGACCTTAACGCCATGCTGGAACTGGCCAAGAAAGGCATGAACGAAATCTTCGAACTGCAAAAGGCTGCACTGGCCGACTGAGCAGGTTCGAAGCCGCAAGGAGAACGCGATGAGTGATGAGCAAGAGTTGCTGCCCAAGCCAAGCCAGGAGGTTCGTCAATGGGCAATGTTTTGTCACTTGTCCGCCTTGCTGGGGTTCTGGATTCCGTTTGGGAGCCTGATTGGGCCGCTGATCTTGTGGCAGATGAAGCGCGAGACGGATCCGTTCATCGATGCCCAAGGCAAGGAAGCGCTTAATTTCCAGATTACCGTCGCGATTGCCTCGGCGATCTGCCTGTTGCTGATGTTGCTGGTGATCGGCTTCTTCCTGTTTGGTTTGTTGGCCATTGGTGCGCTGGTACTGACGATCATTGGGGGCGTGAAGGCCAATGAGGGCTTCCCGTACCGCTATCCGTTCACTTGGCGATTGATCAAATAACGATCAATGCGCTCCCCTCGTGTGAGCGGCCGATGATGTTCGCAATGCGTTAAAACAACTGCCCTGACTTGTCAGGGCAGTTGTATTTTTGCAACTGAATTAACGTCTTTGATGTGTAGGAAAAATCTGGCTGCGATCAGCGGTAGTGTGGGTTTATATATAACTATCGTTTCTACACTTTTAGTCACAACTGCAATGGTTCAGTGTCGTTCATGTACTTGGCAATAAGACTGGCCGATTGTTAAAGTTGCTGCACGTCATATTTCGTTAGAAATATTTCGATATATTCAAGCCATCGAAGGTCCTTGAATCAAAAGCAATCAGTGTTGAGAAAATCAGCCGATTCAATAGGCGTGCCCAGGTAAAAAGTTCGCCTCTGAATATATAGCCAAGAATAATCCCAATGATTCAGCTCGATTTTTATGGAACGCTCGTGGCCGCCTCTTTAGTGTTGCTACTGGGGCGCGGACTTGTTACTCGTGTTGGTTTTTTGCGCAACTACAATATTCCCGAACCCGTAGCCGGTGGCCTGGTAGTTGCCTTGGCGCTTCTGTTAATGCGCACGCTTGATATTGAAGTGCGCTTCGACACTTCGCTGCAAACGCCCTTGATGCTGGCGTTTTTCGCCACCATTGGCCTGAGTGCGGATTTCGCCAGCCTGAAGAGGGGCGGTCGCGTCGTTGCGATATTTCTACTCGCGGTTGCCGGGCTTCTGGTCGTGCAGAACGCCATGGGAATCGCAATGGCCACAATGCTCGGACTCGATCCGCTGATGGGCCTGCTGACAGGTTCCATCACCCTGGCGGGCGGTCACGGTACTGGCGCCGCGTGGGGAACGGTATTCAGTGAGAAGTACGGTCTGGCTTCCGCCTCGGAGTTGGCGATTGCCGCTGCGACCTTTGGCTTGGTGCTGGGTGGTTTGATTGGAGGCCCGGTTGCTCGTCTGCTGATCAAGCGTGTGCAAGTGCCCGGTTGCAAAAGTCAGGACGCGCCTCGGCTGCCCAAAGGCTTTGAGCAGCCAAACAAGGAGCGCTCGATTACGCCGTTTTCATTTATCGAAACGCTCGCGCTGATCGCGGTCAGTCTTTTGGCTGGCAATCTGTTGAATGGCTGGTTGCAGGGGACAGCGTTCGAGTTGCCGACGTTTGTTTGTGTCCTGTTCGTGGGTGTGGTTTTGCGCAATGGGCTTTCGGCGCTGGGCCTGTATCAGGTATTCGAGCGTGAGGTCTCGGTGCTGGGCAATGTCAGCCTGTCGCTGTTTTTGGCTATTGCCCTGATGTCGCTCAAACTATGGGATCTGGCGGCGCTGGCGTTGCCGATCTTCATCATCTTGGCGATGCAGGCCTTGGTCATGGCGCTATTTGCGATTTTCGTAACGTTCCGAATGATGGGCAGCAATTACGATGCGGCCGTGCTGGCGTCAGGGCATTGCGGTTTTGGTCTCGGTGCGACGCCAACGGCCATTGCCAACATGCAGGCGGTAACGCAGCGCTACGGACCGTCGCAGATAGCGTTTTTGGTGGTGCCCATGGTGGGAGCGTTCTTCATCGACATCATCAATGTCATCGTGATCAAGTTGTACCTGGTCCTGCCGTTTTTTGCTGTGGTCTGAGGTTCGGACTGCTTGAATCCGAGACATAAAAAATGCCCGTATCTTGCGATACGGGCATTTTTTCAACTGTGAATCGACGCTTAGATGGTCAGCGTCCAATCGTAGTCGACGATCAGCGGCGCATGCTGCGAGAACCGTGGCTGACGCGGCAGGCGTGCACTGCGCACAAAGCGCCGTAGGCCTGGGGTCAGGATCTGGTAATCGAAGCGCCATCCCAGATTCAGCATCTCGGCCTGTTCGTTGTCCGGCCACCAGCTGTACTGGTCGCCTTCACGGCTGACTTCACGCAGGGCATCGACATAGCCCATGTTGCCGACAATCTCGTCCATCCAGGCGCGTTCTGGCGCCAGGAAGCCCGGGGATTGCTGGCTGTCGCGCCAGTTCTTGATGTCTAGCTTCTGCTGCGCAACATACAGCGAGCCACAATAAATGTACTCGCGACGTTTGCGCCGCTGTTTGTCCAGGTACTTGCCGAAGTCGTCCATGAGCTTGAACTTCTGGTTCAAGTCCTCATCGCCGTTCATCCCCGAAGGAAGCAGCAAGGTGGCAATACTGACTTTGTCGAAATCTGCTTGCAGGTAGCGCCCGTAGCGGTCGGCCGTCTCGAAACCGAGACCGCTGATGACAGCCTTCGGTTGCAACCGCGAATACAAAGCCACGCCACCTTGGGCAGGGACTTCAGCATCGCAGGCATAAAGGAAGTAGCCATCCAGTTGGAAGGCTGGGTCATCCAGTTCAAAGGCGGAGGCACGGGTGTCCTGCAGGCAGATGACGTCGGCATTCTGTGCTTGCAGCCAACTGAGCAAACCACGCTCGACTGCAGCCTGAATACCATTGACGTTCACACTGATGATCCGCATAAATGGCCCCAAAAATCGCGTGCGTGTATGATACACGGCGTCAAGCTAATTAGCTAAATCCGTGGTATTTGGGGTTTTTTTCATGCAAGCGTATCAGCGCGATTTCATTCGTTTTGCCATCGATCGCGGCGTTTTGCGCTTCGGTGAGTTCACCCTGAAGTCCGGGCGCACCAGTCCTTACTTCTTCAACGCCGGCCTGTTCAACACGGGCTCGGCCTTGGCCCAGCTAGGGCGCTTCTATGCCGCAGCCATTGCCGAAAGCGGTATTTCCTTCGGCGTTTTGTTTGGCCCCGCCTACAAAGGCATCCCGCTGGCGGCGACCACTGCTGTCGCACTGGCCGAGCATCACGACCGTGACCTGCCATGGTGCTTCAACCGCAAAGAAGCCAAGGCCCACGGCGAAGGCGGCAGTCTGGTCGGCGCTCCGCTGACGGGCGACGTGCTGATCATCGACGACGTGATCACCGCTGGCACCGCGATCCGCGAAGTGATGCAGATCATCGCTTCCCAGGACGGCGCCAAGGCCGCCGGCGTGCTGATCGCCCTGAACCGTCAGGAGCGTGGCAACGGTGAGTTGTCGGCAATCCAGGAAGTGGAGCGCGATTTCGGCATTCCGGTGATCAGCATTGTTTCGTTGAATCAAGTGCTGGAGTTCCTCGCTGACGATCCGCAGCTCAAGCAGCATTTGCCAGCCGTGGAAGCGTACCGCGCCCAGTTCGGCGTCTGATCGCTGAAAGCAGGCAAAAAAAGACCCCGCTCAGTCTGGCTGAGCGGGGTCTTTTCGTTTGCGCGACTGCTTACGGACGCTTGCGATTGCTGATCAGCGTACCCACACCGGTGTCGGTGAAGATTTCCAGCAGGATCGCGTTCGGTACGCGACCGTCGATGATCAGCGAGCTGCCCACGCCACCCTGAACCGCTTCCAGTGCACAGCGGATCTTCGGCAGCATGCCGCCGTAGATGGTGCCATCGGCGATCAGGTCGTCGACCTGTTGGGTGCTCAGGCCGGTCAATACCTGGCCAGACTTATCCATCAGGCCGGCGATGTTGGTCAGCAGCATCAGTTTCTCGGCCTTCAGCGCTTCGGCGACTTTGCCGGCCACCAGATCTGCGTTGATGTTGTACGACTCGCCGTTTTCACCCACGCCGATTGGTGCGATCACCGGGATGAAGTTGCCTTTGACCAGCAGGTTCAGCAGTTCGGTGTTGATCCCGACCACTTCGCCCACCTGACCGATGTCGATGATTTCCGGCTGGGTCATCTCCGGGGTCTGGCGGGTGACGGTCAGCTTCTTCGCGCGAATCAGCCCGGCGTCTTTACCGGTCAGGCCGATGGCGCTGCCGCCATGACGGTTGATCAGGTTGACGATGCTTTTGTTGACTTGGCCGCCGAGGACCATTTCCACCACGTCCATGGTCGCGGCGTCGGTGACGCGCATGCCATCGACGAAATGGCTTTCGATCGACAGGCGCTTGAGCAGATCACCGATCTGCGGGCCGCCGCCGTGCACGACCACCGGGTTGATGCCCACGGCTTTCATCAAGACGATGTCGCGGGCAAAGCCGGTTTTCAGCTCCTCGCTTTCCATCGCGTTGCCGCCGTATTTGATCACCAGGGTCTTGCCGACATAACGTCGGATGTAAGGCAGCGCTTCGGACAGGACCTGGGCGGTGTGGGCGGCGGCTTCGCGTTCGAGGGTCATTCAGGGCTCCGGGTGGATCAGAACGGTAGTTGGAGATCAGGTGCAACGCGTTTCAGTTGGGCGTGGAACACATCTTTGATGCGCTGCAATTCAGCCTCGTCATCGGCCTCGAAGCGCAGCACCAGCACCGGTGTGGTGTTGGACGCGCGCACCAGGCCCCAGCCTTTGGCGTAATCGACCCGCACGCCGTCGATGGTGGTCAGGTCAGCGCCTGCGCCCCACTGTGCGTCGTGCAGAGCATCAATGATGCTGAATTTGCTCTCTTCGGTCACATGGATATTGATTTCAGGCGTAGAAATATCGTTCGGGAAGGTCGCAAACAGCTCTTCGGCGGTGGATTTTTCCTTGCTGAGGATTTCCAGCAGCCGTGCGGCGCTGTAAATGCCGTCATCGAAACCGAACCAGCGCTCCTTGAAGAAGATGTGCCCACTCATCTCACCGGCCAATAGAGCGCCGGATTGTTTCATTTTCTTTTTGATCAACGAATGACCAGTCTTCCACATGAGCGGTCGACCGCCGTATTCCTTGATCAGCGGTACGAGGCGGCGGGTGCATTTGACGTCGAAGATGATTTGCGCGTCAGGGTTGCGTGCCACCACGTCACGGGCGAACAGCATCAGCAAGCGATCGGGATAAACGATGCTGCCGGTGTTGGTCACCACGCCGACACGGTCACCGTCGCCGTCGAAGGCCAGACCGATGTCGGCGTTGGTTTCCTTGACCTTGGCGATCAGGTCGACGAGGTTCTCAGGTTTGCCCGGATCCGGGTGATGGTTGGGGAAATTGCCGTCGACTTCACAGAACAGCGGGATGACTTCGCAGTTCAGCGCTTCGATCAGTTGCGGAGCGATTACGCCGGCCGCGCCGTTGCCGCAGTCGACCACGACCTTCATGCGACGGGCCAGTTTGATGTCCTGGACGATTTCGGTGTTGTAACGGTCGAGGATTTCGACCTCGGTGACGCTACCCGGACCGCTGCTCAGATTGTTGGTCTTGAGGCGTTCGTGCAAGGCCTGGATCTGTTCGTTGGCGAGGGTGTCGCCGGCGATCACGATCTTGAAGCCGTTGTAGTTCGACGGGTTGTGGCTGCCGGTGAGCATCACCCCGGATTTGCCGGCCAGGACGTTGGCGGCATAGTAAAGCGCGGGGGTTGGCACCAGGCCAACATCGCTGACGTGGCAGCCGCTTTCGGCGATGCCGCGGATCAGTTCGGCCACCAGTTCCGGGCCGGACAACCGACCGTCGCGGCCGACGGAGACGTTCGGCTCGCCCTGAGCAAGGCTCTGCGAACCTATGGCACGGCCGATCCAGTAAGCGGTTTCAGCATTGAGGAATTCCGGCACGGTGCCGCGAATGTCATAGGCGCGAAAGATGCTGTCGGGAAGCTGTGGGGCAAGCTTGGCGGGGGTGCTCATCTGCGGAAGTGCTCCATCTCGAAAGTGGCGGGACAGACCGACGATTCACTCGGCGGCAGGCTCAAACTGAAGGGTATGACGGCGTTTTTCACAGAGAGTTCGTGGTGTGAAAGGGCCATGACGCCTCGTCTGGCGTGGCTTTACGCCGGCAAAACCCTGATTTTCGGTGTTAAACCTTTCAGATGATCGGCCTGAAATTTCCCCCTCTGCAGGAGCTGCCGAAGGTGGCGACAGCTCCTGCGTGGATCATTGGGTGCCGGTGTGGCCAAAACCGCCAGTGCCGCGCTCGGTTTCGACAAACGCTTCAACCATTTCGAAATGCGCCTGCACCACGGGCACCAGCACCAGTTGCGCCAGACGTTCGCCGACGGTCATGGTGAAGTCGGTCTGGCCACGGTTCCAGCAGGACACCATCAGCGGACCCTGGTAATCGGAGTCGATCAAGCCAACGAGGTTGCCCAGCACAATGCCGTGTTTGTGGCCCATTCCCGAGCGCGGCAGGATCAGGGCGGCGAGGTTCGGGTCGCCGATGTAAACCGACAGACCGGTAGGGATCAGCACGGTTTCACCCGGTTTGATCACGATGTCCTGTTCCAGCATGGCGCGCAGGTCGAGGCCGGCGGAGCCCGGGGTGGCGTATTGCGGCAGCGGGAATTCGGTACCGATGCGTGGGTCGAGGATCTTGGCTTGCAAAGCGTGCATGTAAATTAAACCTGGTTCAGACGTTCGGCGATAAAAGTGACCAGTTGGCGAGCGATCTTGCTCTTGCTGGTCTGGGCGAAAACCGTGGCGTGCAGCTCACGGTCAATCACGCTGCAGGCGTTTTCTTCGCTGTTGAAACCGATGCTCGGGTTGGCGACGTCGTTGGCGACGATCAGATCGAGATTCTTGTCCTTCAGCTTGCGTGCAGCGTAGTCGAGCAGGTGTTCGGTCTCGGCGGCGAAGCCGACACTGAACGGACGGTCGGGACGGGTCGCGATGGTGGCGAGGATATCCGGGTTACGCACCATTTGCAGGACGAAGCCGTCACCGCTCGTAGGATCTTTCTTGAGTTTTTGCGGGGCGACGACTTCCGGACGGTAGTCCGCTACCGCTGCCGAGGCGATGAACACATCGCACGGGATGGCCGATTCGCACGCGGCGAGCATGTCGCGGGCGCTGACCACGTCGATGCGCGTGACGCGATCCGGGGTCGGCAGATGCACCGGGCCGCTGATCAGCGTGACACGGGCGCCGGCTTCCACCGCCGCTTCGGCCAGGGCAAAGCCCATTTTTCCGGAGCTGTGGTTGGTGATGTAGCGCACCGGGTCGATGTTTTCCTGAGTCGGACCGGCGGTGATCACCACATGTTTGCCGGTCAGCGCCTGGCGCTCGAAGCAGTCCGCCGCGCATTGGGCCAGATCGGTGGCTTCCATCATGCGGCCCATGCCGACATCGCCGCAGGCCTGGCTTCCGGAGGCCGGGCCGAAAGTCTTCAGGCCACGGCTCTCCAGCCGTTGCAGGTTGGCTTGGGTCGCCGGGTCGCGCCACATCGCTTGATTCATTGCCGGAGCGACAGCCACGACAGCGTCGGTGGCCAGCACCAAAGTGGTCAGCAAATCATTGGCAATACCTTGAGCCAGGCGCGCGATCAGGTCGGCGGTGGCCGGGGCGATCAACACCAGATCAGCCCATTTCGCCAGCTCGATGTGGCCCATCGCCGCTTCGGCGGCCGGGTCGAGCAAATCCAGATGAACCGGGTGCCCGGACAAGGCTTGCATGGTCAGCGGGGTGATGAACTCGGCGCCGCCGTGGGTCATGACCACGCGCACTTCGGCGCCCTGGTCGATCAGGCGACGAACCAGATCAGCGCTCTTGTAGGCCGCGATACCGCCGCCGACGCCCAGAACGATGCGTTTCCGATACAGCCGCTGCATAGGTCTGCCTTTCATATCGTGGGTGACATACGTGGCGAAACCCCCTCCCCAGGGTGAATTCGCCCGCAAAAAAGATGGGCTACGATATCACAGCGACCGCTACGGAACAGCGGCGCCCACAGACAGGGAAGTGCTATGAGTATTCGTGATTGGCCTGCGGCGGAACGGCCGCGGGAAAGGTTGTTGGAACACGGTGCGGCGAGTCTTTCGGACGCTGAGTTGTTGGCTATTTTCCTGCGGACCGGATTGCCCGGAGTAAGCGCGGTGGATCTGGCACGACAACTGTTGACTCGGTTCGGCAGCCTGCGTTTGCTGCTTGAGGCCGATCAGGACGCATTCAGCAAACAATTGGGCCTGGGGCCAGCGAAGTTTGCTCAGTTGCAAGCGGCTCAAGAAATGAGCAAGCGTCATCTGGCCGAGCGATCACGGCAGAAACCGGCGCTGGAAAACCCTCAAATCGTTCGTGATTACCTGAAATCCATGCTGCGCCACGAGCCTCACGAAGTGTTTGGTTGTCTGTTTCTCGACTCCAAACATCAAGTGCTGACATTTGAGGCGCTGTTTCGCGGCTCGATCGACAACACCAGCGTGCATCCCCGGGAAGTGGTGAAACGGGCCCTTGCAAACAATGCTGCGGCCGTGATCCTGTGCCACAACCACCCGTCAGGAAACTCTGATCCCAGTCAGGCGGATCGGCTGCTGACCAAGCGCTTGCAAAAGGCGCTGGAGCTGATTGATGTGCGGGTGCTGGATCACTTCATCGTCGGCGACGGGGAGCCGTTGTCGATGGCGGAGAGTGGCTGGATGTAAATCTGGCGGGGCGATGCAAACCCCCTGTGGGAGCGGGTTTGCTCGCGAAGGCGGTGGGTCAGTCAATAAACGTGTTGGCTGAACCGACCCCTTCGCGAGCAAGCCCGCTCCCACGGTGGGGGATGTGCTGTGTCAGGTTACTTGAGCGTGACCTTGGAGTAGTCCTGCCGTCCAAACGGGCTGACGGCGTAGCCCTGGACATCCTTGCGCGTCAACGCGAAGGCCGTCGGGTGCGCCAGCGGCAGCCATAGCGCCTGCTGCTGGATCTGCGCCTGTGCCTGCTCGTAGAGCTTGCTGCGCACGCCTTGCTCGCTGGTGGTCTTGCCCGCGCTGATCAGCTTGTCCAGATCGGCATTGCAGTAGCGGGCGAAGTTGGTACCAGATTTGACCGCCGCGCAGGAAAACTGCGGCGTGAGGAAGTTGTCCGGGTCGCCGTTGTCGCCAGCCCAGCCCATGAACAGCAAGTCATGCTCGCCGGCCTTGGCGCGGCGAATCAATTCGCCCCATTCGATCACGCGGATTTCCGCCTGAATGCCGATTTCCGCCAGGTCCGATTGCAACATCTGCGCGCCGAGGCTTGGGTTGGGGTTGAGCAGGCTGCCGGACGGACGCGTCCAGATGGTGGTCTGGAAGCCGTCCTTCAAGCCTGACTTGGCCATCAGATCCTTGGCTTTCGCCACGTCGTAAGGATACCCCGGCAGGTTTTTCGCATAGCTCCAGGTGTTCGGCGGATAAGGGCCGTTAGCCGCTTCGGCGGTGTCTTCGAACACGGCTTTGATGTAGTTGGCCTTATCGAAGGCAAGATTGATTGCCTGGCGCACTTGCGGCTTGTCCAGTGGTGGATGTTGGCTGTTGATGCCAACGAAAGCAGTCATGAACGCGTCAGTCTTTTCGACTTTCAGCGTCGGCTCTTTCAGCGCTGCCTGCACGTCCAATGGCTTCGGCGACAAAGCGATCTGGCACTCGTTGCGCCGCAGTTTTTGCAGGCGCACGTTGGCGTCCGGGGTGATGGCGAAGATCAGTGGATCAACCGATGGCTTGCCAGCGAAATAATCCGGGTTGGCCTTGTAGCGGATCGAGGCGTCTTTCTGGAAACGGGCGAACACGAACGGGCCGGTGCCGATCGGTTGGCTGTTGAGCTTTTCCGTCGCGTTGGCCTTTAGCAATTTTTCAGCATATTCGGCGGAATAAATCGAGGCGAAACCCATGCTCAGGGTTGCCAGAAAGGTCGAGTCCGGGTGATCGAGGGTAAAACGCACGGTCAGCGGATCCAGTGCGTCGATTTTCTTGATCAGCGCTGGCAACTGCATCGACTGAGCATGCGGAAAGCCACTCTGGGCGACTTTGTGCCACGGATTGGCAGGGTCGAGCATGCGGTCAAAGCTGAATTTGACGTCTTCTGCTGTCAGTTCGCGGGTCGGCTTGAAGTAATCGGTCGTATGAAACTTCACCTGCGGGTGTAGCTTGAACACATAAGTCAGGCCATCGGTACTGACTTCCCAGCTGTCGGCCAGGCTCGGGACGACTTTGCCGCTGGCCGTGTCGAAGTCCACCAAGCGGTTCATCAGTACGTCGGCCGAGGCGTTGGTGGTGGTCAGTGAGTTGTACTGCACCACGTCGAACCCTTCAGGGCTGGCCTCGGTGCAAACGCTCAGCGCGGCGGCCTGGGCCAGAGGGCTCAGCAGGAGCGGTGCGAGCAGCAGGGGTAGGGCAGCGAGGCGCATGGTCGGTTTCCTTTTACAGATCGAAGGCCCATCTGCAAGTGCAGTCTGGAAAAGGCCTACCCTAGAGGTCTGGATTACAAATGACTATCCCCATTTTGCATTTTCAGGGCACAGTGCTATCCGTTTTTCAGACTGCGTGGCTTCGTAAAAAGTCCGAAACGCCCGCGCAGACGTTTTTCTGCGACGAGCGGTCAAAATCGATGCCGGCCTTTATCCAAAGCGTTCGCAGCCTGAAAAAGCGCCTTTTTACCGATTGATTGCACACCGATTGTTGTTGCTTCCCGGTCTTTCTGGTATAAAGCAGCGCTCTTTTCTAGGGGCCCGGTTCCTTCACTGTAGGTGTAGCCGGTAAGACCTCTAAAGAAACGCGGCGCCTGGCGCCAAATGACTGAGAGATTAAGCGGCCAACCCATGCCGGGTTGGGCATGTGGTTTTAGAGGGCTGAGGCATGTCGAGAGTATGTCAAGTTACCGGTAAGGGTCCGGTGACTGGGAATAACATTTCCCACGCAAACAACAAAACCCGTCGTCGTTTCCTGCCGAACCTGCAGCATCACCGCTTCTGGGTTGAAGAAGAGAAACGTTTTGTGCGTCTGCGCGTATCTGCCAAAGGCATGCGTATCATCGACAAGCGTGGCATCACTGTCGTGCTCGCCGAACTTCGCCGCGATGGCAAGATTTAAGGGAGCTAATCATGCGTGAATTGATTCGTTTGATCTCGAGCGCCGGTACTGGTCACTTCTACACTACCGACAAGAACAAGCGTACTACCCCGGACAAAATCGAGATCAAGAAATATGATCCGGTTGTTCGCAAGCACGTGATGTACAAGGAAGGCAAAATCAAGTAATTGATTTTTCCCGACTTACAAAAAAGGCCCGTATCTCACGATGCGGGCCTTTTTTGTTGCCTGGAAATGACCGATCAGCCGCAGATGATCTCGATGATTTCATTGCGTTCATTCACCAGTACGCGGATGCGATCTGGATCAGTGCGCAGGTTGTACATGCCGTCCGGTACCTCAAGGCGATATTTTTTTGCCCCGGCAGCGTTGCATGCGGCCAACAGGTTGTCAGGGGTGGCGGTATCGCCGAGGAAGAAATTGGCGTTGCTGAGGTTGCAGTCGTTGGGCATGAAGCCTCCTTGCGTTCATTTGAGAGAAGGGCGCCTTGCGTCAATCCTGTCGGCACTGGCTGTGTCGTTATGGGCTTTGACGTTGAAAGTTGGCGCCTTCGCGAAGCTTCTCTCAAAGCTCCTGTCCAAGTCCTACCGGTCTCGTCACCTTCTGTGTCAGATCACGCCTTCTGTTCGAAGATCACATAGATCTTGCGGCAGGCTTCCAGCACTTCCCAAGTGCCACTGAAACCCGCCGGAATCACGAAACGGTCGCCCATACGCAGAGTCTTGGCATTGCCGTCGCTGTCACGCAGCACCGAAACGCCCTGCAAGATTTCGCAGTATTCATGCTCTGTGTAATTCACTGTCCACTGGCCTACCGCGCCTTCCCACACGCCAACGTTCATTTGTCCACAAGGGCTGTCGTATTGATTGAACACCGCTTGCTCGGGATCCCCTTTGAGCACTTTGGCTGGGTCCGGGCGATAGCGTTCGGCTTCGCTGGTTGTCAGGCTGATGTCGACGACGTTCTGGATGCTCATTGTTGTTTTCTCCCGTGATGACGGCGCGTTGGCTGGAATGGGCCAAAGTCTATGTTTATTAAATTGAACACCGCAAGGCCGTATAGCGCGCTTATGTCAAATATATTGAAACAAACCCGGCCGCTGGTTTAGGGTGGCGGGTGCCTTGGGCCGAAATGCAGGCTGGCCGGGCAGAATTCCTGAGGACGCTGGCGATGATCGTGCGGCGTTCGTATTGAACAAGAGGAGGACACTTAAATGACCACCCTGACTCGTGCCGACTGGGAACAACGCGCCCGCGACCTGAAGATCGAAGGCCGCGCCTACCTCAATGGCGAATACACCGACGCCGTCTCCGGCGAGACCTTCGAGTGCATCAGCCCGGTCGATGGCCGTCTGCTGGGCAAGATTGCCAGCTGTGACGCCGCCGATGCCCAGCGCGCCGTGGAAAACGCCCGCGCCACTTTCAATTCCGGCGCTTGGTCGCGCCTGGCGCCGACCAAGCGCAAAGCCACCATGATCCGCTTCGCCGGCCTGCTGAAACAGCACGCCGAAGAACTGGCCCTGCTCGAAACCCTCGATATGGGCAAGCCGATCAGTGATTCGCTGTACATCGACGTTCCGGGCGCGGCGCAAGCGCTGAGTTGGAGCGGTGAAGCGATCGACAAGATTTACGACGAAGTCGCGGCGACCCCGCACGATCAACTGGGTCTGGTAACCCGCGAGCCAGTGGGCGTGGTGGGCGCCATCGTGCCGTGGAACTTCCCGCTGATGATGGCCTGTTGGAAGCTCGGCCCGGCGCTGTCGACGGGTAACTCGGTGATCCTCAAACCGTCGGAAAAATCCCCGCTGACCGCCATCCGCATTGCGGCACTGGCTGTTGAGGCCGGTATCCCGAAAGGCGTGCTCAACGTGCTGCCGGGCTACGGCCACACCGTTGGCAAGGCGCTGGCTCTGCACAACGACGTCGATACGCTGGTGTTCACCGGGTCGACCAAGATCGCCAAGCAACTGATGATCTATTCCGGCGAATCGAACATGAAGCGTGTTTGGCTGGAGGCCGGTGGCAAGAGCCCGAATATCGTCTTCGCCGATGCCCCGGATCTGCAAGCCGCCGCCGAATCCGCCGCCAGCGCGATTGCCTTCAACCAGGGCGAAGTCTGCACCGCCGGTTCGCGTCTGTTGGTCGAGCGTTCGATCAAGGACAAATTCCTGCCGATGGTGATTGAGGCGCTCAAAGCCTGGAAGCCAGGCAACCCGCTGGATCCGTCGACGAACGTCGGCGCGCTGGTGGATACCCAGCAGATGAATACTGTGCTGTCGTACATCGAGTCCGGCCATACCGACGGTGCCAAACTGGTCGCGGGTGGCAAGCGCATCCTGCAGGAAACCGGTGGGACCTACGTTGAGCCAACGATTTTCGACGGTGTGAGCAATGCAATGAAGATCGCTCAGGAAGAGATCTTCGGCCCGGTGCTGTCGGTCATCGCGTTCGATACCGCTGAAGAGGCGATCCAGATTGCCAACGACACGCCGTACGGCCTGGCTGCTGCGGTGTGGACGCAGGACATCTCCAAGGCGCACCTGACCGCCAAGGCGTTGCGTGCCGGTAGCGTGTGGGTCAATCAGTACGACGGCGGCGACATGACCGCACCGTTCGGTGGCTTCAAGCAGTCGGGCAACGGCCGCGACAAATCGCTGCACGCGTTCGACAAGTACACCGAGCTGAAGTCGACCTGGATCAAGCTGTAAACCCTTGAGGGAGCCCGGTTGTCCCGGGCTCTCTGACGAAGCGCGGATCCCTGTGGGAGCGGGCTTGCTCGCGAAAGCGGTGTATCAGTCAGCACATCTGCTGAATGTGAAACCGTCTTCGCGAGCAAGCTCGCTCCCACATTGGTTTTGTGGTGAAAACAAGAATATCCACAGGAGCGTGGAACATGCGTTGGGCGACGTATTTCGCCGTGTTGGCGTCTGTCTTGAGCGTCGGTCTGGCCTTGGGGGTCAGCATGCCGCTGGTGTCGTTGCGTCTGGAGGGTTGGGGTTATGGCGCCTTCGCCATCGGCGTGATGGCGGCGATGCCGGCGATTGGCGTGCTGTTGGGGGCGAAGATCTCCAGTCATCTGGCGGCGCGTTTCGGCACGGCCAATCTCATGCGTCTGTGCCTGTGGGCCGGGGCGCTGTCGATCGGTTTGCTGGCGCTGTTGCCGAGCTATCCGATCTGGCTGGTGTTGCGGCTGATGATCGGCGTGATCCTGACCATCGTTTTCATCCTCGGCGAGAGCTGGATCAACCAACTGGTGGTCGAGCAATGGCGCGGGCGGCTGGTGGCGCTGTATGGCAGCAGCTATGCGCTGAGCCAATTGTCTGGCCCCTTGCTGCTGGGAGCGCTCGGCACCGATAACGATTACGGCTTCTGGGTCGGTGTGGTGTTACTGACAATTTCGCCCTTGCTGTTGCTGGGCCGCAGTGGTGCGCCGAGCAGTGAAGCAAGCAGCGTGACGTTCAGTGACCTGTGGCGCTTCGCCCGCGAGCTGCCGGCGATTGCCTGGGCGGTGTCGTTGTTTGCGGCGTTCGAGGCGATGATCCTGACGCTGCTGCCTGTTTATTGCCTGCGCCAAGGCTTCACCGCAGAAATCGCCCTGGCGATGGTCAGTACCGTGGTGGTCGGCGATGCGTTACTGCAATTGCCGATTGGTGCGTTGGCTGATCGTCTATCCCGCAGAACGCTGTTTACCGGGTGCGCCGTCGTGTTGCTGCTGTCGAGTCTGGCGATTCCGTTGCTGATCGATACGCTGTTGATCTGGCCGTTGTGGGTGCTGTTCGGCGCCAGCGCTGGTGGACTGTTCACGCTGTCGCTGATCCTCATCGGTGAGCGTTATCGCGACGATGCGCTGGTGCGTGCCAATGCGCACATCGCGCAACTGTGGGGCGTTGGCTGCCTGGTCGGGCCATTGGCGGCGGGGGCGGGCAGTCAGTGGATCAGCGGCCATGCGCTGCCGTTGTTGATGGCGGCAGGGGCGTTTGGCCTGGTGATTCTGGTGTCGCGCCAAGGCGCGTTTGGCGCGGTGGCCGAGCCTGCCTGAATGCTTGCGGGGGAATACCTCTGGCCGTGGCTACAGCATTCGCTCAAGGCCGACGGTGGTGCTGAACCACGCATTGAACCGTCGCCACCAACTCCCCGGTTCTTTGGTCAGGGTGTGCATCTGGCCGTTGTCCTCGGTCACCCAGACAATCTGCCCGTTCTCAAGCGTTGCCTCGTAACTCAATGCCGGTGCCATGCCTTGCAGGGCCAAATCGCGCACATGCTCGGCCAGTTCAGGGCTGTCCACCAACACCCCGACTTCGGTGTTCCACAGTACTGAGCGCGGGTCGAAGTTGAATGAGCCGATGAACGACTTCTGTCGGTCGAAGATCATTGCCTTGCTGTGCAGGCTGGAGTCCGAGCCGCGAAACGATTTGCTGTAAAAAATATGCGGGCCGCTGCCGCCACCATCACCGGGCTGGCGACGCAACTCGAACAGTTTCACGCCATGCTCCAGCAGCGCTTTGCGATAGGGGGCATAGCCGCCGTGTACGGCCGGCACATCGGTGGCTTCCAGCGAATTGGTCAGCAGTTGCACCGAAACGCCCGCGTCGGCACGTCCGGTCAGGTACACCAGCCCTGGCTGGCCGGGTACGAAGTACGCCGAAACCATGATCAGTTCTTTGCTGACGCCCTTCAGCTCCGGCGCCAGTTGCGTGGTCAGCAGCAATTGCGGATCAGGCTCAGCTTTGGCCAGCACCTTGCTCGGTGCATCCCACAGCGCCTGGTTCCAGGCCCAGATCAGCTCCTTGCGCCAGATGTCCATGCGTGGTTCGGTCTTGAACTTCATCAACTGCTGATACAGCGCGTGATTCTGCTTGCGGGTGTCCTCCAGCGATTCTTCCAGGCGTGTGCGGGTGTTCTGCAGATCCTTGGCTGAGGGTTTGCTGGTTAGAAATGCTTCGATCGGTTTGCTCAGCGCGCTGTTCCAGTACTGATCGAAGCTGTGCCCGAGTTGCTCGGCCACAGGTCCCATGCTGAGCATGTCGATGTCGGTGAAATTCAGGTTTGGCTCGGCATCGAAATACTCGTCGCCCAGATTACGCCCACCCACGATGGCCGCGCTGTTGTCCGCCAGCCACAGCTTGTTGTGCATTCGCCGGTGTTGCAGCGACAGATTGAACAGGCGCCCGGCCGCCCGGGTCACGCCAGTGCTGCGCCCCAGATTCAGCGGGTTGAACAGGCGGATCTGGATCTGCGGATGCGCCGCCAGCGTGGCGATGATCTGGTCCAGGCCGTCGCTGGTGGTGTCGTCGAGCAGGATTCGTACGCGCACGCCACGGTCGGCAGCCTTGAGCAGTTCCTCAACCAGCATCCGCGTACTGATGCCGTCGTGGACGATGTAGTACTGCAAGTCGAGACTGGTTTGCGCGTGGCGGATCAGTTCGGCGCGGGCAGTGAACGCTTCGGTGCTGTTGGACAGCAGGCGGAAGCCGGACTGTCCCTGATGGGGCGCCGCCTGCGTTTGAATTGAACGACCGAATGCAGATTCCTTCGCCGGCAGGGCCTGGCTTGGCGTCCGGGGAACATCGAGCGTGGTGCACCCGCTCAGCAGCAGGGCGACCAGCAGTGCAAGCGCAAGGGCGTGTCTGGAACTCAAGTCAGATCTTTCCGAATGTTGGCGGGGCCTGGAGTATGGCACGGCGGGCGTGACGTGTTATTCGGCGGAGCCGGCGCGCCAACTAGAGCAGCTTGTAGTCTATGACTGTCGGCAGGAGGGAAGTTCTTCAACAGATTGAGGAATTTTCCGGCTCACATCAGCTACGTCTTGTAGCGATTTTTCCGGTGTCGATTGTTACTTCGCCTTACATCACTCCTATACAGCAATCGGAATAATGACGGCGCTGATTCTGATGCAGGATCTTTCCTGTTTTTACTCAGAAAAAGCGCAGATGAATGTCATCTTTCGATTCTTATGGAGTGAGAATTTTCATGCGTAATACCTTTCGTGCAATGGCTGTTGCAAGCGCGCTCTGTCCAGCACTGGTCATGGCTGACTCAACAGATCTGACCATTACCGGGACGATCATCCCGACCTCCTGCACCCCTGCTTTTTCCGGCGGCAACTTGGTAGACCTGGGCAACATCCCTGCCGCATCGCTGAACCGCGATCGTCAGACCGAACTGACCAACCGCAATATCACCTTGAGCGTCAGTTGCTCGGCGTCCGCGCCGATGGCCATCAAGGTGCATGACAACCAGGCCCATACTCAACGGCCGGGCATCGTTGTCGATGGCACCGATTGGAAGATGTACATCTTCGGCATCGGTGAGGTGGACGGCAACAAGATCGGCGGCTATGGCTTGCGATTCGGCAGACCCTCCGTCGATGGCGAGTTGTCGAGTGTGATGTACAAGCAAGGTACAAGCGCCAATTGGAGCGAACCGGAGACTGCCACGCTCCTGGGTAAAAACTATGAGGGCAACCTGCGTTATTCCTGGGGGCGCAGTACGGCCGCAGGCCCTCTGCCCGGAATGGTGCATACCTTCCCCATGACGCTGGTGCCCGTCATAGGCCCGACGTCGAGTCTGCCGATTACCTCTGACATTTCACTCAACGGTTCGGCGACGTTCGAACTGCTCTACCTCTGAGGGCAAGGCACTGCCGCGAACCGCGGTCGGGCAGTGCCGCATAAGTCACAGAACCCCTCGATGGGCTTCGGTGGCGTCCAGGCTTGTCATTTCCAATCAACACAATCGGCTGGCTCGTTGTCCGGCGCTGATGGCGTCTGCGCGCTTGCCTGTGGAGCCTTACATGAACGCCTTTGTGCGCAACACCATCGCCAGCATGTTGCTGGTTTCTTTGTGGGTGCCCGATCCAGTTCGGGCGGCGGGGATGGTTCCCGAAACGCCCGTCGTCGTGCTCGATGAAGGCGTCGGTGAAGCAGGGATCAATGTGCTCAACAGCGAGTCACATCCGGCGCTGCTGCACACCTCCATCGAAGACGTGCCGCAAGACACCGAATCACTGTTATTACTGACGCCGCCGGTGGCGCGCGTCGAACCCGGGACCACGCAGCGTGTGCGGTTCATCCTGCGCAGCGCCGAACCGCTGCAAACCGAGCGCCTCAAGCGTGTGGTGTTCGAGGGCATCGCGCCGCAAGACTCGACCGGCAAAGCCCAGGTAAGCCTGAGCGTGCGGCAGAACATTCCCGTCATCCTGCGCCCGGCCAAATTACCGGTCGACCGCGAACCCTGGAAACATCTGGTCTGGACGCGCCAGGGCAGCGTGGTCCAGGTGCGTAATCCCAGTCCGTATGTCGTGCGTCTTGGCCACGCGGTGAATTTGCTGCCGGGAGAGCAGGTGATCGATCTGGGGCGCACGTACGTGTTGCCCGGTGAGCAACTGACGTTGAGCGGTACCGTCGACCCAGGCCGTCAGCCGACACAAGTCCGATTGTTCCCGGTGACCACTTACGGATTTGCCATCGAGCACGTTGACGCGCCGTTGGTGCTGGACTGATGCACGGGAGGCGCTGGGCTGGCGTTTTGCTGGTCATCACTTGCGTGTGTCCGCTGATGCACCGTCATGCCGTTTCAAGTGACACCCGGGCAGCGCCGGCCGCGGTGCAGTTCAATCAGGATGTGCTCAGGTCTCGCGGGCTGGATCCGCATCTGGCCGAGTATTTCAGCCAGGCACCGCGTTTTCGCGAGGGTGCGCAAACCGTAACGCTGGCGGTCAATGGTGTGCCCAAGGGGCGGTTGCGGGTGACGTTCGATGCAGCAGGCGATCTGTGTTTCGCGCCGCTTTTGCTGGCGCGTGGCGGCATCAGGGCGGATCACGTCGAGTCGGAGCCCGGTTCGGGATGCGAACTGTTTGCCCGACGGTTTCCACAAGCCGTGGTGCAAGCCGATCCTTCTCGGGAACACATCGATCTGCTGATGCCGACCGATACGCTGCTGCCCGATCATCCGGCGCAACGGCGTTTCTTCAACGGCGGTACGGCCGGGCTGTTCAACTACGATGCCTTGCTGCTCGGCAGTCGGTTCGCCGGGCAATCCAGCCAGTACCGCAGCCTCAACAGTGAACTGGGTTTGAACACGGCTGACTGGTCCTTTCGCAGCCGTCAGGCTTACAGCGAATTCGCCGGGCAGGGCAGCCTCGAACACCTGTATGCCTACGCTTCACACACCTCGGAACGCTATCAGGCCAACCTTCAATTGGGGCAATTGAACATGGTCTCGCCGCTGTTTTCCGGTGAGGCATTCAACGGTTTTCAGGTGCAGCCCGAGATGGCACTGATGGAACTGGACGAGGACAGCGCCGGAGCCAGAGTCGAGGGCATTGCCTACTCCGCCGCGAGAATCGAGGTCAACCAGAACGGTGCGCTGATCTATACCACCCTAGTGCCCAGCGGCCCCTTCACCCTGGTGGGTTTGCCACTGCTCAGTCAGAGCGTGGATCTTGAGGTCACGGTGCACGAAGAGGACGGTCAGCAGCGGCGCTTTATTGTCCCGGCGACGCAACGGCGTAGTGCGCTGCCGGGCAGGGTGGCGGGCTATGGACTGGCCGCGGGAAAGGTGCGGCGCTACGCCGGCGACGCGCGTGATGCACCGTCGTTTGCTGCCGCCAGTAAGGACTGGCGCCTGAGCCCGCGCTGGCAGGCCACGGCCGGTGCGATGTTCGGCAACGGCTATCAATCGATGGGTTGGGCGATGCAGGGCGCCGTCGGTGAGCGCCTCGTACTGAGCGGTCGGCAGGTGATGTCGCGGGCCCAGGATCAAGCACTGTCCGGCACCCAGGTGCAGTGGGCGGCGAATGGTTTGTTAGGCGAAAGGCTGTCGGCCAGTCTGGCGCTGACTCAGCAGACCCGGGATTTCCGCACGCTGTCCGACACCGCGTGGAACCCGCGCGATGATCAGCCGTTCCAGCGCGTGCGCAATCAACTGAGTGCGAGCCTCAGTGCGGGCAGTCTGACTCTGGGCGGTTTCTCTGGCAGCTACTCGCGGTTTTCAATGTTCGACGGCACGGCGACCTCACGGGTCGCCGTTGCCTGGTCGCAGATGATTCGTCGGGCCAATGTCTCTTTCACCTTGGAGCGGGATATCGCCGGGGTCGCGGACGATGCCCGAGGTACGGCGGCTTATCTGAGCGTGAGTGTACCGCTGGGATCGCAGCGGACGTTGCGCGGTTACGTGCGCAATGACTCGGTCGGCGGCACGCGCAGCGGCCTGCGATTCAACGAACAAGTCAGCGATACCCTGGCCTACAGCGTCGGCGCCGAGCGGCCGGATAATGGTCAAACGGGTTTCAACGGGCGGGTCAATCTGTTGCCCCGATACAGTCAGCTGGATGCGGGTTACTCGCGCAGCGGTAGCGGTGACGAGAGCTATGACGTCGGCCTGCGCGGCGGTGCGCTGGTGCATGACGCCGGCGTGACGCTGTCGCCTTATCCGCTGCGCGAGACCTTCGCATTGCTCAAGGCGGGCGACAGCGCCGGGGTGCGCCTGATCACCCCGCGGGGCCCGGTCTGGACCGACCGTTCCGGCCATGCCGTGGCAGCCAGCCTGCCGGCCTACAGCAAGGGGCGTGTGGAGATCGACACCGCCAGCCTGGGACACAACGTCGATGTACATAACGCCTATCAGGAGGTCGAGGCTGGACGTGGCGCGGTGCCGCGCCTGGCGTTCGACATGGTCACGGCTCGGCGGGTGCTGTTAGAGGTGCGCACGGTGGATAACGTGTGGGTCGACAAGGGGCTCGGCGTGTTCGACGCACAGGAGCAATACATCACCAGCGTGCTGGGTGCCGGACAGATTTTTCTGTCCGACGTACAGCCTGACCTCGAACTGTATCTGCGCCTTCCGGACGGTCAACGCTGTCGACTGGAGTTCGCCATGAGCGAGGCGCGTGACCCTTATGCGCTGTACGAAACCGCGCAGGCCCTCTGCCGGACTGTCTGAAAAAGGAAAGCACCATGCACGGCATCAAAAACCGAGTAGCAGGGGTTGTATGGCTGTGCCTGTTGACGCACATGGGATGGGCGCAGGCCCGGTCCGATTGCAGCGTCAGACTGGGCCCGGCCGTCGTCGATTTTGGCCGCACGACACGCGGGCAACTGCTGGCGCAGTCACCGCCGGGTGATCCATTGAGTTTCGGATTGCGTCGTGCTCAGGCCAACGTCCAGTGCGAACAACCAGGCCCGTTGCGCTTGACGCTGGTCGCGCCAGCGGCTAATGCCGGGCAATACCGCTTTGGTGCGGGCACGCTCAGCGTGCGGGTGCTAACCGTGCGGGTGGACGGTAAAGCGGTCGACTGGATCAGTGACGGGCAGGCCCCCGCGGCGGATGCGCGCACTCTGCAACCTGGCGCCAGCCTGATACCGGCGGTCGCGGGAATGGGTGTTGAAGGCCGAAGCCTGGAAGTCGAACTGGAACTGGAAGCGCACGCCACCTCGGCAGCCACACGGGTCAGCGACCTGACCCGATTTGAAACCCGGCTGAGTTTTCGTCAGTAAGGTCATGCTGTTAGGTTAAAAAATGAGGGGAAGTGAAGCGTCAGGTGTGGTGAGGGGGCTTGCTCCCGCTTTTACAGAGAACGAGGAGGACTGCTGCGCAGCCCAGTGGGCGCAAGGTCCCTCGCCACAGCCTATGTGTCAGTTGCCTTCCTCGGCGAGCAGCCTGGTGGCCGCCGCGCCGACCTTGCGCACCGCCTCTTCGATCTGCGGTGTCGGTTTGGCAGCGTAGTTCATTCGCAGGCAATTGCGGTACTTGCCCGAGGCGGAAAAAATGCTGCCGACCGCAATCTGCACGTTCTGATCATGCAAGGCTCGATTGAGTTTCAGCGTGTCAAAACCCTCCGGCAATTCGACCCAGAGAATGAAGCTGCCTTGCGGGCGACTGGCGCGAGTACCCGCCGGAAAGTAGCGCGTGACCCAGTCAATCATTACGTCGCGACTGCGCTGGTATTGTGTGCGCATCCTGCGTAAATGCGGTTCGAAGTGGCCTGCTTTGAGAAATTCGGCAATGGCAATCTGTGGTTGCGGCGCGGTGGAGCCAGTGCTGATGTATTTCATGTGCAGCACCCGTTCCAGATAACGACCGGGTGCTACCCAGCCAATACGCAGCCCGGGTGCCAGTGTCTTGGAAAATGAACTGCACAACAGCACGCGGCCGTCTTCGTCGAAGGATTTGATGGTGCGCGGACGTGGGTAGGTGTAGGCCAGTTCGCCATATACATCGTCCTCGATGATCGCCACGTCAAAGCGTTGCGCCAGCGTCAACAACGCACGTTTGCGCGACTCCGGCATGATGTAGCCCAGTGGGTTGTTGCAGTTTGGGGTGATCTGGATGGCTTTGATCGGCCATTGCTCCAGCGCCAGTTCCAGGGCTTGGAGGCTGATGCCGGTGAGCGGGTCGGTGGGGATTTCCAGGGCTTTCATGCCCAGGCCTTTGAGGGTCTGCATGGCGCCGTGAAAGCTCGGCGAATCCACCGCGACGATGTCACCGGGTTCACAGATCGCGCGGATGCTGGTGGACAGCGCTTCGTGACAACCGGTCGTGATGACGAGGTCGCTGGCGTTCAACTGGCAACCCGAGTCGAGCATCAGCCGAGCGATCTGCTCGCGCAGTTCGAGGGTGCCGTGGATGTTGTCGTAATACAGACCGGGCATGCCCTGGCGGCGGCTGATCTGCGCCAGTCCGCGCAGCAGCGGTTTCATGGTCGGCGAGGTGATATCGGGCATCCCGCGTCCGAGTTGCACCACATCCTTGCGCGGCACCGCGCGAATCAATTCCAACACCTGATCCCACTGCGAGATCTCCACCGGGCGCTGCGCCGGACGCCCGACGGCGGGCAGCTCCGGCAACTCGCGACCGACCGGCACGAAATACCCGGACTTGGGCTTCGGTGTGGCCAGGCCGCTGTCCTCGAGCACGCGATAAGCCTGCTGCACCGTGCTGAGACTGACGCCATGTTCTACGCTCAAGGCGCGCACCGACGGCAGGCGATCACCCGGACGGTAGAAGCCTTGTTCGATGCGCGTGCCGAGCAGTTCGGCGAGGTTCACATAAAGCGTCATGGCACTGCCTCGATGCAGATGATTCGATAAACCAGTACAGATGCGGCGTAAATCGACAATTCAGTGGCAGAAACAGCAAATCTGTATGGAGTTAATGCAGATTGTTTGGATCTGTAATGCTTTTGCCGGCCCGCGCATCATGGAATCTCTGGCGACCCAAGTAAACAGGAGCGACAAAAATGAACGGCTTGAGCGATGTGCGGCTGACGTTACACAGTCAGGAACTGGTGGCAGGGCAGGAGGACAGTACGTGGAATGCGGCCATGCGCAACGCGCCATCCGGCCTGAGTCGCTGGGGTCTGATCTGGCATCGTCTGCACACGCGCAAGGTGTTGCTCGGCCTGACGCCGGAGCAACTCAAGGATGTGGGGCTGACCCGCGAGCAGGCGCAGGAGGAAGGGTTGAAGCCGTTCTGGCGGATCTGAAATCTGTATTGTTTTTGCGGGCCTCTTCGCGAGCAATCCCGCTCCCACGGGAAATGCATTCCTGGTGTGGGAGCGGACTTGCTCGCGAAGGCTTATTCAAGGCCTCAACAAAAATATCAGACCAACTCTTTGAGCCGATGCCACAACATCCCCAGCGCCAGCAGCGGCGAACGCAGATGCTTGCCGCCCGGGAAAGTGATGTGCGGCACCTTGGCAAACAGATCAAACCCGCCGCTGTGTTGCCCGCAGATCGCCTCAGCCAGCAGTTTGCCCGCCAGGTGCGTGGCGTTCACCCCGTGGCCGGAGTAGGCCTGGGCGTAATACACATTCGGCTGATCGTTGAGCCGGCCAATCTGCGGCAGACGGTTGGCGCCGATGCCGATCATCCCGCCCCACTGATAATCGATCTTCACCCCGGCCAGTTGTGCAAACACTTGGAGCATCTTCGGCTGCATGTAGGCGGCGATGTCCTTCGGATCGCGCCCCGAGTAATGGCAGGCGCCGCCGAACAGTAGGCGACGATCGGCCGAGAGGCGGTAGTAATCCAGTGCTACCCGCTGATCGCAGACCGCCATGTTCTGCGGCAGCAAGCTGTGCGCCAGCTCCTCAGTCAAAGGCTCGGTAGCGATGATGTAGCTGCCGGCGGGCAAAACTTTGCCGCTCAGTTGTGGGTTGAGATTGTTGAGGTAGGCGTTGCAACCGAGCACCAGCGTTTTCGCGCGTACCGAACCCTGCGCTGTGTGCACCTTCACTTCAGAGCCGTAGTCGATGCGGGTCACCGCCGAATGCTCGAACAGTTGCACCCCCAGTTGCTGCGCCGCTGCCGCTTCACCCAACGCCAGATTCAATGGGTGAAGATGCCCGGAACCCATGTCGATCAGCCCGCCAACGTAGCGTTTGGAACCGACCACGGTGTGCATTTCATTGGCTTGCAGCAAACGGGTTTCGTAGCGATAGCCCAGACCGCGCAGTTCTTCGGCGTCTTGGGCAAAGCCTTCGAGGTCGGCGGGTTTGTTGGCGAGGTCGCAGTAGCCCCAGGTCAGGTCGCACTGGATCTGAAAACGCTCGACGCGCTGGCGGACGATGTCCACCGCTTCCAGGCCCATGAGCTTCATCTGCCGCACGCCGTCGGTGCCGATGACATTGGCAAATTGATCGAGACCGTGGCCGACCCCGCGAATCAACTGCCCGCCGTTACGACCACTGGCGCCCCAGCCAATCCTGTGCGCCTCCAGCAACACCACGCTGAGACCGCGTTCGGCCAGCTCCAGTGCCGTGTTCAGCCCGGAAAACCCGCCGCCCACCACGCACACGTCTGCAATCACTTCGCCTTGCAGTCTTGGGTGATCGGGCTGCGGCAGGCTGCTGGCGGCATAGTAGGAGGCAACGTGGGGTTGGCTCGCGAGGTTTCGGGCGCGGGCATTCATGGGCATCATCCAACGGCTAAGTGTCGAGAAAATTTGACGGAGCATAAGCCGCACGCCCGAAGACGGGCAACACTGGTCGCCCGTTGCTGTCTGGATCACGGCTTTTGCGGCACAATTGCCGCCTATTCTCCGTAGGTCACTGTTTCGATGAGCTGCAACAGCCAGAAAATCCGCACCCTGCGTCAGCAGATCCCCACATTCGAGTGCGTGCCGGGCTGCCATGACTGCTGCGGGCCAGTGACCACTTCACCCGAGGAGATGGCCCGCCTGCCGCGCAAGACCCGTGCCGAGCAGGATGCGGCGATGGAAGAACTGAACTGTGTGCACCTGGGGCCGAATGGCTGCACGGTATATGGCGAGCGGCCGCTGATTTGCCGGTTGTTTGGTACCACCAAAACCTTGCCATGCCCGAATGGTCGGGGCCCGGTCGAGTTGATTCATCCGCGCGCTGAAAAGCAAATCTTCGAGTACATGGCGGCGAATCGGCAGGTGTTGGTTTAACGGGTTCACTGTTGACCGAGTCGCGGCCCTTGCGAGCAAGCCCGCCCGCACATTTGGAATGCATTCCAGCATGGGCATGCTCGCGAAGAGGCCGGTACAGGCACCGTCAAGCTCAGTCAGGAACCGGCAGGCTCAAACTTTCCTTAACCTCTTCCATCACGATATAGCTCTTCGACTCCCGCACATGCGGCAGCTTGAGCAGGATGTCGCCGAGCAACTTGCGATACGAGGCCATCTCGGAAATTCGCGCTTTCACCAGATAATCGAAATCCCCTGATACCAAATGACATTCCAGCACATGGGGCAATTTCAGCACCGCACGTCGGAACTCTTCGAAAGTATCGCCGGATTTGTAGTCGAGGCTGATCTCGACAAATACCAACAGACTACCCTTCAAGTGCTGAGGATTGAGCCGAGCGTTGTAGCTCATGATGATCCCTTCGCGCTCCAGACGTCGAACCCGTTCGGTGCACGGCGTGGTGGAGAGGCCGACTTTTTCCCCGAGTTCGGTAAAGGAAATCCGCCCGTCCGCCTGCAGGATCCGCAAGATGTTGCGGTCGATCTTGTCCAGCTCACGTTTGGTCTGAGTGTTGGTACGCATAGGGGATGCGCCTCCGTGAAAAGGGTTTTTGCCGAGAATTGTCGCCAAATATAGGCGCTTATATAGTGAAAAGCACTGGCATTTATTTTTTACACTGCGCTCATCATTGCTCTAACAACACGTCGGCGGTCAGCCGCGATGAGGGATACAAAAATGCGCGTCATGGTCTTGGGTAGCGGCGTCATCGGTACCGCCAGTGCTTATTATCTGGCCCGTGCCGGGTTTGAAGTGGTGGTGGTCGACCGGCAGCCCGCCGCGGCCATGGAGACCAGTTTCGCCAACGCCGGCCAGGTTTCGCCGGGTTATGCCTCGCCGTGGGCCGCGCCGGGTGTGCCGCTCAAGGCCATCAAATGGCTGCTGCAACGCCACGCACCGCTGGCGATCAAGGCCACCGCCGACATCGACCAATACCTGTGGATGGCGCAAATGCTGCGCAACTGCACCGCCAGCCGATACGCGGTGAACAAAGAGCGCATGGTGCGTCTGTCCGAGTACAGCCGCGATTGCCTCGACGAATTACGCGTTGAAACCGGCATCGCTTACGAAGGCCGAAGCCTCGGCACCACCCAATTGTTCCGCACCCAGGCACAACTCGACGGCGCCGCCAAAGACATCGCCGTGCTGAAAGAATCCGGTGTGCCGTTCGAAGTTCTGGATCGCGCCGGCATCGCCCGGGTCGAGCCAGCGCTGGCTGGCGTTACTGACATCCTCGCCGGCGCGCTGCGCCTGCCGAACGACCAGACCGGCGACTGCCAGATGTTCACCACCCGTCTCGCCGAAATGGCTGTGAAGCTGGGTGTTGAATTCCGTTTCGGCCAAGACATCCAAAAGCTCGACTACGCCGGTGATCGCATCAACGGCGTGTGGATCGACGGCAAGCTGGAAACCGCTGACCGCTATGTCCTGGCCCTCGGCAGCTACTCGCCGCAGTTGCTCAAGCCGTTGGGCATCAAGGCGCCTGTTTACCCGCTCAAGGGTTACTCGCTGACCGTGCCGATCACGAACCCGGCGATGGCCCCCACCTCGACCATTCTCGACGAGACCTACAAGGTCGCGATCACCCGTTTCGACAACCGCATCCGCGTCGGTGGCATGGCCGAGATTGCCGGTTTTGACCTGTCGCTGAACCCGCGTCGACGCGAAACCCTGGAGATGATCGTCAACGACCTTTATCCTCAGGGCGGCAATCTGGCCGAGGCGAGTTTCTGGACCGGCCTGCGTCCGACCACGCCGGACGGCACGCCGATTGTGGGCGCCACACCGTTCAAGAACCTGTTCCTCAACACCGGTCACGGCACGCTCGGTTGGACCATGGCGTGCGGTTCCGGTCGTTTGTTGGCCGACCTGATGGCGAAGAAAAAGCCGCAGATCAGTGCCGAAGGCCTCGATATTTCCCGTTATGGCAGCAAAAACCAGGAGTCGACCCAGCATGTCAATCCATCGCCAGCTCACCAATGAGCGCATGAGTCAGATCGTCAGCCACAACGGCACCGTGTTTTTGGCCGGGCAGGTCGGCGACGACTTCGATGCCGGGATTGAACAGCAGACCCGCGATGTCCTTGCCAACATCGAGCGGTTGCTGGATCTGGCCGGGACTGACAAACAGCATCTGCTGTCGGCGACGATCTACCTGAACGACATTGAGGCGCACTTTGCCGCAATGAACTCAGTGTGGGATCAGTGGCTGCCCAAAGGCGCCGCGCCGGCCCGTGCCACTGTCGAGGCGAAGATGGCCAAGCCGAGCATCCTGGTCGAGATATCCATCGTCGCCGCGCTGCCGTAACCGTTTCAAAGATCCCTCTGCCGGTGCTGTCAGCGGTTCACCCCGTCAGCCAGCGCCGGTTTTTATTCCCATGACCGCCTAGAAGTCTGCCGCCATGCGTCCTGCCCGTGCCCTGATCGACCTTCAAGCCCTGCGTCACAATTACCAAATTGCCCGCGAAGTCACCGGCGCCAAGGCGCTCGCGGTGATCAAGGCCGATGCCTACGGCCACGGCGCGGTACGCTGCGCCCAAGCGCTGGAAGCTGAGGCTGACGGTTTTGCCGTCGCGTGCATCGAAGAGGCTTTGGAACTGCGCGCCGCCGGTATTCGTGCCCCGGTGTTGTTGCTTGAAGGGATTTTCGAGGCCGATGAGCTGGCGCTGATCGTTGAGCACGATTTCTGGTGTGTGGTGCATTCGCTGTGGCAGCTCGAAGCGATCGAGCAGGCCGCGCTGAGCAAACCGATCACTGTGTGGTTGAAGCTCGATTCCGGCATGCACCGTGTCGGTCTGCATCCCAAGGATTACCAGGCGGCCTATCAACGACTGCTCGCCAGCGGCAAAGTGGCGAAGATCGTGCTGATGAGTCACTTCGCCCGTGCCGATGAACTGCACGGGCAGAGCAGCACCGATCAAGTCGCGGTCTTCGAAGCCGCGCGCCTGGGTCTCGCCGCCGAAGTCAGCCTACGCAACTCGCCCGCCGTGCTCGGTTGGCCGCAGATCCACAGCGACTGGGTACGCCCGGGCATCATGCTTTACGGCGCCACACCGTTCGAAGACGCCAACGCCCTGGCCGAGCGCCTGCAACCGGTGATGACTCTCGAATCAAAAGTTATCTGCGTACGCGAATTGCCGGCCGGCGAACCCATTGGCTACGGCGCCAAATTCATCACGGATAAACCGATGCGCATCGGCGTGGTCGCCATGGGTTACGCCGATGGCTACCCGCGTCAGGCACCGACCGGCACGCCTGTGTTGGTGGCCGGCAAACGCAGCCGCCTACTCGGACGGGTATCGATGGACATGCTGTGCATCGACCTGACGGATGTGCCGGAAGCCGAGCTGGGTTCGACTGTCGAGCTGTGGGGCAAAAACATCCTCGCCAGCGAAGTGGCGAAGTGGGCCGACACCATTCCTTACCAGATCTTCTGCAACCTGCGTCGGGTGCCAAGGCTCTATTCCGAGGGTTGAGGCTGCTGGTGGGCCCAAGTGTTGTAAATACTGAACGCTGTCGCCATGATAACGCTCAATATTCTTACAACATCAGGAGGCTCCAGCCTTGGACGTCGGTGAACGACTGCAATCGATCCGCAAGCTCAAAGGGCTTTCCCAGCGTGAACTCGCCAAGCGCGCGGGCGTCACCAACAGCACCATTTCGATGATCGAAAAGAACAGCGTCAGCCCTTCGATCAGTTCGCTGAGGAAGGTTCTGGGCGGCATTCCCATGTCCATGGTCGAGTTCTTCTCCGAAGAAATCCTGCAGGAACAACCGACTCAGATCGTCTACAAGGCCAACGAGCTGATCGACATTTCCGACGGCGCCGTGACCATGAAACTGGTCGGCCGTGCACACCCGAGCCGGGCCATCGCATTCCTCAACGAAATCTACCCACCAGGCGCCGACACCGGCGAAGAGATGCTCACTCACGAGGGTGAGGAAACCGGGATTCTGGTGGAAGGTCGTCTGGAACTGGTGGTGGGCCTCGAAACTTTTATTCTCGAAGCCGGCGACAGCTACTATTTTGAAAGTACCAAGCCGCATCGTTTCCGCAATCCGTTCGACTTGCCCGCGCGACTAATCAGCGCAGCCACGCCGGCGAATTTTTAAACAAAGAGGCGCCAGGCCACTATGGCGAAGGCACCCGAACCGTTTTAGCGATGTGCAACAAGACCCCTTTAACTTTGGGGTTGTTTCAGTGTGGCGGGCTACCCGCTATACTTGCGCCCGCCTGCGAACCGTGGCCGCAGGCGTGAATAGCCACCATTGAGGGTGAACGCGTGAACCTAATTATGAAAATGCTGGCTGCACCAGCAACCGTACTGGCCCTCTGGGCTGTCAGCGCTCAAGCTGCGACGAATGACGACATTGCCAAGCGCCTGGAGCCCGTAGGCCAGGTGTGTGTACAAGGTCAGGAATGCAAAGGGATGGAAGTGGCAGCGACCGCCGGCGGCGGTGGCGGGGCGAAAACCCCGGACGAAGTGATTGCCAAACATTGCAACGCTTGCCACGGCACAGGTCTGCTGGGCGCACCGAAAATCGGTGACACCGCCGCCTGGAAAGAACGCGCCGATCACCAGGGCGGTCTCGACGGCATCCTGGCCAAAGCCATCACTGGCATTAACTCGATGCCGCCGAAAGGCACCTGCGCCGACTGCACGGATGACGAGCTCAAGGGCGCTATCCAGAAGATGTCCGGCCTGAAGTAAGGCGCTCTTTTGATGGAAAAAACCGTCTTCGGACGGTTTTTTTGTGCCTGCGATTCAGACCCTGGGCTGTTCATTGCAGCAAAGTAGCGGCAAGCTCGGTCTACCTCTATTGACGCAAAGGGCGGGAGGCTTCAGATGGTGCAGTTGTGTTCGATCGAACAGGCAGTGGATGACGTGCTCGCACGGTTGCCGGCGCATATCCACATGGGCTTGCCGCTGGGGCTGGGCAAACCCAATCATTTCGTCAACGCGCTGTACCGGCGGCTCAAGGAACTTCCGGAGCGACAACTGACGATCTACACCGCCCTGTGTCTGGGTCGGCCGAGCCTTGGCGACGGGTTGCAGAAACGCTTCATCGAGCCCTTCGTAGAGCGCGTCTTCGGCGATTACCCGGAATTCGATTTCCTCGCTGACCTGCACCGCGACAGCCTGCCCGCCAACATCCGCATCGAACAGTTTTTCATGCAGCCCGGCAGCCTGCTCAATAGTCCCCCGGCCCAGCAGGACTATGTCAGCAGTAATTACAGCCATGCCGCCCGCGACATCAACGCCGCCGGCCTGAACCTGGTCGCGCAGTTGCTCGCCAGCAGCAGTGAGCATCCCGACCGCTTGAGCCTGAGTTGCAACCCGGACATCACCCTCGACCTGTTGCCGATGATCGCCAAGCGTCGCGCGGCGGGAGAGACGATTTTGCTGGTCGGCCAAGTGCATACCGATTTGCCGTACATGCCCGGCGATGCCGAGGTCGATATCGACACCTTCGACTTTTTGATCGACGAGAAGGACAGCACCACATTGTTTTCCACGCCGAACATGCCGGTTGGCTTTCAGGATCATTTCATCGGCCTGCATGCCAGTACGCTGGTGCGTGACGGCGGCACGTTGCAGGTTGGCATTGGTTCTATGGGCGATGCACTGACGGCTGCGTTGCTGGCACGCCAGGCGGATAACGCCGGATATCGGGCATTGCTGGCCGACGTGAATGTCAGCCAGTGGGCGCAATTGATTGAACGCGAGGGCGGCACCGCACCGTTCGCCAAAGGCTTGTACGGATGCAGTGAAATGTTCGTCAACGGCCTGCTGGTCCTGGCGGACGCAGGGATCATCCGGCGCAAGGTCTACCCGGACGTGCACACGCAAGAGCAGGCCAACGCCGGCACCCTCGACGAGTCAGCGCAGCCTGACGGCATCTCGGTGCACGGCGGCTTCTTCCTCGGCCCGCGCAGTTTCTACGAGCGCTTGCGTGAGCTGCCCCAGAGCAAGCGCCTCGAATTCAACATGACCCGCATCAGCTATATCAACGAACTGTACGGGCAGGAAGAACTCAAGCGTCTGCAGCGCCTCGATGCGCGATTCATCAACACGGTGTTCACCATGACCTTGCTCGGCGCGGGTGTGGCCGATCAACTGGAAGACGGACGGGTGCTCAGCGGTGTCGGTGGGCAATACAACTTCGTCGCTCAGGGCCACGCGTTGCACGATGCACGCTCGATTCTGATCCTGCGCAGTTGGCGCGAGTCCGGTGGCGACGTGAGTTCGAACATTGTCTGGGAGTACGGCCACTGCACCATCCCGCGTCATCTGCGCGATATCGTGGTGACCGAGTACGGCATTGCCGATCTGCGCGGCAAGACCGACGCAGCGGTGATCGAGGCGTTGCTCAATATCAGCGATTCGCGCTTCCAGGCGGGGCTGATCGAACAGGCACAGACAGTCGGCAAACTGCCGAAGGATTTCCGTATTGATCCGCGATTTGCCGATAACACACCGCAACGCTTGCAGGCGATTGCCGCGCGACACCCGAACCTGTTTCCGGAGTATCCGTTGGGCTGTGATTTCACGATGATCGAGCGGGATCTGTTGCGGGCGCTGAACTGGTTGAAGAGCAAGTTCAAGCTGACTGAGATTCTGGAACTGGGCAAGGCTGCGCTGGATGCGCCAGACGCTTCAACATTCCCTGAACACCTGGAGCGGATGCAGCTCAAGAATCCGGAAGGGTTAAAGGATGACCTGTTCCAGCGCCTGCTGCTCACGGGCCTCAAAGCCACTGCGAACTAACGGCCTGCTGCAAAACCAACTGTGGGAGCGGGCTTGCTCGCGAAAGCGGTGAATCAGTCAACCAGGATCTCGACTGACACTAAGCATTCGCGAGCAAGCCCGCTCCCACAGGGGGGCGGTGTGGCTTTATTCGATGAAGGTTACGACGCCGTCCTTCAGCGATTTAACGCGAGCCAGCGATTCAACGCGGTAGCCCTGTGAATCCAGCTCGGCGCGGCCGCCCTGGAACGACTTCTCGATCACAATGCCCAGGCCGGCGACGGTGGCGCCAGCCTGCTTGATGATCGAAATCAGCGCCTGGGATGCCTTACCGTTGGCCAAAAAGTCGTCGATGATCAGCACGCGGTCGCTGCTGGTCAGGTGACGCGGGGAGATGGCCACGGTGCTTTCGGTCTTTTTGGTGAACGAATAAACGGTCGCCGACAGCAGGTTTTCGGTCAGGGTCAGGGACTGTTGCTTGCGGGCGAAGATCACCGGCACGCCGAGGTTCAGACCGGTCATGATCGCCGGGGCGATGCCCGACGCTTCGATGGTGACGATCTTGGTGATGCCGGAATCCTTGAACAGCGAGGCGAATTCGTCGCCGATCAGCTTCATCAGGGCCGGGTCGATCTGGTGGTTCAGGAAGGCGTCGACCTTCAGGACCTGGTCGGAAAGCACGATGCCTTGTTCGCGGATTTTCTGGTGCAATGCTTCCATGAAGCTGTCCTCATTTGGCGCTTTGTGCGCCGAAGGTCTAGTAAAAAAAAGTGGTCAATTCTAGCGCTTTAGCATCGCGCGTATATCGGCCAATGCGTTGTTGCCGCGCACGGCTTTGACTTCGGTCGGTGTGTCGTCGTTGCCTTCCCACGCCAGATCGTCCGGTGGCAGCTCATCGAGGAAACGGCTGGGCGCGCAATCGATGATCTCGCCGTACTGCTTGCGCTTGGCGGCGAAGGTGAAGGCCAGGGTCTGACGGGCGCGGGTGATGCCCACGTAGGCCAGACGGCGTTCTTCTTCGATGGTGTCGGCTTCGATGCTGGAGCGGTGCGGGAGGATTTCCTCTTCCATGCCCATGATGAACACGTAGGGGAATTCCAGACCCTTGGACGCATGCAGGGTCATCATCTGCACGCCTTCGGCGCCGTCCTCTTCTTCCTGCTGGCGCTCGAGCATGTCGCGCAGGACCAGTTTGCCGATGGCGTCTTCGACAGTCATTTCGCCTTCTTCGTCCTTCTCAAGGGTGTTTTTCAACGCCTCGATCAGGAACCAGACGTTGCTCATCCGGTAATCGGCAGCCTTGTCACTGGAGCTGTTGGTGCGCAGCCAGTTCTCGTAGTCGATGTCCATGACCATGCTGCGCAGGGCTGAGATCGGATCTTCGCCGGCGCACTGCTCACGGACCTTGTCCATGAAGCGCTTGAAACGCGAGAGGCGATCGGTGAAGCGGCTGTCGAGATGCTCGCCCAGACCGATTTCGTTGGTGGCGGCGTACATCGAGATCTTGCGTTCGGTGGCGTAGTTGCCGAGTTTTTCCAGGGTGGTCGAGCCGATTTCGCGGCGCGGCACGTTGATCACCCGCAGGAAGGCGTTGTCGTCATCCGGGTTCACGATCAGCCGGAAGTAGGCCATCAGGTCTTTTACTTCCTGGCGGCCGAAGAAGCTGTTGCCGCCGCTCAAGCGGTAAGGCACCTGGTGGTGCTGCAACTTCAGTTCGATCAGTTTGGCCTGATAGTTACCGCGATAGAGGATCGCGAAATCGCTGTACGGCCGGTCGGTGCGCAAGTGCAGGCTGAGGATTTCCATGGCCACGCGCTCGGCTTCGGCGTCCTCGTTGCGGCAGCGGATCACACGGATCTCGTCGCCGTGGCCCATCTCACTCCACAGCTGTTTTTCGAATTCGTGCGGGTTGTTCGAGATCAGCACGTTGGCGCAACGCAGAATGCGGCTGGTGGAGCGGTAGTTCTGCTCCAGCATCACCACTTTCAGGGACGGATAGTCGTCCTTGAGCAGCATCAGGTTTTCCGGGCGCGCACCGCGCCAGGCGTAGATCGACTGGTCGTCGTCGCCCACCACGGTGAACTGGTTACGCTTGCCGATGAGCATTTTCACCAGCAGGTACTGGCTGGCGTTGGTGTCCTGGTATTCGTCGACCAGCAGGTAACGCACCTTGTTCTGCCACTTTTCGAGAATGTCGGCGTGCTCTTCGAAGAGCTTCACCGGCAGCAGAATCAGGTCGTCGAAGTCCACCGCGTTGAACGCCTTGAGCGTGCGCTGATAGTGGGTGTAGACGATGGCGGCGGTCTGCTCCTTGGGATTACGTGCGTTCTCCAGCGCCTGGGGCGGCAGGATCAGGTCGTTTTTCCAGGCGCCGATCATGTTCTTGATCTCGTCGACGCCGTCCTCGCCCGCGTATTCCTTTTGCATGATATCGGTCATCAAGGACTTCACGTCGGTCTCGTCGAAAATCGAGAAACCGGGTTTGTAGCCCAGCCGCGCGTGTTCCTTGCGGATGATGTTCAGGCCCAGGTTGTGGAAGGTGCAGACCGTCAGGCCACGCCCCTCGCCGGCCCGCAGTAGGGTGCCGACCCGCTCTTTCATCTCGCGTGCGGCCTTGTTGGTAAAGGTCATGGCGACGATGTACTGGGCGCGGATGCCGCAGTTCTGGATCAGGTGCGCGATTTTGCGCGTGATCACGCTGGTCTTGCCGGAGCCAGCACCGGCGAGCACCAATAGAGGGCCGCCGACGTAGTTCACGGCTTCTTGCTGCCGGGGATTGAGTCGGGACATACGAAAATTCGGGAGTCGTTGACGAAATGGGCCGGCATTTTAACAGGCTCAGAGAATTGTGCTGCTCTGTCCGACTTGTGACGCACCACGCGATTCAAATTTGCCGGTTTTGTTACTTTCACGCAGGATGCGCGGAGATTTTGCGGCTAATGTTCTCATTCGTGACAAAAAATAACGTTCTGATAACCGTTGTCATTTGGTCATTGAACGGCGCAACGGCATAATGCCCCGCCCACATCATTGCAGAGTCTAGGGAGCTAGCTTGTCTACGCCTGTCGAACCCTTGCGTTTGCTGCTACTGGCCGAAGAGCCAGCGTGGACAGCGTTATTGCGTGAGTGTCTGGCTCCGATGGGGAGCGCGGCGGTGCTGATCAGCGCGCCGAGCTGGGAGTCGGTCAGCCGTTTGTTCGAAGACAACCGCCACGCGGTGCTGTTGACCGTTCCCGCGTTGCAACCGCTCCCTGGTCGTTGCAGCCTGCCGACGGTATTGTTGCTGGACCAAGAGCCCGCCACGGCGCCCGTTGGCGTCAGCGACTGGCTGGTGTTCGACGCCCTTGACGCCGGCATGCTGCGTCGTTGCCTGCGCCATGTGCGCGAACGCGGCGTGCTGGAAAACACCCTGCAACGCCTCGCCGAACAGGATCCGCTGACCGGTATCGCCAATCGTCAGGGTTTTCAGACCTTGCTCGCGGCGCGCCTCGCGGAAAACGACGGCCGTGGTCTGGCGCTCGGGCATCTTGATCTCGACAACTTCCGCCACGCCAACGACGCCCTCGGCCATCAGGCCGGCGACCGCTTGATCCTGCAAGTGGTGTCGAGGCTGAAAAGTCAGCTGGAGGCCGGCGATCAGTTGGCGCGGTTGGGCAGCGACGAATTTGCCTTATTGATCGACACCCGTCGGGCCCCGCAACGCGCCGAGTGGATGGCCGAACGCATCACCGAAGCCTTGGCCGAACCTTATTGGGTCGATGGCGAAAGCCTGCTGATCGGCTCCAGCCTTGGTATTGCACATGCCCGAGCCCAGGGCGGCGCCGATCCGCTGATGTGGCACGCGCACATCGCCATGCAGCAAGCCAAGAGTACGCAGGGCTGCACCTTTCATATCTTCAACGAGCGCATCAACCGCAACGCGCGAAGCATGGCTGACCTGGAAAGCGAGTTGCGCCGGGCTTTGCGCCGCGATGAGCTGGAGCTGCATTACCAGCCACGTTTGAATCTTGCAGACGGGCAGATCGTCGGCCTCGAAGCCCTGGTGCGCTGGCGTCATGGCGAGCGTGGTCTGTTGCCGCCCAGCGAATTCGTGCCGCTGGCTGAGCAGAGCGGTTTGATCGTGCCGCTCGGTTACTGGGTGATTTCCCGGGCGCTGCGGGACATGCAGGCGCTGCGCGAGCGCGGACTGCCAGCGCTGCACATGGCGATCAACCTCTCTTTCCGGCAGTTTCAGGACAGTCAGTTGCTGCCGACCCTCAGCCGTTTGATCGCCGAGCGTGGCGTCGAGGCGCAGTGGCTGGAATTCGAACTCACCGAAACGGCCGTCATGCGCCGCAGCGATCTGGTCAAGCAGACCATGGACGCCCTCGGTCGCCTCGGCGTGCGCTTCTCGCTGGATGATTTCGGCACCGGTTTTTCGTCGTTTGTGCACCTCAACAGCCTGCCGATCACCTTGCTGAAGATCGACAAGAGCTTCGTCGGTGGCATGGAACAGCGCGAAGAGAACCGCAAACTGGTGCACGCGATGATCAACCTCGCGCACAACTTGCATCTGGAAGTGGTGGCCGAAGGGGTGGAAACCCCAGAACAGCTGGAGTTGTTGCGCGGCTTTGCTTGCGATCAGGTGCAGGGTTATCTGATCAGCCGGCCGTTGCCGTTGGCGGAGTTGGTTGAGTACCTGACGTTTGGATCCAGCCAACAGCCAGCCCTCGAAATCGTGAGCTGACCACATAACTCCCACGGGGTGAAACTTATTCAGGCTGGGGGATATTGAAGCCTTGCGATTGCGGCTCACGCCGAATCATCCGCTTCATTTTCCATTCAAACGCCAGCGTCAAACTCACTGCCGCACACGCCAGCCCCAGCGCCAGCCCCCACCAGACCCCCGTCGGTCCCCAATTCAGGTGAAACGCCATCCACCAGGCCGCCGGCGCACCGATCAACCAATAGCAACCGAGCCCGACCAGAAATGTAGTCTTCGCGTCCTTCAAGCCGCGAATGCAGCCCATCGCAATCGTCTGTGTGCCATCGAACAACTCGAACCACGCCGCCACTGCCAGCAGGCTCACCGCCAGCCTGATCACCTCGGCGAACGCCGGATCACTGTGATCGAGGAACAGGCCGACCAACTGATTTGGCAGCAGCCAGAAGACCATCGCAAACCCGAGCATGGCCACCGCGCCGAACACGATCCCGACCCGCCCGGACATCCGCGCATCGTTCAGTTGCCCGGCGCCGTAATGCTGACCGATGCGCATGGTGATCGCGTACGACAATCCCGCCGGCACCATGAACGCCACCGAAACGATCTGCAGAGCGATCTGATGCGCGCCCAACTGCGTACTGCCCATGGTGCCCATGCACAGCGCCGCGAAGGCGAACAACCCGACTTCCACCGCATAGGTGCCGCCAATCGGCAGGCCGAGGCGCCACAGCTCTTTGAGGTATTGGCGGTTAGGCCGCGACAGGCCGGCGCGCAACGGATAAGCGTCATAGGCCGGGTGCCGACGGATGTGCCAGGCCAGTGCCAGCGCCATGCAGTTGGCAACAATCGCCGTGACCAGACCGATGCCCATCAGCCCGAGTTTCGGCAGGCCGAACATGCCAGTGATCAGTGCGTAATTGAGCAGGAAGTTGGCCACAGTGCCGGCCAGACTGATGACCATGACCGGGGTCGCCCGGCCAATCGCGCTGGTGAAGCCGCGCAGGGCCATGAAACTCAAATAGCCGGGCAGGGCGAATGGCAGCGCAATCAGGAACTGGCCCGCAGCGTTGACGTTGGTTTCGGTCTGGCCGAACAGCAGCAGCACCGGTTTGAGGTTCCAGAGCAGCAGCCCGGCGCCCAATGCCATCAGCCACGCCAGCCACAACCCGGCCTGGGTCAGGCGTGCGACACCGATGATGTCGCCCGCGCCCTTGCGGATCGCCACCAGCGTACCGACTGCAGCGATCACGCCGATGCAGAAAATCGACACGAACGAGTAAGTCGCCGCGCCGAGACCGCCGCCAGCCAGAGCCTCGGGACTCAAGCGCGCCATCATCAACGTGTCGGTCAGTACCATCAGCATGTGCGCCAACTGTGAAGCAATCAGCGGCCCTGCCAGCCGCAGGATGGCCCAGAGTTCGGTACGCACAGGATGCTGCATGGTCATCACCACTCGATTGACAGAGGGAACTGGAGACCGTCGATTCTCGGCGCATGCTCGCGATAGCACAAAGGGATAAAAAGGATGGGTGGCATGATTAAAACTCATCCTGAGCGGATTCTGCTAAGTTGCTCTCGTCCCGCTATAGGAGCTTTCTGAATGTCTCGTCGCCTTCCTCCTTTGTATGCCCTGCGCGCATTTGAAGCGGCGGCGCGGCACAGCTCGTTTACGCGCGCCGCTGAAGAGCTGTCGATCACCCAAAGTGCAGTGAGTCGGCACATTCGCACGCTTGAGGATCATTTTGCCTGCCGCTTGTTTCACCGCAGCGGGCGCAACCTGCAACTCACCGAGTCGGCGCGCATGCTGTTGCCGGGCATCCGTGAAGGTTTTACCGCCCTTGAGCGGGCCTGCAACACCTTGCGCGCCGAGGACGACATCCTGCGCATGAAAGCCCCGTCAACGCTGACCATGCGCTGGCTGCTGGCACGGCTCAGTCGCTTCCGCCATTTGCAACCGGGCAATGAGGTGCAATTGACCAGTGCCTGGATGGATGTGGATTCGGTGGATTTCAACGATGAGCCCTTTGACTGTGCCGTTCTGCTGAGCGACGGCCATTTCCCGCCGGACTGGGAGGCCAGCCTGCTGTTTCCCGAAGAACTGATCCCGGTGGGTGCCCCCAATCTTCTCAATGACCAGCCGTGGGACGTCGCGCGACTGGCGTCCACCGAGTTATTGCACCCGACCCCGGATCGACGCGATTGGCGCAGTTGGCTGGAGTGCATGGGGCTGTCCGATCAGGTGTCGCTCAAGGGCGGGCAGGTGTTCGATACGCTGGAGCTTGGCATGATCGCGGCGGCTCGGGGTTATGGCGTGTCGATGGGGGATCTGCTGATGGTCGCCGAAGATGTCGCGCAAGGTCGCTTGAGTTTGCCGTGGCCGACCGCGGTTGCCAGTGGACTCAACTATTTCCTGGTCTGGCCCAAAACCCGTCCGGGAGGTGAACGTTTGCGCCGTCTGAGTGATTTTTTGCAAGGTGAAGTCCGCGCCATGGAATTGCCGACCGTCGTACGCTTGAGCTGAAACGTTCGAGCCCTCACAATGCCGGCCTTGTGCCATAACCCTGCTTATTGCTCAAGTATTGGGCTTTTGCGCCGAATACGTGCTTGTGGAACCGTCGTGCCGGTGTCCGCGATTCACCCCATTCTTAGAATTTTCCGAGCAAGTGCTGCGATCAAGGAGGATCCGGTGGCTCGGCCAGGAGCTATCCATGTCTCAACCTCGCGCCCGGATCGCCTCACAACTGGGCCTCGCGCTCGCTGTGATATTGGCGATTGTCATCAGCGGCAGTACGGTTTTCGCCCTGCGTTCGCTGGATACCGCCAACCTCGCCACTCGTGAAGAGCATCTGGCCAGTGAGGCCCGCCTGCTGGCGGACCAACTGAGCACTTTCCACGGCACCTTGCGTGAAAGCACGCAGCGCCTGAGCGGGTTGTTCGAAAAGCGATTCAGCACAGGTTTGAGCATTCACCCGAGTGAGCCGGTGACGGTTGCCGGCACCCAGACGCCGGGCCTGCACCTGGGCAGCGAAGTGATGAACAACAACTTCAAGGAAGTTGACGAGTTCCAGCAGATGACCGCCGGCGTCGCCACGCTGTTTGTACGCAGCGGCGAAGATTTCGTGCGGGTCAGCACCTCGTTGACCAAACAGGACGGCACGCGCGCCATCGGTACTTTGCTTGATCACACTCACCCGGCCTATGCGAAGTTGATGGCAGGGCAGGGCTACGTGGGTCGTGCCGTGCTGTTCGATCGCTCCTATATGACCCAATACACCCCGGTGCGCGACGGCAGCGGCAAGGTGATTGCGGTGCTGTTCGTTGGTTTCGACTACACCGACGCGCAGAACGCCCAATTTGAAAACCTCAAGCGCTTCCGCATCGGCCAGACGGGCTCGCTGGCATTGCTGGATGAGCAAAACAAATGGCTGGTTCCGCCAGCCGGCGTGCAGGCGCTGGATCAAGCGATTGCAGTGATCAGCGGTTTGACCAAGACGCCGGGCAAGGGCCAGTTCTGGAGCGACAAGGCTGAAGACTTCTACAGCGTATCGGTGCCGTTCGACGGCGGGCCGTGGTCGGTGGTGGCAAGCATGCCGAAAGCCGAGATTCGCGCGGTGACCTGGAGCGTCGGCACCCAACTGGCAATCGGTAGCCTGCTGGCGATGTTGTTGGCGGTCGGTTCCGTGGTCTGGTTGCTGCGCAGCAAACTCGCGCCATTGAGCGACCTGGTGCGTCAGGCTGAAGCCCTGGGCGCCGGTGATCTGAGCGTGCGTTTGAATGTGTCCAGCAATGATGAAATCGGTCAGCTGTCCCGCGCGTTCAACCAGATGAGCCAGGCGCTGTCGACCATGGTCGAGCACATCCGCCGTGCCTCGGAAGAGGTCAACAGCCGTGCGCAGGCACTTTCCGGCCTGTCCGGCGGCGCGTACGACGGTATGGAACAGCAGTCCGGCGAAATCACCAGCATGGCCGGTGCGGTTGAAGAGTTCAGCGCAACCTCGCTGGACATCGCCGACAACATGGGTGCCACTCAGCGTCTGGCTCAGGAAAATGCCCAGCAAACGCAGATTGGTCGCAGCTCGATGGAAGAGGCTTCGTCGTCCCTTGAGCAAATCGCGGGCGCCCTGAACAGCACTGCCACGGTGATCAACACCCTCGGCCAGCGCTCCCAGGAAATCGGTGGCATTGTCGGCGTGATTACCTCGATTGCCGAACAGACCAACCTGCTGGCGCTCAACGCGGCGATTGAAGCGGCCCGTGCCGGTGAACAAGGTCGCGGCTTTGCCGTGGTGGCTGATGAAGTGCGCAGCCTGGCCTCGCGCACCCGTCAGGCGACGGATGAAATTTCCAGCATGATTCACAGCATCCAGCAGGAAACCGGCAACGCAATCAGCACCATGGAGCAGGGCAACGTGCTGATGCAGGAAGGCTTGTCGCGTAATGCCAACGTTGCTTCGGCACTGGCGCGGATCGATGAGCAGAGTCGTTCGGCCGGGCAACAGTTTGCCGCGATTACCACCGCAACCCAGGAGCAGAGCAGCACGGCGACCTTGCTGAGCAGCAACTTGCAGAGCATCGCGTTGGCCAACAGTGAACAGCGTGAGGTTGTTTCCAACCTTGCGGTGACGGCTAAAGAGCTTGAGAAATTGGCGGCGGACTTGCGTTCCGAGGTTGATCGTTTTCGTTGAGGTGTGGCTGAAGTAGCCATCGCTGGCAGGCTCACGCCTACAGGTCGTCAGAAGATCTGTGGGCGTGAGCCTGCTCGCGATTGGGCTATCTGAATCTCAAAGAACGTCAGTCACACTTGGCGTTGCTGGCGACTTCCTTGCTCGCCAATTTCAACTGTCTGGCCAGTTCCACCGCGTTGGTACTGGCGTAAACCCGGCCACCGGTGTTTTTCGCAATGCACTGTGAAGGCCCGCCGGCACCAATGTTCACCACGTTGACGCGCAAGCGCGGTTGCTCCTTGGCGATTCGACGCGACACCGCACAGACATCCTTCTCACAGCCGTCTTCGCCGTCGACGAACATCACGATCACCGCGTCGTTGTTACGCCCGTCAACCTTGCTGGCGGCTTTGGCCAGACTGTCCGCCAACGGCGTGCCCTGGTTCGGCACCAGACCACGAATACCGTTGATCAGGCGCGCACGATCGGCAAACTTGAACACCCCTTGGTCAGGCGTGCTTTCGCATCCATTGAAGGTGATCAGGCGTGTGTCGATCTTCGGGTCCAGCGCATTGATCATCCCGGCCAGCGAATCCTGGGCGACATTCATGCGGCTGGGTTTGGCGAAAATCTGCAACGTTCGGTTTGGGTCGAGGTACTTGTTCATGTTGTTGCCGAAAAACCAGTCCTCATCGGCTTTCACCGAATTGATGTTCAGTTCCATCGACCCCGAGGTATCGAGCACCACGACAAACTGCGGGACAACGGCATTCGGTGCTTTTTTACGGCAGGCGAAGTTGTCCAGCGTCGGCGCAGGTGCAACCACAACCGGTTTTGGCGGCGGGACAGGCTTGGGTTCTGGTATCGGTTCCGGCTCAGGAACGGGTTCCGGTTCCAGGACAGGCTCAGGCACCGGTTCGACCGCTTGCTCCACCGGCGCCACAACGGCCGCCGGGGGAATCGCGATGACCGCAGGTTCGCGGTGTAGAAACCACCAGAGCAACAGCGCCAACAGCAACAACAGCAGCGCGAGCAGGGCCGCAGCGATCCACCAGCCACGACGCGAGGGCGCTACGACCGGTGCCAGCGGCACCACCGGCGGCACAACCGGTTTCGGTGGTCGCTGGTTCCAGCGCACCACCAGTGGCTCACCATTGAGACTGTAGAGCTTGTCCAGCTCCGGGCTGCCCAACAGGCTGCGCAAGTCATCGGCTACAGTGGGCTGACCGCGTTTTTGCAACTCGTCCGCCAACTGTCCAAGGGACGTCTGGCGCACTTCATAGGTTTGCAGCAAGCGTCGTTGCGCGTCCTCGCTAAGCTCGGCATATGGCGTGGGCTGACCACCCAGTTCGGTCCACCATTCCAGCACATCGCCACTGCCCATCCGCGGTATGGCGAAAAGGCTGGCGGCGGTGGGCGGAAAATGTTTCTGAATGAGGGCAACTTTCGCCTGTAGCGCACTCATCCCCTCCGGTGTGGCGTGCGCATCCCTGATGACCCGCTGCATGACGACGATTCCTGAAAAGGCTGCAGGCCTCGAACGGGAGGCCTGCGGGGTGAACAGTTACTCTTCGTAACCGAGACTGAACTGCAACTGATTAACTTTCTTCTGAAGCACTTTGAGCTGTTCCTGCTTGGCGGCCAGCGTCGCTGGTGAAGCTTTGGCTGTCGGCGCCACCTGCGAGGCCTTGAGCTGCTGTTCTAGATCAGCGATCTGCTTCTGCACCTGGCCTTCATTGCCGCGCCGGCCCTTGAGCGACGTCAGCAACTTGCCCAGCGACTGGTTCAACTCAGCCTGGGACTTCTGCTGGCTGGCCAGATCCGTCCGCGTGCTCAGTTGCTGCGCCTGAATGTTTTCGTAGACCTGACGAAACATCGCGTTTTGCTGGCGGGACTCGGCCAAGGCCAACTCCTTCTGCTTGACCTGATCACTGTAACCACCGGAGTAGTCGCAGTTCATTTTGGTCAGCATGCTGCTGTCGCGATTGGTCGAATCGCATTCGCCAGGTTGGGTCGCGCAACCGCTCAGTGCCAGGACGGCAGTGAGAACTGCCAGTGGTTTTAGCGTCATGTGCTTAACCCAGAGTGATCGCAGAGCGCTGACTGTAGAGACCGTCGACTTCCTTCTGCAGGGCGGCGACTTTCTCGTTCATTTTCAGGATGTTCACATCCACCTGCTTCATTTCGGCGCTGGTACCTTGTGCACGTTCGGCGTCGGCCACTTTGGTGTACTCAGTGACTTTGGTGCGCATGTTGCCGAGGTCTTTGCGCAGGCGCGCGATGTTCTGGTCGATCTCGGCGACTTGCGCCTGAGCCTTGGTCTTGTCGACCTTCTTGTTGGCGATGTCCTTTTTGATCTGAGCGATGCGCGCTTTGTCGTCGTTAATCACTTGTTGAGCGGTCGCGGTACGCGCGATGACGTTTTGCGTGTCTTGCTCGACATCGCTGTTCATCTTCGCCAGACGGGTCGTGGTGTCGGAGTATTCGCTGCGACGCTGGTCCAGATAATAGTTTGCGCCCATGGCCACGCCGCAAGCGGTAATACCGGCGGCGATGGCGCAGACCGCTTTGTTGCTGCTGTTGGACAACGCGCAACTGAGGATGCCGACGCCGGCACCGACGGCGCAGGCCTGGTAACCGGACTTGCTGAAGAACTGCGCGTCACTGCCTTGGGTCAGGCGTGGGTCTGCGCCATCACTGCCGCCGAGCATCGAGCTGCCGGTGTTGGCGCAGCCGGTCAGCAGCAGGCTGCCGGTGAGCACGAAAGCGATTTGAAGCTTGAAGCGAGACCAGAGGCTGCGCGACATGGTGAAACTCCTTGATGACGTGTTTTGCGTGTTGTTATTGAGATACGGTCTTGCAACTGGTCAGCCAGGCGTCGGTGTCGATCTTCTGCTTTTGCAAAAAGGTCTTCTGATTCGCCCAGTGCGTGCGCAAGTAAGGTTTGAGGTCTTGAAGCTGTTTGTTGCGGGTGATGATCTCTTCCATCACGGGAACCTGTGCCTCAAGCAGCGGCTGGCCATACAACGTCGCTGATTCGACGAGGCTACTGGCGTAGTAACGGCTGAGCTTGTGCAGGCGATCTTTCTGCTCGTCGAGCTTGCCTTTGCGCATGTCGCAACTGGCGTCCTTGTCGGCGGACTCACAGTTGAGCTTGTAGTTTTTCTGCAGGAAATCCACGTACTGACCGTCGTCGAGCATCTTGGTGCACAGGAACGCGCCGAGGTTGAGGCTTGCGCGAATCGCTTGGTCACGGGTTTCTTCCTGTTGCTGATTACTGGCGCGCAACTGGTTTTCGAGGGCCTGGAGCTTTTCCTTGAGCGCTTTGTCTTCAACGCCCGAAGCCAGCGAACTGAGGGATTGCACCGTGCCTTTGTCGGCTGATTCGGCTTCCTTGCTGCCGGTACCGAGTTTCTTCCAACTGCTTTCGATACTGGCCACACGTTCGCGAGAGGTCAGCGTCGGCGACACCATGACCAGACGCAGGCCAGTGGTTTTGTTTTTCACATGGCCGTCAGCGTTGTAGTAAGGCGCTTCCTTGCGCAGAGCGGTACGCAGGTCGGCCTGGCTGGTCAGGTAATTACCGCCGCGCACCACGTAACCTCCTGCCTGGCCGTGCTGGCGGTCCAGTTTGTTCAGGCGAAACGGCTCGAACATCATCTCGTCGACGTTGCCGAGCATGTCGTGCAGGCCCAAGGGATTGGGTTTTTGCAGGCCACTCAGTTGAAGTTTGCCGTTGGACGATTGCGCCCCGGCGAACCACTCGTAGGCGTTAATGCCCTCGGGCATCGGGTAGCGCGTGTCGCGAAACTCCGCCGCGCCGACTTCCAGTCCGCCGCGTGCCGCGAACTCCCATTCGACTTCCGTCGGCAGGCGCAGAAAACCCAGTGCGCCGTCTTCCTTGGGCAGCTTGTCGGCGGCGTTCTTGCGCAGCCACAGGTTGTACTTGTCGGCAGCATCGATGGCCTGCACCCAGCTTACGGCGACTTGCGGCAGGCGCATTTTGGTCGCGGCGGTGGGGCAGGTTTCTTCAGTCAGAGCGGTGTATTGCAGCTGGCTCATCTCGTACTTGGCCATCAGGTAGTAACGGGATTTTTCGCTTTTACTACCGGTAAAACTGCCAGCAATGAAGGTCGGGCGAGTCTGTTCGACATAACCGTATTCCGCGCCATCCTGTCCGATATTGATCGGATAATCGTCGAGTGGCCCAGCGACAGGAATGAATACCTTGCGAAAGACCATCGAGCCTTCGCAAGGCATCGGTAGAACAACGTCGCTGGCTTCGGGCATCGGGTTGTAATACTTCTCTTCCCAGCCCGCCGCCGAGGCGTCGAGCAGGTAGCCCAGGCTCATGGGCAACAGCAAGCCAAAACGTTTATAGCTCACGCAGACTCTCCGCAGGTTGGATGCTGATGGCTCGCACGGCACCGATCATGGCGACCAGTGCAGCGACCAGAAAGGTCAGAAGCAGGGCGGTGAAGCCGTGCCAGAAAGTGATGTGGCAAACGAAAGTGCCGGTGGCCTGGCTGCTCCCGAGCAGGTAATCGAACAAATGACTGCCGACGGCATAGAACCCCAGCCCGCCGAGGTAACCGGCCAGACTCAGCAGCAGCGCTTGCACAATCACGAAGCCCGCAACCGCCGCACGCTTGAAGCCCAGCAGACGCATGACCGCGAGGCTTTTGCGTTTACGGTCGATGTTGGCCAGAAACGCCCCGACCATCGATGCCACGCAGCCAATCAGTGCCGCTAGCGCAATCACACCGAAGATCAAACCCAGTACATGGTTGATGGCTTTGACGTTGTCGATGTCGGCCAGTCGGCTCGAGGTTTCGATGTGTTGTTCGTTGAGCCAGCGTTCCAGCGGTGCAACTTGATCGATGTCACGCGCATACACCCGAGCGCGGGCGTACAGCGGTTGCAGAGCACCTTGCGGCTTGCCGGTGTCGAGGCCTAAAGCACTGACCTGATAGCCGTCGCGAAAGCGTTCGAGATCCAGCAGCAATGGCGGTGCGACAAACCCGGCGGCACGGCCGAAGCGTGCACCATCAAGTACGGCGAGTACGGTCAGGGTCATTTCACCGCGCTCGTTGACGCCATCCAAGCGTCGCAGCACGCGCAACTGCACACGGTCGCCGGGCTTTGCCTGCAAGCGTTGCGCAGCGCGGGCGCTGAGGATCACTTGATCGCCCACAGGATTGAGTCTTGGCAGGTTCAGCTGAGGATCGCCGGGTTCGGTGGCGATGATTTCCGCGCTTTCGACAAACCGTTGCATACCGATCAGCAAGTCAGCCTGGGTGTTCAGCGAGCGGGTCTGGCCGAGGGCAAATCCGGTTTCAGGTCGCTGGCGCAGGCGCTCTATCCAGGCACTGTCGTAGTTGCCGTTGCTGAGCATCTTCACTTCAAGGTTGCGTGGGTCGCGCAGCAGCTCATCCTGTAACTGACTGACGACACCGTGCTTGAGCCCGAAAAGCAGCAGCAGCGGTGCGATTACTGCCATCAGCGACGCGGCAATGCACAGCGACAACTTGCGGTCGTGCCAGAGGTCTTGCAGGGCCAGCGTTGCCAGCAGGCGCACGCGGTCAGTCCATCGGTTCAAACAGTGTTTCTCCCTGACGGCTGACAGCGCCGAGCCTTGGCAAACCGAAATCTTTGAGCAAAGCCCAGTCATGCGAGACCACCAGGGCACTCAAGCCCATACTCGACACCAGACTCAGCAACAATTCGAACAAACGCCGGGCGCTATGAGGGTCGAGTGCGGCAGTCGGCTCGTCGGCCAACAGCAACAGCGGCTCATGGGCAATCGCTCGCACGCAAGCCACTCGCTGACGCTCGCCGATTGATAACGCTTGTGGTTGTTTGCCGAGCAAACCTTGCAAACGCAGCACCTCAACCGCGTGGTCGACGTGAGCGCTTTGTGCCGGCATCCCCAGCAAACGTCGTGGCAGGTTGATGTTGTCTCGCACGCTGAGAAACGGCAGCAACCCACCACTTTGCAATATGAATCCCAGATGCCGTGAACGCACCGCCGCCAGCCCCGGCTGATCATCTGTGGCGAGCAACCGAGCGATGTCTTCAGGTGCTTCGGGTTGCGTCGCGCACTGCGCCAGGCCGAGGCGAAAGCGTTCGAGCTCGACCGGCGCAAGCAATAGGCCGATGGCTTCAAGCAGCGTGCTTTTGCCGCTGCCGCTCTCGCCGGTGATGGCGAGGATTTCCCCGGCACCGACCTGCAAACGCGGCAGGCGCACATGGTGGGCCAGTGCGCCTTCACCGCGGCGCACCAACAGGTTCTTGATATCGAGCATCGGCGTCTCGTTAAGGCATCATTTCCAGAGGCACGGGGTAAACGTTGTCCCGGGCGTCACTGTCCTTGGCTAATGCCACCCAACGGTCGACGTCAGCGTTATAACGCTGGTAGTGCCGTAGTTTGGTATTGAGCGTGCGGATGAATTTCTCTTGCGCAAGGCCGTCCCAGCTCTTCCAGGTCTCCTCGTCGAGGTTCAGCACTTCGCTCTGGTACGGCAGGTCTTCGAGGTACTCACCGAGCACGCCCATGTCCGCCAATTTGGCGTTGCTGTTTTGCTTGAGCTGATTGGGATCGGCACCCATGGTCGCGGCCACGGAGCGCAGACGCTCGAACATTTCCGTTGGCGAGATCAGGCCTTCGTTGGCGGCGTCGAGGATCTGTTTCATCACCTCACTCAGGTCGCTGAGTTGGGATTTGGTCAGCAGTACGCGTACATCGGTGGTCGGGATGTTCTGCTTGATCAGGTCGCGGTCGGTGATCCACGCCTTGAACACGGGCGGGGCCTTGCTGTTGGTTTTCTCGCCCAGATACGCCAGTTGCATGGCGTGGCCGATCAATGCCGAGTCTTCGAGCATCTTTTTCTCGGCTGGATCCTGCTTGGCGTTCAGCGCACTGCCGATCGCGTCTTCGCCCATGTAGGCGGCTTTAACCTGCGAGGTGATTGCCATGGCCAAGGTATCGACCTTGCGTCCGAACTCCTGAATGTCGCCAGCGTTAACGGGGTAGTACAGCGAAGTGTTGGTACCCGGGTAAGTCGACAGGTTTTGATACTGCGCCTCGGCTTTGGCGTGGTCCTTGATGCCGGCCGGGGTCTTCAGGTGCAGGGTATAGATCGCCACGCCGGGGTTGGCGGCTTCGAGCCGAACCTGTGCGGCGCTCAAACCTGTTTTCGACAATTTGTCGTCGCCTTCAATAGCGCCGGCATCCGTGATCAACACCACATAACGCGCGCCAAACTGGCTCCAGTCGACCTTGTCGATACTGTGCATTACGCCGGCGTAGGCATCTTCGTCGAAGCTGCTGCTGGAGACCTTGGCCTGCTTGAGGTCGGCAACCTTGGCGAGGAAGTCGGCGCTGTCTTTTACCTTGGTCGGATCGGCGTACATCTTGGTGGTGTATTCCAGCCCTGGCACCGCCTGGGTGCTGGAGCGGAACGCGACCAGTCCGAACTTGACCTGCTTGCCGAGGTTTTGCGACTCGATCTGCTGATACACCTTGCGGATCGCCTCGCGAGTGCGGTCGATATACGGGTCCATCGAGATCGTTGAATCGATGACAAACACTACCGCCGCACTGAACGCCTTCAGTTGGCTGGTTGCCTTGTCTTCGGCCTCCTTACTGCCGGGCGCGGCGTTGTCAGCGGCACCTTTGGCTTCTTTTGCGTCGTCCTTGCTGACCGACGCAACATTGAGCAGGCGGGTACGAAACCCTGCTTCTGTCATGACCTCTTCGCCGCTGAGTACCGGTAGCAGGTAAAACTGCTTTTGCAGGTCGACGAAATATTCAGGCTCCTGGGCCAGTACGCCGGGGGCCTGTTTGCCTTTCTTCAGCGCAGCCCGCAACGGCGCGACTTTGCTCACCGGGTCCGGCGCATCGAGGATGCCTTCGACGGTCTTGCGCTCTTTGAAAAACAGCAGTCGGTCGCGATTGGCCGGGTTGGTGAAGGCCAGCGTCAGCTGCATTTTCCAGTCGGTTGTGCAACTGGCGGGCAGCCAGCCAATGGTTTTGCCGTAGCTATCGGGGCCTACTTTCAGCCATTCGGCGTTGCTCGCCTGAGCCCGCTCGTACACATAAAAACGGCTGAACACGGGTTGCTCTTCGCCTGCTGCGCCGCCCGCCGCCGGGCTGATTTTGCAGCCCGGAGTGGTCAGCACCCGCTGGAACAAGGTTTTTTTTCCTGCCTGGATCAACGGTTTGTCATCGGCCATGGCCAGCGGGCTGATGCACAGCGCCAGCAGCGCGGCACTGCTCAACAGAAAACGATTGATGGACGAGCGCATCACTTTTGCAACTCCTCGAAACGCTGCTTGGCTTCGGCGTTATTCGGGTCCTGGGTCAGGATCGTTTCGTACCAGTAGGCGGCGGTGGCGTTATCCGCTGCCGGGAAGCACTCGCTGGCCTTGAGGTATTTCGGATCGTATTCATGCGCATAGGCGTTGGCGATCAACGCGTCGCCGGCTTGGGCGCGGTTGGCGTAAAGGCGCTGGGCGACACCACAGTGTTTGCCGGCCTTAGCCTGGTTGATGATCTCCAGCAGCTTGGCGCTGTCGGGCGCCGCTTTGATGCAGTTCTGCACGAACGTCAGCTCGGGCAGGCTGTTCATGCTTTCGAGCGTGCACGCCTGAGCTGCGCCGGTGGCCGGTGTGTTTGTCGCAACGGCCGGGGTTGCGGCAGCCGGTTCCGGATTGCGTTTCATCAGCCAGAAACCGACGGCCGCCGCTAATAGCAGCAGCACAACAATGGCGAGAGCGATCAAGCCTTTGTTGCTTTTCTTCACCGGTGCGGGTGCCGGGGTGTAGGCGGGCTCAGGTGCGACCGGCTCAGGCTCTGCCTCTGGCTGCGCGGCGGGCAGCACCAGTTCGGGCAACTCGGGGATTGGCGGTGCCGGTGTACTTGGCGTGCTCAGTTCTGCGCCACCGTAAGTCGAGCGGGTTTCGCCACCGGCCGATGACGGCAGCAGCCCGACACCTGGGCGGACTACGCCAACGTCGCAATGGCCCTGGCTCTGCTCACGCAGTTCAATACGAAACTGCGAATTGGTGCCACCTTCCAGCAGCGGATCAACCACCTCCGGGCCAACCTGTGCTTCGAGGGCTTCACCATTGGCGGCAAGGTTGAAACGCGAAACCTTGAACCAGAACGGGTTGTTGCTCCAGGCTTGTTGATCCTGGAGGTAGAAACTGTCCTGGTTGCGCTGAATGGAAAACTCCAGATGTTCTTCGCCACCTTGCCATTTCTTTACAGTAAGGCAGGCCCGGCCAGGCACATTGGGCTCTAACGCGAGCAGGTCGACACGAATTGGCATTGCTTATCTCGCTGCGAAGGCTGTGAGCACTTGGCCCAGCCGTTCGTTCTGTTCAGGGGTGATTTCGCGACCGGCACCATGGCCGGCGTTGTCCAGAGTGATATAGGCCAGACCGGAGAGCCAGTCGCCCAAAAACAGCTGTGCCTGGTTTGACGGTTGGGCCGGCAGTTGCGGAACCTGTCCCGGGCCGATGTCGGTATAAAACGAGAACAGCGGGGCCTTGGCGCCGGCACGGCTGTTCGGGCGTTCGCTCAGCGGTTTCTGGATGTAGCCGAACCAGGAAACGAAGTCGCGCAGCACGCGCTGCACTTCCAGCACTTGCCGCTCGACCAGTTGATCGCGACGGGCGCCACTCTGTGCGCGCTTGAGCACGGCCCGGCTCAGTTGCCCTGGCAAGTCCTGGCGGTATCCGGCGGTGATCAATTCATCGACCACGGCCTCCAGTAACGCTTTCTCCAGGCCCAGCAGGTTCAGCAGGCTTTGTCGGGTCGTCAACTCACGCAGGTTGGCGATCCAGGCTTTGAAGGCCGCTTTGGCAAACCGGTGTTCATTGCTTTGCAGCTCCGGCGCCGAGGCAGAGGTTTTATTGCTGGCGGGTGGGCTGTCCTGCCCCAGGTCACCACCGAAATCGAAATCGAAACCGGCGTCGTTGCCATACAGGCTCTGGCTCGGTGCCGCCGCAACCGGCTCATCGCTGGCGGCATTTTCGTCATCGGTTTCGTAGACACCACTGAGGTACAGATCCCGAACTTCTTCGCTGGGCATGTCGAGTTGATCAATCAACTCCCCAAGCACCGCGGGGCGACGACCGAGCCCCGACAAGATCATCTGCGCCTGGGCTTTTTTGGCCGCTGCCGCACCGTCACCGTCGGCGTGGTACCAAGTGCTGAGGCCATGAGTGGTGAGGCCTTCGAGGCATTCGTCCAACTGCTCGCGGATGCGCTGCAGCTTGAACTCGATCTTCGCCACACCCGTGAAGCTGCCGCTGAAGTGACTGATGCCACCGTCATCATTGCGCAGCATCTCTGCCCAGGCTTTAGCCGGATGGGCGACGTGTTTGCACACCAGTGCGTTGTTGGCAAAACTGGTGCCCAGCGTATCGATGCGTGCCTGATAAATGCTGTTCAGGCCCGTTTCGGCGCCGCTGTCGTCCTGCACGATAAACGCCGCGTCCATGCGTGGTTTGCGCACCAGGAAGGTGTTCTGAAACGGCGTACCGGCCCAGTCGCTCATCCAGCTCAGGCTGCCGAAGCGCTCGAGCATGGTCAGCTTGACCATGCCGTTCCAGCTCTCGTCGTACTGATCAGCAGTCAGGCTCAGGGAGTTGGTGATGCGCAGATCGAGCATGGTCAGCGCCCAGATCAGACCGGTCTCGCGTTTGCTACGGGCGGCGGCATCGGGGCCCTGGGTTTTTTCGATCCACCGCGTCAGCACCGGGCCAACGTCGTTGACGTCACTCTGTTTGGTCGAGCCGGTGCAGACCACCAGTGCGTTCATTTCCTGATTGTCGGTGTAGCGTTCGAACAGGTAAGCAACCTTGCCGCGCAGTATCAGTTGCGAGACGGAATTGTCCTTGGTAGCTGATTCCGGGTCTTTGGAATCGGCAATCTCATGCAGCTTCTTGCGACCGCGATATCCCGGGAAATCAAGCAGGTCGACCTCATTGACGATGTCGTCCGCCGGCGCGTTGACCAGTCCGAACGTCATCTCGGCCGTCAAGGCCGCCAGTTGCGCAACGGGAATGCTCTGAACATTCTTCAGTTGCCCGGAGACACAAGGACGTACGTCGATCGGCAAATCCGCCGCGCTGCCGAAGCGCTCGAGAATGTCGACGTTCATGATGCTGTCGCGTTGGCTATAGGTGTCGTTCTCGAGCGTCACCAACGCTTTGATCGGTGCAAATACGGTCTCGGGCAGACCTAGCTTGTGCAGCGCGCCGGCCAGTTGTTGGTAGACGCGCGTCAGTTCGCTCTGCTCACCCCAGAGGATGGCGAAGAGCTGCGCACGTTCCTGGTAATTCAGGCGTGGTGCCAGTTGCAGCGCCTTCGGCCAGTACAGGTGTTCGAGTTTCTTGACCGAGTTTCGGAAGTTGTCCCGCAGGTAATCCCACAGCGACACCAGATCGTCAGCGCTGACGCCTGGCTGCAACGGCCCGTTCTCGCGGCCTTCAAACGGTTTTAGCACACGCTGGATGCGTTCTTCGTCGATCTCGTAGGAGATCCGCTCCAGGTCGAAGTCCTTGAACCAGGAGTTGGCCAAAATCTTCGCCAGTTCGATTTCCTTGAACAAGGTCAACTCCACCGGGAACTGCGGGTCCTGGCTTGGCATTGCGCGGCGGCTGAAGCGTGTCACAAGGCCAGTGGCTTCCTTGCCGCCACCGACCGGGTTGATGTGCCGAATGAAGTCCAGGCGCTGACCACCGAAATCGGTTTCCAGTTTGCCGTTCTCGCCGGCTGCAAGGGCCGATATCAGATAGGACTTGCCCGCCTGGGATAAACCGAAAAAGCCTATGGTCATTGGCGTGCAGGCCACACGACCGAGGCTGTGAGCCAAGTTGCGGGCGCGGTGCAGGCGTATGTTCAGATTGTCGGCTTCGCTGTCCAGACGTGGCGCGTTGACGCGTGTCTGGTCAATCCAGTCCAGTGCCTGACCGGCACCTTCATAAACCGCAGCCCACTGGGCAGAGAGCTGACGTTGATCGGGGGTCAGGTCATTCATTTGCGTTTCACACTTCCACTGTCGAGCCAGTACTTGGTCTCGCTCAGGCCGGCGTCGAGCATGGTGTTGAGTTCCAGTTCGAGGTCGCTGCGCGGGTTGAAGTTGACGTTGTTGCTGTTGGATTCGATGTCACGCACCGAGAGTCGGTCGCTGACCAGATCCTGTTTTTTTGTGTATTTGTCGGCGGCCTTGACCTCAAACCGCACCTTGAGCAGCGGCGCACTGCCGTTTTCACCCACCGCACGGGAGAATTTCTCCCGGCCGGTTTTGGTGAAACGCAAGGTGTAGAGCGGCGATGCCGACCAGCGATCAGCGGCGAGTTGACGGAAACCGAGGCGCAGATCACCACGCATTTCCAACTGCGGGGTGTCGGCTTCATCGTCCACGCCGATTTCCGGCAACTTGATCTTGTAATCTTCGGACTGGATGTCGCGGTAAAGCACGTCGGCATCCTTGATCACGTTGTTCAGATCGATCACGCCGATGTGCTTGACCGTTGAATACGGTTTCAGCGCCGAAGAACGGAAATAGAAGTTCGGCACACTGTGGTTGGCGCATAACAGGCACAGCATGGCGCCGACCGACGCGGTACTTTTCGGGTCGTCGATGCGACCGTTCTTGTGGAACGGGTACCAGCCGCCGGTCCGGTAGTTCTGCAGCGCCAGAATGCGCCCCGGAGGCAGCGGCAACACCTTGCGGATAAACGCCTGAATGCCGGGCAGGCGCGAAGGCCTGCCAGTCAGCAACAGGACGTCGCACGGGTATTGCGCGACGACTTCACACAGCGCACCGAGAATCTTGGTGATGTTGATCTGATCGTTGAGGAACGCGGCATGAAGCTTTTGCAGGTCGAAGCTGATCTGCGCTTCATACAGGTCGAAATTGCTCTGCCCGCCGACGTCGCGGCGTACCGCCGCATTGACGTATTCGAGCACGGTCTGACTGATCGCATGGTCGCCGAGCAACTGTCGATAACTCTGCGGACTGACTTCCTGCGGGACTTGCGGATCGTAGTGCTCATACGCCTTGAGCAGTGCCAGGCCGAGTGGCGAGAACACTTGCAGGTTCAATTGCTGGCGCAGGATAACGTCCTGGGCGCTGACCGATTCGTCGCCGCACAATCGTGACATCAGTGAGTCCGGCGCCCTCACGCCAGCATTCTGCAAGGCTTTTTCGAAGCTGGGTAGGATGAAGTCCTGAATCACGTCGAGCAGAATGTCATCGCCGGCGACTTTGAAACCGTCACGGAAACGCTGCTCCGGCACGATGTGCACATTGCTGCCGCTACCGGTATTGCCGGCGCGGTCGAGGCGGTAATCGGTAATGACCAGGTCAGTGGTGCCACCGCCAATGTCGATGGTCGCCAGCGTGATGCGTTCGCGATCGGTCTTGTCAGGCCGGGCGATGGTGTCGAAAAATTCTTCTGGGTGACCGGCGAAGTTCTCGTTGACCTCGGTGTACAGGTACACCAATTGCCCGCAGGAGGCTTCGTCCCATTCGACGCGGATGCTCGGGATCGGCGTGCGCGGGCTGGCCGCTTCATCTTGATGCGGGTCCTCTTCGCCGACGTGCCATCCGAGGCTTTTCCACACCAGGCCGATGGCTTGCAGCATGCGCTCGTTGAGAATGCTGCGTTCGGCCTGAGGCATCCCCGGCGGCACAGTCAGGGTGATGCTGTTGAGTTGGCGCGGCGAGCGTGTATGCCCTTGGCGCGAGCGCTGGGCCGGGCTGTTGATTTGTGACAGCGCTTGCGCCAGCACTTCGGCGAGCATGAAAGTCATCAGTGAGCTGCGCGAATAACGTGGCATGAACACCGGCAGACGGTCATCTTCGTCGAGGCTGTAGAGTGCTTCGCCAGTTTCGTTGATCAGGTGCGAAAACGGTGCGGCGGTGGCGTATGGCTCGTTGTCGGTTTTGACGTACGAGCAGTTGAATCGCCAGCCAGGCGCGTAGGCCTTTTCGTCCCACAAATAACGTTTCGGACTCGACAACCCCGTCGAGCCTTCAGTGCCGCGACGACGACTGGCCAGACGCCCGGCCTCGTTACCAACGCGAGCGATCGTTGCCCATTGGAACGCATCGTGCCGACCACTTTTGACCGAGCAATGGTCCTTGCCAAAGTTCGCCTGAGCGAACTCGACGCGGCTTTCGAACGGCTGGTTGTAGGTGTGTTCCGGGGTGATCAGGTCGCGCAGTTCCAGCACGTAATTGTGCTTGAGTCCGGAGCCGGCCTGACCGTGGTTTTCGATGAGGATGCCGCAAGTGCGCGAGTTGCCGACGTCGAGGACCAGGTCAACCGGGATCGATTGACCGTTGCTGTCGTTGGCGACCACTTTGAGTTCCGGAATGTCGACTTTCGGCCGGGCCGTCGACTGCATCGCTGTCGATGGCTTGCCCAACAGGCTCAACACATTGAGGTAATGCGCTAGGTGATGGTTGGCGCGGATGTCGATGTCGAGTTCTTCGCGCGAACGATGGCTGTTGCCCTCGTTGAACAATTCGAGCAGCCATTCATTAACCCACGGCTGAGTCAGGAACCAGCGGGTTTCGCTGGCCTTGGTCGCCAGTTTGAAAGACACACCGGAGCTGATGTCTTCTTCGTTCGGCGCCAGGTAAGCCGTGCCGTCACGCTTGGGCATCACGCGGCTGTCGAATGCCATGGTCAGGCGGTGCGTGTTGCCGTCGATGTCTGGATTGGCCAGTTTGACCAGGCGCATGCGCGACCAGTTGCTCGGGCCTTCATCGAAGCGGTGCGGTGGCATGAAGCGGAAAAACGGGATTGGCAGCCAGACACCGTTGAGCAGATCGAGACTGCTTTTCATGTCGATGCTGAACGCCGGTTTAGCCTTTTCGATCTTTTCCGGTTCGGGCTCGTAGAAGTAGAAGTCTTTCTCTTCGTTGTACATCAACCGGCAAACCAGCCCGCTGATCATCGGAGCGAACTCGCCGGCGGGCTCCTTGCGAGGGTCCAGGCGCAGAGCGAAATCCATGAACTGGATGCCGGTGTCGCTGACGAGCGTGACGGTGTCTTCGAATTGGGTGACTTCAGGCAACATTTCGCGTTATTCCGTGCTTATTCGCCCATTTGTCGCATGGACATGGGGAATTGATCTTTGCCATAACCGCCCGTGCAGTCGGCGACCGTGGTCGCTCCTTTGCGGCAGTTGACCTTGGGCATGTCGTAGGTGCTGCCATCGCCGCAGACGGCCTGGCCCTGACTGTCGATGGCGAGGCTGCCGCCTTTCATGGCCGCGACGACCGGGCCGCTGCATTTCGAGCCATCTGCCTGATGCACCGTCACTTCGCCCTTGCCGTCCTTGAACTGGTACTCCAGGCGCAGCGGTTTGCCGGTGCGGCGGTCTTGAATGCCGGCGCCGGCACGGTATTGGCCATCAAGGAAATTGGCGGCACCGTCAGCGGCGTCCGGTGGAATGCTCAGGGCCGGGCCTGCTTTTGTCGCGCTGGCTTTTTCCGGGTCGGCCGCTGGAGTGGCCGGCGGGGCGGTCTGGTTCTCGGGTTCGATGGCAGGTGCTTCGGCGGCTGGGTCCTGATTCACGCCAGCGTTTGCGGCATCCGCTTCGTTGCCGTCAACTGCCGGGGTGTCTCCTCCCTGCATGTCGCCCCCCGCCGTGCCGGCGTCGACACTGGCACCACTGCCGATAACCGGGGTGCCGGTTAGTGTAGTGGCGTTGCCGGTGAGTTGCGGCTCCACTTGCCTTTCCACGGGCACGACCCCTTCAGGCAGCAAGTTTACGGCCACCAGTGGGATCGGCACGCAGCCGCGCAGGCCGAGCAACAACCATAGCAACAGCAACAGGAAGGGCAGCAGCAACAGCCACCACCAGCGTCGCCACCAAGGGCGCGCCACAACCGGCACCACAGGCGCGATGGGGGGCGCTACAGGGGGCGGCGTCTCGGGAGGCAGCGTGAAGGTTAGCGGTACTTGATAGAGGCAGTGCAGTGGGTCGCGATTGCGATCAGCCCCCGCGTGCTCAAAACCCCAGAAGGTGAGTACGGGCTTACCTTGAACCAGGTAGACAAAGTTTTCGTCGGGGAAATGGATGACGCGCTTGAGCAACTTGCCGAACACGGCTTTGTCGCCTTGCTGCTGTTCGTCCGGATCAGTGCCCAAAAACCGCTGGCTCAAGTCTTCGAGTGCAGACTTCAGGGCTTCCAGTTGGCGACGGGCAGGCGCGCGCTCTTCTTCGGTCGCACTGCTCCACGGGATCACATCGCCGTCGAGGCCGCTGTACCAATCGATCTGATTGCCCAGTTCATCGCTTTGGGGAATGGCCAGGTGATCGACCATTTCGGGGTTCTTGCGACGAATGGCTTCGCGCAATTGCAGAGCCGCCCGGTAAACGGGTTGACCGGTTTCGCCCAAAGCTGTGAATGACCCGCTCTTGCCGCTGCGTAATAGTGCCCCGCGCATCCATACTCCATATGTTCCGTTGCGCAATGACAGGCGTGAATGCCTGTACCTTGATCCTGCATTTAGCTGGCGACCTTAATGTCATTATGATGTCGCCGTCAATCAGCCAATGGGCCAAAACCGAACGAGGTTAGTTCAAGAAAGCAGGCCTTGCTCGAGATTAATTTTTCATTTGACGAGGAGGCTATCGGAGATGCTGTTTTTGTACTTGCTGAAACGTTTCATCAGCGCTATATAAAAACTACAAATCCAAGAAAAGGCCTTTCCATGACTTCGCTCAAACTCGCTGTCGCCCTCGGCACGATGGCTGCTGCTTCTCAGGCAATGGCCTGGGATTACATCCTGCTCGACACCGACAAACCTGCGCAAAACTGGACAATCACGAGTGAGCAACTGGGCGTAAAAATCGACAAACCGTTTTCCGTGACACTGCGAACCCTGCATGGCGGTCGTCAAGAAGGGGTGGGCATTGTCGACATCGATAACGGAGCGATGAAACTCTCGGTGGTGCCGACCCGTGGCATGAATGTCCTGCACGCCTCCGTTGGCAACGTGCGTATGGGGTGGGACTCGCCGGTCAAGGAGGTGGTTAACCCGGCATTCATCGAACTCAATGGCCGCGGCGGATTGGGCTGGCTGGAAGGTTTCAATGAACTGGTGACCCGCTGCGGCTACGAATGGGTCGGTCATCCCGGCATGGACAAGGGTGAGTTGCTGACCCTGCACGGACGCGCTGCCAACATCCCGGCCAGTACCGTTACGTTGCACATCGACGAAAAACCGCCTTACGCCATCAGCCTGCGTGGCGAGTTGAAAGAGCAGGCGTTCAAGAAAGTCGATTTTTCTGTAGCCACCGAACTGGTCACCGAGCCCGGCAGCGTGCGTTTTGCACTCAACGATACGCTGACCAACAACGGCGATTATCCGAAGGAATACCAGGCGCTGTATCACAGCAACTTCAGCACGCCGTTCCTCGAACAGGGCGCACGTTTTGCTACGCCGGTAAAACAGGTGTCGCCGTTCAACGACAAGGCCAAGGATGAATTGGCGAGTTGGCAGACGTATCGCGCACCAACCAAGGACTACGACGAAACCGTCTACAACGTCGTGCCCTATGCCGACGCCAAAGGCGAGACCCTGGCCGTTTTGCACAACAAGGCCGGCAGCCTTGGTGTCTCCGTCGGCTTCAATACCCAGCAATTGCCGGTGTTTTCCCTGTGGAAAAACACTGACACCCAAGGGCAGGGCTATGTCACGGGGCTGGAGCCGGGCACCAGTTTCTCCTACAACCGCCGCTATCAGCGTCCGCTGAATCTGGTGCCGACCATTGCGCCGAAGGAACACAAACAGTTCCAGATCAGCTACAGCCTGCTCGCGGACAAAGCTGCCGTGGATAACGCCTTGAAGCGAGTAACCGAAATCCAGGCCGGGCGTGAAACCGAAGTGCGGCAAGCGCCGCTGGTTGATCTGACCGAGCATTAAGGCGTCGCCGGCCGGTATTGCAGCGCTTCGGCGAGGTGTTCACGTCTGATTGCATCGACTTGCTCAAGGTCGGCCAGGGTTCTGGCGACCTTGAGTAACCGATGGGCCGAGCGCAGCGATAGCGTTAGCCGTTCACAGGCTGATTCCAGCCATTTTTCATCGGCTGTGGATAACGTGCAGTGCCGCTTCAACCCCGGAAGATCGAGAAACGCATTGGCACAACGCTGACGCTTTTGCTGGCGCTCTCGGGCTTCGGCCACCACGGCGGCTGCACTGGCGCTGTCCTCTCCCGGCTTCACCGTCGGATTCAGCGCCGTCGCCTCCCGCGCTACCGTCAGGTGCAGATCTATCCGATCCAGCAATGGCCCCGACAGTTTGTTGCGATAACGCTGGACCATGTCCGGCGTGCAGGAGCACTTGCCGCTCGGCTCGCCGAGATATCCACAGGGACACGGATTCATCGCCGCCACCAACTGGAATCGCGCCGGAAAGCGCACGCGATCCTTGGCCCGCGCAATCACGATATGCCCGGACTCCAGCGGCTCACGCAGCACCTCCAGTACCTTGCGGTCGAACTCGGGCAGTTCATCGAGGAACAGCACGCCATGGTGGGCGAGGGTGATTTCGCCGGGCTGCGGTTTGGAGCTGCCACCGACCAGTGCCGGGCCGGATGCGGAATGGTGCGGTTGACGGAATGGCCGCTGCGGCCAGTGGGTCAGCGGCACGCCGCTGGCGACCGATTGAATCGCCGCCACTTCCAGCGCTTCACATTCAGATAGCGGCGGCAGCAGCCCCGGCAAGCGACTCGCCAGCAAGGTCTTGCCCGTCCCCGGTGGCCCGCTGAACAACAGGTTGTGCGCGCCCGCCGCCGCAATCAGCAGCGCCCGTTTCGCGGCCATCTGCCCTTGCACTTCATTGAGGTCGGGATAAGGTTTTGCGGCGTGGATCAGCCCGTCCGACACATAAGGCTCCACCGGCGTATGCCCATTGAAATGCGCCACCGCTTCCAGCAGATGATCCACCGCAAACACCTTCAACCCTGAAGCGAGACACGCCTCCTCGGCATTTGCCCGTGGCACCACCAGCGCCCGCCCGGCCTTGCGCGCCGCCAGCGCTGCCGGCAGCACTCCTCGCACTGGCCGCACGGCGCCGGACAATGCCAGCTCACCGAGACACTCCACATCGTCCAGCGTCAGACACGGCACCTGCACACTCGCCGACAGAATCCCCAAGGCAATCGCCAGATCAAACCGCCCGCCATCCTTGGGCAGATCCGCCGGCGCCAGATTCAAAGTGATCCGCCGCGCCGGAAACTGCAGCCCAGAATTGATGATCGCGCTGCGTACGCGGTCCTTGCTCTCCTTCACCGCTGCTTCGGGCAGGCCGACCATGGTCAACGACGGCAGGCCGTTGGCCAGATGGACTTCGACGGTAACGGCGGGAGCATCCACGCCAATTTGGGCGCGACTGTGGACAATGGAGAGGGACATGGTCGTTCCTTGAGCTGAATCGGGGGGCCGCTTCCTGCGGGTTTTTGAAGGGTAGTAGGGGGCGGGTGAGTTGGAGGGGTGGGGGCGTGGGTAAACTTTCACGGGATGTTGCGAACGTATGGCTCTGGTCGCAACCGGGAAATGACTATTGGATGTCGTCTTGTGGCCGCCAGCCTTGAACCTGCGGTGGTTACACTGGCCTGTGTCGAAATCGTGAAGAATTGAAACGTGACAACGGACGTGAAACAGATAGAGCAAATCCAAGTGCTAATCGAGGCGGATCCAGTGCGTATGCGGATATTACGTCTGGTGCAGAGCCTTGGATTACCTGATTGCTGGATAGGGGCGGGATTTCTGCGTAGCGCCGTATGGGATCGATTACACCAGCGCGTTTATTCGCCATTGCCATCGGACATTGATGTCATCTGGTTCGATCAAGAGCGGGCCACTGCTGAATCAGACACTGAACTGGAGGCTTGCTTACGGAATATTGACGCCTCATACAACTGGTCAGTGAAGAACCAGGCGCGTATGCATCTGCGAAATGCTGATGCGCCTTATGCGAGCGCAATTGATGCCATCAGGTTCTGGCCGGAAACAGCGACGGCAATTGCCATAAGGCTCGGTACGCAGGGCGTTCTGGAGGTCGCAGCACCGCTTGGTCTGGATGACCTCTTCGATCTTGTTGTTCGGCCTACTGCGAGGTTCCAAACCGAGAAGCATGCAGTTTACCTGGATCGTTTACGTACCAAGGATTGGCTTGGTGTATGGCCAAACCTGAAGGTTATCGACTACTGACAATTGTTTGCAGGCCTCAACCATCAGGGATTTTAGTCGGGCCAGTCTCGACGCGAAAAAAAACCGCCTTAAGAAGGCGGTTTCAGTTTGCAGGCTTCGGTGAGGCCAAGGCCTGCGCATCCTTAGCGGACACACTCACGTTCGCTGAGGTTATCCATGTCTGCTCGTCGGGACAAGCATCCGTTTAGCCCATTTCCACCAAGGGTTCGCCACCGTGTGTTCTCTGAGTTTCTGCTCCACCACCATCAACGGCACATCCTGCAACCGTATCCACGGCTGGTTATTCCAGTGCAACAAACTCAACGTCATGTCCGGCCAACTGAGCAGGCTCAGTTGTGGGCGTTCGCTTGTGGTGGGGTGTTGGGTGTCGCGCAGGGTGGGGATGACTTGGTGAGTAAGCCATTCGCGCAAGGCTCGGTATTCGGGGCAGTAGTGGTAGACGAGGAGGGCGTAGACGCCGGATTCGCTGATCAGCAGGATGTTTTCGATTTGGTTGTGGATCAGGGTTTTGCGGGTTTGGTGTTGGTCGGGGTCAAGTTTTCGCAGCATGCGTTCGTTTAGGTAGATGTGCAGTAAGCGCCCGAGGTCGCGGGCGGAGAACCAGGGCTGGTTCTGGATCAGGAGGGCGTGGAGGGGGAGTTTGTGGCGAGTGAAGATGTATTGTCCCTGGCTATCCTGGGCGGTTGCGCTAACGGAAAGTCACAGAGAGGCGGAACCAGCTACAGTCGATAGAACATTCAAAGGTGGTGCGTATGAGACATCACTATCTGCGTCGTATGTGGTGATAGCGCCGAGAAAGCTTATCCAGAAGGCAGTTTTGATGATTCTAAATGTCCGAGCTGTGGCTACTACTCAGTCAATCGGCAGTTGATTGAGGAGATGGAGGCAGCAAATCAGGTCTTTGATACCGAGCGCACCCAGCAATATTGATGATCCACTCTCGGCCGGGCCAGGTGCCTGCGATTACGCGTGACGAGCCTACAAAGCATCAACTAATTGTGGAGAGCACGTGAACAAGGTGGGGGGTTCCGAGCAATGCCGGTGCTGGCACCACCGCCACCGGCGAACAGGTCAACCACCAGTTCTTTTTCAAACGGCGGGCCCCTGCTTGACTGGCCATGGATGAACTGGGGTAACTTCTATTGTGCGGACATAGAGGATCCTCGTCGGCTGGCGTGAAGTGGTTTTGTGGGCTATTGCGTGGTATGTCGGTGGAGTGCTGGATGACAAGGAAGTCGAAATGGGCTTATTGGTAGAACGGCCTTATCCTGTGGATTACGTCCACCCAAATGGTAAAAGAGCGAAGATTGATTTCATCTGGGGAAAGCCGGATAACCCTGCCCCGGTGGGGCTTCGTGTCCGGGGGCGAGACGGTAGTAACGATGTCCTGCTAGCCAAAGAAAGCTGGCCTTGGAAAAGCTTCGATGAAGCAATGAGGCGCGGGATTAGACTGGCTACGAAATGGTGTGAGCGATAATTGTTATTAGCAAGCCGGTCTCGGTTGCTTAAGTTATTGCGCAGCGAGCTGAGTTTCAGTCCAGCTTCAGCCACTTGGGCCGAGATCTGAACCGGCTTGGGCATCAACCTCATGCTGTGCCTTGCGTGGTGATTATCGGTCTCCAGCCAGAAGGGGACCAGAACGGGCCTTGCCTGACCACTGTCGGCTCCTTGTCGGAGCACTGGACAAGGCTGGTAGGGCATGCTCTATTCTTGCCTTTGATTTGGGAAATTTCCTACAGCCCGGGTCGAATCTGATGAGGCGCTTCAGGATTAAAGCGTCTCCGCCAGCTCGCTAGCCTCCGCCGTTGTCACTTATCAAGGATGATATTCATGCGAAACGATTGTCCAACCAATAACAACGCGCCCATGCAGTCCGTCGACGTGCACCAATTGCTCGATGCCGAGCTGAGCAGACGTGGCCTTGGGCATTTCGAGGTTTATCAGTGTGGGCCGACGCTGGATGAAGCGGAAATCATCACCAATTATCCCGATGCGCTGGACCGCGGTGACTCTGCGGATGACTTCTACCAACGCGGTCAATTGCTGTCTTTGTCGAAGCGCCGCATAAAACCGTTTTTCTGGAGCGATGAAAACATCCTCGCGCCCGCAGCAGAAGCGGTCCCGGTGCCGGGGCCCTGTGCACCCGTCGGTGAGGGAGCCAGTTTTATTGTGCATGGCAATCGGGGTTTTTATTCCATCCTCAACCTGTGCAGCTTCGGCGAACACCAGCAGTTTCGCGAGAAAGTGCTGGCTAACAAAAGTGAGCTGCAGATGCTGCTGGTCTCGGTCTACGACGAGGCCTTGGAAAGCGACGTAGCCGTGCGCGCCCCAGTTTTACAGGAAACTGTACTCACGCCTCGGGAAACGGAGGTGTTGTCCTGGACCAGCCTGGGCAAGACCTATAACGAAATAGCGCTCTTGGTTTCAATAAGCCCGCGCACCGTCAAGTTCCATATGAAGAATATCTTCAGCAAGTTGGATGTCACCAACGGAAAGTCCGCAATTCGCAAAGCCTTGCAATTGGGCTACATCCGCGAACAGGCCTGATCAGCAGGCACTCCCATCTGCCAATGCCACGCCAGCCGGTGAATTTTCACCGGCTGGCGTGCGCGCGCGCGCGTGATTTGGCCCTACCTGTCTAAAAGGGCAGCTTGTTCGCGATCAAGCGGTGCTTTAGTTTTTTTGCAGCGGATGAGTCTAGCTCAGGCAAAAAAACAATAGCCGCAACATCTGAAAAAACCTTAGCCCAGCAATGAGCCTGGTGTTGCAGCGTGCCGCTTAATTATGGAGTGATTATGCTGGTCGATAAAAACAAAGAGCCTGTTGGCGAATACGCTGCGGGTATTTCCCGTGAAACCTTCGGAATGCTCAAGCATCTGTGCAAGAAGGATAACTATCACTGGGCCATAGCGCTGGGTAAGGACTACGCAGTCATCGTCTTTGCCATCTACCTGTCCCTGGGTGTCAGCTACTGGTTCTATCCGCTTTCGCTATTTCTGATCGGTACCACCCAACGTGCCCTGACGAACGTGCTACACGAGTCAACCCACAAGGTCTTGGCGAAAAATCGTGCGATCAACTGGTTCGCCGATACATTTCTCTCGGGCTACCTGGTTTTCCACCTGTATCAGTCCTACAGCACATCGCACATCAAGAACCATCATGTGCACTTGGGGCATCCGGAAAAAGACCCTGACTACAATTTTCATCTCAAATGCGGCCTATACGACTTGCAACAGAGCGAGCATGAGTTTTTCTTGAAAAACGTGGTGATGGCGCTTTCCGGCTACAGGACCCTTCAGTACATCAAGTACGTGGTCAAGGACCGGGTCCAGGGCCAGGACCCCCGCATCCGCAATGAACGCAGGATGATGTGGGCCTACTGGGCGGTGATTCTGGCGGTGGCCGTCTGGTTTGGCGTGGTTGCTGAACTGGTGCTGTTCTGGCTGGTACCGCTATTCACCACCGCCGTCGCCGTAGGCTGGATCATCGAACTCGCCGAGCATTATCCGCTGCCTGCCGTAGAGACCGACAAGCTCTTGCTGACCCGTAACCGTAAAGGCAACGTGCTGGAAAACTTCTTTTTTGGTCGCCATGACGATAACTATCACCTTGTGCACCACCTGCACCCGTCGATACCCCATTGGAATATGCGCAAGGCACATAAGCTGCTGATGTCACACCCTGAGTACGCTCGCTGGGACAACATGTGGGCCGGTATTTTTACTCGCGACCGGCATAGCCGCCATAAAGAGACCATGCTCAGTTACGCGGCCAAGTTCCGCGCCCACAAGATTGCCAATCAAGGCGACGATTCGAGTTTCGCACGTCGCATGCTCAACCAAACTTACGGGGTTTAATGCCATGAACACTACAGATAACAGCCTGCTGGCCACCCTGGCTCTGAAGAAACTGGCGGCAAACAAGAGCTATCGTGACTTGTTCCTGGCCAGCGAGACGCTGCGTGATTTTCTACGTCCTGCTGCCCTTCGCTACATCATTTCCGAAGACCGCCTGGAGATGCTCGACAAGCTGGCTGCCCTGCTGGGGAAAGGCTATCGCACGGGTGTCGAGTTTGTCGGCGAGGAAGCGACTACGTTGGCCGAAGTGACCACCGCAACCGATGAGTACCTGAAGCGGATCGACTTGATCGTGCAGCACCCCAAACTCGGTGAACCACCTCAACTGGGGTTCGACCTGTCCAACGTAGGCACTATCATTTCCAGGGAACTGGCGATCGAGAACTGCTCGAAGATCCTGACGCACGCGGCCGACAAGGATGTCGGTGTGATCATCAGCATGGAACGCTCTCAATGGACGGATTCGATCCTCGATATCTTCCTGCAACTGAGCAGGCGCTTTTCAAACGTGGGCATCACCCTGCAGGCGCAGTTGAACCGAACCCCGGATGATCTGGGGGCGATCCTGGAAACCGGCTGCAAAGTACGCTTGGTCAAAGGCGTCTATGCTGAGCCTGCGGCGATTGCTTTGCCCCGTGGCTCGGCGCTCAACGAACGTTACGTGGGGCTGCTGGACCGGATCAATGGAGGCCGCGGGCAGTTTGCGTTCGCGACCCAGGACCCTTTGCTGGTTGAAGAGATCCTCACCAGCCGCATCGCCGATCGAGGCGAGCTGGAGATGCTTCACGGCGTGCGTCCTGAACTGATCAAGGCGGTAAAAGACCAGGGCCAGGTCAAGACCCGGGTGTCGGCGGTTTATGGCACCAACTGGTACTTGCACCTACTGCACCGTGTGGCTGAGTTTCCGCAGAACATTTTCCTGGCGCTGGACGACGTGGCTTCTCCACGGACCTCTGAAACCGCCACTCAATACTGAAAAGGGACATTCTTATGAAGCAGTACGTTGCATTGGTGGATGTCTACTCAAGCGGTAATTTCCTGCCGCAGTATTTCCGGGATGCCGGCTTCAGCCTGATCCATGTACAGAGTACCCCCGAGTTGATGCCGAGCATGCTCGGGCCGAACCTGTCGGAGTTTGAGCAAAATTTGGCGCTCAACGACAACGCCGAAGAGATCGTGCGACGCTTGCGTGAATTCAACGTGGTTGCCGTCATTGCCGGCCAGGAGCCTGGCGTGCCATTTGCCGACTACTTGAGTGAACAGTTGCAATTGTCCACCTCCAACGGCAGCGCAGGCTCACGCGCTCGCCGCGACAAGTTTGAGATGATCAGCAAGGTCGCCGCCGCAGGCCTGTTAACGGCACGCCAGCTCAAATCGGCGGACCCCGCCGAACTGCTGGCCTGGGTAGAGTCCGGCCAAGTGTTTCCCTGCGTGATCAAACCGCTGAGCTCGGCTTCGACCGACGGGGTTTCGATCTGCCACAACGCCGAAGACGTCAAGCGTGCTTGTGAGGAAGTGGTGTCCAACCTGGATATCTTCGGCCTGGCCAATACCGAGATTCTTTGCCAGTCCTACCTCAAAGGCCCGGAGTACATCGTCGATACCGTCAGCCGTGATGGGCAGGCCTACGTCTGTGGGATCTGGCGCTACGTGAAGCGCGAAATCAGCGGCGGTAAGAATATCTACGACCGCGACGTGCTGATTGCCTCGGACAGTGCCGAGGCTAACGTGCTGGTGGACTATATCGTGCAGGTGCTCAAAGCGTTGGGTATCAATAACGGTCCGGCCCATTCGGAAGTGATCCTCACCGAAGCCGGCCCCGCGCTGGTGGAAGTCGGTGCTCGCTTGAACGGCAACATGGAACCCAAATTCCATGACATCAGCCTGGGCGGCAACCAGGCACAGCTTACTTACCTCGCGTACTGCGACGGTGAGGCGTTCAAGGCAAACTACGCTGGCAAGCGCTACCACAAGCTCAAGGAAGCCTGCGTCATCAACACCGACACCACGCTGCAAGGTGAGGTTACCGGCTTCAATGAAGAGGCCATCCAGCTGATCGAGGGGTTGCCCTCTGTGCATAAGCTGAGCGTCAAATACAAGGCCGGCAAACTGATGAAAAGGACCGTGGACCTGCTCAGCAGCCCGCTACGGGTGTTCCTGGTATCGGAGAGCCAGCGCGATATCGACCAGGATTACGAGCAGATCCGTCAGTACAAAGACAACGTCTATGTGATCCGCTGAATATGGGCACTTATCGCGCGTTACGCGGGCTCAACGCTCGCTTGCAGTTGCTGTTCCTGATCACCCTGGTGTTCCGCATGGGCACCATGGCGTTCCCTTTCTATGCGGCGTACCTGATTCATCAGCACGCCGTATCGGCGGGCACCGCAGGCTTGCTGGTGGGCGTCTATGGCGCAGGGGCGTTGTTTGTGGACTTGATCATCGGCGGAGTGATCAAGCGGTATTCCGCCAATCGGGTGATCCTCGGTTCGTTGCTGCTCAACGCGCTGCTGCTGTTAATCATTCCGTCGGTGGATAACCCCGCGGTGCTGTTTGTGCTGTCGTTTCTGTGGGGCGCCTGTTATGAGGCATTCACCCCCGCGACGTTCTCCGAAACAGTCAGCCATAGCAGTAGTGAGTCGCGCAAAGTGGCGTTCTCTTGCAACCGCCTGGCGATCAATATCGGCATGGCGATCGGGCCACTGCTGGGCAGCCTGATTTTCCTGAGTAACGCCGACGCGGTGTTCTACATCAACGCGGCGTTGTCCCTGGTGGCCTTCGTTGCCTGCCTGCGTTTCGGGCGTGCGGTGCCGGCGACGGAAGGGGCTGCGGTCGTCAGCAAGGGCAATGGTTTGCCGGAGAGCGCATTGCACGAGCGCTCGCGCTTGCTGGTAATTTTGCTGGCGGCATTGCCGGTGCACATCGCCTATGCGCTGCCGCCGACTTTTCTGTCGGCCTACATCATCAACTACACCGAATTGCCGGCGTACTACGTGGGTATCATCTTTTTCATCAATGCACTGTTGGTGATTCTATTCGAAGTGCCGATCAACCAGCGGATGTCGCACCTGTCGAGCAGCCGGTCGCTGGTGGCCGGTTTCCTGGTGGCGGGCGTGGGGTTCTTCCTGATGGGCTTCAGCCATATCGGTGTGTTGTTACTGGTGGCTACGGTGCTCTGGAGCCTGGGGGAGATGATCGTGTTTCCCGGCATCACCCACTACGTCAGCAGTATCTCAAGCCGTCACACCGTGGATCGCAACCTCGGCTATTACTCGGCGGGAGTCAATATCGGCGTGATGATTACGCCGTCGCTGGCGTTCATGCTGGTGTCACAGCCATCCCTGCCATCGCCGTGGCTGCTGGCGGGTACGGTATTGGTGCTGTTCGCGGTGGCGGTGGGGGTAATGAAAGGATCGACTGTTTTGTGGAACAAGGAAGCGTGAAATGAATGTGGTGCATTTGAACACTGCTGGTGCGGGCCTGATGTCTTCGGCCACTCTGAATGCGATCCAGCGTTTTACCGCCATTGAAGCGCAAATGGGTAGCTATGAAACCGAGCTGGCCTACGAAGAGTTGCTCAACGTCGACCTGTACCGGGTGGCGGCCGGGTTGTTGAACGCACAGCCTTCGCAGATTGGCTTTTTCAGCAGTGCCACCGAAGCTTGGACCAGCATCCTCAGCAAACTGCATTTTCCCCGAGGTAAGCGGGTGTGGGTATCGACCTCGGAGTACGCGGCAAACCTGATCTTTTTCAACTACCTCAAGCTATCGCGCGAAATTCGTGTCGAAGTGATCCCGACCACGGCCACCAGTCCGCTGGACCTGGAATGGGTGCAGCGTCATTTGGATGATGATGTGTTTCTAGTCAGCGTGTCGCACTTGCCCTCGTGCTGTGGGGTAATCAATCCAGTAGAAGCGCTGGGTGCGCTGCTCAAGGGTTCGAACGCGCTGTATGTGGTGGATGGGTGCCAGTCATTGGGGCAGTTGCCGCTGGATGTGCGTGAAATCCGCTGTGATCTATTGACGGGCGCGGGCCGCAAGTTTCTCTGCGGGCCCCGTGGCAGTGGGATTGCCTACGTGTCGCCCCGCCTATTTGGCCAGTTGCAGCTGAATTTTGCCGATTTGCACGCCGCCAGCACGGATGGCCAGGTCAACCGGGTGGAAATGTCCGGCGCGCGGGTGCTGGAGATCGCTGAAAAGAGCTTTTCGGCGCTGGTGGGGTTGCACACAGCGTTGCAGGAGTACGTGCAGGTGGGCGGCGGGCAGATGAGCACGGAGCCCTATGCGCTGTTGGTGCAGGAGTTGCGGCGTCTGCCGAAGTTAACGCTTATGTGTGACCAGTTCGAACAGACCGGGATTGCCTCTTTCGTGCCGCACAACATGCCGGCCCAGGCATTTGTCCGCCAGGCCCGCGAGCTGGGGCTCAACCTATGGGCGGGCACCGCCGCCCATACCCCTTTGCTGCTCAAGGACTTGGGCGTCACGCACTTCGTGCGTGCCTCAGTGAGCCGGCACATCACCCTCGCCCAGATTGAACAGGCTCTGGTGATCCTGCGGAGTCTTTAGCTGCGGCCACTCACTGCGCGGCGATGGTGTAGCCGTCAAAGGCGCTTTGCTGATGCCGCGCGGTCACGATGCTCTTGCGCGTGACCCGCTGCTCTGCGCCACTGTTGCCCGAACCACCACGGTACGACCCACGCCGCGCAATGCGTTGAGCGAGAGCGAACGACAAGCGATCCTGACGCTGTGCAACAGCCCTGCTTACGCTCATCTACCGCGAGCTGCTGAGACAAAATTTAGGCTTTGATAAAGGACGCTACGTAGCGGCTGATCGAAGAGCCTTTGCGCAGAAGGCAATGGCCATTGTAAAGCAGGCCGATCTTTCGGTTATTCGCGAGCATTCAATCAAAACCTATCTAAACAAGTTGCCTCGTTCAAGAGAGAGGGATGAGTTTTTACTGGCACCAGATAGACCAAAAGAGGCCCACGAGCGCTGGTCGGTTTGGTTCGACAGCCAGATCAAAGTGCGTCCGTTTGATGTGACGATATCTGAACCCGCTCAAGAGGGGCCACGTCGCCAAACGATCGGGTGGCAGTTGTACGCGGGTTAACCGGAGCAAAAGGAACCCGGCAGACCCGAAGATCTCCCACGCACAACCGCCATAACTCGATGAGGCGGTACATCTTGCCGCCATCAGATGGTAGTCGTGCGCCTTAAGCTTTCCAGGTCGCCAAACCCGGTGCTGAACATTCAGCATCGGGTGAGCTTAGGAACCGGGGCTTTTCGACGCAATCGGACGGCGGTCACTCAGGTTGTAGGACGTTGCCGAGATGATTGAAGGGCTGAAGATCAAAAGATCGCAGCTTTCGACAGCTCCTACAGGTGAATCTGAAGGTCGTGCCGACCTTCAATCGCGAGCAGGCTCGCTCCTACAGTGAATTGCGGGCTTATTCGGCGGGCGGTGTCAGCTTCGCTTCCATCTCGGCCACCTTCGCTTCGAGGCTCTCGAGGCGAGCGCGAGTGCGGGCCAGCACCACCATCTGACTATCAAACTCTTCACGGCTGACCAGATCGAGTTTGCTGAAGGCACTTTGCAACAGCATCTTGAACTGGCTTTCGATTTCGGCTTTCGGCAGCGGGGTGTCGCCGCTGAACAGGCGGGAGGCGGTGCCGCTCAGGGCGTCGAGGAAGTCTTTGGGCGCGAGCATGGTGAATGTCCTGAAAACAATGGCCGGCAGTGTATCACGCAGTGTCTATAGTCAATCTCGCAGGTAGGGATGCACGCTTTTCGCGCAAGGGGATAGATGGCGACGCACTGTTATTGTGCGTATCCGCATGGCCTTTTGCACGAAGGTGCTTGCGACAGCGGCCAAGCGATTGAAATCAGTGGGTTTTGGCGAGATGGCAAGGTTTCTGCTTAGTGACCTGTGACCCATGCACTGATGCAGTCGCTGTGACGAATGCAGTGCGGCAGGCGGAGCGGGGAGTTTCGTCAGCAGCGGTTAGCTGGCGTCAGTCGGGCAGGTAAGGCCGACGATGCGTTACAAAGCCAGGCACTGCGCTTAGACTTGAGTCGGGTTTGTTTTCCTGGGGCAAGTCCACCAATTCGGGAGAAAGTTTCATGAAGCTAGTCACTGCCATCATCAAGCCGTTCAAGTTGGACGACGTGCGCGAGTCGCTGTCCGAAATCGGCGTGCAGGGCATTACCGTTACTGAAGTCAAAGGCTTCGGCCGGCAGAAGGGTCACACCGAGCTGTATCGCGGCGCGGAATATGTGGTCGATTTTCTGCCCAAGGTGAAAATCGACGTGGCCATCGACGACAAGGATCTGGATCGCGTTATCGAGGCGATAACCAAGGCGGCCAACACCGGCAAGATAGGTGACGGCAAGATCTTCGTGGTCAATCTGGAACAGGCGATTCGTATCCGTACCGGCGAAACCGATACCGACGCGATTTAAGCCGCCACAAACCCCAACGCCCCAGGAGAAAACAATATGACTCTGCGTAAATTCGCAGGGCTAGGAGCCCTGTTGTCCATCGTAATGCCAAGCCTTGCAATGGCGGCAGACGAAGTGGCGGCCCCAGTCCTCAATTCCGGCGACACTGCCTGGATGCTCACCTCGACAGCCCTCGTGCTGTTCATGACCATCCCGGGCCTGGCGCTGTTCTACGGCGGCATGGTTCGCTCCAAAAACATTCTTTCCGTGATGATGCAGTGCTTCGCCATTACCGGTCTGATCAGCATCCTGTGGGTCATTTATGGCTACAGCATTGCGTTCGACACCACCGGCATGGAGCAGGGCGTCGTCAACTTCAACTCGTTCTTCGGCGGCATGGGCAAAGCGTTCCTCGCAGGCGTTACGCCTGACAGCCTGACCGGCCCGGCCGCGCTGTTCCCTGAGGCGGTGTTCATCACCTTCCAGATGACCTTCGCAATCATCACCCCAGCGCTGATCGTCGGTGCGTTCGCCGAGCGGATGAAGTTCTCCGCGATGCTGATCTTCATGGGCGTGTGGTTCACCCTCGTTTATGCGCCGATCGCACACATGGTCTGGTCCGGTAACGGCGGCCTGCTGTGGGACTGGGGTGTGCTCGACTTCGCTGGCGGCACCGTTGTGCACATCAACGCCGGTATCGCAGGTCTTGTGGCGTGCCTGGTGCTGGGCAAGCGCAAAGGCTTCCCGACCACTCCGATGGCTCCGCACAACCTCGGTTACACCCTGATGGGCGCGGCGATGCTGTGGTTCGGCTGGTTCGGCTTCAACGCTGGTTCCGCTGCGGCGGCCAACGGCACCGCCGGTATGGCGATGCTGGTCACTCAGATCGCTACTGCGGCGGCGGCGCTGGGCTGGATGTTCGCCGAGTGGATCACCCACGGCAAACCTAGCGCATTGGGCATTGCCTCGGGTGTGGTGGCCGGTCTGGTTGCGATCACTCCGGCTGCCGGCACCGTGGGCCCGATGGGCGCACTGGTCATTGGTCTGGCGGCGGGTGTGGTGTGCTTCTTCTGCGCCACCACTCTGAAACGCAAACTCGGTTATGACGACTCCCTGGATGCGTTCGGCGTACACGGTATCGGCGGTATTCTCGGCGCGATCCTCACCGGTGTGTTCGCTGCACCGTCGCTGGGTGGCTTCGGCACCGTCACCGACATCGCCGCTCAAGTATGGATTCAGTGCAAAGGCGTCGGCTTCACGGTGATCTACACCGCGATCGTCACTTACATCATCCTCAAGGTACTGGACGCCGTGATGGGTCTGCGTGTGACCGACGAAGAAGAGTCGGTGGGCCTGGATCTGGCACAACACAACGAACGCGGCTACAACCTGTAAGTACGCGCACTAAAAAACTTGCCCGGTTCGCCGGGCATTTTTTTGTCTGGGATTTGTCATTGAAGGACAAGCTGAAAGGATTTTTCGTACGGCTTTTGTCGTGTTTATGAAGGGTGTTTTTCTGCGGGCAATGGCTTACACCATTGCAGGAATATTAGGGCCTTTGTTTTTTCCCAGAGCGCGCTAGAATGCGCCCCGAACGTGCGGAGAACTGTATGTGGCAGCAGACTCTGATAACCCTGCGGGCGCGACCCCGGGGCTTTCATCTGGTAACGGACGAGTTGATCAATGGCCTGCCTGAACTCAAGGCGTGCCGGGTCGGTCTTTTGCATCTGTGGCTGCAACATACCTCGGCGTCGTTGACCATCAACGAGAACGCCGATCCGGCGGTCCGTCGCGACTTCGAACGATTTTTCAATCGTCTGATCCCACAAGGAACAGACGGCTATGAGCATAACGACGAAGGCCTGGACGACCTCCCGGCGCACTTCAAGGCCAGCGTGTTGGGTTGCCAGATCAGTCTGCCGGTTTCGGCAGGTCGACTGGCACTGGGCACCTGGCAAGGCGTTTATCTGGGCGAGCACCGTGATCATGGCGGTGCCCGTAAAGTCCTTGCCACCTTGCACGGTGAAGGGGCATAGCCGCTGATCAGCAGCGGTGAATGATTTTTTAACGGCGACTTTCGACAGTTGCCAAAGCTGGTCTATAACTAATCTGCTTTTCGCAAGTCATGAGGTAGAACATGAGCGACGATGATCTGGAAAACGACGACCTCGAAGTAGGCGACGAAGACGAGGCCGAGGAAGGCCTGGAAGCAGCAGCGGAAGACGTTGCTGACGACGATGGCGGTGACGATGCGCCGGCCCCGGCTGCCAAAGGCAAAGCCAAGGCTGCGGTGTCGGTTGACGAGTTGCCGAGCATTGAAGCCAAGAACAAGGAGCGCGACGCCCTGGCCAAGGCCATGGAAGAGTTCCTGTCGCGCGGCGGAAAAGTGCAGGAAGTGGAGGCCAATGTGGTCGCCGATCCGCCGAAGAAGCCGGACAACAAGTACGGTAGCCGCCCTATCTGAGGCGTGCCGCTTGCTTGCTGAAAAAGCCCGCCGTCGCTGCGGGCTTTTTCATGCCTGGATTAAAGTTTTTGGGTGCGCCGCTATCCCTGGTGGTAGCGGGCTTGCTCGCGAATGCGGTGTGTCATTCAACTGATATGTCGACTGACACGACCTCTTCGCGAGCAAGCCCGCTCCCACAGGGGGTGTGTCAATTTGAGGAAGCATTCCAGCGTGCCAGCACCGCCGGCAAATCAGTCAGGCTGCGAATTTCGGCATCCGGCAGGCGATCCGCCTCCCAGACTTTGCCCGTTGGGTTGAACCATACCGCGCGTAATCCCGCTTGCTGCGCCCCGGCGATGTCGTCGCCTGGATGATCGCCAATGTGTACGGCCATATCAGCGCTCACGCCACCGCGCTGCAAGGCTTCGTGAAACAGCCGCGCATCCGGTTTGGCAATGCCGATGTCCTCGGCGCACAGCGCGAACTTGAAATAATCCGCCAGCCCTAAACGACGCACATCGGCATTGCCATTGGTGACCACGCCGAGGGCGTAATGGTTGGCGAGAATCTCCAGCACCGGCTCGACCTCGGGAAACACTTCGATCTGATGCCGCGCATGCAGAAACACTTCAAAACTCTTGTCCGCCAGATCCGAGGCTTCGCCGTGGGCGTATCCCGCTTCTTCCAGGGCATGGAACAGCACCCGCCGACGCAGCGCGCTGATGCGGTGTTTGAGGCCCGGTTCATTGGCCAGCACCCGCTCGCGGATCGACCACAAGTGTTCCACCGGCAGCGCGCCCAGATTCGGTGCGTGTTCGCTCAACCATTCGCGTAATACTGCTTCGGCGCTGACGATCACCGGGGCGGTGTCCCACAGGGTGTCGTCGAGGTCGAAGGTGATCAACTGAATGCTCATGAATCATCGCCTTTCATGCGTTTGGCCCGTGGATGGGCACTGTCGTAGACCGCCGCCAGGTGCTGGAAGTCCAGATGGGTGTAGATCTGCGTGGTCTTGATGTCCGAGTGGCCGAGCAGTTCCTGCACCGCGCGCAGATCCTGCGAGGATTCCAGCAAGTGGCTGGCGAAGGAGTGCCGCAGCATGTGCGGATGCAGGTTCTGCCCCAGTTCGCGCTCGCCGGCGAGTTTGACCCGCACCTGAATCGCTCGCGGGCCAAGGCGCCGGCCTTGCTGGCTGACAAAGACCGCGTCGTCCGCCGGGTGGGTCATGGCGCGCAGCGGCAGCCAGTGTTCGAGGGCTTCACGGGCCTTTTTACCGACCGGTAGCAGCCGCGTTTTGCTGCCCTTGCCGAGCACTTGCACCATGCCGTCGGCGAGGTCGAGTTGATCGAGATTGAGCCCGGTCAGCTCGGAAAGGCGCAGACCGGAGGAATAGAACAACTCCAGAATCGCCTGATCACGCCGCGCTAGAAAATCATCCTCGACCGCACCTTCAAGCAGTTGCAGTGCGCGGTCGGTGTCGAGGGTTTTCGGCAGGCGGCGTTCGCCTTTCGGCGGCGCCAGCCCGGTGGCCGGATCGTGGTCGCATAGACCTTCGCGATTGAGATAGTGATAGAGCCCACGCACTGCCGACAACAAGCGGGCGAGACTGCGCGAAGACTGGCCCTGTGAATGCAGGCGAGCGACCAGGCTGCGCAGACGCTGGATGTCCAGCGCGGCCCAACTGCCGATGTTCTGCTTGATGCACCAGCCGAGGACTTTATCGAGGTCGCGGCGGTAGGCCGACAGCGTGTGCGGCGACACCTGCCGCTCACTGCGCAGATGTTCGCAGTAAGCGTCCAGTTGTCGTTCCATGTTCAGCGTACCGAGCGCAGGGAGCTGTTGACCCGTGGCAGCACGCGGCCCATGACTTCGGCGATGTAGCTTAAGAACAGCGTGCCGACCGAACTCTTGTAATGTTGCGGGTCGCGGCTGGCGATGGCCAGAATCCCGTGGATACCTTGATGGCTGACGGCGACCACGGCGGTGGAGCCGATCTGCTTGCGCTGTTCTTCGCCAAACAGGAAGTCCAGCTCATGCTCACGCAGGGTGCCGCTGACACTTTTGCCTTCGGTGAGCAGGCCTCCGATGGCGGTTTGTGCATCGGCGTGGCTGACCCAGCGGCCGACCGGGGCCGGGTTGTCGCCAAGCAGGATGAGGCTGACAAAAGGCACCTGAAAGTCCTGGCGCAGGCTGTCTTCGACGCAGATGACCACGTCTTCGAGGCTACTGGCGTCCATCAGGGCGAGGATCAGGCGACGGGTCTTGTCGAACAGGCGATCGTTGTCGCGGGCGACGTCCATCAGTTGCGAAAGGCGATGACGCATCTCGATGTTGCGGTCGCGCAGAATGGTCATCTGGCGTTCGACCAGCGACACGGTGTCACCGCGCTGGTGGGGAATGCGCATCGCCGGCAGCAGTTCTTGGTGTTCGACGAAGAAGTCCGGATGAGCCTCAAGGTATGCGGCAACCGCTGCCGCCTCCAGGCTCTCGGACGCTGATTCGTCGGACTGTCGGGCGGGTACCTGAGGCTTATCGGTCATGGCTTCTGCTCACTCAAAGACGCACTTGTCCTTCGTATACACGTACTGCCGGACCGGTCATCAGCACCGGTTGGCCAGGGCCTGCCCATTCAATGGACAGACGCCCGCCGGGCAAGTCGATCAACAGCGGCGAATCCATCCACCCCTGACTGATTGCAGCAACCGCCGCGGCACAAGCGCCGGTGCCGCAGGCCTGGGTTTCCCCGGCGCCACGTTCCCAGACGCGCAACTGTGCGCGGTGGCGGTCGATGACCTGGAGGAAGCCGACATTGACCCGCGCCGGGAAGCGCGGGTGGTGTTCGATTTTCGGCCCCAGTTCATGCACCGGTGCATTGTTGATGTCCTGCACACGCAGCACGGCGTGTGGGTTGCCCATCGACACGGCGGCCAGTTCAACCGTGGTGCCGTCGACTTCCAGCTGATAGCTGCAAGCCTGCGCCGGGGCTTCGAACGGAATGTCCGCCGGCACCAGACGCGGAGCGCCCATGTTCACACCGATCTGGCCGTCGTTACGCACGTCCAGTTCGATGATGCCGCCCTTGGTCTCGACGCGGATCTGGCGTTTGGCGGTCAGACGCTTGTCGAGCACGAAGCGTGCAAAGCAGCGCGCACCGTTGCCGCACTGCTCAACTTCGGAGCCATCGGAATTGAAGATCCGGTAGCGGAAATCCACGTCCGGATTGCTCGGCGCTTCGACGATCAGCAACTGGTCGAAACCGATGCCGGTATGCCGGTCGCCCCATTGCTTGGCGTGCTTGGGCTGAATGTGCGCGTGCTGGCTGACCAGGTCGAGAACCATGAAGTCATTGCCCAGGCCGTGCATTTTGGTAAAACGCAGCAGCATGGGTTACTCCGGCAGCAGGCTTTCGCCGGCAAACAGCTCGGCCACGGTTTCGCGGCGGCGCACTTCAAATACCTTGTCACCGTCCACCAGCACCTCGGCGGCACGGCCACGGGTGTTGTAGTTGGAGCTCATCACGAAGCCGTAGGCCCCCGCCGAATGCACGGCCAGCAAGTCGCCTTCTTCCAGCGCGAGCTCACGGTCCTTGGCGAGGAAGTCGCCGGTTTCGCAGATCGGGCCGACGATGTCGTACTTGCGCGCGGCCGTGTCGCGTGGTTTGACGGCGGTGACGTCCATCCAGGCCTGATACAGCGCCGGGCGGATCAGGTCGTTCATGGCCGCGTCGACGATGGCGAAGTCTTTGTGTTCGGTGTGCTTGAGGTATTCGACCTGCGTCAGCAGCACGCCAGCGTTGGCGACGATGAAGCGGCCCGGCTCGAACACCAGCGCCAGATCACGACCGTCCAGACGCTCGCGCACGGCTTTGATGTAGTCAGCGGCCAATGGCGGCTCTTCATCGCGATAACGCACACCCAAACCACCACCGAGATCGATGTGGCGCAGGTGAATGCCGCAATCGCCGAGACGGTCGACCAGAGCCAGCAAGCGATCGAGCGCGTCGATGAAGGGCGGCAGCGTCGTCAGTTGCGAGCCGATGTGGCAATCGACACCGATCACTTCCAGGTTCGGCAGGTGCGCGGCGCGCACGTACACGTCTTCGGCGTCGGCAATGGCGATGCCGAACTTGTTCTCTTTGAGACCGGTGGAAATGTACGGGTGGGTGCCGGCGTCGACATCCGGGTTCACACGCAACGAAACCGGTGCGCGAACGCCCAGCTCGGCGGCCACCACTTGCAGGCGTTCGAGTTCGTCAGTGGATTCGACGTTGAAGCAGTGCACGCCGACTTCCAGCGCACGACGCATGTCGTCACGGGTTTTGCCAACGCCGGAGAATACGATCTTGTCGGCGCTGCCGCCAGCGGCGAGTACGCGTTCCAGTTCCCCACGCGAAACGATGTCGAAACCGGCGCCGAGACGGGCCAGGACATTCAGAACGCCGAGGTTGGAGTTGGCTTTGACGGCAAAGCAGACCAGGTGCGGCATGCCGGCCAGCGCATCGGCGAAGGCCAGATACTGGGCTTCGATGTGTGCGCGCGAATAAACGTAGGTGGGCGTGCCGAAACGGTCGGCGATGGCGGACAGCGCCACACCTTCCGCGAACAGCTCCCCGCCACGGTAGTTAAAAGCGTCCATGGCGATCCCTTATTGGTAAACGTCGTGCTTGTGTGCTTTGGACGGCTGCTTTTGCGAAGACTGGGCTTGCTCGGCCGGGTCCTGATCGTCATCCGGCAGGTACAGCGGGCCTTTTTGACCGCAGGCCGAGACAAGGCAGGCAACCGCGACGAGCGCAGCAAGGGAAGAGATCAGGCGCTTCATGGCGAAATCCTTGAAAATGCGTTAATTGCGCCGGAGTATACCGGCCACCCGGCAGCTTGCCTATGCGACGGGGTTCCCGTCCGGCGGGGGTCCACGGATACGCATCATCCCCTGTGGGAGCGAGCCTGCTCGCGAAGGGGCCGGCAAGTTCAACAGGCTCGTTGCCTGGAACACCGCTTTCGCGAGCAGGCTCGCTCCCACAGGGGCAGTGTTGGAGGCGCAGGCAGGTGCTTGGTCGTTAATCTTTGCAATCGGCCGGCGGCGTCCGTATCTTTCGGCGCTTGAGCCTGATCAGACATTTTTTGAGGTTGCCGCAATGAGTTTGTCCGAAGCCCGTTTCCACGATCTGGTCGATGAAACCCAGGAAAAACTGGAAGACATCTTTGATGAAAGTGACCTGGATATCGATCTGGAAAGTTCGGCCGGCGTGCTGACCGTCAAGTTCGAAAACGGCTCGCAGCTGATCTTCAGCCGTCAGGAGCCGCTGCGACAGCTATGGTTGGCGGCCGTGTCCGGTGGTTTCCACTTTGACTACGACGAAGAAAGCGAACGCTGGATGTGCGACAAGAGCGAAGAACAACTGGGCGAAATGCTCGAGCGCATCGTCAAGCAGCAGGCCGGTGCTGAATTCGACTTCGAAGGTCTGTGATTCCGTGACTGACACCGCTCCCGTTCGTCCGCCCAAGCCGCTCTACAGCAACATCAGCCCGGCGGTGCCTTCGCCGTGTAGCGGGGTGTGCCGGCTGGACGAGCAAAAGGTCTGCCTCGGCTGTTTCCGGCATGTCGAAGATATTCGCGAGTGGCGTTCGGCAGACGATGAGCGGCGGCGGGTGATGTGCGCGCAGGCACAGCAACGCCGCGCCACAAGGGCGTGACTTGTATATTTTTTGAGCTGTGATAGTGTCCGAACACGCCTCAACCCATCGAGGCCTGATGAAAACCCCGTCTTTTTTTGGCGGGGTTTTGCTTTTTTTGTGTGCAGAAGAAAGGAGTCTGCTCGGATCATGACCGCACCTTCCATCACCCTTACTCGTCTGGACGTGCAACGTCTGGAGCGCCTGATCGACAGCCTGGACGACACGCTGCCGGGCGTTATCGCGCTGCAAACCGAACTGGATCGCGCCGATACTCTGGTCAGTCACGAAGAAGTGCCTGCCGATGTCGTCACGATGAACTCCCGCGTGCATTGCCGCGAAGAAAGCAGCGGCAAGGATTATCACCTGACGTTGGTCTATCCCAAGGATGCCAACGCCGATGAAGGCAAGATCTCGATTCTGGCACCGGTTGGCAGTGCGCTGCTGGGCCTGAAGGTCGGTCAGCACATCGACTGGCCGGCACCCGGTGGCAAGACCCTGAAACTGACCTTGCTGGAAGTCGAATCGCAGCCGGCCAATGGCGGCGATTTCCGCGAATAAGCCTGCCTCAGACCTGTTCGAGCGCCTCGTTCAGGGCGCGCTCCAGATCCGCCTTGTAGCGTAGATACAGATTGCTTGAACTTTGCCCATCACCGAGCAGGCCCGACAGGTCCAGGTCGGTGATGTAGCAGCGATAGCGCTCGGTCTCGCGGCGCTGTTCGACGATTTCCCGGGCGACCACGCTGAACAGTTGGTCGCCATGTTCCAGCTCGCTGAATTCCCGTTGATTGCAATACAGCGTGACCTGCACTTGCCCCGGTGCGGCTTTGCCGACAATCGCCTGCACGTCGTAGAACGGTTTGTTGACCGGTGTCTGCGGTGCTGGCCGCGCTTCGACCCGCCGCGCCCGTCCCGGGCCAGACGGCAATAACTGGTAATACAAAGTCTCGAAGCTGGCAGCGGAGCCGGCATCCATCGGCAGCACCGCTTCACGCCGGAACTGGATCGATTGCAGGAATCGTTGCAGCGGCACCAGCAGACTCTGTTCGTCGTGATACGGCAAATGTTGTTGCCACAATGCGTTGAACTCATCCAGCACGTACAACTCGGCCTGTTGCTCGGTGATCCGGTAGAACACCTGAATGCACTCGGGCTGACCCATCGGCAGGATCAGCGCCAGGTCATGTTCCTCGAGCGCCATCGGGTCCAGATGCAACGGACTGTAGCTCGGCTGTTCTTCGCCGAGGTAGTCGAGCAAGGCGGGCAGGGTGGCGAGGGCGACATGGTTGACCTGGCCGGGCACCAACTCCAGAACGTGATAGTGCTGCTGCACCTGAATCAGGTAGCGGTGATTCAACTCGCTGAGCAACAGATGCTGTGCCGTGTCGACGATTTCTTCAACACGGCGGGCGATGAACTGCGCGCGGTTGTGGCAGAAACAACGCACCTTCAGCGACGGTTGCATCGGCCCGCGAGGCAGGTTGTTGAGGTAGTCGCGCAGGCAATCAAGCAACGCATGAGGGCCGTCGAAGCGGTTGACCAGCACTTCGTTCCAGCTATTGAGCGTGACCTGGTCGAGGGTCAGCACGAGGTTTTCGCGTACTCCGGCGTAGCTCAGCGAGTCGGTGCGCTCGGTGGTCATCACGATGTTCAGGTCACGGTGATGCTTGAGCGGGTCGACGCCGACATTGACCAGAACCAGCACCTCGCTGGGCACGGCGGCGCGCAGCAAGGGCTCTTCCGCCACCGTGGGCAAGGGTAGGGCGATGCTCTGTTGCAGGCTGCCGAGCAGGTTGAACAGTTCGAACTCGCTGAGGTCGCTGGTGCCCGGGTGCAGGGCCAGTCGGGTACTGCTGTCAATCACGCCGTTGCGGTGGCACCAGGTCAGCAGTTCGAGTAGTTGGCGACTGCGCTTGATCGGCGCGAAGTGCTCCCACTCAAGTGCCGTGAGGCTGCCGTTGTACAACCCCCACTGGGGTTGCCCTGGCTCTTTTTTGTTCGGCGACTGCACCAGCGTCAGGGTGTCTTCGGCAAGGTCGGGGGCGATGCCGGGGTTGATGAACTCGACTTTGTCGGCCTTGCGCTCGAAGGCTGCATACAAACGACGACCGAGAACGTTGAGATCACGTTTGTTGATCAGGCTGACAGTCTGTTCGGTGCGGGCGAACTGGGTCAGGAAGCGATAGCTGTAATTCAGTGCGTTGACCAGCGCCCGGCGTTCGGCGCTGACCTGGCGGACTTTCCACTGGCTACGGCTATCGAGCAGCGCCAGTTGCCGTTGATCCCAATGCCACTCGCTGGCCAGACGTTCGAGCAAGGCGCGCTGCCAACTCTGAGTGCGGCTATTGCCGGTGAGTTTGCGGTTGACCTTCAAGTACAGCGCTCGGCGCACCAGTTCCAGGCGCTCCGGCTCGTCGCGGGCGGTAAGGTACTCCTCGATGCGCCGATACACGACCATGTACGGGTCCAGTTCATCCAGGTCCAGCCGGTTGGCGAACACCGCTTGCTTGAAGCGCAGGCTCAGGCAATGCACCTTTGGGTGTTCGCTGGCGTAGACCTCGGTCAGCAGCAGTTTGAGCACCGACTTGTAGGGTGACTCGATACCCTTGAACAGTTGCCACAATCCGGCGCCGATGAACTCACCCGGCGGAATTGTCGCCAGATGTCCGAGGTCGAGGGTCTCGTCGGCGCGGATGAAGCGCTTGGAAATCAGCGTGTGAGTGTAAGTGTCGTAGGCTGTTTCTTGGTAAACCGGCACCAGCCACCAGATTGGCGTGCGCCCGGCCAGCCAGATCGCGGTGCGATAGAACTCGTCCAGCAGCAGATAGTGCTGAGTGGTGCCGCAGTCTTCGGAACTGAGCTGGGTGTCGCGCTCGCCTTTGACGAAGCGGACCGGATCGATCAGAAAGAAGTGCGCCTCGGCGCCCAGAGTGGCCGCCCAGGTTTCCAGCAACTGACATTTTTTGCGCAACTCGGCGAGTTCGCTTTCGTTCAGGTCCGGCGCGTGGCACACCCACACGTCCATATCGCTCTGATCGGCCTGGGCCAGCGTGCCGAGGCTGCCCATCAGGAACAGTCCGTGAATCGGGCGCGGTGGATTACTGCCGTGGCGCGGCTTGTAGGAGAACGATCGGGTCAGGCGTTGGGCTTCGGCGAGGGCGTTGGCGTCTGGCTCGTAATTGGACAGGCCCGCCGGCGTGCTGCCTGAAACGTAGCCCGGCAGCAGCGGATGATTGACATGAAAGAACAGCGGCAACAGCGTCAGCACGCTTTGCTGGCGCGTCGACAGACCTTCCAGTGCGCGGCCCAGGCGACCTTCATTGAGTTTGAGAAAACGCGCACGCAGTTGGCTGAGGACCTTGCGGTCAATTCCCTCGTCCAGGTCGGGGCGGATTTCGTGGGTGCGCGTCATGTCAGCTCAAACCGGCTCGCGGGCTCGGACGTAAAGGGTCTCGGAATGTGAGGCAGTTTAGCCTTTGCGCAGAGGGACTTTTAAGCTGAATTTGTTTTTTGACGTCAGATTTATATCGCGAGGTGACGGCTGGCGAACGGATGAGCCCGCGGAAATCCCGTGGCAGGAGTTCCCGTGGGCAAAGTCGGGGAGGGTCAGGCGGTTTCTTGCTCTCTCAGAATCGTCAGCACGGTTTGCACGTTTTGCGCAGCATCGCGACCCAGACTGGTCAGATACCCGCCATCAGGCTGGTCGGTCAGTTCTTTTTCGAAGAGGCGTTTGGCAGCGGCGATGTGTTTCGGGGCAGCGGTCTGATGAATTTTCAGACCTTCCTGGGAACTGTCCAGGTTGAAGAGTGCGAGGACTTCCAGTTCGGCAACCAGCTCAGGGGTAAGCGACATAAGGACTCCAGACTTTCTAGGAATTGGACGACAGCGCCCCTAAGGTGAACCTGCCGGCGCGGACTGTCCAGTGTGCGCGTCAGGGTTTTTGTCTGGGGGCGAATTCCAGTGTAGTCAGGGGCTGGCAGAAGGCCGGATGGAGGGGTGACAAATTGTGTGGGAGCGAGCCTGCTCGCGAATGCGGCGCGTCAGGCGCCGCATATTTCGAATGTTCGGCCTTTTCGCGAGCAGGCCCCCACAGGGCAAGCGGCGATTATTGCTTTTCGGGTGGCAACTCAGGCAGCGCACGCAACGCGGTCTCATACCATTCGGTATTGAAGGCACGGTCGTCATCGAGCATGGCGTCGATTTCGTAGGCCAGAACGTGGGCCATCAAGTTGAGGATATCCTCACGCTCGTAACCCACCAGGGTCAGCTTGTTGAAGGTTGCCTTGGCCGCTGGCGGGTTGTCGCTTTCGATCTGGTTTTCGATGGCGTCGATCAGAGTGGTCTCGGTGAACTCTTCTTCGTCGTCATTATTGATGTCTGTCGGCTCGCTCATGGCAGGCTCCTCAAGGAAAGTCGCCAGTTTACCCGCATTCAGTGGCGTGATGCTGCTGGCGGGAATCGCGTATGCGATCTATAAACAGGCACTGCCCACCCCGCACGGCCTGGAGGCTATGTGATGTTCAAGCTCTATGGATTCTCTGTCAGCAACTACTACAACATGGTCAAGCTGGCGTTGATGGAAAAAGGCCTGCCGTTCGAAGAGGTCACGTTTTACCCCGCGCAGACCCCGGACTCGCTGGCGATCAGCCCGCGCGGCAAAGTGCCGGTGCTGGGCGTCGACGGAGGGTTTATCAATGAAACAGCGATCATTCTCGAATACCTCGAACAGACGCACAAAGGCACGCCGCTGCTGCCGAGCGCTCCGTTCGAGCGCGCGCAGGTGCTAGCGATTGCCAAGGAAATCGAGCTGTACATCGAACTGCCGGGACGCGCCTGTTATGGCGAAGCCTTCTTTGGCATGACGCTGCCGGAGGCTATCAAGGAAAAGACCAGGACCGAGTTGCTGCTGGGTTTTGCGGCGCTGGGCCGACACGGCAAATTCGCCCCGTATGTGGCCGGCGACAGCCTGAGCATCGCGGATCTGTACTTCCTCTACAGCGTGCCGTTGGCCTGCGCAGTAGGGCAGAAGTTGTTCGGTATTGATTTGCTGGCAGAGATGCCGCAGGCGAAAGCGCTACTGGAGCGGCTTGAGCAGAATCCGCATGTACAGAAGATTGCGGCCGACAAAGAAGCCGCCATGCCGACGTTTTTGGCGATGATCGCTGCTAAGAAGTAGGGTTTGTAGCGTTTTAAAGTCACTTTCGCGAGCAAGCCCGCTCCCGCACAGACACTTTGGTGAACACCATAAGTTCCTTGTGGGAGCGGGCTTGCTCGCGAAGCTTTTGGCTTTTTAGCGGCTGGCGATCAGTGCCTGTCCGCGTACAACCGCTGCCTTGACCTGCGCTGGCGCAGTGCCGCCGATGTGGTCACGGGCATTCACCGAGCCTTCCAGGGTCAGCACGGCAAACACGTCCTGCTCGATCTGATCGCTGAACTGACGCAGTTCTTCCAGGCTCATCTCGGCCAGATCCTTGCCGGTGTCGACGCCGTACTTCACGGCGTGGCCGACGATTTCGTGGCAATCACGGAACGGCAGGCCACGGCGTACGAGGTAGTCGGCCAGGTCGGTCGCGGTGGAGAAACCGCGCAGCGCCGCTTCACGCATGATCGCGTGTTTCGGCTTGATCGCCGGGATCATGTCGGCGAACGCACGCAGCGAATCTCGCAGCGTGTCGGCGGCGTCGAACAGCGGCTCTTTGTCTTCCTGATTGTCCTTGTTGTAGGCCAGTGGTTGGCCTTTCATCAAGGTCAGCAAGCCCATCAGCGCACCGAACACACGGCCAGTCTTGCCGCGCACCAACTCTGGCACGTCGGGGTTTTTCTTTTGCGGCATGATCGAACTGCCGGTGCAGAAACGATCCGGCAAATCGATGAACTGGAATTGCGCGCTGGTCCACAGCACCAGCTCTTCGGAGAAACGCGACAGGTGCATCATCGCGATGCTCGCGGCCGAACAGAATTCGATGGCGAAATCACGATCGGATACGTTGTCCAGCGAGTTGCCGCCCACGGCGTCGAAGCCCAACAGTTGCGCGGTGTATTCGCGATCGATCGGGTAGGTGGTGCCAGCGAGTGCGGCGCTGCCCAGGGGCATGCGGTTGGTGCGCTTGCGGCAGTCGACCAGACGTTCGTAGTCGCGGCTGAGCATTTCGAACCAGGCCAGCATGTGGTGCCCGAAGGTCACTGGCTGTGCGGTCTGCAAATGGGTGAAGCCCGGCATGATGCTCGCGGCTTCGCGCTCGGCTTGCTCCAGCAGGCCTTTTTGCAGACGCGTGATTTCGGCGAGGATCAGGTCGATCTCGTCACGCAGCCACAGGCGGATGTCGGTGGCGACCTGGTCGTTGCGGCTGCGCCCGGTGTGCAGTTTTTTGCCGGTGACGCCAATGCGGTCGGTCAGGCGTGCTTCGATGTTCATGTGCACGTCTTCGAGGTCGATGCGCCAGTCGAACTGGCCGGCTTCGATTTCGCCCTGAATGGTCTTCAGGCCGTCGATGATGCTGTCGCGCTCGGCATCTGTCAGCACACCGACCTTGGCCAGCATGGTGGCGTGGGCGATCGAACCCATGATGTCGTGGCGATACAGGCGCTGGTCGAAAGTGACGGAGGCGGTGAAGCGGGCGACGAAGGCGTCGACGGGTTCACTGAAGCGGCCGCCCCAGGACTGATTGGTCTTGTCAGTGCTCATGAATTCGCTCGTATCGGCTTGAAGAAAAAAGGCGTGAAACGCTGTCGCGGATAATAACAGGGTTGCCATTGCTGTCGCTGACACTGGTCGATACGTTTTTTTCTCATCTGCTCGTCCATAGTCGACGCGGTCGCCGGGGGATTTGCGCAAGGATATTTTCCGATTGAGCAATATCGGCCCGACGAGCGTCTACAGTTGGACATAAGGGTCGGCGCGAGTGCAGATCGCGAAAGGGTCTGGCCGCCGACTAATAAGAAGAGGGGTGGGTGTATTGTCCTTGGACAAACGGCGTGAAAAACGCGGGAAACAGCGGGCTTTGAGCAGTACGACCCGGACACTGGCAAATATTGCTGGCCGACGTACGGCACTTTTTGGTGCTCGGACTAGTCTTAGCGTGGATCGCGGTGACGGACGTCACTCCACCTGTCTACGCTATCCTTGTGCGAGACTCACGCAGGAATCCAGCGCAATATGAATGTCCTGATCGTTGATGACGAACCACTGGCTCGCGAGCGCCTCAGCCGAATGGTGAGCGAGCTTGAGGGTTATACAGTCCTGGAGCCCAGCGCCACGAATGGCGAAGAGGCGTTGGCACTGATCGACAGCCACAAACCGGATATCGTGCTGATCGATATCCGCATGCCGGGCCTGGACGGCCTGCAGGTCGCTGCCCGTTTGTGCGAACGAGAAACGCCGCCGGCCGTGGTGTTTTGCACCAGTCCCGATGAATTTGCCGTGGAAGCCCTGCAGGCCAGCGCCGTGGGCTATGTGGTGAAACCTGTGCGAACCGAACACTTGCATGACGCCCTGAAACGGGCAGAACGTCCCAACCGGGCGCAACTCTCGGCCCTGACCCGTCCCGCAGCCGAAAGTGGCAACGGCCCGCGCAGTCACATCAGCGCTCGCACCCGCAAAGGCATCGAACTGATCCCGCTGGATCAGGTGGTCTATTTCATCGCCGACCACAAATACGTGACCTTGCGCCACGAGTCTGGCGAAGTGCTGCTGGACGAACCGCTCAAAGCCCTTGAAGACGAATTCGGTGAACGCTTTGTGCGCATCCACCGTAACGCATTGGTTGCCCGTGACCGAATAGAACGTCTGCAACGCACGCCGCTGGGGCATTTTCAGCTCTTTCTGAAAGGGCTCAATGGCGACGCGCTGATTGTCAGCCGCCGGCATGTGGCGGGTGTGCGCAAAATGATGCAGGGCCTGTAACCTGGCCTTTCCGGGTGGTTCACATTTCTCTTTACCGGGCATCGCAGGCCAGGGAGGCCGCGCCGTTTCTGATTCAAGTCAAAGTGGATTTGACTGAGCTGTTATTATCCGCCGTATCTATTCAGTACGGATTGATCCATGTCTTCTCGCGAAATCCGCATCGCCACCCGAAAAAGTGCACTGGCCCTTTGGCAGGCCGAATACGTCAAAGCCCGTCTGGAAGCGGCCCATCCGGGTCTGCTGGTGACGCTGGTGCCCATGGTCAGTCGCGGCGACAAGCTGCTCGACTCGCCGCTGTCGAAGATCGGCGGCAAGGGCCTGTTCGTCAAGGAACTGGAAACCGCGCTGCTGGAAAACGAAGCCGACATCGCCGTCCATTCGATGAAAGACGTGCCGATGGACTTTCCTGAAGGTCTGGGACTGTTCTGTATCTGCGAGCGTGAAGATCCGCGCGACGCTTTCGTTTCCAATACCTATGCCAGTCTTGATGCCTTGCCAGCCGGTAGCATCGTCGGCACTTCCAGTCTGCGTCGTCAGGCGCAGTTGCTGACCCGCCGCCCGGATCTGGAAATCCGTTTCCTGCGCGGCAACGTCAACACTCGTCTGGCCAAGCTCGATGCCGGCGAGTATGACGCGATCATCCTCGCGGCGGCCGGGCTGATTCGACTCGGTTTCGAAGACCGCATCACGTCGGCCATCAGTGTCGATGACAGCCTGCCGGCCGGTGGCCAAGGCGCGGTTGGCATCGAGTGCCGCAGCGCCGATACTGAAATTCACGCTTTGCTGGCGCCACTGCATCACGCCGATACCACTTCGCGTGTCACGGCCGAACGCGCACTCAACAAACATTTGAATGGCGGCTGCCAAGTGCCGATCGCCTGCTACGCCGTGCTCGAAGGTGAGCAATTGTGGTTGCGTGGTCTGGTGGGCGAACCGAGCGGCGGCAAGCTGCTCAGCGCCGAAGCCCGGGCGCCGCGCGCGGATGCCGAAGCCTTGGGTGTGCGGGTCGCTGAAGACCTGCTCAGCCAGGGTGCCGCTGACATTCTCAAAGCGGTGTACGGCGAGGCAGGTCACGAGTGACTGGTTGGCGCCTGCTGCTGACGCGCCCTGCCGATGACTGTGCGGCGCTCGCCGAGACGTTGGCCGCGCAGGGGGTTTTCAGCAATTGCCTGCCGCTTTTGGAAATTGCACCCCTGCCGGTCTCTGACAAAATACGTCAGGCGATTACGCGGCTGCCCGGTTGCAGCGCGGTGATCGTGGTGAGCAAACCGGCGGCACGAATTGCAGTGGATCTGCTCAAGGCCCATGGCATGCAGTCTCTGGCGATGCCGTGGTTTAGCGTCGGTGCGGCGACTGCGCAGATTCTCAAGGATCACGGCCTCGATGTGAGCTTCCCGGCAGAAGGCGATGACAGCGAAGCCTTGCTGCAATTGCCGCGTCTGGGTGAAGCTGTGGCCCGGCCCGGTTCGCAGGTTTTGATCCTGCGTGGTGAGGGCGGCCGCGAGCTGCTCGCCGAGCGCTTGCGCGAGCTTGGTGCTAGTGTCGAGTACTTGGAGTTGTATCGACGCGATCTACCAGCGTATGCGCCGCAAGCGTTGTCGTGGCGTATCGAAGCGGAACGCTTGAATGGGCTGGTGGTCAGCAGTGGACAGGGTTTTGAGCATCTGCGCCGGATGGCCGGTGATGCATGGCCTGCGATTGCGCGGTTGCCGTTGTTTGTTCCAAGCCCAAGGGTCGCCGAGCTGGCAGTTGCCGCCGGGGCCCAAACAGTTGTGGATTGTCGCGGCGCGAGTGCCGCGGCTTTGCTGACGGCGCTACGGGAGCATCCCGTGCCCGTTTTCTAATGCAAAGGATGGATACGTGAGCGAAACAGCCTTGCCTAAAGATGACGTCCAGCCTGTGCTTGAAAAGCAGGTTGAAACTCCACCGCCGGCCAAAGAGCCGCGCCGAGACAATGGACTGGCCATCGTCGCCCTGTTGCTCGGTGCTGCCGGTGTCGCGATCGGTGGTTGGGGTGTCTGGCAGGTGCGTCACCTGCAAACCAACACTGAGCAGCAGTCGGGTCAGGTCCAGACGTTGAATGATCAGGCGCAGAGCCTGAAGCTCAGCGAGCAGCGGCTGAGCGAGCGTCTCGCGCAGTTGCCGGGCGCCGACGAACTTGCTGATCGCCAGCGTCTGGTGGCTCAGCTTCAGGGTGATCAGCAACGACTGAGTCAACGTCTGGAAACCGTCCTTGGCGCCAGTCGCAAGGATTGGCGTCTGGCCGAGGCCGAACACCTGCTGCGTCTGGCCAGCCTGCGTCTTTCGGCGTTGCAGGACATCAGCAGCGCTCAAGCCCTGGTGCAGGGCGCCGACGAAATTCTTCGCGAGCAAAACGACCCCGGCTCTTTCGCTGCTCGTGAGCAAGTGGCGAAAACCCTCGTCGCATTGCGCAGCACCGAGCAGCCGGATCGCACCGGGTTGTTCCTGCGTCTGGGTGCGCTGCGTGATCAGGTTATCGGCCTTACCGAACTGGCGCCGGAGTACAAGGATCGCGGCGAGTCGCTGCTCGGTCTGACGGCCGATGGTGACGGCGCCAGTCGCTGGGCACAGTGGTGGGATGAGGTCTCTCGCTACATTCGTATTGATTTCAACGCTGACAAGAATGTGAAGCCACTGCTGGCCGGGCAGAGTCTGAGCCAGGTGCGCCTGGCTTTGAGCCTGGCGCTGGAACAGGCGCAGTGGGCGGCGCTCAATGGTCAGGCGCCGGTGTACACCCAGGCGCTGACCGAGGCGCGGGACGTGTTGCACGGCAACTTCAACCCGGACAATCCGCAAAGCAAAGTGATGCTTGAGCAGGTTGCCGAGCTGAGCAAGGAACCGGTCACGGTCAACACCCCGGATCTGACCGGCACCCTGAGTGCGGTGCAAGCCTATCTGGAGCGGCGTAATGTCAACGCCGAGGAATCGGTGAAACCCTTCGCCAAACCTGCCGCCAACACCGCGCAGGAGGCCACACCATGAAACGTCTGTATGTGATCGTGTTTCTGGTGATCGCCGCGACGGCAGCATTGGGCCTGGCGATTGCTGAGCATTCCGGTTACGTGCTGGTGGCCTACAAGTCCTTCCGCTACGAGTCGAGTCTGTGGGCGACGTTGGCGCTGATCGCGGTGTTGTGGTTGCTGGTCTGGGGCATCAAGGCGTTGGTCGAGCTGGTCATGACGTCCAGTGGCGTGGTCAATCCATGGTCGCGGCGCAACCGCAGCCGGCGGATACAGGTGGCAATCGAGCATGGCCAACTGGATCTGGCAGAAGGTCGCTGGGCCAGCGCTCAGCGTCATTTGTATCGTGCCGCCGAAGCCGAACGCCAGCCTCTGCTCTACTATCTCGGTGCTGCCCGCGCGGCCAACGAACAAGGCAATTACGAGGATTGTGATCGTCTGCTGGAGCGCGCTCTGGAGCGTCAGCCACAAGCTGAGCTGGCGATTGCTCTGAGTCATGCACAGTTGCAGACCGACCGCGGCGATACCGATGGCGCGCTGGTGACATTGCAAGCGATGCACGAGCGTCATCCACACAATGTGCAGACGCTGCGCCAGTTGCAGCGCCTGTATCAACAGCGCGGCGAATGGTCCGCGGTGATTCGATTGCTGCCTGAACTGCGCAAGGACAAAGTCCTGCCACGCGCTGAACTGGCTGAACTGGAACGCCGTGCCTGGGGTGAGAATCTGTCGTTGGCCGCGCAGCGCGAAGAGGACGGCTCCGTTGGCCTGCAGTCCCTCAATCGCGCCTGGCAGCAACTGACTTCGGCGCAGCGCCAGGAGTCGCCGCTGGTGTTGGCTTACGCCGAGCAATTGCGTCAGCTAGGTGCTCAGGTGGAGGCAGAAGAAGTACTGCGTACGGCCCTAAAGCGCAATTACGACAGCCATCTGGCACGTCTTTATGGCCTGGTTCGCGGCAGCGATCCGGCGCGTCAACTGCAAACCGCTGAAGGCTGGCTCAAGGATCATCCGAACGATCCAGGTCTGCTCCTGACGTTGGGGCGTCTGTGTCTGCAAACCAGTCTATGGGGGAAGGCGCGGGATTATCTGGAAAGCAGCCTGCGTGTGCAGCGCAATCCGGAAGCCTGTGCGGAACTGGCGCGCTTGCTCGCGCAACTGGGCGACACTGATCGCAGCAATCAGTTGTTTCAGGAAGGACTGGGTCTACTGGACGAGCGCCTGCTGGCCGCGCCGCTTCCGGTCCCGGCGCACGTCTGAAGTCACGAGGGAGGTCGCTCCCTCGTTCCCGTTTGGCGACCGAAAATTTAACTTCAAGGCGCGTCAGGGGCAAAGTCCTACAGTGGATTGCACCTATTCCTCTCGAACCTGTCGGGTTTTCCCTACACATCTGGTGAACTGTCGGCAGGGCGTTGCCTTGAAAGGCTGACACGCTTTCCTCTACCGTAACCGTCTGTCTCTACTGTTACGGAAAAGCCATGTCGTTGGCCTGCTCACGCTCCTTGTTCTTCATGGCTTTCACTGCGGGGGCCTTTGCTCTGGGAGCTTCCTATTATCTTGAATACGCGGTCGGCCTGACGCCGTGCAGTCTATGCCTGGTGCAGCGGCTGTTCCTCACGCTGCTGTGCGCCTCTTGTGGTCTGGCGGCGGTGCACGGTCCCAAACGTGTCGGTCTGTGGCTTTACTGGCTGTTTGCGCTGGGCGCAAGTCTGGGGGGCACCACAGCGGCCTGGCGGCAGGTATTGATTCAAAGTGATCCTGTGCTGCAAATGCTCAATTGTGCCCCGCCGCCGGAAACGATGTTCAACGGTTTGCCGTGGATCTGCGCGTTGCAAAAGATGTTTAACGGCGGTGCCGATTGCGCCGAAATTTCCTGGACGCTGTTCGATCTGAGTATCCCGGAGTGGAGTTTGTTGTTCTTTGTAGCGGTGTCGATTCTTGCCGTTTATCAATTGTTGCGACTGGTCTGGAATGCTCTGCAACGACCGCCGGGCGGCGAAGCGTCGCACCGGAAGCTGATCAGGGATTAAACACTTGTATGAACTTTATCTCCTGCGTACCTTGAAGCCATAGGCGTGCGGGCATAATCTGGCCCCCACGTGTCATTGGATTTATGTTGCTCGATGACGCTCTGCCCGGCCGTCCCCCAAGTCAAAACCAAAAGCGGGACGCGGGTGTAGAGCAGCATGACCCACAAGGGAAGAGAGATCGCCATGCTCGAAAGTTGTCAGAATGCTCAGGAACGTTGGGGTGGAGTTCATCTGCTGATCGACCGCTGGTTGCAAGAGCGTGAGGAGCTGATTGGCGCCTACGACAAGCTCGGCGCTGAGCCCCAGGCGTTGTCCGAGAATCGCAAGCCCTTGCAGGAATTCTGCGGCGTGCTGGTCGACTACGTATCGGCTGGACACTTCGAAATCTACGAACAGTTGACCGGTGAGGCCAAGGCATTTGGCGACACTCGCGGCCTTGAACTCGCCGAAACGATCTATCCGCGCATCGATGTCATCACTGAAAAACTCCTCGCGTTCAACGATCTTTGCGATGACGGTAAATGCGTTGCAGAGAAGTTCAAGGAGCTCGGTGGACTGCTTCACGAACGCTTCGAGCTGGAAGACTGCCTGATTGAAGTGCTGCATACCGCACACAAAACAGAAGATCCGGTTCAGGCCTGATTGGCTTTTTCAATAAAAAACGGTGCGCCCAAAGCGCACCGTTTTTTTATGCCTGATCAGCTCGTCGCACCGCGCAATTCGACTTCAAACACCAGTGGTGTGAATGGCGCGATCAAGTCGCCTGCACCATCGGCGCCATACGCTTGATCCGATGGAATCACCAGTCGCCATTTGGAGCCCACCGGCATGTTTTGCAAAGCGGTGCGCCAACCGGCAATCACGCTGTCGAGGTTGAACCATTGCGGCTGAGTGTTCTGATCGAACACCGTGCCGTCTGGCAAACGACCGATATACAACACCTGCACTTTTCCATCGGGACCGGCCTTGGCGCCGGTGCCGTGCGCAAGCTCGGTGAGCAGGATGCCGTCGGCGAGTTCCTTCACACCCGGTTTGGCTTTTTCGGCGCTCAGAAAGCGCTGCTCGTTTTCCATCGCCGCGTCGCTCGTAGGCATCGCGGCGTGCTCGGCATTCTGCGATTCATGATCGGCCAGAATCTGCTCGATCCGCGCTTCACTCAGCGCCAGCGGCTTGCCTTGATAGGCCTGTTGCAAGCCGTCCACCAGCGCCTGGATCTGCAACTGCGGGACTTCCTGGCGCAAGCGTTCGCCCAGGCTGGCACCGAGGCTGTAGGCAAGATCATGAGCGTCGTTCGCGGTGGTTTTTTCGTCGGCGTGGGCCGCTGAAAAAATCATGCAGAGGGATAAAAAAAGGTAGCGCGACATAGGCACTCTCCGACCTGAGATGCGGTGGATTATGCCAGCGCGAACGTCTGCAACGGTGAACTGCTTTTGACTTAATGCAGAACATTTTCACTTCGGTGCAACGCAGCGCTTTCCTTACTGTCAAGATGACCTAGCGGCGGTAGCAGCAGAGGTCTAGTATGAGCCGCACTCACGTCAGCCAGGAGGTAAACCATGTCGGCCACCAAGAAGCCTGTAAACACTCCGTTGCACTTACTCCAACAACTCTCGGGCAGCTTGCTCGAGCATCTGGAAAACGCTTGCTCCCAAGCCTTGGCTGATGCTGAAAAACTGCTCGCCAAACTGGAAAAGCAACGCGGCAAGGCGCAAGAAAAACTGCACAAGTCGCGCACCAAATTGCAGGACGCCGCCGCCGCCGGTAAAGCCAAGGCACAGACCAAAGCCAAAGGCGCAGTGAAAGAGCTCGAAGAACTGCTCGATGCTCTGAAAGAACGTCAGTCCGACACTCGCAACTACATTCTGCAACTCAAGCGCGATGCTCAGGAAAGCCTGAAATTGGCCCAGGGTGTTGGCCGTGTGCAAGAAGCAGTGAGCAAGGTTCTGTCATCCCGTGACGCGAAGCCTGCTGCAGCACCTGCGAAGAAAGCAGCAGCCAAACCTGCTGCTGCCAAAGCACCGGCGAAAACGGCTGCTGCCAAACCCGCTGCAAAGCCGGTAGCTAAGCCAGTTGCAAAAGCACCTGCAAAAGCACCTGTGAAAACGGCTGCGAAGCCTGCGGCGAAAAAACCGGCTGCGGCAAGCGCTGCAAAAACGGCGGCTAAAACTACTGCTGCAAAACCGACTGCTGCAAAACCAGTTGCGGCCAAAACGGCTGCTACAAAAGCCGCTGTAAAACCAGCCGCTGCCAAAGCTGCTCCAGCTAAATCCACAGCGGCAAAATCAACCGCTAAACCGGCTGCCAAAGCGGCGGTAAAAACCGCTGCTAAACCGGCTGCCAGGACTGCCGCTAAACCGGTCGCCGCCAAAGCTGCGGCGAAACCCGCCGCCAAGCCAGCTGCAAAACCAGCAGTTAAACCCGCCGCCAAACCGGCTACTGCTGCCGTCAAGCCAGCAGCCAAATCGGCCGCCAAGCCTGCCGTGAAAAAACCAGTTGCTGCCAAACCAGCCGCTGTAAAACCGGCAACCGCTCCGGCTGCCAAGCCTGCTGCACCGGCAGCCCCGGCCTCGTCGGCCGCCAGTGCTTCGACTACCACGACTGCACCAGCGCCAGCCGCTGCGTCGAGCAGCACCAACAACCCGACCAGCGCTTCCTAAGTGCCGGCTGCCGCGACGCGCAGCCTTTGCAGCGCGTCGCGGTTCAGGTTGGCGGCTGTTGTCGCCAAGCTCTCCAGCCATGCCCCCGACCCTGGGGCGTCATGCAACGGCCAATTCTGCGCCGCCTGCTCCAACTGCCACAGCAGATGCCGTTCGGCTTCCAGCTCCAGCGACTTCATTTGATCGCGCAGCCCCTTGAGCACCGGATCTTCCTTCGCCAGGCTTTTCCATTGAGTGCGCAATGCACGCAGTGGCTGCACCACCTCCACGTCCCAAGGTTCCACCAGCATTTGCAGTTGCCGCACGCGTTGCTCACTGCAGGTCACCCCGCGTTGTTCCAGCCATAGGCCGCAAAGCAGCAAGCAGACATTGGTGCCCGCCGCTTGCATGTGCAGGCAGGCGTTTTCCACGCCCGGGCGGGCGTAGGTGGCAAGGGAAAAGCTCCACAGGTCAGAGGACATCGTGCTACTCGCGCCAGTTGTGAGCGAAGCTGGTAGACTCCGCCGCCATTATGATCCGACTTCAGAACCTGACTTTACAGCGTGGCCCGCAACGTCTGCTAGAAGACGCCGAGCTGACCCTGCACGCCGGCCACAAAGCCGGCCTCATCGGCGCCAACGGCGCCGGCAAATCCAGCCTGTTCGCCTTGCTGCGCGGCGAGTTGCACCCGGATTCGGGCGATTGCCTGCTGCCGGCCGACTGGCGGATCGCGCACATGCGTCAGGAGGTCGACACGCTTGAACGCCTGGCGGTCGACTATGTGCTCGATGGCGACCTGCGTCTACGCGAAGTGCAGCGTGACCTTACCGCAGCCGAAGCGGCCCATGATGGCGTGGCGCTGGCCCGCCTGCACGCCGAGCTCGACAGCGCTAATGGCTACACCGCCGACGCCCGAGCCCGCAAGCTGCTGGCTGGCCTGGGATTTACCAACGAACAGATGGATCGCCAGGTAGGAGATTTCTCCGGTGGCTGGCGGATGCGTCTGAATCTGGCGCAGGCTTTGATGTGTCCGTCGGATTTGCTGCTGCTCGACGAACCGACCAACCACTTGGACCTCGATGCCATCATCTGGCTCGAAGAGTGGCTGAAAAGTTACCCGGGCACCTTGCTGCTGATTTCCCACGACCGCGATTTCCTCGATGAAGTCGTCGACCATGTGGCCCACGTCGATCAGCGCAAAATCACCCTCTACCGTGGCGGCTACACCGCGTTCGAACGTGCCCGTGCCGAGCGTCTGGCCCAGCAGCAACAGGCCTACGAGAAGCAGCAGGCGCAACGTGCGCACATGGAAAGCTACATCGCCCGTTTCAAGGCTCAGGCCACCAAGGCCCGTCAGGCACAGAGCCGGATCAAGGCACTGGAGCGCATGGAAGAACTGTCGGCGGCCCACGTCGATTCGCCGTTCGACTTCGTGTTCCGCGAGTCGACCAAGATCTCCAGCACGCTGATTGATTTGTCCGATGCGAACCTGGGCTACGGCGACCGAACCGTGCTGGAGAAGGTCAAGCTGCAACTGACCCCCGGCGCGCGGATCGGTCTGCTCGGCCCTAACGGTGCGGGTAAATCGACGCTGATCAAGAACCTCGCCGGTGAGCTGCAACCGCTGGCCGGTCGCCTGACGCGTGGCGAGAACACCGTGGTCGGCTATTTCGCCCAGCATCAGCTCGACTCGCTGGATGCCAAGGCCAGCCCGTTGCTGCACTTGCAGCGTCTGGCGCCAACCGAGCGCGAGCAGACCCTGCGCGACTTCCTCGGCGGTTTCGACTTCCGCGGTGCACGGCTCGATGAGCCGGTGCTGAATTTCTCCGGTGGCGAAAAGGCCCGTCTGGCCCTGGCGTTGATCGCTTGGGAGCGGCCGAACCTGTTGCTGCTCGATGAACCGACCAACCACCTCGACCTGGAAATGCGCCTGGCGCTGACCATGGCTTTGCAGGAGTTCAGTGGCGCGGTACTGGTGGTGTCTCACGATCGGCATTTGCTCAAGAGCACCACTGATAACTTCTATCTGGTCGCCGACGGCAAGGTCGAAGAGTTCGATGGCGACCTCGAAGACTACGCCCGTTGGCTGGTGGAATACCGTCAGCGCAACGCGCCGGTCAGCAACAACCCAGTCAACCCGGACAAGACCGACAAAAAGGCCCAGCGCCAGGCCGCTGCTGCATTGCGTCAGCAACTCGCACCGCACAAGCGTGAAGCCGACAAGCTTGAAGCCGAACTGGGCAAGCTCCACGAGAAACTGGCCAAGGTCGATGCCAGCCTCGGCGACAGCGACATCTACGAACCGGCACGCAAGAACGAGTTGCGTGATCTGCTGGCCGAGCAGGCCAAACTGAAAGTGCGCGAAGCCGAACTGGAAGAGGCGTGGATGGAAGCTTTGGAGACGCTGGAAAGCATGCAGGCGGAGCTGGAGGCGCTGTCCTGATGGACGCGTTCAGGCTGTCGCTTCCGGCCATGTGGGTCGAGCCGATCTGGCTCGGCGTGCAGATTCTGCTGATCCTGCTGGTCGGCTACCTCGCCCAGCGCTTTGTCGCCAAATGCCTGACCCGTCTGGGTGAGCGCTATCCGTTTCCGCCGCAGTTGCTGATGCCGCTGCGCGGTGGCTTGCGCTGGCTGATCATGGGCAGTGCGCTGATCTTCGTGCTTGAGCGCCTTGGCGTATCGGCGACGGTGTTGTGGACGGCGTTGTCGGGATTCGTCGCGGTGGCGGCGGTGGCGTTCTTCGCAATGTGGAGTGTGCTGTCGAATCTGCTCTGCGCGATTCTGATCTTTACCGTCGGGCCGTTTCGGCTCGGTGATGTGGTCGAGTTGGTGGACACCACCGACAAGCCTGGCGTCAAAGGCCGGGTGGTGGCGATCAATCTGCTTTACACCACGCTGATCGAGGCTGAGGAACTGGGCACGGGGAGCGCGATGGTGCAGGTGCCGAACAGCTTGTTCTTCCAGCGCTCGGTGCGGCGCTGGCGCGGCAGTGATGTGTTTCCTTCCAGCGGTTTCGAGAAGTAAATTCCGTGGCGTATGTTCTGACGCCTTCGCGAGCAAGCCCGCTCCCACATTTGGAATGCATTCCCCTGTGGGAGCGGGCTTGCTCGCGAAGGGGCGCTCAGCAGCTCCGGCAACATTCAGCAAAAAATCGGTAGTCATCCATTCAAACCCGCATTAGCTTAGGCATTTGTCACGAGCATGAGTCGAGGTGTGCGATGGAGCTACAAACATGGCTGGCGTTTTTTGCTGCCTGCTGGGTGATCAGTCTGTCCCCTGGCGCCGGCGCCATTGCGTCGATGTCCAGCGGTCTGCAATACGGTTTCTGGCGCGGTTACTGGAATGCCCTTGGCCTGCAAATCGGCCTCGCGGTGCAGATTGCGATTGTCGGCGCCGGTGTCGGCGCAGTCCTCACCGCCTCGGCTACGGCGTTCCATGCGATCAAATGGTTTGGTGTGGCCTACCTGGTTTATCTGGCGATCAAGCAATGGCGCGCGCTGCCCATGGACATGAGTGATGACGCAGCGGTGCGGCCGATCGGCAAGCCGCTGGCGCTGGTGTTCCGTGGTTTTCTAGTGAACATCAGCAACCCCAAGGCACTGATTTTCATGCTGGCGGTGCTGCCGCAGTTCATCAATCCCCACGCACCGCTGCTGATCCAGTATCTGGTGATCGGCGCGACCATGATCTGCGTCGACCTGATCGTCATGGCCGGCTACACCGGTCTGGCGTCGAAAGTGCTGCGGTTGCTGCGCACGCCCAAACAGCAGAAACGCATGAACCGCACGTTTGCCGGGCTGTTCATCGGTGCGGCGGCGTTTATGGCGACGTTGCGTAAAGCAGCGGTTTAAACCCCCGCAGGCATAAAAAAGGCGACCTTTTGAGGTCGCCTTTTTCATTTGTGGCGTAGGCTTTAGCGCAAAATCACCGGCGCGGTATCACGCGGCAGATTGTTGCGCGGCTGCGGCTCGCGCGGCTGCTCGTAACCGCCACCGCCGAGTTGTTGGCTCAGTTGCCCGGCCACGTCCTCACCCAGCGCCTTCGACACCTCACGCACCACCCTTGGGCGGTTCAGCGAGATCTTGATGTCGCGGTGGTTCACCAGTTTGGTGTCCTGCGCTTCACCCATCGCCGTGAAGGCCGAAGTGATCTCAAAGGTCTTGGTGTTGATCAGGCTGAAGTCCGCCACCAAGGTCAGGCCCAGCACGGCCGAATAGCTGTCGGTGTGCGCCAGCTCGTTCATGTCCTGGGTGAAGTCGATGTCCGATACGGTACCGAACAGAACATAGTCGGCGCCCTTGAAGTTACCGGCCTTGATCCGCTTGATCACGTCGTAGATATCACCCTTGGACGACGCGGTGTACGGCGTGCCTTGCACCAACTGGAACATGCCGGTGCGCAGGATTTCACCTTTGATGTCACCAGTGAATTTGCGCAGTTCGGTTTGTTCGATGTAGCTGGTGGTCGCTTCGAGCTCGTTGTAGTTCGAAGAACCGCTGGAGCTGTAGTAACCCTCGCGGTAATTGCTCTGCGCCGAAACGATGTGGATGTATTGCTCCACACGTTCCTGGTACGCCAGATCCGTCACCGCGACTTTCGGGGCCGCTTGCACGCTGAACGCGCAAGCCAGGGCCATCATGCCAATCCATGTGCGCATCGATTAACGCTCCGTGGTTTTGCGGATCTCTTTTTCGTCCATCCACTCGGCCAGACCGCTTTCAACGTCGATCAATTGCAGGCTGAATTTGTAGAAGACGTCCTTGTAATCGCTGCTGCGCTTGACGATCGAGCTGATCGAGCCTTCGATGCGGTACTTGGCGGCGATCATGTTACCGGTCTTGGCCACGGTGCTCTTCTTGTACAGGCCGCTCTGGTTTTGCAGCTTGAGCTGGTCAACCTGGCTCTGCATCGCATTGTTGTCGCTGGCGAAGCGCGCAACGCCAGTCTTCATCAGTTGGGTCTTGATGCTGGTGGTGATTTCGCGGGTGTCGATGTACTCGCTGGTCTTGTTCTTCACGTCGTAGACCTGAACCACCGGACGGCCCTGCAGAATGCCGGACTGGGCCAGGGAGCGGGTCATCGACTCGGCGATCATTTGCAGGTCGGTCGAACCGAATTCGTTGGTCACGGTTTCAACCGCTTTGGTGTCGCCGTAGCTGATGTTCTTGCTGCCCAGGGTCGGCGAAGTATTGGCGCAACCGGAGGCCAGCAGGGCGATGACGGCGATGCAGGAAAAGCGTGCAAACATGGGAATGCTCTCTAAAACAGGAATAGTGGGTCGGGCTTAAGGCGTCTTGAGTTCCAGACGGAAGTCCACGGCTTTCGGGGTCGGGGCGATGCCCTGGATGAAGCTGGTCTGCGCGCCGTACATCATCTGGCTTTTCCAGACTTCTTCCTCGGCAATCGGGAAACCTTCCGGGCCGAGCCAGGCGAAGCGGTAGTAGAACGTCTTGTTGCTGTTGAGGGTGTTGCTCAACTGCACGTTGACGGTCATGAAGCCGTTTTCGCGCGCGACGCGCATGGCGCCGACGACGATGTGTTTCTGCGGGCCCATGGCCACGACCTTGCTCGCGGCGCTGCCCGGCTCCGGTGGTGGCGGGGTAGCGCAGCCGCTGGCCAACAAGGCGAGGGCGGCGACGGCGATGAGTTTGAAGTGCATGCAAAGACTCCGTTCTTAAGGTTGTTTGATGCTGGCGACGTTGGTCGCGCCGGCGCTCGGGATCACGTGGGCGGCGAGACCGCCAGCGAACACCTGATTGCCCACGGCGCGCAGGCTGATCACCTGATAACGTTGATCAACAGTGACCTTGACCACTGAACCGCCTACGGCACTCGGCAGGGTGACTTGGTGTTCACCTTTCTTCAAGCGCAGACGCACCACTTGGGTGTTGTCCGGCAAGGTGCGCCACGTACGGGTATCGGCACCTTCGAGCACCGCTGAAGAGATACCGACGGCCAGACCGGCCAGCGGATTGGTTTCGTTGATTTTCTTCTGCGCCACACCTTTGGTGATCGCACGCACGGTGGTGCGCAGGATGATCCCCGGCATGTCATCGCGCAGAGCACGGCGGGACATTGCGGTGGTGCTGTTGAGAGCCGTCAGGTTGACCTGCTGGCCGTCGACACCGATCTGTGCGAACGGCGCGGTGGAGGTGTCAGGTTTGATGATCGGGAACGACAGTGGCGTGATCACCACGTTGTTGGAGATCGGCAGAGGCAGCGGCACGCGGATGGAGTCGCGCGATGGCGCCAGACCACTTTGCACCACGATCAGGATGTCACTGTCATCGCTCTTGGTCGGCTTGTCGAGGTTGACCAGCGCCTGCTCCAGCAGCGGCGTGTTCGGGCGCAGTTCGGCCGCTTTGCGGTAGCCCGGCGCAGCCAGGTCTTTTTCACCCAAGGCTTCGTAGACGAAACCGGCCAGGTAATGGCTGAACGCACTCTGGTAGCTGTTCTTCAGGCTGACCACTTCCGGCGCGTCGAGGCTGGCGACCGGGTAGCCTTGCAGGTCTTTGTACTGAGTCTTGATGCCTTCTTTCTCGGCCTCTTCCTCGCTCTTGAGGTATTCCTTGTCACGCAGGTCGGCGATCACCGCTTCACGTTCGTGGGTCCTCTTGATTGCAGTGCGTGCACCGTCGAAGTCATTGACCGCCAGCAGGTTCAGGGCCATCTGCGTGGTCAGCATGACTTTTTCGTAGTCGTAGCCTTCGTAGCGGCGCGCTTTGTCGTTGACGATGAAACTGCCGAACTGGGCCAGATACTTGCCCGTGTCGAGCTTGACCGAGTCTTCCCACTGACCAACCACCTGGTCGGCGCTGGTCCAGGCATTCTGGCTGCCGGACAGGTCGCCCTTGGCGCGCAGCAATTCACCTTTTTCGAAGTAATAGAGCAGGTCTTTGTCTGGGCCGGCGTTGTTCTTTTCCAGCAGGGTCAGCGCGGCATCGACGTTGCCGGAAGCTAGTTGCTGGTTGGTCTGGGCCAGTTCGGAGTCGTAGTTGCGAAACGCCGAACAGCCGGACAGCCGGACAGCAGAGTGATAGCGCTGAGCGCGATCAGAGTAGGGGCGCGGAATGCCATGGGGGTACTTCTTCCCTGGAGTAACTACAGCCGCGGATGCTGGTCGGGCTGGTGTGACCCATCGACAGTGGCGTTGGCCTCCTGCCAATTCCTCATAACCAGAGGAGCTTTAATGCCGCATCGCGATAGCGCGGGCGCGGCATTATAGGCGTGCGGTGCTGGCTATATAATATCTTTTTGATTTCACTGGTTAGTTAGGTGCCATTACTGCCCGGCGCTGCCAACGTTCGTAGGTGCTGGTGCTTCGGGTAGCACCAGCGCAGACCCCACGTAGTAGTTCTTGCCCATGAATACCCGCAGATTGAACACTTGATGGTTCTGGTCGACACGTACGGTGAACCCGTCCGCTGCACGCAAGTACGGGAAGCTCACGCGATGCAGGCCTTTTTTCAGGCGTAGGCGGGCGACCAGGGTTTTGTCCGGCAGGGTGCGCCAGGTGCGCGTATCCGCCTCTTCGAAAGGATCGTGTTCAGTAACCACCAGCGAAGCCTTGGCCGGATCGCGTTCATTCTTTTGAGCCTGACTGATGGCGGCCATGTTGGCGCGGAACATGGCGCGAGAGATGATCGCCGGCATGTCATCGCGTAACGTACGCATGGCCATGTCAGTAACGCTGTTGATCATCGTCAACGGGTATTGTTTTCCGTCGACGAGCACACTCGGAACAGGAGGTGTGATCGTATCGGGCACCATTACCGGAAACGAGATCGGCGCGACAATCGTCAGGTTTTCGTTCAGCCGCACCGGGATCGGCACTTGCACCGAACTGCGCACCGGAGCAAACCCGGCCTGGACAACGACCAGAACCTCGCTTTCATCTGCTGCCGGCGGGGGCTTGTCCAGATTGCGCAAGGCTTTTTCGAGAAGCGGCACACCCGGGCGCAATTCGATAGCCTGCCGATAACCTGGCGCCGCGAGGCCGCGTTCACCCAGGGCTTCATACGTGAAACCCGCCAGGTAATGGCTGAACGCACTCTGGTAGCCGTTCTTCAGTTCAACCACTTGCGGGGCGTCGAGGACGGCGACCGGATAGCCTTGCAGATCCTTGTAATGCAGCGTGATTCCCTGGCTCCTGGCCTGCTCTTCAGCCTCTTCGTATTGCCGTTCCCGCTGACGCGCAATCAGGGTTTCGCGCTCGTGGGTTTTCTTGATGTCGGCGCGCGCACCGTCGAAATCGTTTTCCGCCAGTTGGTTGAGGGCCATCTCTGTGGTCAGCATGACTTTTTCGTAGTCGTAGCCTTCGTAGCGCAGCAGCTTGTCATTGACCAGCATCGTGCCCATTTCGTTGCCGAACCGGGTCAGCAGCTTCATGGCGCCGGATGGGTTGGCCTCTTCGCGCTGGAAAATCATCCGGTCAGCCGTGCGCCAGGCTTCCTGACTTTGCGGCAAGGCCGTGCCGGCGCTGAGAATGGCGCCTCTTTCCAGGTAATACAGCAGATCCTTGTCTTCCCAGGGATTGTGCAGCTTCAGCAGATAGAGCGCTTCGTTGAGTTCGCCCTTGGCCATCTCATCGATGGTCTGCTGCATCTCCGAATCGTAATCGCGGTAAGCGGCGCAACCGCTCAGGTGCACGATGGCACTGAACAACAGAAAAAACGGCAGGCAACGGCGCATGGAGTCAGGTTCTTCCTTGAACGGCAAGGGCTGGAGGTGAGGCAGTATAGGGGCTGGTTGTCTCGGCATGTCGCCTTCACGGTGCGGGCGTTCGTCGAGTTCATGCAAGGACACGACCGAGCATCGGCGACACCGTTACACTGAAAAAACGACCGTAGCTCCGACAAAGCTTGAGTGAATCTCATTGGAAGTGAACAATGTGTTACTTCGTATTACCAATTGAGATTCGTTCATGACTGCGCCGTCCCGTTTTCTGGCCTGGCTGTTGTTCCCGTTGTGCGCTCTGAGTTGCTCCAACCTGCTGGCCGATACGGTGGAAGGCGCACCGCAAGCCCTGCACATGCTTGATTACATCAGTGCCGACTATCCGCCGACGGTGGACGCGGGCAAGGTCATTGATGACGCCGAGTATCGCGAGCAGCTGGAATTCATTCAGGTGTTGCAGGGGCTGATCGCAGAGTTGCCGGGCAAACCGGAGAAGGCTGGACTGGAACAGGGCGTCATCGCCTTGCGTGCAGCGGTCACCGCTCGGCAGGACGGCGCGGACGTTGCCCGTCAGGCGCGGCAGTTGGGTGCGAAGCTGGCCGTGGCCTATGAAGTCAGCCAGGCGCCGGTCATCACCCCCGATCCGGCGCGTGCCGCACCGCTCTTCGCCCAGCATTGCTCGGTGTGCCACGGTGAAACCGGTGCCGGCGATGGTCCGGCCGGTGTCGGTCTGATGCCGCCCCCGGCTAACCTGCGCGATGCCGCGCGTCTGGACCACCTGAGTCTGTATGCGATTTACAGCACCCTCGGTCAAGGCGTCGAAGGCACCGACATGCCGTCCTTTGCCGATCAATTGGACGATCGCCAGCGTTGGGACATGGCGACTTATGTCGCCGGGCTTAGCGCCGATGCCTCGGCCGCCAAAGCCGAAAAAACCTATAACATCGCCGATCTGGCCCGCCAGACTCCGGCCGAAGTGCAAATCGCCGAAGGCCCGCAAGCCGCTGCGACGTTCCGCGCCCAGCGTGCGCAGCCGCCGCAGGTCAAGCGTGGCCCGGCGCAGTTGCTCGACTACACCGCAGCGACGCTGGACAAGAGCCTCGCGGCCTACCGCGCCGGCGAACACGATCAGGCTTACGATCTGTCGGTGGCGGCGTATCTGGAAGGTTTCGAACTGGTCGAGAGTTCGCTGGATAACGTCGACGCCAACGTGCGCAAGGACACTGAAAAATCCCTGATGGCTTATCGACAGTCATTACAGGACGGTTTGCCGGTGGCGCAGGCCGAACAGCGTCTCGACGCGGCCAAGGCCAAGCTCAAGGAGTCTGCCGGTCTGTTGGGCAACGATGGCTTGAGCTGGTCGCTGAGTTTCATTTCCGGCCTGCTGATTCTGCTGCGCGAAGGTCTGGAAGCGATTCTGGTGCTGGCGGCGATCCTCGCGTTCCTGCGCAACACCGGTCAGCAGTCGGCAGTGCGTAGCGTCAATGTCGGTTGGGGGCTGGCATTGCTGGCCGGCCTCGGTACGTGGGCGTTAGCGGCGTATGTGATTGATGTCAGCGGCTCGCAACGCGAATTGCTTGAGGGCGCTACGGCGCTGTTCGCCAGCGTGATGGTGTTGTGGCTCGGCGTGTGGATGCACGACCGCCGCCATGCAGCGGCCTGGCAGGATTACATCAAGAGCAGTCTGGTCGGCGGCGGCGGGCGTTTCGGCTTTGCGATCCTGGCGTTCTTCTCGGTGTATCGCGAACTGTTCGAAGTGATCCTGTTTTACGAAACCCTGTGGCTGCAGGCCGGCCCTGCCGGACACAACGCGGTGCTGGCCGGCGGCGCGACAGCGTTGGTGCTGCTGGTCGGTCTGGCGTGGGTGATCCTGCGTGGCTCGGCGAAGTTGCCGTTGGCGTTGTTCTTCAGCATCAACGCTGCGCTGCTGTGCGCTCTGTCGGTGGTGTTTGCCGGGCATGGCGTTAAGGCGTTGCAGGAGGCTGGGATCTTCGGTACGCGGCCGGTGGCGTTCTTTGATTTCGACTGGCTGGGCATTCATGCCGATGCGTATTCGCTGACGGCGCAGGCGGTGGCGATGGTCGCCATTGTCGTGTTGTACAGCCGCAGTCGGATGGCCGAGAAGAAGCGGGTCGCCGCTTAAAGGCATTCGCTGCGCTCACATTCGCGAGCAAGCCCGCTCCCACATGGATGGCGTATATCCTGTGGGAGCGAGCTTGCTCGCGATTTTTTTGGAGGTTAAAAAATGCGTGTATGGATCGATGCCGACGCCTGTCCACGGGCGGCGAAGGATCTGGTGGTGAAATTCGCCCTCAAGCGCCAGTTCGAAGTGGTGCTGGTGGCCGGGCAGCCGCAGATTAAACCGGGGTTGGCCATCGTCAAACTGATCGTGGTGCCGAGCGGCCCGGACGCGGCGGATGATTATCTGGTCGAGCACGCCGTGCCCGGTGAACTGGTGATCTGCAGCGACATTCCGCTGGCCGATCGGCTGGTGAAAAAGGGTGTGGCGGCGCTGGACCCGCGAGGCAAAGAGTTTGATGCGCAGAACATGGGCGAGCGCCTCGCCGTGCGCAACCTGTTCACCGATTTGCGTGAACAGGGCCAGATGAGTGGCGGCCCGGCGCCATTTGGTGATCGCGAGAAGCAGGCGTTTGCCAACGCATTGGACCGGATTCTGACCCGGCTCACCCGCAAAACCTGAGTCTTGCACTGACCCTGTGGGAGCGGGTTTGCTCGTGAAAGCGCTGAGTCATTCAACTCAAAGTTGGCTGATACGACACCTTCGCGAGCAAGCCCGCTCCCACACAGATTTCGTTTGCAGTCAGGCTCAGACGTCGTTTTCGTGGGTCAGCTCAAGTACGCGATCAACGAGTTTGTTGATCCCGGACGCCGCTTCACTGATGTTCTGCGCCAGCATGTAAGCCGGGGTGGTCACCAGTTTGCGCGCCTTGTCTTCGATGATGTCGCCCACCGCGCACTCTTCGTGGCTGGCGCCCATCTTGTTCATCGCCGTGGCGGTGTCGGTATCGTTGCCGATGGTGCAGGTCACGCCCGGGCCGTAGATCTTCGCCGCAAGTGCCGGCGAAATGCAGATCAGCCCCACCGGTTTGCCCGCTTCGGCAAATGCCTCGGCCAGGGCCAGCACGTCTGGCTGCACGGTGCAGCCGGCGCCTTCGATGGCGAAGTTCGACAGGTTTTTCGCCGCACCAAAACCACCCGGCACGATCAGGGCATCGAAGTCTTCAACGTCGGCCTGGCGGATATCCTTGATGTTGCCGCGGGCGATGCGCGCCGATTCCACCAGCACATTGCGCGACTCGGGCATTTCTTCGCCGGTCAGGTGATTGATCACATGCAATTGCGCAATGTCGGGGGCGAAGCACTGCACCTGCGCGCCGCGTTGATCGAGGCGCAGCAGGGTGATGACGCTTTCATGGATCTCGGCGCCGTCGTACACGCCGCTGCCGGACAGGATCACTGCAACTTTTTTGCTCATGGGTTTCTCTCCAGATTCATGGCGCTAAATGTCCACTAATTTGTCGCGCGTTGCCATAGGGTTAATGGGCGGCTAAGCCTAGGATCTGTCCTAAGGTTTCCCGTCAGGACGCGTCATGGACTTCATTCTCTATGCGGTGCCGTTTTTCTTCGTGTTGATCGTGGTTGAACTCATCGCTGACCGTTGGCGTGGGGTCAGCCACTATCGCCTGGCCGATGCGGTAAACAGCATCAGCACCGGCGTGCTGTCCACCACCACCGGCCTGCTGACCAAGGGCGTGGGGCTGTTGACCTATGCCTTTGCCCTGGAACATCTGGCGCTGCTCAGGCTGCCGGCGGACAGCGTTTGGGTCTGGGTGTTTGCCTTCGTCCTTTATGACATCTGCTATTACTGGCTGCACCGCATGGGCCATGAGCGAAACATCCTCTGGGCCGCGCATTCGGTGCATCACCAGAGCGAGGAGTACAACCTCTCGACGGCGTTGCGCCAGACCAGCACCGGTTTTCTGTTGAGCTGGATCTTCTACCTGCCGCTGGCCGTGTTCGGCGTGCCGCTGCTGGTATTTGTCAGCGTCGCGGCGTTGAATCTGCTTTATCAATTCTGGGTACATACCAGGCACATCCCCAAGCTTGGCTGGTTCGAGTGGTTCTTCGTCACGCCATCCAATCATCGGGCTCACCATGCGCAGAACGCTCTCTACATGGATCGCAACTACGGTGGGGTGTTCATTCTTTGGGATCGGTTGTTCGGCACGTTTCAGGAAGAGGACGACAACGAACCGATGATTTTTGGCGTGACCACGCCGTTGGCGAGCTGGAACCCGCTGTGGGCCAATCTGCAGTTTTATGCGCAGTTGTGGAGCGACGCGCGTCGGGCCGAGCGCAAATGGGACAAGCTGCGGATCTGGTTCATGCGCACCGGGTGGCGGCCAGCGGATGTCGCAGCCAGGTACCCGATGAACAAGCCGGACTTGAGCCAGTTCCGCAAGTTTGAAGTGTCGATCGACAGCCGCCAGCAGTGGTATGTGGTGGCGCAGTTTGGCGTCTATATCGCGCTGGGCAGTTATTTGATGAATCTGGAACGCAGCTTGCCGGTCGCCGCGTTGATACTCGGCTGGGGGGCTGTGGCGTTCGGTGTGTTTGCGTTGGGCGTGGCCTTGGAGAATCGGCCGTGGGCGCTGAAGGTCGAGCTGCTGCGGCTGGCATCGAACCTGGCGTTGGTGTGGCTGGCGCCGTTGGTTGGGCTCTGGCCGGCCAGCCCGGTGGTGTGGGCTGGCGTGCTCAGTTACAGCCTGCTCAGTGGCATCGGGCTGTACGTGTGTCGCCTGCGACTTACTCGGCTGGCGTCTTAGGCTCGGCTGATTTTGCCAATTCAGCTTTCTGGATTTGCTCGTCTTCGTAGATCTTCTTCGCCAGACGAGCATTCTTGAAACGACGGCGCAGCCACAGGCCAACGCCCAGTATCAGCAATGCACCCAGTACCCACAGCTCGTACTTCTTGATGCTGCCGAGCATGCCTTCCAGTACCGCTCCGAAGTGGTAAGCCGCGGCGGCCAGCGCAGTGGCCCAGATCGCCGCGCCAATGCCGTTCAGCAGCAAGTAACGTCCCGGCGGATACCCCGACAGGCCGATCGCCACCGGCATCACCGTGCGCAAGCCGTAAACAAAGCGGAAGCTCAGGACCCAGATATCAGGATGCTTGCGAATGTGCTCCAGCGCGCGGTCGCCCATCAGTTGCCAGCGCGGTTTGCGCGCCAGTAATTTGCGCCCATGCTTGCGGCCGAGGAAGTACCACAGCTGATCGCCGGCATAGCTGCCCAAGAACGCCACGACCACCACGATGTTGATGTCCATGTAACCGCGGAACGCGAGGAAGCCTGCGAGCACCAGGATGGTTTCGCCTTCGAAGAACGTGCCTAGAAAAAGGGCAAAGTAGCCGAAGTCATGCAGAAATTGTTGGAGCATTGTCTGGGTGCTGGCGAAATGAACGCGCAGCCTACCCCTTCGGACACATTCAGGAAAGTATCGAGATGTGTCTCGACGTGAACAATTCCTACACTGAGAATGGAATACGCCTACCTGTCACAGGTCTCACACAACTGTCATCTGTTGGTCATAATGGCCGTCTATAACTGTCACGCTCGCCCGTTTGCGCGGGCTCAGGAGTCTGCCGTGAGCTTTACCCCTGCCAACCGTTTGTTCCCCGCCACCCGCCTGCGTCGCAATCGCCGCGATGATTTTTCGCGTCGGCTGGTGCGGGAAAATGTGCTGACGGTCGATGATCTGATCCTGCCAGTCTTCGTGCTTGACGGTGAAAATCGTCGCGAAGCAGTGGCCTCGATGCCGGGTGTAGAGCGCTTGACCATCGACCTGTTGCTTGAAGAAGCCGCCAAATGGGTCGAACTGGGCATTCCGGCACTGGCGTTGTTCCCGGTCACACCCGCAGAACTCAAGTCCCTCGACGCCGCCCAAGCCTGGAACCCTGAAGGTATCGCCCAGCGCGCCACTCGCGCTCTGCGTGCTCGTTTCCCGGAACTGGGCGTGATCACCGACGTCGCGCTCGATCCGTTTACCACCCACGGTCAGGACGGCATTCTCGACGAAGAAGGCTACGTGCAGAACGACATCACCGTCGACGCACTGGTGCGCCAGGCCTTGTCGCACGCCGAGGCCGGCGCTCAGGTGGTCGCGCCATCGGACATGATGGACGGGCGCATTCAGGCGATCCGCGAAGCGCTGGAAATCGCCGGCCACGTCAACGTGCGGATCATGGCCTACTCGGCCAAGTACGCCAGCGCCTATTACGGCCCGTTCCGCGATGCCGTGGGTTCGGCCTCGAACCTGGGCAAGGCGAACAAAGCCTCTTATCAGATGGACCCGGCCAACAGCGACGAAGCGCTGCACGAAGTCGGTGCGGACTTGTCTGAAGGCGCGGACATGGTCATGGTCAAACCCGGCATGCCGTACCTGGACATTCTTTTGCGGGTAAAAGATGCCTTCAAAGTGCCGACCTTCGTCTATCAGGTTAGCGGCGAATACGCCATGCACATGGCGGCGATCCAGAATGGCTGGTTGAGCGAGGCGGTGATTCTTGAATCACTGACCGCCTTTAAACGTGCCGGCGCTGATGGCATCCTGACTTACTTTGCTGTCCGCGCCGCTCAATTGTTACGAGAGCAGAAATAGCCCTCCCAGGAACATTCAATGAATACCGAAGGACTCACTGAAGTTGCAGTAAAAGAAGCTCAGCCGGTGGTGGAGCAGATCACCGAAACCCCACCGGAACTCGAGCCAGCGCCACCCGCGCCGGTCGCCGAACCCGCTGCGGCGGCGCCGGTGATCGCTATTCCGGGCCTGGATGACAGCAGCCTGTACATCCACCGCGAGCTCTCGCAACTGCAGTTCAACATCCGCGTGCTGGAGCAGGCGTTGGACGAGTCCTACCCGTTGCTGGAGCGACTGAAGTTCCTGCTGATCTTCTCCAGCAACCTCGACGAATTCTTCGAAATTCGCGTCGCTGGCCTCAAGAAGCAAATCACCTTCGCCCGTGAACAGGCCGGCGCCGATGGTCTGCAACCGCATCAGGCGCTGGCGCGGATCAGTGAACTGGTACACGGTCACGTTGACCGTCAGTACGCGATCCTCAATGACATCCTGTTGCCGGAGCTGGAAAAGCACCAGGTGCGCTTCATCCGTCGCCGCCACTGGACGACCAAGATCAAAACCTGGGTGCGCCGTTATTTCCGCGACGAGATCGCGCCGATCATCACCCCCATCGGCCTCGACCCGACGCACCCGTTTCCGTTGCTGGTGAACAAGAGCCTGAACTTCATCGTCGAGCTCGAAGGCATTGACGCCTTCGGTCGTGACTCCGGTCTGGCGATTATCCCGGCGCCGCGTTTGCTGCCGCGAATCATCAAGGTGCCGGAAGAAGTCGGCGGCGCGGGTGACAACTATGTCTTCCTGTCGTCGATGATCCATGCTCACGCCGATGACCTGTTCCAAGGCATGAAGGTCAAGGGCTGCTACCAGTTCCGCCTGACCCGGAACGCCGACCTTGCGCTCGATTCCGAAGACGTCGAAGACCTTGCCCGCGCCCTGCGTGGCGAGCTGTTCTCGCGGCGTTACGGCGATGCGGTGCGTCTGGAAGTTGCCGATACTTGCCCGAAACACCTGTCGGACTACCTGCTCAAACAATTCAACCTGAGCGAGACCGAGCTGTATCAGGTCAACGGTCCGGTCAACCTGACGCGTCTGTTCAGCATCACCGGTCTGGACAGCCATCCGGAACTGCAATACACGCCGTTTACGCCGCAGATCCCGAAACTGCTGCAAAACAGCGAGAACATTTTCAGCGTGGTCAGCAAGCAGGACATCCTGTTGCTGCACCCGTTCGAGTCGTTTACCCCGGTGGTCGACCTGCTGCGTCAGGCCGCAAAAGACCCGCACGTTCTGGCCGTGCGCCAAACGTTGTACCGGTCCGGCGCTAACTCCGAGATCGTTGATGCGCTGGTGGATGCCGCGCGTAACGGCAAGGAAGTGACGGCGGTCATCGAGCTGCGAGCGCGCTTTGACGAAGAGTCCAACCTGCAACTGGCCAGTCGTCTGCAAGCGGCCGGTGCCGTGGTGATCTACGGCGTGGTCGGCTTCAAGACCCACGCCAAGATGATGCTCATTCTGCGGCGTGAGGCCGGCGAGATCGTGCGTTACGCGCACCTCGGCACCGGTAACTACCATGCCGGTAACGCCCGTCTGTACACCGACTACAGCCTGCTGACTTCCGACGACGCCTTGTGCGAGGACGTTGGCAAACTGTTCAGCCAGTTGATCGGTATGGGTAAAACGCTGCGCATGAAGAAACTGCTGCATGCGCCGTTCACCCTCAAGAAGGGCATGCTCGACATGATCGCCCGCGAGACGCAATTTGCGCTCGAAGGCAAACCGGCGCACATCATCGCCAAGTTCAACTCGCTGACCGATCCGAAGATCATCCGCGCGCTGTACAAGGCCAGCCAGTCAGGCGTGCGCATCGACCTGGTGGTGCGCGGCATGTGCTGCCTGCGTCCGGGCATCGCCGGGGTTTCGCACAACATTCATGTGCGCTCGATCATTGGTCGCTTCCTTGAGCACACCCGCGTGTTCTACTTCCTCAACGGTGGCGAGGAGCAGATGTTCCTATCCAGCGCCGACTGGATGGAGCGCAACCTCGACAAGCGTGTCGAGACTTGCTTCCCGGTGGAAGGCAAGAAGCTGCTGACTCGCGTGAAGAAAGAGCTGGAGCTTTACCTGACCGACAACACCCACAGCTGGAGCCTGCAGTCGGATGGCCGTTACATCCGCAACACGCCAACCGGCAACCAGAACCCGCGCAGTGCGCAGGCGACGTTGCTGGATCGGTTGGGCAGCCCGATTTTGCCGGTGAGCAGCTAAGCTTCGGCTCAAGCGCAATAAAAAAGGCGATCCCTCGGGATCGCCTTTTTTGTATCTGCTCAATGTGTCAGTGCACGGTGAGGAAAATCCCCACCCGCGTCAGCCAATCCGCCTCAAGCCCGAAATCCGCCTGTGTCAGTTGATTCTCGTCCAGCCAGTGTTCCGGGAACTCCACTTCCAGACTGTCGCCATTGGCATGCAGCACCACCTGCGGCATCGCCTGAGTGCCACGAATGTGGTGGAACAGAATCGCAAAGCGCAGCAGCACGCACAGGCGGATCAGCTTGATGCCGTCATCGCCGAACTCGGCGAATTTGTCCTTGGGAATGTTGCGGCGGTGGCCGCGAACCAGCAGTGCGAGCATTTGCTGGTCTTCACGGGAGAACCCGGCCAGATCCGAGTGCTCGATCAGGTAGGCGCCGTGCTTGTGGTAGTGATAGTGGGCGATGTCCAGGCCGACTTCGTGCACTTTCGCCGCCCACCCGAGCAGTTCGCGCCAGATACCGTCATCCAGTTCCCAATCCACAGCGACCTGATCGAAGGCGTGCAGGGCTTTGCGTTCGACCCGTGCCGCTTGCTCCAGGTCGACGTGATAGCGCTCCATCAGCGAGGTCAGGGTGCGTTCGCGCACGTCTTCGTGATGATGACGGCCAAGCAGGTCGTAGAGCACGCCTTCACGCAGCGCGCCGTCGCAATGATCCATGCGTTGCAGTTCGAGGGCGTCGAAGATCGCTTCGAGAATCGCCAGACCCGCCGGGAAAATCGCCCGACGGTCAGGTTTGATGCCGTCGAAATCGATCTTGTCGACATCGCCGAGCTTGAACAAACGGCGTTTGAGCCAGGCCAGACCTTCGGCATTCACCTCGCCAGTGCCATGCCCGCCGGCCTTCAGCGCCAGGCCGATGGCGCGGATGGTGCCCGAGGAGCCGATGGCTTCATCCCAGGTCAGGCGGTGCAGGGCGTGTTCGATGCTCATGATCTCCAGCCGCGCCGCCGTGTACGCCTGAGCGTAACGGGCCGGGGTAATCTTGCCGTCCTTGAAATAGCGCTGGGTGAAGCTGACGCAGCCCATTTGCAGGCTTTCACGCAGCAGCGGTTCGAAGCGCTGCCCGATGATGAATTCGGTACTGCCGCCGCCGATGTCGGCGACCAGGCGCTTGCCTGGGGTGTCGGCGAGGGTGTGCGACACACCCAGATAGATCAGACGCGCCTCTTCACGGCCGGAGATGACTTCCACCGGATGGCCGAGGATTTCTTCGGCGCGATGAATGAATTCGAGGCGGTTACGCGCTTCGCGCAGGGCGTTGGTGCCGACGATGCGCACGGCGCCCAGTGGCATGCCGTTGATCAGTTGGGCAAAGCGCTTGAGGCAATCGAGGCCACGCTGCATCGATTCTTCGTTGAGTTGGCGTTCATCGTTGATGCCAGCGGCCAACTGCACCTTCTCCCCGAGGCGTTCGAGAATGCGGATCTCGCCGTTCTGGGCCTTGGCCACGACCATGTGAAAGCTGTTGGAGCCCAGGTCGATAGCGGCGATCAGGGACAGATTCTTGGCTTGGGATTGCGGCATGGTCAGGGGGTCTCGGTCGATAACCTCGACATCGTGCCACGATCAAACGCTGACGCCAACGCGCAAGGTACAAACCGTTGATTCAGCGCATAAAAGCTTGAGACCGCGGCGTGGCCATTCGCGAGCAAGCCCGCTCCCACAGGTGACCGCGTTCCAATGTGGGGCTTGCTCGCGAAGAGGGCATCACAGGCAATGAGGATCCATCAGGCAGTCGCTTCGACGGTACCAATGAAATTCGCCAACTCCGCCGTCTGCGGATTGGCAAACAGCACCTTCGGATCGCCCACCTCATGCACCTTGCCGTGGTGCATGAACACCAGTTTGTCGCCGACCTCACGGGCAAAGCGCATTTCGTGGGTGACCATGATCAGCGTCATGCCTTCCTTGGCCAGTTGCCGCACCACGCTGAGCACCTCGTTGACGAGCTCCGGATCCAGCGCCGAGGTGATTTCGTCGCACAGCAGCACCTTCGGCGACATTGCCAAGGCGCGGGCGATCGCCACGCGTTGCTGCTGTCCACCGGACAGCCGATCCGGGAAAGCATCGAACTTCTCGCCCAGACCCACGCGCTCGAGCATCTTGCGCGCCAACTCCGTAGCCTTGGCTTTTGGCACTTTTTGCACCACTTGTGGCGCAAGCATCACGTTCTCACCGACGGTCAGGTGCGGGAACAGGTTGAACTGCTGGAACACCATGCCGACTTTCTGCCGCAGGCTGCGCAGGTCGGCGCGGGCGGCGTCGAGGTATTCGCCGTCGACTTCGATCACGCCGTCGTTGATCGACTCCAGGCCGTTGAGGGTGCGCAGCAAAGTGGATTTGCCCGAGCCGCTGCGACCGATGATCGCCACCACCTGGCCTTCCTCGACGCTGAGGTCGATGCCTTTGAGGACGTGGTGATCGCCGTAGTATTTATGCAGGGCGGAAATTCTAAGCAGAGGCATGCAGTCTCCTTTCCAGGTAGCGCGCACTGAGGGACAAGGGGTAACAAAGCAGGAAGTAGCCGAGGGCGACGAGGCCGTAGACCATGAACGGTTCGAACGTGGCATTGGCGAGCATGCCGCCGGTTTTGGTCAGCTCGGTGAAACCGATGATCGAGGTCACCGCGGTGCCTTTGACCACTTGCACCGAGAAACCCACGGTCGGCGCCACGGCGATGCGCAGCGCTTGCGGCAGGATCACATAGCGCAGTTGCTCCAGAGGATTGAGCGCCAGACTCGACGAAGCTTCCCACTGACCGCTGGGAATCGCCTCGACACAACCGCGCCAGATCTCTGCCAGATAGGCGCTGGTGAACAGCGTCAGGGCAATCGCGGCGGCCATCCACGGCGAGATTTCAATCCCGGCCAGCGCCACGCCGAAAAACACCAGAAATAGCTGCATCAGCAGCGGCGTGCCCTGGAACAACTCGATCCAGGTGCGGGCAATGCTGCTCGGCAAGGTGTTTTTCGAGATGCGCATGATCAGGATCAGCAGCCCGACAATACCGCCACCAATAAATGCCACTAGCGACAGCGCCAGCGTCCATTGCAGGCCGATGAGCAGGTTACGCAGGATGTCCCAGAACGTGAAATCGCTCATTGGCTGCTCCTCGAAATGTAGCGCCGACCGATCCAGTTCAGCAGTTGGCGGATCAGCAGCGCCATGCACAGGTAGATCAGCGTGGTCAGCGCGTAGGTTTCAAAGGCGCGAAAGTTGCGCGACTGAATGAAGTTGGCAGCAAAGCTCAACTCTTCGGTGGCGATCTGCGAGCACACGGCCGAGCCGAGCATGACGATGATGATCTGGCTGCTCAGGGCCGGCCAGACCTTGCCCAGCGCCGGCAGCAGCACCACATGACGAAACGCTTCGAAGCGACTCATCGCCAGCGCCGCCGCCGCTTCCAGTTGCCCGCGAGGGATTGCCTGGATGCCGGCGCGGATAATCTCGGTCGAATAGGCCCCGAGGTTGATCACCATCGCCAGCACCGCCGCTTGCCACTCGGAAATCTGCACGCCGAGCGACGGCAGGCCGAAGAAGATGAAGAACAGTTGCACCAGAAAGGGCGTGTTGCGGATCAACTCGACGTAGACCCCGAAGATCGCCGAGAACGGGCGGATGTTCCACGCCCGCACCAGCGCCCCAACGATGCCCACGCCCACCCCGAGCACCGCGCCGATGGCTGTCAGCTCCAGGGTAAACAGCGCCCCGCGCAACAGCAGGTCGGTGTTCTGCACCACCGGCATGAAATCGAACTGATAAGCCATGAAGGTCTCCCGCGCAGTCGATCAGAGATCGGCCGGCAGCGGCTCTTTCAGCCAGGTTTTTGAGTTCTTTTCCAGCGCGCCGTCAGCCTTGGCGGTGGTCAGGATATCGTTGACCTTGGTCAGCAGCGCCGCTTCGTTCTTGTTCACGCCGACGTAGACCGGCGAATCCTTGAGCTTCACTTTCAGTGCCGGAACGCGCTTCGGGTTCTTCTCGCTGATGGCGACCATCACCACGTTGCCGCTGGCGATCAGGTCAACTTGCCCGGCGAGGTAGGCGGCGATGGTCGAGTTGTTGTCTTCAAAGCGCTTGATGGTCACGCCTGCCGGGGCAACCTTGGTCAGCTCGATGTCTTCGATGGAGCCTCGGGTCACGCTGATGGTTTTGCCCTTGAGGTCATCGAGGGTGGTGATCGCAGCGTCCGGTGGGCCGAACACGGCGAGGTAGAACGGCGCGTAGGCGCGGGAGAAGTCGATGACTTTTTCGCGCTCGGGGTTCTTGCCCAGGCTGGAAATCACCAGATCGACCTTGCCGGTGGTCAGGAACGGGATGCGGTTGGTGCTGTTGACCGGCGTCAGTTCAAGTTTGACCTTCAACTGATCGGCCAGCAGTTTTGCCGTGTCGATGTCCAGTCCGCGGGGCTTCATGTCCGGGCCGACTGAACCGAACGGCGGGAAGTCCTGGGGCACGGCAACTTTCAGCGTGCCGCGTTTGATCACGTCGTCCAGACCGTCAGCGTGGGCGGGGACCTGGCTTAACAGCAGGCTGGAAAACAAGGCGGCGAGGAGGGCGCTGTAACGCTTGGTCATGGACAATCTCCGGATCGGCGGGAAGTGATTTCTGCGATCTGACACAGCACGGGCCATGCCAATACGCAGCTTTCATCCCGCAAGGCCGCATTTTCAGTGGGTTTGCTCGGTCTTACTGGTCTGAACAGTCAGGATGTTTTTCGCACTCCGATGGCGCATCGACGCTCATCACCGAACCCTGCTGGGGCACGACTTGCCGGACTCGGTGAATAGCTTTACAACTAGCCGCACATTGGCCTGGCTCGTCTGAAAAACCATGAACTCGATCTCCCGCGCCGTACCTGAAGTGGCGCTTCAAGCGATTCGCAAACTGATCACCGAGCAGGGCTTCGGCCCGGGCGATGCCCTGCCGTCGCAACGGGATCTGGCACTGCAGTTGGGCGTCAGTCGGGCGTCGTTGCGTGAAGCGCTGTCGTCACTGAGCGCGCTGGGCGTGGTCAGTATTCAGCCGGGCAAGGGCGTCTTCGTGCAGTCGCCGGTAGAGCTGTCGCGTGGTGAGAATGCGCCGGGCTGGTCGTTCGCCGCGCAGGCTTCGCCACTGGATATCTTCCAACTGCGCTACGCGCTGGAGGGATTTGCGGCGGGGCTGGCGGCGGTGACGTTGAGCACCTTCGATCTGGATGCGCTGGAGGACAATGTCGCGGCGATGCGTGAACAACTGCGTGCCGGCGACTTTGATGCGGCGGCGAAGCTGGATTTCGAATTTCACCGGCGGATCCTGCTGGCCAGCGGTAATCAGGCGATGCTGAGCATTCTCACGGCCAGCGCCGAGATCTTTCTGGAGAGCCAGAAGCTACCGTTCATCCGCGCAGAACGTGCCATGGAAACCTGGCAGGAACACCGCAAGATCCTCCGTGCGCTGGCTCGCCGTGCTTCTGGTGCGGCGCAAAAAGCCATGCAGGAGCATGTGCGCAATGCCGCGCTGCGTACTGGAATCGCCTTCATCGCCCCCGCCACGGCGTGACTTGAGCTATACCCAAACTCATGGGGCACCATAGCAAGACTCAATCATCTGCGGCTTCCTGAACGGAGGAAGGGCGGATATGATGGGCCACGTTTTTTTGCTTACAACCTGGAGAATTCCATGAGCAGCGATCTTATCAAACACGTTAGCGACGCTAGCTTCGAAGCCGACGTACTCAAGGCCGAAGGCGCTGTATTGGTCGACTACTGGGCTGAATGGTGCGGCCCATGCAAAATGATCGCTCCGGTTCTGGACGAGATTGCCGAGACTTACAAAGGCAAGCTGACCGTTGCCAAACTGAACATCGACGAAAACCAGGAAACCCCGGCCAAGCACGGCGTGCGTGGTATTCCTACTCTAATGCTGTTCAAGAACGGCAACGTTGAAGCGACCAAAGTCGGCGCCCTGTCGAAGTCGCAACTGGCTGCTTTCCTCGACGCCAACATTTAAGCGTCGCCATAAAAGGCCAAAAAAAGCCTCGCATTTTGCGGGGCTTTTTGCGTATTCAGGGCTAGACGCTCCGAAACTCAGGTGGTACATTCGGCCCCGCAATGGTTTCTCCACTGCCCCCTGCTAGCCGTCGCCGACGCACTCCTTTTCGAATAAGTACGCGATCCTGTCGCCTTCTCCGCGGCGCGGCCTCATTAAGCCAAAAGCTTAATTTCCCCCCCCTCCATAAATGATTACGTCATTCCTATATGAATCTGACTGAACTCAAGCAAAAGCCGATTACCGAACTGCTCGAATTGGCCGAACAGATGGGCATAGAAAATATGGCCCGTTCGCGCAAGCAGGACGTGATTTTCTCCCTGCTCAAAAAGCACGCGAAAAGCGGCGAGGAAATCTCCGGTGATGGCGTGCTGGAGATTCTCCAGGACGGCTTCGGCTTCCTGCGCTCCGCTGACGCCTCCTATCTCGCCGGCCCAGACGATATTTACGTCTCGCCGAGCCAGATCCGCCGCTTCAACTTGCGCACCGGTGACACCATCGTTGGCAAGATCCGCCCTCCGAAGGAAGGCGAGCGGTATTTCGCCCTGCTCAAGGTCGACACGATCAACTTCGATCGTCCAGAGAACGCGAAAAACAAGATTCTCTTTGAGAACCTGACCCCGCTGTTCCCGACCGTGCGCATGAAGATGGAAGCCGGTAACGGTTCCACCGAAGACTTGACCGGTCGTGTGATCGACCTGTGTGCTCCGATCGGCAAAGGCCAGCGTGGTCTGATCGTGGCGCCGCCGAAAGCGGGTAAGACGATCATGCTGCAAAACATCGCAGCGAACATTGCCCGTAACAACCCTGAAGTCCACCTGATCGTATTGCTGATCGACGAACGTCCGGAAGAAGTAACCGAAATGCAGCGCACCGTGCGCGGCGAAGTGGTTGCCTCGACCTTCGACGAGCCGCCGACCCGTCACGTCCAGGTGGCCGAAATGGTGATCGAGAAGGCCAAGCGCCTGGTCGAGCACAAGAAAGACGTGGTGATCCTGCTCGACTCCATCACCCGTCTGGCCCGCGCCTACAACACCGTGATCCCGAGCTCCGGCAAGGTGCTGACCGGTGGTGTTGACGCCCACGCCCTGGAGAAACCGAAGCGTTTCTTCGGTGCTGCGCGCAACATCGAAGAAGGCGGCTCGCTGACCATTATCGCCACCGCACTGGTTGAAACCGGTTCGAAGATGGACGAAGTGATCTACGAAGAGTTCAAGGGTACCGGCAACATGGAGCTGCCTCTGGATCGCAAGATCGCCGAGAAGCGCGTGTTCCCTGCGATCAACATCAACCGTTCCGGCACCCGCCGCGAAGAGTTGCTGACCGCCGACGACGAACTGCAGCGCATGTGGATTCTGCGCAAACTGCTGCACCCGATGGACGAAGTTGCCGCCATCGAGTTCTTGATCGACAAGCTGAAAACGACCAAGACCAACGACGAGTTCTTCTTGTCGATGAAGCGCAAGTAAGACGCCGCTGTTAAAAAAAGCGCCCCGAAAAGGGGCGTTTTTTTTGCGCTGGATTATTGGTGTTCGGGATTGAATTTTACGCGGCTGATAACGGTCTCCCTTTCTAGGTTTGTATCCAAAACAAAGAAAGGGCTTTCATGCATACGTTTGGCAATCGCCGTGATATCGACGGATTACGGGCACTGGCGGTTATTCCCGTCGTACTGTTTCATTTCGGATTCAGTACATTCAGTGGGGGCTTTGTCGGGGTTGACGTCTTTTTCGTCATTTCCGGCTTCCTGATCACCACCATCCTGTTCCGCGAAATCAGCGCTCAGCGCTTCAGCTTCATCGATTTCTGGGCGCGCCGTGCCCGCCGCATCATTCCTGCCCTGACCGTGGTCATGCTGGTGACGCTGGCGCTGGGCTGGTTGCTGCTGACGGCCAAGGACTTCTCCGAGCTGGGCCGAACGGTGCGCTATCAGTCTCTGTTTATCTCCAACATTCTGTTCATGCGCGAGGACGGCTACTTCCAGCCTGCTTCTGATCTGAAACCGCTGCTGCATACCTGGTCGCTGGCGGTGGAAGAGCAGTACTACATCTTCTTTCCACTGCTGATGGCTGCGCTGATCCGTTATGTCCGGCATTGGCGCTGGATGTTGTTCGCGGTGCTGTTGGTGTCGTTTGGCTTGAACATCACCTACATCGAACAAAAGCCGGACTTCGCGTTCTTCTCACTGCCGACCCGCGCTTGGGAGTTGTTGTGCGGCGCGATGCTCGCGGTGATGCCAGCGCCGAAACGTGCTGTGCGTCCCTGGCTGTATCAGGCAGTGGGCCTCGCCGGTCTGGCGGCGGTTTTGGGCGCGGTGTTCATCTTTGACAAGGCCACGGTTTTCCCGGGCTGGGCGGCGTTGTTGCCGGTGCTGGGCACAACGGCGTTGATCTGGTCGGGCGCGCAAGGGGCTAGTTGGACCGCGCGGTTGTTGAGCCTGCCAGCATTGGTTTGGGTCGGGTTGCTCTCTTATTCCCTGTATCTGTGGCACTGGCCGGTGTATGTCTACGCCAACGCTATTTCGATCGACGGCATTCAGCCATTGGAGGCGATTGCCTGGATAGCCTTGGCGCTGGGCCTTGCGTGGCTGAGTTTGCGCTATGTCGAGTTGCCTTTGCGGGAAAAACGCCTGCTTGTCTCTCGCAATGCGGTGCTGGCGGGAGGTCTTGCGGCCATCGTTGTGCTCGTGGCAACGGGATCGGCGATCCGTTCGGCCGATGGTGTTCCTCAGCGCCTGACCGGTAAGGCGCTGGAGTACGCGCAGTCCCGTGAGTGGCATGCAGGGCAGATGAAATGCATGTTGGTCACCCAGGACAAGTCGCTGGACAAGGCCTGTCTGGTGGGTGGCAAGGAGAATGTCCCGGCCACTCAGTTGTTCTGGGGTGACAGCCATGCCGCCGCCTTGCTGCCGGCCATCGAGAGCAATGCCCGTCGCGAGGGGCGTCCGGTATGGCTGTACAGCATGAGCGCCTGTCCGCCGATTCTCAGTGATGACCCGCGTCAGCGCTGCAAGGATTTCAACGAACAGACCATGGAGCGGGTGCGCAGCCTTGGCATCAAGGATGTGGTACTGGCTTCCAACTGGAGCCTTTATGTGTACGGCCGCGAAGACGGTGACAAGAAAGTGTTGCTCAATTCACACGACGATACTGCCCAGGCCGAGCAACGCATGGCCGCCGCGCTGAAGGCGCGCGTGGCTGCGTTGCGAGAGGCGGGGGCGCAAGTCTGGTTGTTCAAGGAAGTGCCGCTGCAGCGCAAAGGCAGCATCAATCGACTGACCAGCCTGGCGCGGATTGGGCGTTCGACCGAGGGGCTCGGTCGTCCACTGGAGGAACATCTGGCGCGCCAGCATTTCATCGGTGTCTTGTTCGACGCCATCAGTGCCGCCGACCCAGGGGTGCATGTGATCGATCCAACGCCGCTGATGTGCGCCAACGGGATCTGCAGCATCGAGGTCAACGGTCATTCCCAATACAAGGATGAGGATCACCTCTCTGATGTGGGCAGCGCCAGACTGAGTCCCCTGTTTGCGCCGTTGCTGCTGGGTACGAGCCACAATTGAGCGATGCCAGGCGCTGACGGGCTGCTGTTTGCCCGTCAGAGCAGGTAGGATGTACGCCTATTTTGAGGGTGCCATCGTCAATGAAATTCAAGGATCTTCGGGATTTCGTGCAGCAGCTTGAGCAGCGCGGAGAGTTGAAACGCATCCAGATTCCCGTCTCGCCGGTGCTGGAGATGACCGAGGTGTGCGATCGCACACTGCGGGCCAAGGGCCCGGCGTTGCTGTTCGAGAAACCGACCGGCCATGACATCCCGGTGCTCGGCAACCTGTTCGGCACCCCCGAGCGGGTGGCGATGGGCATGGGTGCCGAGTCGGTCAGCGAGCTGCGCGAAATCGGCAAGCTACTGGCCTTCCTCAAAGAGCCTGAGCCGCCGAAGGGCTTGAAAGACGCGTGGTCGAAGCTGCCGATCTTCCGCAAGATCATCTCGATGGCGCCGAAAGTGGTCAAAGACGCGGTGTGTCAGGAAGTGGTCATCGAAGGCGATGACGTCGATCTGGCCATGCTGCCCGTGCAAACCTGCTGGCCCGGCGACGTCGGCCCGCTGATCACCTGGGGCCTGACCGTCACCAAAGGCCCGAACAAGGACCGCCAGAACCTCGGCATCTACCGTCAACAAGTGATCGGCCGCAACAAGGTCATCATGCGCTGGCTCAGCCACCGTGGCGGCGCGCTGGATTACCGCGAATGGTGCGAGAAGCACCCGGGCCAGCCGTTCCCGGTGTCCGTGGCCCTTGGCGCTGATCCGGCGACCATTCTCGGCGCCGTGACCCCCGTGCCGGACAGCCTCTCCGAATACGCTTTCGCCGGTCTGCTGCGCGGTAACCGCACTGAGTTGGTGAAGTGCCGCGGCAACGACCTGCAAGTGCCGGCCAGCGCCGAGATCATCCTTGAAGGCGTGATCCATCCCGGCGAGATGGCCGACGAAGGTCCGTATGGCGACCATACCGGCTACTACAACGAAGTCGACAGCTTCCCGGTGTTCACCGTCGAGCGCATCACCCACCGGATCAAGCCGATCTACCACAGCACCTACACCGGCCGTCCGCCGGATGAGCCGGCCATTCTCGGCGTGGCGCTGAATGAAGTGTTCGTGCCGATCCTGCAGAAGCAGTTCCCGGAGATCACCGACTTCTACCTGCCGCCCGAAGGCTGTTCGTACCGCATGGCCGTGGTGACGATGAAGAAGTCGTATCCGGGGCATGCCAAGCGCGTGATGCTCGGTGTCTGGTCGTTTTTGCGACAGTTCATGTACACCAAGTTCGTTATCGTCACCGACGACGATATCAACGCCCGGGACTGGAACGACGTGATCTGGGCCATCACCACGCGCATGGACCCCAAGCGCGACACGGTGATGATCGATAACACGCCGATCGACTACCTGGACTTCGCCTCGCCGGTCTCCGGCCTGGGTTCGAAAATGGGCCTGGATGCCACACACAAGTGGCCGGGCGAAACCACTCGCGAGTGGGGCCGCGTGATCGTCAAGGACGACGCCGTCACTCAGCGGATCGATGCCATCTGGAATCAGTTAGGAATAGATTGATGCGTGTAACCCTGCAGCCCTCCGGAGCGGTGCTTGAGATACAACCCGGTGAGCGGATTCTCGATGGAGCGCGGCGCCTGGGCTACGACTGCCCGCAAAGCTGCCGCAACGGTAACTGTCATGTGTGCGCGGCGCTGCTGGTGGAAGGCCGGGTCGAACAGGCTGGCAAGGTGCACGATCACGGCGAGTTCTACACTTGCATAGCCGAGCCGCTGGAAGACTGCATCCTGTTGTGGGATGGCGTGCTCGCGCTGGGAGAGTTGCCGGTGCGCAGCCTGTCGTGTCAGGTCATCGAATGCCGGGACGTGGGTGGCGACACCTGGCGTGTGCGCCTGCGCGCGCCGGCCGGTAAACCACCGCGCTATCACGCCGGGCAGTATTTGATGATCGAGCGCGAGAACGGCGAGAAATCGGCGTTCTCCATGGCGTCGGCGCCGCACGGAGGGCGTGATCTGGAAATCCACGTACTGGCGCGCGAAGCCAGTGCGTTGAGCCTGATCGAGCAGTTGCAACGTAACGCGATGGTGCGCGTCGAGTTGCCAATGGGCGACACCCACCTCGCCGAACTGCCCGATGGGCCGCTGGTGTTGATCGCCGCCGGTACGGGCATGGGTCAGATTCACAGCTTGATCGAACATTGCCGTGCCAATGGCTTCAAGCATCCCGTGCATCTGTACTGGGGCGTGCGCCGTCCGGAAGATTTTTATGACATCGAACATTGGGACGAGTGGCTGAAGCTGCCGAATCTGTTCCTGCACAAAGTCGTCAGCGACCAATGCGGCTGGGAAGGGCGCTGCGGGATGCTGCACGAGGCGGTCTGTGAAGACTTTCCGGATCTCAAGCCTCTGCACGTCTACGCCAGCGGCTCACCTGCCATGGTCTACGGCACGCTCGACGCTTTGGTCGAGGCTGGGATGGATGCCCATCAGATGCGCGCTGATGTGTTTGCCTACGCCCCACGTGCCTGAGTCGTTATAACCCTCTATATAGCTGATCGGTATTTATGCAATTACATAAATACCGGTAGGTTATATATCCATCAGGCAATTAATTAAGAACTGTGCCATGGCACTTAAATTGCCTTTAAATATATGTGCCTTATTGTTTCAGCGGTGCGTTCTATTAAGTAATTCATCACCCGCGGGGAGCTGAACGCTATTCGCCATGAGCGCCATTGAAAACGCTTTTCTGAACCTGGCTTACCCTCCACGGCTCGATCTTGGGCCGCAGTTGACGCACGAACAACTTCTCGCCTCCATGCAATCGACCATGGCGCGCCACAAGGGCGGGCCGGTGTGGCTGTTCGCCTACGGATCGCTGATCTGGCGGCCGGAATGCACAGCGGTGGAGCGGGTGCGCGGGCGAGTGCACGGTTACCACCGTGGCCTGTACCTGTGGTCGCACGAACACCGGGGTACGCCGGAAATGCCCGGATTGGTCTTTGGTCTGGATCGTGGCGGCTCGTGCAGCGGCTTTGCCTATCGCTTGCCGCAAGAGAATCTCGACAGTTCGCTGTATGCGCTGTGGAAACGCGAGATGCCGTTCCCGTCCTATCGGCCACACTGGCTCAACTGCCGGCTCGAAGATGGCAGCCAGGTTCAGGCGTTGGGATTTGTTCTGGAGCGACACCTGCCCAGCTATGCCGGCAACTTGCCGGATCATGTGCTGAGCCAGGTGTTCGAAAGCGCTTGCGGGCGTTACGGTACCACTCGCGATTATGTCGAGCAGACCGCCCACGCCCTGCGCAGCCACGCCATGCCAGACCGGAATCTGGAGGCGCGGCTCAAGCGCTGTCGATTAAAAGCCGATCAGGCGACGGCTTCGCGGCTCTGACTGGCGACTTGCTTGTGCCATAACGTCGGGGCCAGGAAGGCCATCGCCAACAGGCAAGCGCCGACCAGCAGGACGAAACCGCCGTCCCAGCCGAAGTGGTCAACGGTGTAGCCCATCGCTGCACTGGCCGCGACCGACCCCCCCAGATAACCGAACAGACCGGTGAAGCCCGCGGCGGTACCGGCAGCTTTCTTCGGCGCCAGTTCCAGCGCCTGCAAACCGATCAGCATCACCGGGCCGTAGATCAGGAAGCCGATCGAGAACAGGGCGATCATGTCGACGGTCGGGTTGCCGGCCGGGTTGAGCCAGTAAACCAGCGTCGCGACAGTCACCATCGCCATGAACACCATGCCGGTCAGGCCGCGGTTGCCACGGAAGATCTTGTCCGACATCCAGCCGCACAGCAACGTGCCCGGAATACCCGCCCACTCGTAGAAGAAATAGGCCCACGAGGTTTTATCCACGGAGAAACCCTTGGCTTCCTTGAGGTAGGTCGGTGCCCAGTCGAGTACGCCGTAGCGCAGCAGGTAGACGAAGACGTTGGCCATGGCGATGTACCAGAGCATTTTGTTGCGCAGCACGTATTTGACGAAGATTTCCTTGGCGCTGAATTCGTCTTCGTGGCTGGAATCGTAGCCTTCCGGGTAATCGTTCTTGTACTTCTCGATCGGCGGCAGGCCGACCGATTGCGGGGTGTCGCGCATGGTAATGAAGGCAAACACCGCCACGCCCAGCGCTACCGCTGCCGGTACATAGAACGCTGCGTGCCAGTCGTTGAACAGGCCCATGCCGATCAGGAACAGCGGGCCGATCAGGCCACCGCCGACGTTGTGCGCCACGTTCCACACCGAGACCACGCCGCCGCGTTCCTTCTGCGACCACCAGTGCACCATGGTGCGTCCGCTCGGCGGCCACCCCATGCCCTGGGCCCAGCCGTTGATGAACAGAAGAATGAACATCATGGTCACGCTGGACGTCGCCCAAGGCGCGAAACCGAAAACGAACATCACCCCCGCCGACACCAGCAAGCCGAACGGCAGGAAGAAGCGCGGGTTGGAACGGTCGGACACCAGGCCCATGAGGAACTTCGACAAGCCATACGCAATGGCAATCGCCGACATCGCCAGACCCAGATCGCCACGGCTGTAGCCTTCGTCGATCAGGTACGGCATGGCCAGGGAGAAGTTTTTGCGCAGCAGGTAATAACCCGCGTAGCCGATGAAAATACCGGCGAAGATCTGCCAGCGCAGGCGTCGGTAGGTGCTGTCTATTTTTTCTTCAGGCAATGGAGCCTGATGTGCGGCAGGACGAAAGAAAGCAAACATTCAAGAGCTCCAGATTTCTTGTTTTGACTGCGGATGCGAATGTTACAGTTTCGTTACCGAAAATAGCACCGGTTCGCATTGGCAAAACAGCGGAAAATGTTGGAAGTCGCATGTTCTTTTACGAACCTGTCGCTCAGCTGTAAAAACAGGGCGTTTTTGTCGCGTCCAATACGTTGTGTCTTAGACTCGCCGTCAGTAACCCCCACTGCTTCAGCAGAGTTGAATGATGGCCCTGAAAATTCGCAGGTTGGTGCCCCGATTGTTAGTCGCGATAGCGCTCACTGTTTCGGTGCTGGCGCTGAGTTTCGCGCAGTACCCCGTTGCGCCGGGATTGCGCAATGTCACCGTGTTGATCGTTCGTCATGCGGAAAAGCCTGATGTAGGCAGAGGACTCAATGCTCGAGGCGAGCAACGCGCGGTTGCCTATGCCGACTATTTCACCCCGTTGAAACTGGCGGGCGAAACACTTACGCCCCAGCGCCTGATCGCGGCCGGCGATACCGCTGAGAGTGCCCGCTCGCGCTTGACCCTGACCCCGCTGGCCGAGCGCCTGCAGTTGCCCATCGAGCAGCCTTACGACAATGGCGACTTTGAGCAACTGGTCAAAACGCTGCGCAAGAGCAATCAGGCGCATACGCTGTTGATCGCCTGGCATCACGGTCACATCAATAAGCTGATCGCGGAGTTCGGCGGCGATGGTCCGGCACTCACTGGCCGGCCAAAGTGGCCGGATAACGTCTACGACTGGCTTATCGTGCTGCGCTTCGATGACAAGGGGCGTCTGATCCAGTCGCAAAGTCAGAAAATTCAGGAGCATCTGCTGCCGGGCGACCTCCAAGGCGCGTCCGGCGGCTGACGTCTGCGCAACAGCGTTTAGCGCACCTGCACCACCACCTTGCCCACCGCTTTTCGCTGGCCAAGATCATTGATCGCCTGCGCCGCATTGCTCAGCGGATACACCTGCGACACCAACGGTTTTAACTTGCCTTCGGCAAACCAGCCGAACAACTGCTGGAAGTTCGCTGCGTTGTCTTGCGGCTGGCGCTGGGCGAAGGAGCCCCAGAACACGCCGACCACCGCTGCGCCCTTGAGCAGGGCGAGGTTGACTGGCAGTTCGGGAATGCGGCCGCTGGCGAAGCCGACGACCAAGAGGCGGCCGTTCCAGGCGATGGCGCGCACGGCTTGATCAAAAAGATCGCCGCCGACCGGGTCATAGATCACATCAGCGCCTTGGCCGTCGGTGAGGCGTTTGATTTCGTCCTTGAGGCTGGTTTCGCTGTAGTTGATCAGTTCGTCGGCGCCGGCTGCCTTGGCCACCGCGAGTTTTTCCGCACTGCTGGCAGCGGCGATGACGCGGGCGCCCATGGCTTTGCCGATTTCCACGGCAGCCAGACCGACACCGCCGGATGCACCGAGCACCAGCAGGGTTTCGCCCGGTTGCAGGTTGGCGCGTTGCTTGAGCGCGTGCATCGAGGTGCCGTAGGTCATGCTGAATGCGGCGGCAGTGTTGAAGTCCATCGACGGCGGAATCGGCAGTACGTTGTAGCCCGGCACCGCGACTTGCTCGGCGAAACTGCCCCATCCGGTCAGGGCCATGACCCGGTCGCCAACCTTCAGATGACTGACCTTTTCGCCGACGGCGCTGACCACGCCGGCCGCTTCACCGCCCGGGGAGAACGGGAAGGGCGGCTTGAATTGGTATTTGCCCTCGATGATCAGCGTGTCCGGGAAGTTGACCCCGGCGGCATGCACCTCCAGCAGGATTTCGTTCTTCTTGGCGACAGGACTGGCGACGTCTTCCAGCACCAGCGACTCGGCAGGGCCGAAGGCTTTGCACAGCACGGCTTTCATCAGGGCTATTCCTTTGGGAGTGATGGCCGATAAGTGTAGGTGTGTCAGTCAACGGGTCAACGAGCATACCCGGCCCTGATAGTCAGCCATAAGCTTGTGCTTGCGCGGCGGGCCGTTATGCTAGGCCGCAAACCGGATAAGGAGCGAATTGTGAAAGCGTGGATCATGTTGTTGCTGGCCCTGTCTCTGCCTGTGGCAGCGCTGGCCGAAGAAGCCAAAGAAGGCGAGGCGCCGAAGGTCAACTACATCACCCTGAGCCCGCCGTTCGTGGGCAACTACGGGTTGGACGGCACGCCAAAACTGAAGGTCTACAAGGCCGACGTGGCGCTGCGCGTAACGGGTGAAGAGGCGACCAAACTGGTCAAGGCCAACGAGCCGCTGATCCGCAATCAACTGGTGGCGCTGTTCGCCCAGCAAACCACCGAGGCGATGGGCAGCATCGATGGCAAGGAAAAACTGCGTCAGGAAGCGCTGAAGCAGACTCAGCAAGTGATGAATGACGAGACCGGTAAACCGGTGGTTGAGGATCTGTTGTTCAATAACCTGATCATTCAGTAAACCATCGCCTCGCCGCTGTTCAAGACGCCAGGCTCTTGCGGAATCGCAGCAGGGCAATGACGAAGAACAGCAGGCCGATGGCCGTCAGCGCCAGCAAGTCCGGCCAGACCACGCTCAGCCCGGCGTCGCGAAACAGTATCGCGGCGCTGAGGCTGACAAAGTGCGTGGAGGGCGAGCCCTGCATGACCCACTGCAACCACTGCGGCATGCTGTCCAGCGGCGTGCTGCCGCCCGACAGCAGCAACATCGGGATGATCACCGGAATGGCCAGCAGGCCGAACTGTGGCGTCGAGCGCGCCAGGGTCGCCAGGAAGATACCCAGTGCGGTACTGGCAAACAGATAAACCGCAGTCACCAGCAAAAACAGGCTCATCGAGCCCGACAAAGGCACGCCCAGTGCCCCTTTGACGACCACCTCCAGCGACAGCCAGGTGCACACCACCACCACCAGCAGGTTGCTCCATATTTTCGCCAGCATGATTTCCATCGCCGTCAGCGGCAGCACCAGCAAGTGGTCGAGGGTGCCGTGTTCGCGTTCGCGCAGCAGTGCCGTGCCGGTCAGGATGATGGCCAGAATGGTGATGTTGTTGACGATCTGAATCACCGCCAGAAACCAGCCTCCCTCAAGGTTGGTGTTGAACAGGGCGCGACTGACCAGTGTCACCGGGGCCTGGGTCGCGGCTTCGCTCTGCCCGCCATAGGCCTGCAGTTCACGCTGGAATATCCGGCTGATGTAGCCGGCGCCCATGAACGCCTGGCTCATGGCCGTGGCGTCCACATTGACTTGAATGGCCGGTTGGCGTCCGGCAAGCAGATCGGTTTGAAAGCGCGCCGGGATGTTGATGACGAACGTGTACTGGCCGCTGTCCATGACGGGGTCCAGTTGCGCATAAGGCAGCAGCACCGGTGTCTGGAACTCCGGCGGTTGCAGCGCCTGAGCCAGTTGGCGCGAAAGGGCGCTGTGGTCTTCGTCGACGATGGCCACGCTGGCGTTGTGTACGCCGATCACCGAACCGGCGGCCGGCATGTAGATCGCCACGGTGAACGCGTAGAACAGGAACAGCAGCAACACGCTGTCGTGGCGCAGACTGGTGAGCTCTTTGAGTCCCAGGCGCAGGATGTGCGCAAACTTGTGCATCAAACCTCCTGCTTCTTCAGCATGACCAGGCTCAGCCCGGTGAACCCGACAAAGAACCCGAACAAGGCCAGACATTGCGGCCAGAGCTGTCGCAGATTCAGCGCTTTGGTAAACGTGCCCACCGCGATGTCGAGGAAATGGCCGGCCGGAAACAGCATCCCCATGACCGCCGCCGCCCCTTCGAGCGAAGAGCGCGGCACGATCAGCCCGGAAAACTGGATGGTCGGCAGGCTGGTGATGATCATGGTGCCGAGGATCGCGGCGATTTGCGTGCGGGTGAAGGCCGAGATCAGCAGGCCCATGCTGGTGGTCGCCAGCACGTACAGCAAGCCGCCGAACGCCAGTGTCAGCAGGCTGCCCTTGAACGGCACGCCGAACAGCCAGCGGTTCATCGCCACCAGCACGGCGAGGTTGACCAGACTCACCAGCAGGTACGGTGCCTGTTTGCCCAATAGAAACTCCAGGCGCGTCAGGGGTGTGGCGTAGAAGTTGGTGATCGATCCCAGCTCTTTCTCACGCACGATACCGAGCGCGGTCAGCATCGCCGGAATGAACGCCAGGATCAGCGCCATGACCCCGGGGCCGATGGCGTTGACGCTGACCACATCCTGGTTGTAACGAAAGCGGGTTTGCAGGCTGGCGGCCGGTTGGCGGCTTAACGCGGGACTGCTCTGTTCGGCCAGTTGTTGAAGATTGGCCAGATGCACGGCTTCGACGTAGTTGCGACTGGTTTCCGCGCGAAACGGCATGCCGCCATCCAGCCACGCTGCCACTTCGGGCTGGCGCCCGGCGTAGAGGTCACGGCCGAAGCCGGGCGGGATCTCCAGCGCCAGTTTGATTTCCGAGCGTTGCAATCGTCGATGCAGCGCTTGGGCGTCGTGAATGGTTGGCTGTTCCTCGAAGTAGCGCGAGCCGCGAAAGGCTTCCAGATAAGCCCGGCTCTGCGGCGTTTGATCCTGGTCATAAACGGCGAACGCGAGGTTTTCGACGTCCAGGGAGATCCCGTAGCCGAAAATCACCATCATGAAAATCGCCCCCGCCAGCGCAAACACCATGCGTACCTTGTCGCGCAGCAACTCCTTGCCTTCGCGACTGGCCACCGCCAACAGGCGACCGAGGCTCAAACCTTGCTGCTTGACCGGCTCAGTCGCGGCCGCTGGTGCCATTGGCGGTTCGGCCACGGGGCGTGATTCGGCCGTGCCCTGGGCCTGTTCCAGGCAGGTCACGAAGGCCGCTTCCAAAGTGTCGCCGGCGAACTGACGTTGCAGCGCGGCCGGCGTGTCGCAAGCCAATACTTTGCCTGCGTGCATCAGCGAGATGCGGTCGCAGCGCTGGGCTTCGTTCATGAAGTGGGTCGACAGGAAAATCGTCACGCCTTGATCGCGGGACAACTCGATCAGCAACCGCCAGAAGTCGTCGCGTGCCGCGGGGTCGACGCCTGAGGTCGGCTCATCGAGGATCAGCACTTCCGGGCGATGCAACACCGCCACCGCCAGCGAAAGGCGTTGCCGCAGCCCCAACGGCAGTGCGCCGGACGGTTGGTCAGCGACGCCGAGCAGATTGAAGCGCTGGATCAGCCCGTCAATGCGCTTCGCACTCTCGGTTTTGGGCAAGTCGAACAACCGGGCGTGCAGGTCGAGGTTCTGCCGCACACTGAGTTCGCCGTACAGCGAAAAGCTCTGGGACATGAACCCGACCCGCTTGCGCGTGCCCAGATCCTTAGCGTTCACCGGGTTGCCCAGCAGCGTCGCGCTGCCTTCGCTCGCCGGCATCAGCCCGGTCAGGACTTTCATGGTGGTGGTCTTGCCGCAGCCGTTGGAGCCGAGAAAGCCGAAAATCTCGCCGCGACCGATGGCGAAGCTGACGTGGTCCACCGCTGTGAAGTCGCCGAAACGCAGGGTCAGGTCATGGGCTTCGATGGCGATGTCGGTGTTGCCATCGGTGCGGGGCGCAATCACCAGCGGCTCAGCATCGTGATCGCTGTCGCCCTGAAAATGAGTAAAGGCGTCATCGAGTTTGCCGCTCGGAGTGACAGCTGCCAGTTCATGGCTCAGACCGGTGGCGATCAACTTGCCGCCATCGAGCATCAAGCACTGTTCGAACTGTTCGGCTTCCTCCATGTAGGCCGTGGCCACCAGCAGGGTCAATTGCGGGCGCTGGCGTCGCACATCGTCGATCAGTTCCCAAAAACGCCGGCGCGAGAGTGGATCGACGCCGGTGGTCGGCTCATCGAGGATCAGCAGATCCGGTTCATGAATCAGCGCGCAGCACAGCCCCAGCTTCTGCTTCATGCCGCCGGACAACTTGCCGGCCGGGCGATCGGCGAATTTCAGCAGATCCGTGGCGAGCAGCAGGTTGTGCATGCGTTGCTCGCTTTCGGCATTCGACAGGCCAAAGAGTGTGGCAAAGAACTGAATGTTCTCCGTGATCGACAGTTCGGGATACAAGTTGCCGCCCAGCCCCTGAGGCATGAAGGCGATGCGTGCATAGAGCGTGTTGCGATGGTGGCGATCCTGAATCGGGCCGCCCAGGACGTCCAGTTGGCCTTGCTGCAGGGCTTTTACGCCGGCGATCAGTCCCAGCAGACTGGACTTGCCCGCGCCATCGGGGCCGATCAGCCCGCAACGGGTGCCGACCGGCAGGCTGAAGGCAATGTCGCTCAACGCCTGCTGTTTACCGTAGCGGTGGACGATACCGGTCGCCTGAACCGCGCAGTTGCTCATTGCAAATTGGCCGGCCAGGCCATCGGCGCGGTGCGCACATAGCCGGCACCGGGCATGCCGGGTTTGGCCTGCGGCACGGCGCTGGGTTGCACCAGTTGCAGCTTGACGCGGAACACCAGTTTTTGCCGCTCGTCGCGGGTCTCGACCTCTTTAGGAGTGAACTGCGATTTGGCGGCAACGAAGCTGATTGTCGCGGGCAACGGCTTGTCTGGCAGGGCATCGAGCAGGACTCGCGCTTCATCGCCCACCGCCAGGCGCCCAGCCACGGAGGCTGACAGGTAGAGATTCATGTATTGGTCGTTAGGGTCGATCAACAACAACACCCGACCGCCAGCCCCCAGCACCTCGCCGGGCTCGGCCATGCGCAACTGGATCACTCCGTCGATGGGGGCGCGCAAGCTGCTGTCATCGATCTCACTGGTCAACTGCGCCACTTGCGCCTGCGCCGCCCCGATCGCCGCACCCACCGCAGACACTTGGGCCCGGGCTGCGTTGACGGCGGCGTTACCGGTGCCGATGCGTGATTGCAACTGATCGATGACCTGGGCGCTGACGTAACCGTGCTTGAACAGCGATTGGGATCGGCCAATCTCTTGCTGGGCCAGCAGCAACTCACTCTGGCGCAATTGCACGTTGGCCTGCGCGGCGTTGAGGTTTTCCCGGGCGCGCAAGACTTCGGCTTCGGCCTGGTTGCGCTCGGCCTCGAGGGTGCGGGTGTCCATGCGGGCGAGCAGTTGCCCTTTGCTGACCTTGTCGCCTTCATCGACCAGCACCTCGGCCAGGCGGCCGGGCGTCTTGCTGGCGATCTGCACCTCGGTGGCTTCCAGTCGTCCATTGCCCAGCGAAAGGCCTTCGGGCATGCGGTTGCTTACCGAAAGCCAGTAACCGAAGCCACCCGCTCCCGCCAGCAGAACCAGGAGAGCCCCGGCGTATATGAGTGAAGATCGGCTGTGCGTTGGCATGAGGGCATCCTGCGGCTGTTGCGTCCAGTCTGACGGTTCAAGCGACGGCGTCGCTTGATGTCAGTCAAATGAGCGCCAAGCCTAGCCCCTTTTGTGAGTAAAGAACGGTGACCGAAGAGTTCTCAGCGCAATCCGAGTACCGCAGCCCATTGCTGGGGTGTGACGGGCATGACTGACAGGCGACTGCCTTTTTGCACCAGCGGCATTTCGGCCAGTGCGGTCTGCTGCTTGAGGTAGTCCAGCTTCAAGACCCGGGAAAATGTTTCGACATGGGAGACATCAATCGCGCTCCAGGCGTTTTTCTCTGGTGTGGCCTTCGCATCGAAGTAATGACTCTCCGGCTCCAGAGCCGTCGGATCGGGGTAGGCCGCTTGAATGATTTTGCCAATCCCGGCAATGCCCGGCTCAGGGCAACTGGAATGGTAGAAAAAGAACTCATCGCCCACTGCCATCGCCCGCAGGAAGTTGCGCGCCTGATAGTTGCGCACACCGTCCCAGCGCGCTTTGCCGAGTTTCTCCAAGCCTTTGATTGAGAGTTCGTCGGGCTCGGATTTCATCAGCCAATAGGCCATGTGTTTTTCTCCTGGCGGAATGGGTGGGCAAGTTGTCGGGCAATTTTATGACAAACCGACGGTCGGTTGACGTCAGCGTTTGCGCACAGGTTCACGTTGCCGCAAAATGCCGGCCTTTAAAGCTTGACGCTGCTGCACGGCCTACGAACGGAAACCGCTGCTGTCATCGTGATGATGTGCCTTGAGGGGGGCAATCGATGAAACGCAAACCGGATTTGCTATGGACTTTGGTTATTTTGTTTGGCTTGGGCGTCGTGACCACCGGTTACGCGCAGAGCCTTTGGACCAACAAGGCCGACGCTCCAATCGAAGTCGCGCAACAGGTTCAACAGTCGACCGCGTTCAAACGCTGAAACTGTCTTTTCGACGCCGCTGATCTGCGCGGCGTCTATCGCGCGAAATACCATGCCTTGTCAGTGACCGTGCCTTGCAACGGTACATCCCAGCTCGCCTGCGCCAATCGTTCGACTTTCTGACATTCATGGGCAAGCCCCAGCAGCGTCGGCTTGCGCCAGTTCTTGCGCCGCGCCAGATACGCGAGGCTGCGATCATAGAAGCCGCCGCCCATTCCCAGTCGACCACCGACGTCGTCGAATCCCACCAGCGGCAATAACACCAGATCCAGTGTCCAGATCTTGCGCTGGCGAGCCAGATTGGCGCGCGGCTCGAGAATGCGGAAGCGATTGGGTTTGAGTTTTTCGCCGGGACAGATGCGCTGGAAAACCATTTTGGTGCGTGGCCAGGCGCTGAGCACCGGCAGGTACGTGGCCTTGCCCCGACGCTGCGCTTCACGCAGCAGCAGGCGTGGGTCGATTTCACCGTCGGTGGGCAGGTACAGGGAAATGTGTTTTGCCCGGCGAAAGTGCGGGTCTTGCGCCAGTTGCCGGAACAAGCCTTTGGCGGCCTGACGTTGTTCGCCCGGTGTCAGTGAGCGGCGCGCCTTGCGCAGCAGGCGGCGGAGTTGCGGGCGGGGCAGTAGCGCGGGTTCGGTCATGGTTCGGCTTCGGCAGGTTGGACGAAAACGTACGCATAAAAAATCCGATGTCGGCATGAACCGACATCGGATTCGAATCAGGCTCCCCGGATGAACCGCTGTCAACTTAGCCCTTGAACCCGAAAGTTCAAGGTGGAAGATGCAGTAGACTTTAAGGCTTTCCGTCTGGCGGACATGCACACCAGCCCAACGTGCAACTTCCAGGGTAGTGCGAATCGGCTCAGGGACATCGTCAACTGGCAAGCACCCCAGGGAGTGCGGCGAGTATACCTCAAGCGGTCTGGCGAATCAGCCTTTGCTGACGTCCGGATCGTCGGCCAGCACCAGATCGACACGATCGAGCAAGTCGCGTACCTGTTCACGGGTCGAGCCGCTGGCCTGAATATCCGGGCGCTCTTCTTTGTGCAATAGATCGTGCGTGATGTTCAGCGCAGCCATCACGGCAATGCGGTCGGCACCGATGACTTTGCCGCTGCTGCGGATCTCGCGCATTTTGCCGTCCAGGTAGCGTGCGGCACTGACCAGATTGCTGCGTTCTTCCTGCGGGCAGATGATCGAATATTCTTTGTCGAGGATCTGCACGGTAACGCTATTGCTTGAACTCATGAGTCTTGCTCCAGGGCCTTGAGGCGCGAAATCATCGATTCGACCTTACGCCGGGCGATTTCGTTTTTTTCAATGAGGTGAGCGCGTTCCTCGCGCCAGGTCTTTTCCTGAGCAAGTAAGAGTGTATTTTGACTCTTTAGTTGCTCGACTCGGGTAATCAGTCTTTCGAGTCTGGCCATCAGCGCTTGCAGGTCGGTGTCTTCCATTGGGGTTCACTGAGTTCGTGTCTGACGGGAGGTGACAGCCGGACAGCCTTTAATAGTCTTGGCGAGTCTGTCGATGTAGGATACAAGGCCTTCATTCTAGACATAGCGCCGTCTGGCGCCTAGCTGCCCATGACCATTGCCAATTCCCCGTACCAAGCTTTTGCCACCCTGCTGACTGCCAGCGGCCACAACGTCTCGCCTGCCGAACTGCATGGCCTGCTGCTCGGACGCAGTTGCGCCGGTGCCGGCTTCAATGCCGAAGAGTGGCTGATCGATGCCGCCGAACTGCTGGAAAGCGAGCCCCAGGACAACGTCCGCAACGCCCTGATCGGCCTGCAAGAGATGGTCAAGGGTGAGTTGACCGGCGACGACGTGACGGTCGTTCTGCTGCTGCCAACCGACGATGCCCCACTCGCTGACCGCGCTGCTGCACTGGGCCAATGGTGCCAGGGTTTCCTCAGCGGTTTCGGCCTCAACTGCCGCGACAGCAGCATGCTCAGCACAGAAGCCACCGAAGTGCTGCAGGATCTGGCAGCCATTTCCCAGGTGCAAGATGCCCTGGAAGAATCCGAAGACGGCGAGACCGACTACATGGAAGTCATGGAGTATCTGCGCGTTGCGCCGCTGCTGCTGTTCTCGGAAACCAAGAAAGCCGACGTGCCGCCAGCCGCCAAGCCGTCGCTGCATTAATCGCGTGCCAGGGAAAGCCATCTGCCCATGACCCATATCCCGAAAGCGGAATACAGCCGTCGCCGCAAGGCCTTGATGGCGCAGATGGAACCCAACAGCATCGCGATCCTGCCTGCCGCCGCAGTTGCCATCCGCAACCGCGACGTCGAGCACGTCTACCGTCAGGACAGCGATTTTCAATACCTCAGCGGGTTCCCCGAACCTCAGGCCGTGATCGTCCTGATGCCCGGCCGCGAGCATGGCGAATACGTGCTTTTCTGCCGTGAACGCAACGCCGAACGCGAATTGTGGGACGGCTTGCGCGCCGGCCAGGAAGGCGCGATCCGCGACTTCGGTGCCGACGACGCATTCCCGATCACCGACATCGACGACATCCTGCCGGGCCTGATCGAAGGCCGCGACCGGGTGTATTCGGCGATGGGGAGCAACCCGGAATTTGATCGGCACCTGATGGACTGGATCAACGTGATCCGCTCCAAGGCGCACCTAGGCGCCCAGCCGCCGAACGAATTCGTTGCTTTGGATCATCTGCTGCACGACATGCGCCTGTATAAATCGGCGGCAGAAGTGAAGGTGATGCGCGAAGCGGCACGAATCTCGGCCCAGGCTCACATTCGTGCAATGCAGGCCAGCCGCGCCGGGCTCTACGAATACAGCCTCGAAGCCGAGCTCGATTACGAATTCCGCAAGGGCGGGGCGAAAATGCCGGCCTACGGCTCGATCGTCGCCGCCGGGCGCAACAGCTGCATCCTGCATTACCAGCAGAATGACGCACTGCTCAAGGGTGGCGATCTGGTGCTGATCGACGCCGGTTGCGAGATCGACTGCTATGCCAGCGACATCACCCGCACCTGGCCGGTCAACGGCAAGTTTTCGCCTGAGCAGAAAGCGATTTACGAATTGGTATTGGCTTCGCAGGAAGCCGCGTTCGCCGAAATCGCCCCGAACAAGCACTGGAATCAGGCGCACGAAGCCACAGTACAAGTGATCACCACCGGGCTGGTGAAGCTGGGGCTGCTGCAAGGCGACGTCGACGAGTTGATCGCGACGCAAGCCTATAAAGCCTTTTACATGCACCGCGCCGGCCACTGGCTGGGCATGGATGTGCACGACGTTGGCGAGTACAAGGTCGGCGGTGAATGGCGCGTGCTGGAAGTCGGCATGGCGCTGACCGTGGAACCGGGCATCTACATCGCCCCGGACAATCAGAACGTAGCGAAGAAATGGCGTGGCATTGGCGTACGCATCGAGGACGACGTGGTAGTGACCAAGAGTGGCTGTGAAATCCTGACCCACGGCGTACCGAAAACCGTCGCCGACATCGAAGCGCTGATGGCCCAAGCACGGACACACGCAGCATGAGTCGAGTCAATCTGGCAATCATCGGTGGCGGCCTGGTCGGTGCCAGTCTGGCATTGGCCCTGCAGGCCGGAGCCAAGGCCCGCGGCTGGAAAATCGTCCTGATCGAACCGTTCGCCCCCGGCGACAGTTGGCAGCCAAGCTATGACGCGCGCTCGTCGGCGCTGTCCTTCGGTTCGCGGCAAATCTACCAACGGTTGGGCGTTTGGCAGGAAATCTCCCGCCGTGCCGAGCCGATCAAACAGATTCATGTGTCTGACCGTGGGCGCTTCTCCACCGCGCGTTTGTCGGCGATGGAAGAGGGCGTGCCGGCGCTCGGTTACGTGGTGGAAAACGCCTGGCTCGGCCAGTGCCTTTGGCAGCACATTGATAAAGAAGTGATCAGTTGGCGCTGCCCGGCGGAGGTCACCCGTATGGAGCCGCTGCCCGATGGCTATCGCCTGACCCTCAACGATGAAACCACCCTTGAATGCGACCTCGCGGTGTTGGCCGATGGCGGTCGCTCGGGCCTGCGCGAGCAATTGGGCATCAACGTGCGCAAGCGTCCGTACAACCAGAGCGCGCTGATCGCCAACATCACCCCGAGCGAAGCGCATAACGGCATGGCCTTCGAGCGCTTCACCGATGAAGGTCCGATGGCGCTGCTGCCACTGCCGGAAAACCGCTGCGCTCTGGTCTGGACCCGTCTGGGCATGGACGCGCAACGTCTGGCTGACTTGAGCGAGCGCGATTTCCTCAGTGAATTGCAGGGCGTGTTCGGTTATCGCCTCGGCACGTTGAAGCAGGTCGGCGCGCGACATTTGTATCCGCTGTCGCTGGTGGAGGCCGAAGAGCAGGTGCGCTCGCATTTGGCCGTGCTCGGCAACGCTGCGCACAGCCTGCATCCAATTGCCGGGCAGGGCTTCAACCTGTCTTTGCGTGATGCCGATGCCTTGGCTGCCGCCTTGCTCGGCAGTGACAAACCGCTGGGCGACTTCGCCACGTTGCAGGCGTACCGCGAGCGTCAGCGTCTGGATCAAGACCTGACTGTCGGCTTCTCCGATCAGGTCACGCGTTTGTTCGGCAGTTCCCAGCCGCTGGTCTCGCTAGGTCGCAACATCGGTTTGCTCGGACTTGATCTGCTGCCACCGGCCAAGCGCTGGTTCGCCCGTCAGGCCATGGGCCTTGGAACGCGTCCTGATGCTTAACTGGTTGATCCGTTCGTTCGGCAAGGCACGATTGATGCGCTGGGTGATGACGCTCTACCCGCCCTACTTCGGTGCCGGTGTGCGCGTGCGGCACATCAGCGATGACTTTCGCGACGTTCAGGTGTCGATGGGGCTGGGCTGGTACAACCGCAATTACGTGGGCACCCAGTTCGGTGGCAGCCTGTATTCGATGGTCGATCCGTTCTTCATGCTGATGCTGATGGAAAACCTAGGGTCGCGTTACATCGTCTGGGACAAGGCGGCCGACATCGATTTCATTGCGCCGGGCAAAGGCACGGTGTTCGCCCGGTTCAACATCGACGACACCTTGCTCGACGAGATCCGGCGACAGACCGCCAATGGCGAGAAATACCTGCCGCAGTTGCAGGTCGACATTCATGACGGCGCCGGCAATCTTGTGGCGCGGGTCGGTAAAACCCTTTACGTGCGGCTCAAGCCGCAAGCGAGACAGGCTTAAAGCATGGAAATGCGCGCAGATCTGCTGATTGTCGGAGCCGGAATGGTCGGCAGCGCCCTGGCGCTGGCGTTGCAGGACAGTGGGCTGGAAGTCCTGCTGCTCGACGGCAGCCCGCTGAGCGTCAAACCGTTCGATGCTCAAGCGCCATTTGAACCGCGTGTCAGCGCGCTATCGGCCGCTAGCCAACGAATTCTCGAGCGCCTCGGCGTATGGGACGGCATCGCCCAGCGGCGCAGCAGCCCATACACCGACATGCATGTCTGGGACGGCAGCGGCACCGGGCAGATTCACTTTTCGGCGAGCAGCGTGCACGCCGATGTGCTTGGCCATATCGTCGAAAACCGCGTGGTGCAGGATGCCTTGCTCGACCGCTTGCATGACTGCGATCTGGGCATGTTGGCCAACGCCCGACTGGAGCAGATGCGCCGTTCGGGTGACGATTGGTTGCTGACCCTGGCCGATGGTCGTCAATTACGCGCGCCGCTGGTGATCGCGGCGGATGGTGCCAACTCGGCGGTGCGCCGCCTGACAGGTGTGGCCACTCGCGAGTGGGATTACCTGCACCACGCCATCGTCACCAGCGTGCGTTGCAGCCAACCGCATCAGATGACCGCGTGGCAGCGCTTTACCGACCACGGGCCGCTGGCGTTTCTGCCGCTGGAGCGTGATGGGCAGCAGGATTGGTGCTCGATCGTGTGGTCGACCACGCCAAGTGAGGCCGAGCGTCTGATGGCGTTGGATCAGGCAGATTTCTGCCGCGAGCTGGAACGCGCCTTTGAAGGTCGACTTGGCGACGTGATCAGTGCTGATCCTCGCCTGTGTGTGCCGCTGCGTCAGCGTCACGCCAAGCGTTATGTGGCCGAAGGCCTGGCGCTGATCGGCGATGCCGCGCACACCATTCACCCATTGGCCGGGCAAGGCGTGAACCTGGGTTTTCTTGATGCGGCGGTGCTGGCTGAAGTCCTGTTGCAAGCGGCGGAGCGCGGCGAGCGTCTGGCCGATGTGAAAGTGCTGAGCCGTTACGAGCGTCGGCGCATGCCACACAATCTGGCGCTGATGGCGGCGATGGAAGGCTTTGAGCGGTTGTTCCAGGCCGATCCATTGCCGGTGCGCTGGTTGCGTAATGCCGGGTTGAAACTGGTCGAGCAGATGCCGGAAGCCAAGGCGCTGTTTGTGCGCGAGGCCCTCGGTTTGACCGGTGATCTTCCGGCCCTCGCCAAGCCCTGAGATTTTCATTGAGGCTACAGGCCTCTTCGCTGGCTCGCTCGCGAAGGGGCTACAACCGACAGCACAAATTACAGGCTGCGCAACATCTGGTAACTCCTTGGGAAAGTGTTCGATTGAGAACCTAAATGTGAGTCCTTATCATTTGGCCCACCTTTTCCGACCGAGAGATCACTCCCATGTTGGCACCCAAGCGTCTTCTGACCGCACTGGCCTTGACCCTGATCGGCACCACCGCCGCCCAGGCCGCTGACGAGGTAGTGGTTTACTCCTCGCGTATCGATGAACTGATCAAACCGGTATTCGATGCCTACACCGCCAAGACCGGGGTGAAGATCAAGTTCATCACCGACAAGGAAGCGCCGCTGATGCAGCGCATCAAGGCCGAAGGCGAAAACGCCACGGCCGACCTGTTGCTGACCGTCGATGCCGGTAACCTCTGGCAGGCCGAGCAGATGGGCATTCTCCAGCCGTTCACTTCCAAAGCCATCGATGCCAACATTCCCGCCCAATACCGCTCGTCCACCCATGCCTGGACCGGCCTGAGCCTGCGCGCACGAACCATCGCCTATTCCACCAAACGGGTGAAACCGGGCGAACTCACCACCTACGAAGCGCTGGCCGACAAAAACTGGGAAGGCCGCCTGTGCCTGCGCACCGCGAAGAAGGTCTATAACCAGTCGCTGACCGCCACCATGATCGAAGTCCATGGCGCAGCGAAGACCGAAGAAATCCTCAAGGGCTGGGTCAATAACCTGTCCACCGACGTCTTCTCCGACGACGTCGCGGTGCTCGAAGCGATCAACGCCGGGCAATGCGATGCTGGCATCGTCAACACTTACTACTACGGCCGTCTGCACAAGCAGAAGCCGGATCTGGCGGTAAAACTGTTCTGGCCGAATCAGGCCGATCGAGGTGTACACGTCAACCTGTCGGGTATCGGTCTGACCCAACATGCGCCGCACCCTGAAGCCGCCAAGGCGCTGGTCGAGTGGATGACCACTCCTGATGCGCAGAAAATTTTCGCTGACGTGAACCAGGAGTTCCCGGCCAACCCGGCGGTGGCGCCGTCCGAAGAAGTCGCAGCGTGGGGCAAGTTCGTGGCTGACACCTTGCCGGTGGAAGTGGCAGGCAAGCGTCAGGCTGAAGCGATTCGGTTGATGGATCGGGCGGGTTGGAACTGAGCTATCTGATGTACGCTCCGCGTGGGAATGCATCCTTCGACGCTGCGCATCGATTCGCTGAAACCATGACGCGGAGCGTCAAAAGATGTGTGCCCACGCAGAGCGTGGGCACAATCATTTAGCCCCTCAGAGAGCCAAAAGTGGCCCACCCCGCCCAACGCCGCTGGTATCCCATCGTCTTCGCCATTGCCGCGCTGGTGCTGTTGCCCCTGAGCGTCCTGCTGCTCTCATGGCAGAGCATCGACCAGCAGATCTGGTCGCACCTGTGGCAAACCCAGATGCCGCGTCTGTTAGGCAACACCCTGACGCTGGTGCTGGGCGTCGGTGTCGGAGTGACGCTGCTCGGCGTCAGCCTCGCCTGGCTCACCAGCCTGTGCGAATTCCCAGGGCGCCGCTGGCTCGACTGGGCGCTGATGTTGCCGTTCGCCATCCCGGCCTACGTGCTGGCGTTTGTCTTTGTCGGCCTGCTTGATTTCGCCGGCCCCGTGCAAACCCTGCTGCGCGAATGGTTCGGCCCGGGCCTGCGACTGCCGCGGGTGCGCTCCACCGGCGGGGTGGTAGTGGTGCTGGTGCTGGTCTTCTATCCCTACGTTTACCTGCTGGCGCGCACCGCGTTCCTCGCGCAGGGCAAAGGGCTGATGGAAGCGGCGCGGGTGCTTGGCCAATCACCGTGGCAAGCGTTCTGGCGCGTGGCGTTGCCGATGGCGCGTCCGGCCATCGGCGCCGGCGTGGCGCTGACGCTGATGGAAACCCTCGCCGATTTTGGCGCGGTGTCGGTGTTCAACTTCGACACCTTCACCACCGCCATCTACAAAACTTGGTACGGCTTCTTCAGCCTGTCGAGCGCTGCGCAACTGGCCAGCCTGTTGCTGCTGGTGGTGATGCTGGTGCTGTATGGCGAGCGCCGAGCGCGGGGGGCGAACCGGGCGGGCAACGAGCGGCCGCGGGTCAAGGCGTTGTATCACTTGCGTGGGTTGAAGGCGTTCGCGGCAATGAGTTGGTGCGGATTGGTTTTCGCCTGTGCGTTCGTCATTCCGCTGTTGCAACTGATCGTCTGGTTCTGGCAGCGCGGACGCTTCGATCTGGATGAGCGCTACGTCGGACTGATCATCCACACCCTGTACCTGGGGGGGATGGCGGCGTTGATTACTGTCAGCGTTGCGTTGTTGCTGGCCTTCGCCCGACGTCTGGCGCCCACCCGTGCGATTCGCTCCGGGGTGAGTCTGGCCAACCTCGGTTACGCCTTGCCAGGGTCGGTGCTGGCGGTATCGATCATGTTGGCGTTCAGTTATCTGGACCGGGAAATGGTGATCCCGCTCTCCGGCTGGCTCGGTGGTGCAGGCAAACCGTTGCTGCTCGGCAGTCTGGCAGCGTTGCTGATGGCGTATCTGGTGCGGTTTATCGCTGTGGCCTATGGCCCGTTGGAAAACAGCCTGGCGCGTATACGGCCCTCTTTGCCCGAAGCGGCACGTAGCCTCGGTGTCAGTGGGCCACGACTGTTTTTCAAAGTGTATCTGCCGTTGTTGTTGCCCGGGACGTTGAGCGCGGCGTTGCTGGTGTTCGTCGATGTGCTCAAGGAAATGCCCGCAACCCTGCTGATGCGCCCGTTTGGCTGGGATACGCTGGCTGTGCGCATCTTTGAAATGACCAGCGAAGGGGAGTGGGCGAGGGCTTCGCTGCCAGCATTGACGCTTGTATTGGTCGGGCTGTTACCGGTCATTGGCTTGATCAGACGTTCTGCACACAGAAACACTTAGTCGTCAGTCCTGAATCATGCGGCTACAATGCGCGGCATTCGGTGCGGATCGTCTGACAGACCCGTTCGCTGAACTCGGCTGAAAGCCTTCTATTTCAAGGCTTGAGCGCCGTGCAGCGGCTGTCCGCACCTTCGCCACGCCCGGAAGGAGAAACCCATGGGACAGCGTACGCCTCTGTATGACCTGCATCTGGCCCTCGGCGCGAAGATGGTCGATTTTGGCGGTTGGGACATGCCACTGCATTACGGCTCGCAGGTCGAGGAGCATCACGAAGTGCGCCGCGATTGCGGGGTGTTCGATGTGTCCCACATGACCGTTATCGACGTTGATGGTCCTCAGGCCAAGGCCTGGCTCCAGCATTTGCTGGCCAACGATGTCGAACGCCTGCACCGCCCCGGCCGTGCGTTGTACAGCACCATGCTCAATGAGCGCGGCGGCATCGTTGACGACATGATCGTCTATCGCCTCGACGACGGTTATCGCCTGGTGGTCAACGCCTCCACCCGCGATCAGGATCTGGCCTGGATGCAGGCGCAGCTGGCCGGGTTCGACGTGCAATTGCACGAACGTTCAGAGCTGGCGATGCTCGCCATTCAAGGCCCGCAGGCCCGGCACAAGATTGCCGAACTGGTGACCCAGTCCCGCGCCACGCTGATCCAGCACCTCAAACCTTTCGAAGCTTACGCTGACGGCGACTGGTTCATTGCCCGCACCGGTTACACCGGTGAGGACGGTCTGGAAATCGCCCTGCCAGCGGATCAGGCGCCAGCGTTTTTCAACGATCTGGTCGGCGCCGGCATTTCCCCGATTGGCCTGGGCGCCCGCGACACCCTGCGCGTTGAAGCCGGGATGAACCTCTACGGTCAGGACATTCATCAAGACGTTTCGCCACTGGCCTCGAACATGGCCTGGAGCATTGCCTGGGAACCGGCATCGCGTCAGTTCATTGGCCGCGCGGCGCTTGAGGCGGAAAAAGCCGCTGGCATTGCGCACAAACTGGTCGGTCTGGTGCTGGAAGAACGTGGTGTTTTGCGCGCTCATCAAGTGGTTCGTATCGCCGATGTTGGCGAAGGGGAGATCACCAGTGGTAGTTTCTCTCCTACGCTAAGCAAATCGATTGCGCTGGCGCGTGTTCCGATGGCCACTGCCGACCGCGCCGAAGTGGAAATCCGTGGCAAGTGGTACCCGGTACGCGTGGTCAAACCGACCTTCGTGCGCCATGGCAAAACTTTGATCTAACCTTTCCGGCGGGCACGACCGCTGATAATTTCCTGAGGACACCGAGCATGAGCAATATCCCCGCTGAACTGCGTTTTGCCGAAAGTCATGAGTGGGCGCGTCTGGAAACCGACGGCACCGTTACCGTGGGCATCAGCGATCACGCGCAGGAAGCGCTGGGCGACGTGGTGTTCGTTGAGCTGACCGAAGTGGGCAAAGTGTTTGCGGCTGAAGATCAGGCCGGTGTGGTCGAATCGGTGAAAGCTGCTTCCGACATCTACGCCCCGATCAGCGGTGAAGTGATTGCCGTCAACGAAGAGCTGAGCGGCTCGCCGGAACTGCTCAACTCCGATCCGTATGGCGCGTGGATCTTCAAGCTCAAGCCAAGCGACACCGCTGATCTGGAAAAACTGCTCGATGCAGCGGCCTACAAGGCTGCCATCGGCGAGTAAGCCAAACGCAATACCCAAAGCCCCGATCCGTCGGGGCTTTTTTGTGGTGCGCCAGGCATGGCGCGTAGCGCCGTGACTGGCGCTGTTCAGCTCA
>NZ_JAIHLQ010000108.1 GCF_019733355.1 Pseudomonas baetica | reverse complement strand
CGTCGACACCACCAACCTGTCGCTGTCAGCGACCGGTACCGTGGCTGAGGGCGGCTCAATCGTCTACACCGCCACCCTGACCAACGCTGCTGGCTCGCCAGTCACCGTGACTCTGTCCAACGGCGCAGTGATCACCATCGAAGCCGGTAAAACCACCGGCACTGTGACCGTTCCAGCGCCGGCCGATGACGTTTACAAAGATGCCGGTACCGTCCAGGCAACGATCAGCACAGCGACCGGCGGCAACTTCGAGAACCTGGTGCCGAGCACCGTTCCGGCGGTTACCAACGTCACCGATACCATCGACACCACCACCGTCAAACTCACCGCCTCCGAGTCGGCTGCTGAAGGTGGCACCGTCACCTACACCGCAACCGTGGGCGCTCCAGTCACTGGTTCGCCAGTCGTCGTGACTCTGGCCAATGGCCAGAACATCACCATCGAAGTCGGCAAAACCACCGGCACCGTGACCACCACCGCGCCAAATGACGTACTGACCGGCCATGCGCCGCTGACGAATGCGATCACCGGCGTAACTGGCGGCAACTACGAAAACCTCGTGGCCGACAAAACACCAGTCAGCACCACCGTGACTGACACCGTCGACACCACCAACCTGTCGCTCAGCGCGACCGACTCGGTCGCCGAGGGTGGCTCAATCGTCTACACCGCCACCCTGACCAATGCCGCTGGCTCGCCAGTCACCGTGACTCTGTCCAACGGCGCAGTGATCACCATCGAGGCCGGTAAAACCACCGGCACTGTGACCGTCCCAGCGCCGGCCGATGATGTTTACAAAGATGCCGGCAAGGTCGAGGCAACCATTTCGACTGCCACGGGTGGCAACTTCGAGAACCTGGTGCCGAGCACCATTCCGGCCGTGACTGAAGTGACCGACACCATCGACACTTCGACCGTCAAACTGACGGCTGATACCTCCGTGGCTGAAGGCGGCACTGTCACTTACACCGCCACTGTTGGTGCTCCGGTCACTGGTTCGCCGGTCACCGTGACTCTGGCCAACGGTCAGAACATCACCATCGAAGTCGGCAAAACCACTGGCACCGTGACCACCAACGCGCCTAACGATGCATTGGTCGGCCAGGCACCGCTGACCAACTCGATCACTGGCGTTAGCGGCGGCAACTACGAAGATCTGGTCGCCGATAAGACGCCAGTCAGCACCACCGTGACTGATACCGTCGACACCACCAACCTGTCGCTCAGCGCGACCGACTCGGTCGCCGAGGGTGGCTCGATCGTTTACACCGCGACCCTGACCAACGCCGCTGGCTCGCCAGTCACCGTAACCCTGTCCAACGGCGCAGTGATCACCATCGACGCTGGCAAAACCACCGGTACAGTCACCGTTCCAGCGCCGGCCGATGACGTTTACAAAGATGCCGGTAAAGTCGAGGCAACCATTGCAACCGCGACTGGTGGCAACTTCGAGAACCTGGTGCCGAGCACTGTCCCGGCCGTGACTGAAGTGACCGATACCATCGACACCTCGACCGTCAAACTGACGGCTGATACCTCCGTGGCTGAAGGCGGCACTGTCACTTACACCGCCACTGTTGGTGCTCCGGTTACCGGTTCGCCAGTCGTCGTGACCCTGGCCAACGGCCAAAACATCACCATCGAAGTCGGCAAAACCACCGGCACCGTGACCACCACTGCGCCTAACGATGCATTGGTTGGCCAGGCACCGCTGACCAACTCGATCACTGACGTAAGCGGCGGTAACTACGAAAACCTCGTGGCCGACAAAACGCCAGTCAGCACCACCGTGACTGACACTGTCGACACCACCAACCTGTCGCTGTCAGCGACCGGTACCGTGGCTGAGGGCGGCTCGATTGTTTACACCGCCACCCTGACCAACGCCGCTGGCTCGCCAGTGACTGTGACTCTGTCCAACGGCGCCGTCATCACCATTGAGGCCGGTAAAACCACGGGCACCGTGACTGTTCCGGCTCCAGCCGATGACGTTTACAAAGATGCCGGCAAAGTCGAGGCAACCATTACCACCGCGACCGGCGGCAACTTCGAGAACCTGGTCCCGAGCACCGTTCCGGCGGTTACCAACGTCACCGA
>NZ_JAIHLQ010000107.1 GCF_019733355.1 Pseudomonas baetica | reverse complement strand
GAGCAGAACCGGCTGCCAGTCGGGCTGGCCGTTGATCAGCAATTGCACCTGCTTGAGTTGCCCGGCCAGGCCATAGCGCGACTGCTGCCGATGGTCGCCGGCATCGGTCTGTTCCAGTACGGCACCCACGGGGCTGAACACCCGTTGACTGGTGAAGGCTTCGCCATCGCCAAAGGTGCGGGTTTCCTGTATCGGCTGGCCGAACAAGGCGAAGCTGTCGGTGTGCAGCGTGCCGGAGCGATCCTGGCTTTGCAGCAATTGCCCGCGCAGGTTGTAGCCAGCATCGGCAGTGGCGTCGGCATAGCTGAACACATCGACCAGGGCCTCGCCGTTTTCCTCGACGGCCACTGCGCGCAATTGGTCGTCGAAGGCAGTACGCCAATGGCTGCCGCGCTCGTCCCAGCGTTGCTGCGGCTCACCGGCCAATCCCGGCAGGTTCAGGCGCCAGCCGGCGTCGACGCTGTCGGACTTCAGTACTGCGCCGCCCAAGCCATAAACGGTGGTCAGGCTGGGCACCGTCAGGCGCGGATCCCATTGAGCCACCAATCGCCCACTTGCATCGTGACACTGACGGCTTGTCAAAGACGTTGCACCGTCACCCTCAACACTACGCAAATAGTCGACCTGACAAATCGGCAGGCCACGGCCATCGCTCACAGAGAGTGAAGGCGTGCGCCAATGAGGGGATCTAATTCCCATGGATCCACCAGTTGTACAACCGGGAATGTTTTTTAGCGACGGGGTGAGCCTGCTGTCGTAAAAACCGGTTATCCGTTGTGTTCCTTTCCTTGTACGCGGCCACTCCCCTGAGTCCGTGGGCGATGTCGGCCTGAACAGCCGCGGTTTGTGCGCGCAAAGTCGCCAGACCGACATCCGAGCCTGATGCTTTGAAGGCGGCTTCGTATAAATTCGACTGCTCTGTAACAGCCTGCTGCCACTGGAGATACATCGTCTCGATTTTGGCGATCTTGACGGGATCCAGACCGTTTTTGATGTCTTCTGCTTCGATAGCTCGAGCCAACATGCTGAGAGCGCCGGGAATAATCGAGATCCAACTGGATATAACTCGGTTCAGGAGAAAATCAGGGGCTGAGCTCGCTATTGAATTCAGCTTGTCCTTGATGTCTTGCATGCCTGTTTTTTTTTGGGAAGTAGTAGAGATCCCCAAGTCCTCATTGATCTTTTCGACCGACATCGTCGACGTTTGTGGTATCAACGGGCCCAGGCGGACGCCAACCCTGTCCGCAATCTCATTACTCACCGGATCCAACACGGCATTGACCAGATCGCCGGCGAGGTTGCCGGCGGTCAATCCACCGGTTCCCAGAAAAGGAATACCAGGAACGCTTGGAACGACGCTATCAACCCCTCCCGCCGCTCTGACGCCCACTTCATAGCCAGCAATACCTTTGCCTACCTCCGCAACGAAATTGGCCAGGAGGTTTCTTCCCAAATGTTTCTGATGAATGACGTCATGCATGACCTTATTGGTCTGGTCGGCAAATCCCCCTACAGTGGAAATGAACTCAGAAGAAAGCTTGATGGCAGCCTCCAGTTCACTTTCACCCGCGGCATCCACAAAACGCAGCGGATTGTTGCTGACAAACTCATACAAATTCAGTCCGTCCACATCCCCCGCCGGGTCGGGGCTGATCCAGCGTTGCTCCCACGCTGCGTAATACCGTGCGCCGTAGTAATAAAAACCGCTGGCATCCATCTCTTTGCCCGAATAACGAATGAACCTGTAACTCACCTCAATCAAGAACTTTGCAAGCATCCAGGCAGTGGCACCGAACGGGTAATAGCCTTCCTGACTGGTGATCTCGGCGTTCTGGTCCAGTTCCATCGTGCAGGACCCCAAGTGATCCTCGAGGCTGTAGCGCAGTTGATTGATCTCGACGCCTTGGGGTGGTTTTTTTGCCCAATGCAGACAGCGTGCGCTGCCGACACTGATGACGTGCAGTTCTTCACCGTTGTCCTTTGTGCGAATTTCCAGCCCCGGCAAATAGCGCACCTGATGGAAGTGTTCGGCGGTGTCGGTAAAGGTTTCATGACGTTTGAACACCCGCACGCCTTGGCTGTAGTGGTAGTGCTCGGCGTCGTCGCGAGCGTCTTCACGGTGGATCAGCGTCACGCAGGCCAGCTCGTCTCGCACGTTCCATTGCATGTCCCCGGTAGCCAGCGTCTGCAGATTGCCGTGGCGGTCGAACAGCTTGTCGAAGTCAGGGGGCGGGTCGCCCGGTTTCCAGCGCACGCCGCGGTTGCTGGTCGAGTCGATACACATCTGGAC
>NZ_JAIHLQ010000106.1 GCF_019733355.1 Pseudomonas baetica | reverse complement strand
CAGCATTAAGGGCGATGGTGTCCGCGTATTTTTAAGCGGACGCGATCGCCCTTAATCGCCAGGATTTTCATGCGCCAACGAAGCTCTTATCCCAAACCGTTCAAAGCCCAGGTCGTTCAGGAATGCCTTCAGCCCGGCGCCACCGTTTCAAGCGTCGCCATCGCTCACGGCATCAACGCCAACGTCATTCGTAAATGGCTGCCGCTTTACCGGCACAGCTCAGTGCCCGCGTTGCCTGCGTTTGTCCCGTTGAAGGCTCCTCCTAAGCGGCCGTCAGAGGCATTGGCGATCATCGAGATACCCGTTGGCGAACAAGCCATCGCCGTGAAGTGGCCAGTGTCCGATCCTGATGGGTGCGCTCGATTTATCCGAGAGCTTGCCAAGTGATCCGCATTGACGCCATCTGGCTCGCCACCGAACCCATGGATATGCGTGCCGGCACCGAAACTGCGCTGGCCAGAGTGATCGCAGTATTCGGTGCGGCGAAGCCGCACTGCGCTTATCTGTTTGCCAATCGCCGGGCCAATCGTATGAAAGTTCTCGTGCATGACGGGATCGGCGTTTGGCTGGCGGCACGGCGGTTGAACCAAGGAAAATTCCACTGGCCAGGCATACGACAAGGCAGCGAGTTGGAACTGGATAGTGAGCAACTTCAGGCCGTGGTACTTGGTTTGCCTTGGCAGCGCGTTGGCGCTGGCGGTGCAATCACGATCCTTTAAAAAGCTGTAATTAAACCCAGAACACGCTGTCGCACGCGGTCGGCTTTGGTAAAATTCACGGCATGACTTCTATGCCAAACCTCGACCACATGACCCCCGACCAACTGCGTGCACTCGCTGCGCAGTTGATGTCGAAGGTCGACACGATGGGCAGAAAGAACCACCGCGATCAAACCATCATCGAACAGTTGACCCACGAGATCGCGATCCTCAAGCGGCACCGGTTTGCCAAGCGCAGCGAGCAGATCAGTCCTGAGCAAGGCAGCTTGCTCGACGATCTTCTTAACACCGATCTTGAGGCTATCGACGCCGAGCTGACGGCACTGCCTCCGACTCCTGCTCCAGAAGTAGCGCGCCAAAAGCCAAAGCGCGCGCCGCTGCCGTCGCAGTTTCCACGTACCGTCATTCATCACGAACCAGAAAACACTCAGTGCACTTGCGGTTGCCAACTTCAGCGCATCGGCGAGGACGTCAGCGAGAAACTGGATTACACGCCAGGCGTGTTCACCGTCGAACAGCATGTGCGTGGGAAATGGGCCTGCCGTCAGTGCGAAACACTGATCCAGGCACCAGTACCGGCCCAAGTGATCGACAAAGGCATCCCAACCGCAGGTCTGCTGGCCCATGTGATGGTGGCGAAGTTCGCTGACCACTTGCCGTTGTATCGGCAGGAGAAAATCTTCGGACGTGCCGGTTTAGCGATCCCGCGCTCCACACTGGCTCAATGGGTTGGACAGACCGGTGTGCAGCTTCAGGCGCTGGTTGATGCCTTGCGAGAAGCCGTTTTGGCCCAACGAGTCGTCCATGCCGACGAGACGCCGGTGCAGATGCTTGCGCCCGGACAGAAGAAAACTCACCGTTCTTATGTATGGGCTTACTGCACCACGCCGTTTTCGGTGCTCAAGGCCGTGGTCTATGACTTCAGCCCGAGCCGGGCAGGTGAGCATGCACGTAACTTCCTCGGCTCATGGAACGGCAAGCTGGTGTGCGACGACTTTGCTGGCTACAAAGCTGGCTTCGAGAAAGGCATGATCGAAATCGGCTGCATGGCCCACGCCCGCCGCAAGTTTTTCGATCTGCACGTGGCGAATAAAAGTCAGCTGGCCGAACAGGCGCTGCACTCGATTGGTGGCCTGTACGAAGTTGAACGCCAAGCGCGGGACATGAGCGATGAGGATCGCCGCCGAATACGGCAAGAAAAAGCAGCGCCGTTGGCAAAAACACTGCACGACTGGATGTTGACCCAGCGCGATCTTGTGCCCAACGGATCAGCGACGGCCAAAGCCTTGGATTACAGCCTTAAACGCTGGATCGCGCTGACGCGCTACCTGGATGATGGCGCTGTCCCCATAGACAACAATCCAGTCGAAAACCAGATCAGACCGTGGGCGCTTGGCCGTTCGAATTGGTTGTTTGCCGGATCGCTTCGCAGCGGCAAACGGGCGGCGGCGATCATGAGCTTGATCCAGTCGGCGCGCATGAATGGGCACGATCCGTATGCCTATCTCAAAGATGTGCTGACGCGGTTGCCGACGCAACGGGCGAGTGAGATCGACCAACTGCTGCCGCATCAGTGGGTATCTGTCTGACTTACGCAACGTGAGTTGGGCAGACGCTTACGAT
>NZ_JAIHLQ010000105.1 GCF_019733355.1 Pseudomonas baetica | reverse complement strand
TGCGGATTCCACGCCATTCGGACACTCAGCCCACGCTGATCCGGACACCTGTTCCACGATCATTCGGACAGGCAGTCGGAGCGCAGCGACGCAGGGGTGGCATTGTTAGTCTGAGGTGCCCGGCGTCGTCAATTTCTGCGTCCGTTTGCGCATTGATTCACCCTCCAGATTGATCCGATAAGCGTTGTGCACCAGGCGGTCGAGGATGGCATCGGCCAGGGTCGGATCGCCGATCAGTTCGTGCCAGTTGTCCACCGGCATCTGGCTGGTGACGATGGTCGAGCGCTGGCCGTAACGGTCGTCCAGTAGCTCCAGCATGTCGCGCCGTTGCTCGCCGGTGAACGGGGCCAGGCCCCAGTCGTCGAGGATCAGCAGGTCGGTCTTGGCGTAGCTGCTCATCAGCTTGGCGAAGCGGCCGTCGCCATGGGCCAGACCCAGTTCTTCCAGCAAACGTGGCAGGCGCAGGTAGCGCACGCTGTAGCCCTCCCGGCAGGCCTGGTGGGCCAGGGCGCAGGCCAGCCAGGTTTTACCCACGCCGGTGGGCCCGTTGATGATCAGGTTGAGTCCGTCGCGTAACCACTGACCGCTGCTCAGCTGGAGGATCAGCGCCTTGTCGAGTCCGCGCGGGCTGCGGTAGTCGATGTCTTCGAGGCAGGCGTTGTGCTTGAGCCGGGCCTGACGCAGGCGGCTGCTGAGGCGCTTGTCGTCGCGTTCGGTCAGTTCGCGGTCGACCAGCAGGCCGAGGCGTTCCACGAAGCTCAGGCTGTCGATGTCGGGGGTTTTCAGTTGCTCGGCGAGTGCCTTGAGCATGCCGGTCAGGCGCAGGGTCTGGAGCTTGTCCAGGGTCGGATGGGGCAGCATGGTGGGATTCCTTGTGTTCAGTGGTAGTAGCCGGGGCCGCGCAGATTGGCGTGGTCGTCCGGCAGCAGGGGCAGGTTGGCTTGAGCCAACGGCAGGCTTTCCAAACCCTGGCGCAGGATCGATTCGAGGCTCTTGTAGCTGCACGCACCGAGGCTGAGGGCGCGACGGCAGGCCAACTCCAAGCGCACTTCGCCATGGGTCTTGCCCAGGCGCAGGATGCCCAGGCAGGCCCGGTAGCCTTGGGTTGGGTGGATGCGCCGTTCGAGGATGTGGCTGATCACGCCGGCCGTGTTCGGCCCGGTCTGCTCAGCCCAGCGGATCAGCCGTTGTGGCGTCCACTCGGCGTGCTCGCGATGGCTCTTGGGCATGTGCTCGGCCTGTGTGCTGTGCCGGCCCTTGTGCGGTGAGCGAAGGTGGCTGGCCACCCGCTGATTGGCGTGGAAGCACTCCACCGTGCGCGCTGTCAGGCGTACTTCCAGTTGTTTCTTCACCAGTTGGTACGGCACCGAGTAGTAGTGCCCATCAACCTCGACGTGGTAGTCGATGTGCACACGCGCCTTCTTCCACTCGGCATACACGTAGGGTTGCTCCGGCAGCGGCCGCAGCACCGGACGATCCAGGGCTTCGAAGGCCGAGTGCCGGGAGCCCGGCAGCTTGCGAAACGGTCGTCGGTTGAGGCGCTCCAGCAATAAGGCGATGGCGCTGTTGAGTTCGTTCAAGGAGAAGAACTGGCGGTTCCTCAGCGCGGCGAGGATCCAGCGCTCGACCACCTGCACGCCGACCTCGGCCTTAGCCTTGTCGCGCGGCTTACGCGCCCGCGCCGGCACCACCGCCACGCCATAGTGCTCGGCCAGATCGCGGTAGCTCGGGTTGATGTCCGGCTCGTAGCGATGGCTCTTACTCACCGCGCTGCGCAGGTTGTCCGGCACCACGATCTCCGGCACGCCCCCGAGGAAGGCGAAGCAGCGGGTATGCGAGCCCAGCCAGTCCGGCAACTGCTGCGACCAGGTGGCTTCGGCGAAGGTGTAGCTGGAGGCGCCGAGCACCGCGACGAACACCTGCGCCTGGCGGATCTCGCCGCTGTGCCGGTCGATCACCGGCACCGTCTGCCCGGCGTAGTCGACGAACAACTTCTCGCCGACGCGATGTTCCTGGCGCATCACCACGTCCAGCTTGCCCTGCCAGGCCCGGTAGTGCTCGCAGAACCAGCTGTACTGAAAACCCTGCGGCTGGCTCAGGCGATACTCCTGCCAGAGCAGCGCCAGGGTCACGCCGGGGCGACGCAGCTCGGCGTGCACCCAAGACCAATCAGGCAGTGGCCGCTGCTCACTGGGCACCGCAGGGGCCAGTGGGAACAGTTGCTGTTCCAGTTCGGAATCGGACAACGAGCAGGGCCAGGCTAGACCGCTGGCGGCAAAGCGACAGAGGTAATCACCGGCACTGCTGTGGCCTATGCCCAGACTGCGGGAGATCTTACGGACAGACAGCCCGCAATCGAACTTGAGGCGCAACACCTCACGGATTTTACGCATGGACAAACGCTCCACGACGACCTCTCTGCTTCGAAAAAGAGGTCGATGGTAGTGAATAAATCCTGCGTAGCTGCCTGCCTGGAAAGTGTCCGGATGGCCGTGGAATCGGTGTCCGGATGCTCGTGGAATGAGTGTCCGGATCAGCGTGGAATCACTGTCCGGATGTGCGTGGAATGGGTGTCCGAGTCAGCGTGGAATCCGCA
>NZ_JAIHLQ010000104.1 GCF_019733355.1 Pseudomonas baetica | reverse complement strand
TGCGTATTTCGGCCTATCGTGACCGCCCGTTTCGGTACATCGTGACCGACCATTTCGCTAACGCGTGACCGCTCATTTCGCTAACAACGTGACCGATTTTCCGCCTGTTCCGAAACAGCCGGTCACGCTCTTACCGAAATGGTCGGTCACGCTGTTAGCGAAATACCCTCCACTCCGTTGCGCATGACCTGACGCGCCGCCACCCTCAGTCCCATTTCGGGGAATCGAAGGATGGCGGCGCAGCGAGTAGCCATGCGTAATATCAAAGAATGCCTGCGCCTCAAGTTCGAGGCCGACCTGTCCCACGACAAGATCGCCCGCGCCTTGCAACTGTCCAAGGGCGTGGTCAGCAAGTACATCAAGGCGGCGCGCGACACCGGCATCGAGTGGCCCGCGCTGGCTCTACTGGATGAGGCGGCGCTTGGCGCCGCCCTGATTCCGGCCGCCAAAGTCGTGCACACACGCGGCGACCGCGTGTTGCCCGACGTGATCACCCTGCACCGCGAACTACGTCGCAAAGGCGTGACGCTACAACTGCTGTGGGAGGAATACACCGCCGCTCATCCCGACCAGCCAACCTACCGCTACACCCAGTTCGTCGAGCATTACCGCTGCTACGCACGGACGCTCAAACGTTCGATGCGCCAGCAGCACCGCGCGGGCGAAAAGCTGTTCATCGACTACGCCGGGCCCACGCTGCCGGTGATCGACGCCGCCACCGGCGAGATCCGCCAGGCCCACATCTTCGTCGGAGCCCTCGGCGCCTCGAACTACACCTACGCGTGCGCCACGCCGGGCGAGACCCAGGTGGACTGGCTGACGGCGTTGAGCCAGGCCCTCAGCTACTTCGGTGGCGTCCCCGAAATGATCGTCCCGGACAACCCTCGCGCCCTGGTTGCCCGGCCTGACCGTTATGAGCCGGGTCTGAACCGCGCGGCACTGGAGTGCGCCCAGCACTACGGCGCCATCATGCTCCCGGCGCGCCCGCGCAAGCCGCAGGACAAAGCCAAGGCAGAGGTAGCGGTGCAGGTAGTCGAGCGCTGGATCATGGCGCGGTTGCGGCATCAGCAGTTCTTCAGCCTGCATGCGCTCAATCAGGCCATCGCCGTCTTGCTGGAGGACTTGAACCGACGCCCGTTCAAAAAGCTCGACGGATGCCGACGGGACTGGTTCGAGCAACTCGACCAGCCAGCGCTCAGGCCGCTGCCGGCGCATCCGTATGAGGTCGTGACCTTCAAGCGCTGCAAGGTCAACATTGATTACCACATCGAAGTGAATGGCGGCTTTTACAGCGTGCCCTCGGCCTTGGCCCGGCAAAGCGTCGACGCCAGAGTGAGCGCCCATACCGTCGAAATCCTGCATGGCCACCGGCGAGTCGCCAGCCACCTGTTGCTCCCGCGGCGCGGCGCCTACAGCACCCAGAGCGAACACATGCCGGCCTCGCACAAGGCCCATCGCGACTGGACGCCTCAGCGCCTGCTCGACTGGGGCGAGCGGATCGGCCCGCACGTCCGGCAGATCGTCGAACATCAACTGACCCACAAACCCCATCCGGAGATGGGCTACCGCTCCTGCCTGGGCTTGCTCTCGCTGGCTCGCCACTATGGCAACGAGCGTCTGGAGGCGGCAGCCAGCCGCGCCGTGCAACTGCGCGCGCTCAACAGCCGCACCGTACGCAACCTGCTCAAACAAGGGCTCGACCAGCAACCGCTGCCCAAGGTCACCGCCGCTCAACCCGCCTGCCACGAGAACGTGCGCGGTGCCGACTATTACACCCAAAAGGAGCTGTTCAATGATGACGCAACACACGCTTAATCAATTGCACCACCTGCGCCTCAGCGGCATGGCCAAGGCGCTGGAAGAGCAGTGGACACTGCCAGCCAGCCACAGCTTGAGCTTCGATGAGCGGCTCGGCCTGCTGCTCGACCGCGAGCTGGCCTGGCGCGACAACAAACGCCTGGAGCGACTGCGCAAACAAGCCAAACTCAAATACGCCGGCGCCTGCCTGGAAGACCTCGACCGCCGCCAAGGCAGAGGACTGGACGAACGCCAGCTCGCAACCCTGGCCGGCGGTGACTGGATCCGCCAACAGCACAACCTGTTGCTGACCGGCCCAACCGGCGTCGGCAAAACCTGGCTCGCCTGCGCTTTGGGTAACCAGGCCTGCCGCCAAGGCTACAGCACGCTCTACCTGCGCACGCCACGCCTGCTGGAACAACTGCGGATCGCCCACGGCGACGGCAGCTTCGGCCGCACGCTGCAACAACTGGCCAAAGTCGACGTGCTGATTTTAGACGACTGGGCGCTGGCGCCGCTGGAAGAAAATGCCCGGCACGACTTGCTGGAAGTGATCGACGACCGCGCCGGCTCGCGGTCGACGGTACTGACCAGCCAACTTCCGGTCGATCACTGGCACGGCTGGATCAACGATCCGACAGTGGCCGACGCCTTGCTGGATCGGCTGGTGCACAGCGCGTATCGAATCGTGATGAAGGGTGAGTCGCTGCGACGTAAAAAGACGGAAGAAGAAGCGGCATCGTGACCGATGCGGTTAGAATTTAGACCCCGCGCAATCGGGTGGAGAAACCGGTCACGTTGTTAGCGAAATGACCGGTCACGATGAGCGAAATACGCA
>NZ_JAIHLQ010000103.1 GCF_019733355.1 Pseudomonas baetica | reverse complement strand
ATTACAACCGGCACCGGTATTACGACCCACGGTTGGGCAGGTATCTGACACCGGACCCGGTGAAGTTGGCGGGTGGGTTGAATCAGTATCGGTATGTGCCGAATCCGACGGGGTGGGTGGATCCGTTGGGGTTGAGTTCCTGTCCGGGTGGCGATGAATGTAAGCGAACTTCTGAAAAAAATGATCCAACAGGGAGAGTACAAAATGGTGAGGATCACCCAACCCTCCCTACCCCACAAACAAACCATGAGTATTTATACCGTGGCGACATGAAAGATCCCTCAGAAATTTTTGAATACGGGTTTAAAAGTAAAGGTGACAGCAATGACCTACTGCTCCACTCAATCGACAGTGACTTTCCACCCAGCAACTTCATTAGCACATCACCATCTAGAGAAGTGGGAAAAACGTTTGCTACTGGACACGGTACAAAAACCGGATTTCTCTACACACTAAAAATGATCCCAGGTCACGACCTCAAAAAGGAACTAGGTGCAGCATATAAATTCGAGAAAGAACAGGAGGTTGCCATTCCTGGCAGGATCAGAAGAGAAGACATCCTTGGCGCAACCATAATCATTGACGACGGCAGAGAATTTGGCTACTCCATTCCAAATCCATACAGGAGAATAGATAGATGATTTCCAACATCAAAGTAACAATAGGGATCAACGATAAAAAACAAGAAGTCGAACTCATCTGTGACGACACAAAGGTATCTATAACTCTAAACTTAGAAAACCAAAGCAGCCAAACTTATACAGATCGCGATTTTTATAAGTGCTTTGGATTACTGAGAAAAAGCAACCCTCACATACGTTTTTTTTGCAAGGGCTCGAAAATCAATGTGCATCCATCGAGCATGTCATCCCAAATGTCGCTCGGTTTAAAAGCATACGAATTAGTGATGGGTAAAAAACCTTCTTTGGAAGAGGTTGTTTTCATATTTGACTATGAGGAAGAAAATCTCACGAACGACCCGGAAGAGCAAAGAACATTCTATTTAAACTGGATAACGTCTTAAACCTCAATGAGAGGCCTAATCCAGGCCCCTCACCTTCCAGATAGGGGGATGAAAATCCCCTTCACTGCTCATCTTCCTCCTCGTCATCCAAGACATCATCCGAATCATCCAACGGCACCGTCGCATCATCCATCAGCGACCCCGGATCCTCATTCCCCGGATCATTGATATACGGCAGCCCACTCGGGCCTTTCTCTTCCTTGCCTTCAGTTTCGGGAGTCATGGCAAACCTCATGAATTGGGGGGAGTGTATGACGTTCGAAAAGCCCCAGGGCCAATCGTTCCAACGACTGACCAACAGAAACAAGAAACCCGGCACACGGCCGGGTTTCTGTTGAATCTTAAATCAATGATGTCGGTTTTTATGTTTGTTCTTATGTTTATGACCACCACCGGAATGAGACTTCCCGCCATCGCCACCCAGATTATTGCCGACCGCACCACCCGCCGCGCCACCCAATCCTGCACCGATGGTTGACCCCGTGGAACCACCCAGGCTGTTACCGATCACCGAGCCGCCGGCTGCGCCGAGGCCTCCGCCAATGGCGGCTTCCGTACGATTGCGTTTATTCGCCCCGACGGCACTGCCCGCCGCACCGCCAACACCCGCCCCCACTGCCGCGCCTGTACTCCCGCCGAGTTGCCCGCCGACCACGTTGCCCAACGCACCACCCAGCCCGCCCCCTACAGCCGCCGTGCCGTCGCCGGCCGCCATTACGCCTTGCGAAACCAGCAATCCGAAAAACAGTGCAGATAATGACAGTCGCATATGAACCTCACAGTTCCCGAATCGGGAAAGTCCGCCCAAAAAAGGGCCTATGTAAGATTGGAGGCGCCTGAGGAAAAAACGTTCACCAACGAAAAAGCCCGATGGGGTGCACCGGGCGTTTAGGTGGAACGGGATTAAACCTATTTCAGGACGAAGACAGACGATCAGTCTCAGTGGCGCTTGTGACCTTTCGACAGATTACTGCCCACCGCACCGCCAGCCGCACCACCAAGACCCGCACCGATGGTCGCACCGTTCCTGCCACCGAGGCTGTTGCCGATGATCGAACCACCGGCCGCACCGACACCGCCGCCAATGGCTGCTTTGGTCCGGCTGCCTTTACGCGCCCCCATTGCACTTCCTGCGGCGCCTGCCACGCCAGCACCAATCGCTGCGCCATTGCTGCCGCCCATTTTCTGGCCGACCACGTTACCCAGCGCGCCACCCAGGCCACCGCCGAGCGCAGCTGTGCCATCACCAGCAGCCATTGCACCTTGAGCAACCAGAAGCCCAAGAACCAGAGCAGGCAGTGTTAAACGCATGACAAAAACCTCAAAAATTGGGATGACACAGAAGGCCGGAATTCAATGCTGTTGGTACGCACTCAGCGCCGATTGGACAGCGATTTCGCAAAAGGTTTTATCGCAGGCAAAAAAAAGCCCGCTGGGGAGACGGGCTGGAGACTTGCTTTCTAACGGATGGCTTCACCCTACTTTGAAAGACGTGAAAAGTTTGTGAAAGCATTGCCAACCCACCCGCCATCTGTAGGAAATTTCCAGCCTACTCGTCAGAATCGAGGAGGAGGCGGATTCACATCCGCCGTCCTCTCACACCACCGTACGTACGGTTCCGTATACGGCGGTTCAGGTTATACGGTTAAGTCGGTTTATCGTGTCCAGTATCGAGACCAGGCCGAGGTTGTCCCATCGTTTCTTCGCCAGCGCC
>NZ_JAIHLQ010000102.1 GCF_019733355.1 Pseudomonas baetica | reverse complement strand
CCCCTGGCGATCAACCCGAACAGCGACCAGTACCTGGAAGAGCGTTTGCAGCTGCTGGACGAGCAGTTGGCCACCGTCACCCGCCTGGCCAAGGACAACGAGCTGCCCGATGCCATCCTCACCGAGTCAGGTGTCATTTTCAGAAGACGACTGCACCAGTTGATTGGGCGTAATGGCTGTTGTGCAGCCAGCTCCTGACAGTTCAATATCAGAAGTGATCTGCACCAATCTCGACTATGCTCAATACTCGTGTGCACCAAAGCGAGGTGAGCATGGCGACGGACACCCCACGGATTCCAGAACAAGGCGTGGCCACTCTGCCTGATGAGGCTTGGGAGCGTGCGCGCCGTCGTGCGGAGATCATCAGTCCGTTGGCGCAGTCGGAGACGGTCGGGCACGAAGCGGCCGATATGGCGGCTCAGGCGCTGGGCTTGTCTCGGCGCCAGGTATACGTTCTGATCCGGCGTGCCCGGCAAGGCAGCGGCCTCGTGACGGATCTGGTGCCCGGCCAGTCCGGTGGAGGTAAAGGTAAGGGGCGCTTGCCGGAACCGGTCGAGCGCGTCATCCACGAGCTACTGCAAAAGCGGTTCCTGACCAAGCAGAAGCGCAGCCTAGCGGCCTTTCACCGCGAAGTCACTCAGGTGTGCAAGGCTCAAAAACTGCGAGTGCCGGCGCGCAATACCGTGGCCTTACGGATCGCTAGCCTTGACCCGCGCAAGGTCATCCGCCGGCGGGAAGGCCAGGATGCCGCTCGTGACCTACAAGGTGTGGGCGGCGAGCCTCCTGCCGTGACCGCGCCGCTGGAGCAGGTGCAGATAGACCATACGGTCATCGACCTGATCGTGGTCGATGACCGCGACCGGCAACCTATTGGCCGCCCGTACCTGACCCTCGCCATCGACGTGTTCACCCGCTGCGTGCTCGGCATGGTCGTCACGCTGGAAGCGCCGTCTGCCGTTTCGGTTGGCCTGTGCCTCGTGCATGTCGCCTGCGACAAGCGCCCTTGGCTGGAAGGACTGAACGTGGAAATGGATTGGCAGATGAGCGGCAAGCCCTTGCTGCTCTACCTAGACAACGCGGCCGAGTTCAAGAGCGAGGCCCTGCGCCGGGGTTGCGAGCAGCATGGCATCCGGCTGGACTATCGCCCGCTGGGACAGCCGCACTATGGCGGCATCGTGGAACGGATCATCGGCACGGCGATGCAGATGATTCACGACGAACTGCCGGGAACGACCTTCTCCAACCCTGACCAGCGCGGCGACTACGATTCCGAAAACAAGGCCGCCCTGACGCTGCGCGAGCTAGAGCGCTGGCTCACATTGGCGGTCGGCACCTACCACGGTTCGGTGCACAACGGCCTGCTCCAACCGCCGGCCGCGCGCTGGGCCGAGGCCGTGGCGCGTGTCGGCGTACCGGCCGTCGTCACACGCGCTACTTCGTTCCTGGTCGATTTTCTGCCGATCCTCCGGCGCACGCTGACCCGCACCGGCTTTGTCATCGACCACATCCACTACTACGCCGATGCGCTCAAGCCGTGGATTGCGCGGCGTGAACGCTGGCCGTCCTTTCTGATCCGGCGCGATCCGCGCGACATCAGCCGTATCTGGGTCCTGGAACCGGAGGGACAGCATTACCTGGAAATTCCCTACCGTACCTTGTCGCATCCGGCTGTCACCCTCTGGGAACAACGGCAGGCGCTGGCGAAACTGCGGCAGCAAGGGCGCGAACAGGTGGATGAGTCGGCGCTGTTCCGCATGATCGGCCAGATGCGTGAGATTGTGACCAGCGCGCAGAAGGCCACACGCAAGGCGCGGCGTGACGCGGATCGCCGCCAGCACCTCAAGACATCAGCTCGGCCGGACAAGCCCGTTCCGCCGGATACGGATATTGCCGACCCGCAGGCAGACAACTTGCCACCCGCCAAACCGTTCGACCAGATTGAGGAGTGGTAGCCGTGGACGAATATCCCATCATCGACCTGTCCCACCTGCTGCCGGCGGCCCAGGGCTTGGCCCGTCTTCCGGCGGACGAGCGCATCCAGCGCCTTCGCGCCGACCGCTGGATCGGCTATCCGCGCGCAGTCGAGGCGCTGAACCGGCTGGAAGCCCTTTATGCGTGGCCAAACAAGCAACGCATGCCCAACCTGCTGCTGGTTGGCCCGACCAACAATGGCAAGTCGATGATCGTCGAGAAGTTCCGCCGCACCCACCCGGCCAGCTCCGACGCCGACCAGGAGCACATCCCGGTGTTGGTCGTGCAGATGCCGTCCGAGCCGTCCGTGATCCGCTTCTACGTCGCGCTGCTCGCCGCGATGGGCGCGCCGCTGCGCCCACGCCCACGGTTGCCGGAAATGGAGCAACTGGCTCTGGCACTGCTGCGCAAGGTCGGCGTGCGCATGCTGGTGATCGACGAGCTGCACAACGTGCTGGCCGGCAACAGCGTCAACCGCCGGGAATTCCTCAACCTGCTGCGCTTCCTCGGCAACGAACTGCGCATCCCGTTGGTTGGGGTAGGCACGCGCGACGCCTACCTAGCCATCCGCTCCGATGACCAGTTGGAAAATCGCTTCGAGCCGATGATGCTGCCGGTATGGGAGGCCAACGACGATTGCTGCTCACTGCTGGCCAGCTTCGCCGCTTCGCTCCCGCTGCGCCGGCCTTCCCCAATTGCCACGCTGGACATGGCTCGCTACCTGCTCACACGCAGCGAGGGCACCATAGGGGAACTGGCGCACTTGCTGATGGCGGCGGCCATCGTCGCCGTGGAGAGCGGCGAGGAAGCGATCAACCATCGCACACTCAGCATGGCCTGTCGACAACCTCTCGCGCAACCAAGACATCGCGGTCGGACTGCAAGTGATCTTGAAGCCACGGGCCCGTCCCACCCCGACATGGACCTCGATGCCCGAACGGACGTTAGATTTCGAGTTCTAGGCGTTCTG
>NZ_JAIHLQ010000101.1 GCF_019733355.1 Pseudomonas baetica | reverse complement strand
CTCAACCCCAACGGATCCACCCACCCCGTCGGATTCGGCACATACCGATACTGATTCAACCCACCCGCCAACTTCACCGGGTCCGGTGTCAGATACCTGCCCAACCGTGGGTCGTAATACCGGTGCCGGTTGTAATGCAGCCCGCTCTCCCCATCGAAATACTGCCCCTGAAACCGCAGCGGCTGGTCCAGGTATTCCTCGCCAGCCAGGGTGATCGCCGAGACTTTGCCGTAGGCGTCGTATTGCGCGGACCAGACGATGTCGCCGCTGTAGTCGGTGAGTTCCTGCGGGGTGCCGAGGTGGTCGAGTTGGTAGTAGAACGGGCAGGCTTTTTTTGGGCCTTTGCCGTCGAGCAGTGCCAGCGGGCGGAAGGTGCCGGGTTCGTAGACGTAGCTGCGGTACTGGCTTTGGCTGCTTTCGGCGACGAGGTGGTCGCCTTGCCAGAAGAACTCGGTGGTTTCGCCGTCGACGGTTTTGCGGATGCGGCGGCCGAAGGCGTCGTATTGGTAGCTCGCGGTTTTGCCGTCGGGGCGGGTCAGGCCGATGAGGCGGTGCTGGCAGTCGTAGCGGTATTCGGTGACGAGTTTTTGCCCGGTGCCGCGGCGTTCGCGGATCAGGTTGCCGAAGGCGTCGTAGTCGTAATGGCGATCACCCTGCATCAGCAGGCGGTTGCCTTCAACGCGGGACGGGCCGGGGCGGTCCTGCATGAGCAGGTTGCCGGCCGGGTCGTGGGCAAAGGATTCCGGCAGTTCGTCGCGTGAGTGACGCACGCGGATCAAGCGGTCGAGCGCGTCGTAGCCGTAGGTGCGCTGGCCGTGGCGGGTGTCGGCAATATGTTCCAGGTTGCCGTTGGCGCTGTAGGCATAATCGCGGCGATACAGCGAGCCGTGCTGATGGCCTACGGCGTGAGCGAGCAATCGACCCTGATCGTCGTAGGCATATTCGCTGAGCAGCAGGCCTTGCTGGCGATGCTGTTCGCGACCGGCGCGGTAGACATGCTGCGTCAGTGGCGCGCCGTTGAGGTGGATCGCGGTCAGCGCACCGCCCTTGGCGTAGTGGTAGTCGAGCTTGCTGTTGTCCGGCAGGCGCTGGCGCTTGAGTTGGCCGCAGGCGTCGTAGGTGTAGCGCAAAGTGCCCCAGCCCTGATGCTCGGTGATCAGCCGATCCTGCCGGTCGTATTCGAAGGCCAGCGGGTGTTTCTGGCCGTCGTCGACGCCGATCAGCCGACCGAGGCGGTCGTAGCGGTAGGCAACCTTGACCCCGTCGGGGAGGGTCTTGAGCAGCAGGCGTCCGGCCGCATCGCGCTCGTAGGCGGTGACCAACGTCGAGCCGTCGTCGCCGAACTCGGTCTTTTCCAGCAAGTGGCCATTGAGGTCGTAGGCGTAAGCGGTACGTCGTCCGTCGAAGCCGGTTTCCTGTCGGATCAGTCCGTTGGGCGTGTAGTCCAAGCAATACTGTTCGCCGGACTCGTTCTCGATCTCGGTGAGCAGCAGTTGCGCGTGGTCGTAGCGGTACTGCACCCGCGTGCCGTCGGGGTTGATCCGCCGGGACACCAGATGCAAGTCGTCGTCATATTCATAGCGGGTGATGCGCCCGAGTTCGTCGCGTTCGGCGGTGACCTGGTGATAGGCGCCGTAGCTGTAAGCGCGTGTGGCGCCCGTAGGAGAAGTCGTCTGGATCAGTCGGCCAACGGCGTCCCAATGCTGGCGAGTCACGGTGCCGTGTTCGTCCGCCGTTGTAGTCCGCCGCCCCAGTGCGTCGTAGGCAAAGCGCCGCACGCCAGCGTCGGGCAGGGTTTCTTCAATCAACTGGCCGAGGTTGTTCCAGACGAAAACATGCCGACTGGTGTCCGGGTAGCGGATCGACAGCAACTGCCCGCGGGCGTCGTAGTGGTAATGGGTGACGTGGCCGTCGGGATCGACCGCCTCGATGACATCGCCCTGGGCATTGCGCCAATAGGTCCACAGCGCTTCGCCACGCGAACGGCGGTGCAGGAAACCGTTGCGGTACTCGTAGGACGTTGGCACATCATCCGGCGGAATCAGCGCGATCAGCCGTCCAACGTCGTCGTAGCGGTATTCGGTGACGGCGCCGAGCGGGTCCTGCTCGGCGATCAGCCGCCCCTCATCGTCGTAGGCCTTGAGGTGTTCGCCACCGTCAGCCTCGACCTTGCGCACCAATCGGGCGCGGTCGTCGTGGACGTAGGTTTCTTCGGTGCCGTCGACGTAATGCACCGCGACACTGCCGTCGTCATTCCAGACGTAGCGGGTGTCCATCTGCGAGAACGACGCCCAGTGCCGGACACAACGGGCAGCCTTGCCGGCCCCTTGCCACTCCCAGAAGAAGCTCGCCCCACCGGTCAGTTGGCGCTGCAGAATGACGTGCAGATCGTCGTAGTCGTAACGCTCGCTGTCACCGGCCGCGTTAGTCGCTTCGATCAGGTGCTGATAGGCGTCGTAGCGGTAGCTGACGAGGGAGTGTTCAGTCTTCCACTCAGCCTGTTGAAACGACTGGTAATCAATGCCGATCAGGTGCTGACGGTCGTAGCGCAATAACAGAGACCGACCCGCCCCGTTATCCAATCGCTGAACCCTGTCAGACCGATCCCTATGCACCGTCAGACGGTTGCCATAAGCATCACTGATCGCCGTCAGCCGCCCCGCCCGAAAGTGATAAAACCGCGCTGTTTCCCCGGCCAGCGCAAGGATCAACTCCTGCGGTTCATCGCCGAGAAAGATCGCCGCCCGCGACAGACTGTTGTGAATCGCCGGCCGCTCGACACTCGGCAACGGAAACCGTGTACGTCGGTTTTCGTGGTCAATCCAGACCACCTCGTCAGCGTCGAACGCCAGCCGATGCGCCAGCGAATGGCTCCAGCCAAACCCCAACCCGACATCGATCTCGGCCGCACTGGTGCGATACAACCGGGTGAACTCGAACGGCAGCAAGCCATCGAGCGTGCCATCGGTGAGGGTCAGCAGTTCTTCGCCGGTGACCATCGATACGGGGCAGCCGTTGGTGCAGGTCGACGGCACACAATCGGCGCTGTCACCGTTGGGGTTTTTTGCCTGATTAGGGGCGTCGTCGT
>NZ_JAIHLQ010000100.1 GCF_019733355.1 Pseudomonas baetica | reverse complement strand
CCACCTGATCCCATCCCGAACTCAGCAGTGAAACGATGCATCGCCGATGGTAGTGTGGGGTTTCCCCATGTGAGAGTAGGTCATCGTCAAGATTAAATTCCGAAACCCCAATTGCGAAAGCAGTTGGGGTTTTGTTTTGCCCGCAGGAAATGTGTCTGCTTGTTTTCTATGCAACGGCCCGGCGCATGGCTATTATTCGGGCCTCACTGTGAGGCGAGACCTACATGCTGACGTTGTTGAATCTTCTGAAGGATGGGCGATTCCATTCTGGTCAGGACCTAGGCGCCGCCTTGGGAGTTAGTCGAAGTGCGGTATGGAAGCAGCTTCAGCACTTGGAGGCTGAGCTTGGGCTGTCCATTCACAAGGTTCGGGGGCGGGGCTATCAGTTGGCTGCGCCGCTTGTGTTGATCGATCCTCTTAAAGTAGCGGGGATGAAAGAGAGTTGGCCAATCGCGGTTTTTGATTCTATCGATTCGACTAATGCTGAGGCTTTGCGCGCCATTGGCCGGGGCCAGGCAGCGCCATTTTTAGTGCTTGCCGAGCGACAGATTTCTGGACGTGGGCGTAGAGGGCGTAAGTGGGTTAGCCCGTTTGCCGAAAACCTTTATTACAGTCTCGTTCTGCGAATTGACGGTGGGATGCGCCAGCTTGAGGGCTTGAGTCTTGTTGTTGGGTTGGCAGTCATGCGAACACTGCAAAAGTTGGGAGTCACTGGCGCGGGTTTGAAGTGGCCTAACGATGTTCTCGTCGGCAATAAGAAAATTGCCGGTATTTTGCTGGAGTTGGTTGGGGATCCGGCTGATGTGTGTCACGTGGTGCTAGGTATAGGTATTAACGTAAATATGCAGGTTGCAGAGGAGGTTGATCAGCAATGGACTTCCATGCGGCTTGAGTCCGGCAAAGCTTGCGATCGTAATGTTCTGGTTTTCGAGTTAAGCGAGCAGTTGCGCTCATACATACAGCGTCAGCAAGTCGGAGGTTTTTCAGTTCTCCAGGCGGAATGGGAGGAAAACCATTTATGGCAGGAGCGATCAGTGTCGTTGATTGCTGGTGTCAACCGAATAGATGGTGTTGTGCTGGGGATCGATAGCCAAGGTGCGCTGCGTTTACAGGTGAGTGGCGTGGAAAAGGTCTTTAGCGGTGGCGAGCTCAGCCTGAGGTTGCGTGATGATTCTTGAGCTTGATTGTGGCAACAGCTTCATAAAGTGGCGCGTGCTGAGTGCCGAGGCTGCAGTTTTGATCGCTGAGGGTGTGGTTGACTCTGATCAGGCCCTGCGTGATGGTCTATTTGCTCTAGCTGGATTGTCGTTAAGCAAATGCCGTCTTGTTAGTGTTCGTACTCTCGAGGAGACGGAAGCGTTAATCGAAATGCTTCGGCGAGATTTCGATCTGACAGTTATATGTGCAAAGCCCGCTCGTGAAATGTCTGGTGTTAGAAACGGTTATGAGGATTACGAGCGTTTAGGGCTTGATCGTTGGTTGGCGATGCTCGGCGGATTCCATTTGGCTGAAGGTGCATGTCTGGTGCTGGATTTTGGCACTGCGGTAACGGCGGACTTCATCGCGGAAGATGGGGAACATCTCGGGGGCTTTATTTGTCCTGGCATGCCGTTGATGCGTAACCAGTTGCGAACCCATACGCGAAAGATTCGATACGGTGATCTCGCGGCTGAGCGCGCATTGACAAGCCAAGCTCCCGGTCGGAGTACTGTTGAGGCGGTGGAGCGTGGTTGCTCTTTGATGCTAAAAGGGTTCGTGCTCACTCAGATGGAAATGGCGCGAGCCTATTGGGGGGAGAGCTTCACTGTATTTCTTACAGGGGGGGATGCCGTATTAGTAGCAGATGTTGCGCCAGAGGCCAGGGTTGTTCCCGACCTGGTGTTCGTAGGCTTGGCTATGGCGTGTCCTTTATCCTGAGGTCTGTATGCGTTGGTTGTTCCTGCTGTTCCTTGTTCTCAATGCTTTCTATTACGTCTGGCATCAGCAGGAAGCACCTTTGCGTGCAAAAGATGTCACCCCGCTGAGTTTGTATAAAGGATCCCAGCATGACATTCGTTTGCTCAGCGAGAGTCTGTACGCTCCTCGGGAGAATGCCGGTCAGCGCTCTGAGGGGCGCTGTCTTTATTTGGGGGGATTTGCTCGTCAGGATTTGGTTGAAGCGTTGGGGCGTCGATTGGCAGAGATGAATATCAAGGCTTCGCCATTGTCTGATGAGCGTCCGGCAACAGGATACTGGCTGCGTATCGCACCTGAAGGCCCGCGATTGTTGGGTAATGATCAGTTGCGAAACCTTTCCAAGGAATTCAATGAGTTAAAACATAAAATAATGCTGTGCGAAGGGGTTGCACCTGCCGAATAGTTTGCATAGAATGGCGCCCGCTCCACAGTGAAGACCTGAAGAGGTGGTCATGAAAGAGTGATGTCAATGCAGCTAACCTCAGGTTTTTAAATGAGAAAATGCTTGACAGTGGCCTGGCATAGTATAAAATGCCGGCCTGATTAGGAGGGGTTCCCGAGCGGCCAAAGGGATCAGACTGTAAATCTGACGTCTACGACTTCGAAGGTTCGAATCCTTCTCCCTCCACCAGATTTAAGCGTGAGCTGCAGGCTCTGCGGGTATAGTTTAGTGGTAGAACCTCAGCCTTCCAAGCTGATGATGCGGGTTCGATTCCCGCTACCCGCTCCAAGCTTGCAGGTTGTGCGAATTGTTTTGCTCTTGTAGCTCAGTTGGTAGAGCACACCCTTGGTAAGGGTGAGGTCAGCGGTTCAAATCCGCTCAAGAGCTCCATATAACAAGGCAGATATGAAAATATCTGCCTTTGTTTTAATGGTTGATATTGTTTGTCTAATTCTTCTGTTTGAGGGTGATATCGATGGCTAAGGAAAAATTTGATCGTTCCCTACCCCATGTTAACGTAGGGACCATCGGTCACGTTGACCACGGTAAAACCACTCTGACTGCTGCTCTGACTCGCGTTTGCTCCGAGGTTTTCGGTTCGGCAATCGTCGACTTCGACAAGATCGACAGTGCGCCGGAAGAAAAAGCTCGTGGTATCACCATCAACACCGCGCACGTTGAATACAACTCGCTGATCCGTCACTACGCTCACGTTGACTGCCCAGGTCACGCTGACTATGTGAAGAACATGAT